>NZ_JBYTEC010000001.1:0-1666911 GCF_058792075.1 Ensifer sp. EB106-03-01-XG145 | reverse complement strand
TCGTCTATCGGTTAGGACACCAGATTTTCATTCTGGGAAGAGGGGTTCGACTCCCCTAGGGCGTGCCACTGTGTTGAATTTCTCCCCCACATCTCCAATATAGCTACGCAGCAAACTTGCGCTTGCGGCTCACTTTCGATCGAATCTCGCGACCTTGTCGCCGGAGCGATGCAGTTGGATTTATGTCGTCGTTTGCGCTGAAAAAGCATAATATCCGCAGCTGAATTGCTCACGGCCGCAAGACTGCGTTGCAAGTTCATCAGTCAGAAGCATGGGCGCCCATCGTCTAGCGGTTAGGACGCCGCCCTCTCACGGCGGCAACACGGGTTCGAGTCCCGTTGGGCGTGCCAATCCCTGCTCGCAAGAGCACCAGCCGCCGCTCAAATCTGAGCGATTCCTGTTCGGCGAGGTTACAGGGCCCTCGCCGCATCCGTGACGCGTAGCTGCACGCGGCGCTGACCTTGCCAAAGGTCCGCCGAGACCGAACCCGCCACATGAATAGACGTGCCGCGGCTCGCGAGCAGGAAATCGCCGAGTGGCGTCTCCGTTGCCCGGAACGCTATGCCGTCGAGCCGGCTGCCGTCCTGGCCCTCCAGCGTCACCTTGATGTGGTTGGCGCCCACCTGCCGGCTGTCGCGCAGCCGATGCTGCGGGAAGGCAAAGACCGGTTGCGGGTGCGCCGAGCCATAGGGGCCGGCCTGTTCCAGGAGATCGATAAGCTCCAGCGTCGCGCCGGAGGCGGCGAGCGCGCCATCGACCTTGAGCGTCTGGATGGCGACGAGATCGCGCACCGCCGCCTCCGCACGCTCCTCGAAGAATTGCCGGAGTTTGCCGAGCTTCGCACGCTCCACCGTCAGGCCGGCAGCCATCGCATGACCGCCGCCTTTGACCAGCAGGGCCCCATCGACGGCCGCCCGGACCATCTTGCCCATGTCAAAGCCATTGATCGAGCGGCCCGAGCCGGTGCCGCGGCCATTCGGATCGAAGGCGATGGCAAAGGTCGGCCGGCGGAATTTTTCCTTGATGCGGGCGGCGAGCAGCCCGACGATGCCGGGGTGCCAGTTTTCGCGCGCCGTAACGATCACCGAGGCGCCCTCGCCGGTGCCGTATTCCGCAAGAACTTCGGCCTCGGCCTCGGCCAGCATGACGGCTTCCATGGCCTGGCGTTCGCGGTTGAGTTCATCAAGCTGCGCCGCGATCTTTTCCGCCGCTCCGGCATCGTCCATCGCCAGAAGGCGGCTGCCGAGCGCTGCGTCGCCGATGCGGCCACCGGCATTGATTCGTGGCCCCACCAGAAACCCCAGGTGATAGGGCGTGACCGGACCGCCGATCGCCGCCTTCCTCAGCAGCGCCGCGAGCCCAACATTGCCCATGTGCCGCGCGGCAATCAGTCCCTTGACGACATAGGCCCGATTGAGGCCCTTGAGCGGCACGACATCGCAGACGGTCGCCAGTGCCACCAGATCGAGCTGCGCCAGCAGATCGAAGGATGCAACACGGCCATCGCCGGCATTGCGGAGAACGCGCAGCGCGTTGACGAGAACGAGATAGACGACGCCGGCGGCGCAGAGATGTCCCTGCCCGGAAAGATCGTCCTCCCGGTTGGGATTGACGAGCGCATGACAGGCCGGCAGCGCTGAGCCAACCTGATGGTGATCGATGACGACCACATCGATGCCGCGTTTCGCCGCCACCGCGAGCGATTCATCGCTCGTCGAGCCGCAGTCGACGGTCACGATAAGTTCGGCGCCGTTGTCGATCAGTTGTTCGATGGCCACGGGATTCGGCCCGTAACCCTCGAATATCCGATCGGGAATATAGATCTCCGCATCGATGCCGAAATGACGGAGGAAGCGGGTCATCAGTGCCGAAGAGGCGGCACCGTCGACGTCGTAATCGCCGAAGACCACGACCTTTTCGCGCCGCTTGATGGCCACTGCCAGGCGATCGGCGGCCTTGCGGCAATCGGTGAGCGTATCGGGATCCGGCATCAGCGACCGCAGCGTCGGATCGAGGAAGCTCGCCGCGTCGTCAAGCACGACACCGCGGCCGGCAAGCACGCGACCGAGCAGATCGGAATAGCCGTGGATCTGGCTGATGGCGAGCGCCCGGTTCTGGCCGGCCTGATCTAGCCGCGACACCCAGCGCTGACCGCTGATCGACTGCTCGACGCCGAGAAAGGCCCGCTGTACCGGATCCACCAATTCTTCCATGCTCGTCCACCCGCCTGCGCTTAACGTTTCTTAGCGCATAACCCCGAAAATCGTGACCGTTTTTGGAACGACATACACAGAGATCCACGTTCCGCGATCCCTTTTTGGCACCAACCTCCTGCCCTGCCCAAATCAGGAAGCCTCGCCGGCATGCTTGCACGACGAGGCTTCCATTCTATCGGTGGCAGTCCAGCGCTACGCGCCGTCGTGCCTTGCGGCCTGAGGGCTATGCCGTCCTCAGTTCGCCTTCGGGCGTTCGATGCGGATGACCTGCGGTTCGCCGACCAGATAGCCCTCGCCCTTGATCGCCTTGATGGCATCGCGAACGGAATGCTCCGAAGTCGCATGCGTGACCAGGATGATCGTCTGCGGCTCGCCGCCTTCCATGAGTTGCTTGGAGTGCTGCATGATCGATTCCAGCGAGATGCCGTTGTCCGCCATGCGGGTGGCGATGCTGGCGAAAACGCCGGTGCGGTCGACGACCTTCAGGCGGATGAAATAGCCGCCCTCGTGGCTCTGGATCTGTGCGCGCTTGTAGGGAAGCAGCGCATTGGTCGGACGGCCGAAGGCCGGAACGTGCTGGGCGCCGGGACGGCTCTTCGCAATGTCGGCGATATCGCCGAGAACCGCCGAGGCGGTTGCATTGCCGCCGGCACCGGGGCCGACCATCAGCAATTCGCCGAGAATGTCGGATTCGATCGCGACCGCATTGGTCACGCCGTCGACCTGCGCGATGACGGAATCATAGGGCACCATCGTCGGGTGGACGCGCTGCTCGATGCCGCTGTCGGTGCGCTGTGCGACGCCCAGAAGCTTGATCCGGTAACCGAGATCGGCTGCCGCATGGATGTCGTCGATCGAGATGTTGGTGATGCCTTCGAGGTAGATGTCGTCGGCCGCAATCGCTGTTCCGAAGGCAAGGCTCGTGAGGATCGACAGCTTGTGCGCCGTGTCGTTGCCTTCGATGTCGAAGGCGGGATCGGCTTCGGCATAGCCGAGGCGCTGCGCTTCCTTGAGGCAGGCTTCGAAGGAAAGCTCTTCCTTCTCCATCTTCGTCAGGATGTAATTGCAGGTACCGTTCATGATCCCGTAGACGCGCGAGATCGTGTTGCCGGTCATGGATTCGCGCAGAGCCTTGATGACCGGGATACCGCCGGCAACCGCCGCTTCGTAGTTAAGCAGCGCGCCCTTCTCCTCGGCGATCTTGGCGAGTTCGATGCCATGAGCCGCAAGCAGCGCCTTGTTGGCGGTCACGACATGAATGCCGCGCTCAAGCGCCGCCTTGACGGCCGAATAGGCCGGATCGCCCGAGCCGCCCATCAGCTCGACGAAGACGTCGATATCGGCGTCCCGCGCCAGCGAAACGGCATCTCCGAACCAGGTGGCCTTCGAAAGATCGACGCCGCGATCCCTGTTGCGGTCGCGCGCGGTTACGGCCGTGGTCTCGATTGCCCGCCCGCACGTTGTCGCAAGCATCTCGTGACGATCCTGGAGGATTCGCACGAGCGAGGCACCGACGGTACCCAAGCCCGCAATGCCGATTTTGAGGGCATCTGCCATAGCCATTTCCTAACATGTAGAGGGCGAGCCGCGAGAACCGCGGTGCCGGCGTGGAAGGAGGCGCACACGTAGCGCGCCTCCCGTCTTAATCACCTGTGTGCGTTGAGCGAGATGACGTTATGCATCGTCTCGTCGGCAGTCGACAGGAATTTCTTGATGTTGCGCGCCGCCTGGCGAATGCGGTGTTCGTTCTCGACGAGAGCGAGACGCACGTAGTCGTCGCCCTGCTCGCCAAAGCCGATGCCCGGAGCAACTGCCACATCAGCCTTCTCGACCAGGAGCTTCGAGAACTCGAGCGAACCGAGATGACGGAACTTTTCCGGGATCTTTGCCCAGGCAAACATGGTCGCTGCCGGCGGCGGCACTTCGAAGCCGGCCTTGCCGAAGCTCTCGACCATCACGTCGCGACGGCGCTTGTAGACGTTGCGGACTTCGGCGATGTCGCTGCCGTCGCCGTTCAGCGCCTGCGTGGCCGCCACCTGGATCGGCGTGAAAGCGCCGTAGTCGAGGTAGGACTTCACGCGCGTCAGCGCTGCGATCAGCCGTTCGTTGCCGACGGCAAAGCCCATGCGCCAGCCCGGCATCGAGAAGGTCTTCGACATCGAGGTGAACTCGACGGTGCAGTCGATCGCGCCCGGAACTTCCAGAACAGACGGCGGCGGCGCGTCGTTGAAGTAGATTTCCGAATAGGCGAGATCGGAAAGCACGATAATGTCGTGCTTCTTCGCGAACGCGATTACGTCCTTGTAGAAGTCGAGCGTTGCCACCCGCGCCGTCGGGTTCGACGGATAGTTGAGGATCAGCGCCAGCGGCTTCGGGATCGAGTGCCGCACGGCGCGTTCCAGCGGCCCGAAGAACGTTTCGTCGGGTTCGACCGAGATCGAACGGATAACGCCGCCCGCCATCAGGAAGCCGAAGGCATGGATCGGATAGGTCGGGTTGGGGCACAGGATCACGTCGCCGGGCGCTGTGATCGCCTGCGCCATGTTGGCGAAGCCTTCCTTGGAGCCCAGGGTGGCGACGACCTGCGTATCCGGGTTCAACTTGACGCCGAAGCGACGGGCGTAATAGGCGGCCTGGGCACGACGCAGCCCGGGAATGCCCTTCGACGACGAATAACGATGCGTGCGCGGGTCCTGAACGGCCTCGCAGAGCTTGTCGACAATCGACTGCGGAGTGGGAAGATCCGGATTGCCCATGCCGAGGTCGATGATGTCAGCACCGGCCGCTCGCGCGCTTGCTTTCAAACGGTTGACCTGTTCGAAAACATAGGGCGGCAAACGCCGGACTTTGTGAAACTCTTCCATCTCCAAACCTCATTTGGCGCACGCTCCCGCCAGCGGCTCAAGCCTTGGGAAACCGTGCGCTGTGGTGAACGGCCGTCCATGCGGCCATTGAACGCTTTGCGTCCAAATCACCGGAAAGGCAAGCGCTAATTCTGGATCTCTTTCAGCGTGTCGGTACCGTGCTGTTCGGCGAGTGCACGCATTTCTTTCAGACGACGCTGATATTCGGCCTCCGAGATCGCGCCGGACTTGCGCGCAGCGCCAAGCGACGTCAGGCGCGCCTGCATGTCGGCCGCCTCCTCATTGG
The DNA here is from genome assembly GCF_058792075.1 of Ensifer sp. EB106-03-01-XG145. Taxonomy (NCBI): domain Bacteria; kingdom Pseudomonadati; phylum Pseudomonadota; class Alphaproteobacteria; order Hyphomicrobiales; family Rhizobiaceae; genus Ensifer; species Ensifer sp. EB106-03-01-XG145. The sequence goes on along the minus strand of NZ_JBYTEC010000001.1, from coordinate 1,661,545 downwards.
TCATCTGCGTCGTCGCGGCCGGCTTCTGGCCATAGACCGAAGGATAGTTCTCGAAGTTTGTCTTCTGACTGTTGCAGCCTGCAAGCGTACCTAGCAGAACGATCCCGGCAAGCCAGGTGATGGAACGCTGTTTTCCGACGGCAAGCATACTGAAGACGACCTCTGTTTTGACACGCGACGATGCGCTAGCCCTTGTAATCATTTTCGGGCAGAATGTAAAAATACAAAACAAACAAGATGCTGTGGAGGACGCCGGGTGACAGCAGAGAGGAATGCGGAAGGCACCGCTGGCAAGGACGGCTTCACGGGATTCGACCCCAAATCCGTCGAACCTTATATCGTCAAAGACCCGGAAAGCCTCGCCATCAACCTCGCCCGCGCCATGGAGCAACTCGGCAAGGCAGCCTCCGCCTGGCTGGCGCCGCGTGAATCGGGACAGAAATCGGACGTCTTCGCCGAACCCGTCACCGACATGGTGAAAACGCTCTCCAAGGTCTCCGAGTACTGGCTTTCCGATCCCCGGCGCACGCTTGAAGCGCAGACGCACCTGATGGGCAGCTTCTTCGAGATCTGGTCGCGGACGCTCCACCGCATGTCCGGCGACGTCGGAATGCCGGAGCCTGCCGCTCTCCAGCGCACTGACAAGCGCTTTACCGACGAGGATTGGGTGAAGAACCCGTTCTTCGATTTCATCCGGCAGGCCTATTTCGTCACGTCGGATTGGGCCGAGCGCATGGTCGAGGACGCCGAAGGGCTCGACGATCACACCAAGCACAAGGCGGCTTTCTACGTCCGCCAGGTTTCGAGCGCGCTCTCGCCCACGAACTTCGTCACCACCAATCCGCAACTCTATCGCGAAACCGTCGCATCGAACGGCGCCAACCTCGTCAAGGGCATGCAGATGTTCGCCGAGGACGTCGCCGCCGGCCGCGGCGACCTCAAACTGAGGCAGACGGATACCAGCAAGTTCGCGATCGGCGAGAATATCGCAATCACGCCAGGCAAGGTCATCGCCCAAAGCGACGTCTGCCAGGTGCTGCAGTATGAAGCAACGACGGAGACGGTGTTGAAGCGTCCGTTGCTGATCTGCCCGCCGTGGATCAACAAGTTCTACGTTCTCGATCTCAACCCGCAGAAATCCTTCATCAAATGGGCCGTCGACCAAGGGCACACGGTGTTCGTGATCTCCTGGGTGAACCCGGATGAACGGCATGCGACCAAGGACTGGGAAGCCTATGCGCGCGAAGGCATCGGCTTTGCGCTCGATATCGTCGAGCAGGCGACCGGCGAGCGCGAAGTCGATGCCATCGGCTATTGCGTCGGCGGCACCTTGCTTGCGGCGACCCTCGCGCTGCATGCCGCCGAAGGCGACGATCGCATTCGCTCCGCGACCCTCTTTACCACGCAAGTCGATTTCACCCATGCGGGCGACCTCAAGGTCTTCGTCGACGAGGAGCAGATTCGCCAGATCGAACAGAACATGAGCGTGACGGGCTATCTCGACGGCTCGAAGATGGCGACCGCCTTCAACATGCTGCGCGCCTCCGAGCTGATCTGGCCTTACTTCGTCAACAACTACCTCAAGGGGCAGGATCCCCTTCCCTTCGACCTGCTCTACTGGAATTCCGATTCGACAAGGATGCCGGCCGCCAACCACTCCTTCTATCTGCGCAATTGCTACCTCGAGAACAAACTCTCGAAGGGCGAGATGATGCTGGCGGGCCGGCAGGTGTCCCTCGGCGACGTGAAAATCCCGATCTACAATCTCGCCACCAAGGAAGACCACATCGCCCCGCCGCGGTCGGTTTTCCTGGGCAGCTCTTCCTTTGGCGGCAAGGTCACCTACGTGCTTTCCGGCTCCGGCCACATTGCCGGTGTCGTCAACCCGCCGGACAAGGGCAAGTATCAGTTCTGGACCGGAGGCGCGCCAAAGGGCGAATTTGACGATTGGTTCAAGGCTGCGAAGGAAACGCCGGGATCCTGGTGGCCGCATTGGCACCAATGGATCGAGAAGCTCGACAAGAGGCGCGTTCCGGCCCGCAAGCCCGGCGGCCCGCTGAATTCGCTCGAGGAAGCGCCGGGCTCGTACGTTCGCGCCCGGGCATGAAACAGTTGCAGGACATGTCTTGATCTTCGACCCGCCGCTCGCACAGGCAACCCTCGTGCAGCGCTACAAGCGCTTTCTCTTCGATGCGATCCAGCCCGACGGTACCGCCATGACCGGCTCCTGCCCGAACACAGGCTCGATGCGAGGCCTGACGACGCCGGGCTCGCGCATCTGGATGTCGGAACACGACAGCCCGACGCGGAAATACCGTCACATGCTCGAAATCGTCGAAGCCGACGGCACACTCGTCGGGATCAATACCGGCTTGCCGAACCGACTCGCTGAAGAAGCCATTCGGCTGGGCCTCGTTTCCGATCTGCATACATATCAAGGCTTCGCGCGGGAACAGAGATACGGCCGCAATTCGCGGATCGATATCCTGCTCAGCGACGCCGATCGAGGCCTTGCCTATGTCGAGGTGAAGAACGTGCATTTCAGTCGCACGCCCGGTCTCGCGGAGTTTCCAGATAGTCCGACGGCACGTGGCGCCAAACATCTCGACGAACTCGGCGACATGGTCGCAGCCGGTCACCGCGCCGTCATGATCTATCTTGTGCAGCGCGGCGACTGCGACCATTTGAGAATCTGCCGCGATTTCGATCCGGCCTATGCGCAAGCCTTCGATCGCGCCATGGCGCGTGGGGTCGAGGCCTATGCGATCAAATGTCAGGTATCACCGACGCAAATCCGTCCGACCGGATTGATGGCAGTGGACGAAGGCGCCCTCGCTGCTCTATGAAATCCGACTTGGAACAAATGAGAGCTTTGGAATGGTGACTTACATCGAGGCAGGGTCTGCCCCCTACAAAAACACCGGCGTTATCCGGCTCTACGCACCGGAAGATTTTGAGGGCATGCGCAAGGCCTGCCAGGTGACGGCGCGCTGCCTCGACGAACTCGTTTCGCGCGTTCAGCCGGGCGTCACGACCGACGAGATCGATCGCTTCGTTTTCGAGTTCGGCATGGACAATGGCGCCCTGCCCGCGACGCTGAACTACCGCGGGTACACGAAGTCCTCCTGTACCTCGATCAATCACGTCGTCTGTCATGGCATCCCCAACGACAAGCCGCTGCGCGAGGGCGACATCGTCAATATCGACGTCACCTACGTCGTCGATGGCTGGCATGGCGACTCGAGCCGCATGTATCCGGTCGGCGAGATCAAGCGCGCGGCCGAGCGGCTGCTCGATGTCACCCATGAAAGCCTGATGCGCGGCATTGCCGCCGTACGCCCGGGTGCTCGCACCGGTGCCATCGGCGAGGCGATCCAGACCTATGCCGAAGCGGAACGCTGCTCGGTCGTGCGCGATTTCTGCGGCCACGGCGTCGGCAAGCTTTTCCACGACGCGCCGAACATCCTGCACTACGGCCGCGCCAACGAAGGCCCCGAATTGCGCGAGGGCATGATCTTCACTATCGAGCCGATGATCAATCTCGGCCGACCGCATGTGAAGGTGCTCTCGGATGGCTGGACCGCCGTTACCCGCGACCGGTCGCTTTCGGCGCAGTACGAGCACACGGTCGGCGTGACCGCCGCGGGGTGCGAGATCTTCACGTTGTCGCCGGCCGGCCTGTTCAAGCCGGGCCTCAACAACGTCGGCGCCGCATGAAGAAGCGTCCGATCTCCCCTGAAGGCGACGAAGCGCCATCGGCGGACGAGAGGACGTTTTTTCCGCGATTGCAGTTGGACGGGGGACCGGCGGCCAAGAAGACGCCGGCGCCCGAAGCGCATTATCACGGCCATCGCGATCGGCTGAGAGCGCGTTACCGCGAGCACGGCGACGCGGCGCTGGCGGACTACGAGATCCTGGAAATGCTCTTGTTCCGGCTGATCCCGCGCAAGGATACCAAGCCGATCGCCAAGGCGCTCATCAGCCGTTTCGGTACGCTTGCCGGCGTCTTCGGCGCGCCGATTGCGCTATTGCAGGAGGTGAACGGCATCGGCGAGGCCGTTGCCCTCGACCTAAAGCTGATCTCCACCATCGGCCATCGCACCCTGAAAAGCGAGCTTCGCCAGAAGCACCTTCTCTCCTCCTGGAGCGCCGTCATCGATTATTGCCACGCGGCAATGGCCTACGAAACCAAGGAGCAGTTCCGGATCCTGTTTCTGGACAAGCGCAACACGTTGATCGCCGACGAGGTGCAGCAGACCGGCACGATCGACCACACGCCTGTCTATCCGCGCGAGGTGGTCAAACGCGCACTCGAACTCTCCGCCACCGCGATCATTCTCGTGCACAACCATCCGTCCGGGGACCCGACGCCGTCGCGCGCCGATATCGACATGACCAAGCTGATCGTCGAAACGGCGAAACCGCTGGGGATCGCCGTGCACGATCACATCATCATCGGCAAGGATGGGCATGTCAGCCTGAAGGGCCTACGCCTGTTCTGACGGCGCAGCGCGATCAGAGCCACTTCGCGCGACGGAAGAGGCGAAAGAGCGTCAGGCACAAACCGATGATCACCGCCAGCACGACGAAGTAGCCGTAGCGGAACTTCAACTCCGGCATATCGTCGAAGTTCATGCCGTAGATACCGGCTATCGCCGTCGGCACGGCAAGGATCGCGGCCCAGGACGCCAGCTTGCGCGAAATTTCCGTCTGTTCGGATTGCCCGACCATCAGGCTCGCCTCGAAGGTAAAGGCAAGCACCTCGCGCAACGCATCGATATCCTCCTGGACGCGGCGCACGTGGTCCGTCACGTCACGGAACAGCGGCTGCAGCGCCGCATCCATGCCTGGCAGATCGATGTGCTCGTGGCGACGGCAGACATCGACGAGTGGCACCACGGCATTGCGCAACCTGAGAAGATTGCGGCGCATCAAGTAGAGCCGTTCGATGTCACCCTTGACCAGTCGCTCCCGCAACAGCCGATCTTCCAGTTCCTCGACCTCCTCATGGATCGCCTCGATGACCGGCATATAGTTGTCGACGATGAAATCGAGGATCGAATAGAGGATATAGTTTTCGCCATGGGCGAGTGCTGCCGGGGAAGATTCGCAGCGCTGACGCACCGCCATGTAGGACGTGGACGCACCGTGCCTGACCGAGACGACATAACCTCGCCCGACGAAGAGATGGGTCTCGCCGAAGGCGATCTCGTCACCAACCATGTGGGCGGTGCGCGCCACGACGAAGATCGAGTCGCCATAGATCTCTAGTTTTGGCCGCTGGTGCGCCTTGCAGGCGTCCTCAATCGCCAGGTCGTGCAGGTCGAACTCCTGCTGTATCTGGCGCAGCAGTTCCGCATCAGGCTCATGCAGCCCAATCCAGACCACCGCGCCCGGCCGCGAGCGCCATTTGCCGGCATCTTCGATGCCGATATCGCGTACCCTTACGCCGTTTTCATAGACCGCCGCCGCAACGACACCCGGCCGATGGTCCGGTTGCCGGATGACGCCCTCGTCGTCAGGCTGCGGCACCGCCCTGTTCGTCAGCTCCAATCCCATCGCCACCCTCCCAGGCAAATACGACACCGATGGGCCCGGCATGTCGTAACGAAGCCAAGCATACGCACATTCCCTTATATTCTCATCCAGCTGTTTCGGCTATGAAAACCACTTCATTAAACCGTGCCATTGACGGTATAGACGCTTGCAAGCGAGAGTTTTTGCGATGCACAACGATTCTTCCCTTCAAACGGAAATGCCCATGACTCAGTTCGATCTCATCGTCGTCGGAAGCGGGCCCGCCGGCCGCCGCGGCGCCATCCAGGCCGCCAAGCTCGGCAAGAAGGTCCTCGTCATCGAACAGGGAAAACGCGTCGGCGGCGTTTCGGTGCACACGGGCACCATCCCCTCCAAGACGCTGCGGGAGACGGCGCTCAATCTTTCCGGCTGGCGCGAGCGGGGCTTCTACGGGCGGGCCTATCGCGTCAAGCAGGAGATCAGCGCCGACGATCTCCGGCAACGGCTGATCATCACCCTCAATCACGAGGTCGAGGTCCTCGAACACCAGTTTGCCCGTAACCGCGTGCAGCAGATGCGCGGCAAGGCAAGCTTCGTCGATCCGACCACGCTCGAGGTCGTCAAGGACGACGGCGAGACCCTGCTTGTTTCAGGCACCAGCATCATGCTTGCCGTCGGCACCAAGCCTTTCCGTCCGGACTACATGCCCTTCGACGGCAAGAGCGTGCTCGACAGTGACGAACTGCTCGATATCGCAGAACTGCCGCGTTCGCTCGTCGTCATCGGCGCCGGCGTCGTCGGCATCGAATATGCGACGATCTTCAGCGCGCTCGACACGCACGTGACGGTCATCGACCCGAAGACAACGATGCTCGACTTCATCGACAAGGAGATCGTCGAGGATTTCATCTACCAGCTGCGCGATCGCAACATGAAGCTGCATCTCGGACAGAAGGCCGAGACGGTCGAGCGGCTCGACGATGGTAAGGTCCTGCTGACGCTCGACAATGGCCGCAAGATCGTCACCGACATGGTGCTTTTCGCCGCCGGACGCATGGGGGCAACCGATACGCTCAACCTGCCGGCCGCCGGGCTCGAGGCAGACAGCCGCGGGCGGCTCAAGGTCAATCCGGAGACGTTCCAGACATCGGTCCCGAACATCTATGCCGCCGGCGACGTCGTCGGATTCCCGAGCCTTGCCTCGACCTCTATGGAACAGGGCCGCATTGCGGCTCGCGTTGCTGTCGGCGCGATTGCCATGGAACCGCAGAAGTATTTCCCCTACGGCATCTACGCGGTGCCGGAAATCTCCACCTGCGGCCTTTCGGAAGAAGAGGTGAAGGAACGCGGCATCCCTTACGAATGCGGCATTGCCCGTTTTCGCGAGACCTCGCGCGGTCACATCATGGGTCTCGAATCCGGTCTTCTGAAGATGATCTTCTCGATGAAGACCCGCCGTCTTCTCGGCGTGCACATCATCGGCGAAGGCGCGACCGAGCTGGTCCACATCGGTCAGGCTGTGTTGAACCTCAAGGGCACGGTCGAGTATTTCGTCGAGAACACCTTCAACTACCCGACGCTTGCCGAAGCCTACAAGATTGCCGGCCTCGACGCCTGGAACCGCATGGGCGAGATCAAGCAGGAACTGCCGAAAGCGTAAGCCGCTAGCGACATATCTGAGCACGCATCAAACGACGACAACGGCAGTCAAAGGGATCCAATTCGATAGGTGACGAGCAATACCGCTTTGTCACCTATCGCCCAGAGCGCCGTTCAAGATTGCGTGCACGCCACCATGCCAGCGAATCGGGTAGCCTTGCCGCTCCTGATGAAGAGACATGAACGCCATGCGCATCCTTTCCCTCAATGCCTGGGGCGGCAAGCTCCATTCCCCATTGATGAGATATCTGGCGGAAGTCGACGCCGATGTCCTGTGTCTGCAGGAGATCGCGCGGTCGCCGACGACCGACGCCGAATGGCTCACCTATCGCGATACAGATGTCGAACTGCCGCAGCGCGCCAACCTCTTCGATGAGATCGCGGCAGCACTTCCTTGGCATGATGGCTGCTTCTGCCCGACGGCGCGCGGCACGCTCTTTGACGGCGACAGGCCGGTGGCCTCGGAATTTGGGCTCGCGACCTTCGTCCGACGCTCCCATTCCGTCATCGGTCAGGCGCTCGGCTTCGTGCATGGCAGCTTTTCATCCGAGGGCTGGGGGCCACATCCACGTGCCCGCAATGCCCATTGCATCCGCCTGTTCGACCATGATGCCGGCACGGCAATCACCATCGCCCAGATGCATGGCCTACGGGAGATCGGCGGCAAGAACGACACACCGGCACGGCACGCGCAGGCAGACGCGCTGGTAAACCTCATCCGTCAGGTCTGGCCGGGCGATGAGCGGCTTGTCGTGTGCGGTGACTTCAACGTGCTCCCGGACAGCGTGACCTTTCAGGTGCTCGCAGAGCTAGGGCTGACTGACCTGGTCGTTTCCCGTGGCCACACGGATACTCGGACGTCGCACTATCTGAAGGGCGGCCGCTTTGCCGATTACATGCTGGTGAGTGGCGAGGTTGATGTCGCCCGGTTCGATGTCGTCGAACGGCCGGAAGTCTCCGACCATCGCGCCCTCCTCCTGGACATCGGCCGGGCCATTTCGCCACGCCGCTGAGACGGCGACGTCACCGACGCCCCTCAAACGAAAAAAGCCCTGCCGCAAGCGGCAGGGCTTTTTGATTCCTAAGGCTTCGGTCCGATTACTCGGCGCTGTCGTCAGCGGCCTTCTTCTTGGCCGGAGCCTTCTTCTTCGGAGCGGCGGCTTCTTCGCCTTCGGCGGCTTCAGCCTTGGCAGCGGCCTTCTTCTTGGCCGGAGCCTTCTTGGCAGCCTTGCCTTCGCCCTCTTCGTCGTCAGCCGTCAGCTCTTCCTTGGAAACCGTCTTGTCGGTTACCGAGATTTCGCCGAGCAGGTGGTCGACGACCTTTTCTTCGAACAGCGGAGCGCGCAGCGAAGCGGCAGCACCGGGGGTGTTCTTGAAGTAGTCGAGGATCTGCTTTTCCTGGCCCGGGAACTGGCGGAGCTGTTCGAACAGCGAACGCTGCAGTTCGTCGTCGCTGACCTGGACGCCGGCCTTTTCGCCGATTTCCGAAAGAACCAGGCCGAGGCGAACGCGACGCTCGGCGAGCTTGCGGTATTCGGCGCGGGCTTCTTCTTCGGTGGTTTCTTCGTCAGCGAAGGTCTTGCCGGCCTGCTGCAGGTCGGTGTTGATCTGGCGCCAGATGTTTTCGAATTCGGCTTCGACGAGGCGCTCCGGCGTTTCGAACTGGTAGAGTTCGTCGAGCTGGTCGAGGATCTGACGCTTGACCTTCTGACGGGTCAGGTTGCCGTACTGGCTTTCGATCTGGCCGCGGACGATTTCCTTCAGCTTGTCAGCCGATTCGAGGCCGAGCTTGGTGGCCAGTTCGTCGTTGATTTCGATGTCCTGGGCGGCAGCGACGTCCTTGACGGTGATGTCGAAGGTCGCTTCCTTGCCGGCGAGGTTTGCGGCCGGGTAGTCAGCCGGGAAGTTGACAGTGATGGTCTTTTCGTCGCCGGCCTTCAGGCCAACGAGCTGCTCTTCGAAGCCCGGGATGAAGCGGTTGGAGCCGAGAACCAGCTCAGCGTCTTCGTCCTTGCCGCCGTCGAAGGCAACCCCGTCGACCTTGCCGAGGTAATCGATCGTGACGCGGTCGCCGTTGGCGGCCTTGCCCTTCTTCGATTCGTAGCTGCGGGCGCTTTCGGCGATCTTCAGGATCTGCTCGTTGACTTCCTCGTCAGCGATCTCGACGACTTCGCGGGTCACCTTGATGCCGCTCACGTCCTTGAGTTCGATCGCCGGGATGATTTCGTAGGCAACGGTGAACTCGAGGTCAGCTTCCGCGTTGAGGATCTTGTCGGCTTCGGCCTCGTCCTCGGTCATCGCGACTTCCGGCTGGGTCGCCGACTTCTCGCCGCGGCCCGACAGGATCTCGGTCGGCTTCTCGCGGACGATCTCATTGACGAGGTCAGCCATGATCGACTTGCCATAGACCTTCTTCAGGTGCGCAACCGGCACCTTGCCCGGACGGAAGCCGTTGATCTTCACACGGTCCTTCACTTCGGCCAGGCGCTCGTTCATCCGAGCTTCCATGTCCTTGGCCGGGATAACGACCTTGAGTTCGCGCTTCAGCCCTTGAGCGAGCGTTTCGATAACCTGCATGTTCAAACCTTCATTTCACGTTGACTGTGCTCTTCCCCTTCGAAAGGTCTGGCGAGCACGTGAGCCGATCCATTTGCCGGGAGTGGCTTTACGCAGTTCTGCAACCGTTTTGCAAGCAAAATGGCACTCCAGCCCCCTTCATCCTCGCAGAATCCGGACTTTAGGCGCGATCGCTGTCTGGTGCGGGTAGAGAGACTTGAACTCCCACGCCTTGCGGCACCAGAACCTAAATCTGGCGTGTCTACCAATTTCACCATACCCGCGTTCAGACAATCGCACCGCCTGACCGTATTTCCGCAAGTCCAACCAGCGGAATACCGCGGATACAATGGGCATGCTGAAAGTTCAGGGCTTTCCCGAGCGCGGCGTCTCTATATCACTCGTTTTCACGGGATCAAAGGGAAAATGCGGAATTCCACGACGGATCGGAGCGCGTTCGCGGAGCCTCAATAAAGGGGCTCTTCATAGACCGGGCTGCCATTGACCGCGATCTCGCGGATCTGTGCTCTGCCCTTGCCATCAACGCGGATGTTGACGGAGAGCGCCTCGGCATTGCGCGCCTCTTCCAATGTGCGCCCTTCGCCCTCCGGCACGTAGAAGCGCTCGATGCCATAGTCCACGGTCAAGGGTAACGGCGACGGCGACGGATAGTAGGAGAATGGAAGCGAGCGGAGCACGACGCTGTCGCCGGTCACCGGCAGCGGCTGGAACGACGCTTCTGTCGCCGTCCAGAAACCGTCTGGCTGCTTCGCCAGCCGAACATAGAGCATCACCTCGCCCGATTGTGTCGGAAGTCCACCTTTGAACAGTTCCGGCTGCAACCTTGAAATATCATAGCTCAGTATCACGTAGTCGCCTCTGAGCAGGTCGCGCGGATCGACGGGCACGGTCTTCAGAAGGACATCCCGCCCGCTTCTGAGGATCGAAGCCCTGCTTTCGATCATGTAACCGAGCGCCGCCGTCTGGACGCCGGCCACAAGCAGGGCGGCGAGCAGCGGGTTCAGCCAACGTCTGGTCGATGCACCACTGTTCATTGAGAAACCTCCGCCTGGCGCGTTCGCGCCATATGCCCCTCGATCCGAATGACCAGCCAGGCGATGCACGCGACGACCAGGCCCGAAATCAGGAAGAAGCCCGATGTGCCAAGCATCGATCCCAAGGTTTCGAAGGCGAGATAGAGAAGCTCGCCGGCAAAGGCGATGTAACCGAGATAACGCACCGCCCCGTTCTGCGCACCGGCAAGCGCAATGCCCAGGAGCGCAACCAACAGCGTGCCTGTTCCGGTCGCGACCTCCGTCGTCACCCCAACCGCCTCGTATTGAAGTCCGGTGAAACCAAGCAGGGCGAGCGCGAAGGAATAGAAAGCGGGCGCTGAACCCGCCTCGAGCGCAAGTTGGCGCACGGGCGAACCCGGCAGGGTCGCCGCCAGAAAGGCCGCAAGGCCGAGGACTGCGAGGCCGACCGCGAAAGCAAGTGACGGACTATCCAGATAAAGCCAGCCGAGCCAGGAAAGGACGAGCAGATAGGCCAGATGCCGGGCCCTGCCCGCCTCCGTGAAGCGGACCAGAAGAACGACGATCACGGCCAGAACCGGCACGGACCACAAGTGCCAGTCAGAAGCCGTGCTGAAACCATTTTCCGTCAACATGGTACCGAAATAGAACCAAGCGAGCCCGCCAGCGGCCGTTGCCATCGCTGCAGAGCGAAACGCGAGCGCCGAAAGGCAGGCGCCAACGAACCAGAGCAGCGCTGCATCCGCCGCATCGCCCGACAAATGATACATCTGCCCGATGAGCGCGATGCCGCCGCCAAAGGCCGCCGCGCCCAGAACCAGCGCCGCGGCGGCAAATGTCGTCCTGCCATTCTGGATCAGCCAGGCAGCGGCGAAGTGGAAGCCCCAGATCAAGGCGACGATGCCGGCGACGCGCGCGAGGCGCGGCAGTTCCTCCCAATTGGCGGCAACAAGCAACAGGATCGATGCGGATAACAGAAGGGCCGCCAGCATAAGCAGGACGCGCCCTGCCCGGAACGTCGACTCGCGTCCGTCATACTCGGCAAGCATGGCGCGCGCGGCATCTTCCTGCAGCAGCCCCTTGTCGATCCAGTGTTTGAAGTCTCGCTCGAGACGCGCGCGATACATCCTGCCCCCAGCCCTAAGAATCCAATGCTTGAAATGATCCCGTTGCGTCACCAGCTAACCACGTATCGGCGCGGAAACACAATCGCTCTGTCGCGACTGAGGCCCCGAGCCGAAAGGGACTGATGAACGGCTTGCGCGATGCGCATATCTTCCATGCGGATATTGCACTGCACAAATCGATTTAAAGCCCCTATATTCAAATCATCAAAGGCGAACGACGGCATGAAGCCAGACGGTCGCCGGCGGAAGCGGCCAACCGCCTCAGTTTACTGAGAAAGGCCCGGGCAAAACCCGAGAGAATTCGGTCGAGCGTACTCCTCCTCCCAACGCTCCTCCGATCAGATTGGCAACACTCCTCCTCCCAGTTGCCAATCACTTCAAATGACGCTCGCTGGACCTCCTCCCCCAGCGGGCGTTATTGTTTTCAGCCCTCCCCCAGCAAGAAAATCTCCGACTTTGCGCAATTGCACAATATTCGTGCACACTTTCTCTGTATTCGCTCGCAGCCATGCACTCGATGCATAGGTGCCATTCTGGATCAGCGCTACCCTTCCGCCCGACTCCATACTATCTTCAACTCATCGATCGGGGCGGCGCACTCCTCCTCCCAGCGCCCCTCGATTTGGATCGGCGACACTCCTCCTCCCGGTTGCCGATCAGAACAAAGCGACGCTCGCTGGATCTCCTCCCCCAGCGGGCGTTGTTTGTTTTCCGGCCCTCGATTTGGGTCGAAAGCTTCAATCATCAGAACCTGATTGCAGATGCGTTTCGAACGCCATCCGACATCTGTCCGCCGCGCTCAGGCTTGCACGTGCTGCATGGGTGCGATGCAGCATTATCTCTGTAACTTCTGCTCAAAACGATTATATTCCAGACCATCAGATGACGGCCAGCAAGAGAGATGAGCGCTGGCACACGACCCTAGAAAGGATAGGATCATGAACCTCGCACGTTCTTTCAACAATTGGCGCAAGTATCGTCAGACCTGCAACGAACTCGGCCGCATGAGCGACCGTGAGCTGAGCGACCTCGGCATCGGCCGCGGCGACATCCCCTACGTTGCTCGCCAGGCGATCAAGTAATTCAGGCTGCGCTTCAAGCGCGACCGACCTCCAGTAAACGCCCTCCGGTTCATTCCGGGGGGCGTTTTCTTTTGCCTCTTGCTCTGGCATCACCGCCGCCCTTTCGCACGTGCGAAATGCTGTTGCGCACCTCGCCGGCGAGCAGCGAGCACCACCCTCGTGCCACGCATTGCAACCGCTCGCGCTCCAATTCCAAAAACATATGAAAAACAAAACACTAGAGCGTAGTGATCCGCATTTTAATCAATCGTTAATTGATGCCACCTTTTGAAGCGGTGCCCATCTATGCGGCGATGCACTGCACAAATGCATAGCAGCTGCATTTTCTTTGCACTCCACCTTCTAATTAGACAAGCGTATAAGAACCTCAACGACGCAGACAGATGGCTGTCGCGACAAACCGATCTTGAGGAAAAAGTCATGAACCCGATTCGTATCGCAAAAAGCTGGATCAACTACCGCCGCACCGTCAGCGAGCTCGGCAACCTGTCGAACCACGCTCTCAGTGATATCGGCATCACCCGCTACGATATCCGCAACATTGCGGCCCGTTCCTTCCGTTAATCTCAACGGTTCGAACTGACTTCCAAAACGGCGCCCTTCGGGCGCCGTTTTCGTTTATTGACATTGGAACGAAGGGCCGAGCCGTGATAGGAAGCCGCCCATGAGCAAAGACACCTCTTCCCATTCTCCCATCCATGTCGTCGGCGGCGGCCTTGCCGGTTCGGAGGCTGCCTGGCAGATCGCCGAGGCCGGAGTCCCGGTCATACTGCACGAGATGCGCGGCGTGCGCGGCACCGATGCGCACAAGACCGACGGTCTCGCCGAACTCGTCTGTTCCAACTCGTTCCGCTCGGATGACGCGACCAGCAATGCGGTTGGCGTGCTGCACGCGGAAATGCGCCTTGCCGGCTCGCTGATCATGAAGTCCGCCGATGCCAACCAGGTTCCGGCCGGCGGCGCGCTCGCCGTCGATCGCGACGGCTTCTCTGACGCCGTCAGCGCCGCGATTGCCGCCCATCCGCTGATCACGGTCGTGCGCGAAGAAATCACCGGCCTGCCGCCGAGGGAATGGGATCTTGCGGTCATCGCAACCGGCCCGTTGACGGCACCCGATCTTGCAGAAGCCATCCGCACGGAAACGGGCGCCGATGCGCTCGCCTTCTTCGACGCCATCGCGCCGATCGTCTACACCGAGACGATCGACATGGACGTCTGCTGGTACCAGTCGCGCTACGACAAGGTCGGCCCCGGCGGCACCGGCAAGGACTACATCAACTGCCCGATGACCGAGGAGCAGTACAACGCCTTCGTTGACGCGCTGGTCGCCGGCGACAAGACCGGCTTCAAGGAGTGGGAAGGTACGCCCTATTTCGATGGCTGCCTGCCGATCGAGGTCATGGCCGAACGCGGCCGCGAGACTCTACGTTACGGACCCATGAAGCCGATGGGCCTCACCAACGCCCATACCCCCACGGTCAAGCCCTATGCCGTCGTGCAGCTGCGCCAGGACAACGCGCTTGGCACGCTCTACAATATGGTCGGCTTTCAGACGAAGCTGAAATACGGCGCCCAGGCGGAAGTCTTCCGGATGATCCCGGGCCTGGAGAATGCCGAATTTGCACGCCTCGGCGGCCTGCACCGCAACACCTACATCAATTCGCCAACGCTGCTCGACCGAACGCTGACGCTGAAGTCGCGCCCGGGCCTGCGCTTTGCCGGTCAGATCACCGGCTGCGAAGGATACGTGGAGAGCGCCAGCATCGGCCTGCTCGCCGGGCGCTTCGCCGCCGCTGAGCGCAAGGGCGCGACTTTGGCCGCACCGCCAGCGACCACCGCCTTCGGCGCGCTGCTGAACCATATCACCGGCGGGCACATCGTTTCCGACGATGAGCCGGGCAAACGTTCGTTCCAGCCGATGAACGTCAATTTCGGCCTGTTCCCGCCGCTCGATCCGGGAGCAATCACCAAGCCGGAGGGCGCCAAGCGCTTCCGTGGCAAGGAAAAGGCCGCTGCCAAGAAGCAGGCAACGGCGTCGCGTGCGCTCGCCGATTGCGCCGCATGGCTCGGCAAGTCCGCCTGACGGCGAATATGAGACCAGAACAACGAAACGGCCCGCTCGTGATACCGCCAGCGGGCCGTTTCTTTTGAATGGAACTGTGAAGTCGCTACTCGCTCGACTGCGCTGCAGGGGACGGTTCCGAGTTGGGCTGCGTGAATTCCGATTTCGGGTTGAAGCTGCCGAGCAGCCAGAGAGAAACTTCCGCCGCCTCGCCGGCGTTCTGGAACTCGAAGGCATTGTCCAGATAGGCAAAGTCGGGGAAATGCACGATCAGCCCACGGCCGGTCTCAGAGCTGTTCACCCGGACCTTTCCAGGCTGGATGACGTGGCAGACATAGTGCGTGCCATGCGATTGGATGAAGCCCGCCTTGCCGTCGTGCAGCCTCAGGAAGATCGCCTTCCGATCCGCGGTGGAATGCAGTGCCCGGATCGCCTCATCCGGAAATGCGCGCCCGAATTCCACCATCGCAGAACCTGCATCGGGATTGTCCCAATCCCGCTCGGCACGAGCGTTCATCCACATGTAGAATGCGCCGGCCAGAACAATGACGGCGATGAGCAATAACCAAAGCATCCGCGGGCGCTCCCCTTCGCTCGGCATGACGCCGATAAACCGCTTCTATAGACTACGAGGCTTGTGCCAATTTGGCGTCCCGTCGGGCGCGCCGACGCGGAACGCATCGGGTTCTTAACAAGTAGCGCGTCTGCTTTGCCGCCCTAGAAGCGACGCCGCCGAGCGGCGCGCCACATCCACCATTGCCGCCGCCATTGCGCCGGCCGGATGGGTGTCTTTAAAAGTCCAGCGCCAGCCGCCTCGGCGCGATCGAAGATCGGCTCGGCCAGCGCGAGCGGCACGAACGCCGGAAAATTCGACGGCGAGATCGCCGCCATCTGAGCCCGTGCCTTGGCAAGATGATCCCGCCCGAACCCAGAAAATGCCCTAATCGCCCGGCCGATACCGTCGCTGTCTTTGCCGGCAATAAGCGTTTCCCGATCAAGGCCGGTCGCGCGCAGCAGTTCTGCCGGCAAATAGACCTGGCCGCGTCTCAGATGCAGCGGCAACAGCATCAGGAGGCCGGCGACAGTCTGCGCCACACCGGCGTGACCAGCGGCTTCCGCCGATTTGGCCGCATTCTGCGGGTCGAGCACCAGCGACGAGAGCTGGATCAAGGCCGAAGCGGTCTCGCCGGCATAACCTTCGAGCGCCGAGCGGTCTTCCAAGGGGTCGTCATAGAGATCGAAGATCCGGGCATCGATCATGTTCTGCAGGACCGAGACCGGCAGCCTGTGCTCGCGAATGCACTGCAGAAGCGCTTCGGCGAGCGGATGCCCCTCACCGGAGGCTGCATCGTTGCCGATGAGATCGCGCCACCACTGCATGCGGATTTCGCCTGGAATCGGCTCATGCACGAGATCGCGAATTCGCGCGATTTCCGCGTTGAAGGCATAGAGTGCCGCGAGCGAGCGCTGCTTGTCGGCGGGGGCAAGCAGGCAGGCGAGATAGCGGTCGCGGTCCGTATCCCTGAGGTCGGCCAGGATCTGAGCGGAAATATCTTGCACGTCGTCTTCCCCGAATGCCCGATCAGACAGCGATCAGCGCGACGGCGACAGCACGCGATTCGGCCAGCATCACATTGTAGGTGCGAACCGCAGCCCCGGTGCTCATCGGATCCGACGATACATTGACGGCACGCAGCGCGGCCTTCAGGTCTGCGGGCAGCGGGCGGATGTCCTTACCGGTGCCAACCAGCAGCACTTCGATGTCTTTCGCCTCATCGATGACCCTGAGGAATTTCTCGACGGCCAGGGGATCGCCTTCGGCCACGTCCCACGCATAGACGCCCGAGGGCAGCATCAGGATCGAGCCGCGATGCGACATGTCCGCAAAGCGAAAGCCGCCGTTGCCATAGGCATCGATCGGTGCGCGGCCCGGAAAATGCGCTTCGCGAATTTCAATACCCTTGGGCATTTCAAACTGTACCCTTTGCCGCGCCGGCAGCACCCGTATCCGCGCCGGACGCGTTTTCGTCCCCCGGAATGTGGTCGGTCCGCTTCCCGAAGAGGATGAGGATCGGGCCGGCGATATAGATAGAGGAGATCGTCCCGGCGACGACACCAAACAGCATGGTGATGCTGAATGAGCGAATGAGGCCGCCGCCGAAGAGATAGAGCGCGGCGAGCGCCAGAATGGTCGTCAGCGCCGTCAGGATCGTGCGCGAGAGTGTCTGGTTGATCGACGTATCGATCAGCACCGAAAGCGGCATGCGGCGATAGCGGCCGAGATTCTCGCGAATGCGATCGTAGATCACAACTGTATCGTTCAACGAGTAGCCGACGATGGTGAGAACGGCGGCGATACTGCCGAGATTGAACTCGATGCCCGTCAGCACCAGGAACCCAATCGTCAGCAGCACGTCGTGCACGGTTGCGATAATCGCACCGACGGCAAAGCGCCACTCGAAACGCAGCCAGACATAGAGCAGGATCGCCACGAAGGAGATTGCGAGCCCAAGCGTTCCCGCGCGCGTCAGCTCGCTCGAAACAACCGGGCCAACCACTTCGACGCGGCGGAAGTCGTATTCGTCGGCCAGCTCCGTCCTGATGACGCTGGCTGCGGTCTGCTCGGCATTGTCGCCCGCTTCTTGAGACGGAACCCGCACCAGCACATCCTCGCCCGAGCCCAGTTGCTGGACCTGGACCTCGCCAAAGTTCAGCTCGTCGAGGCGGGTGCGGAGGTCGGCAACGTCGACGGGACCGCCCTTGGAGTGCAGCTCGATGATCGAGCCGCCCTTGAAGTCCACACCCAGATTGAGCCCGATACCCGCAAGCAGGAGCACCGAGGCCGCCGACAAGGCGGCCATCAGGATGAACACCGGATTACGGATCTGCATAAAACGGATGTCCAGATCGCTGAAGCGCCCGGTTCGAATGCCCTTCGGCAGGCGTTCCGACTTCCACTGCCGGAGCCAACGCTTCACGATCAGACGGGTCACCGTATAGGCGGTGAAAAGCGTCGTGACGCTGCCGATCGCGAGAGTGACGGCGAAACCGCGCACTGGCCCGGAACCGAGGTAGAACAGGATGGCGCTGGCGATCAGCATCGTCAGGTTGGCGTCGAAAATGCTGCTGAAGACGCGAGAGAAGGCGTTGTTGATCGTGCGGAGCAAGGGCTCGCCACCACGAACCTCCTCGCGAAGGCGCTCGTAGATCAACACGTTCGAATCGACCGCGACGCCGATCGTCAGGATGATGCCGGCAATCCCCGGCAGGGTCAGCGTCGCCCCCGACACGGAAAGCGTCGCAAGGATCAAGACAATATTCAAGGCGAGCGCGATGATGGCAAAGACACCGAAAACGCCGTAGAAGAAGATCATCGAGGCGGCGACGGCGATCGCCGCGACAAAGCCGGCCTTGAGGCCATAGGCAATCGCGTCGTCACCGACACCCGGGCCGACCGTCCGCTCCTCGACGAAAGTCAGCGGTGTTGGGAGCGGTCCGGTCCTGATGAGAGCGGCGAGATCCGCAGCAGAGTCGGCCGGAAGCTCGGCAGAAATGCGCGCCGTGTCGCCTTTGACGGCTTCCGAAAGCTTGGGCGTTGCGGCAACCTGGCCATCAAGAACGATCGCAATCTTCGCCTCCGACTGCTGCGCCGTGACGGCGGTAACCCGCTGCTGCGCGGCCGCCTCGAGCTTGACCGCGACCGACGCCGTATCGGCGCCGGCATCTGCTTCCGGCTGCGCGGCGACAAAACTGGCCGCCGCCAGCAATGGTTCCTTCTGGACCAGATAGGGAACCGGCGGATCGTCATAGGAATAGAGGACTTCTGCGCCCGCTGGCACCTGGCCATCGACGGCTCGCTCAACGGGCACGGACGTATCCAGCAATCTGAAAGTCAGATGTGCGCTTTGGCTGAGCAGATCTTTCAGTCGTTGTGGGTCGTCGAGCCCCGGCACCTGGACGATGAGCCGATCTTCGCCACGGCGCTGGATCAGCGGCTCCAGAACGCCAACTTCAGCGACGCGGCGACGCACCACATCGATCGATTGCGCAAGGGCCAGTGACAGCCGGTAGTCGATGCCTTCGTCGGTCAGGCGCAGACGGACGAGTTCATCCTCGTCGGCGCTGTCAAACACAACTTCGGAAATCGACCCGGAGCCAAATCCGCCGGCATCGACCGGCGCCGTCAGTGTCTTCAGCTTATCGCGAGCGGCGGGGAGTTGCGCACGGTCCCGAACCCGGAACGAAATCGACTGACCTTCGCCCGATAGGCCGATATAGGCGATATCGGCATCGCGCAGGGACTTTCCGACTTCGCTGGCGACCGCTTCGAGCCTCTCGGCGACGATGTCGCTGCGCGCGGCCCGCAGCATGAAGTGCGAGCCTCCCTGGAGATCAAGGCCGAGCGCCACCTGGCGATGCGGCAGCCAGGACGGTAATCCGGCTGCCTCTTCACGGCTCAGAACATTCGGCAACGCACAGGCGATGCCGGCGAGTGCCACCAACCAGACGAGGATACGTTTCAACGGCGGAAATCTGCGCATGCCTCAAACGCTCCAGTTGTTCGTCGGATGGTGGCTGTCCGCGTCCCTTATTCTTTCACAGGTTCGCCTTTGACGCGAACTTCAGATACGCCGCTGCGAACGACGCGGATCTTCACGCCTTCGGCAATTTCGACTTCGAGTTCGTTGTCATCGACGACCTTCGTAACCTTGCCGACGATGCCGCCGCCGGTCACCACCTGATCACCGCGGCGGATGTTCTTCAACAGCTCCTCGCGGCGCTTCATCTGGGCGCGCTGCGGACGGATGATCAGGAAATACATGACAACAAAGATCAGCAGGAACGGCAGGATGGACATGAGAATGTCCGCGCCGCCGGTGGAAGGGGCACCGGCTGTCTGCGCAAAAGCTTCGGTAATGAACATCGATCACTCCTTGAGTTCAAATATCGGCGGTTCCTCCGCACCAAATCGGCCGGAATATAGGGGCGCGCGGCCGCTCTGCAAAGCGGCGGCACCCTTACCCGTTCCTGTGCCTCTGACACAATTTGCACAAGAGGAGAACCCCCCGCACGGGGCTCTGCGGCCTTTTCCAGCGCAAACCTGCGTGCTACCGGGTGTCTGTTAACGGTAGCGTCGCAATTGCGGGGCAATCGCGTGCCGTTTCAGGCGCCCCGTTTTCATTGCAGTGCGACCAAATGATTGATTCAGTTGTTGGAGATAGACATATGCCGGATGCAAAGATCGACGTTCTCATCAGGGAAATGCAGAAGCTTTCCGCGGCGATCGAGCGCATGGCCGGTCCAGCCGCAGCAAGCAATGACTGGGACGGCGCCGAATGCTTCGTCTGGGCTCCAGCCACACATCACCTGCAACCGGTTGCCAAGCCCAACCGTATCGAGTTGTCGCTGATATCAGGAGTGGATCACGTCCGTGACATCCTGCTCGACAACACGCTGCGCTTCGCCGAAGGTTTTCCTGCCAACAACGTTCTCCTGTGGGGCGCCCGTGGCATGGGCAAGTCTTCGCTGGTGAAATCCGTGCATGCGCAGGTCGCCCGCGATACCGGCGTCGCGGTCAAGCTCGTCGAGGTGCATCGGGAAGACATCGCCACCCTGCCCGCGCTGATGGACATCCTCAAGACCGCACCGGTGCCCGTGATCGTCTTCTGCGACGACCTGTCCTTCGATCATGACGACACGTCCTACAAATCGCTGAAGGCCGTACTCGACGGTGGCGTCGAAGGTCGGCCGTCGAACGTGCTGCTCTACGCGACATCGAACCGGCGCCATCTGCTGCCGCGCCACATGATGGAAAACGAGCAGTCGACCGCCATCAATCCTTCCGAGGCGGTCGAGGAAAAGGTGTCGCTGTCCGACCGCTTCGGGCTGTGGCTTGGCTTCCACAAGTGTAGCCAGGAAGACTACCTTGCCATGGTCGATGGCTATGCAAAGCATTACGGCTTTGCGGTCGAGGCCGAGACCCTGCATGCGGAAGCACTCGAATGGGCGACGACCCGCGGCGCAAGGTCCGGCCGCGTCGCCTGGCAATTCATTCAGGATCTTGCCGGACGCATGCGCCATCGACTGGACGCATAGGCGTTAGCGATCGGATCGTTGGCCAAATCTGCTCGACCATGGACAAAAAATACCGCCCGCCGAAATCCGGCGGGCGGCTTCTGATTCTTACGCTTCCTACAGCGCCGCGCGTCTTATCAGACGCGCAAAGGTCGCTGTAGCACTTTGATTTTCTGCATGTCTTTGTCCTTAGATCGAGGTCGATTTAAGGAGACATGCAGTAGATCCAGTCGGACCCGGAGGCCGGACTATTCGAGGAAGGTCGAAGGGTTCACCGCCGTCGCATTCTTGCGCACCTCGAAGTGCACCTGCGGCTGGCTGGCGCGACCGGTCATGCCGGAAGCCGCGAGCGTCTGGCCGCGCTGTACCTTCTGGCCGCGCTGAACCTTGAGCTCGGAAGCGTTGCCGTAGACCGTGACCGTGCCGTCGTCATGGCGGACCAGGACAGCGTTGCCGAGCTCCTTCAGGCTGCTGCCCGAGTAGATGACGACGCCGTTCTCGGCCGCCTTGATCGGCGTGCCCTCAGGCACCGAGATGTTGATGCCGTCGTTGCGGTTGCCGTCGACGTTGGCGCCGTAGCCGGCGACCACTGCGCCGCGAACAGGCCAGCGATATTTGCTGATCCCGGTCGACTTCGGCGAGTCCTCATCGACATCCGCCTTGAGCGCAGCAACGTCCGTAACGCTCTGCTTGGCGGCCGGCGGCTGGTATTCTGCCGGCTTACCTTTTTCGAGTGAGGCAACCTGCGGCTGCTCAGTCTTCTTGCTCGGAACCGATGCGGTTTTGACCTGGTCCGGCGCGGCACCCGCCGCGCCCGGCAACTGCAGCGTCTGGCCGACGCGGATCGATTCTGCGCTCAGACCGTTCGCCTGCTTGAGGGCTGCGACAGACACGCCCGTCGTCTTGGCAATGCGATTGAGCGAGTCGCCGGGCTTCACGGTGTAGGTGCCGCCGCCACTGCCTTCGCCGTTCGTTGCCGGCTTGCCCGCAACGACATCCGTCTTGCCAGCGTTCTTGTCGCGAGACTGGGCGGAGCCCGGCAGGATTGCAACGTCGCGCTGATCGTTGGGCAAGGGCGAAGGCTGGCGCTTGCTACCATCGAGACCAGCGATCGAGTTGGTCGCAGCCCCCTTCGCAGGGCTACCGACGGAACCAAAGGTCGGGATGACCAGGCGCTGGCCGGTTTCGACCTGAGCAGCCGATTGCAGACCGTTGGCCTTCAGAATTTCCTTCTCGGGAACGCCGAAGCGCTTGGAGAGAACTGCGACGTTGTCGCCGGGCCGAACCATGATCGTCGGCGCATTCTGCGTCGTCCAGCCGCTCTTGCTTGCGGTTTCGTTGACGGCCGCCGGGAGCGTCTGCTGCGTCGCGATTGCCGCCTGCTGACGAGCAGCGGGGAACGGCTGCGCTTCTGGACGCTGACGCGTCGTCGCGCTCGGATCGGCCAGGGTCGTGCGCTGGACGGAGATCGGCGTTGACGCACCACGGGCAGCCGACACCGGAGTGGAAGCGGTATTCACTGGATCATAGCCACCCTGCGCGCTTGCAGTCGGATAGGGTTGGCCGAGAGCACCGTTATCCGCCGGAGAAGCTGCCGCCATCTGGCCGACTGCCACGTCGCCACGCGGAACCGGCGTCGCATCGCGCGGAATTGAATTTGTGGTGATGTTGTCCGACCGGGAGAACAGGCCATCAAATCGGCTGGCATCCGAACTGCAGCCCGTTGCGGCGCCTGCTAGCAGGACCGCCACGCAAAGGCGGATCGTGGACTTTCCAACCCCGGGAGATACAAACTGACGCATGACGCTTACCCACTCCGAACGCAACTCGATGTGGGATGATTAAAGCGTATTAGAGTTACCGCCCGGTTAAGGTCAGCACCACCAAAGGACTAATTTGACGAAACGCTAACCATAGGCCCGGCCGGCCATCTGAGAATGCCGATCGGCCTGGCCGCACGCCGCGAGCGTCCCGCCACGCTTCGCGGGCGCAGAAGCCCCGCGTGCGGCAATCGCGAGAACCTAGCTCAGTTCGGAATAGAGACGCTCGATTTCCGAAACGGAACGCCGCTCCGTTGGTTCATCTTCATAGCTGATGCTTGTCAGATCCCAGGCGAAAATCGGACGCCCCTCGGGACGGACCGGGGTTTCGGACTGAGCGGTCTTGTCTTCTTCAAGCAGGACACTCACCAGCGTCTGGAACGTGGTGTCGCCGTCCGCACCGCTCGCCCGTTCATATTCAAGCGACCGCAGACCGGCCACGGCGGCCTCACGCGTCCCAAAATAGCGCAGGCTGTCCTGATCTTCGGGACGAAGGCTGTCGTAGTAGTCGATGAAGTTCTTGTAGTAGCCCTCATGATCCCCGGCATCGAGAAATTTGCCGAAGGCCTGGTATTCGCGCAACGCCAGCTGCGGAGACAGGCGGTTGTTCCACTCGTCGCGGCTGAGCGCCGGCTGTCCGTCCGATGCCTTCTTCGTCTGGCTGAGATAGAGCAGAGCATCGGCGGAAAGCGAGATGCGCGGAGTGGGGTCGAAGAGACTCGCCGCGAGCGCCTGTGCGGACTGTTCGTCCTTGCCGGCGGAATTCGCCTGGCCGGCGTTGCGCCCTGCAAGATTATTCAGCCCGTCGCCCGATGCTGCGGCCGTCAGCCTGTTCGCGATCTGCATTTGCCGTCTCCGTCAATCTCACGATCCGGCAACAACATCCCAGTCGTGCAAGAGCGACGACTCGCGGGCGGAACCTATCGTGCACTGGAGGGGTATGGCGCGAAGCTTGCGCGAGGCTGGACGCGGTTAAGAATTCCTTAACGCACCAAAGTGCCGGCGGAGATGTTCGGCAGCGGCCGTATCACAGGAACGACGCGAGCTGCGGCACGATCGGAAGGTAAGGCGCATCAAACAGATCCTCGCGATCGAAGCGGCTTCCCGTTCGGTTGACCCGAACGACCCGGCAATGAGTCTCACTCATCATGATCGGCACCACCAAGGTTCCGCCTGAGACGAGATGATCGGAAAACATGCGCGGCAGGCTATTGAAGGCAGCGGTGATCAGGATGCGGTCGAACGTACCCTCGCCCGGCACCCCGGCGCTGCCATCGGCATGGCGAACGATCACGTTGCGAACGCCTGATTTCTCAAGGTTTTTCTGGGCCGTACCGACGAGTGTCTGATAGCGGTCGATCGTCAGGACGCGTTCAGCCACACGCCCCATCACAGCTGCGGTAAAGCCGCTGCCGGTACCGACCTCGAGGATGCGCTGTCCTGTCTTCAGGTTCAGACAATGCAGCAACCGCACCGCAAAATCATAGCCTTCCATGAACGAGCCGCACTCGAGCGGAATCGTCCGCTGCGAGTAGGCCTCGGCCTGATATTGCGGCGGCGCGAACTGGCCGCGCGCGGTCTGCTCGACCGCCTTGAGGAGGTCATGATTGATGATGCCGGCGGCGCGCAGCCGTAGCACCATCTTGGCAAAGCCTTCCTGTTCCGAAACGCGCGCGCTCAATCAATGAGCCCCTTCGTTCAAAGCCCGCATCAGACGGTCCTGGACGCTATAGTCCGTCAAGTCGAGCTTGAGCGGCGTCACCGAGATGTGATTCTCGCGCAGAGCGTGAATGTCGGTTCCGGCGCGAAAATCGCCGAACCGCTCGCCGAAGCGCAGCCAGAAGTAGGGAAAACCACGGCCGTCCGTCCGCTCATCGATCGACAGGCCAAAGTCGAGCTTGCCTTGCGACGTTACCTCGATCCCGGCAACGGTGTCAGCCGAGCAGTTCGGGAAATTGACGTTGAGGAACGTGCCATCGGGCAGGTCCACGGCCATCATTTTGCGGATCAGGCCCGGCGCGTGTGTCTCCACCACATCCCAAGGCACAGCCTTGCCGACGGCGTGGTGATAGGCCTGGCTGAGCGCGATCGCGCGAATACCCTGCAACGTGCCCTCGATAGCGCCCGCCACCGTGCCGGAATAGGTCACGTCATCGGCCATGTTGGCACCGATGTTGACGCCGGAGAGCACGAGATCAGGCTTGCGATCCAGCACCTTGCGAACCGCCATGATGACACAATCCGTCGGCGTGCCCCGAAGGGCAAAGCGCTTTTCTGCGATCTGCCGAAGCCGCAGCGGCTCCGACAGAGTCAGCGAATGCGCCAAACCGCTCTGGTCCGCTTCGGGTGCCACGACCCAGACATCGTCCGAGATCGTCCTGGCGACCCTTTCGAGCACAGCGAGACCTTCAGCGTGAATGCCGTCATCGTTTGTCAGCAGGATCCGCATGGTTGCCGTCCTTCCCTTGACGTCCGCTCAGACGGCCTTCTCGATGCGCTTCTGGCCGCCCATGTAGGGCAGCAGCACATCCGGCACCGATACCGAGCCGTCTTCATTCAAATAGTTTTCAATGACGGCGATCAGCGCGCGCCCGACGGCGACACCGGAACCGTTCAGGGAGTGAACGAAGCGCGTGCCCTTGTCTTCCTTGGTGCGATAGCGCGCATTCATCCGGCGCGCCTGGAAATCGCCGCAGACCGAGCAGGACGAGATCTCGCGGTAGGTATCCTGTCCCGGCAACCATACTTCCAGATCATAGGTCTTGCGGGCGCCGAAGCCCATGTCGCCGGTGCAGAGCGTCATCACACGGTAGTGCAGACCCAAGCGCTTCAGCACCTCTTCCGCACAAGCCGTCATGCGCTCGTGCTCGTCGACCGAAGTTTCGGCATCGGTGATCGAAACCAGTTCGACCTTGTTGAACTGGTGCTGGCGCAGCATGCCGCGGGTGTCACGGCCGGCCGAACCGGCCTCCGAACGGAAGGACGGCGTCAGCGCGGTGAAGCGCAGCGGCAGCTTTTCGCCTTCGAGGATCTGCTCGCGAGCGATGTTGGTGAGCGGCACTTCCGCAGTCGGGATCAGCCAGCGACCGTCTGTCGTGCGGAACAGATCTTCGGCAAATTTCGGCAGCTGTCCCGTACCGTACATCGCGTCGTCACGCACGAGGAGCGGCGGCTGCACTTCGGTATAGCCATGTTCCTGGGTGTGCAGGTCGAGCATGAACTGGCCGAGCGCACGCTCGAGCCGCGCCAATTGTCCCTTGAGGATCGTGAAGCGCGAGCCGGAGATGCGGGCAGCGCCTTCGAAATCCATGAGGCCGAGCGCCTCGCCGATCTCGAAATGCTCGCGCGGCTGGTGATTCCAAGTGGGCTTGTTGCCGACTACGCGCTTGACGACGTTGCCGGTCTCATCTTCGCCGACCGGAACGTCCTCCAGCGGGATGTTCGGAATGCGGGAGAGCGCGTCGTTGAGCTCTGATTCCACCTTGCGGCTGTCTTCCTCAAGCGCCGGCATGGCGTTCTTGAGTTCGGCCACCTCGGCCTTGAGCTTTTCGGCAAGCTCGGCGTTCTTCTGCGCCATCGCCGCGCCGATATCCTTCGAGGCGGCATTGCGGCGCGACTGCATGTCCTGCAGCGACTGGAGGATCGTGCGGCGGCGTTCGTCGAGGGCGATCAGCGACGCCGACAAAGGCTCCGCGCCCCGCTTCGCCAGGGCGGCGTCCAGCATCTCGGCATTTTCACGGATCCATTTAATATCAAGCATTGTCGTTCCACGCGTTGGTCAACTCACGGCGCGAAATCTCGAATGCTCAGCCCTTGGCGGGGCCGACCTCTCCGGAAGATCCTTCCTGCGACTCGGCAACTTCGCTCTTGAGCGCGTCCGCTGCCCGCTGTCTTTCGATGAGTCGCGCCGTATAGATCGAAATTTCGTAGAGAAGGATGGCTGGCAGTGCAAGGCCGATCTGGGAAACGGGATCGGGCGGCGTCAAGATGGCTGCGACGAAGAACGCAATGACGATCGCGTACTTTCGCTTATCCTTGAGGCCCTGGGAAGTGACGAGCCCGACGCGCGCAAGCAACGTCGTCACCACCGGCAACTGGAAGACGAGGCCGAAAGCGAAGACCAGCGACATGATCAGACTCAGGTATTCCGATACCTTTGGCAGGAGCTGGATTGCCACCTGCCCTTCGCCGCCGCCCTGCTCCATGGCCAGAAAAAACCACATAACCATGGGCGTGAAGAAGAAATAGACCAGGGCGCCCCCCATGAGGAACAGTATCGGCGACGCGACCAGGAATGGCAGGAAGGCAGCGCGTTCGTTCTTGTAGAGGCCTGGGGCGACAAACTTGTAGATCTGCGCGGCGATCACGGGAAAGGCGATGACCATAGCGCCGAACATCGCCACCTTGATCTGGGTAAAGAAGAATTCCTGCGGGGCCGTATAAATCAGCTCGACATTGCGATGGTTCAGGCCGGCCCAGCCCACTGCCCATTTGAACGGCAGCACCAAAAGGTTGAAGAGGCCCTTGGCAAAGTAGAAGCAGACGAGGAACGCCATGAAGAACGCGCCGACGGCCCACATCAGGCGTCTGCGCAATTCGATCAGATGCTCGATCAGCGGCTGCGGCCGGTCCTCGATATCGCCGCTCATGCTTCACCTTTCTTGCGCGTGCTGGCGCGCGGCTTGGACGTCTTGGTAGCCGGCTCGGCTGGAGCGGGCTTCGACGACTTCTTCTCGGCCACCGCCTTTGCGGGTGCCTTTGCCGGAGTTTTGGGCGCAGCCGCCTTTGGCGTTGCAGATTTCTTTGCCACCGGTGCCGGATCGGCCTTCGCCTTTGGCATCCGCTTGGGCTTTTCAGCCGGGACGGCAACCTCGGCGCGCTCGAGCTGACGAGTGGCAGAGCCTACGGCCGCAGCGGCGACCGCATCTGCGGGCTTCGCTTCCGCGACAGCTACCGGAGCGGCCATGACCGGCTCCGCAGTCGCGGGCTCGGTGGTACCCGTCGTGGCGGGCTTGTCAGGCGTCGCAGCCTTCTGCAGGTCCGATTTGATATCGTTGCCGATCTGGCGAAGCGGATTCATCGCATCCCTGAGCGCATTGGCCGGGTTGAGACTTTGCGCATCGCTGATCGTTTTTCGGACGTCGTCCAGATCCGCTTCGCGCAACGCTTCATCGAACTGCTGACGGAACTCGGAGGCCATGCCACGCAATTTCGTGGTCATGCGCCCGAATGCCCGCAGCATCGGCGGCAGATCCTTCGGCCCGACAACGACAATGAGAACGATTGCAATGACGACAAGCTCGGTCCAGCCGATATCAAGCATTTGATATGTCCTGCAAATCCATGATCCAGCCCGCCTGGCATCAATGCCAGCCGGGCCCTACGGACGCTTGATCGTTAGCGAACTTCGTCTGACTTGTGGTCGACCGTCTTGTTGTCGATCGTCTTGTCAGCCGAACCGGCGTCGTCCTCGCTCATGCCCTTCTTGAAGTTCTTGATGCCTTTGGCAACGTCGCCCATCAATTCCGGAATCTTGCCACGGCCGAACAATAGCAGGACCACCGCCAAAAAGATTAGCCAGTGCCAGATGCTTAAGGACCCCATGCTCTTACTCCCTTGAGGCTCTCATCAAAATTAAGAGCCTGCCACATGTCAAATTTCAGGCGTGCCACGGACAATCGCGCCTTGCGATCGACCCTAAGACGTTGATGCGTCTTTTTCAAACAGCAATATATCCCGCTCGTTAACCGAAAGCATTACGTCACGCAATCCTTGCGGCAATTGGTCCGCGCGGATACGGGCGCGCACAATGTCCTCGCAGCCCGGCACGGCCAGTTCCAACAACTCCACCACACCGATGAACCGGCGGGAAACGATGCGCGCAGGCGTGTCGCCATTCTCCTCGCCGACGCGCACCCCGGAAAGCCGCACCGCGACCGAAACGCGCTCCCCTTCGCCGTGGCGCCCGGCCGCTACGGTGCCGACCGGCGTATCGACGCGGCCATTGCGAACCTGCGCATTGAACACGTTGATTTCCGAGAAGAAACCGGCCGCAAAGAGGTTTCTCGGATGGCGGTAAAGCTCATCTGCCGTACCAACCTGGACAAGTCGCCCATCTTGCAGCAGCGCAATTCGATCGGCCATGCGCATCGCTTCTTCCGCATCGTGGGTGACGACGATCGCCGTCGCCCGGGTCTCTCTGAGGATAGCGAGCGTATCGGCGCGGATCGAATCCTTCAGACGCGAGTCGAGGCCGGAAAACGGTTCATCCATCAGAAGCACGGCAGGACGCGGCGCAAGCGCGCGCGCAAGCGCCACACGCTGCTGCTCGCCGCCGGAAAGCACGTGCGGGTACTGGTTAGCGTAGTGGGAGAGCCCCACACGCTCGAGTGCCGCGTCCGCCTGGTTCAGGGCTTCCTTCTTTGGAATCGCCGTCAGGCCAAAGCGGACGTTGTCGCGAATGGACATGTGCGGGAAGAGCGCGAAATCCTGGAACATCAGCCCGACACCGCGTTTTTCGGGCGGCAGGAAAACCGTGGGGCCGGAAATCTCCTGGCCATTGAGCAGAAGGCGTCCCGTGCTCTGCTTCTCGATCCCTGCGGCGATACGCAGCAAGGTCGTCTTGCCGGACCCAGACGGACCGAGCAGGCAAAGGACCTCGCCGGCCTTGGCCGCCAGGCTGACGCCCTTGATCGTTTCCTTGGCGTGATAGCTGTGATGAATATCTTCGAAGGCCAGGCTCGCCGCGAAGGATACACCCGCCGTCCGTCGCGTTGTCATGACGGGAGCGTCCTGCGGATCTGAAACCATGCTTGCATTCCTTGACACCAGTCGCGCCCGCTGAAACGGCCGGGCGCCAGGGAAAGCCGATATCCCCATTCAGGTTTTAATCAGCTTCTTCGCCCTTCGGTGTCAAGAGCCCCAGTTCTTCAAGGTCTAGCTGGGTGATGGGGTCTTCGTTCTCGGCAAGCTCGTCTTCGCCTACCGGAACGGGAATATTGAGATTGGACGGCACGCGGCCGGAAAGCAGCCCCGCCCCCTTCAGCTCCTCGATACCCGGCAGGTCGCGCAGTTCTTCGAGACCGAAGTGATCGAGAAAATCCCGGGTGGTGCCGAAGGTGACCGGCCGGCCCGGCGTGCGCCGGCGTCCCCTGAAGCGGACCCAGCCCGCTTCCATCAGCACGTCGAGCGTGCCTTTCGACGTCTGGACCCCGCGGATATCCTCGATCTCCGCACGGGTCACCGGCTGGTGGTAGGCAATGATGGAAAGAACTTCGAGCGCAGCGCGCGAGAGCTTGCGGACCTCCTGTTCGTCGGTCTGCACGACGAAGGAAAGATCGGCAGCCGTGCGGAAAGCCCAATGGTCGGCGACCTGAACCAGGTTGACGCCGCGCGTCGCGTAGAGCGCCTTCAGCCGCATCATGATGCGACCGACATCGGCACCACGCGGCAGTCGACTTTCGATATAGGTCTCCGACACCGGCTGCGCCGAAGCAAACACCAGGGCTTCCGCGATCCGCTCGGCTTCCTGCTCCAAGCGAGGATCGAAGGTCGGCGCCGCTCCGATCTCCTCGTCCTCGTCGGAAGCTTCGGGCACATACTTTTGGGCTTCAGCCACGGGCTGCCTCCATTTCGGCAAGCGTCTCCGCATCGATCGGGTTCGGTCCGCGCCGAAGGTAGATCGGCGCGAAGGCCTCTTCCTGGCGGATCTCCAGCCGGCCCTCGCGAACCATCTCGAGCGAAGCTGCGAAGGAACTGGCGATCGCCGTTGCCCGCTCCTTCGGCGTCGTCATGTAGCGGATGAGAAAATGATCGAGCGCTGTCCAATCGTCGAGACCGCCGATCATGCGCGCCAGTATCAGGCGCGCGTCGGCGAGCGACCACACATGGCGCTTCTCGATCGTCACCTGCGTGATCGCCTGGCGCTGACGCAGGCTCGCATAGGCGCTCAGGAGATCATAGAGCGAGGCATCGAAGCCGGACTTCTTCTCCGTGACGATATGTTCCGGGGCACCGCGAACGAAGACATCCCGGCCGAGCCGGTTTCTATTGATGAGCCTTGTTGCCGCCTCACGCATCGCCTCCAGGCGTTTCAGCCGGAAAGCCAACGCCGAAGCCATTTCCTCGCCCGTTGGACCGTCATCCTTCGCCTGCTGCGGGATCAGCAGGCGCGATTTCAGATAGGCAAGCCATGCCGCCATGACGAGATAATCGGCGGCAAGCTCGATGCGGATGCTGCGCGCCCGCTCGATGAAGGCGATATATTGCTCGGCGAGTGCAAGTACGGAGATGCGCGAAAGATCGACACGCTGGCTACGGGCGAGATGAAGCAGGAGATCGAGCGGGCCTTCGAAACCGGCAAGATCAACCACCAGCGCTTCTTCATGCAGCCCGCGCTCTGAAGTCTCTTCCTGCCACAGGGGCTCCATCGGCGCCTTCGACGCAGGCTTGCCTTGTCTTTCGCCCGCATTGCTCACTGACAGTCCAATCCTTTCCTGCCGGCCGCGCCTACCTTACACCGTCGCGAACTGGCCGTTAAACTCCGTCCGTAGATCGCTTTCGCTCGCATCGTCAGGCGCCCGGAACGCCGCTTCGACAGCCTTCGCCCGACGCAGGCTCTCGCCGGCGAGAACCGGCACCACGTCGGCGACGGCCTTCATTTCTTCCATTATGCCATGACAATGCAAGACGAGATCAAGCCCCGCGGCGATGATGTTGCGCGCGCGAGTGGTCATGTCGCCGGCCAGCGCGTTCATCGAGACGTCGTCCGACATCAAAAGACCGTCGAAACCGATGTGACCGCGAATGATCTCGCGCACCACCTTCGCCGAGGTTGTCGCCGGATTGTCCGGGTCGATCGTCGTGAAGACCATGTGCGCCGACATCGCCATCACCTCGTCGTTCATGGCAAGGAAGGGCAGGAAGTCGTTGGCAGCAAGCTCTTCGAAAGTAGCACTGACCACAGGCAGATTGTGGTGCGAGTCGACGAAGGTGCGGCCGTGACCGGGCATGTGCTTCATGACAGGCAGCATGCCACCGGCCTTCAACCCCTCGCCCATCGCGCGGCCGATCGCCGTTACGGCCTCAGGGTCGTGACCATAAGCGCGATTGCCGATGACGTCGTGGCTGCCGGGCACCGGCACATCGAGCACCGGCAGACAATCGACCGTGATGCCGAAGCGCATCAGGTCGAAGGCGTGGAGGCGTCCCATCAGCCAGGCAGCACGCAGACCGAGCTCCCGGTCGCGGCGATAGATTTCGCCGATCGCCGCGCCATTCGGGTATTGCTGGACGAGCGGTGGCCGAATGCGCTGCACGCGCCCGCCTTCCTGGTCGATGAGCACAGGCGCGTTCGGATTGCCGATGCTGTCGCGAAGTGACGCCACCAGATCGGAGATCTGCTGCCCCTCGCCGATGTTGCGCCCGAACAGGATGAAGCCCCATGGCCGCTCGCCGGCAAAGAACTGGCGTTCGTCTTCGTTAAGAGAAAGGCCCTTGCAGCCCGAGATAAATGCTTTTGATTCGCTCATTGAGAGAGCATAGAGCGGGCGCCGCCCGGCGCGAAGCCACAAAGACGAAGCCCCGCCGTTCATGCACAAGGCCATGGGGCAAACGAAAGCCCTGAAATGCGAAGGGCGCGGCCTATGAGCCGCGCCCTCCTCAACTCTATCCGTTGTGCCCGACTTACTTGGTCACCAGGCAGCTTCCGCCAGCGCCCTTGTACTTGGAGCACAGGGCATTTGCCTCTTCCTTGGAGCCGGCCGGGATGCGGACGCGATAGTAGGTGCCCTTGCCGGCGATCTCCGCCTTGCGGATATCGACGCCACGGCCGCCAATGACGCTGCCGAACTTGCTGGAAAGGCTGTTGTAGGACTTCTGTGCTTCGGCCTCGGACGGCAAGGATGCGACCTGGATGAAGTATCCGCCGGTCGGAACCGATGCGGTTGCAACCTGCTGCGCCGGCTGGGCTTCTGCAGTGGCAACCGCCTGCTCTTCGGCCGGACGCACGTTGCCGCGCTCGGTAGCAGTGCCGGCAACTTTAGCCGGCTGCTCGACCGGACGCGCCTGCGGCGTCGGCGCCTTGTCGCCTGTTGCCGTCGTCGTCACGCTGCGAACCGGAACCTGTTCGATATCGGCATTGCCCGTTGCGGCAAGCGCCACCTGATCGACATTGGCCGATGCCTGACCGGCAGCAGTGACATCAGCCGAAGCGACTTCCTTCGAGGGCGCTTCCGGCAGCGGCTGCGTCGCACCGGCGACATCGGTCGCCGGTGCGGCAACCGGCTCTTCACGAGCAACCAGCGTGCCATCCGGCTTGACGATCATTGTGCGCACTTTGCGCGGTGCGACGGCCGGTGCCTTGTCTTCTTCCTGAGCGGCAGTCTGGGCGCCGCCATCCGGCAGCAAGCGAGCGCCGTCCTCGTCATCCGCCGGCAGGTTGGCCTGCAGGCCGTCCGAGTCGTCGCTGCCTTCGAGCGGCAGCGTTTCCGGCGTCAGCGTCTTCTGAACGACGTCCATCGGCTCTTCGGTCGAAGAAACCAATGCTTCCTGCTGCGGCGCTCCGGCTTGGGCTCCAGCGACGCGATCGTAAACGGCCTTGTCCTGGTTCGGTACGGTCTTGCCGCCCTTTTCTTCCGGCACGACCTTAACCGGTCCCTTGTCGGCGAGAATGATCTTGGGACCCTCGGCAGAGGTTACCGCACCACTGCCGCCCATCCAGGAGTAGACAGCCGCACCACCGAGAATGATGACGCCAGCAACGCTTGCCGCGAGCAGCATCGTGCGCTGCGACCGCCGACCCGAGCCGTAGTCGCGATAGTCGCCCGCATCGTCCTGGCTCTGCACCGGGGAAACCCGCTCGGCATCACGCGTCGGGGACTTCCGTTCGGTTATGGAGCGGCGGAAGTCCTCTTCCATCGCCTTTTCGAATTCGTCGAAATCGTCGAGCGCGCCGCCTCCGAACGACGGATTTGCATTTGCTGCCGGGGTCGGACGAGCCACTTCGGCCTTTTCAACCGCGGCCGGACGGGGATCCTTGGCGGCCGGAGCCGGCGTGCCGAACAGCTGCGCCATTTCCGCATCGATATCGAGATCGTAGTCTGCCGGATAGGCGACCGGCTTTTCCGTTTCGATGACCGGCAGCTGCGGCACATCCATGTCGGCGATCGGCGCAACGCCATTCTCGGCTTCGGCGATCATCGAGGGATCGAAGGGCAGCGTGCTTTCAGGCTGCACGTCCTGCTGCTCCACCGGGGCCGGAGCCACGAAGGTTTCGACGGAACGTTCCGGTTCACGCTGCGGAGCAACCGCTTCGATGACCGGCTGCGCAGCAGCCTGCGACACGACCACAGGTGCGACGGCAATCGGTTCGGTCGGCCCGAGGTCCGCAAGATCGAGCTTCAGTGCGGCATCGGAGAGCTCCATTTCGAAGTTCTCGATGTCGAAGCCCGGCTCGTTCTCCTGTTCTGCAACGGGCTGGACCGGCTGGGCAGCCTCGACAACCGGCGTAACGGCAGGCGTGGCGACTGCGGCAGCTGCGGGTGCCGCAACAGGCGCTGCCTGCGTCACGAGCGGACCGGCGAAGGCGCGCTGCTGGCTGGCGCCCGAGGGCGAAGCAACAGGCGTCGCCCGGCTGAAGGTCGGCGTAAAGGGATAGGGGCTCTTCTTCGCCGGTGTCGCAACCGTATTTACCGGGGCGGCGGGAGCGACCACCGGCTGCTCTGTGGCGTGAAGGGCCGGATGAGACTGCACGGCAGCGGCAACCACGGCGGTCACCGGCGGAACCGGGAAGCGCTCGATATCCGCAAGAAGTTCGTCGCGGGCAGTGTCATGGCCAGCGGGCTCTTCCGGGGTCGTGTCGTTCACGTATACGGCCTCGTCCAGGCGCTCCTCAGGAGCGACGTCGAGGCTAGCAACGTCAAGGTTGGCAACCTCAAGGCTCGGCTCGTCGTAAACCGGGAACGGCTCGGGGACAGCAGAGGGCTCGGACCAAGCCGTCGACAATTCTGCGACCGGTGCCTGCCAGTCGTCGACTACCTGTTCCGTCGCCTCAGATACCGGCTCTTCTTCGAACGGCAACAGATCGGCTTCGCCGAGCGACAGTTCGAGCTCGCGCTCCAGATCGAACGCCGGCTCGTCGGCGACGAATTCGGCGCTATCGACTTCGGCACCCTGAGGGGCGGCCGAGAACGACTGCACCTCGACAACCTGCTCCGGTTCCTCTTCGGCGACAGCGGCCGGCGTTGCGACCGGCTCGGGCTGACGGAATATCGGCGCCTCGTACTCTTCCGCGAATTCGGCTACCGGCTCGATCCGGGCCTCTTCGACCGGCTGCGGCGCCGAAACCGGCTCCACAGCAGGCTGCTGCCCAGCACGCGGCGCATCGTAGCTGTCGAAAGCGCGAAGGAGTTCGTCTTCGAGATCGAAGGCGGGCTCCTGACGGACCGCCTCCTGATGTCGTTGCAACTCTTGCAATTGCTGTACGGCCGGACGGGCATCGTAACCGACGATCCGGGCGAGTTCGGCCAACGGATCATCGTCTGCCAATACATCGAATTCAGCCGGCCCGCTTCGTGCGAATTGTTTGTCTGCCATGCTCTCCACTCACAATTGCCTGTATTTATGTGCCAGTGCATTGTGGGAAAATGGTGACAATACTTATCGCATTTCCTCCGGTGCGGAGGTGCCTGTAATAGACAGGCCGGACTTCAATACCGAAGCGACAGCATGCACCAGCCCGAGTCTGGCAGTACTTAATTGTCTATTTTTATCGTTAACAAAACGTAATTCCGGATTCTCTTTACCTTTGTTCCAGTGTCCGTGGAAGGCAGCGGCAAGATCGTACAGGTAAAACGCGATACGATGCGGCTCCTGAGCCAGTGCCGCGGCCTCGATCACCCGCGGATATTCTGCGAGCTTGGCAACGAGCTGAAGCTCCGTCGGATCCTCGATCTTTCCCTGAACCGCACCGGCGAGATCAAGCGATTCGATGTCCAGATCCGGGAACGCGTCCGCCGCCTGGCGGAACACAGACCGGCAACGCGCATGCGCATACTGCACGTAAAAGACCGGATTATCCTTGGACTGTTCTGTAACCTTGGCAAAGTCGAAGTCGAGCGGCTCGGAATTCTTCCGGTAGATCATCATGAAACGAACCGGATCACGGCCGACTTCATCGACGACTTCGCGCAGCGTGACGAAATCGCCGGAGCGCTTCGACATCTTCACCGGCTCACCGTCGCGGAAGAGCTTGACCAATTGGCAGAGCAGAACCGTAAGTTTCGACGAACCGCCAGACACGGCGCGCGCCAGCGCCTCGAGCCGCTTGACGTAACCGCCATGGTCGGCGCCCAGCACATAGATCATCTCGTCAAAGCCGCGGTCGAACTTGTCCTTGAAGTAGGCGACGTCAGCGGCGAAGTAGGTGTAGCTTCCGTCCGACTTGATCAGCGGCCGGTCGATATCGTCACCGACCTCCGTCGAGCGGAACAGCGTCTGCTCGCGATCTTCCCAATCCTCCGGGAGCTGCCCCTTCGGCGGCGGCAACGTACCCTTGTAGACGTGCCCCTTGAAGGTCAGGTCGTTGATTGCCGTACGAATCGCAGCCGCCCCATTGGCGTGAAGCGTGCGTTCGGAGAAGAAGACGTCGTGAGTGACGTTCAACGCCGCGAGATCCTCTCGGATCATCACCATCATGGCATCGATCGTCCGGTCCTTGACGAGCGGCATCCACTTGTCTTCGGGCATCAGGCGCAGGCTCGTGCCGAATTCATCGGCGAGCGCTTCGCCAACCGGAACGAGATAATCACCCGGATAAAGACCCGGCGGGATTTCACCGATGTCTTCACCAAGCGCCTGGCGATACCGCATGAAGGCAGAACGTGCGAGAACGTCGATCTGCGACCCGGCGTCGTTGATGTAGTATTCCTTGGTCACCGCATAACCGGCAAAGGCCAAAAGGTTGGCAAGCGCGTCGCCGACCACGGCGCCGCGGCAATGGCCGACATGCATCGGTCCCGTCGGGTTGGCCGAGACATACTCGACGTTAACCTTGCGGCCCGAACCGACAGTGCTGCGGCCATAGTCGGGGCCGGTGCGCACCATGTTCGACAGCAGCTTCTGCCAATAGGAAACCGAAAGCCGGACGTTGATGAAGCCCGGGCCGGCAACGGTCACTTCGGTGACTTCCGGATCCTGCTTGAGCTTCTCAACGATGAGCTCAGCGAGCGCCCGCGGGTTCAGGCCGAGGGGCTTGGCCAGCACCATGGCGGCATTGGTCGCGACATCACCGTGGCTTGGATCGCGCGGCGGCTCGACATTGACACGGCCGAAGTCAAGCTCGGATCGCTTTTCTCGAACGCTGTCAAGCGTTTCGAGAATGTCCTTAATTCTTGATTCGAAGTCCGTGAAGAGATTCATCTGATCCGTCCGCTTTTCCCGACCACATGTGGCCGGCGCAAAACTCAAAAAGGAGGCTCGGTTCGCTTGAACCGTAAGCCTCCGGGCGGGGCGTCCCTACCGCAAATCCGGCGTGTGGTCAAACAAGCGCTTGTGCACGCTGATCGCGAAGGTATCGGTCATGCCGGCCAGATAGTCGCCGACATGACGGGCCCTCGCCGGTTCGGCCATGCCCGAGATCTGATCGATCCAATAGTGCTCCCGCATCAATTGTGGGTCGTCCATGAAGGCATGATAGAGATCGCAGACGATCGACGCCGCACCTTCCCGCACCCGCATCACTTCCGGGTGGCGATAGATCCGGGTCATCAGCAGACGCTTGATCTGCTTGTCCGTCTCGCTCATCTCCTCGGAGAACGTCGCCATGACCGTACCCGCCTGACGTACCTCGGCTACGCTCTCGGGGCGAATGTCCGCGATACGCTGCTGGGCGACGCCGATCACGTCCTCGACCATTGCCGTGATCTGACGGCGCATGATTTCGTGCGTGAAGCGGCTGCTTTCAAGACCGGGATAGCGATCGTGAACCTCGCGCATCAGACGGGCAAGGAACGGCACGTCTTCCAGCATTTCGAAGGTCAGGTAGCCGGCCCGCAGGCCGTCATCGATATCATGGGTGTTGTAGGCGATATCGTCGGCGATGGCCGCGACCTGCGCCTCCAGGCTCGCGTAACTCGCCAGTTCCAGATCGTGAAGAGCACAGTAGTCCAGGATCGGCTGAGGGACCGGTCCACGCGTGCCCTGCCCGTCGGGCGTGAGCAACGGCCCATTGTGCTTGACCAGCCCCTCAAGACTCTCCCAGGTCAGGTTCAGCCCGTCGAACTCGGCGTAGCGCCGCTCGAGTTTGGTGACGATGCGCAGCGACTGGGCATTGTGGTCGAAGCCGCCATGGGGCTTCAGCATCTCGTGCAGGGCGTCCTCGCCCGTATGGCCGAACGGCGTGTGACCGAAATCGTGAACGAGGGCGACGCCTTCGGCGAGGTCCTCGTCGAGCTTGAGGGCACGCGCCAGGGCGCGGGCGATCTGCGCCACTTCGATCGTGTGCGTCAGCCGCGTCCGATAGTGGTCGCCGTCGGCAGCGATGAAGACCTGTGTCTTGTGCTTCAGCCGGCGAAAGGCCGTCGTGTGGACGATGCGATCGCGATCGCGCTGGAAATCCGAACGTGTCGCGCTCGACGCTTCCGGATAGAGCCTGCCGCGCGTCGCCCAGGGGTTCGACGCGAACGGCGCGTGTTCACCATAACCGAAGCCCAGCGCATTTTTGTCGAATGTCATTTTCCACCCAAATCGTCATCCCATTGACGGGACATTGAAGCCTTCATACCTATAGTGAAAGCCACGGAAACGCGTCGCGCAAGCATCGACCGATTCCGCAAGCGAAAGCAACGGCTTGGCCGCGGGGGGTGAAACGACCTCCGGCGTTGGCCGAGGCGGTGCTGCAAACGACAATCAAATCTCTCCGGTTCTTGACCCCGGCAGGAGGCAGATATGACGCAAGAAACCGTGACCCTTTCGGACGCTGCTGCAAAGCGGATCGCCACGATCCTTCGTTCGGACAGTCACAACAACGCGATGCGGGTGTCCGTCGAAGGCGGCGGCTGCTCGGGATTCTCCTATAAGTTCGACCTGGTCGACAGCGCCAACGACGACGATCTGGTGCTGGAGAAGAACGACGCCAAGGTGCTGATCGACAGCCTGTCGCTCGTCTATATGGGCGGCTCAGAGATCGACTTCGTCGACAACCTGCTCGGCCAGTCGTTTCAGATCAAGAATCCGAATGCGGTCGCAAGCTGCGGATGCGGAACGAGTTTTTCCATCTGAGCCAACGGCCACCTGGCCTGCCTGCGGTCGCCGTCAGAGATACGGCGACCCCAGCCAAAGCACACGGTTCGCCAGCCGGTCGATAAGTGGCTTGGCGCGCAAGGCCTCGAGCGTGACCGGTTCGGCCGAAGCCAGCACATCCGATATCATGCCGCCGATCGTATGGGCGAAACCATCGTCCAGCACTTCGAGATCGAACTCGAAGTTGAGACGCAGGGAACGCGGATCGAGATTGGTCGACCCAACATAGGCCCAGCGCTCGTCCACGATCAGAAGCTTCGAATGGTTGAAGGCGCCCTCGGCGCGCCAGACCCGACAATGACCTTTCAATACCTGATCGAACTGGGCGGTCATTGCGCGATCGACCAGAAGCAGATTGTTGACCGCCGGCACGATGATGTCGACCTCGACGCCCCGGCGCGCCGCGGTCACCAAGGCGCTGATCAGTTCGCGGTCCGGAAGGAAATAGGGCGACATCAGGCGGATGTTCTTGCGCGCCACCGAGAACGCCCCCATCAGCATCTTGTGATTGGTTTCGTTCGTGGCGTCCGGCCCTGAGGGTATGGCGCGCATCAGCACAGAAGACGTTTCTGCCGGCAAAGGCATTTCTTCGAGCGCCCAGGCACCGCCCGTCAGCATCTCCCCGCTGGAAAACTGCCAGTCCTCGGCGGCGACCTGAAAGATGTCGGCGACCACCGGGCCCGTTACCCGAAAGTGCGTGTCGAGGGCCGGCTCCTCGCCGGCAATCTCGCTGCTAAAGCCCGCCCGGATGTTCATGCCGCCGGCAAAGGCGACGCGGCCGTCGACCACGAGAATCTTTCGGTGCGTGCGCAGATTGGCATAGGGCAACCTCAGCCCCATGATGATATTGCCGTTGAAGACGGCCGTCGGAACGCCGG
Source organism: Ensifer sp. EB106-03-01-XG145 (assembly GCF_058792075.1). Taxonomy (NCBI): domain Bacteria; kingdom Pseudomonadati; phylum Pseudomonadota; class Alphaproteobacteria; order Hyphomicrobiales; family Rhizobiaceae; genus Ensifer; species Ensifer sp. EB106-03-01-XG145. The sequence goes on along the minus strand of NZ_JBYTEC010000001.1, from coordinate 1,621,436 downwards.
CCGTCTTCAGATGACCGACAATGCTGGGGACGGAGTAGCGCGCGCCGACTGCGTCGATCAGTACGCGCACCTGGACGCCACGCGCGATCGCGGCGATCAAGGCGTCGGCAAAGCGAAGGCCGACCACGTCGCGATCGAAGATATAGCTCTCTATCAGGATGCTGCGCTGCGCACCGGCAATGGCCACCAGCATGGCCTCATAGGCAGCATCCCCGCCGGCCAGCACCTCGATGCCGTTGCCGGAACACATGCGGTGCCGGGAAACACGGTCGCCGAGGATTTTCATCGCGGCAAAACGATTCCCGAAACTTCCGGCAATATCTGTTTCAGAGATATCGAACCTGCCGAACTGATCGGGGCCTTGCCCGCGCAGCAGTGCGCGTTGCGAGCCGATCGAGGAGCGGCGGATACGGTTGATGCCGGCAACGGCATAGAGCAATGCCCCGACGATCGGCGAGAGCAGAACGACACCGACCCAACCTGCGGCGGCGCGAACGTCGTCCTTGGTCATGGCGGCGTGAATGGCAGCCGGGATGCCAAGCGCGAAGGACAGCAGCGCCAGGATATGCGGCCAGTAGTTCTGCACGAGATCGATCATGCGCCGGACTATAGCCGGCCATGGATCGGAATCAATTCAAGCAGCCGCACCTATACCGTATATAAACTGCGCGCGGCGTCGCCCGTCGTCGTTGCAGCTCTGCCCAGCGCTGAAAGTCCGCAGGTATCGGATTTGTCAAAAGAATCCGGAGCGGCTAGAAGAGTCCCGCCGCAAGGACTCACCTGTATGGAAGGGCGTTTCGAGCCATGAAGATTGCCACCTGGAACATCAATGGCGTCAAGGCGCGAATCGACAGCCTGTTGGCATGGCTGAAGGAAGCCAATCCGGACATCGTCTGCCTGCAGGAGATCAAGTCTGTCGACGACGGCTTTCCTCGTCTGGAGATCGAAGCCCTCGGCTATCATGTCGAGACCCACGGCCAGAAGGGCTTCAACGGCGTCGCCCTGCTCTCCAAGCTGCGTCCGGACGAAGTCAACCGCGGCCTGCCGGGCGACGACTCCGATGAGCAGTCGCGTTTCATCGAAGGCGTGTTCTCGGTTGCCGGCGGCGTGATCCGTGTCTGCTCGCTCTACCTGCCGAACGGCAATCCCGTCGATAGTGAGAAGTACCCCTATAAGCTCGCCTGGATGCGCCGGCTGACCGCCTATGCCGAGCAGCGCCTTCTGCTCGAAGAGCCCTTCATCCTGGCAGGCGACTACAACGTCATCCCGGAGGAGCACGACTGCTGGGACATCAAAGTCTGGCAGAACGACGCACTTTTCCTGCCGGAGACGCGCGCGGCCTATCGGCGCCTGCGCAATCTCGGTTTCACCGACGCGGTGCGGGCCACCTCAGACGCGGTGCCGCTCTATACGTTCTGGGATTATCAGGCCGGCTGCTGGCCGAAGAATTTCGGCATTCGCATCGACCATCTGATGCTGTCGCCGGAGGCAGCCGATCGACTGGTTTCGACGTCGATCGACAAACATGTTCGCGCCTGGGAAAAGCCCTCGGACCACGTTCCTGTTATCGGCGAGTTTGCTTTCGCGGCCGCCTGAGGTGCGGATCCGCCGTTCGGCTATTCGGTGCTGGCTGAGGGGTAGCCGCGCGGCGAACTCAGTCGTCGTCGCCCTGCATATGTAGATTCTGCGAAAGCGAGATTGCCGTACGGCGATCATCTTCGGTGGCAAGCGAGAATGCCTGCTCCTGCATCGACTGGAGCCAGGGCCGATCCTTCGGCGAACACTGGTCGAGCGCGGCGGTCATATAGGCGAGACCGCGAATGGTCTGGCCTTCCTGGAAGATTACGTTGCCGAAGACACCCATGGCACCGGCATGGCCGCTCTTGCGGGCACGGTTGAGCCACTTCTTGGCTTGCTGAACGTTGACGCTACCGCCCTCGCCCGACAGCAGCATGCGCGCAAGCTGGAACTGCGCCTCAGCGACACCAAAGGTCGACGCCGCCTGGAAATAGAGCTGCCGCGCCTGGGCCATATCCGACTGGATCGGGCTGTCGGGAATGCCGCGTCGGTAGTAGCCGGCAAGAGAGATCAACGCGTTGACGAAATAGCCGGTATCCTCAGAACCCGGCTCCACACCCTGCTGGGCGATCTCGCTGTAGATCTTGAAGGCCTCGAGGTCGTTTTCGGCGACACCGTCGCCATAGGCATACATGTTGGCCAGAGCCCAGCGGGAGCCGGTATGCCCCTTCTCCGCAGCGTATTTGTAGGCCTCGACGGCCTCGTCCTTGCGGCCGTTCTTGTAAGCGGAGAAACCGAACTTGAAGAGCGCGAAGGGACCGGATTCCTTCGTGACGCCTGCCCCCGGATCAAAGGCAAGGGCCGGCATGGTGCTGGTCCCGCAGACCGCCAGCGACACGCCGAGTATCGCAACCTTCAGTGACTTCAGTTCACCCGCAAGCATCACAGTCTAATTCTTCCGTTCCAGCCGGCCACGCCGAACTCATCACCGCTGCAAACACAAACGCCCGGACGACCCGTCGCCGCCCAAAACTTCACCAATTCCGCCGAGAACATCGACGCACCATTCCAGAACGAAACTTCGACACATGCACCGAAAAGACCATTTCAGTCGACCACTTGCACAAAAGTGCCGAAGGCCACATCTGACATGAACATCGACGGTCCAAGTTTCACTTCACACCAAACGCCGCAGGTTTCGTTTTCACGGTTGCAGGTTTGTCCCTACTATCGCTGCTCCCTGTTTGTGGCGGGAAATGGACATAGCCGGGACGAGTCCGATGCTAGCAAACTCTAGCATTAAATGTGTTGCTGAATCGTCACATTAGCGAACGGTGCAAAGGCAACAGCGAACAGTTCCACATCAAAAAGAAAGGCCCGGTCGAAACCGGGCCCAAACACTCAGATTGGCGAAGGATCAGAACTTGACCTTAAGGGACGTCGATATGGCGCCGAAGAAATCGTTACCGTAGTCGTAGGACACATCGCCGCCGATAACCTGCCCGTCGAAGTTAACGGGGCCCGAACTGCCGCTCGTCAGGATGCCCACTGCACCAGCCAGTCGAAGCTCGATATTCTTGTTTGGCGAATAGGATACACCCGAGCCAAGCGACCAAGTATCGGACTGAGTGCCATAGCCGTGGCTGGTACCGCGGTCCCAGGTCAGGCTAACAGCGCCGTTCCACTGATCGTTGAACTTGTGACCAAAGCCGCCTGAAATCGTCCAGCCGTCTCGATAAAGCAGGTCAAGCGAGGTGCAGGGCTGAGCCAGGGTTCCGCCCGACGAAGGGCAAAACTTGAGAACCTGGAGTTGGCTCCAATCCGTCCATTTGACCGAGCCGAAGGCGACCCAGTCGGGCGCAATACCGGACTGAATCTTCAATTCGAGTGAATCCGGCATCGATGCAAAGCCGGAGACCCCATAGAAGTTAACCGGAGCCGGCCCGCGAACGTCACGCAGGTCGATCGTTCCCGCAAGGTTGTCGAGGTCCACGGCACTGTTGTAGACGAGGCTCGCCCGCACTGCGTATTCAGGAATTTCGTAGCCGACGCCAGCGCGCCAGCCCCAACCATCCCCCTCGAGATCCAGCCGACCGATGCCGGTACGCCCGGCGGCCAATACCGGTGGCACGCCCGTGAAATCCTGAACCAACCGCTCCTTGAAGCCGCTGACCTCTTGGTAGAAGACGCCGCCGATGATGCGGAACTGACCTTGGCCGACGTCCCATTTATAGGAGCAGGTTGCGGCGTAGTTGTCGCTTTCGACCTTCGTCTCGACGTTGTTGTTTGCACCGGCCCAGTTGAGGCCCGGGTTGGTATGCGCACCCCAGGGCTGCGAATAGTCGGCCATACAGTCGATATCGTCAGCAAAGCGCGCCTTGACCCCAACGCGCGGAACCCAATAGCTCTCGGTATCGTCGGCGGTATTCGGTCGGGAATTCAAGTTACCACCGCCAGCACCCGGCCCCGTTCCATTAAACGGGAAAACCGCAGACGTCGTATCCGTGTCTCTGACATTCTTCAGTTCGCGCTGCGGATTGACGTAGGTCGCCGAAGCTTCGCCGGCGTAGTCCGACGGGTCGAACAGCAGATCGATGTTGTAACCACCGCGCTCAAGACCGCCGGCGTGGGCCGCCGACGCAACCAGCAAACCAGCCGCCACCGTCAGGACGCCACGTTTAAAATTCATGTGAGCCATCAAGCTCCTCCCCTGCACTGCAATCTGCGACATTCCACCTCATGCCGCGTATGGCGGAAGTATTCTCACGAACATGTGAAATCGCAAATGCCAGATGCAGAGGCGGTGCGGCACTATGCGTCACATAATTTACGTAAGATTCTCATGATTTAGACACATTCGCGCATTTCCGAAATGATATTCCGGAAAATAGGTAAATAACCCAATAAAATAGGAAAAACTTCCAACACTCGCGAAAGCTGTGTCGTGGAGACAACAATATTGGTTTTTGCTGAAGATCAACAAAAATGGCCGTTGAAACTCCGCCTGCCCATGCCAAGCGATTTCGTGAACGGCCGACAGTATTCAGCTCAGCGATTCGATCGCGAAGCGCGCCCCGGCAAGTATATAAAATCATACTAAAATAAAAAATCCGCGACGGACCTGTCGCGGATTTTGACTTCCTTGGCCGATCAACCCTGTGGGCGGTTGCACCCTTAGCGTGCTTCCTAACCGGCTTCCGCCACGCGCGTGAGCGCGACGCCAAGCGAATCTTTCTGAAGATCGAGTTCCACCAGGCGCTCACGCTCCGCTTCCACCAGTTCCGGTTTTGCGTTCGCGACGAACTTTTCATTGGCCAATTTGCCAAGAATACGCTCGCGCTCCGCATCCACCTTGGCGATCGCCTTCTCCAGGCGCGACTTCTCGGCGGAAAGATCGATCAGGTTGCCAAGCGGCAGGCACGCGGTCGCCTCGCCCACAACGATCTGGGCGCTGCCGCGCGGGGCGACAGTCGCATAGTCGATGTGTTCGACACGCGCCAGGCGCGCAATTGCCGGAGCATGCTGCTGCAGGCGCTCGCGCGTCAGATTGTTCGCACCGACGACGATCAGCGGCGCGGTTGCTGCCGGCGGAACATTCATCTCCGAACGGACGGAGCGGATGCCTGAAACGAGGTCGATCAGCCAATTGATCTCATCGGCGGCCGCATCATCGGCATAGGAAGCCGCCGGCCATTCGGCGTGGCAGAGCAGCGTCTCGCGCTCACGGCCCTCGCCTGCCGTCTGCCCCCAGAGCTCCTCGGTCATGAACGGCATGAACGGGTGCAGCAGCTTGTAGATCTCGTCGAGAACATAGGCGACGCAGGCCTGCGACTCGCGCTTGGCCGCCTCGTCCTCGCCGTTGAAGACCGGCTTCAGCAGCTCGAGATACCAATCGCAGAACTGGTTCCAGACGAAACGATAGAGACTGCCGGCGGCTTCGTTGAAACGATAGGCCTCGATCGCCTCGGTGACGTCGCGGATGGTGCGCGAAAGCTCCGTCAGGATCCAGCGGTTGATGGTGAGCGACGCGGCTTCGGGGATGAAACCGTCGCTGTCGACCACGCCGTTCATCTGGGCAAAACGCGTCGCGTTCCAGAGCTTCGTGCCGAAGTTGCGATAACCGGCGATGCGGGCGGGATCAAGCTTCACGTCGCGGCCCTGGGCAGCCATGATCGCCAGCGTGAAGCGCAGTGCGTCAGCCCCGTATTCGTCGATAAGTTCGAGCGGGTCGATGACGTTGCCCTTCGACTTCGACATCTTCTGGCCGTTCTTGTCGCGAACGAGCGCATGGACGTAGACCGTATGGAACGGCTCGACCGGGGTGCCATCGGCATCCTTCATGAAGTGCAGGCCCATCATCATCATGCGGGCGACCCAGAAGAAGATGATGTCGAAGCCTGTCACCAGAACGTCGGTCTGATAGTACTTCTCCAGTTCCGGCGTCTCGTTCGGCCAGCCGAGCGTGGAGAACGGCCAGAGCGCCGAAGAGAACCAGGTGTCGAGCACGTCTTCGTCGCGGGTCAGGATTTCGCCCGGCCTGAAGTTTTCAAGCAGGTCCTCGACATAGGCCTTCATCGGGCCTTCATGCGCGAGATAGTGCTGGATCGCGGCGTGCAGCGCCTCTTCCTCGGTCTTCTCGACGAAGACCTGGCCATCCGGGCCGTACCAGGCCGGGATCTGATGCCCCCACCAAAGCTGGCGCGAGACGCACCAGGGCTGGATGTTTTCCATCCACTCGAAGTAGGTTTTTTCCCAGTTCTTCGGAACGAAGTTCGTCCGGCCTTCCTTGACGGCGGCAATCGCAGGCTTCGCGAGCGTCTTGGCGTCGACGTACCATTGTTCCGTCAGGCGCGGCTCGATCGGCACGCCGCCACGGTCGCCATGGGGGACCATGTGCTTGTGCGGCTCGATCTTGTCGAGCAGGCCAGCTTCTTCGAAGATGCGGACGATGATCTTGCGCGCCTCGAAGCGATCCTTGCCTTCGAGTTCGTCCCACGCACCATGCAAGGCTGCCGGATCGGAAAGCCCTTCGAGGAACTCTTCGTTGTCCTTGATGGTGATGCGACCTTCGATCGTCATGACGTTGATCGCGCTGAGGCCTGCACGCTTGCCGACGTCGAAGTCGTTGAAGTCGTGCGCAGGCGTGATCTTCACCGCGCCGGTGCCGGCCGTCGGATCCGCGTAGCTGTCGGCGACAACGGGAATGCGCCGGCCGACGATCGGCAGGATGACATGCTTGCCGAGGAGAGGTTTATAGCGCTCGTCGTCCGGGTTGACGGCAATGCCGCTGTCCCCGAGCATCGTTTCCGGGCGGGTGGTCGCGACGACCAGATAGTCGCGCTTCTCCCATTCGGTCGCCTTGCCTTCCTCATTGAAGGCAATCGGATGTTCATAGGTGACACCCGGTTCGAGCGGATAGCGCAGATACCAGAGATTGCCGTTGATCTCGTGCTGCTCGACCTCCAGATCGGAAATCGCCGTCAGAAGCTTCGGGTCCCAGTTGACCAGGCGCTTGTCCTTGTAGATCAGCCCTTCCTTGTAGAGCGAGACGAAGACCTCCAGAACGGCTTCCGAGAGGCCGTCGTCCATGGTGAAGCGTTCACGCGACCAGTCGCAGGATGCGCCGAGCCGCTTCAACTGATTGAAGATCAAGCCGCCGGATTCGGCCTTCCACTCCCAGACCTTCTCAATGAAAGCCTCGCGCCCCATCTGCCGACGGTGCTGCTGGGTTTCCATCAGCTTGCGCTCGACGACCATCTGGGTCGCAATACCGGCATGGTCCATGCCCGGCTGCCACAGCACGTCCTTGCCGCGCATGCGCTCGAAGCGAACCATGACGTCCTGAAGCGTGTTGTTGAGCGCGTGGCCCATGTGCAGCGAGCCGGTCACGTTCGGCGGCGGGATCACTATGCAGAAGCTATCGGCGCCGGGCTTGGCACCCGCGCCTGCACGAAACGCGTTTTCTTCGTCCCACTTCTTGGCGATACGTGGGTCGACGGATGCGGAATCGTAGGTCTTATCAAGCATTTTGGAGCCAATTTTGGAGAGTGATGTCTGTGTCTTGTAAACCGGAACGGCCGGTGCAAGTCAACACGAACGCAAAAAGCCGCGACGGTCGCCGCGGCCCCACGCATCAAAAGATCTGAATTTCAGCGACGCGGCCCGCGGGCAACGCGCTCGATTTCCTCGCGAACCAGTCGTTCGACGAGTGTCGGCAGATTGTCGTCCAGCCATTCCTGCAGCATCGGCCGCAGCATTTCCTGGGCAATTTCGTCGAACGAGCGCCTTGCGCCCTGATCGACCGCGAGAGCGAGGTTGTCGAAGGATTGCGCGACCTTCCGGCCGACTTCCGGAGAGACGATGGCTGCGATCGCCTTCTCGGGGGCCACCGTGTCGATCACCGGCGCCGGCGCTGGCGATTCGACGCTGTCGCGACGCTCCGATGGCGCTGGGGCAGCGACCGCTTCCGCATCCTCATGTGTTTCTGGGGCCACGATCGGCTGAACGGCCGGAGCCTTGGGCGCTGATACCGCGGCCATGCGCGACGTTACGACGGGGCTGTCCTGGATCGCCGGCGCTGGCGCGACTGGCTGCGTTTCGCGCGGGGCAAACCCCGTTGCGTGGCGCTCCGAAGCCGCACGAACGCGTGCTGCGACATCAGCCAGCGAAAGCGGCGGCTGAGCAACCGCCGTGCTGGCCTCGGACGAGACGATGGAAAGCTCTACGGCAGGAGCCGCGGGGGCGGGCCTCGATGTTTCGGCAGATTCCTCGCGCCGGCCGAAGGCAACGGTCTCGATCTCGCTGTCGATCGTCAGCTCGATCTCGTCACCCGCCTCGTCCTCGAAATGCTCCTGCGGCGAAAGCCCGGCCTGCCCAGGCTCATTGCTCTCGATGATCTTGCGAATGGATGCCAGGATCTCATCCATCGAAGGTTCACGCGCGACATTGAGCTGTGCCATTTCTATCCCCGTTTGACGCGGCCGGCATGTGTTTCAAAACAGGACATGCGCCGATTTCCGACAAACCTTATGTGAGTTCGCGGACGAAACATACGCCACGAATCAGCCACTCAGATCCTTGCACAGATTTGTTTTCAGGGGGAAAAATAGAAACGCCCCGGGGAGACCGGGGCGTTTTCTTTAGCGACCGTCGACGGTTCGAAGACCGAACCATTTATCCTTGACCGCCTCGTAATGTTCTTCGGCGCGATATTCGGCCACCTGCAGACCCTGGCTCTTCACGGTCAGCCTCGCGGAGGCTGCAAGCAAGGTATAGCTCGCGACGACCGCGTCGCGCTGCGCAAGCGCCAGGAGTTCCTGCGCCTGCAGCACGTCCTGCTGCGAATCGAGAACGTCGAGGGTCGTGCGCTGGCCGACTTTGCGCTCTTCGATGACGCCATCCAGTGCCAGCTTGGCGGCAGAGATCTGTGCCTTGTTGGCGGAAATACGCGCGATCGCTGCTTCGAGCTGTGCGTAGGCCGAAACAATCGTTTCCTGAATCGATGCTCGCGCCGAATCAACCAGAATGCGCTGCTGCCCCAGGCGTTCCTTCGCCTGCCGGATCTGGCCGTATTCGAGGCCGCCCTGATAGATCGGGACTTCGAGGCGAGCAGTGATGCTCGATGTGTTGCTGTCGATGCCATCACCGACATTGCCAGTGGTGCGGCCGACCTGTCCCTGAAGCGTCACGCCGGGCAGCATCGTGCCCTCAGCCGACTTCACCTGGTAACCGGCCGAATCAACCGAGTACTGCGCTGCCAGAATGGTCGGGTGGTCGCGCAGGCCGCTTGCGACCGCCTGGTCGAGCGAGCGCGGCAGGCTCTTCGATGCGGGAGACGCCTGCTTGATGTTCTTCGGCAAGTCGCCGACGATCCGCACATAGGTCGCTTCGCTCTGCTTCAGCTGCGCAACAGCGACGATAAGCTGCGACTGCGCGTTGGCGAGCGAAGCCTCTGCCAGGCTCACGTCCGTACGGGTGCCCTCACCCACATCAAGCCGCGCCTTCGCGGCGTTCACCTGTTCCTGAAGGAACGCGATGTTCTGCTTGCGGATCGACACGAGCTGCTGATCGCGGGCGATATTGGAATAGATGGTCGCCGCCGAAAGCAGGATCTGCATCTCGTTGGCGAGCAGCGATTCGCGGGTGGCAAACACATTCGATTCGGCCGCGCGAACATTGTTCAGCGTCTGAAAGCCATCAAAGACCATCTGCGTTATGGAGATGCCGACCTGCCCCTGGTGAACGTCCTGAGTTCCGGAACTCTCCCTGTCGATGGTCGAAAGCGTCCCGCTGGCGAAACCAGCCACCTGGGGGCGAAAGCCGGACTTGGCGATCGGTACGCTCTCGTCGGTGGCGCGCAGCCCCGCCCGCGCAGCGTTCAGATCCGGATTGTTTGCGTAGGCTTTGGCCATTGCGCCGAAGATCGTCTCGGCCAGTACTGCGTGCGGGGCAAGCAGCACACTCGTCGAGACGGCGGCCCACAGGGCCGCTTTGCGGACAATCGACACCATTACTTCTCTCTCCGATCGGGGGCGGCAAAGCCTGCCCTCATTTCCCGCAGCGCTGTCCTCGTTACAAAACGGCGCTGCCTAGACACGGCGATGAGCGCTCACACCGCCCACTGGTGAGCAAATCACTACCACTGCACTCTTTGAAACCCGGATTCCAAATTCCGACAACTGCGCAGCCCTACTCTGCGCAGGCATTTCAAAAAGAAACAAGTACCGCGTTGCGAATTGGCAACATTGTTATTTTAGCAGTACATTCAAATGTTGATATCCCTCAATAAGCGGGACCTCAAAAAACAAATTCCTGCTCGCGGCGGAAGCCGGGAAGCGGCTTCACCGCAGTGTTGAAGTCGGCACGCTCGGAGGTTTTTCCGTGCTCGTGCACATAGAGTTTAGCGCGCGAAGCGTTGCCAAATCCTTCGACCACCACGAGTCGGCCGCCATCACGCAACTGCTCGAACAGAGCCGCAGGCAACACTTCCACCGCACCGTGAACGAAGATGACATCGTAAGGCGCTTCGGCAGCGTAGCCCTTCTCGAGTTCGCCGGTGACGACGGCGATATTGTCATAGCCGAGACGTGCCAGCGTTTCGGTCGCGGTGGCGGCAAGACCCTGATCGCTTTCGAGCGCGACGACGGAACCAGCAATCAGGGAAAGCAGTGCCGAGGCATAGCCGGTACCGCAACCGATCTCGAGCACGACGTCGGACTTGGCGATCTCGGCGAGCTGCAGAAGCTTGGCAAGCGGCGACGGCTCCATCAGGAAGCGCGGCCCTCCGCCGTTGGCGGCGTCAAGCGCGATGTCGGTGTCGATATACGCGAGCTCCTTCATCTTCGCGGGCACGAACTCCTCGCGCGGCACGGTGAGGAAGGCGGACAAGACCGAGTGAGACGTCACATCCGTGGTCCGGATCTGGTTGTCCACCATCTTGGTGCGCGCTGCTTCGAAATTCATGCTGGTGCCCTCGTATCCGGATAGGCGCGGCGCCGCTTTTCGGAGAAGCCCGCGCGATCGTCTTGTGGCTCTCAACGGAAAGCCTTTGACGTAAGCTCTTAAATCGCCGCCCCGCGGGATTCAAGCGACAGCGGCAAATTGCGCCGGAAAAACGGGGAAGAAGAGCCCTGATCGATCATGGCGGCGACGCGCGGACATGGGCGCGACGCATTGCTGGCACGTGGACCGCGGGCAAACTCAGCGCCCGGGTGCGCCTTCCAGGCCCACGAGGGCGATCTTGGTGTAGCCGGCGTTCTGGATGAGGTTCATGACCGTCATCAGCTCGCCGTAGTCCACGGCCTTGTCGGCCCGGAGCAGGACACGCGTCTCGGTGTTGCCCTCCGTCAGGCGCTTCAGCTCGTCGGCGAAGGTCTCACGCGCCGTTTCCTCGTTGCCGATGGCCAGCGCCAGATCGGCCTTCAAGGTCACGAAGACCGGCTTGTCGTCGCGCGGCGCTGGCTTTGCCGCCGATTGAGGCAGATCCACCTTCATATCCACCGTGGCAAGCGGCGCCGCCACCATGAAGATGATCAGCAGCACGAGCATGACGTCGATGAAGGGCGTGACGTTGATTTCGCTGTTCTCGTCCAGATCGCCGCCGTCCTGGCTTACTTTTCCGGCCATGGGTCACCCGATCCGTGCGATGGTCGTTTCGGCATGGACGAAGCCTTCCTGCCGGCGGGGCTGCGCCTTGCGGACCATGCGGTGGTCGAGGTCGCGGCTGACGAGCCGTTCAACGGCGGCCGCAGCATCGGCAAGGATCACCTTGTAGCCACCCACTGCACGTGCGAAATAGTTGTAGATCACCACCGCTGGAATTGCCGCAACAAGGCCGATAGCAGTGGCGAGCAGCGCTTCGGCAATGCCGGGTGCGACGATCGCGAGATTGGTCGTCTGCGCCTTGCTGATGCCGATGAAGGAATTCATGATCCCCCAAACCGTGCCGAAGAGGCCGACGAACGGTCCGACCGAGCCGATCGAGGCCAGAATACCGGTGCCGCTCGTCATGCGCTTGCCGGCGCGAACCTCGATGCGGGTCAGCAGCGAAGAGACGCGTTCCTTGATACCGCTCGCAGGCGCATGGTCGACAACCGCTTCCGAACGCACCATCTCGTCGATCGCCGCAGCCACCATCTCAGGTGCTGGGCCCGACTTCCCGTCGAATGCAGTATTGACATCAGCCAGACCGTTAGCGGCTGACAGGAGACGCACCGCCCGCTTGAGGCGCGCCTTGGCGCTGAAAAGCTCGAGTGCCTTGACCAGGAAGATCGCCCAGGTGGCAATGGACGCCACTGCCAGGCCGACCATAACGCTTTTGACGACAAGGTCCGCCGCCATGAACATACCGATCGGCGACAGATCGTGCGGCAGCACCGGGTTCGCCGCACCTTCGGTCGCAACGGCAGTGCCCTCGACAGCAAGGGGGGCAGTCTCCGGCGACGCGGCTTGTGGTGCGGGCTGCACCTGAGTGATCGGCGTCGCCTGGTTTACCGGTGCGCTGCCGGTTGCCGTCTGGCCCTCTACGACCGGCGTCGGCGTGGGAGATTGTGCGACAGTGCCCTGAGTGCCGTTCGTAGCCGGGGCTGACGATGCCCCTTCACTCGCTGACTGAGCGAACGCAACCACGGGCATAGCAGCCGATGACAGACCCAGCATTGCGGCTGCCAGCAGATTGATCGTCGATCGGGCTCGGTTCGGCATCTTGTTCCTCACGTACTGGTCCGTTTCGTCATTTCAGAGCGAAGGGATTGCCGCCACCCGTCACATCCCTTGCGTGCTTTCGGGCTCTTTACGCAAAGGGGAGCGGAATGACAAGGATTTGTGGAGTTTATCAATCAAGAATAATTTCGCAACCCGCCCGCTCAGGGCGCGACCGGTGACTGCGGTCAGAAATCTGGCGAAACGTCCATGAAAGAACCGGTCCGCCAGTCATACGCGCGGTGCCGTTCCCATGGGCGGGCAAGGGCCGTGAATGCCGTTCGAAACTGCATTGCGGGCGGCGCGTGCTCCGTATCCGACTGCGCTCGAATTTCGATTGCGCCCGTGCGACGCAGCGTCTGCGCATTCACAATACGGGCGCGGTTGGTCGGGCACGTCGCGCCATCGACCCGCGCCGCAGTCACCACAAGATCCGCCTGGTCGCACAAGGCCGGAAAGAGCCGCGGGTTCTCGATGGCAAGGATCGTCCAGCCGTAGCCGTTGCGCGCCGCACACCATTGCTTTTCCCGGCAGATGAAGACACCCGCAGCATTCGCCTCGATCGCCGACGACAGATCCGCGCGGATCGCGGCCTGTTTTTCCTGGTCGAGCGGCGGAGCGCCCTTCCCGGCCGGCTCCGTAGCCGGGTAAGGATCGGCAGCTGCCGGCGGCGGAAGCATCGCTGGCTTGAGGTGGTTTTCCACCGCGAGGGCCCGTTGCCATTGCGAAAACACGAAATCCGACGGGCGCATCCTGTTGGTTGCTATCGCGCCGTTCGCAACGAGGCCAACGAGGCGACCATCCTCGGCAATCACGACATCGGGCAGACGATCGTGCTCGACTGCGAGGCTGACGAGACCGGCGCTGATCAATACTGCGCCCGACAGGGCCAGCCAGCTCCGCAATACACAGACGAGAACACCGCCTGCGGCAATCAGCGCAAAGCCGAAATGCCCGATGCGACCCGTGACGATCTCGCCGTCGAGAGACGTTACGAAGCGGGCGATGTCGAGCATCCGATCGAGGCCCCATGCCATTGCCATCAATGGATAGTGTTCAAGCCCCAGTGGCATCAGAAGCATGGCGAACAGGCCGAACGGCATGATCACGATGCTGATCACCGGCATGGTGAGAACATTGGCGAGCAGGCCATAGGCCGGCAACCTGTGGAAATAGGCGATCGAATAGACCGATGTCGCCAAACCGCCGATGAGAGAGGTGACAACAACGCCGGCGATCACGCCGGTGACCAGGCCCCTACCCTTGCCCTGCCTCGCCGCCGCCGGCACCTCCGTCTCCCGTCGCTCGCGCCAGCGCGCATAGCCGGCTACGAGCGCAAGCGTCGCAGCGAAGGACATCTGAAACCCCGGGCCGGCAACCGCCGACGGCGTTATAGCGACGATGACGATCGCCGCGAGAGCAACGTTGCGCAGGCTGATCGACATACGATCGAAAAACACCGCCACGAGCATGATGGAAATCATGATCCAGGCGCGCAATGCCGATACGGCTCCCCCGGAGATGAGAATGTAGAGGCAAACCATCAGCAGTGCGCCGGTCGCCGCAACCTTCTTGATCGGCACACGATGCGCCAAGCCAGGGATCATGCTGAGAACGGTGCGGGCGCCGATCAGAAAGGTCCCGGCGGCCAGCGCCATGTTAAGGCCGGAGATCGCCAGCACATGCGCAAGCCCGGCTTGCCGCAACACCTCGACCGTCTCACGGCTGATTGCCCGCTCTTCCGCGGTCACCAGCGCTGCAGCAAGCGCTCCGGTGTCGCCGCCGATCGATGCACGGATGCGCTCTCCGACGGCCTCCCGCATCGCGGCGATGCTGGTCGGCAGGGATGAACCAAAGGAAGAGGCCGCTTCCGATTCTCCGGTCGCAGGCGCTTTTCCGCCCTTAGGCGAACCGTAGAAAAACCCGACTGCACCGATACCCCGGAAGTAGCTGTCAAACGCGAAGTCGTTCAAACCCGGCAATGCCGGACCGGAGGGCGGCGACAGCCGCGCCCTGCCCTCGATGGTCGCACCTATCGGCAGCGGATCTTCCCGACCCCGCGCCACCAGCGTGACTTTCGTCGGTTGACGGCGCAGGCGCGGCCTGGTCGTCTCGTGGATCTCGACCCCGTAGCGCCACTGGCCCCGGTCGTCCTGCTCACGCGAAAACACCACACCCCGCACGTTCGTCGTCACCGGTGCGTCGAGGACGATCGTATCGATCCGCGCCGTCTCGGCCGCGACCAGCACCATTCCCGCCACAAACAGTGTCGCCCCAATCAGCGGCACCCGCAGCCGTGCAAATTTTCCGACGCATGCCACCGCCGCCATGCCGAAAACGCAAAGCAGCAGTGCAAGTTTGACAATTCCGACGTCAAAAGGGAGCGACAGCCAGGTGAGGACGCCTGAGACCAGCAGCACCGGTATCAACACAAAACCGTGACCGAATGCGCGTTCTTCTTCGATTGCGGAGGCGACCGACGCCTTGACCGCGCGCGAACCGAGGCGTGCCGACAGCGTCGACATGCCGCGGCGCATCTGTATCGAAAGCAAGCCGCGCGGCGCATTGGGAGCAAAGACTGTAACGGCAGTGGCGGCATCGGAACCGGACAACATGAAGCTGCCGCGCTCAGCGTCCTGCGACGCCTGCCGCCTTTCAGTATCGCTCATTGCGCCAGCGCTCTTTCCCCGGAATACCCGGCCGATCATGCAACCAAAGGCACATAACCGCAACCGACGCGCTATCTGCTGAAAAAAGCGGCAAACCTATATAGAATGGTACCGCACCATCATCCGACGAGATTATTGATCTCCTTGGACTTATTGCCGTAACATGCCATTGTTGCGTCGCCATATGCACATTTTCGCATCGCACAATTTGCCTTTCGTACAGCTTGGCAGTCGAAAATAAATCATATAGCAAATTCGCAACGTTCATTGTCGTGGCATGTCTCTATGTCACGTTGCCATAAGACGGAGGGTCCGATGACTGAAAAAACCGCGGTTGTAACACTCGATGGAAAGTCTGCGGATCTTCCGGTGCGATCGGGGTCCATCGGCCCTGACGTCGTGGACATCGGCTCGCTCTACAAGCAGACGAAAATGTTCACATACGACCCGGGCTTCACGTCAACGGCGTCGTGCGAATCCAAGATCACCTATATCGACGGCGACGAAGGCGTGCTCCTGCACCGCGGCTACCCGATCGAGCAGCTTGCAGAACATGGCGACTTCCTCGAGGTCTGCTACCTGCTGCTCTACGGCGAACTGCCGACGAAGGCACAGAAGGCCGACTTCGATTATCGGGTCACGCACCACACCATGGTGCATGAGCAGATGTCGCGCTTCTTCACCGGCTTCCGCCGCGACGCGCATCCGATGGCCGTCATGTGCGGCTGCGTCGGCGCACTTTCGGCCTTCTACCACGACTCGACCGACATCACCGATCCGCATCAGCGCATGGTTGCCTCGCTGCGCATGATCGCCAAGATGCCGACGATCGCGGCAATGGCCTACAAGTACCACATCGGCCAGCCCTTCGTTTACCCGAAGAACGACCTGGACTACGCCTCGAACTTCCTGCGCATGTGCTTCGCCGTTCCGTGCGAGGAATATGTCGTCAACCCGGTTCTGTCGCGCGCCATGGACCGTATCTTCATCCTGCACGCCGACCACGAGCAGAACGCGTCGACCTCGACGGTCCGTCTGGCCGGTTCGTCGGGCGCTAACCCGTTCGCCTGCATTGCTGCCGGCATCGCCTGCCTCTGGGGCCCGGCTCACGGCGGCGCCAACGAAGCGGCGCTCAACATGCTGGCCGAAATCGGCACGGCCGACCGCATTCCGGAGTTCATTGCGCGCGCCAAGGACAAGAACGATCCGTTCCGCCTCATGGGCTTCGGCCACCGCGTCTACAAGAACTACGATCCGCGCGCCAAGATCATGCAGAAGACCACGCATGAAGTGCTGGCGGAACTCGGCCACAAGGACGATCCGCTGCTCGAAGTCGCGATGGAACTCGAGCGCATCGCGCTGACCGACGAGTACTTCATCGAGAAGAAGCTCTATCCGAACATCGACTTCTACTCCGGCATCACGCTGAAGGCGCTGGGCTTCCCCACCACCATGTTCACCGTGCTCTTCGCGCTCGCCCGCACCGTCGGCTGGATCGCGCAGTGGAACGAGATGATCGAAGATCCGGAACAGCGCATCGGTCGTCCGCGCCAGCTCTATGTCGGCGCCCCGCAGCGCGACTACGTGCCGGTCTCCAAGCGCTGATCGTTATCAGCCAAGAAAAACGAAGCCCGGTCAGCGATGACCGGGCTTTTATTTTGTCGGTCCGGGAACATCGGTTCGAACCCCGTCTTCCATCCAGCTGGCCGCAAAGCAATGCCGGCCGCAAACCTGCTCCCCCGGCGGGACCCTTGCGCACACTTACGACGACGTCGACGCATTGAGGGATGCATCGCGCTCGCTCAAGGAACTATGAAGCTTACCTGTTATTCTTCGTGAGATAGCCAAGAACAATCTCGGCTGCTTTTCCGGGCGGATGAATTGTCGCCATGCGCTGTTGCACCAGTGCATAGCCATCCAGCATCGAGGCGCGCTGCGCCGTTGCACCGGAAAGCCGCTCCATCCAACGCGTCAAGGCACCAGGGCGGATGGACTCGCCGAAGTATTCCGGCACGATGGGGAAGTCTGCGATCAAATTCGGCAGCGCGCCGCTCCAGATGCGGATGCGCTTGTGCAAGAGCTTCACCAGGAAATCGGGATCGTAGGTTGAAACGACGGGAACGCCGGCAAGCGCCAGTTCCAGAAGAACCGTTCCCGAGGCAGCGATCGCCGCATCGGCCCGATCGAAAGCGGCCCACTTTTCCGCCGCCCCTACGGTGATCTCCGGCTGGATGGGCCAGGATGCCGTGATTTCGCGCACCAGCTTTTCCTGCCGCGAAACGGTCGGCAACAGGAAGCGAATGCCGGGATGTCGGCCGGCAAGCTCCTCAACCACCCGGCCGAAGGTCGGCAACAGACGGCCGACCTCACTCGAACGGGAGCCCGGCAGAAGGAGGCACGTCGCGACCCGCCCATCGATGGCGCCGACAAGGCGCTGCTGGCGGTTTGCCCGAACCGCGAGCACATTCGCATCGCTTGCGAGGCGGTGGCCGACATAGGTCGTCGGCGGGCCCTGCAGCTTCTCCATCGCCTGCGGTTCGAACGGCAACACGGCCAAGACGTGATCAACATAGCCACGCATGCGCGGCGCGCGTTCCGGCTTCCAGGCCCAAACGCTCGGGCAGACATAGTTGATGACAGGCACATCCGGCAGCGCCGCTCGGACCTTCCGTGCCACGCGGTGGGTAAAGTCCGGGCTGTCGATGATCAGCAACGCGTCGGGACACGCGGCGATGATCGCCTTTGCCGTCTGGCGAATGCGCATAATGAGCTTCGGCAATCGTGCCAGGACCTGGGTGAAGCCCATGATCGATAGTTCGGAATAGTCGAAGAGCGATCGAAGGCCCTCCGCCTCCAGCGCCTCGCCGCCGACACCGACGAGCTCTATCGTGCTGCTGCTTTGCGTTCGAAGCGCCCGGACGAGATCGGCGCCCAGGAGATCGCCGGAAACCTCGCCTGCAATGACTGCAAGCTTGTAGCTGGATGCGCTCATCGCTCGGCTCCCTTGGCCGATCGTTCGACACCGGCGACAAACAGACCAGCGCGATTGGCGACATCAATCACGTTGCCGCGCTCCAGGACCAGAGCCCTGCCTGCTTCGACCGCAATGCCGGCGAGACCGGCCTTTTCTGCAAGTGCAACGGTCGACGGTCCGATCGACGGGAGGTCGGCGCGCAAATCTTGCCCGGGCTTGCAAAGCTTGACGAGGACCCCTCGCCGGCGCGAAGAGACACGGCCCTCGGCCTTCAAGGCGACGACACGCTCCAGCATAGAATCGGTACCCTCAGCGCCCTCCAGCGCCACGACACGCCCACCGACGGCCACTGCACCCTGCCCCACATCGAGCGCGCCGAGCGCGTTGGCGGCAGCGATGCCCGCCTCGATATCACGGCGATCGTCGGCATCAGGTGTAACCGCCCCGATCGGCCCCGGTTCTGCCAGGAGATTGGGTACCACTTCATGAACACCGATGACATGGGCACCGCTTGCTTCGATCAGTGCCATCGCCATGCGCAGGACGGCGTCGTCTCCACCGGACACCAGCGTCTTCAAGACGGCCGGGATATTTGCCAGCGTTCTCAGCGTCGGGCGAATATCACGCCATTCCGGCCGGCGGCGAACCCAACCCGACAGGACGACGCGATCGATCCCCTCTTCCTTGAAGGTACGGCTGATATTGGCGAAGTCGCCGATCCCCAGCACGGAATGATCGAAGCCGACCCAATCGGCTTCTTCCGCCTCGCGCGACAATGCGATGATGAATGGATCTTCGCCGCGCGCGCGCACAGCTTCGGCTACGTGGTGCGGTAGCGCGCCACCGCCGGCGATGATTGCGAGCCGACCGCCGGTCGCTGCGTGGCTCGCAGCAGCCGACATCACGATCACGCCTTGCCGCGAGACGGCGACGATAGTGCCCGGTCGCTCTCGGCCGCGATGAAATCGAGGATTTCGACGACCGGTGCGCAGTCGGCATATTCTTCGCGAATGGCCGCAGCATTGGCGCGGATCGACTCCGGGCCTTCAAAGATCTGCTTGTAGGCGCGGCGAACGACGTGGATCGTCGCGCGATCGATCCCGGCTCTCGTCATGCCGACCACGTTCAGCCCGCTCAGTATGCCCGGATTGCCGTTGAGCATACCGTAGGGAATGACGTCGTAGCTGACGGCGGAGAGGCCCCCGACAAACGCCTGTCGGCCGACACGGGTGAACTGATGCACGGCGCAGCCGCCGCCAAGAATGGCGCGGTCTTCGACCGTGACATGGCCCGCCAGCATCACGTTGTTCGACAGGATGATATGGTTGCCGAGGCGGCAATCATGCGCCACGTGCGAATAGGCCAGGAAGAGATTGTTGTCGCCAATGACCGTCTGTCCGCCATGTTCGACGGTGCCCGTATTCATCGTCACGCCTTCGCGGATCGTGCAATTTGCACCGATCAACAGTTCCGTATCGACGGCGCTATGATGAACGCTCTGCGAATCGGCGCCGATCACCGCCTGCGGGAAAATTTTGGTTCCCGTGCCGATCGTCGTACGGCCGGTGACCACGACATGACTGTGAAGCTCGACATCGTCGCCAAGAACGACTTTCGGCCCCACGTGGCAAAAAGGGCCGATCTTGACGTTCTCGCCGATCGCAGCGCCGTCTTCGATAATCGAGGACGGGTGGATCTTCGCTGTTGCTGCAATCATGTTCAGGCGTCTTCCTTGCTGACGATCATCGCGCCGATATCAGCTTCTGCGACCAGTTGCCCGTCAACTTTTGCGTCACAGTGAAATTTCCAGATATTGCCGCGTTGCTTCTGCTTCACGACATGGAATTCGACGCGATCGCCGGGAACGACCGGCTTGCGGAAGCGCGCATTGTCGATGGTCATGAAATAGACGAGGTTCGTTCCGCTACCCACCTTGCGGGCACAGATCGCACCGGCCGTCTGGGCCATGCCCTCGACAAGCAAAACGCCAGGCATGATCGGCTGTTCGGGGAAGTGACCGGTGAAATGCGGTTCGTTCGCCGAGACGTTCTTGATGCCGATCGCCGAATTGTCGCCGTCGATCTCGATGATCCGATCGACGAGCAGAAATGGGTAGCGATGCGGGAGCAGTTTCAGAATTTCCTGAATGTCCGCCGTACCGAGAACCGTTGCTGCCTCACTCATTCGCGCCGCCCTTCTTCTTTTTCTGTCTGTCGCTTGCCCGCATCGCCATCTCCGCGACATCGCGCAGGAAATCGCGCATCGGGCGCGCCGGAATACCGCCATAACGTTCGCCGGCGGGAACATCGCTCGCCACGCCGCTCATCGCGGCGATCTGTACGCCATCACCGACCGTGATGTGGCCATTGACGCCACTGCCACCGCCGATCATCACGCCGTCGCCGATCTTTGTGCTGCCTGCAATGCCCACTTGGGCGACGATGCCACAATAACGGCCAATGCGCACGTTGTGGCCGACCTGGACGAGATTGTCGATCTTCGTCCCCTCGCCGATCACCGTGTCATCCATCGTGCCGCGGTCGATCGTCGTGTTGGCGCCGATCTCGACATGATCCTGAATGATCACGCGCCCGACCTGAACGATCTTGATCATTCCGCCTTTCGGCCCGGGCGCATAACCAAAACCATCCTGCCCGATACGAGCACCGGGATGAATGATCACGCTGTTGCCGACGAGAGCACAGAGCACGCTTGCGCCAGAGGCAATCGTACAGTCACGACCGATGCGCACGCCCGGCCCGATGACGGCGCCGGCAGCGATGCGGGTGCCGCGGCCGATTTCGGCGCCAGCCCCAACGACCGCCATCGGCTCGACCTCGACATCGTCTTCCAAACGCGCGGTCGGATCCACGAAAGCACCGGGTGCCACGCCCTTGAGGCTGGTGTTGCGCGCAGGACGCATCGCCGCCTCGTGCAGCAACGTGCCGGCAAGGGCGAAGGCCGTATGCGGGCGAGCCGTCAAGAGGACTGGGATATGGGCAGGCACAAGGCTGGAGATCGTCTTGTCGCAGATGATCGCGGATGCCTGACACGTATCAAGCTCGGCGCGGCTCTTGCGAGACAACATGTAGCAGACGTCGCCGGGCTTGGCCCGATAGACTGGCGCTACAGAATGAATGGTGCTGTCGGCGACCGCACCATTGCTCAGATCCGCCCCAATTTGATTCGCCAGGTCACCCAGGCGAATCCCTTTATGGGGCGGAAAAAACCAGTTCTGTTCCATGGACACTCCAGAACGATCTTTTTCCGGCAGTTCTGGACTGCTTTTTATCAGAACGACGAGGAAATACCGAACTTCAGGTTCTGTACCCGGTCGAAGTCTTCCTTGGCAACCGGCCAAGCATAGTCAACACGCAGCGGACCGAACGGCGAAGCCCAGATCAGGCCGACACCGACCGATGCACGCAGCGACGAGTCGTTGCCCTGCACCGTTTCAGAGGGAAGGGTCGCGACCTTGTTGCTGTAGAGCGTACCAGCATCGGCGAAGACCGCACCGCGGAAGCCGCTGTCGCGCGGGATGCCCGGAAGCGGGAACGTCGCTTCGGCCGAAGCCGTAAAGTAGGTCGTGCCGCCGAGCGCATCGCCCGTCGCCTGATCGCGCGGACCGATACCGTTGCGCTCGAAGCCACGAATATCGTTGGAGCCGAGCTGGAACTGGTCGAAGACCTGCAGATCGCTGCCGGTTTCGAAGACATGACCGGCGCTACCAGCAAGCGACGCGATGATGTCCGCCTCGTCGTTGACCGTGTAGTACCACTTGGCCTTACCAGTCATCTTGTAGAAGTCGGAGTCGCCGCCAAGACCTGCAAACTCGTGCGTGAAGGTCGCCAGGATGCCGTCATGCGGCAGCTGGGGATCGTCGAGCGTGTTGTAGGTGATCGACTGCGATACCGACGAACGGACCCAGTTTCCACCCTCAACTGCACGAACGTAGGGCGACGACAGCTTCGCGACGTTACCGCTATAGTCGAACTGCGTGAAGTTGTAGCGCAGCGTGGTCGACAGATTTTCGGTGATCGGCGCCGTTACGCGCAGGCTGAAGCCCTGATCTTCGTAGCTGTAGTCCTCGTCGTCGAAGTCGTTCTCGTTCTTGAAGACGTCAAAGCCGGCAGCCAGACGATAGCCAAGGAAGTACGGCTCGGTGAACGAAACGTTGTAAGTCCGGCTCTCGTCACCGCGACCGGCGGCGACGCGGATGTACTGACCACGACCCAGGAAGTTCTTTTCTTCGATCGAAGCTTCGACGAGGAAGCCGCCGCCGCTACCCGCAGAGTAACCAGCACCGATACCGAACGAACCGGTCGACTGATCCTGCACGTCGACGATCACGACGACGCGGTCGGCAGCGCTGCCCGGCGCGGTCGAGATGTTGACGGTCGAGAAGTAGCCGAGTGCCTCCAGGCGACGCTTGGCGCGGGCAACCATTTCCTGGTTGAAGGCGTCGCCTTCACCCATGTCGAATTCGCGACGGATGACGTAGTCACGCGTACGGGTGTTGCCGCGGATCTCGATGCGCTCGACGTAAGCACGCTCGCCCTGGTCGACGAGGTAGTCGACGGCGATCGTGTGATTGGCGAGGTCGCGGTTGCCGCGCGGCGTGACGCGCGCAAAAGGATATCCGGCCGAAGCGACACGCTGCGAAATCTCGCTCATCGTCGCCTGAACGTCCTTGGCCTTGTAGACCGAGCCCTCGCGGCTGAGGATAAGCCCCTTCAGCTCTTCGGCATTGACGCCCTCGACGGTCGATTCGACATTGACGGCGCCGAAGTCATAACGCGGACCTTCTTCGACGGTGATCGTCACCGTGTACTCGTTCGTCGCTTCATTGAGCGCCGCGTCCGAGGAAACGACCTGGAAGTCCGCGTAGCCGCGGTTGAAATAAAACTGGCGCAGCAGCTCTTCGTCAGCGCGAAGCTTGTCCGGATTGTAGACATCCTTGCGTGTGATGAACGAGAAGATGCCCGATTCCTTCGTCGCGATGATCGATTGAAGACGACCGTCGCTATAGGCTTCGTTGCCGACGAAATTGATCTGGGAGATCTTGGTGCGCTCACCTTCATTGATCACGAAGGCAAGGTTGACGCGCCCTTCGGCAACCGGAACAACCTGCGTCGTCACCGTGATGTCGCTGCGACCGATGGCAGCGTAGGCGTCCTTGATGGACTGGATATCCGTTTCGACCGTCGCTTCGCTGTACGGGCCGAGCGGCTGCGTGCGCACGACGCCCTGCAGCTTGTCGTCCTTGATCTTGCGGTTGCCGTTGAAGACGACCTGATTGACCAGCTGATTCTCGCTCACGCTGACGACCAGCGTACCGCCGGCGACATTGATGCTGACGTCGGAGAAGTAGCCCGTGGAGTACAGGCGCTTCACGGAAGCGTCGATATCCGCGTTGCTGAAGGCCTTGCCGGGAACGATCGTGATGTTCGCACGGACCGTCTCAGCGCTGACGCGCGTTGCCCCGCGTACTTCGACACGATTGATGACCGCAGCTTCTGCGACGGACGTGCCTGCGAGCAACCCAACACCAGCGCCAGAAACAACAATGCTTGTTGACAGCGCAGCCGCCGACACCGCGTTCAAAAACCTTGAACCAGCTTTCATGTTCAAATCTTACCTTTTCCAAACGTCGCGCGGCAGTTTCGTGCCGACTCCGGTCACGGTTGCCGTTTTAACCGCTTTTCCCATACAAGCAAGCCAGCTCGTTAATTTCTGTTTACTTCAATTCGAACCGTGGCTTAACGGCCACTACAGCCTCGAGTTATCGTAAACAAAACCTTTCTTCGCAAGCCGTTGAAAACCAATCGTTCACAGTATCCGCCGAATTCCCCTCGCCGTTTCCCCGACCGAACGCTAGCCGAAGAACATCGATATGTCGTTCCAGGTGGCAAAGACCATGAGCATCAGCACCATGGCAAAGCCGATCCGATACGCGACATCCTGCGCGGCGGGACCGACAGGCTTCCCGCGCAACGCCTCAACCGCATAGAACATCAGATGGCCGCCATCAAGCACCGGTACGGGCATGAGGTTAAGCAATCCTATGGAAACTGACAGGATCGCGGCGATATTCAGCAAGAATGGAATGCCGAGCGTCGCCATCTGCCCGGAAACCTTGGCGACGCGGATCGGGCCACCGATCTGGTCCGCCTTCATCCGCCCGGTCAGCACATTGCCGAGGTAGTCGAAGGTGCCCGTAATGACGTGCCAGCTTTGCAGGACGCCCTGCCCTACGGCCTCGATCGGGCCATAGGTGACGGTGCGGAAGTTGCCGGCTTCCTGATCGGTCAGGATACCGATGACGCCGATCTCCATCTTGTTGCCGAACTGGTCGGTGAGCTCCGTCCGCTGGGGCACCATCGGCAAATCGATTGTCGCGCCGTTGCGTTCGATTCGGATGGTGATCTTCAGCTCGGGGCGCACGCTGACGTAGCGACGAACGTCGTCGAAGGTCGTCACCGGCGAGCCGTCGATCGAAATCAGGCGGTCGCCCGGAACAACGCCCGCCTGTGCGGCCGCGCTATTTTCGTTCACACGCGCCACCACGGGATCTGCGACCTGGCGTCCGTAGACGGAGAACAGAACGGCGAAGATGGCAATCGCGAGGATGAAGTTGGCGATCGGCCCTGCGGCAACCGTCGCTGCCCGCTTCCAGAGCCTGGCGCCGAGAAAGGTCTTGCCGCGCTCTTCCGGCGCGATCGCCTCCAGGCGCTTGTAGTCCGGCACGCTCGCCGCGTCCTCGTCACCGTAGAACTTGACGTAGCCACCAAGCGGGATCGCCGACAGTTTCCAACGTGTTCCGTGCCGATCGGTCCAACCGAAAAGTTCGGGACCGAAACCAATCGAGAAGGCGAGGATACGGATTCCCGACCAGCGGCCTACGAGGTAGTGCCCCATCTCGTGCACGAAGACCAAAAGGGTCAGCACGAGAAGGAAGGGAATGATGTAGCCGGTCAGAAGCTGAAAGGCATCAAGCAGATATGTCATGAACGTTCCTCAAGTCCCTGCGGTCGGCATCAAGGGCCAAGCAGGACCGAACCGAAGGCGATCTGGCGCCCATCGCTGACGAAATACTGAACCATGACCAGAATCAACGCCGCCACGCAGGCGAATATCAAACCGTCGACCCGATCCATGACTCCGCCGTGCCCTGGAATGAGACGGCTCGAATCCTTCACGCCAAAGCGCCGCTTGATGAAGGACTCGAACAAGTCCCCAACCTGGCTGGCAACCGAGAGCACCAGGGCGATGATCGGGATCCGAAGATCTTGCAGCGAAAAATAAGCCATAAAGACGGCGACGCCAGCAAGAATGCCACAAATCGTGCCACCGATGGCGCCGGACCAGGTCTTGCCGGGCGATATGCGCGGCGCAAGCTTGGGCCCCCCGATCGCACGGCCGGTGAAATAGGCGAAAATGTCGGTTGCCCAGACCACCGCGAAGACGAACAGCGTTGCGATCAGGCCGAGATCGTCGGCGCCACGAAGTGCTGCGAGCGATATGCCGGTGAGGCCCGCATAGGCGATGCCGCCCGGCAGCCACCAGCTTGTCTTTTGAGTAAGGACCCAAAGCAATGCCGCTCCGAGGCCGAACGCCAGGAAAGGAAGGCTGTAGCCAATGTAACCGGTGACAACGAGGCCTGCGATCACAACTATGGAGAGCCAACCGAAGGCGTTGCCCTGGAAATCGCGCTCGACAAGGCCGGTGATCGTCGACCATTCGTAGTAGACGAGAAGCGCGATCAGGACCGAAAGTAGCTGGAAAGCGAAACCGCCAAACCAGGTCGCAGCGAGAGCGACCGCCGCGAGCACCACTCCCGAAGCGATGCGAAGCTTGAGTTCAGTTTGCATCAGGAACCAACCGCCCGCGTCGGCTCGACCAGTCCGCCGAAACGGCGCTCCCGGCATGCATACTTCTCCAGCGCCGACAGGAAAATCTCACGCGTGAAATCCGGCCACAGTTCGGGAACGAAGATCAGTTCGGAATAGGCGCCCTGCCAGAGCAGGAAATTCGACAGTCGCTCTTCACCGCTCGTGCGGATGATCAGGTCCGGATCGGGTATGTCGGCGGTGTCCAGCGAGGCTGCAATGCGTTCCTGATTGATGTCCTCAGGGCGCAAACGCCCTTCGGCGACGTCCACCGCGAGGCGACGCATCGCCCGGGTCAACTCGTCACGCGCGCCGTAGTTGAAGGCGATCACCAGGGTAACTCCCGTGTTCGCCCGCGTCGTTTCCTCGGCCTCTATCAATAGCGGCAGGATGTCGCCACGCAGGTTCGAGCGGTCGCCAATGACACGGATGCGGACATTCTCGCGGTGTAGATCGGCGAGATCCCGGCGGATGAAGGTCTTGAGCAACCCCATGAGGTCGCTCACCTCCGACTCCGGTCGGCTCCAATTTTCCGAAGAAAATGCAAAAAGCGTGAGATAGCGGATACCCACCTGGGCCGCCGTCTTGACGGCATCGCGAACGGTCTCGACGCCTTTGCGATGCCCCATGGTACGCGGTAGCCCACGTGAATTCGCCCAACGCCCGTTGCCATCCATGATGATGGCAACATGTTCCGGAACGGTCGTGGAGATGAGGTTTTGCATAAGGCGTCCGCGAAAGGAGACTCAGATCACGAGCAGATCAGACCTGCATGATTTCCTTTTCCTTCTCGGCGAGCAAGCGGTCGATCTCGGAAATCGTTTCATCGGTCATCTTTTGCACGCGCTCGGACTGAGAACGGCTGATATCCTGACCGATGTCGCCATCCTTTTCGGCTTTTTTCAGGTCATCCATGCCGTCGCGGCGCACGTGGCGCACGGCAACCTTGGCTTTTTCAGCGTAGTCGTGGGCCACCTTGACCAACGACTTGCGGCGCTCTTCGTTGAGCTCGGGCAGCGGAATGCGCAGGTTCTGGCCGTCGATGATCGGGTTGAGGCCGAGGTTCGATTCGCGAATGCCACGGTCGACGGCGCCAACCATCTGCTTGTCCCAGACCGAAACGGACAGCATGCGCGGCTCCGGAACGGTGATGTTGGCGACCTGGTTGAGGGGCACGCGCGAGCCGTAGGCTTCAACGGTCACCGGATCGAGAACGTTCGCCGACGCCCGGCCGGTACGAAGCGATGCGATATCGCTCTTGAATGCGGAAATGGCGCCATCCATGCGACGCTTCAGTTCCTTCAGTTCAACACCTTCACTCATGGTCAAAACTCCCGTTCTAACATTCGCCGGCCGCAGGGGGCCGCTTTGCAGCTCTTTAGTTGTCTGTGACGATGGTCGCGCGACCGCCGCCGGTCAAGATTTCCGCGAAGCCACCCTTTTCGTGGATCGAGAAGACGACGATCGGAATGGTATTTTCGCGTGCAAGCGCAACGGCGGCAACATCCATGACGGCCAGGCCCCTTTCAAGCACCTCGCTGTGGGTCAGGCGGTCGAAGCGGGTCGCGGTCGGATCCTTCTTCGGATCGGCAGAATAGATACCATCGACCTGCGTGCCCTTGAAAATGGCCTGCGCACCCATTTCCGCCGCGCGGAGCGCTGCGGCCGAGTCCGTCGTAAAGAAGGGGTTGCCGGTGCCACCGGCGAAGATCACGACGCGGCCAAGCGAGAGATGATGAAGCGTTGCGCGCTGCGAGAAGCTTTCGCAGATTTCCGGCATCGCGATTGCCGAAAGCACGACCGTGTCGATGTCGAGCTTGCGCAGCGAGGTTGCGAGCGCCAGCGCGTTGATGACCGTTGCCAGCATGCCCATGTGGTCGCCGGTCACCCGGTCTCCGCCCTTGGAGGCCACCGCGACGCCGCGGAAGATGTTGCCGCCGCCGACGACGACACCGACTTCGACGCCCATCGCGCGTGCTTCGGCGATGTCGGCGGCAATGCGGTCGGCGACCGCCACGTCGATACCGAAGCCCTGGCTACCCATCAGGGCTTCACCGGAGGCTTTAAGGAGAACACGCTTGTAGATTGGTTCGGCGGGCATCATCGCTCCTGATCAGATCGGTGCGCGTGCGCACGACGACGGCGCACAGCGCATAAGGACATATTGCGCTACCCGGTTTCAACCGCTGCGGAGTGATTTCCGGCGGGTCCGGCGCATTGACGAAGCCCGATACACGAAGGGCACCGCGTTGTCACGCGATGCCCCGAGGTTTTCCCAATATGGGTGAAGAAATCAGCCCTTGGCGACGGCTGCAACTTCTGCGGCGAAGTCGGACTCTTCCTTCTCGACGCCTTCGCCGAGCAGCAGGCGAGCCATGCCGGTCACTTCGATCGGTGCGCCAGCGAGCTTTTCAGCGTCCTTGACGGCCTGGCCGACGGTGATTTCCGGGTTCATGACGAAGGCCTGCGACAGCAGTGCGACTTCTTCGAAGAACTTGCGCATACGGCCTTCAACCATCTTCTCGATGATGTTGTCCGGCTTGCCCGAAGCGCGCGACTGTTCGATGAAGACGTTGCGTTCGCGCTCAGCAACAGCGGCGTCGACTTCTTCAGCGCGGATCGCCAGCGGGTTGGTCGCAGCGATGTGCATGGCAACCTGACGGCCGACCGAGAACAGCACTTCCTTGTCGCCGATCGACTTCAGCGCGACGAGAACGCCGAGCTTGCCGATGCCGTCGCCAGCAGCGTTGTGGATGTAGGTGGCGACAACGCCATCTTCGACCTGCAGCAGAGCTGCGCGACGCAGCGTCATGTTTTCGCCGATCGTGGCAATCGCGTCCTTGATCGTCTCGTCGACCGACTTGCCGGTCGCCGGGTAGGTTGCAGCCGCGATCGCATCGACGGAGCCGTCGGTGGTGAGCGCTACGTTGGCAACGCCGCGGACGAGTTCCTGGAAGGCTTCGTTGCGGGCAACGAAGTCGGTTTCGGAGTTGATTTCGACGACGACGGCCTTGACGCCGCCGCTGACGATGCCGACGAGGCCTTCAGCAGCCGTACGACCCGACTTCTTGTCGGCCTTCGCGATACCCTTGGCGCGCAGCCAGTCGATCGCTGCTTCCATGTCGCCGTTGGTTTCAGCAAGTGCCTTCTTGCAATCCATCATGCCTGCGCCGCTCTTTTCGCGCAGTTCCTTCACCATTGCTGCAGTCACAGTCATCTTTTTTGCCTCTTTGTCTGTTTGGCGGGGGTTGCCCGCGCGTGGCGCGATGCCAGGAGGTTTGGCAGGGAATGGCTTTTCAATGTGACACCATGATGAACGCGTCATCGTGGCCGCTGCCCGGATCCAACGACCCGCACGGATCGCGCCATCCCCGGCTGAAAAGAACAAGGCCGTTTAGACTTTCATCACAAACGGCCTTGTCCCGACATTTCATTGGGGGCGGCAGGGTTGGCTGCCGCCTGGGGCCGATCAGGCGTCGGAGGCCTCGTCGAGCGCCGGCTCGACCGGAACTTCGGCAGAGGCGCCGAGGTCACGGCCAGATGCGCCCTGCTGGCGCGCAATGCCGTCGATGGCTGCGCGGGCGATCAGGTCGCAGTAGAGAGCGATGGCGCGCGAAGCGTCGTCGTTGCCCGGGATCGGATAGTCGATCTGGTCCGGATCGCAGTTCGAGTCGATCACGGCAACAACCGGGATGCCGAGGCGCTTGGCTTCGTCGATCGCGATCGATTCCTTGTTGGTGTCGATGATGAACATCAGGTCCGGGGTGCCGCCCATATCGCGGATACCGCCGAGTGCACGGTTCAGCTTTTCGCGTTCGCGCTCGAGGTTCAGGCGTTCCTTCTTGGTGAAGCCAGAAGCTTCCGAAGAAAGGATTTCGTCGAGCTTGCGCAGGCGCTGGATGGAGTTCGAAATCGTCTTCCAGTTCGTCATCATGCCGCCGAGCCAGCGAGCGTTGACATAGTACTGGGCCGAACGCTTGGCTGCGTCAGCGATGATTTCCGAAGCCTGGCGCTTGGTGCCGACGAACAGAACGCGGCCGCCGTTGGCAACGGTGTCGCTGACGATCTGCAGGGCGCGCGACAGCATCGGTACGGTCTGAGCGAGGTCGATGATGTGGACGTTGTTACGATCGCCGAAAATGTACGGCTTCATCTTCGGGTTCCAGCGGTGCGTCTGGTGACCGAAGTGAACGCCAGCTTCCAGAAGCTGACGCATGCTAAAATCAGGCAATGCCATGCCTTTTTCTCCTTTTCCGGTTGAACCTCCGCGAAGCGTCGAGCATGGTCTTTCGAACAGCCCACCGGCGGAACGATCCGGATTTCTCCCGGAACATCCCTTGCTTCACGTGTGGAATGGCAGCCCCTTAACCGCAACTGCCCGAGAAATCAAGACGCGAGTGCCGATTTTCGTCGCGATCGGCTATTTGCAGTCCTCGGATTTGAAGACTTCGAGATCGGCAAGCTTACCGCTGAGGACAAAATCGCCGTAGTCCATCGTCAGGTCCCGGGTGATTCCGTTTTCGTAGAGCTTGAACGACATGCGGTAGATTGGCAGCGCATCGCCGCTCTTGTCGTCGTTGAAATAGGAGATCGTCACCGGCCAATAGGCTTCGCTGCCGAACTTGCCAGCCTTGCCGGCATCCGGCTCATCAGCGGTGGGCTTGCGCGATTTACCGACAAAGGTCGAGGTGATCAGCGTCTTGTCGCCCGAATCGGAGCCGTCGAAGATGCGCGCCTCGAACAAGCCTTCCCCCTTCTTCGCCCGCGAGATCACTTCCATCATATGGGCGGTCGGGAAACGGCTGGCCGCAAGTTCCACTTCGCGCTTGTCGGGCGCGGTCAGCTCCACCTTGACACCGCTCTTTTCCTCATGCGCCGTTCCGCGCACTTCCTTGTCCAGCTTCTCGTCGGTGAAAGAGCGCGTCAAGAAGCGGAAATTACCCGTCTTCAGATCCTCATAGGTGGTCGTCTGCTGATCCGTAAGGCGAACTTCCTCGCCGGTGTCGACCTGGGTGACGAAGCGGAAGCTGACCGTGTAGCCCTCGCAGGACGAACCATTGAATTCATAGACCATGCGACCATACATTCCGGCAATGCCCGAACGATCCGACGCATCCTTGAGCTCAAGATCATAGACGGCGCGATGCGGCACGAGGACATTCGCACTCGCCGCCGTAGCACCTGACGCCGTCACGACGGCGAAACAAACGCTGCCCAGAGTGACGAGACCGAAGCCTTTATGAAACATCCGTTTCCTCCTATTGGACTCGCCGGCAATGCTATAAACAAGCGTTCGGCAGAAGCGAGGCGGTGTTTGCAGGAAAATGCCGGCGCCCGCCGCGATCCGGCCTGAATGCAGGATTTTAACACAAAAGACAACAATGGAGCTTTCCATGTCCGCAGAGATCGAAACGCGCCTCAAGGACCTCGGGGTCACCCTTCCACAGGCTGCGACCCCGGTCGCGAACTACGTGCCGTACGTGATCAGCGGCTCGATGCTCTACATCTCCGGACAGCTTCCGATGGAAGACGGCAAGGTCGCCGTGACAGGCATTGTCGGCAAGGATGTCGACGTCGCCCGCGCGCAACGCGCCGCCGAACTCTGCTCGATCAACATCCTCGCACAGGCAAAATCCGCGCTCGGCGGCGACCTCGGACGCATCCGTCGTCTGGTGAAGATCAACGGCTTCGTCGCCTCGACGCCGGAATTTGTCGAGCAGCACCTCGTCATCAACGGCGCCTCCAATCTGCTGGCCACCGTGCTCGGTGAAGCCGGCAAACACGCCCGCGCCGCCGTCGGCATGGCTTCCCTGCCCTTCAATGCCGCCGTCGAGATCGACGCCGTCATCGAGATCGCCTGATTAGGGTGCCCACCATGGCTGATATTTCCTGGCTGAAGGCCCAACCGATCGCCCATCGCGGCTATCACGACATGAACAGAGACGTGTGGGAGAACACGCTCTCGGCTTTCTCCCGTGCCGTCGATGCCGGTTTCGCCATCGAGTGCGACCTGCAATACACCGCCGACAGCATCCCGGTCGTCTTCCATGATGACGACACCCAGCGTCTCTGCGGCATCAAGGGCGACGTGCGCGCGCGCACCGCCGGCGAGCTCGGCCTGATGGCGATTGGCGGGACGAAGGACAAGGTGCCGACGCTGACGCAGATGCTGCGCCTGGTCGCAGGCAAAGTACCGCTGGTCATCGAACTCAAGGGCCGCAAGGGCGACGACGAGGGCTTTGCCGCCGCCGTGCTGGAGACGCTCGAAGGCTACAAGGGACACGTCGCCCTGATGAGCTTCGATCACTGGCTGCTCAAGGACCTGAAGGCGCTCGACGCGCCCTACCCGCTCGGCCTCACTGCGGAAGGCGCCAATCCCGAGACGTTCTTCGTGCACGAGGAAGCCATGCAGCTCGGGCTCGACTTCATCTCCTACCATTACGGCCACCTGCCGAACTCGTTCATCACCAAGGAGCGGACGCTCGGCAAGACGATCATCACCTGGACCGTGCGCGACCGCCAGGCAGAGACCTACACGTTCGCTCACGCGGATCAGATGACCTTCGAGGGCTTCGACCCGCGGGAGGCCCTGGTTTCCTGATCTGATGTCAGACGCCGTCACCATCCGCATAGCCCAATCCTTCGCCGATGTGCCGGCAGCACGCTGGAACGTGCTTTCCGGTGCATCGAAGGTGCATCCCGGCGGCGTCTACAATCCCTTCCTCTCGCATGCCTATCTTTCGGCTCTTGAGGAATCCGGGTCCGCAACTGCGAAAACAGGCTGGCTCGGCCAACACCTGCTTCTCGAAGGATCGGACGGCCATCTGCGCGGCGGTCTAGTCTGCTACTTGAAGAACCACAGCCAGGGCGAATATGTCTTCGACCATGGCTGGGCCGACGCTTTCGAGCGGGCCGGCGGGCGCTATTATCCGAAACTGCAAAGCTCCATTCCCTTCACGCCGGCCACCGGACCGAGACTGCTTACGGTGCCGGGTGAAAACCAGGGCGCAGTTCAGGATGCGCTTGCCGCAGGCATGAAGGAGCTCGCACGCAGACACGATGTCTCGTCGGCGCATGTCACCTTCGTGCCGGAAGCCGAGATGCCTGCCCTAGAGCGCGCCGGCTTCCTTCACCGCACCGACCAGCAGTTCCACTTCACCAATGAAGGCTACGGATCGCACGCCGATTTCCTGGAGACCTTGGCCTCCCGCAAGCGCAAGGCACTCAAGAAGGAACGCAGGGCCGCGGTCGAAAACGGCATCTCGATCGACTGGCTGACCGGCAGCGATCTGACGGAAGCGATCTGGGACCAGTTCTTTGCCTTCTACATGGACACCGGCGGTCGCAAGTGGGGTCGTCCCTATCTGACGCGCGCCTTCTATTCGCTGATCGGCGAGCGCATGGCCGACGATATCCTGCTGGTGATGGCGCGCCGCAACGGCCGCTACATCGCCGGCGCGATCAACTTCATCGGCGGCGACGCGCTCTACGGCCGTCACTGGGGCTGCATCGAGGACCATCCGTTCCTGCATTTCGAGGTCTGCTATCACCAGGCGATCGATTTCGCGATCGCCAAGGGACTGAAGAGGGTCGAGGCCGGCGCCCAGGGTGAACACAAGCTCGCGCGCGGCTACATGCCCGTCACCACCCACTCCGCGCATTTCTTCATGCATTCAGGGCTCGCCCGCGCTGTCGCCGATTATCTCCAGCGCGAGCGTAGGGATGTGGAGGAAACGGGCGAGATTCTTGCAGAACACGGGCCGTTCCGCAAAGGCGAGCGGCAAGACGACTGAACGGCTTTCGGCCAAGGTCGGCCCGCGACAATTCACGAGGAAGAACAATGACCTACGACGACAACAACATCTTCGCCAAGATCCTGCGCGGCGAAATTCCCTCGCACCGCGTCTACGAGGATGACGCGACGATCGCGTTCATGGATGTGATGCCGCAGGCCGAAGGCCACTTGCTCGTCGTACCGAAGGCACCCTCGCGCAACTTGCTCGATGCCGATGCAGCGACGCTGCCGGCGCTCATCGCTACCGTGCAGAAACTGGCGGTCGCGGCGAAAGAGGCCTTCGAGGCCGATGGCGTGACGGTGATGCAGTTCAACGAGACACCGGCCGGCCAATCGGTCTTCCACCTGCACTTCCATGTCATTCCGCGACGGGCCGGCGTGCCGCTGAAGCCGCATTCCGGTACGATGGAAGACGGCGCCGTGCTCGCGGCCAATGCCGAAAAGGTTCGGCAAGCGCTGTAGTCTCGCCTGCACTCGATAACCGACACTCCATGAACGGATTGAGCCGGCGCCCCGCCGGCTCTCGGCTCAGGCTTCGCCTAAAAACCCAGCCACCAGAGCCCCAATGCGAGCGCTGCGATGGCTGTCGCTATTCCGATCGCCGGCTTTCGTCCGAACAGAAAGAAAGCGACCGCCCCAAGTCCGACGGACCCCACGCGCAGCCAGAGCGGGGATTGTTCGAGCACGCCTGTCGGATAAAGGATGAGCTTCGCGATGACCGCGGCGACCAGAGCGGTCGCGACCGCCCTCACCCAGTTCAGTGCCTCGGAATCGTCGCGCAGCTTGTTGCCGGCAACGACGCCGAGCCAGCGCCAGATGTCGGTCGCGAG
This sequence comes from Ensifer sp. EB106-03-01-XG145, assembly GCF_058792075.1. NCBI lineage: Bacteria > Pseudomonadati > Pseudomonadota > Alphaproteobacteria > Hyphomicrobiales > Rhizobiaceae > Ensifer > Ensifer sp. EB106-03-01-XG145. Next base: position 1,586,562 of record NZ_JBYTEC010000001.1, on the reverse strand, counting down.
CCAGCCGGCAATCGCGATGAAGGCATAGGCCCACCAACCATCCTGCCACGTCATACGCCCACCTCCTTGCGCTGGCGCCAGAGGCGCTCGACCAGCCAGGCGAGCGTGCCGCCGACTAGACCGGCGAGCAGGATGTCGAATTCCGGAAACAGCCAATAGAACAGCGGCCCGCCGACAAGTCCGAAGAGCAGCGCGACGTAGACGACGGGGTGGCGCGCCGAATGCCAGATCGATGCGAGGAAATAGACAGGTGTCAGGAAGAACAGGCAGCCGGCAACGATCGGCGGGAAGTCCGCGACGAAATGGTAGACGACGGCAACCAGCAGCATGTTCGCCGCAACGAGCGTGATGCCGAAGCCGGCGAAGAAGGCGACGCGCCGTTCACGCGGCACCTGCGGCACCTTCTCCATTGCGAACACCCAGGCGGTGATCGCGACGAAGTGCGAAAGGAAGAGCAGCAGCCAGGTCGGCGTTCGCGATGTGCGCAGTTCCGGGACGAGCGCCGCAACCATCGGCATCAGCCGGACGGAAGACAGCGAAACCGCGAGGAAAGCGGCCGCCAAGTTCGCGCCGCTCATTATCGAACTGACAAGAATGACTTTCGCCGGAAGCGCCCAGACCATGCCGACCATGAAGACGACCTGCTGCACTGGGATCCCAGCTTGCGCTGTCAGCGAACAGAAGCCGACGAAGGACAGCATCAGGATGAAGGCCGGCAGGCTGAAGATGCCCCGCATACCTCTCCCGAACCAGGCGAGCGATGATTGCTCGTCTTCTTCCCTATCCATTGGCAATTCCGGATTGTCTTTGATTTTCGATCACGATGATCTTGGGTCGAATCGACCCAAGATCATCGTGATCGAATATAAGTTATTGGAGCGGGATGCGGGCGAAAAACCGCGCACACTTTTCCTCATCCCGCTCTCAAGAAAACGGTGCCGGATGGTTTGCATCCGGCACCGTCGAACATTTCTTGCGAGGGTCTATTTCTTGCGCGGCACCTTCGGCACCGTGCGGCCCTTTCTCGGAGCCGCGTCACCGGCCCCGGCTTCGCCATCGGAGGATGCCTTGGCGGCTGCCTTCTTCGGCTTGGACTTCGGTGCGGGCTCGGCACCCACTTCTTCCTTGTCCTCGGCCTTCTTCTGCTTTGCCGCCTTCATCGCCGGGCGGGAAACCTCGGCCTTCGGCTTGATCGGCGTCGTTTCCGGAACCGCATCGAGCAGCAAGCCCTTGGTGCCATCGGCCTTGGTACCGATCGTCACCTTGACGACGCCGCCCTTCTTCAGCTTGCCGAAGAGGATTTCATCGGCGAGCGGCTTCTTGATGTTTTCCTGGATGACGCGGGCGAGCGGCCGGGCACCCATCTTCTCGTCATAGCCCTTCTCGGCGAGCCAGGCGATTGCCTCCGGCGCGAGGTCGAAGGTGACGTTGCGCTCGGCGAGCTGCGTTTCCAGCTGCATGACGAACTTCTGTACGACCTGGTGGATGACCGGGGTCGGCAGCGAAGCGAAGGGAATGACCGCGTCCAGACGGTTGCGGAATTCCGGCGTGAACAGGCGGTTCAGCGCCTCTTCGTCTTCACCCGTACGCTTGGAAGAACCGAAGCCGATGGCGGCCCGGGCCATTTCCGATGCGCCGGCATTGGTGGTCATGATCAGGATGACGTTGCGGAAGTCGATCTTCTTGCCGTTGTGATCCGTCAGCGAGCCATGATCCATGACCTGCAACAGGATGTTGAACAGGTCCGGATGCGCCTTCTCGATCTCGTCGAGCAGCAGCACGCAATGCGGATGCTGGTCGACGCCATCGGTCAACAGGCCGCCCTGGTCGAAGCCGACATAGCCGGGAGGTGCACCGAGCAGACGCGAAACCGTGTGCCGCTCCATGTATTCCGACATGTCGAAGCGCAGAAGCTCGACGCCGAGCGACGTCGCAAGCTGCTTGGCGACTTCCGTCTTGCCGACGCCGGTCGGGCCGGAGAAGACATAGCAGCCGATCGGCTTGTTCGGTTCCCGCAGGCCGGCACGCGCCAGCTTGATCGAAGACGCGAGCGCTTCGATCGCCAGGTCCTGGCCATAGACGACCGAGCGCAGTTCCTTTTCGAGGTTGGCGAGAACGGCCTCATCATCCTTCGAAACGGTCTTGGGCGGGATGCGCGCCATCGTCGCGATCGTCGCCTCGATCTCCTTTTCGGTGATCAGCTTGCGGCGCTTGCTTGCCGGCAGCAGCATCTGCGCAGCACCGGATTCGTCGATCACGTCGATCGCCTTGTCAGGCAGCTTGCGGTCGTTGATGTAACGGGCGGAAAGTTCAACCGCGGCCTTGATCGCCTCGTTCGAGTATTTCAGGTGGTGATATTCCTCGAAGTAAGGCTTCAACCCCTTCATGATCTCGATCGCGTCGGCGATCGTCGGCTCGTTCACGTCGATCTTCTGGAAGCGGCGAACCAGCGCCCGGTCCTTCTCGAAGAACTGGCGGTATTCCTTGTAGGTGGTCGAACCGATGCAGCGGATCGCGCCGGAGGAGAGCGCCGGCTTCAGGAGATTGGACGCATCCATGGCGCCACCGGAGGTGGCCCCAGCGCCGATGACGGTGTGGATCTCGTCAATGAAGAGCACGGCACCCGGATAGTCCTCAAGCTCCTTGACGACCTGCTTCAGGCGCTCTTCGAAATCGCCGCGATAGCGCGTGCCGGCGAGCAAGGTGCCCATATCCAGCGAGAAGATCGTCGCATCCTGTAGCGCTTCCGGTACCTTCTTTTCAATGATGCGCTTGGCAAGGCCTTCGGCGATCGCCGTCTTGCCGACGCCGGGGTCGCCGACATAGAGCGGATTGTTCTTCGAGCGGCGGCACAGCACCTGGATGGTGCGGTTCACCTCGGCGTGACGCCCGATCAACGGGTCGATCTTGCCTGACTTCGCCTTTTCATTGAGGTTGACGCAATAGGCCGTAAGCGCGTCCTGCTGCTTCTTGGCGCCAGTTTCCTCGGTGTCGCGCGAAGGCTTCTGCTCGGATTCGTGATCGTCGGCGCCGCGCACCGGCCGGGATTCGGAGGTGCCAGGCCGCTTGCCGATGCCGTGTGAAATGAAGTTGACGGCGTCGTAACGCGTCATCTCCTGCTCCTGCAGGAAATAGGCGGCATGGCTTTCGCGCTCGGCGAAGATGGCAACCAGCACGTTGGCGCCGGTGACTTCTTCACGGCCGGACGATTGGACATGGATGACCGCGCGCTGGATGACACGCTGGAAACCCGCCGTCGGCTTGGAATCTTCGTCGTAGCCGGTCACGAGATTGGAAAGCTCGTTGTCGACATAATCCGTCACGGTCTTGCGCAGCGTCTCGAGATTGACGTTGCAGGCGCCCATCACGGCCGCCGCGTCGGCATCATCGATCAATGCCAGAAGCAGATGCTCGAGCGTGGCGTATTCATGGTGGCGCTCGTTGGCAAAAGTCAGTGCCTGGTGTAGCGCCTTTTCGAGACTGGGCGAAAATGTTGGCACGTTAGTTCCTCATTTCTTTTCCATGACGCATTGCAACGGATGCTGATGCTGCCGGGCAAAATCCATCACCTGCGTCACCTTGGTTTCGGCGACCTCATAGGTGAAGACGCCGCACTCTCCCACGCCATGATTGTGGACATGAAGCATGATGCGGGTCGCCTCTTCCGGGTTCTTCTGAAAGAAGCGCTCCAGGATATGGATGACAAATTCCATCGGCGTGTAATCGTCATTCAAAAGCAGAACACGATACAAACTCGGCTTTTTGGTCTTCGGCTTGGTACGCGTGATGACGGACGTGCTGCGGTTGTTGCCGTTTCCCTCGTCATCGCTACCTTGCTGCATCCGGACCGGCATGGCGATCATTCTTGTCAGTTCCTTGTACAGCAGCGACCCCACTGAACTTGGCCGCAGCGTGCTTGCCCTTTATCTAATGGTTCGTTTTCAGATTTTAAGACCGAACCAACGCACTGCAATCATAATCGCACGACCGCGCGTAAGATTGATCAACTTTCTTCGGGCTGCGCACAGCTAATGCGAGAAACAAAAAGGCCGGTCGCAAGCGCTGCGACCGGCCTTTTTTGGAAAGTGGTTCTTTGCCTGGCGATCAGGCGGCGGCAGCGGCGGCCTTGACTGCTGCCGTTGCCTTGGCAACCGGCGCTTCGTAGGGCTTGTAAGCGTCCTTGGCGAGATCAGCGTACATTTCGCCGATCTTCGTTGCCTCGGCGACGAAGCCTTCGTAGCTCGCCTTGATGAAATTGGTCTGCAGTTCGAAAACAGCTTCGACACTCTTGGTGCTCGACAGCTTCTCGACGTGCGCAACGCCATCTTCAAAGGACTTCTTGGAGTAGTCCGCAGCTTCAGTCGCGATAGCCTGGAGACCCTTGGTCCAAGCGGAATAGCTCTTTACAGCCACGTCAATGGCTTCTTTGCTCTTCTTGTTTGCATCGTCGAAGTTGAACATCGGGTGTCTCCTTAGTGACGGCCTGATCTGGAGGCTTCAGTTTATGTGCACTGCACAAAAAGTCAAGACGAGTGTGCGACGCAATAAAATACAACGGATGCAACAACTTGATGAAGAAATACGCTCCCGCGAAAAAAATTCTTACGGCGCGGTGAAGAACCAAGATGAGCGACGCGAGCAATTGCTCAGCGCGATGCATAAATCCCCATTAAAACAATAAACCCCGAAAATCTCAGGGGATTTTCGGGGTTTATTGTTTTCGGACGTCCTCGTCAGACTTAGAGGTCGATGTCGAGGATTGCCATGGAGAAATTGTAGGAAAGCTCGCCATCTTCCTCATCGCGGAAAACGACACCGAGGAACTCGTCACCGAGATAGACTTCAGCGGACTCGTCCTTCTTCGGGCGCGCCTTGACGACCATCTGCTGATTGAAGGTGCGCTTGAAATAGGCTTCAAGCTTGCGGATTTCTTCGGGCTTCAAAACACGTCTCCGTAGCCGTTTATCTGTGCGGCGCTTCTCGCACGCTGCATCGCCGGGTGTAAACCCCTCGAAAGAGGCTTACGCACCGGTTCCCGTATGTTCAGATATCGAAGCTGCTCAGGATCTGGTCCATCTGACGCGATGGCTCGGAGCAACCGGCCTCGCCCACCACCTTCGCCGGCACGCCTGCGACCGTCGTTTTCGGCGGCACCGGCTTCAACACGACCGAGCCGGCGGCGATGCGCGAGCAATGGCCGATATGGATATTGCCAAGGATCTTGGCGCCGGCGCCGATCAGGACGCCATCAGCGATCTTCGGATGACGGTCGCTGCCCTCCTTGCCCGTGCCACCGAGCGTCACGCCGTGCAGGATGGAGACATTGTCTCCGATCACCGCCGTCTCGCCGACGACAAGACCGGTGGCGTGATCAAGGAAGATGCCGCGCCCGATGCGGGCAGCGGGATTGATGTCCGTCTGGAAGACGCTCGACGCGCGGCTCTGCAGATAGAACGCGAAATCCTTGCGGCCGCGCTTCAGCAGCCAATGGGCCAGGCGGTGCGTCTGGATAGCATGGAAGCCCTTGAAATAGAGTACCGGCTCGATGAAACGGGTGCAGGCGGGATCGCGGTCATAGACGGCCTGGATGTCGACACGCAGAATGGTGCCCCATTCCGGCCAATCCTCCATCATCTCCGAGAAGGTCTGTCGCAAGAGGTTTGCCTGAAGATCGGGATGATCGAGCCTTTCGCAGATGCGATAGATCACGCTTTCTTCGAGCGAGTGCTGATTGACCACCGTCGAATAGAGGAAGGCCGCAAGCATCGGGTCCTGCTCGGCTGCCACGCGGGCTTCCTCACGCAGGCTGTTCCAGATCGGGTCCATCACCTTCAAAGCTTCCGTCTGGCGAAGTTCGGTCTTGGCGACCATCGTCGCTCTCCTTCCTGTCCGTCCTACAGTCACTATAGGGGAAATCCGGCATGACTTAAATGGCTCGGCCTCAGTTCCACCCTCGGTCGAGCAGCTCAGAAGCGGGCAAGCTTGCGGTGCTTCCCGCGTTCCGTCTTGTTCGGCAGTCTAGGCGCGCGCCACTTCCTCGAGGAATTCGAGCACGGCCTTCTTGAAAACCCGGTCACCCACGGCGAGCATATGATCCCTGCCCGGAATATCAAGCGCACGCGCGTTGGGCATCAACTCCGCCAGCTCCTGCGGTGAGCCGGCAATGTCGTCCTTGGTCCCGACACCGATCAGGGTCGGCACGTCGATGCGCCCCATGTCCTCAGCCGTCAGCAGATCGCGAGACGTCGAGATGCAGGCCGCAAGCGCCTGCCTGTCGCTTTTGGTCTGGTCGGCAAAGGCGCGGAACATGCGGCCGCGTGCATGGGTCACGACATCCAGAGACGGCGCCGACAAGGCATCGGCAATCGGGTCCCAATCCCCTACCCCCGTCACCATGCCGATGCCGAGCCCGCCAAAGACCAGCGAACGGACGCGGTGGGGATGGGCGAGTGCCATGAAGGCCGAGATGCGTGCGCCCATCGAGTAGCCCATCACATGTGCTTCGGCGATGCCGAGATGACCCAAAAGCGCTACGGCGTCGCCCGCCATCTGCTGCGGATGATAAAGCGCTGGATCGTAGGGTTTACTGCTCTTGCCATGCCCGCGGTTGTCGAGCGCGATCACACGGTAGCCGGCATCGCCCAGCGTCTTCAGCCAGCCCGGAAAAACCCAGTTGACGTTGGCGCTCGAGGCAAACCCATGAATGAGAAGAATGGGTGTGCCGGCTGGATCACCTTCGTCGAAGAAGGCAATCTCCAGGCCTTCATGGGCAAAGTGGGAAAACGGCGGCGGATTGAGATCCATCTTTATCATCCTGGGAGGTATCGATGCGGCGCAACGTAGTTCGTCGCTCTGGCGAGTGAAACCCCGCGCCGGCAAAAACCACAGCTGCGGCGTGTTTGCCGCTACACTTTTGCAGCAAAGCTCACTATGGTGCCGCCAACTTTAGAGACTTGCATTCATCGGAGCATGACATGGCCGGCCACAGCATCCCGCACTTCCAGAACGACGGCGGACATCAGGCAATCGAAATCGGCGTCAAGGAATTCATGTGCACCGGCGCGTCCATTCCGTACGATCACCCGCACATCTTCATCGATATGGGCGACGACAACGAGAAGGTCTGCTCCTACTGCTCCACACTCTATCGCTACAATCCGAAGCTGAAGGCGACGGAAACCAACCCGCCCGGCTGCCTCTTCGCCCACAAAGCCGCCTGATAGGCCACGATGTCGCGCCCTGTCGCGATCATCGGCGCCGGTATCGGCGGGCTTACGGCCGCCTTGTGCCTCGCCCGCCGAGGCTTCGAAGTCGACATCATCGAACGGGCAACGGCGCTGACCGAGGTCGGCGCCGGCCTGCAATTGTCGCCGAACGCCTCACGCATCCTCATAGAACTCGGCCTGCTTGCGGAACTCGAAGCCTACTGGAGCGAGCCCGAGCGCATCGGCCTGGTTGACGGCGTATCCTTGAGCCCTCTTGCCAGCGTATCGGCCGGCGCTTTCGCGCGTCGCCGCTGGCACGCGCCGTATGCCGTCATGCACCGCGCGAGCCTGCAGAAAGTCCTGCTTGCCGCCGTGGAGGCAGAACCGCGCTGCCGCCTGCAACTCGGCTGCCATATCGACAACCCTGATGAGCAGACCATCATAACACTGACGGGGCGCCGCCCGGACATCATCGTCGGCGCCGACGGCATCTGGTCGCGGTTGCGCAACGGCGTCCCCGGGGCCGGTCGTGTACGGTTTTCAGGCAACGTCGCCTGGCGCATGACGCTCGCCCGCGACACGGCCGCCGGCCTTCTCAAGCCGAACCAGGTCACGGCGTTCCTCGGCCCTCGCGCCCATCTCGTCGCCTACCCGTTGCGGGAAGTTGACGGTTTCAATCTTGTCGCGATCATCGAGGGCAAGGAGACCGACGCCGTCTGGGTCGGCAAGGATTCGGATAAGCGCCGCCAGGACTGCCTGAATGCTTTCTCCGGCTGGAACGCGGGCATCCGCTCGCTGCTCGAAAAGGCTGCCGCCCCCACCTACTGGCCATTGTGCACAGTCGACGACGGGGCCTGGCAAGACGGGCGAAAGACCGTGCTGATCGGCGACGCGGCCCATGCCATGACGCCCTTTGCGGCGCAGGGCGCGGCCATGGCGATTGAGGACGCCTTCGAGCTTTCCGACTGCCTGGCCACCGGCATCGATATCCCGAAGGCGCTGGCTGCATTCGAAGCGAGGCGTCGACCGCGCATCTCCCGGGTCCGCCGCCGCGCGGCGTTCAATCATTTTGCCTACCACGCCCGTGGGCCGCTGCGCCTCGGCCGCGACATCGTCCTGAAACTCAAGGGACCGGATGCGCTCGCTGCCGACCTTGATTGGCTCTACGGCTACGGCGCCCAGCGCTGACTGCGGACAGGCGACTGGGCAACACGCAGATTCCATAGTCGGTGGTGACGAGGCGCCGCGAATGAACGCGGCGCCTCAGGCCCTCAAACGGCGTTGGCCGCGGCCAATCCCGCTTCGATGTCGCGACGGATGTCCGGCACGTCCTCAAGCCCGATCTGCAGGCGAATCACCGGACCTTCTGTCGGCGCCAGCGCCACCTTGCGGTCCGACAGGCTGACATGGAGTGCCAAGCTCTCGAAGCCGCCCCAGGAATAGCCGAGCCCGAACAGTTTCAGCGCGTCGAGGAAGGCGTGCGCCTTGGCCTTGAACCGATCGGCGCTTTCCGCTTTTAGGACGAAGGAGAAGATGCCGCTTGCGCCGGTGAAATCGCGTTTCCAGAGTTCGTGTCCCGGGAAGCTCGGCAGTGCCGGATGCAGGACGCGCGCGACCTCATCCCGCCCTTCCAGCCACTGGGCCAGGGCAAGTGCGCTCTCCTGGTGCCGCTCGAGGCGAATGCCCATCGTCCTCAGGCCACGCAGGATCTGGTAGCTGTCGTCGGGCGAAACGCAGACACCGAGGGTCACCATCGCCTCGGTCAAGGCCGGCCAGTGGGCGGCGTTCGCCGACACCGTACCCAGGAGAACATCCGAATGACCGGACGGATACTTGGTGGACGCATGGATCGACACATCGACGCCGTGATCGAGCGGCCTGAAGTAAACCGGCGTCGCCCAGGTGTTGTCCATGGTGACGACGCAGCCGTGGCGATGGGCAACGTCGGCGATGGCGCGAATGTCCTGCATTTCGAACGTATTCGAACCCGGCGCTTCGGTATGCACCAGGCGCGTGTTCGGTCGGATCAGGTTTTCGATTCCGGCACCGATCATCGGATCGTAGTATTCGACGGTGACGCCAAGACGCTTCAGCATGGTGTCGCAGAAGTGGCGCGTCGGGAAATAGACCGAATCGACGATCAGCGCGTGATCGCCCGCCGAGAGATAGGTAAGGAACGGCACCGTTACGGCAGCCAGGCCCGAGGGTACAAGAATCGTCCCGGCGGAACCTTCAAGTTCGTTGATCGCGTCGCAAAGCGCATCCGTGGTCGGCGTTCCGCGCGTTCCATAGGTGTACTTCTGCGCGCGCGTTTCCATCGCCTTCGCATTCGGAAACAACACGGTGGACGCATGTACCACGGGCGGGTTGACGAAGCCGAAATAGTCGGAGGGATTGTTGCCGCTATGAGCGAGACGGGTGTTGATGCCCGCCTTGCCATTCACATTGCCGCTGTCTGCCATTGCATGTTCCGCTTCTGATTTCGAAAGAGAAACTCTTCGAATGAGCCACAACCGCGGTCAAGTGGCAAAAATCATGGAGCGTCGTTTTGGCCGTCATCGGCCGGCATTTGGCGATTTTTCGCCCAGGGCCCGCCCATTGCCCCCAAAAACTGCCTAACTTTCTGGCTTGTTTCGGGTTTTTCACATGCAAAACCAGAAAATCGGCGGCCTCTCTTGACCCTCATGGAATTTGAGCATGAGATAGCCTGTACTCGCGCCAGGAGGGTGGCGGAGGCTGCACGCGCCAGGAGACGCGCTGGTGCAGACGGGAACTAACGACAACAGAAAAAGGTTCTAAAAATGGCAAAAAGAATTCTGACAGCTCTCGTTGGCGCCGCTGTCATGGGGATTGGCACACAGGCGGCTTCGGGCGCTACCCTTGATGACGTGAAGGCCAAGGGCTTTGTCCAGTGCGGCGTGAACACCGGTCTCGCCGGCTTCGCGGCACCGGATGCCTCGGGCAACTGGAGCGGTTTCGACGTCGACTACTGCAAGGCAATCGCCGCCGCGATCTTCGCGGATGCCAGCAAGGTGAAGTACACACCCACTTCGGCCAAGGAACGCTTCCCGGCGCTGCAGTCCGGCGAGGTCGATGTCCTTGCGCGTAACACCACCTGGACGATCAACCGCGACACCGCGCTCGGCTTCAACTTCCGCCCGGTCAACTACTATGACGGCCAGGGCTTCATGGTTCGCAAGAGCCTGAACGTCAAATCGGCCCTCGAGCTTTCGGGCGCAGCAGTCTGCGTGCAGACGGGCACCACCACCGAGCTCAACCTTGCCGACTACTTCAAGTCGAACAACCTGCAGTACAATCCGGTCGTCTTCGAAAAGCTCGAAGAAGTGAACGCCGCCTATGACGCCGGTCGTTGCGACGTCTACACGACCGACCAGTCGGGCCTTTATTCGCTGCGCCTGACGCTTTCCAAGCCGGACGATCACATGATCCTGCCGGAAATCATCTCGAAGGAACCCCTCGGCCCGGCCGTGCGCCAGGGTGACGACCAGTGGTTCGATATCGTCAGCTGGGTTCACTATGCGCTGATCCAGGCCGAAGATTTCGGCATCACCCAGGCCAACGTCGAAGAAATGAAGAAGTCCGCCAACCCGGACGTTCAGCGCTTCCTCGGCGTCGAAGCTGACAGCAAGATCGGCACCGACCTTGGCCTGACCAACGAATGGGCCGTGAACATCATCAAGGCCGTCGGCAACTACGGCGAAGTCTTTGACCGTAACATCGGCGCTGGCAGCCCGCTCAAGATCGAGCGCGGCCTCAACGCCCTGTGGAACAAGGGCGGCATCCAGTACGCCCCGCCGGTCCGCTAAGCGATTATCCAAGACTGGGGAAGCGGGTCACCGCTTCCCCATCCAACGATAAAAACACCCAAAGGGTGACAAAGGGGAAAGAGGCATTGCATGGCGATTGGCGTCACAACTACGCCTGAAAAAAGCAAACCGTCGGGGTCGATCATCTACGACCCGCAAGTGCGCGGGATCTTCTATCAGGTACTCACCCTCGTCGTTCTCGCGGCCTTCGTCTATTGGATCGCCGACAATACGATCGAGAACCTCAAACGAGCGAATATTGCTTCCGGTTACGGCTTCCTGAATGGGCGCGCCGGTTTCGACGTCGGACAGTCGCTGATCGCCTTTACCAGCGATTCGACCTATCAGCGCGCGCTTGTCGTTGGTCTGCTCAACACGCTGCTGGTCGCTGTCTGCGGTATTTTCACCGCCACCATCATCGGCTTTGCGGTCGGCATCGGACGGCTGTCGCACAACTGGCTAATTGCCAAGCTGTCGCTCGCCTATGTCGAGATCTTCCGCAACATCCCGCCGCTGCTCGTCATCTTCTTCTGGTACAGCGGCGTTCTGGCGATCCTGCCGCAGCCACGTGAATCTGCGGCACTGCCGCTCAACATGTTCCTCAACAACCGCGGTCTCGCCTTTCCCAAACCGATCTTTGAAGACGGCTCGATGTACACGGTTCTTGCCTTCTTCATCGCGATCGTCGCCAGCTTCTTCGTGGCGCGGTATGCGCGCAAGAAGCAGGAAGCCACCGGACAGCGCTTCCCGGTTCTTTGGACGGCTCTCGGCCTGATCATCGGCTTGCCACTCTTGACGTTCCTCGCCACGGGATCGCCGATCACCTTCGACGTTCCCGTTGCCGGCAAGTTCAACCTCACCGGCGGCTCGGTCATCGGGCCGGAATTCTTGTCGCTGTTCCTGGCGCTCTCGTTCTATACCGCGGCCTTCATCGCCGAGATCGTGCGCGCCGGTATTCGCGGTGTTTCCAAGGGGCAGACGGAGGCCGCGCACGCGCTCGGCATTCGCCCGGGTCTGACGACGCGCCTCGTGGTTGTTCCCCAGGCGCTGAGGATCATCATTCCGCCGCTCACCAGCCAGTATCTGAACCTGACCAAGAACTCCTCGCTCGCCGTCGCCATCGGCTACGCCGATCTCGTGGCCGTCGGCGGCACGATCCTCAACCAGACGGGGCAGTCGATCGAGATCGTTACGATCTGGATCGTCGTCTACCTGTCGCTGAGCCTCGCGACGTCGCTATTCATGAACTGGTTCAATGCCCGAATGGCCCTGGTGGAGAGATAAGACCATGACCACACCCCAGGCAAATTTCGTCCGCGCCTCGATGATCGAGGCTTCCGCACCGCCGATCGCAGAAGGCGGCGTCGTCCACTGGCTGCGCGAGAACCTTTTCGCCACGCCGAAGGATACGGTGCTTACCATCATCGGCGCACTTGCGCTCGCGTGGTTCCTGCCGCCGGCAATCCAATGGCTGTTCCTTGACGCCGCCTGGACCGGTGGAGGCCGTGGCGTCTGCGCCACGGTTGCACAGGGCGGTAGCCAGCCGGAAGGCTGGAGCGGCGCGTGCTGGGCCTTCGTCAACGCGAAGCTCGACCAGTTCGTCTACGGCCGCTATCCGCTCGATGAACGCTGGAGACCGACGCTGGTCGGCATCCTCTTCATCCTTTTCCTCGTGCCGATGGCGATACCGAAGGTCCCCTACAAGGGCATCAACGCCATCCTGCTTTTCGCCGTTCTGCCGCTCATCTCCTTGATCCTGCTTCCGGGCGGCTGGTTTGGGCTGACTTTCGTCGAGACGCCGCTCTGGGGCGGCCTGATGGTGACGCTCATTCTCTCTTTCGTCGGCATCGCCGTGTCATTGCCGCTCGGCATCCTGCTAGCACTTGGCCGGCGATCACACATGCCCGTGATCAAGATGCTCTGCACCGCTTTCATCGAGCTGGTGCGCGGCATTCCGCTGATCACCGTCCTGTTCATGGCGAGCGTCATGCTGCCCCTGTTCCTGCCGCAGGGCGTCACCTTCGACAAGTTCCTGCGCGCACTGATCGGCGTGTCGTTCTTTGCCTCGGCCTACATGGCCGAAGTGGTGCGCGGCGGTCTGCAGGCCATTCCGAAGGGGCAGTATGAAGGAGCGGATTCGCTCGGCCTCAGCTTCTGGCAGAAGATGAACCTCATCGTGCTGCCGCAGGCGCTGAAGCTCGTCATTCCGGGCATCGTCAACACCTTCATCGGTCTCTTCAAGGATACGTCGCTGGTGTCGATCATCGGCATGTTCGACCTGCTCGGCATCGTTCGCTTCAACTTCACCGACGCCAACTGGGCCTCTTCGGTCACGCCGATCTCGGGCCTTATTTTCGCTGGCTTCATATTCTGGCTTTTCTGCTTCAGTATGTCGCGCTATTCAGGCTTCATGGAACGCGTTCTCGACACGGCCCATAAACGATAAAATGAGGGGAGGATCGCATGGCAAACGCAGCCACTGCTTCCAAAATGACTGTTTCCGCAACGGATGTCGCAGTCGAAATCACTGGAATGAACAAGTGGTACGGGGACTTCCACGTCCTTCGTGACATCAACCTGAAGGTTATGAAAGGCGAGCGCATCGTCATTGCCGGCCCGTCGGGCTCCGGCAAGTCGACGATGATCCGCTGCATCAATCGCCTCGAAGAGCACCAGAAGGGCAAGATCGTCGTTGACGGCATCGAGCTGACCAACGACCTCAAGAAGATCGACGAAGTGCGCCGCGAAGTCGGCATGGTGTTCCAGCACTTCAACCTCTTCCCGCACCTGACGATCCTCGAAAACTGCACGCTTGCGCCGATCTGGGTGCGCAAGATGCCGAAGAAGCAGGCGGAAGAAATCGCGATGCACTTCCTGAAGCGCGTCAAGATTCCCGAACAGGCGAACAAATATCCGGGCCAGCTCTCCGGCGGTCAGCAGCAGCGCGTGGCGATCGCCCGCTCGCTGTGCATGAATCCGAAGATAATGCTGTTCGACGAGCCGACTTCGGCGCTCGACCCGGAAATGATCAAGGAAGTGCTCGACACGATGGTCGGCCTCGCCGAGGAAGGCATGACCATGCTCTGCGTGACCCACGAAATGGGCTTTGCCCGCCAGGTCGCCAACCGCGTGATTTTCATGGACCAGGGCCAGATCGTCGAGCAGAACTCGCCGGCCGAGTTCTTCGACAATCCGCAGCACGAGCGCACCAAGCTCTTCCTCAGCCAGATCCTGCACTAGGATCGGCAGACGCCTTCATAAGGAAGCCCGTCTCGTCGAGGCGGGCTTTTTCAATTCGTATTGCTTGGCTCGGTCCTATTCAACGCGATAGCGCAAAGTGCCGACGGACCAGTGAATACCGCGGCGGTCGAGGTCGCCAGTCCAGGTCTTCTGCAATCGTGCAACGACTTCGCTTAAGGTTTCCCGCGCGTCCAGCTCGATCTTCAACCCGCGCGCTTTCGGAGCGACGTCAGCCAGATCGATGGCATCGCTGACCACGAGTGCAACGAAGGCACTCTCGCCCTCACCCGACGCTTCGAAATCGAAGCCATAATAGTCGTCCGGAAATGTCAGCGGTACGTCCGGCGCAAGCGGCGTGATCTTCTGCGCGAACTCGTTCGGGAAGACCTGCGTGGCCTTGCCCTGGCTGTTCACGTCGAAGAGCAGCAGGTCGCCGCCGGTCCGGCTGGTGACTGTCAGCTTGAAAACGTCGCCGGCCTTCATGGTCGTGGGTCGGTCTATGACGAGTTTCACTTCGCCGGTCTCGGTCTTGCCAATGATGTCACCGATCGCGTTGACCGCATCGGAGTCCTGATAGGTCGTCGGCGTCCCACTTGGAGCGCTGGATTGCTGGTAAGTCCCCTGCCCGTTGCCACCCGCACCGAGCTTTTCGGGTGCGATTGCACTCTCGCCAAGCGTCTGCGCCTTGCTTTCCAATTGCGGGTCGAGATTGCCGCATTTTTCCTGCGAGGAGCAGTAAGCGGTCGACTGCACCTTTACGAATTCGAGCAGTTCGGCATTGCTCGTCAAACCGTTGCCGTTGGCGTCCGCCGCATTGCCGGTCTGGCCAGCGACGAAAGCCGCGGTGAACACGCCGTGCCGATCTTCGACGGGAAGCCGCACATCGTCCCAGGCCACCTGGTATGGAGCGGCCGCGCTCCAGGCGGTCACGCCCGATTCCACCAGCTTCGGCTTATCGACGACGGCAAGATCGATCCTGAGGCCGCGGGTCAATGCCTGCTCAACCGGCTTGGCATGCGGGCGGGGCAGGAAACGAGCGCCCTCGATGCCCGACGAGACGTCGTCGGAAAGCGAACGAGAGATCGTGCCTGAATGGCAGGCATCAATCACCATCGTCACCGCCCGCCCCTGCAGCCGTTCCAGGATCCGGTCGATCTCATCGTCGAGGATCGCGCCTTGCCAGTCCGTTTCACCGGAGACGATATCGACGGGCGCCAGCGCCTCGTCCAGTCCATCCTGCTCGTCGCCATCTGCATCCGTCACCTGAAGGCCGTGACCGGAAAAGTAGATGTAGACGCGATCGCCGGGTCCGGTTGCTTCGACCAGCCACGTGTTCATGGCCGAGAGTATCCCTGATCGCGTCGCCTGCTCCTCCTTCAAAATGCGGATCGAGGACGGGTCGAAACCAAGTTTTCCCGTCAGCAGGCCCTGCATTGCCACGAGATCGTTCTTCGGACCTTTGAGTGCGAATTTTGGCGACAGGCTCGGGTAGCTGCCGACACCGATGAGCAAGGCCCGGTCGCCGGCCACGGCCGGAGCCGCAAGCAAGGCGAGCCATGCCACCACAGAAAGCGCCGCGGTACACCACGACTTGCCACGCGCGCTCATTGGCCCCGGTCCCTCGTGTAAAGCGGTTGGATGGCGATGGTGCTTTCGCTGCCTTCCAACCGTGTTTCAAGGAGGCGCAGAAGCGCTGCGGCATCGAGCTTCGAGTTGGAGAAGGCCGCCGCAATGGCGTCGATCGGCGCATTCGTCGAGATGGCGACCAGGTGATCGGCGCCGAAGGGTTTCACCACCTCCAGGCCCTGAAGCTGAAACGCGTGGCTGCCGGTACCGGCAATCTGCGCATCGAGAAGCTGTGCTTCGCCGGTATTCGCCAGATTGAAAACCAGCATGTTGGCGTAGTCGCCCTGCGCCGCCTTGAAATTCAGCCTGTCGCCTGCCGCGTAGATGTCTTTCAACGGCGTGAGCGAAACGCTGCCGGGACTCTGCGTCGCCAGGACCTTCAGGAAATCGACCAGGATAAACTTGTCGACGGCGCCCTGGAGCATGTCCGGCGCGATGTGTTCGCCGGCGACATCGCCGTTCGGCGTGTAGAACACCCCGGTGGCAGCATCCCAGCGATAGGGCACACCATTGTCGCCGAGATTGTTGAGCGGCGGCGCCGTACCGGTCACGCTGAGTGCCAGTTTCCCCGTCCAGCCCATTTCACGCGGCGACTTCAATTTCGCTCCGGCGTCGCCTGTCGCGCCCGCGCCGATGGTCGCGCTTCGCGGCAGGGACAGGACAATCTCCTTGTCGGAGCGCGGCACTTGCGGCGTGAAGTTCGGCACCTGCAGCGCTTCCGACTGAAGCTTGACGTTGGAGAAGACATAGTCCTCGAGCTCGATGCGCGAGATCCGGCCATCGCTGTCGCGATCCGCAGCCCCCTCTATGGCGCGGGCAAAGCTCCAGCTCAGGGCCCCGCGCGGCTCGCCGCCGATCACCACTTCCGGCGTCGGCTGGCTTTCGAGCGACGCGGCCAGGATCGTCACGCGAGACAGATCCGCTTCCTTCACCTTCGCGCCCCTGAGCGCCTCTTCGGACGGCGGCGGCACCTTCGCACGCACGATCGGTGCAAGCCGCGTTTTACCGGAAATGGAACGGTTCATGCCGCCGGAAAAGCAACTGTCGGAAAGGAACAGAACCTGAATACCTTTGGCCTCCGCTTCCGCGAACCAGGCGTTCAGCTCGTTGTCGACAATGATCTCCTTGCTGGTTTCTTCCGCGCGGCTCCTGTCGAAGCCGGGTAGTTCCAGGAACTCGTCCAGACCGTCTTCTTCGCTGCCCGCAATCAGTTCCGGCATCTGCGCGCCGTGCCCGGCATAGGTGAAGACGATCGTATCGCCGCGGGCTGCGCCGGCGACCAGTTCGGTCCAGGCGGAGCGGATGGCGTCCTTCGTCGCCTGCTCATTGATGAACTGCCGTATCGTGTCGACATTGGCCGCCTTTAGCGCCTGCGTGACATCGCGTGCGTCCTTCACTGCGCCGTCGAGGCTCACTTCATGCGGATAGGCATCCACCCCGACGACCAGCGCCGACGTGGCCGCGAGGACGGGGGGCACGGGCAGGACGAACAGGACCGTCGAAAGCAGGATTCTGTGCAACACAACTAGTTCCCCACGTCCACTTCCACCCGCCGGTCGAGTTGGTGCAGCATCGCCTCGTCGTAGGCGCTCGGGTCATCCGGCTTGAACGGCTCTTCCTCGCCCTTGCCGACGGCTATCCAGGTACCCGGATATCCGGCATCCACAAGGTAATGCGCCAAGGCCTCGGCGCGGGCGATCGACAATGCCTTGTTCGCCTCGGTCGTGCCAACCGGATCGGTATGACCAATCAGCGTGATTGCCGGCGGTTTCGCCGACTTCAGGCATTCGAAAAGATCCTTTGCCGACTGCAGCCCCTCCGGCGTGAACTCGGCGGTGCCGAAGACGTAGCGCACCGGGGTGGCCTTCTTCTTGATCGAGACGCCGCGATAGGAGAACTTGCAGGCGCCGCGCGCGGCGAGCTTGACGGGCTTGGTTGCCGCAAGCCGCATTTCCGAGCCCAACCTGTCCAGCCGCAGGATGTAGTCCTTGTCCGGCGCCATCCAATCGGGCGTCAGTTCCTCGTTCGCCGAATCTTCCAGCGCCTGCTGATAATAGGTCGCCGCCGCCTCATAGTCGCGGTGCTCCCGGCTAATGTCGCCGAGCGCATCAAGGATCTGCCACGGGCCGCCGGCGTCTCTGCTCGCTGTCGTCAGGTCGCCTTCGAAGCTTTCGAGCTTGGCGCCCTGCCCCACGGCAGCCGCGACACGGTTGAAGGTCACCAGCGCCACGACGCGACGCGTCAGCGCGATCTCCGTTGACGAACATCCCGCCACACTCTCCGGAGCAGCGGCAGCACGCGCGGCCGCCTCGTCGCCGCGGTTCAGCGCTTCGGACGCCTGGCGAAGACCATCGCAGGCCATCGCGGGCAAGGCGACTGGCAGCACCATTGCCGACGCGAGAATAAGAGACCGGATCACCTTTGCCATTGTTCGCTCGTCAGTTCTTGATCTCGAAGGTCACCATCTGAACGCTGCTGGCCCCAGCATCGCCCTGGGCCTGTTTGGCCAGGTTGATTGCCAGCCCCCTTGTCGGTGGCAACCTCGACTTCGCCACGTAGTCGCGCGCCTTCTCCACGGTGAGCCTCTGATCGCCAAGTCCGCCGACACGGCAGAAAGCCAACATCGACTCGGATGGTGCTGGCGTATCGAAGGTAAGCGTGCCCGTCCCCGGCTGCGGGATAAGGCGCCGTTCGCCCGGCTGCAGGGTGATGTTGCCGATCATCACATCCGGGATGACCTCGACATTGCCATTCTCCTCGACATAGAGGATCTGCAGCTCGCAGGCTTGGTTGGCGCTAAGCTCGAAAGAAAGCTGATCGCCGACTTTCGCCGTCGTCGACTTCACGTTGAGCGCGAGCGCGAGCTTGTTGCCAGCCGCCGCATCCTCCTTGCGATAGGCAGGCACGGCCGCCACGATCGACTGCGGCTTGGCGTCCACCGCTTGCTCGGAACCGGCAACGACGATCGCTGCCGTATCCAGGGGGCGACGCTGCAGCAACGGCTCCAGTAGCAAGGCATATTGCTGTTCGACCTCATTGCGCGGGATCGTTCCGCCGGCTTCAAGCGTCGTCACCCAATCGAGCCCCAGGCGCAGAACATCCGTATTCGTCACGCGCTTGATCGCATCGGAGAATTGCTTCGGCGTCATGTCGAACTCGGCCGCCAAACCGTCAAAGTCGAGCTCGTCTTCGTATTTGTCCGCGAAATAGGTGATGATCTCTGCATCGCCCGGCGCGTGCTTGCTCTGGAGACCGCCATCCGGCGTCGGCTCGGTAACACCCAGCGCCTTCAGCGCATTGACGAAACGCTCGCGGTCCTTGCGATACGCCTCGTCCAATTCCTCCTGCTTCACATACATGGCGAGCAGCACGTCCTGCTGGCCCTTGCTGAACAGCGTCGATGTCTCGATATGTTCACGCAACTGATCGCGCTTCGACAGAATGCCGTCGGCGTGGCAATCGACGCAGGATCGCGCATTGATGATCTCGACGCCCTTGCCGATGGGCCGCTTGCGGAACGATACGATCGTCGTCGGTCCGACATCGAGTTGCTTGCCCGCCGCATTCGAAAGGTAATAGCCCTGCAGTCCGTTCGGGAGCGAGAAGATCATCTCGCCGCCATCATGCTCGAACGGCACCAAACCTGCGTCGAGCGGAGCGAGTTCCTTCGGCCCGTGCGGGAAACGCTTCAATACCTGCTTGCCCAGGTCGCCGCCGAAGTCATAGGACTTCCAGTAGTAGCCGCCGAACGGCATGTCGTGCCGTTCCAGCATGCGATTGTGGTCCGACACTCCGGATGAGCCGTCGGCGAAACCGGCGCGCAGGACGTTGCGCCGGCGAATGTTGTCGGCCACATCGATCTTGAAGCGCTTTTCGAGTTCGCTGATCTCGGTCGGTAGCCGCATCAGCCGATTGTAGATCTCCGGCCGGGCGCCATTGCTCATGAACCAGTCGATCCTCATGATCGGCAATTGCGTCGCCGTCTCCTTGGAAAGTGCGGCCAGCGAAGCATCGCTCTCAGGGTCGACACCGTAGAAATAGCGCTTGATCAGGAAGTCGTAGTCCGCGGTTTCCCATTGCAGCTCGCGCAGATCGACACGCACCAGCAATCCGTTGGTGCCATCGACTTCGGTCGGCAGAACCAATTTCGGCCCATAGGAGAGCGAATTCAGCAGCTTCTTGAAGCCGCCGGCGAGCACATCCATGCGCTTCATGAAGGTTTGGTCGTCCTCGCAACCCATCATGCCATTATACTGGTCGCGGTAGGAGAAGTAGCGCATGAAGGGACGGTCGAGTTCGTTGACCTTGTCGATGTCCTTCAGCGCCGCCTCGACGAACTGGTCATAGGATAGTATCGGACGTGAACGGTCGGGCTTGGCCGCAGCCGTTTGCGGCAAGCTCTTCTCACTCAGAGAATTGAGCCAGTCCTCCAGCACATTGATCTCTTCGGCCGAGGGCCGCTTGCCGAGCGGCATGCGGCCGCTAACGACGGTCGTATAGAGGCGTGACTTCGATGCGTCGCCCGGCGCCACGAAATTGGCATCCGCGCCGATCGAAGCGAGGTCGCCGGCGGGGTAGCTCCCCTGCGAGCTTTCGCCCGGTCCGTGGCAGTTGCGGCAGTATTTGCCGATGAAGGCGTCCGCCTGCTGTGCCAGTGCCGCATTGTCGCCACCGAGCGCTTCCGCCGCCGTGTTTTCTTTGCAGACGGCAGTTACAGATTGCGCCACCGGCGCCGGCGCCTTCACCTCGCGGTCGGAGAGGAAGGCGTAAATCGCCCGGCGGTCTTCCTCCGTCAGAACGCTCAGGCCCTTGGCGATGCGCCGCATCACGGGATCGCTGACCGGCGCGCCCGAGAGTTTCTTGCCTTCGTCGATCAGGCCTCTGGTGAACACATCGGGCGAAGCAAGCCCCGCCATCTTCGCCTTGCTGATGTCCGGGGCGACCGCACCCGTCAGATCCTTTTCACCCTGGTAGGCGCGCTCCAGATCGAGCCCGTAGGTGGTGGTGCGCGGGGTGTGACAATCACCGCAGCCGCCGACGTTCTCGACAAGATAGCGGCCGCGCTCGGCTTGCGTCTCCTCCCGCGGCTGATAGTCCGGCACCGTGAAGTGACTGCGCTTCCACAGCGTGATCGTCGTCTGACGACTGAAGGGGAAAGCGATCTCGTGTTCCTTCGAGGCGGCGTCAGACTGCGGCAGTGTCTCGATATAGGCCTTGATATCGAGCGCATCCTCCGGCTTCATCCCGCCATAGGATGTATAGGGCATGACCGGATAGAGATTGTTGCCCTCCCGGTCGAGACCGACCAGCACAGCGTTCAAGAACTGGGCGTTGGTCCAGCCGCCGATGCCGTTGGCGTGGGGCGAAATGTTCGGCGCGTAGAATGTGCCGATCGCCGTGTTCATCTCCATGCCGCCGGAAAGCAATTCGGTATTGTCGCCGGATCCGTGGCAGGCGCCGCATCCCGCGGCATTGAACACGTATTTGCCATTGTCGACATTGGCCTTGTAGGTCGAAAACGCGTCGTCGGCGAAGGCGTCGCGCGCTTCGGCAAGGGCGGGACAGAGCAAGACGGCGGCGGCCAAAGCCGCCAACGAGAATGCCAGTGGTCCCCGGCCGCGGCCGGCTCTTGGCGAAGCACTCTCTCCTTTTGCCTGCAGACCGCGCATGAAAACCTCTCCCTAAAACAATAGAATCGCTACTGAAATCTGCTGTCTATCGAAACTGAAATTGCTCGAATTCGACCCGTCGCGGCCTCTTGCCAAGATCTTTCAAGCCTTTGACGATTGCCTCCCTCAGCGGCGCCGGGCCGCAGAACCAGAGATCGGCCTCCGCCGGATCGATCGCGCTTCCGGTCGCCAGCTTGGCAGCGTCCAAGCGCCCGTCCACGGAAGAATCGTGCAGGACAAAACTGAAGTTTCCGAGCTTCTGCGCCTGCCCCTCGAAGGTCTCCAGGCCAATCGCTTCGCGCCTGTCGCGCACGCAGTAGACCATGTGAATCTCCTGGCCTTCATCGCCCTTCAAGTGCCGGGCCATTGCCAGAAACGGCGTGACGCCGATGCCGCCGGCGAGCCAGATCTGCTTCTTGCCGCCGCGGCGATGGTTGAAGCGACCATAGCCGCCTTCGAGCTTCAGCCGATCACCGACCGCGACACCATCGCGCAGCGCCTGCGTGTAGTCGCCGAGCGGCTTGATCGCGAAGCGGACGATACCGTCAGCCTCGATGCCCGCGATCGTAAACGGATGCGGCTCGCGCAGGCCCGGCTTCATGACACGCAGGAATCCGAACTGGCCCGGCTTCGCTCGCATGGGCCGTCCGACCGGTCGCGCCGTGATCATCGTCGCTCCGTCATGCTTCGCCACCTCGAAAACTTCGTAGCCGCGGGTTCTGAGCCACGGCAGAAGCTGGGTGTAGGCATAGCTCAGGATGCCGAGCGCGGCGAAGGCATTGAGATAAACCGCCAGAAGTGCCGTGCCGTCATAGGGACGTTTGATGAACATCTGATGGAAGGCGACGAGAACGAAGAGCAGGCCGATCAGACGGTGCGTGTAGCGCCAGAGATGGTAGGGAATCTCGATCTTCGTCCTCGGGATGATTTTGACAATGCTAAGAACAAGTAGGATGACGAAACCATAGAACGCGTATTTTCCGGCAGAAGCAGCCAGCTGGTTCAAACCGCTCGTCAGTGCCAGGCCCTTGAAGTCCGGTTTCAGGAAATAATGGATGAGGATAAGGCACAGCACCGAGATGCCGATCCTCCGGTGGAAGTGGTAGACGCGATCGAGCCCACCGAACAAGGCTTCGACGATAGGCGGGCGGGTCGCCATGAACTGGGCGATCGCCATGCCGACGAAGGCAGCGGACGACGCCATCAGCGAGAATGTCGTCAATGCATTGGTGTGGCTGACCGCCGGTACGGCCAGCAGCCCTGCGAGCACCATCAGCGACCAGACCAGAAACGCGCCCACTTGCATCTTGCGCCCCTCAACGCCGATGTCAGACGGTTGTTGCCAAGGGGAAGACTGACAAGCCCCTTACCATTCGTCAACATCAATCCCCTTGGAAACGGCCTATGAGCTTCCTTTATTCATGCCTTTGAAATTTGTGATTTTTGAGCGCTCTCTAAATTATATTTCTCAAGGCTCGCATCAGCTTGAGAGGCGATACAGAGATGCGACGATCGCCTTGCTTGCCTCCTTCTGAAAAATTGTGCAAGCTCCTGATATATCAGAAGCAAAGGAACGGCATGCCACTGCAATCCCATGCTCACCTCGCCTACCTCGCGCTCGAACGCCTCATCGTTACACTGAAGCTCGAGCCCGGCGCGCTGGTCACCGAGAGGCAACTGATCGAGCTCGCGGGGCTTGGCCGAACGCCGGTTCGCGAGGCGATCCAGAAGCTTGCCTGGCAGGGCCTGATGGATGTGCGACCACGCGTCGGCCTGCAGATCACCACGATCCGCCCCGACGACCAGGTCCATGTCATGCAGGCCAGGCAGAAGCTGGAGCCGCTTGCGGCCGCTCTGGTAGCGACCCACGCGAGCGCCGATGACAGAAGTGCGATGAAAGCCTGCGGCGCGGAAATGGCCTCCCGCCTCGATGCAGGCGACATGGAGGGGTTCCTCGTGGCCGACAAGGTCTTTGACGAACTGATGGAGGAGGCCTGTCCCAACCGCTTCCTGACCGCGGCGCTGGCGCCTTTGCAGACGCATGCGCGCCGGATCTGGTTTGCGTCATCCTCTCCCGAGAAGATGGTGGGATCCGTCCGCCGCCATGTCACCGTGATCGATGCGGTCGAGAGGGCTGACGCTCCAGGTGCGTCTGCAGCCATGACGGAGTTGATGAACTATCTCTCAGACGCCTGAAGATGCTGGAATGAACTCGAAGAAATCATCGCAAACACTTGCTTTCACAATGATTTCTTCGCATCAAATCCGTCAAATCACGCAGTTGGCATCATGCTTCCGGTCTTCAGGCGTCGTACATGCCAATCGAATGCCTCTTCAAGGATATGAGGCGTCTGGCCACCCCTGGTCGCGACCGCACGTTCGAAGTAGTCGGAGAGCAATTCGCGGTAGGCCGGGTGGCAACAGTTGCTGATGACCGCGGGCGCGCGCTCCCGTGGCGCCAGCCCGCGCAGATCGGCAAGTCCATGCTCGGTCACAAGAATATCGACGTCGTGCTCCGTGTGGTCGACATGGGACACCATCGGCACGACGGACGAGATGGCGCCGCCCTTCGCAACCGACTTGGCGACGAAGATGGACAAGAAGGCGTTGCGGGCGAAATCGCCAGAGCCGCCAATGCCGTTCATCATGTCGGTGCCGCCGACATGGGTGGAATTGACGTTGCCATAGATATCGAATTCGAGCGCCGTGTTGATGCCGATAACACCCAGGCGGCGAATGATCTCCGGATGGTTGCTCACCTCCTGCGGCCTGAGGACCAGTTTGTCCTTGTAGGCGCCGATGTTGCGGAACACCCGATCGGCCCAGGCGCTGCTCAGCGTCATCGACGATGCCGAAGCGAAGCTCAGCTTGCCTGCCTCGAAGAGCTCGAAAGTGCTGTCCTGAAGCACCTCGCTGTACATGCGCAGATCATGGAACGGACTGTCGACGAGACCGCTCAGCACTGAATTGGCAATGACGCCGATGCCGGCCTGCAGCGGATTGAGCGTCATGTCGAGGCGGCCTCTGCGCACCTCTTCCTGCAGGAAGCCGATCAGGTGGCCGGCAATCGCCGTGGTCTCGGCATCCGGCGGCGAGATGCGCGCAGCGCTGTCCTCTTTCTCGGTGACAACGATGGCGACGATCTTTTCGGGATCGACCGGGATATAGGGCGAACCTGCGCGGCTGTCGCAGGCAACGACAGGGATCGGCGTGCGGCTCGGGCGCTTCGCTGGAATGTAGATATCGTGCAGGCCTTCGAGCTCGGGGCTATGGCTGAGATTGAGCTCGACGATTACCTTCTTCGCCAGGATCGCGAAGCTTGCGGAGTTGCCGACCGATGTCGACGGCACGATGCCGCCATCCTCGGTAATCGCCACCGCCTCAACCACCGCATAGTCGATCGGGCTGATCTGTCCGGAGCGCAACTGCTCGACGGTTTCCGAGAGATGCTGGTCGATGAACATCACCTCGCCACGGTTGATCGCGGCCCTGAGAACGGGATCGGACTGAAACGGCAGGCGCCGGGCAAGGACACCGGCTTCCGTCAGCGTCCTGTCGATGTCGTGACCGAGCGAAGCGCCGGTCATAAGCGTGATGCGAAACTCCTCGCGCGCCGCACGTTCGGCCATCGCGAGCGGAACCGCCTTGGCATCGCCCGCCTTGGTGAAGCCGCTCATGCCGATCGTCATGCCATCCTTGATGAGTGCGGCCGCCGCTTCCGGCGTGACGATGCGATCGCGCAGTGGCTTGCAGCGAATCCTGGTCTCAAGGCTTGTTCGAATATCGCCGCTCATCGGGCACTCCCTGCAGAGCCCGCGGGGCTCACATCAGGACGGCGCGGGCTTGGTTTTTGGTGCGCTAAATCTGCATGGCTGCACGCACACGTTATGAAGTTTTACGGAGGCACGATAGCCCTTGGCGAAGCTGCGCGATACGCAGAATGGACAGGGCCGAGCTGCCGCAAATGCATAGCTCCACCACGCATCGCCACAAACGACGAAGGGCGCACCCAAGGCGCGCCCTTCAAACGATAAGACTGCACAAAAAAGGATCAGCCGACGAAGGCCCGCTCGATCACGAATTCGGCCGGCTTGTTGTTGGCGCCTTCGGTCAAGCCCGCAGCTTCGAGGATTTCCTTGGTGTCCTTCAGCATCGCCGTCGAGCCGCAAATCATGCCGCGATCGATCGCCGGATCAAGCGGCGGCAGGCCGAGATCGGAGAAGAACTTGCCGTTGACCATCAGGTCGGTGACGCGACCCTTGAACGGATAGTCCTCGCGCGTGACTGTCGCATAGTGGCGCAGCTTGTCGCCGACGATCTCGTTCAGGAACTCGTGATTGCGGATCTCCTCCACGAGGTCGAAGCCGTATTTCAGCTCGGCTACGTCGCGGCAGGTATGGGTGAGGATCACTTCCTCGAATTTCTCATAGGTTTCCGGATCACGGATCAGGCTTGCGAAAGGCGCAATGCCGGTGCCGGTCGAGAACATGTAGAGCCTTCGGCCGGGAACCAGCGCATCGAGCACCAGCGTGCCGGTCGGCTTCTTGCGCATCAGCACCTTATCGCCGGGCTTGATCCCCTGCAGATGCGAGGTCAGCGGGCCATCCGGCACCTTGATCGAGAAGAACTCCAGCTCTTCGTCCCAGGCAGGGCTGGCGATCGAATAGGCGCGATAGACCGGCTTGTCGCCGACCATCAGGCCGATCATCGCGAATTCGCCCGAGCGGAAGCGGAATTCGGCAGGGCGGGTCATGCGGAAGCGGAAGAGCCGATCCGTATAGTGCTCAACGCTCGTCACCGTCTCGACGTAAACGCCTGCCGGTGCCTGGATCGCGAAATCTTCCGTTTTTGCCGGAGCATTCATCTGGCTAAAGTCCTGTAATGATGACCCTGTTTATCAACAATGATCGGATATTCCAAGCCACGCGCAATGGGAAGGAAATCCCTTCCAAATATAGACGCTTTCGGGGATTTCCGCGTGCTTCACACTGTCGCGGCTGATCGAGACTTAAGAAACCCGCCGCCAGCTATAGGATTTCGCGTCGGCGGAAGGCTTTGCCGTCGGCTGGTAGTGCACGGCGATGCCCGGCAGGCGTCCCTCTGCTAGGCGCTTAAGAGCCGTCGCATTGCTGACCGCAAAGCTGTCGACACCACAGCGCAGCATCAGCGGAATCTGGTCGATCAACACGTCGCCAACCGCTCTCACCTCACCGCCGAAGCCGAGCCGCGAACGCAGCAGCGACGCATGGCTGAAGGCGCGGCCGTCGTTGAAGGCCGGGAACGCCACCGCCACCAGCGCAACGCGATCGAGATGGGGCGCCAGCTTCGTCACGTCGTCCGCCGGCGCGATCACCACGCCGAGGCCGGTTTCGTCGCTCGTCTCCACCCTGGCGAGGAACGCGTCGAGGCCGATAATCGCCTTCTCGTTCGAGCCTGCCTTGGTTTCCTCCGTCTCGATGACCCAGGGATCATCGCCCACGAAGCCGGTTTCCTTCCAGATTTTCGTCATGTTCGTTCCTTGCGCCTCAGGCAGCTTCCTGCGCACTGCCGTAGAGCGCGTCCTTGAAGGGTTGCGGGCCGACGCGGCGATAGGCTTCGAGGAAGGTCTCTTGCCTGTCGCGGCGCAGTCCCAGATAGGTGTCGACGATCGTCTCCACCGCGTCGGTCACCTTCTCCGGCTCAAAGCCGCGGCCGATGATCTCGCCGATGGACGTGTTCTCGTCGCCGGAGCCGCCGAGCGTGATCTGATAAAGTTCCGCACCCTTCTTCTCGACGCCGAGCAGGCCGATATGGCCGACATGGTGATGACCGCAGGCGTTGATGCAGCCGGAGATCTTGATCTTCAGCTCGCCGATCTCGGCCTGGCGCTCGGGCGAACCGAAGCGGGTCGAAATCTCCTGGGCCACCGGAATGGAGCGCGCATTGGCGAGCGCGCAATAGTCCAGCCCGGGACAGGCGATGATGTCCGTGATCAGGCCGGCATTGGCGGTGGCGAGACCGGCGGCAACGAGCGCACGGTAGACCGGTTCAAGATCGGCCAGTGCCACATGCGGCAGGATGAGGTTCTGCTCATGGCTGACGCGGATTTCGTCGAAGGCATATTCCTCGGCGATATCGGCAACGGCATCCATCTGCGCGTCGCTGGCGTCACCCGGAATGCCGCCGATCGGCTTCAGCGAGATCGTCACCATGCCGTAGTCCGGGTGCTTGTGCGGCTGCACGTTCTGCTGCACCCAGCGGGCAAAGTCCGTATCGGTTTTCTTCCAGCGTGCAAGGCTTTCCCAGCCCTCGGCGCGGTTTTCGAGGGCGGGCGGCGCGAAGTAGGTGGAGATTGCCTGAATGTCGGTTTCCGGCAGCTTCAGCTCGGTGTCCTTCAACGCCGCGAACTCGACTTCGACCTGACGCGACAGCTCCTCGGCACCGGTTTCGTGCACGAGGATCTTGATGCGCGCCTTGTACTTGTTGTCGCGACGGCCATGCAGGTTGTACACGCGCATGATCGCCGTGGTGTAGGACAACAAATCCTCTTCCGGCAGGAAGTCGCGGATCTTCTTGGCGATCATCGGCGTGCGGCCCTGACCACCGCCGACATAGACGGCAAAGCCGATGCGGCCGTTCTCGTCCTTCTTCAGGTGCAGCCCGATGTCGTGGACCTGGATCGCGGCGCGGTCGCGCTCAGCGCCGGTCACGGCGATCTTGAACTTGCGCGGCAGGAACGAAAACTCCGGATGCACGCTCGACCATTGTCTGAGGATCTCGGCATAAGGCCTTGGATCCGCTACTTCATCGGCAGCCGCACCGGCGAAGTGATCGGCTGTGACGTTGCGAATGCAATTGCCTGACGTCTGCAGCGCATGCATCTCGACGCTTGCCAGTTCCTGCAGGATATCCGGCGTGTCCGACAGGCGCGGCCAATTGTACTGGATGTTCTGGCGCGTGGTGAAGTGGCCGTAGCCGCGGTCATACTTGCGCGCGATATGGGCAAGCATGCGCATCTGGCGGCTCGACAAGGTGCCATAGGGAATGGCGACGCGCAGCATATAGGCATGAAGCTGCAGGTAAACGCCGTTCATCAGGCGCAGCGGCTTGAAGGCGTCCTCGGCGAGCTCGCCGCTCAGGCGGCGCTCGACCTGATCGCGGAACTGTTCGACGCGGGAGGAAACGAAAGCGTGGTCGAATTCATCGTAACGGTACATCGGGTATCGGTTCCTCAGGCAGCGTGTTTCGGGCCGGCCAGCCCGTTGTAGCCGGCAGCATAGGGGATCGACGGGCCTTCGGCACGAATGCGCTCGCGCATGCGCAGCGGGCGAAGCGTGCCGTTGACCTCTTCGACGTCGACCACATTGGCATCGACGACTTTGTTGTCGTCGAAAGCCTGTTTGCCGGTGGCTTCGAGCGCCGTCACGGCCTCAGCATGGCGGGCGATGAAGGCATCCTGAAGCGATTCGACCCAGTTGCCCGCAGCATCCAGCCAGACGGAAATGCCGTCCGAAAGCCTGTTTGCCGTCAAAACCTTGCTCACCATGACCTCTTCCTCAGTTCAAAATCTGTTCGTTACGCCCCAGGGCGACTTCAACGATTCTCTTGGCATCGCGTGCCTTGCCGACGACCAGCGGCTCGGACCGCTCGAAGTTGGCGCCTGCGACGGCGTCGCCGATGATGACCATGACGGGACCCGAAAGCTCAGTCCGGTTTTCCAGGTCCGGAAGGTCCTTGAGCGTGCCATGCAGCAGGCGACGATCCGCGCGGCTGGCATTCTCGATCACCGCGACCGTGGTTTCCGCAGGCAGACCCGCCTGCATCAGACGCTCGGCGACGGAGGCCGCGACCGTGCGACCCATATAGACAGCGATCGTCGCGCCAGAAACGGCAAGCCGCGCCCAATCGGGTAGGACCTCGCCAGTCAGATCGTGACCTGTCGTGAAGACCAGCGACGATGCGACACCCCGAAGCGTCAGCGGCAGTTCGAAATCAGCGGCAGCGGCGAAGGCGGAGGTGATGCCCGGGACGATCTCGTAGCTGATACCGGCTTCGCGGAGGGCAGCCATTTCCTCACCAGCGCGGCCATAGACCAGGGGATCCCCGGATTTCAGCCGAACCACGCGCTTGCCTTCGGCCGCGAGCGTCACGAGCAACTGGTTGATCTCACCTTGAGACTTCGTGTGGCAGCCCTTGCGCTTGCCAACAGAGAGACGCTCGGCGTCACGGCGGCCCATGTCGACGATCACCTGCGGCACCAACGCATCATAGACGATCGCGTCGGCTTCCATCATCACGCGCTGGGCGCGCAGTGTCAGCAGGTCTTCGGCGCCCGGACCGGCGCCAACGAGCCAGACGTGGCCCGGAGCCTTCTCGGGCGTATCGAGCAGACGTGAAACCTCACGGCGGGCAGCGGCCAGATCGCCGCCGGCGACCTTATCGGCAACCGAGCCCTGAAAGAACCGGCGCCAGAAGAGCCGACGCGCCACGCCGCGCGGCACCAGGCGATCAACCGCCTCGCGGTAGCTTGCCGCGAGCGAGGCGACGACTCCGAGCGACGGGGAAAGAAGCTGATCGATCTGGGCGCGGATCATCTGCGCGAGCACCGGGCCTGCACCTTCCGTACCGATGGCAACGGCGACCGGCGCGCGGTTGATGAGCGCGGGGGTGAAGAAATCGCAATAGTCGGGCTGGTCGACGGCGTTTGCCGGGATTTTCTGCGCACGCGCCGCAGTGACGATGCGGCGATCCTCCGCGGAGTCGCCGGTTGCGGCGAAAACGAGGATGGCGCCGTCAAGCTGCTCGGCTGCGAAGGCAGCCCGAACATGTTCAACGCCGCGGTCGCGCAGATACTGTGCAAAATCCGCTTCAGGCTCATCGGCAAAGACGACGAGCGACGCTTCCGTGTTCAAGAGCAGCCGCACCTTCGCAAAGGCCCCGTCGCCATTGCCGAACACCGCCACGCGCTTCTGCGCGACGCGAAAGAATGCTGGGAAAACGGCGAGCTGCTGCGTCATGGTCTGGCAAACGGTTCCTTCTACAGGCTGCGCCGAATATCCCGCATGGGGCACGACATTTGAAGGAACAGAAATTTCATTGCCTTTCCGGGCACGTATTGTTTTGCTCGGCGGTGCATTATTTTGAGCAAATATCTCCGAGGTCGACAAAACGCCTGCCCTTCCGCAGCCATTGCGCCGCGGGGGCAACCTCCGTTAAATGCGGTCACTGACCCGCCGGAGATGCAAGACATGACCCAATCGGACCTCGCCGAACGGCTTTTGACCGTAATCGAGCAGGATATCCTGCCGCTCACCGAAAAGGGTGTCGCCGCCGGAAACAAGGTGTTCGGCGCCGCGATCCTGCGCAAATCCGACCTGTCGCTGGTGCTGGCCGAAACCAACAATGAGACGGAAAATCCGCTCTGGCATGGCGAGGTCCACACGCTGAAGCGTTTCTACGAGATGGCGGAAAAGCCCGATACCCGCGACCTCATCTTTCTTTCGACGCACGAGCCCTGCTCCATGTGCCTTTCAGCTATCACCTGGGCCGGGTTCGACAATTTCTATTATTTCTTCAGCCATGAGGATTCCCGCGACAGCTTCGCGATCCCGCATGACCTCAAGATCCTGAAGGAAGTCTTCCGGCTGGAGCCGGGCGGCTATGCACAGGACAACGCCTTCTGGCATTCGGCCTCGATCGCCGCACTCGTCAGGGATGCCGACCCTGTGACCAAGGCGCGGCTCGCCGAACAAGATTCGCGCATTCGCGCCCGCTACCAGAGCCTTTCCGACAACTACCAGTCGGGCAAGGATGACAACGCCATTCCGCTGAACTGAGATCCATGGAACCTTCACGCGATATAAAACGCCTGCTCGATATCATGGCCGCGCTCCGGCAGCCGGAAACCGGTTGCCCCTGGGACATCGTCCAGACCTTCGAGACGATCAAACCCTACACGATCGAGGAAGCCTATGAGGTTGCCGATGCCATCGAGCGCGGCGACATGCACGACCTCTGCGACGAACTCGGCGATCTGCTGCTGCAGGTGGTGTTCCATGCCCGGATGGCGGAGGAAGCCGGCGACTTTGCCTTTGGCGACGTCGTCGAAGCGGTGACGCGCAAGATGATCCGCCGCCATCCGCATGTCTTTGCCCGCTCCGAGGCCGATACGCCTGAAGCGGTCAAGTTGCAGTGGGACGAGATCAAGCAGGCCGAAAAGGCTGAGCGGCAGGAAAAGCGCGCTAAGCGCGGCCTTCTTCCGGACTCCGCCGCAAGCCATCTCGGCTCGGTCCAGCGCTCGTTTCCGGCACTGGTCGAGGCCCTAAAGCTGCAGGAACGGGCTGCCAAGGTCGGTTTCGATTGGTCGGAGCCCGAGCCTATTCTCGATAAGATCGAGGAAGAGATCGGCGAATTGCGCCAGGCGCTGCGCGAAAAGGACCGCGCCAAGGTCAGCGATGAACTGGGCGACCTGATTTTTGCGGTGGTTAATATCGGCCGTCATGTCGGGACCGATCCGGAAATGGCCCTTCGCGGAACCAACACCAAGTTCCGCCGCCGCTTCGCCCATATCGAGCGCGAACTCGGCGACGCCGGCGAGACGCTGGATGGCGCGACGCTCGAGCGGATGGAAGAGCTTTGGCAGGCGGCGAAGGCGATCGAGCGGCAACTCGGCTAAGGCAATCGGGAACGCATATATCCTATGCGTTCCCTCGCGCGAAAGCTGAGGTCAACAGTGAGCGAATCGGAAGCGCAGGCTTACCAGTCTTCCTCAACCGGCTTTGGCCCGTTTCCGAGGCGGCGTTCCAGATCGGCGGCCTCGTTTTCGGTCAGCCTGAGTTCAAGGCTCACACGCCCGTCCTCCAGGTCCTCACGGCCATCGACGATGGCGTGCTGATAGACCCAGGGCAGAAGCTGCAGCTGATCGATGCCGAGCACGACGGTGCATTCGGTCAGCACGCCTGACAGGCGGCGACCAATTTCGCCTAGCAGCTCATCGACGCCCTCGCCGGTGATGGCGGAAACGGCGACCGTATTGCCCGAGGTTGCCGCCTTGCTCTGCAGCGCCTCACGCGATTCGGTATCGAGCCGGTCGATCTTGTTCCAGACCTCGATGAGCCGTTCGGAGGCTTCCTTCTCGTCGATGCCGAGATCGGCGAGAATGCGAAGTACATCACTTGCCTGCGCCTGGTTGTCCGGGTCGGAGAGATCGCGCACATGCAGGATCAGGTCCGCTTCCAGCACCTCTTCAAGCGTCGCACGGAAGGCGGCGACCAAGTGCGTCGGCAGATCGGAAATGAACCCGACCGTGTCGGAGAGGATGACCATGCGGCCATGCGGCAGCTTCAAGCGCCGAAGTGTCGGATCGAGCGTCGCAAACAGCATGTCCTCGGCCAGAACGCCCGCCCCGGTCATGCGATTGAAAAGCGTGGACTTGCCGGCGTTGGTATAGCCGACGAGAGCGACGATCGGATGCGGCACCTTCTTGCGCTTGGAACGGTGCAACTGCCGGGTGCGGCGGACCTGCTCCAGCTCGCGCTCGAGCTTGACGATGCGGTCCTGCAGCAAGCGCCGGTCCGCCTCGATCTGGGTTTCACCCGGACCGCCCATGAAGCCGCCACCACCGCGCTGACGCTCAAGGTGGGTCCAGCTTCGAACCAGGCGGCCTTTCTGGTAATTGAGATGGGCGAGATCGACCTGCAGCGTGCCTTCCTTGGTGGAGGCGCGGCGACCGAAAATCTCCAGAATGAGGCCGGTCCGGTCGATGACCTTGGCGTTCCATTCCTTTTCGAGGTTGCGTTGCTGCACCGGCGTCAAGGGATGGTCGACGATCACCAGGCCAGCATCGAGCTCGACGAGGATGTGACCGATTTCCTCGATCTTGCCGCTGCCGAGCAGCGTGCCTGGCTTGGGCTGCGACACCGGAACGATGGCGCCATGCACGACTTCCAGATCGATCGCCATCGCCAGACCGGTCGCCTCTTCAAGGCGACTTTCGTCGGTACGCGTCGTTGTAGTCGAGAGGATGTCTGCGGACTGCCTTCCGGTCTTCTTCAAGACCGGAACGATGACAACCGCGCGCATGTCGTCGCGGAGCTTCTCGAGCTCCGGAATGATCGACGACGACTTTGAATCCCGCTTGGTAATGTGCCTAACGTCCCGTCAGGATGCAGCTTCTTCGTTCTCGAACATCTGCAGCGGCTGGCCGGGCATGATGGTCGAGATTGCGTGCTTGTAGACCAGTTGCGAGTGGCCATCGCGACGCAACAGGACGCAGAAATTATCAAAAGACGTCACGACGCCGGTGAGCTTGACACCGTTGATAAGAAAAATTGTCAATGAAATCTTTTGCTTGCGGACCGTGTTGAGAAAGAGATCCTGCAAGTTTTGAGAACGTTCCGCCATCGCGCCGCTTCTTTCTTATTTGCCGGCGTTTCGCGCCGGTGCATTTTTGTCGATATCTGCAATCAGAGGCGCCACAAGTACCTTCCCCGACACCTCTTTAAGTTTGGTATCAAATCAATGTCTTTTCCGCAACGCCGAAAAAGGCTTCACGAATATTCTGTGCTATGCTTCCCGGATGCCCATTGCCGATCGGCCTGCCGTCCACCGAAATCACCGGAAAGCAGATGCTGGTGGCAGCGGTAATGAAGACCTCGCGCGCCGCGAGCATTTCCTCGACCGAGAAAGCTCTCTCCTCGACCTTGAGCCCAAGTGGCCCCGCCACATCCATCAGGGTGGTGCGGGTGATACCCTTCAGGATTCCGTGCTCGGCCGGACGCGTGCGCAGGGTTCCGTCGCCATCGACGATCCAGACATTGGTCGCGGCGCCCTCCTTCACCGTGCCATCGGCATCGACGAAAATTGCCTCCTGGGCACCCTCCTCCTTCGCCTTCTGGCGGGCGAGCACGTTGGGAAGGAGCCCGACGGACTTGATGTCCACCCGGTCCCAGCGGTTTTCCGGTACGGTGATCGCGGCGATCCCATGCGTCGCTTTTTTGGCGATGGCCTCGGCATCGATGCGCTTCGCCGTCACCACGATCGTCGGCATCGTCTCCTTGGCCGGAAACACATGGTCACGGCGCGCCACGCCGCGCGTGACCTGGATATAGAACAGACCATTCCGGACCCGGTTGCGCCGAACCACCTCTCGAATCACATGCACGAGCGCCGCCCGGCTCATCGGCCGGTCGATGCGCAGTTCACGAAGCGAACGGTCGAGGCGATCGAGATGCCGGTTGAGATCGACGATGTAACCATGGCGTATCTCGCAGACTTCGTAGACGCCGTCCGCAAATTGATAACCGCGGTCTTCGATATGGATGCCGGCGTCGGCATGCGGCACGTAGGCACCGTTGACATAGGCAATTCTCGGCATGGATCTCGGCCCTAGAAGTACTGGATGCTGACGCGGAAAAGCTGTTCGACGTGCCGTACGGCATCGGCGGTGGCAAAGAGCACGACACGGTCCTTCGCCTTGATCTTTGTATTGCCGTCCGGACGAATAAACGTCTTGTCGCGATAGAGTGCACCGATGCGGATGCCTTCGGGAAGATCGAGGTCACGCAGGGCCCTGCCAACCAACGGCGAGGTTTCCAACGCTTCGGCCTCGATCACCTCGGCCATGCCCTTCTGCACCGCATAGACCGCGCGAATGCGCCCCTTGCGGACATGCTGCAGCACGCGCGAGATGGTAACGGCACGTGGGTTCACATAGGCGTCGACGCCAGCCGTGCCGGCAAAATCCTGATAGGACGGTTCGTTGATCAGCACCAGCGTCGACTTGGCGCCCAGCCGCTTCGCCATCATGCTGCCGAGAATGTTGATCTGGTCGTTGTTGGTCAGCGCCACCACGAGATCGGCATCCTGAACGTCAGCCTGGGCCAGAATCCGTTGATCCATCGCCGAACCGTTGAGCACAACCGTGTTGCTCAGCTTATCCGCCATCACCACCGCCCGGTCGCGATCGCTTTCGATCAGTTTCACCCGGGTCCGCGGCTGATGCTCCTCGATGGCCTTGGCAACGAAGTAGCCGACATTGCCGCCACCGAAGATGATGATGCGCCGCGCTTCCTGCTCCTCATGGCCAAAGAGCGCCAAGGTCCGGCGGGCGTGGTCCCGGTCGCAAACGACATAGGCGATATCGCCGGCCTGCAGCTGGTCATCCGAATGCGGCGCCATGACCTTGCCGTTGCGGAAGATGCCGGTAACTGTTGCAAGCAGATCGGGGAACAGTTCGCTCAGCTGCTGGAGCGGCGTGCCGACGACCGGGCAATCTTCCAGGCACTCGAAGGCGACCATGGCGATACGATCTTCGGCGAAACGCACGACGTCGATCGCGCCGGGAAAGGAAATACGGCGCAGCACCAGCCGCCCAACCTCGACTTCGGGCGAGATGGTGACGTCGATCGGCACGTTCTCACGTGAAAACAGGTTCGAATACTCGGGCGCGAGATAGCTTTGCGCCCGGATGCGCGCGACCTTCGTCGGCACGTTGAAGATCGCATGGGCCACTTCACAGGCGACGATATTGACCTCGTCGGAGAGCGTGACGGCAATCAGCATGTCGGCCTGGTCGGCGCCGGCCCTGGCCAGCACATCCGGATGCGCACCGTGGCCGACATAGCCGCGCACGTCGAGGCTCTCGGTGATGTTGGCAATCAGCGTCGCCGAGGTATCGATCACCGATACGTCGTTATCTTCCTGCGCGAGCCGCTCGGCAATGCCGTACCCCACCTGGCCCGCACCACAAATGACTACCTTCATGTCGTACTTTCAGCTGGGAGCACTGCCGCGATGGCCGGAAAAATGCCTCAGACGCCCAGCGATTTGAGCTTGCGATGCAGCGCCGACCGCTCCATTCCGACAAATTCCGCCGTGCGCGAAATATTACCCCCGAATCGGTTGATCTGCGCGATCAGATAATCACGCTCGAACATTTCGCGAGCCTCGCGCAACGGCAACGTCATGATGTGCTGGTCACCCTGCGCGGAGATCTTCGGCAGCGTATCGCCCACCTCCGTCGGCAGCATGTCTGCGGAAATCGGCGTGTCCGGACCGTCGCTGCGGGCAAGAATCATCAGGCGCTCGATGTTGTTGCGAAGCTGGCGGATGTTGCCGGGCCAGTCGTGGGCCTGGAGCACGGCCAGGGCATCGTCGCCGATCTTGCGCGGACGAATGCCGGCCTGTTCGCTGACCTGGCGCATGAACATGTCGACGAGGAACGGAATATCCTCGCGCCGCTCGGCGAGCGCCGGCACGCGCACCGGAATGACGGCAAGCCGGTGGAACAGGTCTTCGCGGAACAGGCCCTCGGAGATCATGTTTTCGAGATTGTAGGCGGTCGAGGAGATGATCCGGACATCGACCTTGACGCGCTTGGTACCGCCGACACGCTCGAACTGCTGGTCGACGAGCACCCGCAGAATCTTGTTCTGCGTCTCGCGCGGCATCTCGCCGATTTCGTCGAGATAGAGGATGCCGCCATGGGCTTCCTCGAGCGCACCAGTGCGGCGTGGCTGTCCCGGCGTTCCCTCGGTTCCGAACAGCGCAATTTCCATGCGGTCCGGCGTGATCGCCGCCGCGTTCAGCGCCACGAAGGGACCGGTCGACCGCGTCGACTTGCGGTGGATCATCCGCGCGACCAGTTCCTTGCCCGATCCGGACGGCCCCTGGATCATGATGCGGCTGTTGGTCGGCGCGACCTTCTCGATCGTCTGACGAAGCTGCGACACGGCAACCGACGTCCCGATCAGTTCGACCGGATCGCCGGACTTCTTCTTCAGCTCCGAGACTTCACGCTTGAGCTTCGAGTTTTCCAGCGCCCGCTCGGCAATCAGGATCAGCCGGTCGGCCTTGAAGGGCTTCTCGATGAAATCGTAGGCGCCACGCTTGATGGCGTTGACGGCGGTCTCGATATTGCCGTGACCGGAAATCATGACGACGGGGAGGTCCGGATAGCGCCCCTTGATCTCATCGAGCAGCGCCAGGCCGTCGAGCCGGCTTCCCTGCATCCAGATATCGAGGAAGACCAGGCGCGGCACGCGATCGCTGATCGCCGCCAGCGCACTGTCGCTGTCGAAGGCGGTGCGGGTTTCGTGCCCTTCGTCAGAGAGGATACCCGACACGATCTCGCGGATATCTTCCTCATCGTCCACAACCAGAATATCAGCGGCCATCGCTCGCACCCTTATCCTTCAAACTGTCTTCGCCCCCGGTTTCTCCGGCAGGCGGCAGGACCACGCGGATCATCGCCCCGACACCGCCGTCAAAATCGGCTGGCGCGTCGTGCAACTCTAATTGTCCGCCATGGTCCTCAATGATCTTCTTGACGATGGCGAGTCCCAGGCCCGTGCCCTTCTCGCGCATCGTCATGTATGGCTCCAGAATCCTGTGCCGGTTCTCCGTCGGCAGCCCCTTGCCGTTGTCGATGATATCGACAACGAAGCGGCCCGTTGCCACGTCGGTTCGTGCTCGCGCGACGATCCTCGGATGGCCGCGCGCCGCATCGGCCGGCACCGCCTCGATCGATTCGACCGCGTTCTTGACGATGTTGCCGAAGGCCTGACCGAGCATGCGCCCGTCGAACAGGCCCTCGAGCGGCTCTTCGCCGAGGTCCCGCACAAAATCGATGTGATTGTTGCCCATCTCGCGCAGGAACATCGCATCCTTCAGGATCGTGCGGAGATCCGCCTTTTCCTTGGTCGGCTTCGGCATGCGCGCGAAAGCCGAGAACTCGTCGACCATGCGACCGATGTCTTCTACCTGGCGCACGATCGTATCGGTGCACTGGTCGAAGATAGCCTTGTCTTCCTGGTTGATCTGCTTGCCATAACGGCGCTTCAGACGTTCGGCGGAGAGCTGGATCGGCGTCAGCGGGTTCTTGATCTCGTGCGCGATGCGGCGCGCGACATCGGCCCAGGCGGTCGAGCGCTGAGCGATGACGAGGTCGGTGATGTCATCGATGGTGATGACGTAGGATTCGTTCGCTTCGCCACCCTCTTCGCGCGTCACCTGAACGTTCAGCGTCCGCTCGGTTCCGCTGCGCATGATATTGATCTGCTTGCGGTAGTCGTTGCGATGGCGGCTTTCGGCCTCCACCAGAACCTCTTCGACCTCCGGCGCTACCGTGCGCAGGTCCGCGCCGAGGAGTTCAGGCGCCGCCTTCTTCAGGAACTCTTCGGAAAACGAGTTGACGATGGTGATCTGTCGATCGCGCCCGACACCGATCACCGCCGCAGTCACGCCTGAAAGAACAGCCTCGATGAAACGACGGCGATGATCGACTTCGTCCTTGGCCTCCAGGATCTGTTCCTGCTGGCTGCGGATTTCCGAGACCATCTTGTTGAAGGTGCGCGACAGGTTACCAACGTCGCCGTCGACGGCACGGACCGGCACGACAACATCGAGATTGCCGGAGGCGACACTGTCGGCAGCGCCGATCAACTGGCGAATGGGCCGGACGATCCGG
Source organism: Ensifer sp. EB106-03-01-XG145 (assembly GCF_058792075.1). Classification (NCBI taxonomy): domain Bacteria; kingdom Pseudomonadati; phylum Pseudomonadota; class Alphaproteobacteria; order Hyphomicrobiales; family Rhizobiaceae; genus Ensifer; species Ensifer sp. EB106-03-01-XG145. The sequence continues at coordinate 1,547,549 of NZ_JBYTEC010000001.1, read as the reverse complement.
TCGGCAACCGCGATCGCGGTCCAGATCGCAGCCAGGAGAACGATGAGCGCAAACCCGATATAGAGAACACCGAAGGCGATCTGCGTGAAGGTTCGACCGGCCTCAAGCATCTTGTACTCGGCCGTGTTCTCTTCCATCAGCCGCAGCGAGCGCATCACTTCCGGATCGACATTGCGAACCGTGTAGAGATAGGTGCCCGGAATGTCGTCGAGCGGAATAACGGCCCCGACAAGGTTGGTGACCCCTGGCGGAATCAGTGTCGGTTGACCGGATACCGAGCTTTTCAGTGCGTCCGGCGGAATGGAGGGCAGCGGACGGTCCGTGGAGATGTTGGCCTGAATTATAGCGCTGCCATCAGCACGAACCAGGAATGCCCCAAGCATGCCGCGGCCGCGCGCCTGGCGGGTCATGAGTTCCGTGAAACCGGTGCGGTCGAGGCTGTAGAGCTGCCGGTTGCGTTCGAGGTCGTTGGCCATCGACACCGTCTGACCCTGCAGATAGCTGGCATTCTCGAGCACATAGGCCTGGGCGACGTTGATCGACGAGCGGACGATCGCCTGCGTCCGCAGCGAAAACCAGCGATCGAGGCCGACGTCGAGCGTGATGCTGGCAAAAATCGCGACAAGAACCGCAGGCGTGATCGCCACGATCGAAAACAGCGCAACGATGCGCACGTGAAGGCGCGCGGCGGCGCGGCCTTTGCGTCGGGCGCGTAGCAGCCGCAGGATTTCGCGGGCGATCAGATAGATCAGGCCAACGACGAACAGGCTGTTGATGGCAGCGCAGGCGATGACGACATTTCGCTCGAGCCGTATCGGCGTCAATCCGAGAAGAACGAGCAGCGAGACAGTGGCGCAGATCAAGGCGCCGGTCGCCAGCATCAGCCCCGGCAGGGCAAAGGACGCGCGCCGGTCCTGCGCCGCGAGTCCCTCATCTGTGCCCAGCGGCAAGGCCATTGCGTCCACCATGAAAAGCGTTCCCCCAACCGGCGCCAGCCGGCGACGGCATCACTTGCTAGCATTCTCTGGTCAAAGGTTGACCTCGCCGCCCAAAGGGCTGCCGCGTTGCACCCCCAGTCAATCAATTGGGTCAAATCGATTGAACAAGACGGCAACGACACGCGATTCGGCGATCGTCACACGTTCAAGCAACGCATTGTGGCGAAAATGCAACGGTGGCCGTGTCCAAGTCAAGCGCTGCGTGAGCTGCGATAGACCGAAACACCGAGTTCGCGGATTTTCTTGCGCAGCGTGTTACGGTTGAGGCCGAGCAAATCGGCCGCCTTGATCTGGTTACCACGGGTTGCGGTGAGCGCCGCAAGGATCAGCGGATACTCCATTTCGGCAAGCACGCGATCGTAAAGGCCGGCCGGAGGCAAAGCTTCGCCGAAGCTTGCGAAATACTGGCGCATGTTTTCTTCGACGGCCTGCGAAATGGTGAGCGATCCGGGCCGCGCCGCGGTCTTTTCGATCGGGCTGTCCGGTATCTCGGAACGCAACTCGTTTTCGATGATCTCGCGGGTGATCACGTCCTGTGGATAAAGTGCCGTCAGGCGCCGCACCAGGTTTTCCAACTCGCGCACGTTGCCCGGCCAGGCATGCGCCTTCATCAGTTCCAGCGCTTCATGATCGAAGCGCTTGACGTCGAGCCCTTCCTTTTCGGCCTGCTGGACGAAGTGACGAACGAGATCCGGAATATCCTCCGCCCGGTCACGTAGCGGCGGCAGACGCAGCGGCACGACGTTGAGGCGGTAATAGAGGTCTTCGCGGAACAGGCCCTGATTGATCGATTGCTTCAGGTCCTTATTGGTCGCCGCCACGATGCGCACGTCCGAACGGATCGGCGTGCGGCCGCCAACGGTCGTGTATTCGCCCTGCTGCAGGACGCGCAGCAGGCGGGTCTGTGCGTCCATCGGCATGTCGCCGATTTCATCGAGGAAGAGCGTGCCGCCCTCGGCCTGTTCGAAACGACCGGTCGAGCGCACCTGGGCACCGGTGAAGGCGCCCTTCTCGTGGCCGAAAAGCTCCGATTCGATCAGATCGCGCGGGATCGCCGCCATGTTGATCGCCACGAACGGACCGTTGCGGCGTTTGCCATAATCGTGCAGCGCGCGGGCGACGAGCTCCTTGCCGGTGCCGGACTCGCCGGTGATCATCAGCGTCAGGTCCGTCTGCATCAGGCGCGCCAGCACCCGGTAGATTTCCTGCATCGCCGCCGAACGGCCAACCAGCGGCATGCCGTCCTGGGTGTCGTCGTCGAGCTTGGCCGGCCGGCGCTTGGGCTCCGACAGCGCCCGGCCGATGATGCCGATCAATTCGGTCAGGTCGAAGGGCTTCGGCAGATAGTCGTAGGCACCCTTCTCCGAAGCCTTGATCGCCGTCATGAAGGTGTTCTGGGCACTCATGACCAGCACCGGCAGATCGGGGCGCGCCTTCTTGATGCGCGGCAGGAGATCGAAGGCATTCTCGTCGGGCATGACAACGTCGGTCACGACGAGATCGCCGTCGCCGGCTGCGATCCAGCGCCAGAGCGTCGCCGCATTGGAGGTGATGCGGACATCGTAGCCGGCGCGGCTCAGCGCCTGGTTCAGCACGGTGCGAATGGCGGCATCGTCATCCGCAACGAGGATCGTGGCACCCGTCATGCAAGGTTTCCTTTTGTCATCGGCATGTCGTCTTCATCCGCTGCCTGGCCTTTGGAGGCCGGCATCAGGACACGGAAAGTGGTGCGGTTCTGCTGGCTGTCGCATTCGACGATGCCGCCATGGGCACCGATGATCTTGGCGACCAGCGCCAGCCCCAGGCCGGAACCGTTGGTCTTGGTGGTGATGAAGGGATCGAAGAGCAGCGGCAGCAGGTCGGATGGCACGCCCGGTCCATTGTCGTGCACGCAGAATTCCAGTGGCAGCGAGATCTTCTCGCGCGTCCCGGCTACCGACAGGCGTATACCCGGCCTGTAGGCCGTCGTCAGCACGATCTCGCCATCGCTGCGGTCGCCGATCGCTTCGGCCGCATTCTTGATCAGGTTCAGGAACACCTGAACCAGTTGGTCGCGGTTGGCATAAACGGGCGGCAGAGACGGATCGTAGTTCTCCGCAAACTTGATGTGTCGGGCAAAACCGGCCTTGGCGATCGCCTTCACATGGTCGAGCACCGAATGGATGTTCAGCGGCACGCGATCCACCGGGCGCTCGTCGGAAAACACCTCCATGCGATCGACCAGCGAGACGATGCGGTCGGTCTCATCGCAGATCAGACGTGTCAGCGCCCTGTCTTCGTCATTGGCGGAGGTTTCCAGCAGTTGGGCGGCACCGCGGATGCCCGAAAGCGGGTTCTTGATTTCGTGCGCCAGCATCGAGGCAAGCCCCGTCACCGAACGGGCAGCACCACGATGGGTAAGCTGCCGGTCGATCTTGTCGGCCATCGAGCGCTCCTGGAAGACGACGACGACCGAGCCTGGCTCGGAAAGGACCGGGGCGACATAGAGATCGACGAGCTTGTCGGCGCCGAGACGCGGCGAACTCAGGTCGACGCGGTACTCGTTGACCGGCGCCTTGCGTTCGCGCACCTGTTCGATCAGGGTCAAGAGCGGGCTGCCGAAGGGGATGAAGGCGCTGATGTTGTGGCGCGCCAGATGGTTGGCGCTCGCGCCGAAAAACGATTCAGCTTCCCAGTTGGCAAACGCGACCAAACCATTGGCATCAACCAGAATCACCGGGTTCTGAATGGCGTTCAGAACCGCCATCGACAGACCGTTGGCGGCCGCATCGGGAATGCTCGGTTTCTCGGTCATGCGGCCATTCCTTCTGCGACCGCCTCGCCTTCCAGCTTGGCCGGAGCCGCGTCGAGTATCACGGCGCGTGCCCTGTCGCAGACGAAACGGGCATCGGTCGATGTCAGGATCGCTGCCTTTTCCGTGCCTGCGATATCAGGGGCAAAGCGGTCAAGGTACCAGGCGACATGTTTGCGCGCGTGCCGCACGGCGACGTCGACACCATAGAAATCGAGCATCATTTCGTAGTGCTCCGCAAAGATATCGGCGATCTCCGCCTGCGACGGGTGCTCAACGGCACCGGCAAGAAAGCCGACGTGCCACGGGCGCCCCTGCGACGAACGCCCGGCCATGACGGCATCAGCGCCCGACCGGCGGAGAATCTCTTCCGCGTCGGCGATCGTCTCCACGTCGCCATTGGCGACCAGGGGGACGGTAATGACCTCGCGAACCGGGCGAATGGCATCCCAATCCGCCTTGCCGTTGTAGAACTGCATGCGTGTGCGGCCGTGCACGGTAATCGCCTTCACCCCGGCGTCTTCGGCGCGCTTGGCAATCAGCGGCGCGTTGATCGAGTTTTCGTCCCAGCCGAGCCGCATCTTCAACGTCACCGGCACTTCGACGGCATCGACTGTCGCCTCAACCAGCGACAGCGCGTGATCGGGATCGCGCATGAGTGCCGAGCCGGAGTAGCCACCCGTCACCTTCTTGGCCGGGCATCCCATGTTGATGTCGATGATATCGGCACCATTGTCTGCAGCTATCTTGGCGGCTTCCGCCATCCAATGGGCCTCACGGCCGGCAAGCTGAACGATATGCGGCTTGATGCCGGAGTTCTTGAGCCGCGCCCACGATTCAGACGCATTGCCGACCAGTTCGCGGCTTGCAACCATCTCGGTCACGACGAAGCCGGCACCATAACGCCATGCAAGCCGCCGGAACGGCAGATCGGTAACGCCGGACATGGGGGCGAGCGCAACGCGATTGCGCAGTTCGATAGTCCCTATCCGGAGCGGAGACGAAAGAGCCGGAATTGGCAAATGCATATCTTTCAGGCACATGTTGTTCCTGCACTATTTTTAGACATTGTTCTCGGGCTTGCCAAGCGATTTCGGCGCCTTGCGCAAATTTCCCGGTTTACAGCGCCGCGCGTCTTTCAAGACGCGCCAAGGTGGCCGTAAGAAACGAGAACTGCTGGCAAAGCGCGACCCTTCGCGGTACATCACCGCGAAGATCGGCGAATGCGGGACCTCATACAGAAGATGCAGCCTCAAGAACAGCTTAAGTGCGGCGTGGTGATCGTTGCGGCCGGACGCGGCGAGCGTGCCGGGCAATCCGCCGAAGGCCCAAAGCAGTATCGAACCATCGGCGGCCGCCCCGTTATCGCCCATACGCTTGACACTTTCGCGACATGGCCGGGCGCTGGCCCGATCGTCGTCGTCATCCATCCGGACGACGGGGCCTTGTTCGACGCCGCACGCAAACGCTCGGTGGCCGGCGATGTGATCATCGTCCATGGCGGCGCGACCCGGCAGATCTCCGTGCTCGCCGGCCTCGAAGCCCTGGCTGAAACTGGCGTCGGTCATGTGATGATCCACGATGCGGTCCGTCCCTTTGCCGATCACCCGTTGCTTTCGCGCTGCGCAGCGGCGCTCGGTGGCAAGGTCAAAGCCGTCTTGCCGGCGATTGCCGTTGCCGACACGCTAAAGCGCGGGGGCAAGGATGGCGTCGTACTGGAGACGGTGCCGCGCGACGGTCTCTATGGCGCGCAAACACCGCAGACCTTTGATCTTCCGGCCATTCTTGCTGCCCACCGGGATGCAGCCAAGAGCGGCCGCACCGATTTTACCGACGATGCCTCGATCGCCGAATGGGCCGGCCTCAAGGTCGTCCTCGTCGAGGGCACGGTCGACAACGTCAAGCTTACGCTGAGAAGGGATATCGCCATGGCCGACGAGAAACTCACGCGCATCGCCCTGCCTGATGTGCGCACGGGAAACGGTTACGACGTACACCAGCTCATCGAAGGAGACGGTGTCACGCTCTGTGGCGTCTTCATTCCGCACACGAAAAAACTCTCCGGCCATTCCGATGCCGATGTGGCGCTGCATGCGCTCACCGACGCGCTGCTTGCCACCTGTGGCGCCGGCGACATCGGCGACCATTTCCCGCCGTCCGACCCGCAATGGAAGGGCGCGCCGTCGCGCATCTTCCTTGAACATGCCGCACGGATCGTGCGCGAGCGCGGCGGCATCATCACCAACGCGGACATCTCGCTGATCGCCGAAGCGCCGAAGGTCGGCCCGCATCGCCTGACGATGCGCGAAAAGCTTGCGGAGATACTGGGCATCTCGCTCGACCGCTGCTCGGTCAAGGCAACGACGAACGAGCGTCTCGGCTTCGTGGGCCGCGATGAAGGCATTGCCGCCATCGCCACGGCCACCGTCGTCTATGGGAGCCTTTCGTAATGTGGCCCGCCGATATCGAAGTCAAAGCCGGTGAGATCATCGCCAAGTTCACGGCGCGGGACCTCAAAGTCGCCACCGCCGAATCCTGCACCGGCGGCCTGATCGCCGGGGCGCTGACCGAAATTTCCGGTTCGTCCGCGGTCGTCGATCGCGGTTTCGTCACCTACTCCAACGAAGCGAAGGTAGCGATGCTCGACGTCGAGACCGCCACCCTTGCGGCCCATGGCGCCGTTTCGCGGGAGACTGCAATCGAGATGGCGCGTGGCGCCATCTCACATTCGGCAGCGGATTTCGCCGTTGCCGTCACCGGCATTGCGGGTCCCAGCGGCGGTTCGGCTGAAAAGCCGGTCGGGCTCGTGCACCTTGCGGCATCCGGGCGAAACGGCGCGATGCTGCATCGGGAGATGCGCTATGGTGATATTGGCCGCAGCGGCATCCGGCTTGCGACCGTCCGCACCGCGCTCGACATGCTCATGGAAATCGCTCAGGCCGTATAGATGCTGTCGGCGCGCTTTTCGAAGGCGTCGGAGAACATGCGGAAGGCGCGGTCGAACATCGATCCCATCAAGGCGCCGAGAATGCGGCTCTTGAACTCGTAGTCGATGTAGAAATGCACGATCGACTGCCCCTCGCCCGCGGGCTCGAAGCGCCAGCGGTTGTCGAGATATTTGAACGGCCCGTCGATGTATTTGACCTCGATCGCGCGCTCGGCCCTGTTCAACAGCACCTGCGTCGTGAAAGTCTCACGGATCGCCTTGTAGCCGACGGTCATGTCGGCCAGCAGCAACACCTTGCCGTCGCGCTCCTTGCGCGTGCGCACCGTCAGTGCCTCGCAGAGCGGCAGGAATGCGGGATAGTGCTCGACATCGGCAACCAGATCGAACATCTGGTCGGCGGTATGCTTGACGACGTGGTTGGTTTCGAAATGCGGCATGATCGAGAGCTAGTCGCCCCGCCTTATCTTCGCAAGTAGTAACGCCGTTTCCGCGTGCGATTTCAACACGAGAACCGGCAGGTTGGCATGACCGGCAAGCTGTGCCTCGATCTCAACCGCATCCCTGCGCTCGAAGTTCCAGATGTAGCGAAGGAAATCGAGATCGATCTTCTCCGGACAATCGTCGGCCATATCCGGGCGGGTCTTTTTCCAACGGGCGAACCAGCGCCAGAGCACACCGCGCAACGAAACCCAGCGCGGCGGCCGCATCCAGATCACCACGTGTGTGCGTGGCAAGCGGAGCGGCAGCGTCTTCGGACTGGTACCATCCATGATCCAGCGTTCGCCAGCAGCAGCCTTCGAGATCAGGGCAAGCATTTCCTGCCTCGGCCGCAGCCTCCACCCCGGCAACCAGAAGAATTCCCGATCCATCGCCAGATGCGGCAAACCGAACTGCTCGGACAGTTGCCGGGAAAGCGTGCTCTTGCCGCTGCCGGAACAGCCGATCACCAGAATACGCTGCGCATTCTTGAGATGCGTCGCCGCCTCGTCCCAGTTGCTCATGCATCGCGGCATCGGCTCGCCTCCTCCAGTGACAGCCGTTAGGTGATTGGATCGGAGGATGCAAGCCTGGCGCGAGCGGCCAGTTGTCGCTCCGACGCCCTCCCCAAAACAAAAACTCCGGCGCAAGCGCCGGAGCCGATCGTTTTTTGAGAACCTGTTTCCGTCTTACTCGGCAGCCTGCAGCTTCTTCTCACGCGCTGCCCTGAGGCGGGCGAAGTCGTCGCCGGCATGGTGCGACGAGCGCGTCAGCGGGCTTGAGGAGACCATGAGGAAGCCCTTGGTGTAGGCGACGGTCTCGTAGGACTTGAACTCCTCGGGGGTCACGAACTTCTCGACCTTGTGGTGCTTGCGCGTCGGCTGCAGGTACTGGCCGATCGTCAGGAAGTCGACATCCGCGGTGCGCAGGTCGTCCATCAGCTGCAGCACTTCGTTGCGCTCTTCGCCGAGGCCGACCATGATGCCGGACTTGGTGAACATCGTCGGATCCAGCTCCTTCACGCGCTGCAACAGGCGGACGGAGTGGAAGTAGCGCGCACCCGGACGGACCGTCAGATAGTTGCCCGGTACGGTTTCCATATTGTGGTTGAAGACGTCAGGCTTGGCAGCGACGACGCGCTCCAGTGCACCCGGCTTCTTCAGGAAGTCCGGCGTCAGGATTTCGATGGTCGTCGCCGGTGACGCTTCGCGGATCGCCCAGATCACCTTCTCGAAGTGCTCGGCGCCGCCATCTTCCAGGTCGTCTCGGTCGACGGAGGTGATGACGACGTGGCTGAGGCCCATCTGCTTGACGGCCTTGGCAATGTTCGCCGGCTCTTCGAGATCGAGCGCATTTGGTTTGCCGGTCGCGACATTGCAGAAGGCGCATGCGCGGGTACAGATCTCGCCCATGATCATGAAGGTGGCGTGCTTCTTGTCCCAGCATTCGCCGATGTTCGGGCAGCCCGCTTCTTCGCAAACAGTGACGAGCTTGTTGCTCTTCACGATCGAACGCGTCTCCTGATATCCCTTGGACATCGGCGCCTTGACGCGGATCCACTCCGGCTTGCGCATCACTTCGGTGTCGGGCTTGTGGGCCTTTTCCGGGTGGCGGACGCGTTGCGCCCGGTCAGAGACGGCATCGAATACCGTTACCATACTGTCTTCCTCGTCGCGGCGGGCCGGCATCAGGCCGGATGACCCATTTTCGCTCTATATAGACGGCCCGACGGGAAATGTCAGGCCGTCTTGCCCGACGGAAGCGCAAATGGCCCGGCAGGCTATCGTTTGACGGCGCGACCAACGGCAATCAGCAGGCAGGCGCCGATAAAGCCGATGACCAGATAGGCGACCCATCCGGCAAAAGCCATGCCGAAGGCCGCCAGGATGAAATTCAGCACCACCGCGCCTATGATGCCGAGCAGTATGTTCATGAACAGCCCCATCTCGCTGTTCATGAACCTCTCCGCGAGCCACCCGGCCAAACCGCCGATGATGATCGCAGCCAGAATGCCGACGCCGTTCACGCTCATTTTGATCTCCGTGCATTGAAAACGAGGCCATTCTCAATGCCGAAGCCTATCAAAAGTTCCGGCGAGGATACAGCGCCGCGCGTCTCGAAAGACGCGCAAAGGTCGCTGTAACCCTTTGAATGTCGTATAATTTTGCCCTTAAATCGATGTCGATTTAAGGAATTATACGGGGCTTTAGGCGTTGAGCGCGCGGCCGTAGGCGTCGAGCACGCTTTCCTTGATCGTCTCCGAAATCGTCGGATGCGGGAAGATCGTGTGCATCAGGTCTTCTTCTGTCGTCTCGAGGTTCATCGCGACGACGAAGCCCTGGATGAGCTCGGTGACTTCGGCCCCGACCATATGGGCGCCGAGCAGCTCACCGGTCTTCTTGTCGAAGATGGTCTTGACGAGACCCTGGTCCTCGCCGAGCGCGATTGCCTTGCCATTGGCAACGAAGGGGAAGCGGCCGACGCGGATGTCGCGGCCGAGTTCCTTGGCCTTGGCTTCGGTGAGGCCGACGGAGGCGACCTGCGGATGGCAATAGGTGCAGCCCGGGATCTTCAGCTTGTCCATCGGGTGCACATTCGACAGGCCGGCGATCTTTTCGACGCAGATCACGGCCTCGTGCTCGGCCTTGTGGGCGAGCATCGGCGGGCCGGCGACGTCACCGATGGCGTAGATGCCCGGCACGTTGGTCTTGCCGTAACCATCGATGGCGATGAAGCCGCGATCGGTCTTCACGCCGAGGGCCTCAAGACCGATATTTTCGACATTGGCCTGCACGCCGACGGCGGAGATCATCCGGTCCGCGGTGATCTTTTCGACCTTGCCGTCCTTCATCTCCACATGGGCTGTGATCGAGTTCGCGCCCTTCTCGACCTTCGTCACCTTGGCTTCGAGATGGATCTTCATGCCCTGCTTTTCGAACTGCTTCTTGGCAACGCCGGATATTTCGGCGTCCTCGACCGGCATCACGGTCGACATAACTTCGACAACCGTTACGTCAACGCCCATGGTGCGGTAGAACGAGGCGAACTCGATGCCGATCGCGCCCGAGCCCATGACCAGCAGCGACTTCGGCATTTCCTCAGGCTTCATGGCCTCGAAATAGGTCCAGATCAGCTTGCCATCGGGCTCGATGCCCGGAAGCGCGCGCGGCCGGGCGCCGGTCGCGATGATGATGTGCTTGGCGGTGTAGGTGCCCTCGCCCTTGGTGTTCTTCGGCAGCGGCGCCTGCGGCTGGACGACCGGCTTCGTCGATTTACCGACGACGATCTCGCCGGGCTTTGTCAGCTTTGCTTCGCCCCAGATCACATCGACCTTGTTTTTCTTCATCAGGAAGCCGACGCCGCCGTTCATGCGTTCGGCAATGCCGCGCGAGCGTGCGACGATCGCCTTCAGGTCCGGCGTCACCGTGCCTTCGATCTTGACGCCATAGGCGCTCGGATGCTGGGCGTAGTGCAGAACTTCGGCGGAGCGCAGCAGCGCCTTGGTCGGAATGCAGCCCCAGTTGGAGCAGATGCCGGCCAGATGCTCGCGCTCGACGATCGCGGTCTTGAGACCCAACTGCGCCGCACGAATGGCGGCGATATAGCCCCCTGGACCCGAACCGATGACGATGACGTCGTAATTCTCAGCCATATGTTTCCTGCCTTTGTCTCAAGCGACCTTGCGGGTGAACAGCACCCAGTCGTGTTTCTTGCTTTCCTCAAAGAGCGGAACCGCCCCGGCGCGCGCTGCCTCGCCGAAACCGTTTGCTCTGTATAATGCCTGGGCCCTGTCGTTGTGGCTTTCGGTGATCAGGCTCACCGGCGCCGATCCGGCGCGTTCGAATTCCTTTGCCAGGAGCGCGCTGCCGATTCCGCGGCGGCGCTGATGGCGATAGACGCCGAGGCTCTCGATGAACCAGTGACCGACGATCTGCCTCTGCAGTGCCAGCAAGGGTTCCAGAACCGGATGCTTGGGAACGATCTCCAGCACTTCCGGACCGATCGAATAACCGACCGTCAGGCCGGCAACCTCATCATCAACGTCAGCAACGAGAGCGTCGCGCCAGTTTCCAGGCCCGGGCTCTTCGCGCAGCTTGTTGCGGCCACGCTCGAAGGCCGTATCCGTCACCCCATGAAGAACGGCGCCGTACCAGAGCCAGGAGGCAAAGCCATGCGCGGCGATATCGACGAGGATGGCGAGCTCGGCCGCCTCGCGCTTTTCCGCCGGACGAATGGTGACGCCCCCCACCATCCCTAGACCCCAAGCATCATCCGCACGACCGGTTCGAGACCCCGGCCGATCGCACGCGTATTCTCGGCATCGAGATGCACACCATCGAGCGGCGTGGTCTGAGCGACCGATCCGGCATCGAAGAAGCCGCAATCGAGTTCGTCGGCGAGATCGCGATAGAGCGGTGCCAGCATCGCCGACTGCTCGACACCGCCGGCGTACATCGCGCCGAAGGCGGCATTGGCCGTTTCGCAGAGCATCGGCGGCGAGACGATCAGGATTTCTGGCCCACCCTCGTCTTCGACCGGCCAGTCATGCCGGCGCACGAGCGTGATGAGACGCTGGATGCCCTTCACGGCGCCGAAAGCGGTTCCGTGGATCACCGGCTTCATATCGTTGGCGCCGAGAAGAAGAATGATCAGATCGAGCGGCGCATGACTGTGCAGCACCGTCGGCAGCACTTTTGCGCCGTTGCGGTCGCAATCGGCGAGATGGTCGTCATAGGCGGTCGTGCGACCGTTCAGTCCCTCGGCGATGACCTGAACGCCCGAGCCCAGCGCCTTCTGCAACACGCTCGGCCAGCGATCGGCAAACGCGTGACGGCCGCCATCCGCGGCATCGTAGCCCCAGGTCAGACTGTCGCCATAGCAGAGAACTGTTTTCATCGTCCGGGCCCGCCTTCGACTGCGCGAAAAGGAACGGACCGGCCCGAAGGCCGGTCCCTATCCAACTCAGACCAGCATGCCCATCGGGTTTTCGATGTAGCGCTTGAAGGCTCCGAGCAGTTCGGCGCCGAGCGCTCCGTCGACGCAGCGATGGTCGGTCGAGAGCGTAACGGTCATGACATTGGCGATGACCATCTGCTTGTTCTTGACGACGACGCGCTCCTCGCCCGCACCGACCGCGAGGATCGTGGCATGCGGCGGATTGACGACGGCGGCGAAGTTCTTGACGCCCATCATGCCCATGTTGGAGACCGCCGTGGTGCCGCCCTGGTACTCCTCGGGCTTCAGCTTGCGGTCCTTGGCGCGCTGGCCGAGGTCCTTCATCTCGTTGGAGATGGCAGACAGGCTCTTCAGCTCCGCCTGGCGCACGATCGGGGTGATCAGGCCGCCCGGGATCGACACGGCAACGCCGACGTCAGCGTGCTTGTGCTTGACCATGTTGCTCTCGGTCCAGGAGACGTTCGCATTCGGAACGTCGCGCAGCGCAAGCGCCAGGGCCTTGATGACCATGTCGTTTACGGAGAGCTTGTAGACCGGCTTGCCGCCCTGCTCCGGAGCAGCGGCATTGAGCTGGGCGCGCAGTGCAAGAAGCGCGTCGAGCTCGCAGTCGAGCGACACGTAGAAGTGCGGGATCGTCTGCTTGGATTCGACCAGGCGCTTGGCGATCGTCTTGCGCATGCCGTCATGCGGTATGAGCTCGTAAGAGCCCGGCTCGAAGAGCTTGAGAACGGCATCGTCCGACGGGCCCTTGGCAAGCGGTGCGGCCGCGGGAGCGGCAGTGCCGGCAACCGGTGCGGTTGCAGGCTTCGCGGTGCCACCGGCAACGGCAGTCTCAACGTCCTTCTTGACGACGCGACCATGCGGGCCTGTGCCGGCGATTGCCGACAGGTCGATGCCGGCGTCCTTGGCCAGACGACGGGCGAGCGGCGAGGAGAAGACGCGAGCGCCTTCGGACTTCGCCGGCTGGGCTGCAACCGGAGCCGGAGCAGCGGCAGGAGCCGCAGCCGGAGCGCTCGGCGCTACCGGTGCCGGCGCTTCCGCCTTGGCCGCGGGAGCCGGTGCGGCTGCGCCGTTGCCACCCTTTGCAGCGGCAGCAACATCCTCGCCATCTGCGGCGAGAACGGCGATCAGAGCGTTGACCTTGACGCCATCGGTGCCGGCGGGAACGACGATCTTGGCGACGGTGCCTTCGTCGACGGCTTCGACTTCCATCGTCGCCTTGTCGGTCTCGATCTCGGCAATCACGTCACCGGACTTGACCTTGTCGCCTTCCTTGACCAGCCACTTGGCCAGATTGCCTTCTTCCATCGTCGGAGAGAGGGCCGGCATTGTGATGTTGATAGGCATCGAAGAACCCTCCCCTTATTTGTAGCAAACGGCTTTCACCGCATCGACGACTTCAGCAACGTTCGGAAGCGCGAGCTTCTCGAGGTTCGCGGCGTAAGGCATCGGCACATCCTTGCCGGCGATCGTCAGGATCGGGGCGTCAAGGTAATCGAATGCCTGCTGCATGACGCGGGTCGCGATCTCGGTACCGACGGACGACTGCGGGTAGCCTTCTTCGACGGTGACGAGGCGACCGGTCTTCTTGACCGATTCGATGACCGTCGGCAGGTCCATCGGACGGATGGTACGCAGGTCGATAAGCTCGACGTCGATGCCCTGGACTTCGAGTTCAGCAACCGCCTTGACCGCATAGGTCATACCGATGCCGAAGGAGACGATAGTTGCGTCCTTGCCGACCTTGTGGATGCGGGCTTTGCCGATCGGCAGCACGAAATCGTCAAGCTTCGGCACTTCAAAGGAGTGACCGTAGAGGATTTCGTTTTCGAGGAAGATGACCGGGTTCGGGTCGCGGATCGCGGCCTTCAGCAGCCCCTTGGCGTCGGCTGCCGTATAGGGCATGACGACCTTGAGGCCGGGGATATGGCTGTACCAGGCGGCATAGCACTGCGAGTGCTGGGCAGCCACGCGGGCAGCGGCACCGCTCGGGCCGCGGAAGACGATCGGCGCGCCCATCTGGCCGCCGGACATGTAGAGCGTCTTGGCAGCGGAGTTGATGATCTGGTCGATCGCCTGCATGGCGAAGTTGAAGGTCATGAACTCGACGATCGGGCGAAGGCCGGTCATGGCAGCGCCGACGCCGACACCGGCAAAGCCGTGCTCGGTGATCGGGGTGTCGATGACGCGACGCGAACCGAATTCCTGCAACAGGCCTTGGGTGATCTTGTAGGCGCCCTGGTACTCGGCGACTTCTTCGCCCATGACGAAAACGTCGTCGCTCAAGCGCATTTCTTCGGCCATGGCGTCGCGAAGCGCTTCGCGAACGGTCATCGTCACCATTTCGGTGCCGGCCGGGATTGCCGGATCGGCGGCAACTTCAACCTTCGGCTGGGCTGCAACCGGAGCCGGCGCGGACGCAGCCGGAGCCTCAGTGGCTGCCGCCTTCGGCGCTTCGGCCTTCGGAGCGGCGATATCGCCTGCCGCTTCGCCGTCCTGCAGCAACACGGCGATCGGCGTGTTGACCTTGACGCCCTCGGTGCCGGCGGCAATCAACAGCTTGCCGATCGTGCCTTCGTCGACGGCTTCGACTTCCATCGTCGCCTTGTCCGTCTCGATTTCGGCGATGACGTCGCCGGAGGACACCTTGTCCCCCTCGTTCTTCAGCCATTTCGAGAGCGTGCCTTCCTCCATCGTCGGGGAAAGGGCGGGCATAAGAATTTCTACTGGCATGTTTGTCCCTCCCCGGATCAAAGCAGGATGTCGGTGTAGAGCTCGGATGCATCCGGCTCCGGATCGGCCTGGGCGAAATCGGCGCTGTCAGCAACGATATCGCGGACATCCTTGTCGATCTGCTTCAGCTCGTCTTCGCTCGCCCAGCCCTTTTCGGTCAGACGGGCTTTCACCTGCTCAATCGGGTCGTGTTCCGACCGCATCTTCTGCACTTCGTCCTTCGAGCGGTATTTCGCCGGGTCGGACATGGAGTGACCACGATAACGGTAGGTCTGCATTTCGAGGATGATCGGGCCCTTGCCGGAACGGCAATACTCGACTGCCTCGTCGGCGGCCGCCTTGACGGCGCGAACGTCCATGCCGTCGACCTGGAAGCCCGGAATGTTGAAGGAAACGCCGCGCTGCGAAAAGTCGGTCTGGGCCGAGGCGCGCGATACTGCCGTACCCATGGCGTAGCGGTTGTTCTCGATCACGTAGATCACCGGCAGCTTCCACAGCTGCGCCATGTTGAAGCTTTCGTAGACCTGACCCTGGTTGGCAGCGCCGTCACCGAAATAGGCGACGCTGACATTGTCGTTGCCGCGATAGCGGTTTGCGAATGCAAGGCCGGTACCAAGCGAAACCTGGGCGCCGACGATGCCGTGACCGCCGTAGAAGTGCTTTTCCTTGGAGAACATGTGCATCGAGCCGCCCTTCCCCTTGGAAAGACCGCTGCGACGACCGGTAAGTTCGGCCATGACGCCACGAGCGCTCATGCCGCAGGCCAGCATGTGGCCATGGTCACGATAGGCGGTGATAACCTGATCACCGTCTTTCAGTGCCATCTGCATGCCGACGACAACAGCCTCCTGGCCGATGTAGAGGTGACAGAAGCCGCCGATGAAACCCATGCCATAGAGCTGGCCGGCCTTTTCCTCGAAACGCCGGATGAGCAGCATTTCGCGGTAAGCCTTCAGGTCATCTTCTTTGGTGAAATCGGCGATGGTGCCGCCGTTGAAGTCCTTCTTGGCCGGCTTTGCGGCGGCCTTACGGCTGGAGACGGACGCGGTTTTTCGCGGAGCCATTCATTCCTCCCAATGGTTAGCCTTTGGCGGTTACCATAGGGAAAGAAAAGCGCCACAGCAATGCCATATTTGCATGGCTCGCATTCCACGCAAACAATTGAATTTGCTTCACAAATTTCAATTAACTGAATTCAAGTTAATTTTCGGGGCGGTGAAAAATAACGATCTCGTCACTTCGCGACATGTTCAGCGCGAGGCGAGCTTTTTCATCCAGCATGTCCCGTTCCAGCGACCCATCACTCATCAGTTGGACCTCTTTTTCAAGGATCATCCGCTGCTTCGTGAGCTTATCCAGCCGCGCCTGCCGCTCGACGATCTGGCGATCGAATTGCTCCGTCGCCTTCAAGCCATAGCCGCCGTGGATGGAATGATAGCCGAAGTAAGAGAGAAAGGCGACCGCGATCAACGGCATAACCAGCCGGCCCAGTTTCCGTTTCTTATGATGCCGTGTCCACATCCATTCACGCCCTGATACGCATTACGGAAATGAGACTAGCGTCGATTGATTAACCGACCGTTGACCATGAATGGCAGGAAAACAGAAACCCGCCCACGTGGGAACGTGGGCGGGATTCGTTTGTCAGCTACAGCGACCTTTGCGCGTCTGAAAAGACGCGCGGCGCTACAGGATCAGCCGCGCAGGATCGAACGGCCGGCGTACGTGGCCTGCAGGCCGAGCTGCTCTTCGATGCGGATCAGCTGGTTGTACTTGGCGAGCCGGTCCGAACGGGCGAGCGAACCGGTCTTGATCTGGCCGCAGTTGGTGGCAACCGCGAGATCGGCGATCGTGGCGTCTTCGGTTTCGCCCGAGCGGTGCGACATGACGGCGGTGTAGCGCGCCTTGTGCGCGGTCTCGACGGCGTCGAGTGTCTCCGAAAGCGAGCCGATCTGGTTGACCTTGACGAGGATCGAGTTGGCGACTCCCATCTTGATGCCGTCGCGCAGGCGCGCCGAGTTGGTGACAAACAGGTCGTCGCCGACGAGCTGGCACTTGTTGCCGATGAGGTCGGTCACGGCCTTCCAGCCGTCCCAGTCGTCTTCCGCCATGCCGTCTTCGATCGAGAAGATCGGGTACTTGGCAGCGAGTTCCGCCAGGTATTCAGCCATTGCGCCCGGCTCCAGTGTGCGGCCTTCGCCTTCGAGCACGTACTTGCCGTCCTTGAAGAATTCGGTCGCAGCGCAATCAAGCGCGACGAACATGTCTTCGCCCGGCTTGTAGCCGGCCTTCTCGATCGACTTCATGATGAAGTCGAGCGCTGCCGGAGCGGAAGCGAGGCCCGGAGCGAAGCCGCCTTCGTCACCGACATTGGTGTTGTGGCCGTCGGCTGCAAGCTGCTTCTTCAGCGTGTGGAATACTTCCGAGCCCATGCGGACCGCATCGCGCATCGTATCTGCGCCAACAGGAACGATCATGAATTCCTGGAAGTCGATCGGATTGTCGGCATGGGCGCCGCCGTTGATGATGTTCATCATCGGAACCGGAAGCACGTGGGCGTTCGGGCCGCCGACGTAACGGTAGAGCGGCAGGCCGGCCGCTTCGGCGGCAGCCTTGGCGACGGCCAGCGACACGCCGAGGATGGCGTTGGCGCCGAGGCGCGACTTGTTCGACGTGCCGTCGAGTTCGATCATGGTCTTGTCGATCTGGATCTGGTTCTCGGCATCGAGACCGCCGATCGCCTCGAAGATCTCGCCATTGACGGCTTCGACGGCGCGCTCGACGCCCTTGCCGAGGTAACGCGTACCACCATCGCGCAGCTCGACAGCCTCATGCGCACCGGTCGAGGCGCCCGACGGGACCGCCGCACGGCCGAAGCTTCCGTCTTCCAGGTACACGTCGACCTCGACGGTCGGGTTGCCGCGGCTGTCCAGAATTTCTCGGCCGATGATGTCGATGATTGCAGTCATGATCTCTTCCCTGCTTGAGGACGGTGGAATGGTCGGGGCCTGTCATACGCCAAGGCCTCGAAATTTCAATGGCGCGCAAGATGCAAAACCGTTCGCGCCATTGCGGTTCATGAAAATTTCACGAAGCGCCGCTGATGGCTCAGCTCTTGGCGATCGCGTCGAAGGCGAGCAGCTTTTCGAGCAGCCGCGGCATGTCTTTCAGGTGCACCATGTTCGGGCCGTCCGACGGCGCGTTGTCCGGATCTTCGTGCGTCTCGACGAACACACCGGCGACACCGACCGCGACGGCGGCGCGCGCCAAGGTCTCGACGAATTCACGCTGGCCGCCCGAAGAGCCGCCCTGCCCGCCCGGCTGCTGCACGGAATGGGTCGCATCGAAAACGACGGGTGCGCCGAGCGAAGCCATGATCGGCAGCGAGCGCATGTCGGACACGAGCGTGTTGTAGCCGAAGGAGGCGCCGCGCTCGCAGAGCATGACATTCGGGTTGCCGCTCTCGGTGAATTTCGCCAGTACGTTCTTCATGTCCCAAGGGGCGAGGAACTGGCCCTTCTTGACGTTGATTGCCCGGCCAGTCTTGGCGGCCGCGACCAAGAGGTCCGTCTGGCGCGACAGGAATGCGGGGATCTGCAGGATGTCGACCGTCTCGGCGACGAGAGCGCACTGCTCTTCGGTGTGCACGTCGGTCAGGACCGGAAAGCCGAACTCCTTCTTGAGGTCGGCAAAGATTTCCATCGCCTTATCCAGGCCGATGCCGCGCTTGCCGGAGAGCGATGTGCGGTTCGCCTTGTCGAAGGAGGACTTGTAGACGAGGCCGAGATCGAGCTTCTTGCAGAGTTCCGAGAGCGCGCCCGCCATCATGAAGGCGTGCTCGCGGCTCTCCATCTGGCAGGGGCCGGCGATCAGCGACAGCTTCTCGGTTTGCGCGAAGGCGACCTCATGGCCGCCGTTGCCGACTACTACTCTGGCATTGGTTTTCATCATCAAGCTCCAAAAGCAAAGATCACCCCTTGCCCCGGCATTTCGGGAACAATGAGGCGCCCGCCCATTTCTGCAAATTCGATATCGTTCTCAGCAAACAGTGCACGCGTCGCCTCGAGGTCGGCGACGCGGAAGACGATGGCGCGACCACGCAGGCCGCGCTCGGCACCCCGTACCGAACGGCCGAAGAAGGCTTCCATGCCGGCGGCGTTCAGCACCGAAATCTTGGCGTTGGTGGCCGACACATCCATGCCGAAGGAATGGGCTGCGACCTCGCGTTCATCGACCGCTTCCTGAAGTAGATACTGGAAATCGGTCGCGTTGGTCTCCGACAGAACCACCTCGGCAATCCCGATCACGCCGTTTTCATGCTGCTCCAGCGCGGCCCGATCGGTGGGCAGCGCCCGGACACGCTGACAGTTGAAGAGAAAGAGATCCGGCGAGCGCAGGTCTGCCGCGAAGGCAAGGCGGAAGGAACCCAATCCCTCACGGCCATCCGGCAGTTTCATCGGCCGCGAGAACTCCAGCATGTCGCCACCGGAAATGCCGCGCGCCCGAAAGCGGATGTGATCGCTCGCCGCATCCTCGGTGCCGAAGACCAGGGCCGAGAGACCTTCGGGGCCCTGGCGGAAGCGGAAGGCCTGGTCGCGGGCGACAAAGGCGTTGCCATCGAGCGCGGCGGCTTCGCATTCCTCGCGGGAAGCAACGGCGAGCGGCTCGAGATAAGTGCCATCGGAAAAGAACACGCAGGCGTTTTCGGTACCGAAGGGGTGGCGGGCATCCTCAGCGACCGTGAAGCCGAGATTAGACAGGCGGCGCCGTGCCTGCGTAAGCGTATCCACCGGCAGCACGAGGTGATCGAGCGGGCGGGTGGTTCGCTTGGAGAGGCTCATGGCGTTTTCCCTGATGGTTCGCCGCTGTTTGCAACTTTTGGCCAGCGAATGCAAGCCGGCTTGCGGCCACAGAGCCGATTGGCCGCTTGAGCCCAAACAAAGGCCGCAAACAGGAACGCTCCGCGCCGGGCCGCGCCCGCCGCAGTGTCATGCTTGCCAGATGGTGCCGGGCTGCCAGGGTCTCAGTAGTAGCCCGGAGCCGCCGTGGCGTTGGCCGTATTTCCCGCCCCGAGACCGGGGGCGAAGATTTGGGGCTGCGCGTAGGTCGTATTGGTCGAGGACGTGGTGGCACAGCCCGCAAGCCCCAGCACGACCGCCAACGGTACGAACAACGAAGCGATGAAGCGCATATCTATTGACCCTTTCCAGTTTCGCTGACGAACAGAAAAGAATGAAACCGGTGATTTGGCGAGTACGTAACAGTAACGCGACGTAACAAGGCGGCAAAGGGGGCCGGTATCCGCAACCGCAGCGTCGTGTCGACCACCGCGGTTGTTCTCGTTCCGCCTATGCTTTTGGCCTGAACAGCACGTTCGGGCCAATCCCATCAAAGATGCAGATCGCTCTTAATGGCGCAGGTGGCAACAAAGGTCGGCACGAACCTGTCGATCAGGAAGCGTGGTACAGGTTGCCAGTCTTCGTGGAAGCCCGCCAGCACGAATCCGGCCCGTAATTGACCATCGATCTGTTCGGCCAGGCTATGCCCGAACACCAGCGCCTCGCCGCGTTCGATCTTGGATTTTACCACACCGCAGCGAGATGCTCAGCCTCGGCAAAGGGCAGCGCGTAGGCCGGGCGAATGAGGCCGTCTTCCGCATAGCTCGGATTCCGGTCGCCAACGAAAACCACCGGATTGAAGAAGCTGGCGAGCAGTCGTCCGCCGGCCTTGAGCACGCGATGGCATTCCTGCCAAACCGGCTGGATATCCGGAACGTAGAGATTCGATATCGGGTGAAAAACGATATCGAAGGTGTCATTCCGAAAAGCCGAGAGATCGCGCATGTCTCCCTGCACGGCCGTCAGCGACAGACCCTCGCGTGCGGCAACGAGCCGGTCCAGCGCGAGTTGCCCCTCGGAGATATCGAAGACGGTGACCTCGGCACCGGCGGCCGCCAGAATGGGCGCCTGCTGGCCGCCGGCCGAAGCCAGGCACAGGATCTTCTTGCCGCGAACGTCCGGCAGCCACCCCTTCGGCAGATCGCCGGGTGTCAGCCGCGCCTGCCAATGCCCCTCACGGGCCGCGGCGATCATTTCCGGCGTTACCGACCGCGACCACTCGCAGTGCTGACTTGCCTGCCTGTCCCAGGCCTGGCGGTTGTGATCGATGATATCGAGACTGGATTTATCTTGCATGTTCGGTCCCTGGAAACTTGTCCAAATGTGACCGCTCACGATGGAGAAGAGATCGCAGGCGAGGAATGCCTCGGCGTCTGTCCGTCAAGCGGGTCGAGCAATGCCATCGTCCATCCCCTTCGCAAGCGAAGTTGAGGCGAATTCGGTTTTCACCGGGCATTACTGGCGCATTGGACGACGCTGCTCCTGTTGCACCCGCAAGCTAGCGGCTGGGTTGCAGGCGGTCAATGTCGGCGACGACGACTTCGCAGTCGATGGCCGTGGCGTGGCGTCGCATCGGTTTGCGTTCGGTCGCCTCTCAGCGGGAGCGAATATCCAGGGCTCCTGGTCCGTTATCACGTTGCGTGTGATTTCAACCGCTTGAGAAGCGGGCGCAATCGCGTAAGGTTGGTCGATTGCAGCCTGGGGTTACGCCGGGCGCAGGCTGAGGGGGCAGCGCTTGATCTTATTGTTGCAAGGCATGGAACACATCTGGGCCCGACCGGCACGCTCTGCAAAGCGCGCTGGTACGACGGCCTGTTTATCTGGACATGAGCCCACATGATCCGCGATCTGACGGCCAAGCTGGCTTCCATCGCCATCATGATGTTTGCGCGCGCGCTGACTGCGGCGCGCGCCATCTGGCATGAGACCGGCCTCCCACCAAAGCAGAGTATCTATTTCGCCAATCACTCCAGCCATGGCGACTTCGTGCTGGTCTGGGCGGTGTTGCCACCCTGGCTTCGGGAACATGCGCGGCCGGTTGCCGGAGCGGAATACTGGCTGAAATCGAAGCTCTCGGCCTTCATCGGTCGCGACGTGTTCGACGCCGTATTGATCGAGCGCGACGCGACGGCCCGCACCCAGGATCCGGTCGAGCAGATGACAGCCATCCTCAATGACGGCTCGTCGCTGATTCTCTTTCCCGAGGGAACACGCAACCAGACCGAGGCGCGGCTCCTGCCTTTCAAGAGCGGGCTCTACCACCTCGCCTGCAAGCGGCCGGACGTGGCGCTCGTGCCCGTCTGGATCAACAATCTCAACCGCGTGATGCCGAAGGGGGAGTTCGTGCCGATCCCGCTGATTTGTACCGTAAGTTTCGGCGAACCGATGCGCCTCAAAGCGCAGGAGACCAAGGACGAGTTCATCGCCCGTGCCGAGGCCGCCCTGCTCTCGCTCGCCCCCTCTTCGACGGAAGACAATGCATGAGCGCGGCGAGCCTGGATATGCTCAAACTGCTTCTCGGCGTCGGCGGCATTCTCGTCCTGGCGTCGAGCATCGGCTACGTGCTCAAGCAGAAGCTTTCACCGGACGGATCGAACGGCGCGATCGAGAACCTCAACGCCCGCATCAAGGCGTGGTGGGCGATGGTGGTGTTGATTGCCATCGCCTTCGTTGCTGGTCGGGTCGGCGTGCTGCTGCTCTTTGCCTTTTGTTCTTTCGCGGCGCTGCGTGAATTCATCACGCTCATCAACACCCGCCGCGGTGACCACTGGGCGATCGCCGCGGCCTTCTTCGTCGTGCTGCCGATCAATTATTTCCTGCTTTGGGCCGAGCAGTACGGCATCTATTCGATCTTCGTGCCGGTCTATGCCTTTCTGCTGATGCCGATCATCGCGGTTCTGCACGGCGACACGCGCGACTTCCTGCTCAGGATCTCGGAGGTGCAATGGGCGCTGATGATCTGTGTCTTCTGCGCCTCGCATGTGCCGGCGCTGCTGACCCTGCAGATCCCGGGCTATGAGGGACGCAACGTTCTCTTGATCGCCTTCCTGGTCATCGTCGTCCAATCGAGCGACGTGCTGCAATATGTCTGGGGCAAGCTATTCGGCAGGACCAAGATCGCCCCAACGCTTTCGCCCTCGAAGACGGTCGAGGGTTTTGTCGGCGGGGTCGCAAGCGCCACCCTGATCGGCGCCTCGCTCTGGTGGATCACACCGTTCACGCCCGCCCAGGCGGCGTTGATGTCCTTAATCATCACCCTGATGGGCTTCTTCGGAGGGCTCGTCATGTCGGCGATCAAGCGGGACCGCGGCGTCAAGGACTGGGGCCATCTGATCGAGGGCCATGGCGGGTTGATCGACCGGCTGGATTCCGTCGTCTTCTCGGCGCCGATCTTCTTCCATCTGACGCGCTATTGGTGGTCGCTGACATGACCGCGAAGCTGAAGGGACTGGCGGGCAGCGGCGTCGTGCACGTGGCATTCGCTTTTTTCGCCATGGGCGGCTGGGCGCTTTTCGCCAACCGCCATCACCCGATGCCCAAGCCGCTTCTTGCCGCCGTCATCCAGGGTACGCTCTCGGCGCTTCTGACCCTTTACCTCAAGACAGCGGTCGACGCGCTTTCCCGGCGGTTCCGTGGAACCAAGCGATTGTTCCTGCCGCCGCTCCTCGCCTGTCTCGGCTCGTCGGCGGCGCTCGTGGCAATCCACACGATGAGCGGCACGCCGGAGGTCCTGAGGACGATCGCGTTGCCGCTCGCGGTGTCGACCACCTACGCCGCCATCTACAACTATTCCATCAACCGAGGAGAGCCCGGGCATGACCGGTGACCGCAGGCCGCTCGCAAGCCGCAACACCCGCTGGGCCCAGGCGATCGCCCGCCGCCTGGCATCGATGAATGTCACACCCAACCGAATCTCGCAGGCAAGCATGCTGGCCGCCGCCTTTGCCGGGCTGGCCTTCTGGCTGACGGGCGAAACCCAGGATGGCGTGAGGGTTACGCTGTTCATCGCTGCCGCCCTCTTCTGCCAGTTGCGCCTGCTCTGCAATCTCTTCGACGGCATGGTCGCCGTCGAGGGCGGCAAGGGCGAAGCCGACGGTCCGTTCTGGAATGAGTTTCCGGATCGGGTCGCGGATGTCTTCATCTTCGTCGGCGCCGGATACGGGATTGGCGCCCCCGCCCTCGGTTTTGCCGCAGCCGCCTTCGCCGTGCTGACCGCCTATGTACGCGAACTCGGCCGCGCCAATGGCGCCCCGAGCGACTTCTCCGGCCCCATGGCCAAACAGCACCGCATGGCGACAATCACGCTGGCTGCGGTCCTCTCGGCCTTTGAAGGTCTTTGGCTCGGCGACGGTGAAATCCTCTGGGCGGCGCTGCTGTTGATCTCGATCGGCGCGGCCTTAACCGCCCTCGTGCGTGCCCGCCGCCAGATCGCCTGGCTCCGGCACAACGCCACCCCGAAAGGCTGATCGTTCCTTACCGCTACAACTGAACGACGCCCGCGCGATAACCCGCAGGCGCCCCTTGACGTTTCGTTGCATTAATTATTAGATTGATTAGTCGATTTATTAAACTTGAACACTCGACGGGGCGGAGCGGCGTTGCCTGCACCCACTGGCGATCGAGAGGTTCATTTGTCGCAAAAGACTTCTGTTTCAATCGGCTACGGCGCGATCCTCCACGCCTTCCGCTACGGAGAACACGAATGACCAACCCCGACCGCATCGACGATGTCGACGCACTTCGCGGCTTTGCACTGCTCGGAATCCTTCTCGTCAACACCATGGCCTTCGCCTCCGCCTTCTACGGACTGGAACTCGCGGACCCCGCCTTCACCGGCATTGCCGATCGCACCGTGCATCTTGTGATCGCGCTGTTCTTCGAGATGAAGTTCTACCTGCTGTTCTCATTTCTATTCGGCTACAGCTTCACCCTGCAGATGCGCTCGGCGGAAAAATCCGGCGAGGCCTTCGTGCCGCGGCTCTTGCGTCGGCAGGCCGGCCTCTGGCTGATCGGTGTCGCCCATGCGGTTCTGCTCTTCCATGGCGATATTCTCACCACCTATGCCGTGCTCGGCATTGTCCTCCTGATGCTGCGAAACCGCAGCGACGGTGCCCTCTTCCGCCTGGCGAAATGGCTGGTGATTCTCGTCGCCGTCGCATGGGGCGCACTCGGGATTGTTGCCACCCTGGAACCAACGCCGCTTGATCGGCCTGGCATCCTTGCCGCCGCCAAGGCAACCGAACTTGCCTTCCGAGGCGACTGGCAGGCAATCATCAGCCAACACTTGACGGAGCTTTCGTCCGTCTGGGTGATCCTGGGTTTGCTGCAGGCGCCCTCGGCACTCGCGATGTTCGTACTCGGGCTCATCGCCGGCCGTCACAAGACGCTGGCGCGGCCGGAAGAAAACAAGGCGTTGTTCCAACGCCTGCTGCGCGCCGGCCTGTGGATCGGCCTGCCCGGCGCCATCGTCTATGCCTATGCCAGCGTCGAGATGATCGATTCGCCTGTCGCCATCATCGGGCTCTCGATCGGGCTGATTACCGGGCCGTTCCTGACGGGTGCCTATGTCGGCGGCGTGATGCTGTTCCTCGGAACGAAGGCCGGGCAGCGGTTGCGCAACTTACTGGCGCCTGCCGGCCGCATGGCGCTCTCCAACTACCTCGCGCAATCATTGATCGCCGCTCTGATCTTCCATGGCTACGGCCTTGGCCTCATCGGCCAGGCCACACCACTGACAACCGTGCTGATCGCCCTTGGTATCTACACGGCGCAGCTTTTCATCAGCCGCTGGTGGATGGCCCGTTTCGCCTACGGCCCGCTCGAATGGGTCTTGCGCTTCATCACCATCTGGCGGGCGCCGCAATGGCGCAAACCGGTCGGGGCGCGCTGACAACACCTCCGACTGACCGCGGGAGCAGTTCCGCACACCAGCGCGCATGAAAAAGGCCGGTCGCGAGACCGGCCTTTCCTGATCGATGCAAGCCCGGCTTAGACGAGACGAGACTGCTCCAGCGCCGCTTCGACGAAGCTCGCAAACAGCGGATGCGGATCAAGCGGGCGCGACTTCAGTTCCGGATGGTACTGAACGCCGATGAACCACGGATGATCCGGATATTCGACCGTTTCCGGCAGCACGCCGTCCGGCGACATCCCGGAGAAGACAAGGCCGCAAGCCTCAAGGCGATCCTTGTAGTCGACATTGACTTCGTAGCGGTGGCGGTGGCGCTCGGAAATATCGGTCGAACCATAGATCTCGGCGATCTTGGTGCTGCCCTTGAGCGACGCGCGGTAGGCGCCGAGGCGCATGGTGCCGCCGAGATTGCCGGAGGCCGAACGCTTCTCGAGCTCGTTGCCCTTCACCCACTCGGTCATCAGGCCGACGACCGGCTCCTTCGTCGGACCGAATTCGGTCGAGGAGGCCTTCTCGATGCCTGCGAGATTGCGTGCCGCTTCCACGACCGCCATCTGCATGCCGAAGCAGATGCCGAAATAGGGCACCTTGCGCTCGCGGGCAAAACGCGCCGCATTGATCTTGCCCTCGGAGCCGCGTTCACCGAAGCCGCCGGGAACGAGGATGCCGTGTACCTTCTCGAGATAGGGTGCCGGGTCTTCCTTCTCGAAGACTTCCGATTCGATCCACTCAAGCTTGACCTTCACCCGGTTGGCGATACCACCGTGATACAGCGCTTCGATCAGCGACTTGTAGGCGTCCTTGAGGCCGGTGTACTTGCCGACGATCGCGATCGTGACTTCGCCTTCCGGCGTGCGGATACGATCGGCAACGCGCTCCCAGGCTTCCATGCGCGGCTTCGGCGCCGGCTCGATGCCGAAGGCGGCCAGCACTTCGTTGTCGAGGCCTTCCTTGTGGTAGGCGATCGGAACGTCGTAGATCGAGGCAACGTCGAGCGCCTGGATAACGGCCGACTGGCGGACGTTGCAGAACAGCGAGAGCTTGCGACGCTCGGCTTCCGGAATTTCACGGTCGGCACGAACGAGCAGGATATCGGGATGAATGCCGAGCGCCTGCAGTTCCTTGACCGAATGCTGCGTCGGCTTGGTCTTCAGCTCGCCGGCCGCCGGAATATACGGCATCAGCGTCAGATGGACGTAGACGGCGGTGCCACGCGGCAGATCGTTGCCGAGCTGGCGGATCGCCTCCATGAACGGCATCGCTTCGATGTCGCCGACCGTGCCGCCGATTTCGCAGAGCACGAAATCATAGTCGTCGTTGCCTTCGGTAACGAAGTTCTTGATCTCGTTGGTAACGTGCGGGATCACCTGAACGGTTGCGCCGAGATAGTCGCCGCGCCGTTCCTTGTCGATGATGTTCTTGTAGATCCGGCCGGTGG
Source organism: Ensifer sp. EB106-03-01-XG145 (assembly GCF_058792075.1). Lineage (NCBI taxonomy): Bacteria > Pseudomonadati > Pseudomonadota > Alphaproteobacteria > Hyphomicrobiales > Rhizobiaceae > Ensifer > Ensifer sp. EB106-03-01-XG145. The sequence continues at coordinate 1,520,400 of NZ_JBYTEC010000001.1, read as the reverse complement.
TGATGTTGTCGGTCTTCGTCGCCGAACGCCCTGTGAAGCGTTCATAGTGGCCGAGATCGAGATCGGTCTCCGCGCCATCATCGGTTACGAAAACCTCACCGTGCTGGGTCGGGCTCATGGTGCCCGGATCAACGTTGAGGTAGGGGTCGAGCTTGCGCAGTCTCACCCGGTAGCCACGCGCCTGCAGCAGTGCTCCGAGAGCCGCTGCAGCGATGCCTTTTCCGAGGGAGGAAACCACGCCGCCTGTGATGAATACATATCGCGCCATGGGAGTCACCGGATACCTTTTAACAAATGATTCCGCCACCGAAAAATTCATGTTCCAGAACTTTTCGTCTTGGGATGGAGGCAGACTTCACACAAAACAAAACCGGCGGATGAAACATCCGCCGGCGGGTTCTTCTGAATTGCGGCCTTATTGGCCGCTGGGAACTTGCGATCCCGAATTGTTGTTGGCGGGCGTCTCAGTCGTTGTGCCGCCTGCCGGAGCTTCGCCCGATGTTGCCGGCGCCGTCGAAGGGACACCGTTGCCAGTCGCAGCGCCGTTACCGGTTGCCGGGGCCGTTCCCGGCTGCTGCTGCGTGGCGCCACCGGCCGGAGCCTGGGTGTTGCCGCCACCGAGCGAATCGAGAACGCCGCCGCCGTTCGAGCTGGTGCCCGGGATACGGTCGAGGATGTCGGTCGCCTGCGGCTGATAGCGAGCGAGGATGCCCATCGCGAGCGCCAGAACGAAGAAGAGCGCGGCGAGGATCGCCGTCGTGCGGGTCAGCGCGTTGGCCGTGCCGCGGGCGGACATGAAGCCCGAGCCGCCGCCGATGCCGAGACCACCGCCTTCGGAACGCTGAATGAGAACGACGCCGATCAGGGCGACGACCACCATGAGATAGATGACGAGTAGTACGGTCTGCATCAGCTTCCAGTCCTGCCCTTGGGGCACACGAATCAAACCCTGCGCAAACTCGGCCTGGCCGGGCGCAATTTTTCGCCTCTTTATACCAAGCCGTACGCCATTCCAAGCCCCAGCCCGGCAACCCGGGCGATCAGGCCGTCAATTCTTCATAAGCCCGGTAGATGGCGAGGAAGTCTTCGGCTTTCAAGCTCGCGCCGCCGATCAGTGCGCCGTCGACATTGGCGACGCCCATCAACTCCTTCGCATTGGAAGGCTTGACCGAGCCACCATAGAGGATACGCATCTTGGCTCCCGCGTCGGCAAAGCGCGAAACGAGTTCCTTGCGCATGAAGGCGTGCGCTTCCTCGACATCGGCTGCGGTCGGGGTCAGGCCCGTGCCGATCGCCCAGACGGGTTCGTAGGCGATGACGGTGTCTTCGGCGGTCGCCGCATCCGGCAAGCTCTCGGCGAGCTGGCGCCTCAGGACATCAAGGGTCTTGCCGGACTTGCGCTCGTCACCGGTTTCGCCGATGCAGACGATCGCCACGAGTTCGGCGGCGTGTGCGGCTTCCGTCTTCGCACGCACCAGCGCATCGCTTTCGGCATGATCGGTGCGGCGCTCGGAATGACCGACAATGACGTGGGTGCCGAAACAATCAGCGATCATTTCGGCGGAAACGTCGCCGGTGTGGGCGCCCGACTGCTTCTGATGGCAATCCTGCGCGCCGATCAGCAACGGGCTATCGTCGCAAAGCGCCGTCGCCACGTAGAGCAGGGTCGCAGGCGGGCAGATCAGCGTTTCGACCTTGGCGGAGAGTTCGCCCTTGACCCCTTCGGCCATCGCCTTGATCTGATCGAGCGAGGCGCGGGTTCCGTTCATCTTCCAGTTGCCGGCGACGAGCGGGCGGATATCGGGCGTCATGCAGTTTCCTCCGGATGCTTTTCTCCCGAAGCGGCCTAGCAAATGCGGCCGGCAAATAAAAGCGCTGACGGCGATTATTCCCGACGGCGGGGCTGGTTGCCTGCCCCGCCGCAAAGACACCTCATGCGGCGCGCGTCATCTCGACCACGGCAAACGGCAGCCCTTCGTCGTCGGTCGCCTTGCGTGCGGTTTCGACGAAACCGAGGCGGAGATAGAACGCGACCGCCGCCTGGTTGTCGGCATACACGCTTACATCCAGTCGCCCGAGCCGGGCGGTAGCATCCTCGACAAGCGCGCGACCGATACCGGCACCGCGAATGTCCGGATCCACGAACAGCCCGCCGATGAAATTCCCGATCAGCCCGATGAAGCCCACGACCTTCCCTTCGATTTCGGCGACCCAGTTGTCGGCCATCGGCAGGTAGGTGTCGCGCACCACCTGCTGCTGCTCGACAAGGCGCGTCTCGCCGAGAAACGGATGACCGAAGCGCGACGCCGCGAGCCAGATTGCCAACAGCCGCTCGCCCTCCTCGGGGCGCCAGGGCCGGATGGTGATGGGCTTGGCGCCAGCGACCGCCCGGCCCCTGCCCCCCGCTCCCTGCTTCCCTTGCGGCTGCAATGCCGCAATCGCATACATAAGCGGCAGGCTTGGCATGGTTGCAGGCGGCGCCATACGCCGGCCACCAAGGTCGCGCATGCCTTCGAAACCGATCCAGCCGTTGGAATAGGGATATTCCGTCAGACGCTCGATCCGGAGCCCGGCATCGATGAGCGCCTGGATCACATCCGCGATGCCCCAGTTGAACTCGAAGGATGGGTGGGGATTGCTGAAGCCCACCACACCCTCCTGGTAGCCCCCGGCCGCAAGACCGGCACCGGAATCCGCAACATAGTCGCCGACGCCCGCTTCGGCGACCGGCTCCTTCGGCGCGTAGTCATAGTGCGGCCTCCAGCTTGGGTCGAAGACCATCGTGAAGGGATGGAATTCTATGAAGGCGAAACGGCCGCCCGGTCTCAGCACGTCAGCTATGCCGCGTGCCCAGATGCCGAGGTCCGACAGCCAGCAGATGGTGCCGTAGGACGCAAAGACGCGATCGAACCGCCGTTCGTCTGCGCGGGCACGCTCGAACCATTCGAACAGGTCGGACCGTTCGAATCTGGCCGCGATCCTGCATTCTTCGGAAAGCCGCGTGGCGAAGGCGATCGCCTCATCCGAGATGTCGACGCCGGTCACATTCGCGCCGAGGCGCGCAAGGCTCAGGCTGTCCTGGCCGGAGTTGCATTGGAGATGGAGGAGGTCCAGCCCGGCGATATCACCGAGCAGTTCGATTTCCTCCGGATAGAGCGTGGAGCCCCCGGCACGGAAAAAGGCCGCCTGGTCGCCCTTATGGCTGTTGTGCGCGACTGTCGCCGCATTCCAGGAGAGGCGATTGGCCTCGTGTAGATCGTTACTCATAGTCTACTCATGAAAATCGTGCGGCAGACACGGAGCCAGGGCCCCATGCTGCGCTGTTTTTAGAATTTCAGCACGGCCTCGAGCTCGTCGTCATAGTGCTCGCCCGTCGGCTCAAAGCCGAGCTCTCGATAAAATCCTTCGGGACTGCCGGGACCCTGTCCGTAACTCGTGTAGAGTTCGCGAAGACCGCGCGCCTTCAAATCACGAACGACAAGGGCGATCGCCTGCTTGCCAAAGCCCCTGCCCTGGAACGGGCGGGCAATCATGAAGCGCCAGAGATAGACGCCGGGGCAATCGATACCGTCGTCCCAGTCGGATCCTTCATGCAGCATGATGAAGCCGACCAGCGTCTCTTCGGCATAAACAGCGCGGAACCAGGCATTCTCGGAAAAATGCGCCTCGGCAATCGAGGTGCCGTTGTCCGCCACCATGTTGCGCTGTTCGTCGCTTAGCGTTTCGCTGAGCTCGCAGACGTCGCAGACGGTCAGGGCTGAAATGCGCCGCAGGGTAATTTCGGCATCAGACGGCAATACGGTCTCACCCATTGGAAACTCCTAAGAAAAATCAAAATGTTAAAAAAGAGCCGGAACCAGAACGGTCGACTTCGGATCACCCGCTAAAGGGGCAAACGGCACGTATGATGAAATCATGGCGAGAAAACGCTTGACCGTTCGCAATAGCGAACGGCGCTAGACTCCGGTTCGCAGATGGTCCTGGTCTAGCCTAGAAACCCAACGTCACTTTGGTCGGCCTGCTGACGGATGTGTACCGCCGTTCTCGAGGCCGGCAATCGCCGCGTGAACGTCCGCCTCCACGTCTTCGTCGAACTGCTCGAGGATCGCATCGCCGATCAAGCCGTGAACCTCGCGCAGGTAGGGGGCAGCCGCCTCGCCTTCGCCAAGAGCGAGGTAGGAGCGTGCGATCGAAAGCGACGAAAGCGGCTGGCGCCGCTCCAAGGTCCACTCGCGGGACAGCAGCGAGACGGCGATGCTCTCGCGGTACTGCCCGGCATCGCAAAGTGCCGCGCCGTAACCACTCTTGATCCAGTAATACATGTCCGTGAAAGCGAGGTAGGCATCGGCTATGTCGGATGCCAGACGCCAGGCATCGATCGCCTCGCCATATTTGCCTTCGGTTCCAAGGCGGATGCCCGTGCGAGCCAGTTCATAAGCCTCCCGCTCATGCGGACTCATTGGTGTCGTTTTTTTCTTCGGTGTCGTTTTTTTCTTCGTCATCTACGCCAGCCCAACTGCTTCCGGGAACAACCCCTCCGTGTCCCCTTCCACCGCAAGTGGACCACAGCTTGCCGACGTCAACAAGATCGCAGTGCAATTTTACGGTATTATCGGCGAATAAAAGCATGAGCTCATGGGTCTCACCGCCGTAACCGAGTTGTAGCGGCCGGGCTGGCGACCACGGAGACAAACATGTTGCGCAACGACAAGGCCGGGTTCGGCTGGGTCACCATCATCCTTCACTGGACGATTGCGGCGATCATCCTTGCCTTGCTCGCCCTCGGCTTCATCATGCGCCGGGTTCCGATCGACCCAGTGCTGCAGTTTTCGCTGTACCAGTGGCACAAGTCGCTGGGTTTCACCGCGCTTGGCCTGGCGGTGGTGCGCGCCCTCTGGCACGTGGTCGAGCTTCATCCGAAGCCGCCGGAAGGCCTCAGCCCCCTTGAGCAGCGCGCAGGCAGCGTCACTCATATCGTGCTCATGGGGCTTGCGCTCGCTGTCCCGCTTGCCGGTTGGGCCGTCGCATCCACCTCGACGCTGAACATCCCAAGCTTTTACTTCAACTGGGTCGTCATACCGCATCTGCCGATGGCGAAATCGGCACCGGCTGAGAACCTCTGGACGCTCTTCCATATGACGCTCGCCTATCTGCTCCTCGCCTTTGTGACGCTTCACGTATTGGCCGCCCTCTACCACCACTTTGCGCGGCGGGACGACGTCCTCGTCCGCATGCTGCCAACCGGATCGCGCCGCCATAAACGCTCCCAAACGGCGGGCGCGAATCCGGTCATCGCTGGAAGGAAGAAACCATGACACTGCGCTTGCAACCATCACCCAGGGCAATTGCACTCGCCTTGCTGGCTGCCATGTCCGTCAGCCCATCGCTCGCTGTCGGCGCCGCGCCAGACCTTGCCGATGCGGCCGGAAACTACGGCATCACGTCCGCTTCCCGTATCCATTTCACGGTAGCACAAGCAGGCGGCGGAGGAATCGTCGGCGACTTCGGCAAATTTTCCGGCAGCTTCCGCATCGACCGAAATGATGTCGACCACTCGACCGTCGAGTTCACGCTCTATCCGGAAAGTGTGAAAACGGGAGAGAAGCGGACCGAGGATTTCCTGAAGTCCAGCGCCGTTTTCGACACCGCGAACTACAGCACCGTCACCTTCCGTTCGACGAATGTGAAGCAGACCGGCCCCGCTACCGCGGCGGTCGAGGGAACGTTGACCGCCCGCGGCACCTCGCGAAAGGAACGCTTCTCGGTGACGCTGCTTGACTGGAACCGCGGCTCGATCGCCTTCAACATCCGCGGCAACATCCACCGTTCGCCCTATGGCATGGATGTCGGCACGCCGATCTATTCCAACGTCGTCGAGTTCGACATGAATATCAAAGGGCAGAGGCGGTGAACGCCCCTGCCCCTTTCTGAACGCAAGTCCTTGGCTCAGCCGATCTGGCTGCCGACGAAATCCTTGACGATGCGCACGATACCGCGGCCGAGCAGGTCGTCGAGCGCTGCGATGAACTGGTCGACATGAGCGCGCTCGCAGATCAGCGGCGGCTCGAGCCGGATGACGTTGCGATTGTATTCGGTGAAGGCCACCAGCACATCGTAGTCGCGTAGGAGCAGCGCGCCGATGAAGCCGGACAGCGAACCCTTGAGTTTGTCGTCAAGCATGGAGACGACGGGGCGCAGCACCATCGGCAGCGTCTGGCTGAAGTCCTGGAACTCCAGGCCGACCATCAGCCCCTGGCCACGAACGTCCTTGATGATCTTCGGGTATTTTTCCTTCAGCGCCTGCAGGCGATCGATGAGATAGTTGCCGCTGTCGGCGGCGCGGTCGATCAGGTGCTCGTCATAGAGCACATTGATGCCTTCGATTGCCGTCACGCAGGCCTCTCCCATGCCGCCAAAGGTCGCCATGGCATGGATCATTGCGGTCTTCGGCGTGCCGTAGGCCTTCATATAGACTTCGCGACGCGCGATCATCGCGCCGACGGCTGCCTTGCCGGCGCCGAGCGACTTGGCGAGCGCTGTCACGTCAGGCACGACACCATAATGCTCGAACGCATAGAAGCGGCCGGAGCGACCATAACCGCACTGCACCTCGTCGGCGACCCAGAGCACGCCGTACTTGTCGCAGAGCGCGCGAAGCTTCTGCCAATACTCGGCCGGCGCCTGGATGATGCCGCCGCCTCCCTGGATGGTTTCGAGCACGATGACACCGATTTCAGGATCGGACTTGAAGGCGTTTTCCACCGCGTCGATATCGGCGAATGGCACGCGGACCGTATTGTCGGTGAGCTTGAAGTCGGCGCGATAGAGCTGGCCGTCGGTGATGGCGAGCACACCCTTGGTCTTGCCGTGGAAGGAATTCTCGGCATAGACGACCTTAGGCCGCTTCGGACCGGCCGCACGCTCGGCAAGCTTGACGGCAGCCTCCATCGCTTCCGAGCCGGACGAGCCGAGGAAGACCATGTCGAGGTCACCCGGCGAGCAGGCGGCGATGTTCTTGGCCAGCGCCGCCGCATATTGCGACATGAAGGCGATGGCGATCTCGTGACGCTTCTCGTCCTGGAACTTCTGCCGCGCTTCAAGAATGCGCGGATGGTTATGGCCGAAGGCCAGCGAGCCGAAGCCACCGAAGAAATCGAGGATCTTGCGGCCGTTCTGGTCGGTGTAGAACATGCCCTCGGCGCTTTCGATCTTCACCTTGTGGAAGCCGAGAAGCTTCATGAAGTGAAGCTGTCCGGGATTCAGATGCTCCTTGAAAGCCGTGGTGATGTCGCCGATCGACATGGCCTTTGCCTGTTCCACGGTGATCAGTTCGGGCTTTGTCACACCACCATCGAGCGAAGGGGCGGCAACGGCGATACGGTTCGGTATGTCCAGCATGGTGTCGCCCCTCATTCGGCCGGCACGGCGACGGCGGCGGTGGCCGCGGCACCCATTTTCTTTGCCCGATATTCGTCATAGGCGGCGACCAGCATGTCGCCATCATTGTATTCCGCACGCCATCCGAGCTCGCGCTTCAGCTTGCCGGTCTCACGCACGCACATCTCGTCTGCGATCAGATACTGCTCCGGATCCATGATCGGCTTGTTGATCAGATCGAAGAAGGCCAGCGTCTGCTTGACCGCGAAGGCGGGGGTCGGCAGCAGGAACGATTTGGAACCGGCGTGCTCGATGAGATTGCCGAGCAGGTCGCGCACCGAGGGCGGATTGTCGGAGCCGAGATTGTAAGCTTCATTCGGCACGCCACCCTTCCAGGCAAGGCGTGCAGCTTCGGCGCAATCGAAGACCGAGATGAACTGATAGGGCACCTTGCCCGAGCCGATCATCGGCACCGGCAGGTTCATGTCGATCAGCTTGAACAGCTTCTCGAGAATGCCGAGACGACCGGGGCCGATGATCAGGCGCGGGCGGAAGATCGAAATGTTCATGCCCTGCTTGCGCCATTGCACCGCAAGCTGCTCGGTCGCCCATTTCGACTTGCCGTATTCGCCGAGCGGCTTTGCCGGATGGGTTTCGGTCTGCGGCGATTGCACCGTGTGGCCGTAGATCATGTCGGTGGTGAACTGCACCAGGCGCGATGCGCCGGCGGCGTCCATGGCCTTCATGATGTTTTCGGCGCCGTAATAGTTGACGGGCCAGAAGAATTCCCAGCGCTTCGAGCGGATCTGCAGCGGCGACAGCATCTTGGCCGCCATATTGTAGACCATGTCATCGGGACCGATGCCGACCTTCTGTACAGCCTTCAGGTCAGTGACGTCGCAATGGACGAAGCGGGCGCGGCCGTAATGCGGCAGGTCGGATTTGACGATATCGGCGATCACCACGTCCTCGCCGTCCTTGACTAGACGTTCCGCCAGGTGACGGCCAACAAAGCCGTCGCCACCAAAGATGATGTGTTTCATGACTTGCTCCCGAATTCTGCAGTGCTCACCCCGGCTGCATCCGCCGACTTGTCATCGGCGTGGGATGAGATGCCCGACTGGGCGATAAGAAGGGTTCCTGCGCAGATCAGCGCGATGCCGGCGATGCGCCAGGCATTGAGGTCCTCGCGGAAAACGAAATAGGCGAAGACCGCGACTGCGACGTAGGCGAGGCTCAGGAACGGATAAGCAAAGGAAAGCTCGACCTTCGACAGCACATAGAGATGCGACGCCATCGAAATGACGAAGGTCGCGAGGCCGGCAAAGACCCAGGGGTTGAAGACGATCTGGAACAGCCGGACGATCGCCGTTTCAGCGGTCATCGAAATCGGCCCGAGCGTCAGCATGCCCTGTTTCAGCATGAGCTGAGCGGCAGCGTTGGTAAGCACCGTAAAGAGAATGAATGGAATATATTTCATTGTTTTACTCCCAGTCCCGAAAATGTACTTACGGGCAAGAGACGGATTTTCCGTGAAGTTTGAAAGTTTATTTGAATAAAATTATCTGCATTCTCATTCTGGCAAAGCCAGAGCCGTGCGCTTCCAGAAGTTGGAAACGAGCGCTGGATCGCGCAACGCCTCGAGCCTCCTCCAGGAAGGGAAAGACATTTCAAAGACTTGCGGGCTCATGCGAGCATCCTTGTACGGATTGACCGCACCGCCTGCCTCCACCACGATGCTATCGAGCGCATCCAGCAGCTTTACTGTCCGTTCACCTTGATTGGCGAAGTCCAATGTCAAAGTAAAACCGGGTCGCGGGAAGGACAGAACGCCGCGCGAGCCGATATCGCCAAAACGCTTGAGAACCGTCAGGAACGACGCATGGCCGGCCTTGCGAGCCGTTTCCATGAGTTGCGCGGTGATCGCCGGTGCCCGCTCTGCCGGGTAGACGCTCTGGTGCTGATAGAGACCGCGTGGGCCGTAAAGCCTGTTCCAGGCGCCGATGGCATCCAGCGGATAGAAATAGGAGGTCCAGGGAACCGTCGTCACGGTTTCGCCAGGCTTTTCCTTGCGGAAGTAATATTCGTTGAAGGCCTTGAGCGTTGTCCGGTTCAGAAGATTGAAGGGCGGCGCGAAGGGCACCGAAAGCTTCAATCCCTTCGGGATATCGGGCAGTTCACAGGAGCCGTCGGCATGGTCGCCGGCCAGCAGTACGCCCCTGCCCGCGCGGGCTCCTATAGCGAGTTGGTCGATCCAGGCAACGGAATATTCGTGCTCCTCGTCGACCCGATCGACGAGGGCGAAGTATTGGTCGAGATTATCGAAGCGGATCGCATGCTGTTGCACGTGCGGCGACGGCACCTTCATCAGCCGCAGATCCACGGTCAGGATCAACCCCGTCAGGCCCATGCCGCCGATGGTCGCAGCGTAGAGTTCAGCGTTCTCTCCGGGCGAACAGGTCAATCGATCCCCGTTCGAGCGCAGAAGCGTGAAACCTGTCACGTGATTGCCGAAGGTGCCGCGCGCATGGTGGTTCTTGCCGTGCACGTCGTTGGCAAGTGCGCCGCCGACGGTCACGAAAGCCGTGCCGGGGGTGACCGGCAGGAAGAAGCGATGTTCGATCGCGCGTTCGAGCACCTCGCGCAACGTCACGCCGGCCTCGCAGGTCATCATGCCGGTGCCGGGATCGAAGGCGATGATCCGGCCATGCCGGCGGCTTTCGATCAGCGTGCCTCGGTCATTGTGGCAACTGTCGCCGTAGCTGCGGCCATTGCCGAAGGGCAAGTAGCCTTCCGCCTCCAGGCTGCCGAGGCGATCCTCATAGTCGTCAGGCGAAATGGCCGGCCGCGCGCGATTGTCGAGGCGGCCCCAGCTTTCATGGTCTTGCAAACTCATTGCGGCCCGATGGCTCCAAACAGGATCAACAGCGCGCCGACCAGCATGGTCAATTGGCTGCGCCAGTCACGCATGATGAAGACAACAGGGTCCTCATGCAGCATGCCGCGACGCGCGAGCATCCAGATGCGCAACAACATATAGAGCACCAGCGGGCAAAGCGGCCACAGCGCCCACGGCGTGGTGTACATTTCCTGGAGTTCCTTGCTGTGCACGTAGAGCGCAAGGACCAGAGCCGAGGTGAAAGCGGAAGCAACGCCAGCCTGCCCCACCATCTCGAAATCGACAGCGAGATAGCCGCGCCCCGGAACGTTGCCGCCATCCTTGTCGTCGAATTCGTGCAACTCGACATAGCGCTTCACCAGCGCCAGGCTGAGGAAGAAGAAGATGGCGAAGGAGACCAGCCAGAAGGAGAGTTCCGTGCCCGTGGCCGCGGCACCGGCAACAATGCGCGTGGTGTAGAGGCCGGCGAGCGTGAAGACGTCGACCAACAGCTTGCGCTTCAGCACGAAGGTATAGGCAGTCGTCGCGCAGGCATAGAACGCCAGCACACCGGCAAATTTCCATGGCAGCAACAGCGTCAGCGACAGCGATGCCAGGACGAGGCAGCCGGCAAGAATGAGCGCTGTCGGCACCGACATCTGGCCGCTGGCGAGCGGCCTGTGACGCTTCTTTGCATGGCGGCGATCATTGGCGAGGTCCGAAAGATCGTTGATGACATAGACCGCCGAGGCGAGGAAGCTGAAGGCGAAGAAGGCGACGATGACGCTCATGATCGCGTCGAAATGCAGCACCTCATGATTGAGGATCATCGGCACGCCGATGAGTACGTTTTTCGCCCATTGATGCACGCGGATGGACTTCAACGGCGCAAGCGCGCTCACCTTGCCGGTCTCCAGCCGTTCCGCGTCATGATTGCGGCGCCACTTCTCCGCCGCAGCATCCGGGGCGACCACGATCGCACGCCGCGCTACCTCGAAAACGGCGATATCGTCACGGCTGTTGCCCATATAGTCGAAGGCACCGTCGCCGAAACGATCGACCAACGCCTGGCGCTTGCGGCTGCTCGTCAGATTGAGCGCATCGGTCGAATGCATGACCGAGGAAAAAAGTCCGACATGATCGGCAACGTCTCTGGCGACCGACGGTGCAGCGCCGGTGACGAGCACCAGTTCGCGGCCCGCCTTTCTCTCCTCGGCGAGCCGATCGATGACGGCCTGCCGGTAGGGCCAGTCCTGAGCCTTGCGGCCGGAACGCAAGGCCACCTCATGCTTCAGCCGCGCCTTGCCCTTCGCCAACCAGAACAGCATGGGAAAGAGCATCAGCGGATTGCGCAAGAGAATGATCGCCGCACCTTCCCACAGCGTATCGGCGGCCAACAAAGTACCGTCCAGATCCACACACAGCGGAATGTGCCGTGTCTCGGTGCGCGCGTCCATGAATTCCATCCCAGCCATAATTGCCGGGCATGATGACGTCTTCAACTTTCCAGAGTGGAAACGCGGGCCACAATCTCGCCCGGAAACTGTCGGGCTGGTTAACAAATGTCAGCGGCGCGGACAAAGGTCAGCGGCGACCGATCCAGTTCAATGCATCGCGCCAGTCGGTCATGCGCACCGGGGTGCCGTGCGAGCCGGTTTCGAAGAGGACGAAGCGTGTCGGGTAGCCTTGGCCCTTCAGCGTGCGATAGAGCGCTTTCTGGCTCTCGGCCGGATAGACGCTGTCGCGGCTGCCATGGCTGAAGAACATGGGCAGCTTCGCCTTGTAGGCGGCGCTCTTGGTGAAATCGGGGTCGCTTACGCCACCCATGACCATCATGCCGCTGAGAGCCGTGACCGCGGAGGCATCGCGCGAAACGCCCCAGCAGATGAAGCTTCCCATCGAGGCGCAGGCCAGCACCACGGGGCGACCGCCGGAGCGTTCGGAAACCTGCTTGACCAGGCCGGCAATATCCGCAGCGCCTGCCGTGTCGAAGGAGCGGACGCTCGGCGCGTAGTAGACTCCGCCATTGGCGACGGCGAGGTTCTTCAGCCGGTTGAAGTTGCCGCCGAAGGAAAAATCGTTGGTGCCGAGCCGGCGATCGCCACCGCGGCCGTGGATGAAGATCACCGTGAAGGCAGCGCCGCGGTCCGGACCGACGCGGGTCACGTCAAGCGAGCTACCGCCAATGTCGAGCGTCTCGTTGACCTGCTCGCTTTTCACGCCCAGCGAAACATAGGCGCGCTTCACCCGGCGTTCCGGAATTTCGTCCCGTTCGTTGATGTCGCGCAGTTCCTGATATTCCACCGTCAGGTCGTCGCCGCCATCATTTTGTTGCAGCACCTTGGCATAGGAGAAAAGCTCGTCCTTGAAGGGTTTCAATGTCTGCGCTTGAGCCGCGGAAGCGCCTGCGGCGAAGGCCGCAGCCAGAAAAAGCCGGCGAAACGGAAAAACAGTTGTGGACACGGCCAATGACGGGCTCCCTCTTTGGCCGGAAGCCTTGCCATCGCCCGGACGCCAAAGCAACACTTGCTCCGTAACAGGGCCGCAAAGGCGGCATTTCACCTGCAAGCGATGCCAGCATTCTCCTTTTGTTCGCTCTTTCGGCGGGAGTCTGGCAGAATTCAGGTGATTCGACCGCCGGGGGATGGCGGCAAAGTCGAGGTCTTGCTATGGCCTCTCCCCAAGTGACAGGAACGATCCGAACGGCCCCATGGACGACAACAGCGACCTCTTCTCAATGCCCGAGCAACCAAAGCCCGTACAGCCGAGCGCCAAACCGGCTGTGCCAGTGGCACCAGTCGCGCGCGAAGAGCCGCGCCCTGCCCCGAAGGGTAGCGACGGCAGCGACTACGATGCTTCGGCGATCGAGGTGCTCGAAGGGCTGGAGCCAGTTCGTCGTCGTCCGGGCATGTATATCGGCGGCACCGACGAGAAGGCGCTGCACCACCTCTTCGCCGAAGTCATCGACAACTCGATGGACGAAGCGGTCGCCGGTCATGCAAATTTCATCGAAGTCCACCTCGATGCCGACGGCTTCCTGACGGTCACGGACAACGGCCGTGGTATCCCGGTCGAGAACCATCCGAAATTCCCGGGCAAGTCGACGCTCGAAGTCGTCATGACCATCCTCCATGCCGGCGGCAAGTTCGACGGCAAGGCCTATGAGACGTCGGGCGGTCTTCACGGTGTGGGCGTTTCCGTCGTCAATGCGCTCTCCGATGCGCTCGAGGTCGAGGTCGCACGCAACCGCAAGCTCTACCGGCAGCGCTTCTCCCGCGGCATTCCGCAGGGTGGGCTCGAGGAACTCGGCGACGTTCACAATCGCCGTGGCACGCGCGTTCGTTTCCATCCGGACCCGGACATCTTCGGGCCGCATGCGCATTTCGAGCCCGGACGGCTTTTCCGCATGGCGCGCTCGAAGGCCTATCTCTTCGGCGGCGTCGAAATCCGCTGGTCCTGCGATCCGTCGCTGCTGCCGGAAGGCTCAGAGATCCCGGACAAGGCGGTCTTCCACTTCCCGGGCGGCCTGAAGGATTATCTTGCCGCCACACTCGGGAAGGAATTCACCGTCACCCGCGAGATCTTCGCCGGCAAGTCGGAGAAGGCCAACGGCCACGGCTCGCTCGAATGGGCGGTCACCTGGTATGGTGGCGACCAGCAGGTCCATTCCTACTGCAACACCATCCCGACGCCCGAGGGCGGCACGCACGAAGCGGGCTTCCGCATCGCGCTGACCAAGGGCCTGAAAAACTACGCCGAGCTGACGCAGAACAAGCGCGCGTCGATCGTCACCACTGACGACGTGATGATCTCGGCGGCGGGCATGCTGTCGGTCTTCATCCGCGAACCGGAATTCGTCGGCCAGACGAAGGACAAGCTCGCGACGGTCGAGGCACAGCGCATCGTCGAAAACGCGCTCCGCGACCCCTTCGATCACTACCTTGCCGACAATCCGGGAGAAGCCGCCAAGCTGCTCGACTGGGTGGTCGAGCGCGCCGAAGAGCGCGTGCGCCGGCGCAAGGAAAAGGAAGTCAACCGCAAGACGGCAGTGCGCAAGCTGCGCTTGCCGGGCAAGCTTGCGGACTGCTCGCAGAACACGGCCGAAGGCGCTGAACTCTTCATCGTCGAAGGGGACTCGGCAGGCGGATCGGCAAAGCAGGCACGCAACCGCGCCAACCAGGCGATCCTGCCGCTCCGCGGTAAGATCCTCAACGTCGCAAGCGCGGGCCGCGAAAAGCTCAGCGCCAACCAGCAGATCACCGACCTCATTCAGGCACTCGGCTGCGGCACGCGTAGCAAGTACCGCGAAGAGGATTTGCGCTACGAACGCATCGTCGTCATGACTGACGCCGACGTCGACGGCGCGCATATCGCCTCGCTGCTCATCACCTTCTTCTATCAGGAGATGCCAGAGCTCATTCGCGGCGGTCACCTCTATCTCGCCGTACCGCCGCTCTATCGCATCAGCCAGGGCTCGAAGACGCTCTACGCCCGCGACGATGCGCACCGCGAAGAACTGATGCGAACCGAATTCGCCGGTCGTGGCAAGGTCGAGATCGGCCGGTTCAAAGGTCTTGGCGAGATGCTGCCGGCGCAGCTCAAGGAAACGACGATGGACCCGAAGTTTCGCACGTTGCTCAAGGTGGAGATCGACGAGATTGATTTCGAGGGCACGCGCGAGGCGGTGGACAATCTGATGGGGACGAAGGCCGACGCCCGCTTCCGCTTCATCCAGGAGCGCGCCGTGTTCGCCGAAAACCTGGATATCTGATTGGGCGATGGATGCGAAGGCGCATGACGTTCTTGCGCGCCGCACTCCCTGAGCAATCAAGTTTGAGAACGGCGGCCCTCGCGCCGCCGTTTTGATTTTCAGCTCACGGTACCACTCGGCGTGGCGAGATCATTCCGCCTGGCGAACAGGCTTTTCCATGAACAGGCTTAGCGGATCCGCCTGATAGTCGCCAAAGGGCGGACGCTCGACATAGCCGGCCGCCTTGTAAAGTCCGATCGCCTCGGGCTGATAGATGCCGGTTTCGAGGCGAATTGCCGTGTATCCGAGTTCACCCGCCCGTGCCTCCAGCGCCTGCAACAGCAGCTTGCCGACCTTCAGCCCCCTCGCCTGCGGATCGACGAACATACGCTTGATCTCAGCCGTACCGTCGCCGGCCTCCACGAGGGCGCAGCAACCGACGATGTTGTCGTCACGCCGCGCTACAAAGAAGGAAACCCCCGGCTGCTCCAGGCTCGAAAGGTCGACCATGTGGTTGCTTTCGGCGGGATAGAGCGAAGCGGCATAGGCGTCGGAGAGTTCCAGCAGACGCACGACCTGCGCTTGGCGTGGCGACTCCAGGGCTATGGTTGCGGCAGGCAATTGTTTCGTCCTTGTCGATTTTAACTGTTTGCGGCCGGACGTTAGTGCCACCCGTTCCGCCAGCCAATACGTCAAATGACGCAGGCGCGCCCGGTGCTAGCCTATCAATCCGGCTAACGGGCTGAAACAATTTGTTCCCCGTCACCGGCAACGCCGCCCTATTTCGGGGAGAATCGCACAGGCATAGGTTGATCGCATCACAACCTCCAGGGACCGACAGGATCACCATGCAAGCGGCGCTGATTGTCATGACCATTCTCGGCTGCGACCACGATGTCAGCCAATGCCAGTACATCTCGACGGTCAACGGCACATGGCCGTCGATCGCCCAATGCGACACGGACTCGCAGGCGCAACTGCCGAAGTTCTCGAACGCCAACTATCCGGTCGTCGTCGCGGTTTGCGAAACCTCCGGCCCAGCCCTTGCCGACCTCACCCCACCACCGGCCGGCTCGCAACAGAGCCAGATGCCGCCCTCGCAGGTGACGGAACCGGAGCCGGAACAAAACCTGCCGAAACGGACGCTGGCTTTCCTGTCCGGCGCCATGCCGGACCGGGAGAAGCTCAAGACCATCGTCACAAAGCCGGTGCACTACATCGAAGACGGCTATTCCTGGGTCGCTCGCCGCTTCACCAACTAGCGGGCACGCTCACACCAGACAGTGCCGATCAGGCTTTCGGCGCTGGCCATGACCGCCTCTTCTTTGGTTCGTCGGCAGGCAGACGCGCCGGAAACGGCGATGCCGTGTGCATGACATAGGAAACGCCAGCGAAGGCATCGGCCCAGCCTTTTTCGCCCAGCAGGTCCGCTTCAGCAAAACTCAGTTTGGCCGCCTCCGTGCCGCCGGCGGCGCGGATTGATCGTTCGATCTCCTCTGCGCGCGCTAGGTCCCGAACGGTGCCGCGTACGTCATAGCCCCGCCGCAACAAGAGGAGCGCGACGTGACGCCCGACAAAGCCGCCTATGCCGGTTACAGCAACGGTTGCGTCGGCCCTCGCGTTCATGCGTCAGTTCCTCATTGACCGCGAACCCGCAATAGAAGTCAGGCGGCCTGCCGCGCCGCAAGTTCCGCATAATTGCGAGCCGACTGCCGTTCCTCGGCAAATGCCAGGCGTTCGAGCAGATCGATCATCGCAGTATTGACCGATGACGGGCTCTCATTCCGCAGCCGCGCGAGCAGCGCCGTGGAGACGGAAGCCGTGCTGTCGTTTCCAGCTGAAGTGTCCTGGCGCCAGAAAAGCACAGCCGCAGCAAAGGTTTCGCTGACATCGTGGCCGAGGCCGGCGCTCTCGAACAGAGCACGGATCGAATGAACGCGGCCGCCGGACAGGATGGAGCGCACGCGCTTCTCGCAAACGCCGGAGAGATCGACGATCGCGGCCGAGAAAAACTCCGCACGGCCGGTCACCAGCGCGTGCAGCAGGAAGGCTGGGGTCAGGCGGCCGGTCTCACGCAGATGCACCACGAGGCCAGGCAACTCGTCCACAGCCAGCGTCCCGGCCATGCCGACGGCAGCAATATCGCAAGCTTCCCGCATGATCCGCTGGACCCGGGCTTCGCCGATCGCCATCTGCACCAGGCCGAAGGCTGCCAGCGCCGCTCCCACCTCTTCCACCAGCGCGTGGCGGGCATCGCTTGGCAGGTCCGGCCGGGCAAGCAACAGGTCGCGCACGGCCGCGAAGCAGCCAAGACGCTCGGCAATGCGTTTCAACGATCGGCGCGACAGGTTGGCGCCGGCGTTTTCCAGGAGGATCAGAATTTCTTCCTCACCGCCGATTTCAGCGATTGCGGCCGATACGGCACGGGAGACGAAACTGCGCGCCGCGATCAGAGCGCGCGTTTCGAGCGTTCCCCTGGCAGCAAGGTCGACCAGATCCTCATCGGTCAGGACAGGCGAGCGGGATATGACGACATAGGCAATTTCCGGCTGGTCTTCGGCAAGGCCGAGAATGATGCCGCGCGGAACGGACGAGCAGCCACAAAGCGCATCAGCGAGTGCACGCCGAACCTTCGGCGACGGATCGTCGAGCAGGAAGGTCATCGCCATCTCAGCGGCGCGGCGATCGAGGCCATTCATCTGCGCGTCGACATAGGCGCGACCGAGCGCACTGGCGGCGCGGGTGCGTTCACCCGTTCTCGCCGTTTCCACCCAGCGAAGAAATGCTTGTATGATCACCTACGCCCCACTAGACCACGCCAATGCCACCGATGTTCAAACCCTAGCCGGCAAAGGTTTAAGATTGGTTCACCATGTCTGTTAACCGCTCCCAAACCATGAAGCCGCTGCTGATCGTTAAGGGTACGGCTCCGGCGATGGAAGTCGCTGTGCTCAATGCGCTCGCCGGTGTCATCATGGATATCGGTTGCGACACAGAAATAGTGCGCAGCATGGCGCGTTTGGCAGGCCGCAGCTTCGCCCTTCTTGCGCGCGTCGAACCGCTGGAGCGGCTGGACGAAGAGGCATTGAACCGGCTGCTCGACAGCGGTGTCGACGGTATCGTGCTTTCCGGATGCCGCGGGCGCGCCGACATACAACGGCTCGACGTGATGTTGCGGGTTGCGGAAGCCGCCAACGGTACCGCGCCCAACCGTATTCGGATCTATGCGGAATACGGCGGCTCGCCGGGAGGCCTGTTATCGCCCAATCCGCTGACAGGTTCGTCGTCCCGCCTGGAAGCGCTGATCTTCAACGGTGCAGCGTTGGCCAAGTCCCTTGGCTGTCTGGAGCCGACCAGCGCTCCCCATCAGCGCGTCGCAGCGCCGATCCTTGCCGGACGAGCATATGTGGTCCTGAGGGCGTGCGAAGCTGGTGTGCCCACCTATGAGGTGCTACCTGCTGCCACCCCCGACGAAGCCGCGACACGGTGGGCGCATTCACTGAGCCGGGACAACGGCTTTGCCTCGGTCGTTTGCAACTCGATCGAACAGGCAACGATCGTAAGCAACACGTGACCTATCAGGCGCGCAAAGTCGCTGATCTCAGAGGGTCGGGCGTGTCATCTGGAAGACGTCGCCGCCGTCGCAATAGTCCATGTAGCCGAGACGGGCGAGCGGCCTGACCGTCGCCATGTCGAAGCGGCCATCGCGGATTGCTTCCTCGCGGATATGAATGCCGACGACCTGGCCGATGACGACATAGTTGTCGGACACTTCGCCATCCAGGCCCTTCGGTTGAAACATCTCCGTCATCCGGCACTCGAGCGCAGCAAAGGCCTCACCGACGAACGGCGCCTTCACCAGAGTGCCGTCGACCGGCGTGAGCCCGGCGATCTCGAATTCACTCTCACCGTGCGGCGCGGGAATTGACGTCTTGTTCACAGCCTCGGCAAGACTGCGGCTGGCGAAGCTCGCCGTGAACTCACCGGTTGCTTCGATGTTGCGGACCGAATCCTTGTAGCCGCTCGATGAGAACATCACGAGCTTCGGCCGATCACTGATGGCATTGAAGAAAGAATAGGGCGCGAGGTTATGCGAACCGTCGCGCCCACGCGTGCCGATCCAACCGATCGGCCGCGGCGAGACGATGGCCTTGAAGGGGTCATGCGGCAAGCCGTGACGATTCGAGGCCGTATCGTAGAACATCAGGCGCCCTCGCCAACCCAGGTGACGATCTCTTCAAGCTCGGGCCTCGGCCGCTCCGTCGGCGGCACCATCGCAGTGCCGATATGAATGAAGCCGGCTGGCTTCTCACCCGGCTTGACGCCCAGCAAGGGATAGGCGCGCTCGTCGAAGGCAAACCATTCGGTCAGCCAGTTGGAGGCGTAGCCAAGTGCGTTTGCGGCCATCAGCAGGTTGAGGCACACGGCACCGGCAGACATCTGTTGCTCCCATTCCGGAATCTTGAAGTGCGGCGCAGCCGTGCTGACCACGGCGACCACGACCGGCGCCCGCGTCAGCCGCGTTTCCTCGACCTTGATCATTTCTTCCGAGAGATCGGGCTTCACTGCGAGCGCCATCGCCTTCAGCTCGGCGCTGATGCGCGCCCGCTCCTCACCGCGGTAGACGATAAAGCGCCAGGGTGCGAGCTTGCCGTGGTCCGGGACGCGGGAGGCGAGCTTCAACATCTCCTCGACCTCGGCCTTGCTGGGGCCGGGTTCGCCCATCTGGAATGCGGGGATCGAGCGACGGGACGCGAGATAATCAACAAGCTTAATTTCGGTTTTCATGTCGGATGAATTCCACTAATTTGCCGCAGCATCGGCAGCCACGAAAATGCCATATCGGCGTCCCAAGTGGAGTCACTCAGTCAGGAAGTCAACTGCTCTCATGCGTGCATGCTCTCGTATTTTCCTCAGAACCGGACTCGCGATCCTTGCCGCCGGCGCTGCTGCAGGAAGCGTGCTTGCCGAGGATGCAACGCAGGCCTTCGAGAGCTTTCCTTCGATCGCCGGCCCGCGCAAGATGCCGAAGCT
This sequence comes from Ensifer sp. EB106-03-01-XG145, assembly GCF_058792075.1. Taxonomy (NCBI): domain Bacteria; kingdom Pseudomonadati; phylum Pseudomonadota; class Alphaproteobacteria; order Hyphomicrobiales; family Rhizobiaceae; genus Ensifer; species Ensifer sp. EB106-03-01-XG145. The sequence goes on along the minus strand of NZ_JBYTEC010000001.1, from coordinate 1,500,361 downwards.
CACGGGCTTCAGCCCAATGACGACGGATCCGATCGCCGACGGTACCTTGAGGGATGTCAAGCTCGAAGCGCTGCTCACTGAGAAAGGCGCCCCCGTCGAGGCCGGCCTGACCTGGCGCGTGTTCAGCCCGATCCCCGGGAGCGACGGCAAGCTGCCGCTTCTTGCAACGTCGGAAGGTGGATCGACGGCGTTCAACGTCGTGCCGGGCGATTATTTCGTCAACGTTTCCTTCGGACGTGCGTCCGCGACGCGCAAGATCCGCGTTCCCCAGGAAGGCACGCTCGAAAAGCAGGTTCTGGTCCTGGATGCGGGCGGCATCAAGCTGAACGCCGTTTCCGGCAGCGATGTGCGCATACCACCGGCCGAACTCAGCTTCTCCGTCTATTCTGCCGATACCAAGAGCGACGGCGAACGGGCGCTCATCATGTCGGATGTGAAGCCGAACACGGTGATCCGGCTCGGCGCCGGAACCTATCATGTGACCTCGAGCTACGGTGCCACCAACGCCTCGACGGCCGCCGACATCCAGGTCGAAGCCGGCAAGCTGACGGAAGCGACCATCCAGCATCGCGCCGCCAAGCTGACGCTCAAGCTCGTCTCCGAGCCCGGCGGCGAAGCGATCGCCAACACCGCATGGACGATCCTGACTTCCGCGGGCGACACGGTGGACGAAGAAAACGGCGCCTTCCCGACGCTGGTTCTGCTCGAAGGCAGCTACTCCGCCGTCGCACGCTACAAGGACAAGATCTACGAACGCGACTTCGCCGTGAAGGCCGGCGTCAACACGGATGTGGAGGTGTTGCTCAGCAGCGGCGGCAACGACGCCAATTCCAACCCGGGCGCAATCTCCGACGCGGCCGACTAGGATCTTCTTCCAGCATCAACCAACTGACGCTACGTCAACCCACCCGTCTCATGAACCGCCGGCGCGGCGGCGCCATGGAGAAGACCGCTTCATAGATGCGGGCCAGCAAATCCTTGCGATCGCCACAGGCACCGAGGTCCTCGGGCGTCAGCACACGGCCGATGCGCGCCGCGATCGTCGTACCGGACAGACGGCGAAACTCGCGGATCAGCAGCGACAGCCTCAGCGTCAGTGAGATCTTACTCGCCAGATGGAAGATGGGACCGTTCTGTCCCTCGAAGTAGATCGGGATGACGCTCGCCCGCGCGGCCTGGATCAGCTTCGCCGGAAAGATCTTCCAGGGCAGATCCTCGGCACGACCGAAGCCCTTCGGCGCGGTCGCGACACCGCCGGCGGGAAAGATCACGATCGTCACGCCTTCCTTCAGCAGGCGCAGCGCCTCATGGCGTGTCGCCATGTTGACCGCGAGCGCCTCCTTCGTCTCCTCGAACGACACCGGCAAGGAATAGGGCGCCATTTCCGGCACCTTCAGCAGTTCGTTGTTGATGAGCACACGGAACGGGCGGCCGAGCTGTTCGGCGAGCGCCAGCACAGCGATGCCGTCGCCAATGCCGAAGGGATGATTGGCGATGATGACGATTGGCGTATCGGGCAAGTGCCGCGGCGGCCACTCACCCTGGGTTCGCAGCTTCACGTCGATCAGCTGCAGCATTTCACCGAAGACCCGATCGCTCTTGCCGACGATGTCGGACCGCCAGCGCGTGTAAAGCTTTGCGTAGCGATTGCGACCCGACAGACCTTCGATGGAGCGAATGAACCAGCGCTTCAGGCGCCGGTCGTTTTCATTGGCGTAGGACAGCTCTTTGAACTGCACGGACATCTCCGATGGATATAATCTTATCCGGATATTCCGCTAATATGACAGTTTGCTGACAAAGCAAGTGCCCGGGGGTTCAACCCCGGGCTTTCTTTTCCGCCTTGCGCTTGAGATCCGGCGCCATCGCCTCGAAGGCGAGCGACGCGATTGCCTCGTCGAGCGACATTGCGGTCTGGGCCTGGGAGCCAAGACGGCGGATGTTGACCGAACGCTCCTCGGCTTCGCGCTTGCCGCAAACGATGATGACCGGAACCTTGGTCACCGAATGTTCGCGGACCTTGTAGTTGATCTTCTCGTTGCGGAAGTCGGTCTCGACGGTGAGGCCGGCGTCACGCAGGAGCTCGGCAACCTCGCGACCATAGTCGTCGGCTTCAGACGTGATCGTCGCGACCACCAACTGCAGCGGCGAAACCCAAAGCGGCATGTGGCCGGCAAAGTTCTCGATGAGGATACCAAGGAACCGTTCCATCGAGCCGCAGATGGCGCGGTGGATCATCACCGGCTGGCGCTTTTCCGATTCCTTGTCGATGTAGAAGGCACCGAAACGCTCCGGCAGGTTGAAGTCGACCTGGGTCGTGCCGCACTGCCATTCGCGGCCGATCGCATCCTTCAGCGTGTATTCGAACTTCGGACCGTAGAAAGCGCCCTCGCCCGGCAGGATCCCGGTCTTGATGCGGCCTTCCGACTGCGCCTCGATCGTCTTCAGCACGTCCATCATCACGCTTTCGGCGCGATCCCACAGCTCGTCGGAGCCGACGCGCTTGTCCGGACGGGTGGAGAGTTTGACCACCACTTCCTTGAAGCCGAAGTCCTCGTAGACCGAGAGGATGAGGTCGTTGATGCGCAGGCATTCAGCCGCCATCTGCTCGTCGGTGCAGAAGACGTGGGCATCGTCCTGGGTAAAGCCGCGCACGCGCATCAGGCCGTGCAGAGCACCGGAGGGCTCGTAGCGGTGAACGTTGCCGAATTCGGCTAGGCGAACCGGAAGCTCGCGGTAGGACTTCAGGCCATGCTTGAAGATCTGGATATGGCCCGGGCAGTTCATCGGCTTCAGCGCGAAGACGCGGTCGTCGTCGGTTTCATCGCCGGCAACCGTCACCTTGAACATGTTGTCGCGGTACCAACCCCAGTGACCCGAGGTTTCCCACAGCGACTTGTCGAGCACCTGCGGCGCGTTGACTTCCTGGTAGGTGTTCGCAAGCCGACGGCGCATATAGGCCGTCAGCGTCTGGAACATGCGCCAGCCCTTGCCGTGCCAGAAGACGACGCCCGGACCCTCTTCCTGGAAATGGAACAGGTCCATTTCGCGGCCAAGGCGGCGGTGATCGCGCTTCTCGGCCTCGGCGAGCACGTGGAGATACTGGTCCAGCTCTTCCTGTGTGTGCCAGGCCGTGCCGTAGATGCGGGTCAGCATCGCGTTGTTGCTGTCACCGCGCCAATAGGCGCCGGCCACCTTCATCAGCTTGAAGGCGGTGCCGATCTGGCCGGTCGAGGCCATGTGCGGACCGCGGCAAAGGTCGAACCAATCGCCCTGGTAATAGATCTTGAGATCCTGTCCCTCGGGGATCGCATCGACGAGCTCGACCTTGTAGGCCTCGCCCTTGTCGGCAAAGACCTGACGCGCCTTTTCGCGCGACCAGACTTCCTTGGTGAAAGGCTTGTTGCGGGCGATGATCTCCTTCATCCGCTTTTCGATGAGCGGCAGATCATCCGGCGTGAAGGGCTCGTTGCGGGCGAAGTCGTAGTAGAAGCCATTGTCGATGACCGGACCGATAGTCACCTGCGTTCCCGGCCACAGTTCCTGCACGGCCTCGGCCATCACGTGTGCGGCATCGTGACGGATAAGCTCAAGCGAACGCTTGTCGTCGCGCACGACGATCTCGAGCCGGCCATTGGTCACCGGATCGGACAGGTCGCGCAGCTCGTCGTCGAGCGCAATCGCGACCGCCTTCTTGGCGAGCGATTTCGAAATCGATTCTGCCACGTCGCGGCCGGTCGTGCCGAAAGGATATTCGCGCACCGAGCCATCTGGAAATGTAAGGGAAACAGGATTCGACATGATGATCTCCTATCCAGTCCCGCCAACGAATGCGGGTGGTATGGTTGACCGGAAACGACCGGTGAATTGACGATACAGCGTCGCATCCGTCAGACGCGCAAAGGTCGCTGTAGTGCTTTGGATTGCCGCATGTTTTGCCCTAGGCCGAGACGACCCAGGAAAACACGCCGTAGCCTGATAAAGGGTTTTCGAAAGTGAGTAAAGGCGAAGGCTGCGACAGAGCCTAGCCGCGCAGCATCTCGGCGAGCCCCTTGACGGTGTTCCAGTTGCGAAACGTCCCGATGCCCAAACGCTTGGTCGTCATTGCACCCAGCAGTTTCGATTTGCTGGCCTTGCCGGGAAAATGCACCCAGAGATCGCCGTCAACGATTGCCAGACGTTCCCCAGCGACGCAGTAACGCTGAAGTCCTTCGAGCGCGGGTTCGGTGAGCGGGTCGCGCATCACGCGGACATGCACGCGCGTGGCATCCTCTTCGCCTTCGTCGTGAAATGGATTGGATGCCGCGAGCTTCAGCCAACCGGCACCGGAACGAACAATGATGTCGACATGCCGACCGAATGTCTCGGAGAAGGCCTTCTCAAGCGGCGATTCTAAGTCGCCGATGGACGTTTGTCCGGTCTCGAACACGAGATTGCCTGTCGCAACCAGGGTTCGCGGCGAGCGATAGCCGAGGCCTTCGGCCATCTCTCTGAGATCGACCATCACGACACGTCGCCCGGCACCAAGAACAATGCTGTAAAGCAAGGCAACGTAGCTGTTCATCCACCCTCCCTTCAGGCTCGCCAGAAATCGGCAGCGCCTGCCGGAAGCCGGGCAAGAACCCGGTCGAGCTTCACCTCATCGAGGTTGCGACGCAAGGCGCCAGCCACGTCGGCAATGGCGCTGTCGGGGGAAATATTGTGATCCGGCCGCAGCGACTGCACCTCGCGGGTCATGGCGATGCGGCCCGAAAACGGGACCCTCGGTTCTTCGAGGTCCCATTCGGCCACGAAAATCGCGCGCAGCACCGGCGGCAAGACATCCGCGAACAGGATGGCATCCTCCAGCTCCAGCCGCCGCCGAAACGTCTGCAGCACGGCCTGCACCATCGTGTAGGCCTGGTTCGTCGTCTGCAGCCCGGCAAGGTCGCGCGCGTCGACGATGAAACGCTCGAAATCCGCGGAGGCCTGACGGTATTCCATCGGCATGGTCATGGTGGTCATCCAGCCTTCGGCCGCGGCCGCCAGTAGCGCCACGGCGTGTACCAGGTCAGGCGAGGTTCAAGCCGTTCCGGAACCGGATCGAAGCCGTGCGTTCCGCCCGGACCGCAGCGCGCCACGCGAAACAGCGTCATCCAGCCTCCGGCCCAGATGCCATGGCGGGCGATTGCCTCATAGCCGTATTCCGAACAGGTCGGCAGGTGCCGGCACGAATTGCCGATGAAGCTCGAAAGCGTGAGCTGATAGATACGGATCAGCGCCATCCCGATCAGCCGCCCCGGCGTCTTGCGAAACGGACCATCCCAGTTTCGGCCACGCACTGCAGGCTTCGCACCGTTGTCCGGCGTATGCCGACAATTCGGTTCGCCGCACATGTCAGACGGCCGCGAGCAGTCGCTTGGCCTCGATCTGCTCGATGGCATCGACGACGGCATCAAAGGTCAGCATCGTCGACGCGTGACGCGCCTTGTAATCCTTCACCGGACGCAGGAAGCGCATATCCTCGAAGCGCCCGGATGGGCCCTCGCCGTCCGCCTTCAACATGGCCAGCATGTCCGCGCGCGCCTGTCGGATTTCTTCCGCGCCGGCGCCGACGACATGGCGCGCCATGATCGAGGACGAGGCTTGGCCAAGCGCGCAGGCCTTCACGTCATGGGCAAAATCGGTGACCACGTCGCCGTCCATCTTCAGCCAGATATGCACTTTCGAACCACAGAGCTTCGAGTGCGCGGTCGCGTCCGCGTCGGCGTCGGCAATCGTTCCGATGCGCGGAATATTGCCGGCAAATTCGAGAATTCGGCTGTTGTAGATGTCATCCATCATTTGACGCGATCCGGCTGATTTTTCGCGGTTTTGAGTGATCGACGCATGATTTTCTCCGGTAGGCAGGAAAAAAGCACGACGCGACACGCTCCGCCTCTTTCATCTCTGTGGCACCATACTATATGCTATGTCGTGTTGGGGCGACAGTTCCGCAAGAGGAACAATGTCGCCTGTTGTTTGGGAAACCGTGCCGGAAGGTCCAGTGCACTGCTAAGCCAGGACCGGAAAGCCCCGGAGCCCGCCAACGGAACCCAAGCCTGCAGGGTTAGGCGAATGGCCAGTGGCGAGTTGTCCGAAAGATAAAACGTCAAGCAATCCCGTATTGCTAAAAGAGGCCATTATGGACGCCATAGTGAAGAATTTTCCCGTGCTCGACGATGCGAGCGGCCGCCCGACCCAGAAGGAGGCCGAGGAAGCCGTGCGCGTTCTCCTGCGCTGGGCCGGTGAAGATCCGGAACGCGAAGGGCTGCTGGACACGCCGGCGCGCGTCGCCAAGTCCTACCGCGAGCTTTTCAGCGGCTATGATCTCGCTGCCGAAGACGTACTCGGACGGACCTTCGAGGAAGTCGCCGGTTACGACGACATGGTGCTCGTCAAGGACATCCCGTTCTATTCGCATTGCGAGCATCACATGGTGCCGATCATCGGCAAAGCGCATGTCGCCTATCTGCCGAATGGCCGCGTGCTCGGCCTTTCCAAGATCGCCCGGGTGGTCGATATCTATGGCCGCCGGCTGCAGACGCAGGAATCGATGACGGCGCAGATCGCCAAGGCGATCGACGAAACGCTTGCCCCGCGCGGCGTCGCGGTGATGATCGAAGCCGAACATATGTGCATGGCGATGCGTGGCGTGCAGAAGCAAGGCTCGACAACGCTCACCACCACATTTACGGGTACGTTCCAGACGGAACCGGCTGAACAGGCCCGGTTCATGACGATGCTCAGGGGCTTTAAGTAAGGCTCCGACAGACGGAGCCTTTCCATGACGCTCACCTTCGACGCTCCCTCCTCCAACAAGGCTGAACTGGAAACCGGTCCGGCCTTCACCCCGCGCTTCGATGAAAAGGGGCTGATCACGGCTGTCGTCACGGATGCGCGGGACGGTGAGCTTTTGATGGTCGCCCACATGAACGCCGAGGCCCTGGCTTTGACGATCGAGACGGGTGTCGCGCACTATTACAGCCGTTCGCGCAAGAGCCTCTGGAAGAAGGGCGAAAGCTCCGGCAACCTGCAGACGGTCAAGGAGATCCGCACCGATTGCGACCAGGATGCGATCTGGTTGAAAGTGTCCGTCGCCGGTCACGACGCCACCTGCCATACCGGCCGCCGGTCCTGCTTCTACCGCACGGTCGGCGCCGAAAACGGCAAGGCCATGGTCGAAATCACCGACGACCATAGGCACTTCGACCCCGCAGAAATCTATGATAAAAATTAAGCATCGCGCATCTTTTTGGTGCGGGCACATGCTATATTTATCTTTTGGAAACCAAGCGAGCGCCTAATCCTTTGGCAAGGATGCGGCGCTACGAAGGAACGGCAACGTTCCCGGCTGTATTGCAAACTGTATCCAATGTTTATCGATCCTGCCGCAATCGGCGACGGGATCGGTGATATACCTAAGAACGGTGCCAGTCTTTCAGCAATGGACAGGACGAGGCCGGCACCTGCGCCGGCTTGGCGGAGCCTCCCCAGGACGCGTGCAAGAAATTGCGTTCCTTCAGGATCGAATCCGATCCCTGAAAGTTAAGTCAGTCGTGAATTACCACAGCGACCTTCGCGCATCTTCATCGACGTGTCGCGCTGCGGAGTATTCGGCGGTGTTGGAGGTGCCGGATGTTGAATTGGACTTTTACGCGTAGCAACCAGATTGCAGATCTGTCCGGCCCGGACGGCACATCGATTTCAACAACACCACCAGAACCTGCGACACCTCCGCAGAGACCGAAGATCGCAATTGCCCTTGGGGGCGGCGCCGCGCGCGGCTGGGCCCATATCGGCGTGCTGCGAGCGCTCGACGAAGAAGGCATCGAAGTTGGCATGATTGCGGGCACCTCGATCGGCGCGCTCGTCGGCGGTTGCTATCTTGCCGGCAAGCTCGACGAACTCGAGACCTTCGCACGCTCCCTCACCGTCCGGCGGATTGCGGGACTGCTCGATTTCGCTATTGGCGGCGGCGGTCTCTTTGGCGGACTGAGGCTGACCAAGCGCATGCAGGAGCATCTGCAGGGACTTAGCATCGAAAGCCTCGACAGGCCATTCATTGCCGTTGCGACCGAAGTGCATAGTGGGCATGAGGTTTGGCTCGAAAAAGGATCGCTCATCACCGCGATCCGCGCTTCCTACGCCTTGCCCGGCATCTTCGAGCCGATCAAGGCGAACGGACGCACGCTCATCGACGGCGCGCTCGTCAACCCCGTCCCGGTCTCTGTCTGCCGCGCTCACGAGCAGCAGCTCGTCGTCGCCGTGAACCTCAACTACGAGCTCTATGGCCGCTCAGCCGTCGTCAAACACAGCGCCGGCATGGGGACGCCGGATGCGCCGGCGCAGGAAAAGGAAGCGACCCTTCACTCCCGCCTCGGCATGACCGGCGTGATGGTTCAGGCCTTCAACATCATCCAGGATCGTATTTCCCGTGCTCGTCTTGCCGGCGACCCTCCGGACCTGGCTTTGCACCCCAAGCTCAACGATATCGGCCTATCGGAGTTTCACCGTGCAGGTGAGGCGATCGACCGAGGCTACCACGAAGCGAAGGCCAAGCTCGTGGAGATCCGCCGGATGCAGGACGCCCTCGTGCGCTGACGAGCGATCTTCCGTCGATCTGTTGCGGGTTATCCGCGCAGCGATTGTGCGCGGGGTCGTTGTCCCATTACGGGGAATGCGTCGCGAACCGCAAGCAGGCCGCATCGCGCCATAAGACCTTGCCGCCCGATCGCTACAGCGCCGCGCGCCTTATCAGACACGCAAAGGTCGCTGCAGCACTTTGATTTTCTGCACGTCTTTGTCCTTAAATCGAGGTCGATTTAAGGAGACATGCAGTAGGCACGAACAGGGCAAAGTACCTGAGGTGGATAAGGGGGCGGCGCAGGCTGCCTTCCCATTTAGCCGGCGATATAGGCCTTGATCTGCTCGGTCTCGTGCTCGATCGCACGGATGTGGTGTTTGATCACGTCGCCGATCGAAACAATGCCGGCGAGCTGGCCATTTTTTTCGACCGGCAGGTGGCGGGCCCTGAGCTTGCTCATCATTTCCATCAGGGCCTGAACGGACATTTCCTCGGTGCAGCAGTAGACATTTTGCCACATGACGGCCGCGACCGACCTTTCGAGACAGGTCGCTCCCTGCTTGGCGATCGCTGCGACGATGTCGCGCTCGGTGAGGATGCCTGCGATCTGATCATCCGCATCGACGATGATGACCGCACCGATATGATTGTCACGCAAGAGAATGGCAGCCTGTTGGACTGTCATCTGCGGGCCGACCGTTACGACGTTGCGACCCTTTTCATCGAGTATTGCTTTTACTGACATGCGCACATCTCCCGTTGCGACAACTCCGGGTCGGCAGGGCAAGGTCCAGCCGTCTCTCGTGCGGTACGGTCGGGCGATGGAACCTGTACCCTGGCCGCTTATGATCGCCTGCCCGCGTGCTCCTCAGACGCGGACGGGCTTTCTATACCCGGCCTTCACGGGCCGCCTAGCCTTTCGACAATCGGCGACCGTAACAAATGGTGCGCCAGCGCTCCGGGGAAATCAAGCGCTCACAAGCGCCGTCCGCCGATCTTTCGACGTCGTCAGTCGCGGGGGTCGAAAAGGCCGAAGAGAAGGAAGCCGAAGAGGAAGCCGCCGATATGCGCTTCCCAGGCGATGCTACCCGCCCCCCCAGGCGTGAAGATGCCGAGCCCGATCAGAAAGTTGGTGAGGAACCAGATCCCGGCGAACATCACGACAGAGCGATTTGCCAGCGCCTCACTGACGGGCAGCCGCCGGTTGAGATGGGCAAATTGCCGGCTGATCCGCCCGCTTGGCGAAAAGACGAAGCGCGCCGCCGCGCCCATGAAACCGGAAACGACGCCCGAGGCACCGACGACCACGATCATCTCGCCCCAGTGAAATGCCGTGTGCAGCGCAACTGCGGCCGCAGCCGAAAGGCACCAGAATACCGCAAGCCGTCCCATGCCGATGCGGCGCACGACCGGCGCACCGAAAGCGACCATCCAGAAGATATTGAAGATCAGGTGCTCCCAGCTGCCATGCAGGAACGAATAGGTAATGGGGCTCCAGAGCCAGGCGAGCCCCTGCTCGGCCAGGGGATGATCGTAGCGCGCCGGCAGAAAGGCGAAGTTGAAGATGATCTCCTGATCTATCGCAGGCGGCAGAACATAGGTGCGCAAGGCATGAATGGCGATCAGAAACAGCAGAATGCCGGTAAGTCCGGCCGGCAGATTGAAGGCAGGCTCACGTGACGGACTGGCGGCGCTGTCCCGGTCCGTCTCCGGTGGCGTTGCCGTCTGATCTCGTTCCATGGTTGCTGCTTTCTCCATCGATTGGCCCGTTCGATCGCATTCGATCGAGGCGATGGCATGACATCGCGGGATTCGGACCGGACTGGGGCGACCAGCCATAAGCAAACAAAAAAAGACCGTCCAGTAAAAACTGAACGGTCGCCAAGCTCAGATCCGAGCTCCAGTTCAAGTGCCGAAGCCAACGCTTCGTGAAGTCATGTCTTTCAGTGCCAGTCGCAGTGCTCCAGCGCAATCGAAACCATTCGTTAACCTTAATTTCGAGCTGGCATGCTTTTCGCTCCATTGATCTCAAGACCGCAATGATCGGCCAAACATGTGCCAGACCGGCACAAGCGGGCCGCAGAAATGGAATGAACGCAAGATGCGCAGCAAGACGACCATGGAGCTTTTCCGATACTGGAACACCATTCGCGGCAAGCGCGACCTTCCCTGTCGGGACGAACTCGAGCCGGGGGACATCCGCGCACTGTTGCCCAACCTGTTTATTCTCGAGCGTGATCGCAACGGCATCTCGTTTCGTCTTGGGGGAACCCATGTCTGCGCACTCTTCGGCCTTGAACTGCGCGGGCGACAATTCGGCATGCTGTGGCTGAACTCGCAGGCTGCCAAGACGCAGCGCATCGCCGGCCAGGTGATGACGCACCGGGTGCCTGTGATGCTGTCCGCCAAAGGGCGCACAGCCGATGCACGCGAGGTCGAGGTCGAAATGCTGCTGTTGCCGCTCGCCTCAACCGAGGGTGCAAGCGACCGAATCCTTGGCGCGCTCTCGCCACTTTCCCGCCCGTACTGGTTGCATGCGACATCGGTGGAAGGCCTCGACGTCACCGGCATGAAAATCCTCGACCCCGACCGCACAGCCGTGTTTCGCGAAGAGCCGGCGGTGGAACACGTCTCCCCGCGTGCAGAATCCCGCGCTGGCGAAGGGTTTTTGGGAGAGTCCCGTCGTGTCGGACATCTTCGCATTCTGGAGGGCGGACGACGCGAATGATCGCTGCTGCTGTCCCGGGTTGGCCACGCGGACCAACCGCAGGACGAACATTCTATTAACCCGAACGTTCTAAACTCCGCCTGCCAAAATACGTCATGCAGAGTCATCATGTTCTCATTCCAGCACGCTCAGAATACCGCTCCGAAGCCGCATCACGAAGGTGCGTTCCAGCGCGTTTCCGTGAACCTTGCTGGACGGCTGATGCTGGCCAATCGCGACGAATATGATTGCACCGCCGTCGACATGTCGCCGGGCGACGTGCTGCTTTCCTCCCCGGCACGGCCGCGGGCGGGTGAGCGCATCATCGCCTATATCGACCATGTCGGCCGCCTAGAAGGCACCGTGTCGCGCATCGCCGACGATGCCTTCGTGATTCAGCTCAACGCCACCGAACGCAAGCGCGAGAAGTTGGCTGCGCAGCTTACCTGGATCGCCAACAAACACGAACTCGGTCTGCCGGAGGATCGGCGCCACGACCGCCTCGCGCCGCGCAAGACGTCAACCGAGCTGACGCTGGACACCGGCGAAAAATTCCCTTGCCGCATCATCGACCTCTCGCTCTCCGGCGCGGCCGTCGATATCGAGAACCGCCCGCCGATCGGCACCCCGGTCCTGCTCGGCAACATGAAGGGCAAGATCGTTCGCCATTTCCAGGAAGGCTGCGCCATCGAGTTCTCGGGCGTACAGTCGCGCGAAGCATTGACGGAATTCCTCTAAGGGCGTGTCCGCGCGACCCTCACTGGCCTACCCCGATCAAGATCGTTGCCTTGTCACCCCGATCGCGCACCAGCCCCCTGAGGCTCCGCGCCACTTCTTACGCGTGATTGCGGGCCGCCCCGATATGCGCAACGACAGACCAGCCAATCGCTGGCCCGATCCTGCGGCACGAAACCAACCTTGGCTTTCACAGTAGACCTGCCCCACGGGCCGCGACGACGCTGTCCGCGCGGACTGGGCGACCGGCATCGCCTCGCTGACGACGACTGCTTCATTTCGGAACATCTCGATCCGACCGCGACTTCTGACCGCAAATATTTTTTCGAACAAATTCAAGGCGCGACGCTTATTTGAAGTCGAAAAGCGACGACAAGATCGACGTCATCCGCCCCTGGCGCGACGCATCGCGACCGCGATTTTCCGGCAGCCACTGCTCCTGTCGCTCTGCGGATCGGCATAGGTCTATTGATTACAATCGCTTACATCGTCAAGGAAACATGAATGGAAGATCGCTGCGTCGAGAAATCGATAAAATTTGACTCAAATTCGATTTAAATAAAAATCAAATTCTATTCTTGTTTTATTCTTATACGACTTTCATTTGTACTTGTTTTTAGTTCGCAAGTTCGCGAGCGATAAAAACGTCTGTGCCATTGTCGAACCACAACGGGGAGACAATCATGCTCAAGACAATCACCAAGATGATCGCGGTTGCGGTCCTTTTCACCGGCGGTCTGATCGAAACGGCGCTGGCGCTTCCGGCCAACATGGTCGTCACCGGTGCAACCAACCCGCCGATCGGTCACTACGAGTTCTGCAAGATCTATCCGTCGGAGTGCACCTCCAACGGTAAGGACCGCGGCCCGATGATGCTGACGCGCGAAGGCTGGCAGAAGATTCTCGAGGTCAACTACGACGTCAATCAGGCGGTCACCCCGATGACCGACATGGAAATTGATGGCGTCGAGGAGAAGTGGTCCTATCCGGACACGGTTGGCGACTGTGAAGACTATGTCCTCTTGAAGCGCCGCAAACTGATCGAGAACGGTTTCTCTCCGTCGGACCTCCTGATCACCGTCGTTCTGCAACCGAACGGTGATGGCCATGCCGTTCTCACCGTGCGCACTGACCGTGGCGACTTCATTCTCGACAACATGCGCAACAAGGTGCTGCTGTGGTCGGACACCGAATACACCTACCTCAAGCGCCAATCGACCGAACACTCCGGTCGCTGGGTCAAGCTCCAGGACGGCCGCACCGTCGCCGTCGGCAGCGTACGGACGCAGTAAGCACAGAAGACATCGGAGGCGGCGCGCCTTTCGCAGCAGCCTCCACCATTCCAGGGCACCGGTCATAAACATCCCCGTCCAGACCGAGCCTCGGCCGGTTCCGCGTCCCTCGGAACCGGCCGTTTTTATGACCGGCATTCCCGGCGCTAAACCGTGTCGCGATCTTTCTTTAAGTTTTTGATGTTTCGCAGCTCGAGGGGGAATTCACAGAAAATTAACCATCCTCGACCAGCGTCGGGCAAGCGACGTCGTCCATCCTACGATGCGCGGGAATGCGTGAGCCGAACAACGGACCGCCGGGGTTCGGCCATCGCGACGGGACAGCCCAACGATGAGCAGCTCTTCAAACGACATTCACGAACCGGAGCTCCGACCGCTGCTGTCGCCCGGCTTCGTCTACCGGGTGATGGCAGCGGTCGCGGTGCTTGCGGCGCTGACCGCTGCCATCTCATTTGCAGGGCGCTGGTTCGGCGAAAACCTCGCCCTTGCCGGCCACACCGCGAGCAACGAGCTTTTCGACATCTTCATCGGCCAGGATCACTTGCGCCTGCCGGCCAACATGATCCGCTTCGAGGCACAACGCGCCACCTCGATCGTCGAGCGCGTCGATCTCTACCTGACCTGGCCGGGGCTCGAAGGTTACAGCGCCCGGAGCCGGGCACTCTTCAACAATGTCGACGCACCCGAAAGCCTCCTTTTCCTGCAGATTTCCCAAAGCACGATGTCGCGCGACATGTCCGGGCGGCTGGAGCCGATCTATTCGCAGGTCTTCGACGGCGCGCCCACGGCTGGCCCGGCCGGGCTGACGGAGCACGCAGTCAAGCCGACATCCAGCTATGCGGGCGAAGTGTTCTTTACCGCTGAGACGAGCACCCAGGCGCCCTACGTGGTGCGCTGCCTCGGCCCACAATCCATCTCGACCAGCGCCGATTGCCAGCGCGACATTCACGCCGGAAAGGACCTCGCCGTGCTCTACAGATTCTCCAACAAACTGCTGCCGCAGTGGCGCGAAATCGACCAAGCGATCACCGCCTTCGTCAAAAACCGTCTCGTGCCCTGATTTCGTCTAACTGGTGTGGTGCAGGCAGCCTGCCGCACCATTGCGCTACACCGGCATCGCCCTTGTACAAATGCGTTCGATTCCGGAAACCAATCATTCATCATAAACCGATTGGTAACGCTATGCCGATACTGTCTCGAGAACGGTCGTTCCCGGAGGCGGCGTCCGGACAACCCCATGACATGAGAATAAAGAGTAGCGTAGTGTCCCAATCCGGTTTTTTTGATCTCGCGAAGCGCCCGTTCGGTGCTCTTTCAAAGATGGTAGGACGGGTCGTCCTTGCGGGCGCCATTGCATCGGCCGCCTTTGCCGCACCGGCCTTCGCCGCCTCGAACTATGCCAATCCGAAATATTCGGGCATCGTCGTCGATGCCAAGACCGGCAAGATTCTTTACGGCGAGGATGCCGACGAACTGCGCTATCCCGCGTCTCTCACCAAGATGATGACGCTCTATCTGACCTTCGAAGCGCTCGAAGCCGGTCGGATCACGAAGTCCACCTCCATCCCCTTTTCGAAAAACGCTTCCGCCGAGCCGCCATCGAAGCTTGGTGTGCGTGCCGGACAGTCGATCACCGTCGAACAGGCGATCCTTTCGCTCGTCACCCGCTCGGCCAACGATGCGTCGACGGCGCTCGGTGAATATCTCGGCGGTTCGGAGCAGCGTTTTGCCCGCATGATGACGAACAAGGCCCGGGCGCTCGGCATGACGCGCACGACCTATCGCAATGCCAACGGCCTGCCGGACCCGGAACAGCGCACGACCGCGCGCGACCAGGCCCGTCTTGGCCTCGCGCTTCGCCAGCATTTTCCGCAGTATTACGATTACTTCTCCACCCGCAGCTTCCGTTTCGGCAAGCAGACGATCGGCAATCACAACCGCCTGCTCGGCAATGTCCGCGGCGTGGATGGCATCAAGACCGGTTACACCCGCGCGTCGGGCTTCAATCTCGTGACCTCGGCTCAGCTCGAGGGTCGCAGCATCGTCGCCGTCGTCATGGGCGGCAGCTCCGGCGCCAGCCGTGATGCGCAGATGCGCCGGCTCGTCGCCAAGTACATGCCGTCGGCATCGCGGCGTGGCGACGGCAATCTGATTGCCGAGACCAAGCCTACTCCCGTTCCGGCTGAAGAGACCCAGGTTGCAGAGGCGGCTCCCGTTGCGGATACGCCTGTCGTCGCGGCCGCGGCCAGCGGTCACGACCTGCCCAACACCGGCCCGGTTCCTGGCATCCGCTATAACGGCGAAAGCGCGAGCAGCGTACAGATGGCCTATGCCGGCAACAAGCGCGCGTCGGACAACCCCGTTCTTTCCCCGAAGATCGTTCCCAACACGCTCGACGCACAGAGCCTGAAACTCCGTCAGCCTGTCGCCGCCGGCATGGTTGACACCCAGATCACCAATTCCGTTCCGAAGAAGGCCGACGCGGTTGCGAAGGCCGAACCGGCCGAAGCCGCAAAAGCCGAACCGATGCCGGCGCAGCCGCAGGGCTGGGTCATCCAGATCGGCGCAACGCCGGACAAGGATCAGGCCATGACCCTTCTCGGCAACGCCAAGGACAAGGGCGGCAAGGCACTTCGCGATGCAAAACCCTTCACTGTCGCTTTCGGCCAGGTCTATCGCGCCCGTTTCGGCGGCTTCGACGACCAGAATGCAGCGGTCAATGCCTGCAAGGCCCTGAAGAAGAAAGGCATCTCCTGCTGGGCGAGCCAGCAGTAAGGTCAAAAGATTTGGCGGCCGGATGTGTTTGTTTTCCGGCCGTCTTCCTCGGATTTGTACAGCGTAACGAGGTTAATCATGGCGATGAACGAAAACGTTCCGGGTGTCACCCCGCTGCCGGGACGGCGCGCCAAGCCGTCGCGCATCAACCTGCATCCCCTGCACGAGGCGGCCATGCGCATTGCCGATCTCGGGCTGAACCGATCGAAGGCGAAGACGCGCGATCTGGTCGGGATGCTCCTGACGCACGGCGCCCGCGCCTGGCGGTCGACGCAGCCGCGTGCCGGCATTCATCTTCACGTGACGGGGCCGAACCGGCGCCATCCCCTGAAAATGCGGATCACCTGAACGTTCATGAAATTCCGAAAGGCGGCCTGTGCCGCCTTTTTTCTTGTTGCGACACCGCCGCAACCATGCGCGTGCCAGCATCGCAACCTGCCCTGTGATGGGTCGTCAGGTCATCCATATTGAAGATTAGAGAAGTCCGAGTTCCGCCAATTCGCGGCGCAGCTCGAGCGGCATCTCGGCACCGCCACCGGAAAGCGACGCAAGGTCGCGCGGCGCATCCTTGTCGGTGAGATAGCGCCAGCCCTGGAAGGCACGCCGCGGCTGCAACTCCGTCTCGACCACTTCAGGGCCAAGCAGCAGATTGCAGCGGCCGATACCCTCGCCATCCGTGAAGGTTTCGATACCGATCAAGGACTGTCGCGCCTGCACGGTCCCCTTGATCACCCAGTAGAGCGAACCGCCGCTCAGCAGTTCCTCCACCCGTTTCGGCACCATGCGGGTCGTGTGGAAGGAATGGGGCTCGAGGCCAGCGGCCATGGCGGCCATAGCCTTGCGCGAAACCCATTCGCGCAGGTCCTCGATCGATTCCGCTCCGACGCAGAGCTTTATGAGATGCAGAGACATAGCTGTTTTGAACACCCGTCCGGCCGTTGCGGTCAAGCGGCCAGACGCTGTTCATCCACAATCACCGTGGCGGCTCAACATTCGACGACGTTGACCGCGAGACCGCCGGTCGATGTTTCCTTGTACTTCTCGTTCATGTCGACGCCGGTTTGGCGCATCGTCTCGATGCAGGCATCGAGCGGCACAAAATGCTTACCGTCGCCCTTGAGCGCCAGCGAGGCTGCCGTCACCGCCTTGACCGCACCGAGCGCGTTGCGCTCGATGCACGGAACCTGAACCAGGCCGGCGACCGGATCACAGGTCATGCCGAGGTGGTGCTCGAGTGCGATCTCGGCGGCATTTTCGATCTGCTCGGGCGTACCGCCCATGACGGCAGCAAGGCCGGCAGCGGCCATGGCGGACGCTGAGCCGACCTCACCCTGACAGCCGACCTCGGCACCGGAGATCGAGGCGTTGTGCTTGATGATGCCACCGATTGCGGCAGCCGTCAGCAGATAGTCGCGGATGCCCTCCTGATCCGCGTCGTCATGGAAATGCATGTAGTAGCGGATAGTGGCGGGGACGACGCCTGCTGCACCGTTGGTCGGCGACGTGACGACGCGGCCGCCGGCGGCATTCTCTTCATTGACCGCCATCGCGTAGACGCTCAGCCAGTCGTTGGCGAGCAGCGGGTTGGTCTTGTTGGAGCGCCATTCTTCCTGCAGCTTGTCGTGGATCGAGCGTGCGCGGCGGCGGACCTTCAAGCCACCGGGCATGATGCCCTCCTGGCTCAGCCCACGGTCGATACAGTTGCTCATCGCGCCCCAGATGCGGTCGAGCCCGGCATTCAGCTCATCCGGCGACATGGTCGCTTCTTCGTTCGCCCGTTTCATCTGGGCGATCGTCATCCCGGAGCGGGCCGCCATGTCCAGCATCTCCTGGGCCGACGAGAACGGGAATGGCACCTTGACGCCGGCCGCCTTGTTCTTCGAGGCACGCATCGCCTCGAGTTCCGTATCGGTCACGACGAAGCCGCCGCCGATCGAATAATAGATCCGCTTCAGCAGCAGCCGGCCGTCGCGGTCGAACGCGGAGAAGGACATGCCGTTGGCATGGCCGGGCAGCGGCACCTTCTTGTCGAAGACCAGGTCCGTCTTCGGCTGGAATTCATAGGACGGATGTCCCGGCGGCGAAATGCGGCCGCTGCGCTCGACCTCGTCGATCAAGCCGTCCATGCGATCAGGATCGACCAGGTCGGGGCGTTCGCCGACGAGACCAAGGACAACCGCCCTGCCCGTGCCGTGGCCGATACCGGTATGGGCCAGCGAACCGTGCAGGCTGACCTTGATCGCCGCAACGGCAGCATGGGACGGGCGCGGCCAGTCGTCGGAAAGAATGAGTTCGAGAAAGCGGTTGGCGGCCGACATCGGCCCCATCGTATGCGAGCTCGAAGGCCCGATACCGATCTTGAACACGTCGAAGACGGAAAGAAACATAAGTTTGCCTGCCCCGGAGACTGACTCGCGGCGCACCGGCATGATTGCCCGAGCACCGCATTCACGATTGCCTCGATATCACGCTTCACGGTCTGTGCGAACCGGCGCGCTATCCTCATATTTACTGCGCGATTTTATCCTCAGATCGGCACCGATTTAAGGAAATCCGCAACAAATATAGGAACGAAGCCTAAGCGATCCCATAGCAGACGGTCAGGCGGTCAACCGACATTCGATCCCATCCGTGCGACATTGTCATCCCGCAAAGGCTCCGGGGTGTCGAGATTGGCTGCCTGGAATCAAAAACGGCGCGGCTTTTGGGAAGCCGCGCCGTCAATCAGTGGTCTTTTCTAGATACCAGATATCAAAGGCCGCCGAAAAGATAAGCAAGAACAAGAACGCCAGCGAAACCAGCCACGGCGCGTGCAGTTACGCCCCAGCAAGATTTCTGAATTGTATTGTCCATGATGTCTCCGAAAACACTCTCAACGGCCGCGAGCAGCACATTGGGTGCCCGCGTCTGGGGCCTTGCATATTGAAGAAAGTGTTACTGCGCAATGGGGAAATGTGGCGGAAAGGTGTCAGGCCCTCGCCGCTCAGTACACTAAGCTGGTGAAAACCGCGCAATTGGCGGGCGGGAGCGGAGAAAAATTCCGCCGCAATTTCATCACAGTAGTTGACGCGCCGTCGATTCCCGCGCCGCCGCGGCCACCTTGCATTTTCCAAAAGCCATGCCAAAAACACGTGTATGACCTTCGAAGATTACATAGCGCTTGTCGTGTTTATCCTGCTTTGGGCGGGTTTCAGCTGGGCGACCGACGGCACGCGCGGCTTCAAGCGGGTGAGTCTCACCCGCCTCATGAACGAGCATCGTGGCCGCTGGATCCGCAATTCGCTCAACCGCGATCTGAAGATGATCGATACGCAGATCATCGCGGGGCTGCAGGCCGGCACCGCCTTCTTTGCCTCGACGACGATCTTCGCCCTCGGTGGCTGCTTCGCTCTGCTCGGCGCAACCGAACAGGTGCAAATGATCTTCGCGGACATGCCCTATGTCTTCCATGGCGGTCGGACCGCGTTCGAGCTGAAGGTCGGTGGCCTCACCTGTCTCTTCGGCTATTCCTTCTTCAAGTTCGGCTGGTCCTACCGGCTGTTCAACTATTGCTCAATCCTGATGGGCGGCATTCCAATGACCGCCGACATGCAACGCGACCTGCAGGCGGCGGAGAAGGCAGCCGAACGGGCGATCCGCATGAACGTGCTGGCCGCCAAGCACTTCAACGCCGGGCTTCGGGCGATTTTCCTGTCGATCGGATATCTCGGCTGGTTCATCAGCCCCTATGTCTTCGTCGGGCTCACCGTCTTCGTCATCTTCGTGCTGACCCGCAGGCAGTTCTTCTCGGAGGCACGCGCGGCGCTGCTGCCGGACGCAACGCCCTGACAGCACGCGCGCCCATCGCGCTGAACGGAAACAGACCAGGCCTGACCACTTCCACCATCAGCCAACGACGCGTGTTTGGCACAAGCCAAACATGTCATTCTTCTTCACGCCCACAGGATGGCGAATGCCCATGTCCGACAGCAATGTGACTTCACCGACGACACAGATACCGGCTCAATCTGCCGCACGGGGGCGGCTCGCCTTCATCGACGTCGCACGCGGCGTGGCACTGCTCGCCATGGCTACCTATCATTTCGTCTGGGACCTCGAGTTCTTCGGCTACGTTGCCGCGGGAACCGCCGGCACCGGCGGCTGGAAGATCTTTGCCCGGCTCATCGCCAGCAGCTTCCTGTTTCTCGCCGGGTACAGCCTTGTGCTCGGACAATGGCCGAAGCTTCGCCTCGACGCGTTCATGCGGCGCTTTGCCAAAATCGCCGGTGCGGCAGCGCTGATCACGATCGCGACCTATTTCGCGTTCCCGGACACCTTCATCTTCTTCGGCATCCTGCATGCGATCGCCGCGGCAAGCGTGATCGGCCTTGTCTTCCTGCGGCTTCCCGCCGTCGTTTCCCTTGTTGCGGCGGCAGCAGCCATCGCGGCACCCTTCTATTTGCGCTCGCCGGCCTTCGATGCACCCTGGCTCTGGTGGGTCGGACTGTCGGAATCCTTCCCGCGCTCCAACGACTATGTGCCGCTGCTGCCGTGGCTCGGGCCTTTCCTCTTCGGCCTTGCCGCAGCCAAGCTCTTCCATGCGCGGCTCGTCGCGGTCCTCGCAAACCGTCCGTCCACAGGTGGCAAGGGCAAACTGTGGATGAGCCCGCTCGTCTTCGGCGGCCGTCACAGTCTGGCCATATACCTCATTCACCAGCCCGTGCTCATCGGACTGGTCTATCTCTTCTCGCTGATTTCACCGCCAACATTGCCGGATCCCAAGCAAGCCTACCGCAGCAATTGCGTCGCGGCCTGCAACCAGGGGAACCCGGCCGTGCCGTGCGAGGCCTTCTGCGGCTGTACGCTCGACCTTCTGGTACAACAGAACCTGTTCAATAGCCTGAACAGGGGAGAGATCAACGTCAGCACCGATGAACGCATTGCGCGAATCGCGCGACAGTGCACAATGGACGTGCAATCAGGGGACTAGGACATGAATGCCTATCGTGCCAAGCCGCTGAATTTCCCGTGGCCCGCCCTGCTCTACGGCGTCGCCACGCTCGCGGCCCTTGTTCTGGCGCGATATTCCCCCATCCCCGTCGCACACGGACACAGCTGGTTTCCCTGGATCAGCGGCGGCACACTGATCATCGTCGCCATCTGGCTGGATCTCTGGGCAGTCAAGACCTTGCTCGACCGGCACACGGCCGTCATGCCCTACCGGTCGGCGACCTGCCTCGTCACCTACGGCCCCTTCCGCTTCACACGCAACCCGATCTATCTCGGCTACACCCTGATGATGGTCGGCTTCGGTCTGGCGACGCTCAATCCTTGGTTCTTCATCACGGCGATCGCAGCGGTGATGCTGACGACCGTCTTTGCCATTCGCAACGAAGAGCGGCATCTGCTGTCGCGCTTCGGCTTCGAGTTCGAGCGTTATTGCCGGCACACCAGCCGCTGGATCTGACCAAAAGACCGCACAGCCCAAAACCAAAAAGGGCAGCGCGGACGCCACCCTTCGAAACGTTCGCCTTTAAGAATACGCCTGCCTGCTCAAGTACCGACGCCGATCTCCGCGAGACGCGTCAGGCAGGCCTCCTCGACATTGTCGAGCTCTGCCAGCGTGTCTTCGATATCCTTGCGCTTCTGCCGAAGCTCCTCGCGCTTTTCCTCGACACGGTTCATCAAGAGCCGAAGCTGGCCCATCTCGCCGGGCGGATCCTTATAGACCTGGATGATTTCGCGGATTTCGGCAATCGTGAAGCCGATGCGCCGGCCACGCAGAATTTCCTGGATCAGCCGCCGATCCGCAGGCCGGAACAGGCGCGTGCGTCCACGGCGTTCAGGATGAATGAGGCCCTCGTCCTCATAGAACCGCAGCGTTCGGGTGGAAATGCCGAATTCCCGCGTCAATTCGGTGATGCTATAATATTTATTCACGCTGCCATTCCATGATTTACTGCATCATTCCTAAAATCGGTATCGATTTAAGGTCAAAATAATGCAGCAGGTCAAAGTGTTACAGCGATCTCAGCGTGTCATGGAAGACGCGCGCGCTGTAATGCGTATACACTATCGTTGACCTTGACGTAAAAGTCAAACAACGGCGTTCACCTCACGTGACGTGAAACCACCACGTGGCGATGCCGAGAAAACTGAAGAAACCGGTGATGTCGGTGATGGCCGTCACGAAAACGGCGGAAGACACGGCCGGATCGGCACCGAAGCGGTCCAGGCAGAGCGGAACGAGGATGCCGCCAAGTGCTGCGGCCATCATATTGATCAGCATGGCCGTGGCGATGATACCGCCGATGTTCGGGTCCTGAAACCAGAGACCGGCGAGCAGGCCGATCAGCGTGCCGAAGATCATGCCGTTCAACAGCCCGACCCCGGCTTCGCGCCGAATGATGCGCGGCGCGTTGTGAATGTCGAGGCCGCGGGTCGCAAGCGCGCGGACGGTAACGGTCATGGTCTGCGAACCGGCATTGCCGCCCATGCCGGCGACAATCGGCATCAGAATGGCGAGCGCGACGATCTGCTGAATGGTCGCATCGAAAAGCCCGATGACCGAGGCGGACATGCACGCCGTCATCGAATTGATGAACAGCCACGGCACGCGTGAGCGCGATGCCTCGGCAACCGAGTCCGAGAGCTCTTCATCGCCGACACCGCTCAAGCGCAAGAGGTCTTCTTCCGCTTCTTCTTGAATGACGTCGACGACGTCATCGATGGTGAGCACGCCGACGAGCCTTCCATTGTCATCGACGACCGCCGCGGAGAGAAGGTCATATTGCTCAAACAGTTGCGCTGCCTCTTCCTGGTCCATCTCGGCCGGAATCGCATGGCTCGTGTCATGCATGATCGCATCGACCTTGACCGACCGCTTGGTCCTGAGGATGCGGTCGAGGTCCATGGCACCGAGCAGCTTGAAGGTCGGGTCGATGACAAAGATCTGCGTGAAGCTCTCGGGCAGGTCCTCGTCTTCGCGCATGTAGTCGATCGTCTGGCCAACGGTCCAGAATGGCGGCACCGCCACGAACTCGGTCTGCATGCGCCGGCCGGCGGTGCTCTCCGGATAATCGAGCGAGCGGCGAAGGCGAACCCGTTCCGTAAAGGGAAGCTTCGCCAGGATCTCGTCCTGATCTTCCTGGTCGAGGTCCTCGAGAATGTAGACGGCGTCGTCCGAGTCCATTTCGCCGATAGCCTCGGCGATCTGCTCGTTCGGCAGATGCTCGACGATATCGAGACGGATGGCCTCGTCGACCTCCGTCAGCGCCGAAAGGTCGAATTCCTTGCCGAGCAGTGAGACCAGCGCCAGGCGCTGGTCAGGCTGGATCGCTTCAAGCAGGTCGCCGAGTTCCGACGAATGCAGGCCGGCGACGTGCTGGCGCAGATAGATCGTATCGCGATCGGCGATCGCGGCCCCGACATGCATGAGGAAATCGGAACGGACCGAACCGTCGTCGGCATAGATGTCCGAGCCGTCAAAGGTCTTGACGTCTTCGATACCGCTGTCGTCGTCGCCGATATTGCTCATGGGCGCCCTCGAAACGATTGCTGCTTTCCGGTGCTCCATCATACGGGCCGGAAAGAATGCGTCACTGACGGTTGGTGCCCCTCTTCCGCTGCCGTGCTCCGGAAGTTGGGTCCTACAGCCCTGCTAGCGCAAAGCCCCGCCGAGGTCCACAGCACAGATACCACCCTGTGCGCGGCGATAACAGATTTATTCAAGCTGTTGCAAATACATGAGAAACCGGCTGCATCGCGACAGTGTCGACATCGATCGCGCGATCGGCTAGCACTTCTCTTCGTTCCCTGGAACCGGAATCGATTTCAGAGGACGAAACAGCAGCCCAAGGTTTACGCCGCCTCTTGCGCTCCTCAACGGGACGTACGGCGCCGCAAACGCTGCAGCCGAGGAACATCTGATGGCGATCCGTCCCATTGTCCGTTTTCCCAGTCCCTTGCTGAGCCAGAAGGCGGACACCGTTACCCGCTTTGATGCGGCGCTCGAGGCCCTTGCGGACGACCTTCTGGACACGATGCGAGCGGCACCGGGTATCGGCATCACCGCTCCGCATGTCGGTGTCCTGCAAAGGGTGACGGTGATCGAGCTCGACCGGGAGAGCGGCGTCAGGATTTACATCAATCCTGAGATCGTCTGGAACTCCGCCGAAGTCATGAAACATGCGGAAGGCAGTGTTTCGATGCCTGGGGTCTCGGAAGACATCGAGCGACCGCAAACCGTGCGCGTTCGCTATCAAAGCCTTTCAGGCGAAAAGGTCGAAGAGGAAGCCGAAGGGCTGATGGCCATTTGCCTGCAACATGAGATCGACCAGCTCGACGGTATTTTCTGGACCCAACGCCTCTCGCGCCTGAAACGCGATCGGGCGATCAAGAAATTCGAAAAGCTGACAAGGGAACAGACGCGCGTCTAGGACTTCCCGCGGACAGCATCCAATGACTCCCAGTTCACCAAGGATCGAACAATGAAGCCAACATATCTTGCAGTCATCGGCCTCCTGGCCCTCGCCGGTTGCAACAGTGCCCAGCAGAGTCTTGAGCCCCTGCCAGAGAGCCTGACCTACGGCGAAAACGCCAGCAAAAGAAAGACGCAGGCCGCTCCCGGCACGATGGTTCAGCACCGTTTCATGTATGAAGGACAGATGGTCTACGAAACCTATGAGGTTCAGCCCGATCACAGCTTCAAGCTTATCCGCCGCCGCATGGACCAGAGCGGACCGCAAGGCAACAGCTGACGACGTGGACGCAGGGCGGGGCAAGCGCGCGGCGCGCGGTGCAAGCGACCCAGGCTTGGCGTGTGCAATCAAATGTTTCGGCCGACTACCTTGGAAAGGCGGAGTAGACCGCCGTTTCGAAGTCAAGGTAGCCCCCGATCGAGGCCGGGTCGACGAAGGGCAATATCTGCGTCGCCCAGAGGCCGCCGAGACCATTTTGGCGGTCTATCCAGTAATAGAGGTTTGCAAGCCCAGCCCAGGCCAGCGCGCCGGCCGGTCGGCCTGTCGGCGCGGCTTCATCATTGATCATGAAGCTAAGCCCCCAGGATTTCGGCATTCCGGGGAAAAATTCGACGTCGTGCGAAAGGCTCGGTATCACCCCGGGAAGCTTTTTGATCTTCTTTTCTCCGAGGCCATTCTTTTCCGCCATTTCGACGGTTTCGGGTTTCAGCACGCGGCCGCCGGGTGCCACCCCGTCGTTGAGCCACATGCGAATAAATTTTGAGTAATCGGTAGCTGTCGAGTAGAGGCCATGCCCACCCATTTGGACCTCGGGTTCCTGGGGGAACCGGAAATCGGGCACCGGCTGCAATCGCCCTGCATCGTCCCGCTGATGCAGCGTGACCACGCGTGAGGCCATCGCTGGGGTCAATGCAAAACCGGTATCGTCCATGCCGAGCGGCTGAAGGATTCGCTCGGTCATCACCTCGCCCAATCGCTTACCGGCTATGCCCTCCACCACCTGTCCGGCCCAGTCCAGGTTGCTTCCATATTCCCAGTCGTCGCCTGGGTCGAACAGCAATGGGGTGCGGATGGACGCATAGGAGCTCGTGATCACGCTCGGCTGCCCATGCTGCCGGGCCAACCTGGCGTAGGTCTCATTGAAGAAGTCGTATCCAAAGCCAGCCGTATGCAAAAGCAGCATACGCGTCGTGATATCCCGCTTGGGCGGGCGGAGCTTCGGGTTCCCGGAGGGATCAAAGCCATCGATCACCTGCAGCTTGCCGATCTCGGGAGCGTATCGCCTGGCTGGAGCATCGAGATCGAGCCTGCCCTCTTCGACCAGTTGCAGGCAGGCAGTGCCGGTAATCGCTTTCGTCATCGAGAAGAGCCCGAAGACGCTGTCGGCGGTCATGTCCGCATCGCCACCCAATGCTCGCTTTCCGGCTGCACCGGTATAGATATCGCCCCGTCTATCTGTGGCAATCGCGACGACGCCGGGCACGCCATCCGCGGCGCTGACGACGGTATTGAGGATTGCATCGGCAACAGCCCTGAGATCGCCGCCCAAAGGAACCTCCCAAGCAAACAGGCTTCGTCATTGGTGCAGGTCGCCCAGCCACCGCCGCGCCCAGAAAACTGCTCCAGCCCGGCCCTCGTTCTGGAATACCGCGCCAAGGTTAGCACCAAATAACATTCCAAGCCATTTCGCCTGCAACGTGGCGGTGCTCGTTCACTCTTTTTCCGCGGCGGCAAGCGCTATGCACGCCGAAGTGCGGTCGGAAGATGTATTGAGGTTTGCGGGCTTGCAGCTTCGGCCCGAGGCTGAGCCGCGCGGTGGGCTCAAGACCTAAGCGTTGGAGATAAAAACGAAAAAACCGGCCGAAGCCGGTTTTGGTGCGGTCGAGAAGACTCGAACTTCCACGGGTTGCCCCACAGCGACCTCAACGCTGCGCGTCTACCAATTCCGCCACGACCGCATCGTGGTAGATGCCGACCTGCGCCGGCGGGGGTGCATGTAGCAAAAGCCCCCGCAGTGCACAAGAGATGGCTGTGCACAATTCGGGCGATCATGACAGAACTCAGCGGCCCGTCGCATTGCGAGCGAACCGGCCAGGTCGCCTTTCCGCGCATCAAGCGCGCGCACCTTGTCGGCCACCGCGCCGAGACCGATTGTTGGGCGCGGGATCCCGTTCGTCTTCGGCCATTCGCCAGCAAAGAGAGCGCGCTCCTTCCCACCGTGCCAAACGCCTACGCTTGATTGGAAACGTCCAGAAAAGGGATGTGTCAGCGACGCGATTCCGCGCAGCTCGCCGTGTTCGCTAGGCAGGATAAAAACAAAAAACCCGGCCAAAGCCGGGTTTTTTTGGTGCGGTCGAGAAGACTCGAACTTCCACGGGTTGCCCCACAGCGACCTCAACGCTGCGCGTCTACCAATTCCGCCACGACCGCATCGTGGTAGGTGTCGACCTGCGTCGACGGGGCTGCATGTAGCAAAAGCCCCTGGGGGGCACAAGGGGATGACGACAGAAATTTGACGGGAAATGAAACTATTTCAACAGCCCGCTGGGGAAGCGTTGGAAACGCTGGACTCTTGTCACGCGCCATCCCATTTACAAGCTCTGAAAACAGGAATGCAGACCGAATGCAGCGTGAGAATCTGAGCCAGACCATGTTCGCCCCCCCGGAATCACCCCCGGTTCGCTGGCGGATTGCCTCTGATCTGGTGGATTATCCACAGGCAGTCGAACTGATGGAACAGGAAGCTGCCGCGATCGCCGCCGGCACCGCGGACGAACTCGTCTGGCTGGTCGAACATCCGCCGCTATACACAGCCGGTACCAGCGCCGATGTTGCTGATCTGGTGATGCCGGATCGCTTTCCGGTGTTCTCGACGGGTCGCGGCGGTGAATACACCTATCACGGGCCGGGCCAGCGCGTCGTTTACGTTATGCTCGACCTCAAGCGCCGAAAGCAGGACGTGCGCGCCTTCGTCGCTGCGCTGGAAAGCGTCGTGATCTCCACGCTCGATTCGATGAATGTGAGAGGTGAGCGCCGCGAAGATCGGGTCGGCGTCTGGGTTCGCCGCCCGGAAAAGCCCGCCCTGCCCGATGGTTCGGTGGCGGAAGACAAGATTGCCGCGATCGGCATTCGCCTGCGCAAATGGGTAAGCTTCCACGGCTTCGCACTGAACGTCGATCCGGATCTCGACCATTTCGGCGGCATCGTGCCCTGCGGTATTCGCGGCTACGGCGTAACAAGCCTCGTCGACCTCGGCCTGCCGGTGATGATGCCGGATGTCGATATCCGGCTGCGCGAGGCCTTCGAGACGGTGTTCGGCCCGACAAAGACCGACGGCGCCTGAACCCATTCAGCTTGCCGCTCGACGTCCCGCCTGCCGCTCGCGCCAGATAATAAAGAGGCCCGAGCCGACGATGATGGCGATGCCAAGCCATTTGGAGAGCGACGGGAAGTCTCCGAAGATGAGATAGCCGAGCGCCGTCGCCGTGACGATCTCGAAATAGTGGAATGGCGCCAACAAGGAGACAGGTGCCGCCCGGAAGGCTTTGACGACCAGCAGATGGCCGTAACCGGAGAGCGCGCCGAGGATAACCACCAGCGTCCAGCCAAGCGCCGATTTGGGCAAGGACGGCACGAAGTCGGGGCTGCCCATGCCGTTGCCGACCAGGATCACCAGCGCCATCATCAATGTGCCGCCGATGCCAGCGATGGTCTGCATCGTCAGCGGCGAGTCACCCGTACCGACCGCGCGATTGAGAAGCAGATAGCAGGCAAACACGAAGGCGCAGGCCACCGGCAGCAAAGCCGTCACGCCGAAAGCCGCGAAACTCGGCTGGATGACGATCATCGCCCCACCGAAGCCGACGATGATGGCAAGCCAGCGTCGCCAGCCGACTCTTTCCTTCAGGAACACCGCCGAAAGGCAGGTCAGGATGAAGGGCTCGACGAAATAGATGGCAAAGGTATCGGCCAGCGGCATGTACTTCACGGAAATGAAGAAGAACAGGGCCGCGGTCGCCAGCAGCACGCCGCGCAGCAGATTGGCCCAGGGTCGCTTCGGCTTCAGCGCCCGCAGGCCGCCGGCGCCAAGCAGCATCGGCAGCGTCGCCACCAGCTGGAAGAAGAACCGGTAGAAGGTCACCTGGCCGGGCGACATGCCTTCGTAAACAGCCATATACTTCGCGATCACGTCCATGCCGGGCAGGATGACCATCGCAAAGAGCATGATGGCGACACCTTGCATCACGGTATCGGCAGGCTCGGCAGCCGCAGTTCGGGCGTCGGTCATGGGGCAAGCTCCGGTTGGCCGCCGCACATTAGAGCCTAGGCTACGGTTTTCAACGGCCGAGGATACTCCGGAGGCCGAACTATCCGCGCCTTAGCCGCAATTGACGGTGTTTTTGGCGCTTCGGGGTGGTCCCTCGCTGGCCGAATGCCTATAAGCTCAGGACCATCTTCCGCCCCGGAAGTCAAAAGCGGCTTCCTGCCGTCTCTCCGGGACCTTTGAACGTAACCGTGGCAAAGGAGATATCCATGCGCTTGTCCACCGAAACGATGATTGCCCGCCTGCGCGACACCAGCGACGGTGATACGCTGGGAGGACGCATCTGGAGGGCGCGCGACGCCGCCAACATCAGCACCAAGGACCTGGCAGACCAACTCGGAGTCCGCGCTGAAACGGTCGCCGCCTGGGAGCGCGACCGCGCCGAACCCCGGACGAACCGGCTCTTCATGCTTGCCGGCGTGCTGGGCGTTACCCCGGCCTGGCTGATCGCCGGCCTCGGCAAGGCGCCGGATTCGGACGCGGTCGATGACGAGCGCGACGGCCTTCGCGAGCAGCTTGCCCTGGTCAAGAAGCTGCACGAACAGACCGGCAAGGCCATCGCCGCACTTGAGATGGAACTCAATCGCGTTCAACAGAACATTCGTTAGCTTATTGTCGATTCCAACGGGCCGCCGCCCTGGCGGCCCGAAACCATTTTTGTCCAAGGGAGAAAATAGATGGATGTACGCGCCGCCGTTGCCGTTCAGGCCGGCAAGCCGCTCGAGGTCATGACGGTTCAACTCGAAGGCCCAAAGGCCGGCGAAGTGCTGATCGAGGTCAAGGCCACCGGCATCTGCCACACGGACGACTTCACGCTGTCCGGTGCCGATCCGGAAGGCCTGTTCCCGGCGATCCTCGGTCATGAAGGCGCCGGCATCGTCGTCGACGTCGGTCCGGGCGTCACCTCGGTGAAGAAGGGCGATCACGTCATTCCGCTCTACACGCCCGAGTGCCGCTCCTGCCCGTCGTGCCTGTCGCGCAAGACCAACCTGTGCACCGCGATCCGCTCGACCCAGGGCCAGGGCCTGATGCCCGACGGCACCTCGCGCTTCTCGATCGGCAAGGACAAGATCCACCACTACATGGGCTGCTCGACCTTCGCCAACTACACGGTGCTGCCCGAGATCGCGGTTGCCAAGGTCAACCCGGACGCGCCCTTCGACAAGATCTGCTACATCGGCTGCGGCGTCACCACCGGCATCGGTGCGGTCATCAACACAGCCAAGGTGGAGATGGGCGCGACGGCGATCGTCTTCGGTCTCGGCGGCATCGGCCTCAACGTCATCCAGGGCCTGCGTCTCGCCGGTGCCGACATGATCATCGGCGTCGACCTCAACAACGACAAGAAGGCCTGGGGCGAACGCTTCGGCATGACCCACTTCGTCAATCCGAAGGAGGTCGGCGACGACATCGTGCCCTATCTCGTCAACATGACGAAACGTGGTGCCGACCAGATCGGCGGCGCCGATTACACCTTCGACTGCACCGGCAACACCAAGGTGATGCGCCAGGCGCTCGAGGCCTCGCATCGCGGCTGGGGCAAGTCCGTCGTCATCGGCGTCGCCGGCGCCGGCCAGGAGATCTCCACCCGGCCGTTCCAGCTCGTCACCGGCCGCAGCTGGATGGGCACGGCCTTCGGCGGCGCGCGCGGCCGCACCGACGTGCCGAAGATTGTCGACTGGTACATGGAGGGCAAGATCGAGATCGACCCGATGATCACCCACACCATGCCACTTGAAGACATCAACAAGGGCTTCGAGCTGATGCATTCCGGCGAAAGCATCCGTTCGGTCGTTCTTTACTAAGCTAAGCTGGCAATGGCGCAATTCCGGGAAAATCGCTTCGCACTTTTCCTGGAATTGCTTCACAACCTGAACGACGCAATTCCGGACGGAAAACCGCTTCGCACTTTTCCTGGAATTGCTTCACAATCCGATTCAGAACGGCGTCGGAGTCGATTGATTTCCGGCGCCTTTTCAGTCCCGTTGAGAAACTGATTCAAGATGATCTATGTCGATGCCGATGCCTGCCCGGTGAAGGCGGAAATCCTGAAGGTGGCCGAACGCCATAGAATAGAGGTGACTTTCGTCGCCAATTCCGGCCTGCGCCCCTCGCGCGATCCGATGGTGCACAACGTCATCGTCTCGGCGGGTTTCGATGCGGCCGACAACTGGATCGCGGAACGGGCGCAGGAGGGCGATATCGTCGTCACGGCCGATGTACCGCTGGCCGTGCGTTGCGTTGCCGCCGGCGCGTTGGTTACCGGCCCTTCCGGACGCATCTTCGACAAGGGCAATATCGGCATGGCTTCGGCGATGCGCGATCTTGGGCAGCATTTGCGCGAAACCGGCGAAAGCAAGGGCTACAACGCCGCCTTCACGCCGCGCGATCGATCCGCCTTCCTCGAAACGCTTGACCGACTCGCACGGCAGGCGAAAAAGTGATGGTGCGGCAGCCGCTTCCGCTGCAGATCGCAGGGGCATCTGGATGACAGCGACGACGACGACGAAGCTCAGGCACTGGCCCTTCTACACCGCCATTCTATGCGCGCTCGCAAGCGTGCCCGTCCTCTGGTTCGTTGCGCGACGCTTCGCACTTGAAGGCGCTGCGATCACCTTCTTCTGCGTCTATCTCGTCATGTGCTGGCGGCGATTGCGGATGATGACCGGGCGGCACCTGAAGACCCATGCCAGAAACACCGACGAGCCCGAGTTCGTTATCCTCCTCGTGACATTCGGTGCGGCTGCGAGCTCGCTCATCTCGCTGTTCTTTGCGCTCAACGGCGAGAAGGCGGGATCAGCACTGGCTCTCGGCCTCGCCTTTGCCTCGGTCGTGCTCGGCTGGGCGACGATCCATATGATGGCCGCGATGCATTATGCGCACATATACTGGGTGCCTGCCGCGGATGCGCAGACGCCGGAGCCGGCACGCGGCCTCGACTTTCCCGAGACACCCGAGCCCGGCGGTTTTGATTTCCTCTACTTTTCCTTCGTCATCGGCATGACCGCGCAGACCTCGGATGTCGCCATCACCACAACAGCCATGCGGCGCATCAATCTGATGCACGCCATCGTTTCTTTCTTCTTCAACACCGTGCTCGTCGCCGCCGCCGTCAACGCGGCCGTGCAGCTTGCCGGTTGAGCAGCATTATCCAAGGAGCAGTCCATGAAAGTCCTTTCGCAAAACACCGCTTTCGGCGGCATGCAGGGCGTCTTTTCGCACGAGTCCGAGGCTTGCAAGGGCGAGATGACCTTTGCCGTCTTCGTGCCGCCGCAGGCGATCAAGGAACCGAAACCAGTGCTCTGGTACTTGTCCGGCCTCACCTGCACGCACGCGAACGTCATGGAGAAAGGCGAATACCGGCGCATGGCCGCCGAGCTCGGGCTTATCATCGTTTGCCCCGACACGAGCCCGCGCGGCGCCGACGTGCCGGACGAACTGACAAACTGGCAGATGGGCAAAGGCGCGGGTTTCTATGTCGACGCCACCGAGAAGCCCTGGGCCGAGCACTACCAGATGTACAGCTACATCACCGAAGAACTGCCCGCTTTCGTCAGCCAGCACTTCCGCATGGACATGAGCCGCCAGGGCATTTTCGGCCATTCCATGGGCGGCCACGGCGCCATGACCATTGCGCTCAAACACCCGGATCGCTTCAAGAGCTGCTCGGCCTTCGCGCCGATCGTCGAGCCCTCGACCGCCGACTGGTCGGTCGGCGCCTTCGAAAAGTATCTCGGCACAGACCGCGCCGCCTGGCGCCAATATGATGCCTGCGCCCTCGTCAAGGACGGTGCGCGCTTCCCGGAATTTCTGATCGACCAGGGCAAGGCGGACAGCTTTCTCGAAAACGGCCTGCGCCCGTGGCTGTTCGAGGATGCGGTCAAGGGAACCGGCATCGATCTGACGCTGCGGATGCATGAGCGCTACGACCACTCCTACTACTTCATCTCCACCTTCATGGACGATCACCTGAAGTGGCATGCCGAACGGCTGGCCTAGGCCGATTTTGTCCCGGAGCGACTGATGACCCACCTCCTTCTCGTTGGAGCCGGCGGCGCGATCGGCTCGATCTTGCGCTACCTTGTCGGCCTCTGGACCGTCCATCGCCTCGGGGCGGGCTTCCCGTGGGGCACACTCGGCGTCAATATCACCGGCTCGTTCCTGATCGGCGTGCTGGCGGAGGTGATCATGCGCAAGTTCGGCGCCTCGCCGGAAATGCGCGTGTTCCTCATTACCGGGGTTCTCGGCGGCTACACCACCTTTTCCGCCTTTTCGCTGGATGCGATCACGCTCTTCGAGCGTGGTGATGTCATGCTTTCCGTCATCTATGTCGTTGCCAGCGTCGCGCTTTCGCTCCTTGCGGTCTTCAGCGGGCTGGCTCTGATGCGCGCAATAGTCTAAAGGCTGCTTCTACGAGCGCTGCGTAGCCTGAGGGAA
The DNA here is from genome assembly GCF_058792075.1 of Ensifer sp. EB106-03-01-XG145. Taxonomy (NCBI): domain Bacteria; kingdom Pseudomonadati; phylum Pseudomonadota; class Alphaproteobacteria; order Hyphomicrobiales; family Rhizobiaceae; genus Ensifer; species Ensifer sp. EB106-03-01-XG145. The sequence goes on along the minus strand of NZ_JBYTEC010000001.1, from coordinate 1,467,027 downwards.
ACGCGGTGCGTTGCTGCATTGCTCTTCAACCGTCATCGCTTCAGGGGCATTGTCATGCAGCCGTTAAAGGATTGCGGCAGCCCTTGCGCACCTGAAGCGTTTTCTTGCGTCCATCCCAACGTAAGAGCTTCAGATTGACGCGCGACGCTGCAGGAACAGAAAGCAGGTTCGCTCAAATGGCAGGCATAGAACACAGGCAAGTGGACGGTGACGAGGCAGGCATGCGCCTTGACCGCTGGTTCAAGGTGCATTTTCCGGGGCTGGGTTTCGGTCCGCTGCAGAAGCTTTTGCGTTCGGGCCAGATCCGTGTCGACGGCGGCCGCGTCAAGTCCGACACGCGCCTACAGCCGGGCCAGACGGTGCGCATCCCTCCCCTTGGCGTCGATGCGAAGGAGACGAAGACAGGCCCGATCGCCGGCCGCGACCTTCGCCACTCGCCCGACGGAGAATTGCTGTCGCGCATGGTTTTGCATGAGGACGCGAAGGTGATCGTGCTGAACAAGCCGGCCGGGCTTGCCGTGCAGGGTGGTTCCGGCGTCAACCGCCATATCGACAAGATGCTCGAGGCCTGGACCAACCAGCGCGGCGAAAAGCCCCGTCTGGTGCACCGGCTCGACCGTGACACCTCAGGTGTACTGGTCATTGCCCGCACGCGTGGCGCCGCCCAGAAGCTGACGGCCGCCTTCCGAGAGCGCGACACCAAGAAGACCTATTGGGCGCTGGTGAAAGGCGTGCCGCGCAAGCGCGAAGACCGGATCTCGACCTGGCTGGTCAAGGAACAGACGCCGGACGGCGACCGCATGCGCATCGCCAAGCATGGCGAAGACGGCGCTGACCACGCGATTTCCTACTACCGCATTCGTGAGCAAGCGGCACAGAACCTCGCCTGGCTCGAGATGGAGCCCTATACCGGCCGTACCCATCAGTTGCGTGTGCATGCCTTGCATATCGGTCACCCGATCCTCGGCGACCCAAAGTATTTCGACGCCGATATCAACTGGAGCCTGCCCGGCGGCATGCAAAACCGGCTGCATCTGCACGCGCGTCATATCGATATCCCGCATCCGGACGGCGGTCGCCTTCGCGTGACCGCGCCGCTGCCGCCGCACATGGTCCAGAGCTGGAACCTACTGGGCTTTGAAGAGAACGAGCCGGGCGAGGACGACTGATGAAACTGGCGCTTTTCGATTGCGACGGGACGCTGGTCGATAGCGGCGGGCTGATCCATGAGGTGATGGCCCGCACCTTCGAGGCGTTCGATCGCGAGCGCCCGCCGCTTTCAGCGACCAAGGGCATCATCGGCCTGACACTCGACATCGCCATTGCCCGCCTGCTTGGCCGCGAGCACGTCGACGACCTGGCGCTGGGGATGACTGCGCACTACAAGTCGATCTTCGCGGGCGTGCGCAGCGAAGCCGGCTTCCAGGAGCTTTTGTTTCCGGGCATCGCCGACATGATGCAGACGCTCTCGTCGCGGGACGCGCTGCTGATCGGCGCCGTCACCGGCAAGTCTCGGCGCGGCCTCACCCACATCTCCGAAACCCACGGTTTCGACAGGATTTTCTTCGTTTCGCGCACCGCCGACGACTGCCCCTCCAAGCCACACCCGGCAATGGTGACGGAATGCTGCTCGGAAGCCGGCATCGACGCGAAGGATACGGTCGTCATCGGCGACGCGATCTACGACATGCAAATGGCCAAGGCCGCGGGAGCCGCCGCCATCGGCGTTGCCTGGGGCTATGCGTCCGTTCCCGATCTCATCGAGGCGGGTGCGGATTTCGTTGCCCAGACGCCGGCAGACATCATTGAATGGATGGAACACAATCATGCCTGATATTCGCGACGAACTCAGCGGTGCGATGAGCCACGAAGATCCGGTCCGCCGCGCACAAATTCAGATGCTGAAGCCGCTGCCGAAGCGCTTCTACAAGGAGGTCAGCGTCGCTGCGGCGGAAGGCGACACCCACGCCGTGCTGCTCGACGGCCGCACGGTGCGCACACCAGCAAAGCAACCGCTTGCCGTGCCGACGCGCAAGCTTGCCGATATGCTGGCCGCCGAGTGGGAGGCACAGGCCGAGGTCATAGATCCCGCCCGAATGCCGGTCACCCGCATCGTCAACACGGCACTCGATGGTGTTGCGAAAGACCAGCGCTCGGTGTTCGACGACATCCTGCGCTTCGCCGGAACCGACATGATCTGCTATCGCGCCGACAGCCCGGAAGGCTTGGTCGCACGCCAGAACGAGATCTGGAACCCGGTGCTCGATTGGGCGCGGCAAACGCTCGGCGCCCGCTTCATCCTCGCCGAAGGCGTGATCCATCAGGAGCAGCCGGAGGAAGCCCTTTCGGCCTATGCCGAGGGTCTGCGCGCTTTCGCCACTCCGCTCGGGCTCACCTGCGTTCATACGGTGACGAGCCTGACGGGTTCGGCCCTGCTGGCGCTCGCCTTCGCCTCCGGCAGGCTCACGGCCGAAGAGGCCTGGACGGCCGCACATGTCGACGAAGACTGGCAGATCGAGCATTGGGGAACCGACGAGGAAGCCTTCCGCCGCCGTGAAAACCGCTGGCAGGAAATGCTGGCGGCTGCTGCGGTTCTCGACGCCTTGCGGTAATCGGAGACAGCGAAACATCTCTGAATACGATTGCGGGCTGCGCGTCCTTCATAACGCGCAGCCCGCTTCGTTTTTTCGACGGTGGCAGCAGCTTCAAAGCAAGGTCGCTGGTGTGCTTTACGCGACGTCAGCGCTATCACGTGCCGTTAGGCAGCTAACTTCAGCCCGGCGATTCCGCTGACGATCAAGGCGATGCAGCCGAGGCGAACCAAGGTCGCCGGCTCTGCGAACAGGAAGATCCCGAGGATCACCGTGCCAACGGTACCGATGCCCGTCCAGACCGCATAGGCCGTGCCGAGCGGCAGGGTGCGCACGGCAAGGCCGAGCAGCGCGATGCTGAGGATCATCGACCCGACGGTCAGGATCGTCGGCGTAACGCGCGTGAAGCCATCCGTGTATTTGAGACCGATTGCCCAGCCGATTTCGAGGATACCGGCAAGCAGAAGAAGGAACCAGGCCATGTCAAACTCCTAATACTGGAGCGAGGCCGTCCCCGCGGATGTTCGGTTTCGAATTCGCGAACCGTGCAGCCGTCTGCAATGCCGGTTCTATCTCACACTCCGGTTCCGACGGCAAGGCAGCCACGGGCAGATCAGCCTTGCACCGGTGGTAAGGCTAAGCCACGTCCCGCATTCCTTGAAGCCTTGAAAACGACGGGGTTTTCGTCCGGGCCAAGCACAAGGAAAGGCCGTCTTACAGTTTCCTGGACATTCTAGGGAGCATTGCGCTCCCGGCGAAGCTTCGCCCACCATTCCAGGCGCTTGCGGATTTCTCGCTCGAAACCACGCTCCGGCGGATCATAGTAAGTCTGGCGCCCCATCTTTTCCGGAAAATAGTCCTGCCCGGAAAAGGCATCCGGCTCGTCGTGATCGTAGCGATAACCGTCGCCGTAGCCTTCGCCCTTCATCAGCTTGGTCGGGGCGTTGAGAATGTGCTTCGGCGGCAGCAGCGAGCCGTTCTCCTTGGCAGCGCGCATCGCCGCCTTGTAGGCGGTGTAGACCCCGTTCGACTTCGGCGCGGTCGCCAGATAGACACAGGCTTCGGCAAGCGCCAATTCCCCCTCCGGCGAGCCCAGATAATCATAGGCGTCCTTGGCGGCATTGCAGATCACCAGGGCCTGAGGGTCGGCAAGGCCGATATCTTCAACCGCCATGCGTACAAGCCGTCGCCCGAGATAAAGAGGATCCTCGCCCGCATCGAACATGCGGCAGAGATAATAGAGCGCGGCATCCGGATCGGAACCGCGTACCGACTTGTGCAGCGCCGAGATCAGATTGTAGTGGCCGTCCTGGCCCTTGTCGTAGACCGGCGCCCGGCGCTGGACGATGTTCTGAAGCGCTGCAGCATCGAAGATCTCGTCGCGCCGCGCGGCGCGCCAGACTTCTTCCGCCAGCGTCAGCGCCGCACGGCCATCGCCATCGGCCATGCGGATCAGGCTCGCGCGTGCATCCGCATCAAGCGGCAACGCCTTGCCTTCTGCCTGCTCGGCACGGGACAGAAGCTCCTGAATGCTGTCCTCACCGTGTGGCTTGAACGTCAGCACGCGAGCGCGAGACAACAGAGCGGCGTTGAGCTCGAAGGACGGATTTTCGGTCGTGGCGCCGACGAGGATGACGGTGCCATCCTCCATCACGGGCAGGAAACTATCCTGCTGGGCACGATTGAAACGGTGGATCTCGTCGACGAACAGCAGGGTCTGCCGGCCGGACATGCGCCGTGCACGCGCCGATTCGAACACCTTCTTGAGATCGGCAACACCGGAGAAGATGGCGGAGATCTGCTCGAAGGCGAGTCCCGCCTCCCCCGAAAGCAGACGCGCGACGGTCGTCTTGCCGGTGCCTGGCGGTCCCCAGAAGATCATCGATCCGAGAGAACCCGACGCGATCATACGCGACAGCACCCCATCATCCCCGGTCAGGTGCTCCTGGCCCGTGACTTCGGCGAGCGTACGCGGGCGAAGCCGGTCGGCAAGCGGTCTTGCGGACGCCATCTCAGGAGGCTCGTGTGCTGTAAACAGATCGCTCATCGGAAGAACTGACGGATAAGTTGGCCGTCCCGCTCGATTTCGACGCGCCAGAAGGAGGCGTCGTCGGCCATCACATGCTCCAGCGTCTTGGACGTGTCGATCGCCGTGCCGTTGACAGAGCGCACGATGTCCTTCGGCTCAAGGCCGATGCGTGCTGCCGGCGAACCGCGGTTGACCTGCATGACGACGACGCCCTGGAGCGAAGTCGACACGCGCAGTTCCTCGGCTAGACGTGGCGACAGATTGGCGACGACCGCGCCGGCGAAGGGATTGCGACCTTCGATCAGCCGTTCGTCACGCGGCGAGGTCTCCGGCGCCCGATCGAGCTTGAGCATCACCTCACGCGGCTTACCGTTTTCCGACACGGTAACGCGCGCCTCGTGGCCGATGCCGACCGTCGTCAAGCGGTAGCCGAGCGCATCAGGATGTTCGACTTCAATGCCGTTGACGGCGGTGATCACTTGCCCCGGCTTGATGCCTGCCAGTTCGGCCGGGCCACCCGCCACGACAGCCGTCACCAGCGCACCGCGGGCGCGGTTGAGGCCAAGGGCTTCGGCCACTTCCGAGGTCACCGGTTCGAAGCTTGCGCCGATGAAGGGACGGACGAAGGCGCCATTGCCGCCGTCAGCGGACGCGACGAAGACCTTTACCAGATTGGCGGGGATAGCAAAGCCGACGCCGTTCGAGCCGCCACCCTTGGAGAAGATCGCGGTGTTGATGCCGATCAATTGACCGTTCATGTCGATGAGGCCGCCGCCGGAATTGCCCGGATTGATCGCCGCATCCGTCTGGATAAAGAAGCCGAAATCCCCTGAAGAAACCTGGTTGCGCGCGAGAGCCGAGACGATGCCGCTCGTGACCGTCTGGCCGACGCCGAACGGGTTGCCGATCGCCAGCACGAGGTCGCCGACTTCGACCGCATCCGAGTCGCCGAGCGGGACGATCTCGAACGGGCCTTCCGACTGGATCTTCAGCACCGCCAGGTCGAGTCGGTCATCCTTGAGCACGATCTTGCAGGGAAACTCGCGCCCGTCCGCCAGCGCCACCTTGATGTCGTCGGCGCCCTCGATGACGTGATTGTTGGTCACGACGATGCCGTTCTTGCCGACGATCACGCCGGAGCCGAGCGACGATTGCTTTTCCGAGCGGTTCGGCATGCGTTGGCCAAAGAACTCCTCAAAGAAGGGATCGCCGGAAAAGATCGAGCGGCGCTCGACCACGCGTTCGGCGTAGACGTTGACGACCGCATTTGCCGTCTGCTTGACGAGCGGCGCGAAGGAAAGCTGCATTTCGGTGCGCGACTGCGGAACCGTCTTGGCCTCCTCAGCCCATGCCGGACAGGCAAGAGACACAGCAATGACGAGCGCAACAAGCGCTCTTTGACCAACGATCATGTGAAGCATTCTCCTATTCGTCACGGCTACGTTCAGATAGGATTTCGCGCGAAAAAAGGCAAATGTTGGCGCAGGATACGCAAAGTTGCCGGCTTCACGCGCTACGCACGAAAACGTGGTTCCGCACCCCTTTCACGGTGATCGAAAGTCTGCTGAGTTCGTACAAGACAAGGCTCATAAACCACTCTCGGATAAGACCATGCCATCCTACCGTCCACCACGAATCGTTTCCTCCGAAATCACGCCGGAGAACATCTTCATCAATCGCCGCGCATTCCTGGGCGCCGCGGTCGGCGGCGTCCTTCTTGCCGGAAGCGGCACAGGTATGGCGGCGGCGCTTAGCGCACCAAAAGGCAAATACGTCGTCGACGAGGACCTGACCCCCGAAGCTGACGTCACGGGCTACAACAACTTCTATGAATTCGGGACCGGCAAGGGCGATCCGGCCGCCAATTCGAGCGGCTTCAAGCCGACCCCCTGGACAGTGAAGGTCGATGGCCTCGTCGGCAAACCGAAGGAGTTCGGGCTGGAGGAACTGCTGAAGTTCCCCATCGAGGAACGCGTCTATCGCATGCGCTGCGTCGAGGCGTGGTCGATGGTGATCCCCTGGACCGGCTTCCAACTTTCGACCCTGCTCGACAAGGTGGAGCCGCTGGGCAGCGCCAAATATGTCTCGTTCGAAACGGTCGTTCGCCCGGCGGAGATGTCGGGCCAATCCGGCTTCTTTCAGCCGTTGCCCTGGCCCTATCGCGAAGGACTGAGGCTCGATGAAGCCCGTCACCCGCTCACTCTGCTGTCCGTCGGCGTCTACGGCAAAACGCTTCCCAACCAGAATGGCGCACCGATTCGGCTCGTCACCCCCTGGAAGTACGGCTTCAAGGGGATCAAGTCGATCGTGCGGATCTCGCTCACCGAGGCGCAGCCGCCCTCCACCTGGAACCTCTCGGCCCCCAACGAGTACGGCTTCTATGCCAACGTCAACCCGGCCGTCGATCACCCGCGCTGGAGCCAGGCGACGGAGAACCGCATCGGGGGCGGAGGCTTCTTCGGCTCCAACCGTCGCGACACCCTGCCCTTCAACGGCTATGCCGACGAGGTTGCCAGCCTCTATGCCAGCATGGATCTGAGAGCGAACTACTGACGATGGCCGGCCTGCCCACACTCCCGAAACGCTTTCATTCGGCCTCGGTCTGGGCGCTCTATGGCTTTGGCCTGGTGCCGGCGGCGTTTGCCTTCTATCTCGGCGCTACCGGGCAACTGCCCGGCAATCCGGTCAAGGGATTCGAGCATCTGCTCGGGATCTGGGCGCTGCGCTTTCTCGTGGCCACGTTGGCAATCACCCCGATTCGCGATCTCTTCGGCATCAACTGGCTACGCTACCGCCGGGCGCTCGGGCTGCTGGCATTCTACTACGTGCTGATGCACTTCCTGGCCTACATGCTGCTCGATCAGGTGCTGAACGTCCCGGCGATCCTCGCCGACATCGCGCGCCGTCCGTTCATCACCATCGGCATGGCGGCCCTCGTCATGCTGATCCCGCTGGCGTTGACGTCCAACACCTGGTCGATCCGCAGGCTTGGCACCCGCTGGAACACGTTGCACAGGCTCGCCTACGTGATTGCTGCCGCCGGCGCCCTGCATTTTGCCATGTCGGTGAAGGTCGTTGGCCCCGAGCAGATGCTCTATCTCGGCTTGGTCGCCGCGTTGCTTCTCTGGCGGTTGGCGCGCAAACCCTATCTCCGTCGCAAACGTCAGACGGCGAGCGCGCCGGCCAGGGCGATCCCAGGAAAAGTGTAATTTTCCCATTCGCTCGGAGCAGCCGGATACTCGGTCGCTCAAGCGCTCGACCAAGCATTGAAATGGTGCAAACCACCGCCCATAGAAAAATGGCCGGGTGATGAACACCCGGCCATTTCGATTTCACTGCCTTCGATCGGCTTAGGCTGCTTCAGCAGCTTCAGCTTCAGCGGCAACGCGGGCGAGATCCTTCGCACCCTTTGCCGAGACGTCGCGGTCAACGAATTCGATGACGGCGAGCGCGGCGTTGTCGCCGTGACGGAAGCCGGCCTTCATGATGCGCAGGTAGCCGCCGTTGCGGGTGGCGTAGCGCGATGCGATCGTGTCGAACAGCTTCGAAACGACAGCGGCGTCGCGGATCTGCGAGATCGCCTGGCGGCGAGCGTGCAGGTCACCGCGCTTGCCGAGCGTGACGAGCTTCTCGACGATCGGGCGGATTTCCTTGGCCTTCGGCAGGGTCGTAACGATCTGCTCGTGTTCGATCAGCGAAGCTGCCATGTTGGCAAACATCGCCTTGCGGTGGCTGGCGGTTCTATTCAGCTTGCGGCCGGCTTTACCGTGGCGCATGGCTATTCTCCTTCACTTGCAGGCATCCGCCCGCAGTCTAATGGTTAGTATTGGTCTTCGTAACGCTTGGCGAGATCTTCGATGTTCTCAGGCGGCCAGGACGGCACTTCCATGCCGAGGTGCAGACCCATGGAAGCGAGAACTTCCTTGATTTCGTTCAGCGACTTGCGACCAAAATTCGGCGTGCGGAGCATTTCTGCTTCGGTCTTCTGAATGAGGTCGCCGATGTAGACGATGTTGTCGTTCTTCAGGCAGTTGGCCGAACGGACCGAAAGTTCCAGTTCGTCGACCTTCTTGAGAAGCGCCGGGTTGAAGGCGAGTTCGGTGACTGCCTCTTCCTCTGCTTCCTTCTGCGGCTCGTCGAAGTTGACGAAAACCGACAGCTGGTCCTGAAGGATGCGGGCCGCAAATGCGATCGCATCTTCACCGGTGACGGAACCGTCCGTCTCGATGGACATCGTCAGCTTGTCGTAGTCAAGAACCTGGCCTTCACGGGTGTTTTCCACCTTGTAGGACACCTTCTTGACCGGCGAGTACAGGCTGTCGACCGGGATCAGGCCGATCGGAGCATCTTCCGAACGGTTGCGATCAGCCGGCACGTAGCCCTTGCCGTTGTTGACGGTGAACTCCATGCGGATCTCGGCGCCCTCGTCGAGGGTGCAGATCACATGGTTCGGGTTGAGGATTTCGATATCGCCAACCGTCTGGATGTCACCGGCGGTTACAACGCCCGGACCCTGCTTGCGCACAACCATGCGCTTTGCGTCGTCGCCATCCATCTTGATGGCGATTTCCTTGATGTTGAGCACGATGTCCGTCACATCTTCCCGGACGCCCGGGATAGAGGAGAACTCGTGCAGGACGCCGTCGATCTGCACTGCGGTGACAGCAGCACCACGCAGCGACGACAGAAGCACGCGGCGAAGCGCGTTGCCGAGGGTCAGACCGAAGCCGCGCTCAAGCGGTTCCGCAACCAGCGTTGCCTTGGTGCGGCCGGAGGAGACGAACTCCACCTTGTTCGGCTTGATCAGTTCCTGCCAATTCTTCTGGATCATGTTTTCTGCCTTCCGTTCGTTGCCACCATCCAATCGTGACAACCGAGCCCCGAAGACCGGGAGAGAGCGGATGCCCCCTCACCGGCATGTTGAACGCAAATGATCAGACGCGGCGCTTCTTGCGCGGGCGGCAACCGTTGTGCGGGATCGGGGTCACATCGCGGATCGAGGTGATCATGAAGCCCGCAGCCTGCAGCGCGCGAAGAGCGGATTCACGGCCGGAACCCGGGCCGCAAACTTCGACTTCCAGCGACTTCATGCCGTGTTCCTGAGCCTTCTTGGCGCAGTCTTCAGCGGCGATCTGAGCGGCAAACGGGGTCGACTTACGCGAACCCTTGAAACCCTTGGCACCGGCAGACGACCAGGCAATCGCGTTGCCCTGTGCGTCGGTGATGGTGATCATGGTGTTGTTGAACGACGAATTGACGTGAGCAACGCCAGACGTGATGTTCTTGCGTTCGCGACGGCGAACGCGGGTGGCTTCCTTGGCCATAGGATCCCTTTCTTAGATCTCTGCACCGCCGTAATTCCAGCGGCTCCACCGGGAAAAGGATTTGTCGTCCCCTGCCCTGCATCTTCATTCTCCCGCCGAGAGGATATCCACTCCGCGGACTTCACACCCGGTCATTGGACCGGACGGCGGTCAGGCAAGCGCCTTTCCAAACTGCAAAAGGAGGCCGGCGCTTGACGCCAGCCTCCCAATCTCCCTTTTCGGGAAATTACTTCTTCTTACCGGCAATCGCCTTCGCCGGACCCTTGCGGGTGCGAGCGTTGGTGTGGGTGCGCTGACCGCGAACCGGCAGGCCACGACGGTGACGCAGGCCGCGGTAGCAGCCGAGGTCCATCAGGCGCTTGATGTTCATCGAGGTCTCGCGACGCAGGTCACCTTCGACCTGGTAGTCACGGTCGATCGTTTCGCGGATCTGCAGGACTTCAGCGTCCGTCAGCTGATGCACGCGACGATCAGCCGGGATACCGACCTTCTCGATGATTTCCTGTGCGAATTTCGGGCCGATCCCGTGAATGTAGGTCAGCGCGATAACTACGCGCTTCGCCGTCGGGATGTTGACGCCAGCGATACGTGCCACGTCTATTCTCCTTGCGTTCCAGTTGCCATCCGGCAATAGGTGCTTCGTTACGCGACCTCGAAGAGCCGCACGTTGATTGAGGTTCGAGACACGTCAAAAACGACCGTACTCGGACTTCATTTTCTTTGAAGACCGCGCCGATCGCTCTCATGTCGCGAGTTGGCGCTGTCTTTGGCGGAATCGGCCGGAAAAGTCAACTCCCCGGCGGTTCCTTTTCGGCAAAGACCAGTGTCTAAGCCAGAATCTTCTCGATCTCGGCAGTAACGGTGTTCACATCCGCCATGCCATCCACCGTTCTCAGCTGCCCCGTACCGGCATAATGCTCCGACAACGGTGCGGTCTTTTCACGATACTCGGTCAGCCGGCGCTTGAACGCCTCCGGATTGTCGTCCGAACGGACCGTGCCTCCCGCAGCGATGGTTTCCGCTACGCGATTCTCCATCCGCTTTACAAGGGCTGCCTCGTCGACCTTCAGCTCGATGACTGCGTCGAGCTTCAGACCTTTGCCCTCGAGCATCTTGCCGAGCGCAATCGCCTGCGGAACGGTACGCGGGTAACCATCAAGGATGAAACCCTTTGCACAATCCGGCTGGTCGATGCGATCCGACACGATTTCGTTGACGATCTCATCGGATACCAGCTGACCGGCATCCATGACGGCCTTGGCACGCTTGCCGACCTCAGTCGCCTGGGCAACGGCCGCCCGCAGCATATCGCCTGTGGAAAGCTGCGGAATGCCGTATCTCTCCGTCAGAAGCTTGGCTTGCGTCCCCTTGCCAGCGCCCGGCGGTCCCAAAAAAATCAGTCTCATCGTCCCCTCTTTCCTCCGCGCAGCTTCGACTTCTTGATCAGCCCCTCATATTGCTGTGCGATGAGGTGGCCCTGGATCTGTGCTACCGTATCAAGGGTCACGCTGACAACAATCAAAAGCGACGTACCACCAAGGTAGAACGGCACGCCGGTCTGCGAAATCAGAACTTCCGGCAGAATGCAGACGAAGATCAGGTAGACCGCACCGATGACGGTGATGCGCGTCAGGACGTAATCGATGTATTCCGCGGTGCGCTCACCCGGACGAATGCCCGGAATGAAGCCGCCGTGCTTCTTGAGATTGTCGGCCGTGTCCTTCGGATTGAAGACGATTGCCGTGTAGAAGAAGGCGAAGAAGGCAATCATCGCACCGTAGAGGACCATGTAGAGCGGCTTGCCGTGAGCAAGTGCGCCAACGATGGTGGTGGCCCAGCCCGGCAGCGCCGCCGTGTTGGCAAAGCCCGCGAGCGTTGCCGGCAAGAGCAGCAGTGAGGATGCGAAGATTGCCGGGATGACGCCCGAAGTGTTGAGCTTCAACGGTAGGTGCGAGGTGTCGCCCTGGAACATGCGGTTGCCGACCTGGCGCTTCGGATACTGGATCAGAAGTCGGCGCTGCGCCCGTTCGACAAAGACGATAAGGGCGATGACGGCAACGACCATGATGATGATCGCAAGGATCAGCGGCGTCGAAAGCGCGCCGGTGCGGCCGAGTTCGAGCGTACCGGCGAGAGCCGTCGGCAGGTGCGCGACAATACCAGCGAAGATGATCAGCGAAATACCGTTGCCGATACCGCGCGAGGTGATCTGCTCACCGAGCCACATCAGGAACATGGTGCCGCCGAGCAGGGAAATGACAGTCGAAATGCGGAAGAACCAGCCCGGATCGTTCACAAGGCCATTGCCGCTCTCGAGGCCGACGGCGATGGCGTAAGCCTGCGCCGTGCCGAGAAGCACCGTGCCGTAGCGGGTGTACTGGTTGATGATCTTGCGTCCCTGCTCACCTTCCTTCTTCAGCTGTTCCAGAGCCGGAACGACCGAGGTCATCAGCTGAACAATGATCGAGGCAGAGATATAGGGCATGATGCCGAGCGCGAAGATCGCCATGCGCTCAACTGCACCGCCCGAAAACATGTTGAAGAGGCCGAGAATGCCGCCGCTCTGGCCGCGGAATGCCTGGGCAAACGCTTCCGGGTTAAGACCGGGCAGCGGAATATAGGTGCCAAGACGGTAAACCAGAAGCGCACCAAGCGTGAACCAAAGCCGTTTCTTCAGATCTTCCGCCTTGGCGAAAGTCGAGAAATTCAGGTTCGAGGCGAGCTGTTCCGCTGCAGAAGCCATGCAATTCTCCGCGTACCAAATCTCGGAATCAGCGGGAACACCCGGTCCGTTCCGGAAGGAGTAACTTTTCGTATTGAAAACCGGACGCGAGGCGATTGTGTCTGCAATCGGATGCCTCACCGTGGTTTCCGCTATGTCCGCTTGCGGCAAGCGATTCGCCGGCTGCGGACGTGAGGCTCACATATGGGAGCAAAACCGCCCGGAGTGAAGCACCCCGGGCGGTTCATCAATAATATTATTCAGCAGCGGCTGCGAGCAGCTTGACCGAACCGCCGGCCTTTTCGATCTTTTCGATCGCCGACTTGGAAGCGCCAGCGACTTCGATCGAAACCTTCGCCTTCAGTTCGCCGTCAGCGAGAACGCGGACGCCGTCCTTTTCGCGACGGATGACGCCGGCAGCCTTGAGGGCAGCCGCATCGACGGTCTTCGAAGCGTCGAGCTTCTTGGCGTCGATTGCCGTCTGGATACGGCCGAGCGACACGACAACAAACTCCGAAGCGAAGATGTTGTTGAAGCCGCGCTTCGGCAGACGACGGTAGATCGGCATCTGGCCGCCTTCGAAGCCGTTGATAGCAACGCCCGAACGAGCCTTCTGACCCTTGACACCGCGGCCGGCCGTCTTGCCGGAACCCGAACCGATACCACGGCCGAGACGCTTACGGCTGTGGGTAGAGCCTTCGTTGTCCTTGATTTCATTCAGTTTCATGAGCTTATCCCCCTCACTTCTCGTCGACGACGCGAACGAGGTGCTGGACAGTCCGGATCATGCCGCGAACAGACGGAGTGTCTTCGAGCGTGCGAACCCGGTGCATCTTGTTGAGGCCCAGACCGATGAGCGTCTGACGCTGTACGGCCGGACGGCGAATGGGGCTACCGATCTGCTCGACGGTAACCGTCTTCTTGGCAACTTCTTTCTTAGCCATCTGTCAGCTCCCTTATTCTTCGGAAGCAGCGCCGGAGGAAACACGACGAGCCTGGAGCGTGGCGTACTTGATGCCGCGCTGAGCTGCGATGTCCTTCGGGTGCATCTGGTTCTTGAGGGCGTCGAAGGTTGCGCGAACCATGTTGTAGGGGTTCGACGAACCGGTCGACTTGGCGACGACGTCATGAACGCCGAGCGTTTCGAAGACGGCGCGCATCGGGCCACCGGCGATGATACCGGTACCGGCCTTGGCCGAACGCAGCAGCACCTTGCCGGCGCCGTGACGGCCATGAACGTCGTGATGCAGGGTACGACCACCACGCAGCGGGACGAAAATCAGGTCGCGCTTGGCAGCTTCGGTCGCCTTGCGGATGGCTTCCGGCACTTCGCGTGCCTTGCCATGGCCGAAGCCGACGCGGCCCTTCTGGTCGCCAACGACGACGAGAGCGGCGAAACCGAAACGACGACCGCCCTTCACCACCTTGGCGACGCGGTTGATTGCTACGAGCTTATCGACAAATTCGCTGTCGCGCTCTTCGCGGTTCTGGCGATCTTCGCGAGAACCCTTTCTTTCTTGTGCCATTGTCCTTTTCCTTTTTCTTTTCCGGGTGCAATCGGCAGATTGACAAAAGTCGCCTCCGTCTTTCCGACTGGAAGCGACCGGAAACCACTGATCGTCCAGGGCGGACTCGAGGCCCGCCCTGTAATCGATCAGAAGTTCAGACCACCTTCACGTGCAGCTTCGGCCAAAGCCTTGATGCGGCCGTGATAGATGAAGGCGCCACGATCAAAGACAACGTCCTTGACGCCAGCCTTTACGGCGCGCTCAGCGATGAGCTTGCCGACGGCAGCAGCAGCTGCCGCGTCAGCGCCCGTCTTCAAAGACGAACGCAGATCGGTATCGAGCGTGGAGGCAGACGCAAGCGTCTTGCCGGCAACGTCATCGATAACCTGTACGTAGATGTTCTTCGACGAGCGATGAACCGACAGGCGCGGACGGCCATTGGCGACCGCCTTGATTTGACGGCGCACGCGGTTGGCGCGACGCACAAGAGTATCTTTCCTGCTAGCCATTTCGCGTGATCCTTACTTCTTCTTGCCTTCTTTGCGGACAATCCGCTCTTCGGCATACTTGACGCCCTTGCCCTTGTAGGGCTCGGGGCCACGGTATTCGCGGATTTCCGCGGCAACCTGGCCGACCTGCTGCTTGTTGATGCCGGACACGATGATTTCGGTCGGCTTCGGAACAGCAATCGTGATGCCTTCCGGCGTCTGGTAGACGACGTCGTGGCTGAAACCGAGCGCCAGTTGCAGGTTCTTGCCCTGCAGCGACGCACGATAACCAACGCCGTTGATTTCGAGCTTGCGCTCGTAACCGTCCTTGACGCCCTTCAAGATGTTCTCGATCATCGTGCGGGACATGCCCCACTTCGAACGAGCATCCTTGCTCTGGCTGAGCGGCTGTACGACAACCGCATTATCTTCGAGCTTTACCGAAACTTCGTCGTTTGCAACAAAGAACAGTTCGCCCTTCGGGCCCTTCGCCGTTACCTTCTGGCCATCAACGCTTGCCGTGACGCCTGCCGGAACCTGAACGGGCTTCTTACCGATACGAGACATTTTTATACCTGTCTGTTCGCTATGGAGAACTTGCTACGCCTTAGAAGACGGAGCAAAGAATCTCGCCACCAACATTCTGTTCGCGTGCCTGGTGATCGGCCATCACACCCTTCGGGGTCGAAAGGATGGTGATGCCGAGGCCGTTCGCGACCTGCGGAATGGACTTAACCGAGACATAAACTCGGCGGCCCGGCTTGGAAACGCGTCCGATCTCACGGATTACGGAAGCGCCTTCGTAGTACTTCAGTTCGATGTTCAGCTCGGCCTTGCCGTTGCCAAACACGACTTCAGAGTATCCACGGATGTAGCCTTCAGCCTGAAGGACATCCAGAACGCGTGCGCGGAGCTTCGAAGCCGGCGTGGAAACGCTCGACTTGCGGCGAGCCGCGCCGTTACGGATACGGGTGAGCATATCGCCCAGCGGATCAGTCATTGCCATGTGCCCGTCTCCTTACCAGCTCGACTTGACGATGCCCGGCACCTTGCCGAGATTGCCCAGTTCGCGAAGCGCAATACGCGACATACGAAGTTTACGATAGTAGGCGCGCGGACGGCCGGTGACTTCGCAGCGGTTGCGAATGCGGGTCTTGGATCCATCGCGCGGCAGACCTGCCAGCTTGATGGTTGCCTTGAACCGCTCTTCGATCGGCAGAGACTGGTTCATGATGATTGCCTTCAGCGCGGCACGCTTTGAAGCTTGCCCGGCAACCAGTTTGCGGCGGCGCTTGTTCTTTTCAACTGCGCTCGTTTTCGCCATAACAGTTATCCTTCTTTACGCTTGTCGTTACGGATTACTGACGGAACGGGAAGTTGAACTCTGTGAGCAGAGCGCGTGCTTCGTCGTCGTTAGTAGCCGTCGTGCAAACGATGATGTCCATGCCCCACATCTGATCAACCTTGTCGTAGTTGATCTCAGGGAACACAATGTGCTCCTTGACGCCCATGGCGAAGTTGCCACGGCCATCGAAGGACTTCGGATTGAGGCCACGGAAGTCGCGAACGCGCGGAAGAGCGATGTTCACGAGACGATCCAGGAACTCATACATCCGAACGCCGCGCAGGGTAACCTTGGCACCAATCGGCATGCCTTCGCGAAGCTTGAAGCCTGCGATGGAGTTGCGAGCGCGGGTGATTACCGGCTTCTGACCAGCAATCGCAGCGAGGTCGGCAGCAGCAACGGTCGGCTTCTTCGAGTCGCCCGTCGATTCGCCAACACCCATGTTGATGACGATCTTGTCGAGGCGCGGGATCTGCATTTCGTTGGCGTAGGAGAACTTCTCCTGCATCGCCTTGCGGATGCGCTCTACGTATTCCTTCTTGAGCCGCGGCTCGTAAGCGGACTTAGCCATCGATCACTACTCCCGAACGCTTGGCCACGCGGACCTTCTTGTCACCGTCGATCTTGAAACCGACGCGAGTCGGCTTGCCGTCCTTCGGATCGGCAATCGCGATGTTCGAAAGATGGATCGAGGCTTCCTTGTTGATGATGCCGGCTTCCTGGCTCTGGGTCTGGCGCTGGTGACGCTTCACCATGTTGACGCCACGCACAACAGCCCGGTCTTCCTTCGGCATAACCTGGACGACTTCGCCGGTACGGCCCTTGTCCTTACCGGTGAGAACGACAACCTTGTCGCCTTTGCGAATCTTTTGCATCTCTCTACGCTCCTTTAGAGTACTTCTGGAGCCAGCGAGATGATCTTCATGTGGTTCTTGGCGCGAAGTTCGCGCGGAACCGGTCCGAAGATACGGGTGCCGATCGGCTCTTTCTTGTTATCGATAAGAACGGCTGCGTTGGTGTCAAAGCGGATGACAGAGCCATCCGGACGGCGGATGTCCTTCGCAGTGCGAACGACAACAGCCTTCATGACATCACCCTTCTTTACGCGGCCGCGCGGAATGGCTTCCTTGATCGAAACGACAATGATGTCGCCGACCGACGCATACTTGCGCTTGGAGCCGCCCAGCACCTTGATGCACATGACACGACGTGCGCCGGAATTATCCGCCACGTCGAGGTTTGTTTGCATCTGAATCATGTCAGGTCGCCTTCTTGTTGTTACCCGGCCGGTTGGGTCGAAACCCCCTCGCCTGGCTTATAGTGCTCATCTCAAAGCAAAAGAACGCCCGGACTCGAGCGTTCCCCTGCTTCAATTGCGTGCTTCATACAGGTATTTGCCCAAGACGCAAGGGTCTTCAGGTCAAAACCTGCAGAAATCAAGCGTGGACGGCTACAACCGTCCAGCGCTTATCCTTCGAGATCGGCGCACATTCCTCAATGGAAACGACGTCACCAACCTTGAACTGGTTGTTTTCGTCGTGCGCCTTGTACTTCTTCGAGCGACGGACAGTCTTCTGGAGGATCGGGTGCGCAAAACGGCGCTCGACCCGGACGACGACGGTCTTGTCGTTCTTGTCGCTGACAACAGTGCCCTGCAGAATGCGTTTCGGCATATTTTCTGGTCCTTAGGCCTTGGCTTCTGCCGCCTTCTGGCGGGCAATGGTTTTGACGCGTGCGATGTCCTTGCGGACTTCGTTGATACGCGAAGACTTCTCGAGCTGGCCGGTTGCCTTCTGGAAGCGCAGGTTGAACTGCTCCTTCTTCAGCTTGGCAAGCTCTTCGTTGAGTTGATCGGCGCTCAGAGCGCGAACTTCTACGGCTTTCATGAGTTCACTCCTTACTCTGCGATACGCTGCACGAAGCGCGTCTTGACAGAGAGCTTGGCAGCGCCAAGACGAAGTGCCTCACGGGCAAGTTCTTCGCTGACACCATCGATCTCAAACATCATACGGCCGGGCTTGACCTTGCATGCCCAGTATTCGACCGAACCCTTACCCTTACCCATGCGGACTTCCGTCGGCTTGGCGGTTACGGGAACGTCGGGGAACACACGGATCCACACGCGGCCGGCGCGCTTCATGTGACGCGTGATCGCGCGGCGGGCCGCTTCGATCTCGCGCGCATTGACGCGGTTCGGCTCTTGAGCCTTCAGGCCGAATTCGCCGAAGGCAAGATCAGAACCGCCCTTGGCTACGCCCTTGATGCGGCCCTTGAACTGCTTGCGATACTTCGTACGCTTTGGCTGCAACATTTTTTTACTTCTCCGATATTGGCTGCCAAACGCGAATGTTACGCGTTTTCACGACGGCGGTCACGATCGCCACGGTCGCGATCACGGCTGCCAGGGCCCTGGTTGTCACTTTCGATCGCACGGCGCTCGGAAGCCATCGGATCGTGCTCAAGGATTTCGCCCTTGAAGATCCAGACCTTGATGCCGCAGATACCGAAAGCGGTTTCCGCTTCGGCCGTGCCGTAGTCGATGTCCGCACGCAGCGTGTGCAGCGGAACGCGACCTTCGCGGTACCATTCGGTACGAGCGATTTCGGCGCCACCGAGACGACCGGCGCAGGTGATCTTGATGCCTTCGGCGCCAAGACGCATGGCCGACTGAACAGCGCGCTTCATCGCACGGCGGAAAGCCACGCGGCGCTCGAGCTGCTGGGCGATCGACTGGGCAACGAGCGTTGCGTCAACTTCCGGCTTGCGCACTTCAACGATGTTGAGGTGCGTTTCGGAGTTGGTCATCTCGGAAAGCTTCTTGCGGAGCTTTTCGATGTCGGCGCCCTTCTTGCCGATGATGAGACCCGGGCGAGCCGAGTGGATCGTGACGCGGCACTTCTTGTGCGGACGCTCGATGACCACCTTGGCGATGCCGGCAGCCTTCAGCTCTTCCATCAGGTAAGCGCGGATCTTCAGGTCTTCATGAAGCAGCTGGCCGTATTCGGCGTTGTCTGCAAACCAACGGCTATCCCAGGTCCGGTTGATACCGAGACGGAAACCGATCGGATTAATCTTCTGACCCATTATGCGGCCTCCCCTTTGGCTTCCACTTCGCGAACGACGATCGTCAAGTGCGAGAACGGCTTTTCGACGCGCGATGCACGGCCGCGACCACGGGCGTGGAAGCGCTTCATGACGATCGACTTGCCAACGTAAGCTTCTGCAACGACGAGCGAATCGACGTCGAGATCGTGGTTGTTCTCTGCGTTTGCGATGGCAGATTCAAGGGTCTTCTTGACCGTTTCCGCAATGCGCTTACGGGAGAACTCCAGTTCGGCCAGAGCGCGGTCGACCTTCTTGCCGCGGATCATCGCGGCAACCAGGTTGAGCTTCTGGGGGCTGACGCGGATCGTGCGCGCAATTGCCTGCGCCTCATTATCCTTCAGCCGGCGTTCGGCTTTTGCCTTGCCCATTGTTACTTCCTCTTTGCCTTCTTGTCCGCGCCATGACCGTAGTAGGTCCGGGTCGGAGAGAATTCGCCAAACTTGTGACCGACCATGTCTTCATTGACGCTGACCGGAACGTGCTTGCTGCCGTTGTAGACGCCGAAGGTGAGGCCGACAAACTGCGGAAGGATCGTGGAGCGGCGGCTCCAAATCTTGATCACTTCGTTACGACCGCCTTCGCGGACCTTCTCAGCCTTCTTGAGAAGATAACCGTCAACGAACGGACCTTTCCATACTGAACGAGTCATTCGAGACTTCCTCTCTTACTTCTTCTTCTGGTGCCGCGAGCGCATGATGAACTTGTCGGTCGACTTGTTCGAGCGCGTACGCTTGCCCTTCGTGGGCTTGCCCCACGGGGTAACCGGGTGACGACCACCCGAGGTACGGCCTTCACCACCGCCGTGCGGGTGGTCAACCGGGTTCATGACGACGCCGCGAACGTGCGGACGCTTGCCGCGCCAACGCGAACGACCAGCCTTACCGTCATTGATGTTGCCGTGATCGGGGTTCGATACGGCGCCGATCGATGCGAGGCAGGAACCGTGCACGAGACGCTGTTCGCCCGAGTTCAGACGAAGGATCGCCATGCCCTGGTCGCGACCGACGAGCTGCGCGTAGGTACCGGCCGAGCGGGCCATCTGGCCGCCCTTGCCCGGCTTCATTTCCACGTTGTGGATGATGGAGCCGACCGGGATGTACTGCAGCGGCATCGTGTTGCCGGGCTTGACGTCAACGGCCTTCTCCGAAGCGATGACCTTGTCGCCGGCAGCGAGGCGCTGCGGAGCGAGGATGTAGGCCTTTTCGCCATCGGCATAGTTGACGAGCGCGATGAACGCGGTGCGGTTCGGGTCGTATTCCAGACGCTCGACCGTGCCTTCAACGTCGAACTTGCGACGCTTGAAGTCGACCAGGCGGTAGGTACGCTTGTGACCGCCGCCCTGGAAGCGAACGGTGATGCGACCGAGGTTGTTGCGACCGCCCTTGGAGGACAGGCCCTCGGTCAGCGCCTTGACCGGCTTGCCCTTGTAGAGGCCAGCCCGGTCAACGATGACCAGCTGGCGCTGGCTCGGGGTCGTCGGATTGAAACTTTTCAATGCCATTTTCTTGTTCCCTTTTGGGTTTTTACCCTAATGGGCCTATCCGTTAGAGACCGGTGGAGACGTCGATGGACTGACCGTCGGCGAGCGTAATGATCGCCTTCTTCACGTCCTTCTGCTTTCCGGCAAAGCCGCGGAAACGCTTCGTCTTGCCTTTGCGGACGAGCGTGTTCACGGCCGTAACCTTGACGCCGAACAGAGCTTCGACAGCAGCCTTGATTTCAGGCTTCGAAGCGTCCTTGGCGACGTTGAAGACGACCTGGTTCTGCTCGGAAACCAGCGTCGACTTTTCAGTGATCGAGGGAGACACGATCACGTCGTAGTGGCGAAGATCCGTCATTTGAACCGCTCCTCCAGAGCTTCCACGGCAGCCTTGGAAAGCACGAGCTTGCCACGGCGCAGAATGTCGTAAACGTTGATGCCCTGAACCGGCAGAACGTCCACGTTCGGGATGTTCTGGGCTGCGAGCTTGAAATTGTTCTCGATCTCGGCGCCGCCGATGATGAGAGCGTTGGTGAGGCCGAGCGATGCGAATACGCCGGCGAGAGCCTTGGTCTTGGCTTCCTTGGCAACGAGATCGTCGATGACGATGATCTCTGCAGCCTTCAGCTTGGCCGACAGTGCATGACGCAGGCCGAGGGCGCGAACCTTCTTCGGCAGATCATGCTCGTGGCTGCGGACGACCGGGCCATGGGCCTTGCCACCGCCGCGGAACTGCGGAGCGCGAGCGGAGTGGTGGCGGGCGCGGCCCGTACCCTTCTGCTTGTACATCTTGGCGCCGGTGCGCGAAACTTCTGCGCGGCCCTTGGCCTTGTGCGTGCCCTGCTGCTTCTTGGCGAGCTGCCAGCGAACGACGCGGGCAATGATGTCTTCACGGGGTTCGAGGCCGAAAATGGCGTCAGAAAGGGAAACCTTTCCCGCGTCCTTGCCCTCGAGGGTTTTGACGTTGAGATCCATTACTCGGCTCCCTTACTTCGATGCTTCGGCGCGCACAGCGGCCGGGCGCGGAGCGCCTTCCGGGGTGCCCGACTTGATGGCGTCACGAACGACGATCCAGGCACCCTTGGAGCCGGGGACTGCGCCCTTGACCAGGATCAGACCGCGGTCTTCATCGGTCGATACGACTTCGAGGTTCTGGGTGGTGACGCGGGTTTGACCCATGTGACCAGCCATGCGCTTGCCCTTCCAAACGCGGCCCGGATCCTGGTTGGAACCGGTAGAACCATGCGAACGGTGCGATACGGAAACGCCGTGCGTTGCACGCAGACCACCGAAGTTGTGGCGCTTGATCGCACCAGCAAAGCCCTTGCCGATCGTGGTACCGGTGACGTCAACGAGCTGGCCGGCAACGAAATGGTTGGCCGTCAGTTCTGCACCGATGTCGATCAGGTTGTCCGCGGAAACGCGGAACTCGACGAGCTTCGCCTTCGGCTCGACGTTGGCAGCAGCAAAATGGCCGCGCATTGCCTTCGGCGTGTTCTTGACCTTCGAACGGCCGGCGCCCAGCTGGACAGCCACGTAGCCGTTCTTCTCTTCCGTACGCTGGGCTACCACCTGGCAGTTCTCCAGCTTCAATACTGTAACCGGGATATGCTCACCGGCGTCGTTATAGACGCGGGTCATTCCCACTTTCTGTGCAATCACACCTGAACGCATCGGTTCATTCCTCTTGAGAGTTAGTGATGGGGCGAGCCCCCTCACATCTCTGGTTTAAGGTTTCCTTGAGATCATCCGATCTTGAGGTCGCCCGTTTTCGGAAGCCGTTGGACCGGGGTCCACGTACCTTCCTTGTTATTAAAGCTTGATTTCCACGTCGACGCCGGCAGCCAGGTCGAGCTTCATCAGCGCGTCAACGGTCTGCGGGGTCGGGTCTACGATATCGAGAAGGCGCTTATGGGTGCGCATTTCGAACTGTTCACGGCTCTTCTTGTCGACGTGCGGCGAGCGGTTGACCGTAAACTTTTCAATGCGCGTCGGCAGCGGTACGGGACCGCGCACGCTTGCACCGGTACGCTTTGCCGTCGACACGATTTCGCGCGTCGAGGCGTCGAGGATCCGGTGATCAAACGCCTTGAGGCGGATGCGGATGTTCTGGCCGTTCATACGACTTATCCTTGTTCATGTTGTCTGCGGTTTCCGTGGAAAAACACGCATTGAACTTCGTTTAATGTTCGGCCAGTCCGCTAATTTTCAAAGATCGGAGGGACAGGGTTTCCCCTGCCCCTTCCTATTTGAGCGGCCGTGGCCGGCCTGTCTTTTTGTGAGCGCACAACGTCGAAGCACCGTGCAAATCACGCGTGGGCGCCATTTGCACTATTTCGTCGTCTTCGGCAAGCCGTGCGACCAACTAATTCTTTCGGGGCGGGTATGTTCGAGGCGCATAGCACATGCGCCTCGCATTTCTCCGCCCTCAGTCTCGTCGATTACTCGACGATCGAGGCAACGATGCCTGCGCCGACGGTACGGCCACCTTCGCGGATCGCGAAGCGCAGCTTTTCTTCCATCGCGATCGGAACGATCAGCTCGACGGCAACGGTGACGTTGTCGCCCGGCATGACCATTTCCGTGCCTTCCGGCAGCGTCACGATGCCCGTCACGTCCGTCGTGCGGAAGTAGAACTGCGGACGGTAGTTCGTGAAGAACGGCGTATGACGGCCGCCTTCTTCCTTCGTCAGGATGTAGGCTTCAGCCATGAACTTCTTGTGCGGCTTGACCGAACCCGGCTTGCACAGGATTTGGCCACGCTCAACGCCGTCACGGTTAACACCACGGATCAGCGCGCCGATGTTGTCGCCGGCCTGGCCCTGGTCGAGCAGCTTGCGGAACATTTCAACGCCCGTAACCGTCGTCTTCGACGTGTCGCGGATGCCGACGATTTCAACTTCTTCGCCGACCTTGACGATACCGCGCTCAACGCGACCGGTCACAACCGTACCACGGCCCGAGATCGAGAACACGTCTTCGATCGGCATCAGGAACGGCTGGTCGATCGGACGCTCCGGCGTCGGGATGTAGGCGTCAACAGCAGCCATCAGCTCGCGGATCGCGTCTTCGCCGATCTTCTTGTCCGAATCTTCCAGAGCAGCAAGAGCCGAGCCCTTGATGATCGGAATGTCGTCGCCCGGGAATTCGTAGGACGACAGAAGTTCGCGAACTTCGAGTTCGACGAGCTCGAGAAGCTCGGCGTCGTCAACCTGGTCGACCTTGTTGAGGAACACGACGATTGCCGGAACGCCAACCTGGCGAGCGAGCAGGATGTGCTCGCGGGTCTGCGGCATCGGGCCGTCAGCGGCCGAGCAAACCAGGATCGCGCCGTCCATCTGCGCAGCACCGGTGATCATGTTCTTGACGTAGTCGGCGTGGCCGGGGCAGTCAACGTGAGCGTAGTGACGGTTCGCCGTCTCATACTCAACGTGGGCCGTCGAAATGGTGATACCACGGGCCTTTTCTTCCGGCGCAGCGTCGATCTGGTCATACGCCTTGAACTCGCCGAAGTACTTCGTGATCGCTGCGGTCAGCGACGTCTTGCCATGGTCAACGTGGCCAATCGTGCCAATGTTAACGTGCGGCTTGTTGCGCTCAAATTTGCTCTTTGCCATTTCCGGCTCTCCGTTTTCTATCCCCTACCGGGGAAAACTTTTAACTTCTGTCAGCGAAAGGGTATTCCGGTCACTTCTGACCGGAATACTTCGCCTGGATTTCCTGTGCGACGTTCGACGGAACCGGCGCGTAGTGATCGAAGGTCATCGTGTACTGTGCGCGACCCTGAGACATCGAACGCAGGTTGTCGACGTACTTGAACATGTTCGCGAGCGGCACGTTTGCGGCGATCACGACAGCAACGCCACGCGATTCCTGGCCCTGGATCTGGCCACGACGAGAATTCAGGTCGCCGATAACGTCACCGACATAGTCTTCCGGCGTTACGACTTCGACCTTCATCATCGGCTCGAGAAGCTGTGCGCCAGCCTTCTTGGCCGCTTCACGGAAGCAAGCACGCGATGCGATTTCGAAGGCCAGGACCGACGAGTCGACGTCGTGGAATGCGCCGTCGATGAGCGTCGCCTTGACGCCCAGCATCGGGAAGCCAGCGAGCGGACCCGAAGACAGAACGCTTTCGATACCCTTCTGAACGCCCGGGATGTATTCCTTCGGAACAGCACCGCCGACGATCTTGGATTCGAACTTGAAGTCTTCGCCTTCCGGGTTCGGTTCGAAGACGATCTTGACGCGCGCGAACTGACCGGTACCACCGGACTGCTTCTTGTGCGTGTAATCTTCTTCGTGCTGGCGCGTGATGGTTTCGCGGTAAGCAACCTGCGGCGCGCCGACGTTTGCTTCAACCTTGAACTCGCGACGCATGCGGTCGACGATGATGTCGAGGTGAAGTTCGCCCATGCCGGCGATGATCGTCTGACCGGATTCCTGGTCAGTCTTGACGCGGAAGGACGGGTCTTCGGCAGCCAGACGGTTGAGCGCGAGGCCCATCTTTTCCTGGTCGCCCTTGGACTTCGGCTCGATCGCGATCTGGATGACCGGCTCGGGGAACTCCATGCGCTCGAGGATAACCGGCTTCAGCGGGTCACAGAGCGTATCACCCGTCGTGGTTTCCTTGAGACCAGCCAGAGCAACGATGTCGCCAGCAAATGCTTCTTCGATGTCTTCACGGCTGTTGGAGTGCATCTGCAGCATGCGGCCGACGCGCTCGCGCTTGTCCTTGACCGTGTTCATGACCGACGAGCCCTTTTCGAGCTTGCCCGAGTAGATGCGCGCAAAGGTCAGCGAACCGACGAAGGGGTCGTTCATGATCTTGAACGCGAGCATCGAAAGCGGCTCGGCATCATCAGCGTGACGCTCGATCTCTGCTTCGGTCTTGGCGTCGATACCCTTGATCGCCGGAATGTCGAGCGGCGACGGCAGGTAGTCAACGACGGCGTCGAGAAGCGGCTGAACGCCCTTGTTCTTGAACGCGGTACCGCAGAACATCGGGTGGAACTTCACGTCGATGGTGCCGCGGCGAACGAGTTCGCGGATCTTGTCATTCGAGGGCATGTTGCCTTCGAGGTAGGCTTCCATCGCAGCTTCGTCGATCTCGACAACGGTCTCGATCAGCTTTTCGCGATATTCTTCGGCCTTGTCCTTCAGGTCGTCCGGGATTTCGACAACGTCCCACTGAGCGCCGAGGGACTCGTCGCGCCAGACGAGAGCGTTCATCTCGATCAGATCGATAACGCCCTTGAATTCGGTTTCAGCACCGATCGGCAGCTGCATGACGACAGCCGTTGCACCGAGACGGGTCTTGATCATCTCGACCGAGCGGTAGAAGTCGGCGCCGGTCTTGTCCATCTTGTTGCAGAAGATCATGCGCGGAACATTGTACTTCTCAGCCTGACGCCAGACGGTTTCCGTCTGCGGCTCAACACCGGCGTTGGCGTCGAGAAGCGCGATAGCACCGTCGAGAACGCGCAGCGAACGCTCGACTTCGATGGTGAAGTCAACGTGGCCGGGGGTGTCGATGATGTTGAAGCGGCGGGTCTTGCCGTCACGGCCCTTCCAGAAGGTGGTAGTGGCGGCAGAGGTGATGGTGATGCCGCGTTCCTGCTCCTGCTCCATCCAGTCCATGGTCGCAGCGCCGTCGTGGACTTCGCCGATCTTGTGGGACTTGCCGGTGTAGTACAGGATGCGCTCAGTCGTCGTGGTCTTGCCAGCGTCGATGTGCGCCATAATACCGAAATTACGGTAGTCTTCGATTTTGTATTCGCGTGCCATAGTGGACTGCCTCTTGAGACGTTCGCGCCAGAATTACCAGCGATAATGCGAGAACGCACGGTTGGCATCAGCCATCTTGTGCGTGTCTTCGCGCTTCTTCACGGCGCTACCACGGTTGTTCGCTGCGTCCATGAGTTCGCCGCACAGGCGATCAACCATGGTCGTTTCGTTACGCTTGCGTGCGGCCGCAATCAGCCAACGGATGGCGAGGGCCTGGCGACGCTCCGGACGAACATCGACCGGAACCTGGTAAGTTGCACCACCGACGCGGCGCGAACGCACTTCAACGTGCGGCGCGATGTTGTCGAGCGCAGAGTGGAATACGGTGATCGGCTCTTGCTTCAGCTTGACCTGAACCGCATCGAACGCGCCATAGACAATGCTTTCCGCAACAGACTTCTTGCCGTGCAGCATGATGGCGTTCATGAACTTCGTGACAACCAGATCACCGAACTTCGGATCCGGATTGATCTCGCGCTTTTCTGCTTTATGACGTCGGGACATACTTCTCGTCTCTTCAAACTGTTTCAGCGCTTTACCACGCGGAGGACCTCGCGCAGCGCTGGGATTTTCAAAACCGAATTACTTCGGACGCTTCGCACCGTACTTCGAACGACGCTGCTTGCGGTTCTTGACGCCCTGCGTATCGAGAACACCACGGATGATGTGGTAACGAACGCCCGGAAGGTCCTTAACGCGGCCGCCGCGGATCATGACAACCGAGTGCTCCTGAAGGTTGTGACCTTCACCCGGAATGTAGCCGATGACTTCGAAGCCGTTCGTCAGACGAATCTTGGCAACCTTACGGAGAGCCGAGTTCGGCTTCTTCGGGGTCGTCGTGTAAACGCGGGTGCAAACGCCACGCTTCTGCGGGTTTTCCTGCAGAGCAGGAACCTTATTGCGCTTTACCTGTGCCTGACGAGGCTTGCGGATCAGCTGGTTTACGGTAGGCATATACCCATCCCTTGCAAAATCTTATCACGTTACCCTTGCGGGCGGATCGTTGCCGTCGCCGGCAGTTTCGAACGCCTCATGAAATGCGCAAAACAGGGGCCGATCCGCCTTTCCGCAGATGGCCCCAAATAAAGCAGAGGACGCACTATCGTGCGCGTCTTGCGTGCAGCATTGTAGTCGTCGGCGTGCGTTTCGAACCTTGTTTGAGGCGAACTCCAGAACGCGACGTTCCGAACCAGCCAGCCTCACATGGGCTCCGATGCGGCGGGGTGTACTGATTTCAAGGCCAACAGTCAAGGGCAATTAAGAAATATTCTATCGCGCGCAGGCCTGACATGCCTGCAAAACAAGGCTTTTGCACATGGTTTCGAACCTGGTGCCCGCCTCTTTGGCCCTTCGACAGGCGGAGTGTCGGATAGGGTTAAGGAATCGGCAACCACTTTGTGGGGGTTTTCCACCATCTTCGAGTCGGTCGCTGCAGAAGCATTCGAGGCGCGATGCATTTCCATCGCGCCGGACAAAAAAGGGCGCTAAGGTCGCGCCAGCCAATCGAAAGGAAACAATATGGCCGTCACCCCAGACAACGACAATGCCCCGGACGAACCGATGGTGTTCATCATCATCGGCAAGGCCTATGAGACCGACGGCGACGAAGACGGCGTGGACATTCACGTGATGCTCAAGGCGCCCGACGACGATACCGCTGTTCGCGAAGCACTGAACGCCCTTGCCGAAGAGGGTTTTCTCGAGGCTGATCTGGACCAGATCGGCACACTGACCGAGATCCCGAGCGACGAACCCCACGCCTCCGCCTACCAGGGCGCACTCGAAGGCGAAGTGGCGATCATCCGCTTTAGCTAATCTTTGCAGTCAAGTGACCTTCGCCCTCGCCGTTGCCGCGCGGGGCGACCGCCCAAAAGAAGAAGCCGCCGAGATCGCTCTCGGCGGCTTCTTCTTTGTGTGGGTCAGAGGGCGGAATAACCCGCCCTCCCCGCTTATTCGGCTGCAGCGTTCTCGTTGGCGAGATCGGCAAGCATTGGCGTTGCTGCCTCGGCGCCCGTGCCACGACGACGTTCTTCCAGGATCATTTCGTCGCGCGCGGTTGCGATGCGGCGGATCTGGGTCATCGTGCCACCGGTACCGGCCGGGATCAGACGGCCGACGATGACGTTTTCCTTCAGGCCCTGCAGGCCGTCCGTCTTACCAGCGATCGCCGCTTCGGTCAGGACCTTGGTGGTTTCCTGGAACGAAGCCGCCGAGATGAAGGACGGTGTCTGCAGCGACGCCTTGGTGATGCCGAGCAGGACCGGATCGCCGTATGCCGGCTTCTTGCCCTGTTCGATCAGGCCGTCGTTGACGTCTTCGAGCTCGATCCGGTCGACATTGTCACCGACGATGTAGGTCGAGTCGCCGGCATCGGTGATTTCCACCTTCTGCAGCATCTGGCGAACGATGACTTCGATGTGCTTGTCGTTGATGACAACGCCCTGCAGTCGGTAGACTTCCTGGATTTCGTTGACCAGGTAGGAAGCAAGCGCTTCCACGCCCTTGATCGCCAGGATGTCGTGCGGCGCCGGGTTGCCGTCGAGGATGTAATCGCCCTTTTCGATGTAGTCGCCATCCTGAAGATGGAAGGGCTTGCCCTTCGGGATCAGGTACTCGACCGGCTCGACACCGTCTTCCGCCGGCTCGATCAGAACGCGACGCTTGTTCTTGTAGTCGCGGCCGAAGCGAACGGTGCCATCGATCTCAGCGATGATGGCGTGATCCTTCGGACGACGGGCTTCGAACAGTTCGGCAACACGCGGCAGACCACCGGTGATGTCCTTGGTCTTGGCGCTTTCGAGCGGCGAACGAGCGAGAACGTCACCCTGGCTGACCTTCTGGCCGGGTTCGACCGAGAGGATCGCGTCGACCGAGAGCAAGAAGCGGGCTTCGCCGCCGCGCGACAGCTTGGCAACTGCGCCGTTCTTGTCCTTGATGACGATCGCCGGCTTGAGGTCCGTACCACGCGGGGTCGAACGCCAGTCGATAACCTGGCGCTTGGTGATACCGGTCGACTCGTCGGTCGCTTCGAGCACCGAGATGCCGTCGACGACGTCTTCGAAGTGAACGGTACCTTCTACTTCCGTCATCATCGGACGGGTGTAGGGGTCCCACTCGGCGAGACGCTGGCCGCGCTTCACCTTGTCGCCATCGTCGACGAGGATCTTCGAACCATAGGCAACACGCTGCGACGAACGCTCGACGCCACGCTCGTCCAGGATCTGGACCGCCATGTTACGGCCCATCGCGACGAGAACGCCGTCCGAGTTGCGCAGCATGTTGCGGTTCTTGATCTGGACCGTACCTTCGTAGGACGCTTCCAGGAACGACTGGTCGACCACGGTCGCCGTACCACCCAGGTGGAAGGTACGCATGGTGAGCTGGGTGCCCGGTTCACCGATCGACTGTGCAGCGATAACGCCAACCGCTTCGCCCATGTTGACCGGCGTACCACGAGCCAGGTCGCGGCCGTAGCAGACGCCGCAAACGCCCGTCTGGATTTCGCAGGTCAGTGCAGAACGGATGCGGATCGACTGGATACCAGCCTTCTCGATCTCGATGACGTCGGGTTCCAGGATCATCCGGCCGGCATCGACGATGCGAGCGCCCGTGACCGGGTGATCGATGTCGTCCAGAGCCGTACGGCCAAGAATACGAGCGCCAAGCGAGGCCACAACCTGACCGGCGTCGACGATCGCCGTCATTGTGAGACCGTTTTCGGTGCCGCAATCGACGGAGTTGACGATGCAATCCTGCGCGACGTCGACGAGACGACGGGTCAGGTAACCGGAGTTCGCGGTCTTCAAGGCGGTGTCGGCCAGACCCTTACGGGCACCGTGGGTCGAGTTGAAGTACTCGTTAACGGTGAGGCCTTCCTTGAAGTTCGAGATGATCGGCGTCTCGATGATTTCGCCCGACGGCTTGGCCATCAGGCCGCGCATGCCGCCCAGCTGACGCATCTGGTTCGGAGAACCACGGGCGCCGGAGTGCGACATCATGTAGATCGAGTTCATCGGCTTCTGACGACCGTTTTCGTCGAACTCCACCGCCTTAATGCGGGCCATCATTTCGTCGGCGACCTTTTCGGTCGCCTTGCCCCAGGCGTCGACAACCTTGTTGTACTTTTCGCCCTGGGTGATGAGGCCGTCGTTGTACTGCTGCTCGTATTCCTTCACGAGCGCTTCAGTGTCGCCGACGATCTTCACCTTGGTGTCCGGGATGACCATGTCGTCCTTGCCGAACGAAATGCCGGCGCGGCAGGCATGGGCAAAGCCGAGCTGCATGATGCGGTCGCAGAAGATGACCGTGTCCTTCTGGCCGCAGTGACGGTAGACCGCGTCGATCATCTTGGAGATGTTCTTCTTGGTCATTTCCTGGTTGCAGATGTCGAACGGCACGTTGACGTTGCGCGGCAGCAGCTCGCCGATGATCATGCGGCCAGGCGTGGTTTCGTAGATCTTCGAAACCGGGTTGCCCTCGGCATCGACGGTCTTGAAGCGGCCACGGATCTTGGCATGCAGGGTCACGGCCTTGGTTTCGAGCGCGTGATGCAGTTCGCCCATGTCCGAGAACGCCATGCCTTCGCCCGGCTCGTTCTGGTTCAGGATCGACAAGTAGTAGAGACCGAGAACCATGTCCTGCGACGGAACGATGATCGGCGCGCCGTTTGCCGGGTGCAGAATGTTGTTCGTCGACATCATCAGCACGCGTGCTTCGAGCTGGGCTTCGAGCGACAGCGGCACGTGAACGGCCATCTGGTCACCGTCGAAGTCGGCGTTGAAGGCCGTGCAGACGAGCGGATGCAGCTGGATCGCCTTGCCTTCGACCAGGGTCGGTTCGAAGGCCTGGATGCCCAGGCGGTGCAGCGTCGGCGCGCGGTTCAGGAGAACCGGATGCTCGCGGATGACCTCGTCGAGGATATCCCAGACTTCCGGCTTTTCCTTTTCAACGAGCTTCTTGGCCTGCTTGACGGTCGAGGAGTAACCCTTGGCGTCGAGGCGGGCGTAGATGAACGGCTTGAACAACTCGAGCGCCATCTTCTTCGGAAGACCGCACTGGTGCAGCTTCAGTTCCGGACCGGTCACGATAACCGAGCGGCCGGAATAGTCGACGCGCTTGCCGAGCAGGTTCTGACGGAAGCGGCCCTGCTTGCCCTTCAGCATGTCGGACAACGACTTCAGCGGACGCTTGTTGGCACCGGTGATGACGCGGCCACGACGGCCGTTATCGAACAGCGCGTCCACAGATTCCTGCAGCATGCGCTTTTCGTTACGGATGATGATGCCCGGAGCACGCAGTTCGATCAGGCGCTTCAGACGGTTGTTACGGTTGATCACGCGGCGGTAGAGATCGTTCAGATCCGACGTCGCGAAACGGCCGCCGTCAAGCGGCACGAGCGGGCGCAGATCCGGCGGGATCACCGGAACGACCTTCATGATCATCCATTCCGGCCGGTTGCCGGATTCCATGAAGTTCTCGACGATCTTCAGCCGCTTCATCAGCTTCTTCTGCTTCAGATCCGAGGTCGTCTCGGCAAGTTCTGCACGCAGATCGCCGGCGATCTTTTCCAGGTTCATCGAAGCGAGCATCTCGTAGATCGCTTCGGCGCCGATCATGGCGGTGAACTGGTCTTCGCCGAACTCATCGACGGCGAGCATGTAGTCTTCTTCGCTGAGGAGCTGGTTTTCCTTCAGCGACGTCAGACCCGGCTCGGTCACGATGTAGTTTTCGAAGTACAGAACGCGTTCGACATCCTTCAGCGTCATGTCGAGCAGCGTCGAAATGCGTGAAGGCAACGACTTCAGGAACCAGATGTGGGCGACGGGAGCGGCGAGCTCGATGTGGCCCATGCGCTCACGGCGAACGCGCGACAGCGTGACTTCGACGCCGCACTTTTCGCAGATGATGCCCTTGTACTTCATGCGCTTGTACTTGCCGCACAGGCACTCGTAGTCCTTGATCGGGCCAAAGATGCGCGCGCAGAACAGACCGTCGCGTTCCGGCTTGAACGTACGGTAGTTGATCGTCTCCGGCTTCTTGATCTCACCGTAAGACCAGGAAAGAATCTTCTCCGGCGAGGCGATCGAAATCCGGATGGAATCGAAGGTCTGTGCAGGCACCTGCGGATTGAAAAGATTCATGACCTCTTGGTTCATGCCTGTCTCCTTTACGGGCTTTACGCCCTGAGCTTGGCGAGGGTGCCGACAAATCCCGGGCGCCGGCCCCTGCCCCTTAAACAGCTAAAACCGCATTGGCTGCGGCTCTGTTCCTGCCGAAAACGTCAGCGTCTTCAGGCGGAAACGGTGCGCGCCGCATCGCGGCACGCACCTTGGGTCTCTTTACTCGGCTGCGTCCGGCAACTGTGCCGCGCCAGCCTCGTCGACCTTCGAGTTTTCGAGCTCGACCGAAAGGCCCAGCGAGCGCATTTCCTTGACGAGAACGTTGAAGCTCTCCGGAATGCCCGCTTCGAAGGTATCGTCGCCACGGACGATCGCTTCGTAGACCTTGGTACGACCGGCAACGTCGTCCGACTTGACCGTCAGCATTTCCTGCAGGGTGTAGGCCGCGCCGTAAGCTTCCAGCGCCCAGACCTCCATTTCCCCGAAGCGCTGACCGCCGAACTGCGCCTTACCGCCCAGCGGCTGCTGGGTGACGAGCGAGTACGGACCGATCGAACGGGCGTGGATCTTGTCGTCGACCAAGTGGTTGAGCTTGAGCATGTAGATGTAGCCCACGGTCACCTGACGGTCGAACTGATCGCCGGTACGGCCATCGTAAAGCGTCGACTGACCGGTTACCTTCAGGCCCGCCTGCTCCAGCATCTCGTTGACGTCGGCTTCGACAGCACCGTCGAAGACCGGCGTCGCGATCGAAACGCCGCGACGGGTCTGCTCGGCCAGGCGCACGATCGACTCGTCGTCGTACTGCTTGATCGGCTCGCCCTTCGGGCCCGACCCGATGACGCTGTCGATGGTGTCGCGCAGCGGCTGGATGTCGGCGCCTGCCTTGTAGGCATCGAGCATCGCGCCGATCTTCTTGCCCATGCCGGCGCAAGCCCAGCCGAGATGGGTTTCGAGGATCTGGCCGACGTTCATGCGCGAAGGCACGCCGAGCGGGTTCAGAACGACGTCGACATGCGTGCCGTCTTCCAGGAACGGCATGTCTTCGATCGGCACGATACGCGACACGACACCCTTGTTGCCGTGACGGCCGGCCATCTTGTCGCCCGGCTGGATCTTGCGCTTCACAGCGACGAAGACCTTGACCATCTTCATGACGCCCGGAGGCATTTCGTCGCCGCGCTGGACCTTCTCGACCTTGTCCATGAAGCGCTGTTCAAGGCGCGACTTGGATTCGTCGTACTGGGCGCGCAGAGCTTCGATCTCGCCCTGAGCCTTTTCGTCTTCGACGGCGAACATCCACCACTGCGAGCGGGGGTATTCGCTGACGACGAGGTTCGAAAGCTCGGTGCCCTTCTTGAAGCCCTTCGGGCCGGCAACGGCCGTGTGGCCACGCAGCATGTCGACGAGACGTGCGTAGACGTTACGATCGAGGATCGCCTGTTCGTCGTCGCGGTCCTTGGCGAGGCGTTCGATTTCCTCGCGCTCGATCGCCATCGCGCGTTCGTCCTTCTCAACGCCGTGGCGGTTGAAGACGCGAACTTCGACGACGGTACCGAAGGTGCCCGGGGGCATGCGCATCGAGGTGTCGCGAACGTCGGAAGCCTTTTCACCGAAGATGGCGCGCAGAAGCTTTTCTTCCGGCGTCATCGGGCTTTCGCCCTTCGGCGTGATCTTGCCGACGAGGATGTCACCCGGCTGAACCTCAGCACCGATATAAACGATACCGGCTTCGTCGAGGTTACGCAGCGCTTCTTCCGAAACGTTCGGAATGTCGCGGGTGATTTCTTCCGGACCCAGCTTCGTGTCACGCGCCATCACTTCGAATTCTTCGATGTGGATGGAGGTGAACACGTCGTCGCGCACGATCCGCTCGGAGAGCAGGATCGAGTCTTCGTAGTTGTAGCCGTTCCACGGCATGAACGCGACGAGCGCGTTGCGGCCGAGCGCCAGGTCACCGAGGTCGGTCGACGGACCGTCGGCGATGATGTCGCCCTTGTTCAGAACGTCACCGACGGTAACCAGCGGACGCTGGTTGACGCAGGTGTTCTGGTTCGAACGCTGGAACTTCTGCAGACGATAGATATCGACGCCCGACTTCGACGGATCGAGGTCTTCGGTGGCGCGGATAACGATACGGGTCGCGTCAACCTGGTCGACGACACCGCCACGACGGGCAGCGATTGCTGCGCCGGAGTCGCGGGCAACGACCGGCTCCATGCCGGTACCGACGAACGGCGCTTCGGCGCGCAGCAGCGGCACGGCCTGACGCTGCATGTTCGAGCCCATCAGTGCGCGGTTCGCGTCGTCGTTCTCAAGGAACGGGATGAGCGCGGCCGCGACCGAAACGAGCTGCTTCGGCGAAACGTCCATCAGGTTGATGTTGTCGCGCGGTGCCAGCATAACTTCGCCGGCATGACGGCAAACGACGAATTCTTCCGAGAACGAACCATCGCTCTCGAGAACCGAGTTGGCCTGGGCGACGTGATACTTCGCTTCTTCCATCGCCGAGAGATAGACGACGTCGTTCGTCACCTTGCCGTCAACGATCTTGCGGTACGGGCTTTCGATGAAGCCGTACTTGTTGACGCGGGCGAAGGTTGCGAGCGAGTTGATCAGACCGATGTTCGGGCCTTCCGGCGTTTCGATCGGGCAAATACGGCCGTAGTGCGTCGGGTGAACGTCGCGGACTTCGAAGCCGGCGCGCTCGCGGGTCAGACCACCCGGGCCAAGTGCCGAAAGGCGGCGCTTGTGGGTGATTTCCGAAAGCGGGTTCACCTGGTCCATGAACTGCGACAGCTGCGAGGAGCCGAAGAATTCGCGGACGGCTGCGGCAGCCGGCTTGGCGTTGATCAGGTCCTGCGGCATGACGGTGTCGATCTCGATCGACGACATGCGTTCCTTGATCGCGCGCTCCATGCGCAACAGACCCAGGCGGTACTGGTTTTCCATCAACTCGCCGACCGAACGAACACGGCGGTTGCCGAGGTTGTCGATGTCGTCGATTTCGCCCTTACCGTCGCGCAGTTCGACGAGCATCTTGACGACAGCCAGGATGTCTTCCTTGCGCAGGGTACGGACGGTATCCGCAACTTCAAGGTCGAGGCGCATGTTCATCTTGACGCGGCCGACGGCCGAGAGGTCGTAGCGCTCGGCGTCGAAGAACAGCGTGTTGAACATGGCTTCCGCAGAATCCATGGTCGGCGGCTCGCCCGGACGCATGACGCGGTAGATATCGAACAGAGCGTCCTGACGGTTCTCGTTCTTGTCTACGGTCAGCGTATTGCGGATGTAGGCGCCGACATTGATATGGTCGATGTCGAGAACCGGGATTTCGTCGAAGCCGGCCGACAGAATGACGGGAAGCGTCTTCTCGTCGATCTCGTCGCCTGCTTCGAGGTAGATTTCACCGGTTGCGAAGTTGACGACGTCTTCGGCAAGATAGTTGCCGTAGAGGTCATCATTGGTCGCCTTGAGCGCCTTCAGACCCTTGTCCTGCAACTGACGAAGCAGGCGCGGGGTCAGCTTCTTGCCAGCCTCGACAACGACTTCACCGGTGTCGGCGTCGACCATCTCGGTGATGGCCTTCTGACCCTTCAGGGCATCCGGCTGGAACGGCACGCGCCAGCCTTCGCCGTCGCGCTGGTAAAGCGACTTCGTGTAGAAGGTGTCGAGGATTTCCTCGCCGTCCATGCCGAGCGCCATCAGCAGCGACGACACCGGAATCTTGCGGCGGCGGTCGATACGGGCATGCACGATGTCCTTGGCGTCGAACTCGATGTCGAGCCAGGAACCGCGGTAAGGAATGACGCGTGCTGCGAAGAGCAGCTTGCCCGACGAATGGCTCTTGCCCTTGTCGTGGTCGAAGAACACGCCCGGCGACCGGTGCATCTGCGAAACGATAACGCGCTCGGTACCATTGACGATGAAGGTACCGTTGTCGGTCATGAGCGGCATGTCGCCCATGTAGACGTTCTGTTCCTTGATGTCCTTGATCGACTTCGCGCCGGTATCCTCGTCGATATCGAATACGATGAGGCGCAGCGTCACCTTGAGCGGCGCTGCGTAGGTCAGATCGCGCTGACGGCATTCCTCGACGTCGAACTTCGGCGGCTCGAATTCGTAGGACACGAACTCAAGCATCGATGCGCCCGAGAAATCCTTGATCGGGAAAACGGACTTGAAAACAGCTTGGAGCCCCTCGTCAGGGCGACCGCCCTTGGGCTCTTCAACCATCAGAAACTGGTCGTAGGATGCCTTCTGAACCTCGATGAGGTTCGGCATTTCTGCGACTTCTGGAATTTTACCAAAAAACTTGCGTACGCGCCTGCGACCGTTAAACGAAAGGGTCTGAGCCATCGTCGCTCCTTGTCAATCTTGCATCCGGGCCTGCAACGGACGGGAACCGATGGCCAGTCGACCCCGTCAATCAATGAGTAGTCCAATCTCGTCCAGCTAACGGAAAACGCTCAGCGCGGATTGCTGTGCTGCCTTCCGTTCGAGACCATCCTCTTGAAGAACCCATTACCCAAAAGCCGTTTTTCGACAGGCTTTTGGGTAATATGTTCCAAAAACGGTCAAAGAGAGGCGGCCTGAAAAGGCCACCTCCCCTTGCATGTAGCCGAATTACTTGACGTCAACCTTGGCGCCAGCGTCTTCGAGCTTCTTCTTGAGGTCAGCAGCTTCAGCCTTGGAAACTGCTTCCTTAACCGGCTTAGGAGCGCCTTCGACGAGGTCCTTGGCTTCCTTGAGGCCGAGACCGGTGATGGCGCGGACTTCCTTGATGACGTTGATCTTGTTGGCACCAGCGTCAACGAGGATAACGTCAAATTCGGTCTTTTCTTCTTCAGCAGCAGCAGCAGCACCGCCGGCAGCGCCGCCAGCAACAGCAACAGCTACCGGAGCAGCAGCCGAAACGCCCCACTTCTCTTCGAGCAGCTTGGAAAGCTCAGCAGCTTCCAGAACGGTCAGCGAGGAGAGGTCTTCAACGATCTTTGCGAGATCAGCCATTTTACTTTTCCTTTTGTTCGGTTCGAACTGGTTTTAAATACAACAGCGAAAATCCGCCTTAGGCGGCTTCGTCCTTCTTGGCATAGGCCGAGAACACGCGAGCAAGCTGGCTTGCCGGTGCTGCAACAACCGTTGCGACGCGGGTTGCCGGGGCATTGAGAAGGCCCAGCAGCTTTGCGCGCAGCTCGTCGAGCGAAGGCAGGGTCGCGAGCGACTTGACTGCTTCGGCGTTGAGCGTGGTTGTGCCCATGGCGCCACCGAGAACAACGAGCTTGTCGTTGGTCTTGGCGAAATCCATGACGACCTTAGGAGCCGTGATCGGGTCTTCGCTGTATGCGATCAGCGTCTGACCCTTGAAGAGATTGCTCATCCCTTCCGACTCGGTGCCCTGAAGAGCGATCTTGGCCAGGCGGTTTTTCGCGACTTTGACGGTGCCGCCAGCAGCGCGCATCTTCGAACGGAAGTCGTTCATCTGCGCAACTGTGACACCAGCATAGTGGGCCACGACAACCGAACCGGAAGCCTTGAAGACTTCGTTCAGCTCCGTGACGAATTCGCGTTTTTCCGCTCTTTCCACTGTCTGTCTCCAGTAGGCAGGGTTGCAATACTGCAGCCCCGCCGGGTTTGCCTTTGTCACCCGAGATCGAGCTCGATCCCACGTAACGCTTAAGGATCCTGTCCCTTGGCGTTCCCGGAAGAGCCGGGTCTGACACAAGGCAAGCGAGGTTCGAACCGAATTTCGACGCCTCCGGCGCCATAGCGAAATTCAGATCTTACCCGTCTCATGCAGGCCGAAGTGATTAAGGTAAAACCACCCGCAATCTCGGACAGGAGTTCCGGACTTGACGTCCGGAATTCCCGGCCCCGAAAGGCCGGGAATTTGGTACCGGGCCGAAGCCCGAAAACGATTAAGCGACGCTGAGCGTGGCCGGGTCGATCTTGAGGCCTGGGCCCATGGTCGACGAAATAGCGACGCGCTTGACGTAGTTGCCCTTGGCGCCGGTCGGCTTTGCCTTGATCACTGCGTCTGCGAAGGCACGGATGTTTTCTTCCAGTGCCTTGGCATCGAAGGATGCCTTGCCGATGCCGGCGTGAACAATACCGGCCTTTTCGACGCGGAACTCGACGGCGCCGCCCTTGGATGCCTTGACGGCACCAGCGACGTCCATCGTGACGGTGCCGACCTTCGGGTTCGGCATCATGCCACGCGGGCCGAGAACCTTACCGAGGCGACCGACGAGCGGCATCATGTCCGGGGTTGCGATGCAGCGATCGAAATCGATCTTGCCGCCCTGAACGATTTCGACGAGTTCTTCCGCGCCAACGACGTCAGCACCGGCAGCCTTGGCTTCGTCAGCCTTGGCGCCACGTGCGAAAACGGCGACGCGAACCGAGCGGCCGGTGCCGTTCGGCAGGTTGACGACGCCGCGGACCATCTGGTCGGCGTGGCGCGGGTCAACGCCGAGGTTCATCGCAACTTCGATGGTCTCGTCGAACTTGGCAGTTGCACGTTCCTTGACCATCGAAACGGCCTCGGTGAGACCGTAGATCTTCGTCGGATCGACGCCCTCGCGGGACTTCTGTACACGCTTTGCAATCTTCGCCATGGTCTTAGCCTACCACTTCCAGGCCCATAGCGCGGGCAGAGCCCTCGATCATGGCCATTGCGCCTTCGATATCGGCAGCATTGAGATCCTTCATCTTGGCTTCGGCGATCGACTTGATCTGAGCCTTGGTGAGCTTGCCGGCCGAGCCGCCCTTGCCGGGGGTCTTCGAACCGGACTGGATCTTTGCTTCCTTCTTCAGGAAGTAGCTGACCGGCGGCTGCTTCATGACGAAAGTGAAGGACTTGTCCTGGTAATAGGTGATGACGACCGGGATCGGCATACCCTTTTCCATTTCCTGCGTGGCGGCATTGAACGCCTTGCAGAATTCCATGATGTTAATGCCACGCTGACCGAGCGCAGGACCGATCGGCGGGGACGGATTGGCCGACCCAGCCTTCACCTGCAGCTTGAGCTGGCCTGCAACTTTCTTAGCCATTTCTCTCTGCCTTTCTGAAATCCCCTTGCGACGGATCGCACCGGGATCTGTTACGCCGGTTGCCCGGCTTGTTGCCGATCACGGGGATCGGCGGCTGCGGTTGCGTGGTACGGACGATCCGACCCGGCTAAGGTCGCTCCCCTTCCACGCGCATGCGGATTTCTCCGCCAGAACGGGTCGTAACCCGCCCTATCTCTTGAGATCTTCTCAGACCTTCTCGACCTGACCGTATTCCAGTTCGACCGGCGTCGCGCGACCGAAGATCGAAACCTCGACCTTGAGGCGCGAACGCTCTTCGTCGACGTCCTGAACGACGCCGTTGAACGAGGCAAACGGACCATCCGAAACGCGGACCTGCTCGCCGATCTCGAACGAGACCGACGGCTTCGGACGCTCGACGCCATCCTGGACCTGACCAAGGATGCGCTCAGCCTCATGGTCCGGAATCGGAACCGGCTTGCTGTCGGTACCGAGGAAACCCGTTACTTTCGGCGTATTCTTGATGAGATGGAAAGCCTCATCCGTCAGATTGGCGCGAACCAGAACGTAGCCCGGGAAGAACTTGCGCTCGGCGTCGACCTTGCGGCCACGACGCACTTCGACAACCTTCTCGGTCGGCACGAGAATCTTCTCGAACAAATGCTCGAGACCCTTCTGCTTGGCCTTTTCTTCGATCGATTCAGCGACCTTCTTTTCGAAGTTCGAATAGGCGTGAACAATATACCAGCGCGCAGCCATACTACCCTCCACCCAATCAAGCGCCAACGTTGAGGATGAGGCCGATCGCCCAACCCATCAACTGGTCCGCAGCAAAGAAGAAGGCAGCGGCAAAAAAGACCATGACAAAGACCATCAGCGTCGAGATCATCGTCTCGCGCCGAGAAGGCCAAGTCACTTTCGACGTCTCCGAGCGAACCTGCTGCAGAAACGTTACCGGATTCGTTTTGGATGCCATGTAATGCTCACGCCATTACGGCGCGTAAAGCCGATGATTCAGCCCCACGCACCGCGTGTCTGTTTGGACCCTACATAAAGACCGATTCTGAAAACCACAAGAGCCAATCAGTCTTTTTTGTGAATTTCGTCGACCGGGTCACCGGTCCTTAAGCTTTAGTTTGCCGTCCCCTCAGCCTTTATGCAAGCGCGAGAGAAATGGCAGGGGCAGAGGGGCTCGAACCCCCGACCTGCGGTTTTGGAGACCGCCGCTCTACCAACTGAGCTATACCCCTATTCAGCTGCGCCTTCGTCTAACGACGCGTCGCCGCCTCAAGTCAGCGGCTTAATATTCAGTTTGCCGGAGGATGACAAGCACCTT
This sequence comes from Ensifer sp. EB106-03-01-XG145, assembly GCF_058792075.1. Taxonomy (NCBI): domain Bacteria; kingdom Pseudomonadati; phylum Pseudomonadota; class Alphaproteobacteria; order Hyphomicrobiales; family Rhizobiaceae; genus Ensifer; species Ensifer sp. EB106-03-01-XG145. The sequence goes on along the minus strand of NZ_JBYTEC010000001.1, from coordinate 1,426,161 downwards.
TCACCGAAGAAGCGAAAAAATCCTCATCGAATTGCAACAACCCCCTGCCCTGCCGCCTCCGGCGTCACGAACGGGCGCAAGTCATTGTCGAGCCTGCCGTAATTCCCGCGGCGCGCGAAGTCGGGAATCCGCTATCCTGCCGGCAATTGCCGGGAGCCGAATCATACGTCGCGCATCACGCTGGCCGAATACGGTCCCTGCTGGCTTTGTTGTTTGAAGAGCGAGCCTCAGAGATCGCGACGCTGCTTCACCCTTCGTCCGCGAGGTCCATCACATCGGCAGCACCGCAGTGCCCGGATTGCCGGCGAAGCCGAAGATCGATATCGATGCGGTCATCGCGAATCTGAGAAGGCTGCCGGAGCTGACTGCGCGCCTTCGCAGCATCGGCTACACCTTTCACCGCGATCCGCACGCAAGCGGCCTCTGGACCTTCACCACCGATACGCGCCCCTACGGCACGCGCCTCTATCTTTGCTCTGGCGACAACGCCGCTCATGCGGCACGCCTCCTCTTCCGCGACCAGTTGCGTGAACGGCTGGACTATGCCGAGCGATACGAGACGCTGAAAAAGCGGCTTGCCACAGACGCCAATGGCGATTGGGATATCTACACCCACGGCAAGCGCGACTTTATCGATGAAGTCCTGGCAGCTCCTGCAACGAAAAAGGCCCCGCCGTTGCCAGCGGGGCCTCTCTACTGATCTGAAACCAGCAGATTACTCGACGATCGAGGCTACGATGCCTGCGCCGACGGTACGGCCGCCTTCGCGGATCGCGAAGCGCAGCTTTTCTTCCATCGCGATCGGAACGATCAGCTCGACGGCAACGGTGACGTTGTCGCCCGGCATGACCATTTCCGTGCCTTCCGGCAGCGTCACGATGCCCGTCACGTCCGTCGTGCGGAAGTAGAACTGCGGACGGTAGTTCGTGAAGAACGGCGTATGACGGCCGCCTTCTTCCTTCGTCAGGATGTAGGCTTCGGCCATGAACTTCTTGTGCGGCTTGACCGAACCCGGCTTGCACAGGATCTGGCCACGCTCGACACCGTCACGGTTAACACCACGGATCAGCGCGCCGATGTTGTCGCCGGCCTGGCCCTGGTCGAGCAGCTTGCGGAACATTTCAACGCCCGTAACCGTCGTCTTCGACGTGTCGCGGATGCCGACGATTTCAACTTCTTCGCCGACCTTGACGATACCGCGCTCAACGCGACCGGTCACAACCGTACCACGGCCCGAGATCGAGAACACGTCTTCGATCGGCATCAGGAACGGCTGGTCGATCGGACGCTCAGGCGTCGGGATGTAGGCGTCAACAGCAGCCATCAGCTCGCGGATCGCGTCTTCGCCGATCTTCTTGTCCGAATCTTCAAGTGCAGCAAGAGCCGAGCCCTTGATGATCGGAATGTCGTCGCCCGGGAATTCGTAGGACGACAGCAGTTCGCGAACTTCAAGCTCGACGAGCTCGAGAAGCTCGGCGTCGTCAACCTGGTCGACCTTGTTGAGGAACACGACGATTGCCGGAACGCCAACCTGGCGAGCGAGCAGGATGTGCTCGCGGGTCTGCGGCATCGGGCCGTCAGCGGCCGAGCAAACCAGGATCGCGCCGTCCATCTGCGCAGCACCGGTGATCATGTTCTTGACGTAGTCGGCGTGGCCGGGGCAGTCAACGTGAGCGTAGTGACGGTTCGCCGTCTCATACTCAACGTGGGCCGTCGAAATGGTGATACCACGGGCCTTTTCTTCCGGCGCAGCGTCGATCTGGTCATACGCCTTGAACTCGCCGAAGTACTTCGTGATCGCTGCGGTCAGCGACGTCTTGCCATGGTCAACGTGGCCAATCGTGCCAATGTTAACGTGCGGCTTGTTGCGCTCAAATTTGCTCTTTGCCATGGGTACGTTTCCTGTGGTCAAGTATGAATGATCAGCCGGCAGGGCCGGTTTGTGGAGCCGTTTAAGGGTTTCAGGGGATTTGCGCAAGACTTAATTGCGTACGCCCGGACCGGTCGCCGACGGCCTTTTCCTGCCGATATGTAAGAACGCTGAAGCGCCGACACAAGGGCAGGCATGCGCGAATCACGGATCGCTCCGCAAGCAAGACAAACAATGACTTACCGCGAAGCGTTGGAGCATCGGATTAATTCGGATAAGGAGGCTGTTCGCTGCTGGAGCGGGTAGCGGGAATCGAACCCGCGTATTCAGCTTGGAAGGCTGCTGCTCTACCATTGAGCTATACCCGCGGGCCTTCGATCCAGAAGCAGAATGGTGGAGGGAGTTGGATTTGAACCAACGTAGGCTGAGCCAACGGATTTACAGTCCGTCCCCTTTAACCACTCGGGCATCCCTCCATTATTCTGTCGGGATCTTTCGACCAAGCATTTGAGATCGTGAGACAACCAGCGACGCGTCGTTGCCGCCTCTCGATCTGTGGCCGGGTATATGACCGCCCTCTTTCCTCCTGTCAACACGGGTCAGTGGAAAATTTCCGAATTTCTCCACAGCGACAATTCCGGACCGCTCATCGAAAACCATTTCGCCACGCCTGCAACCCCTCTATAAGACCCCCATGAGCAAAGATCGCACCGGCGACAAGAGCGCCAAGGACACCCATTACGCCAACCTCAGGCGCGCCCACCGCGACGCCAAGCGGGAACGCGGCGAAATCCCGACGCCAAAACAGGAGAAGCGCCGCAAGGCGCCGGCCGACTGGAAGCCGACGCAGCTCGCGCCCGAGCAGGTTCTACTCTACGGCCTGCATACGGTTCGCGCCGCCCTCGACAATCCGGCGCGCCAGGTCGTTCGCCTCAGCGTGACGCCGAACGCCGCTGCAAGATTGGAGCTCGACGAGCTTTCGGCCCTACCCTTCCCGGTCGAAACCGTGACGCCGCAGGATCTCGACAAGATCCTCGGCCCCGATGCGATCCACCAGGGCGTGATGCTCGAGACGCGCCCCTTGCCGCATCGCAAGCTCGAAGCGCTTCGCGACTGCCCGCTGATTCTGGTGCTCGACCAGGTGACCGATCCGCACAATGTCGGCGCCATCATGCGTTCCGCCGTCGCCTTCGACGCCGGCGCGCTGATCACCACCATGCGCCACAGCCCGACCGAATCGGGCGTTCTCGCCAAATCCGCCTCGGGCGCGCTGGAAATGATTCCCTATATCCAGATCACCAATCTTGCGGATGCCATCGAAGAACTCCACCGGCTGGGCTTCCAGACGATCGGCCTCGATTCGGAAGGACCGCAGCCGCTTGAAGGAACATTCAGCGGTGAGAAGATTGCGCTCGTTCTCGGCTCCGAGGGCAAAGGACTGCGGCAGAAGACCCGTTCGATCGTGACGGACCTCGCTCGCCTCGACATGCCGGGTGCAATCAAGTCGCTGAACGTATCGAATGCGGCAGCAATCGCCATGTACGCAGCGCGCCAGTTCCTGAACCGCTGACATCCACGCGCAGCCGGCCGCCCGTGGCGATCAAGCGGACGGCGGCGTCACCCCACACTGCTGCAAGAGCCGGCGCATTGACGCGAAAATGTGCCTGTGGAAATCTCCGCGTCGTTGGGATCGGAGAGCTCCATGGTCGTCGCTGTTGCGTCACGCGTTCCTATGTTTCGGCTGCTGGTCTTGAGTGCAGCCTGCCTCGGTCCACTCACCGCCTTCGCCGCGGGCGACATCGATCCCGGGATCATCGCGGCGCAGACGGGCGACTATCTGGTCGCGCCGCTCGATGGTGCCGATGGATGCAAGCTCACCCTCACCGCCGATGAGACGATCGGCGGCTACGCGGTTACCGGAGCCGAGGGTTGCGCCAAGAGCCTGCCAACCCTTGCCGACGTCGCCGCCTGGAATTTCGACGGGAGCGGCGGCCTGTTGCTGATCGACGTCCTGCGAAAAGTCCGCGCCCGCTTTGAAGAGAGCGAGGGATCCCCGCTCCTGACGAAGGGCGAGGAAGGGCCTCGACTGGCGCTCGTACCCGCGGCGGACGGCATCTCGCATCTGCCGGCGCCGGCAAATATGAAAGGCGCGTGGCAGATGAAACGACCCGGCGGAACCGCCATCTGCCATGTGCGCTTTGCGGAGGCTGCCGACAGTGACGGCAATCTCGCACTGTCCGTCGAAGAGCCATGCGATAGCGCCGTCAGAAAATTGAAACTGAAGAGCTGGACGGCGAACGGCCTTGGCATAACCCTGCTCGGCGAAGACGGCAGCTCGCTCGCTTTCACCGCCACACCTTCCGGCTTCGAGAAAGACCGTAATGAGGGCGGCAAGCCGCTGCTCCTCGTCAGAAACTGACCAATTGCCCCGTAGGGCTCAGCGGCGTGCTCATGCCGGCCGCCGTCGGGCAGCCGTCGCGCAGCTTCTTCCAGGTGGAGACGTTGAGGTTCATTTCGCAGCGCGCCATATAGACGTTGCCGTCGACCCTTAGGCAGGCGATCTGTCCGAGCTCATATTTCGAACCGTCGCGGTTGCGGCACGTGCAATTGTGTGCGCGCGCCGCGTCGGCGGCGAACAGTGCAGCCACCGCAGCGGTCATGCCCAACAGAATTGTCCGCCGGTCCACCATCGATGCATTATAAAGCAGATTGTGAAATCCCAAAACGGACAATGCCGGCTGCGTTTGCAACCGGCACCGTCCGCACGCAGGGCCTGGGCCCCTCCACCGGATCACGTCAGTGACCCGCTGAACCTATATGTTAGCTCGCCAGGCGAAGGACGTTGCCTTCCGCGATGGTCTTTTCAGCCTCAGCGATCGCAAACTGCTTGGAATCGGCGCTGAGGTTGAGACCTTCGGCACGGACAAATTCCACATCTGTGACGCCCAGGAAGCCGAAGACCGTCTTCAGGTAGGATTCCTGGTGGTCCATGACGGCGGCCGGGCCGGCGGAGTAGTGACCGCCGCGGGTCGAGGCGACGATGATCTTCTTGCCCTTGGCGAGGCCTTCCGGACCATTTTCGGTGTAGCGGAACGTCTTGCCGGAGACGGCGATGCGGTCGATCCAGGCTTTCAGCTGGCTCGGGATGCCAAAGTTGTACATCGGGGCACCGATGACGACCGTGTCGGCCGCCAGGAATTCTTCGAGCATGTCGCGGCCAAGCTTGACGTCGGCGGCAAGGTCGGCATCCACGCCTGCGAGATCGGCGGGAGCCATGATCTGGGCGCCGGTCAAATGCGGGAGCGAGCTGGCGGCGAGGTCACGATAGTTTACGGTGGCATCCGGGCGGTCAGCCTTGATCTGAGCGGCGAGTGCCGCCGTCAGGCGACGGGAAACCGAGTGATCGCCGAGGATACCAGAGTCGATATGAAGAACGTTCATGGGAACACCTTTGTGTTTGCGTTGCGGTGCTCCACATATGAGGGGAAAACAATCGACCGATAAGCCAGCGGATATTTGACATACTGTTTCCAGACGGAAACAATCGGGCAAAGCATCCGGACCTCGGAGACAGGACAATGCAGGATCTGAACGATCTCGGGCTCTTTGCCGCCGTCGTGCGCAACAACGGCTTCAGCGCTGCCGCACGCGATCTCAATATACCCAAATCCAAACTCAGCAAACATGTGGCCCGCCTCGAGGAACAGCTCGGCGTGCGGTTGCTTGAACGTTCGACCCGCAAGCTGCGTGTCACCGACATCGGCCGGGTTTTCTATGAACATTGCCAGGGGCTGCTCGACGGCGTCGCGGCCGCCGAAGCCGAAATTGCGGCGGTGCGGGCTGAACCTTCGGGCACCGTCAGGCTCGCCTGCCCACTCGGCTTCACCCCGATGCTCGCGGATATCCTGCCGGCGTTTCACCGGCGTTATCCCGGCGTGCGGCTCTTGATCACCGCCACGAACCGGCGCATCGACCTGATAGAAGAACGGATCGACGTGGCGCTCCGCGCCCGCGGCCAGCTCGATACCGACAATCAGCTGATCATCCGCAAGTTCGGCGAGGTTCGCGAGCGGCTCGCCGCCAGCCCGACGTTCCTTGCCCGCTCGGGCGACATCACCATCGACAACCTCAGTCAGCAGGCGACGCTGTCGATGAACGAACAACACCCGACCGACGTCTGGCGGCTCGTCTCAGCCGACGGAAACACCACGGAGATCTCCCATCGTCCGATCATCGGCTGCAGCGACTTCCTGATCCTCGAACGCGCCGCGATCGAAGGCATGGGCGTGGCGCTGTTGCCGGACCATATCTGCGAGCGTGCCTTCCGCGCCGGCGTGCTCGTGCCAGTGCTTCCGGAATGGACCTCGAACGACGTCGTCGTTCACCTCGTCTTCCCGTCTCGCCAGGGCATGCTGCCAGCGACCCGGGCACTGATCGACTATCTCGCCGAAAACCTTCTCAACGCCCTGCAGAAATGCAGGGAGGTTCCGATGCGCATGGCCCCCTCGTTCGACATCTGACATCGCGAGGCAGTCCCGCTCAGCGCCGGCAAATCATCAAGACATTGCCGTCGGGGTCGCGGATCGTGAACCATCACTCGAATTGCACCGGCGTGACGATCTCGACACCGAGGGCGACCGCGTGATGATGTGCTGCCGCCACGTCTTCGGTATCGAAATGAAAAAGTGGCGCATCCTGTGGCCGCTCGAGAGCGAATATTCTCGCATCGGGAATCAACCGCGCGCCGTTGCCCTTCGGAAAGACCGCAAGATGGTCGTGCACGGTTTCCGGTTCGTCGACCTGGATCGGCTCGCCCGTTTTTATGGCGATCCTTGCTGAACGTGATTGACTGCTCAATTCGCAGCTTCGCCCCGCGTCTCAAATCCGAATGCGGTTAAAGCTTCAAAAAATGCGCGATTTCAGCAGAAAAAGGCAGATGGTGCCCCCAGAGAGACTCGAACTCCCGACCTACTGATTACAAATCAGCCGCTCTACCAACTGAGCTATAAGGGCACTTGTTGCGGTGGGAGTTACCATAATCTCATCCGGTGTAAAGCAAAATTGCGAATTCTCCCAATTTTTCAGATGCGTTCGGCTTCGGGCCATGCCAGAAACGATGGACAGAGATCGCCGCTAGCGGCATGCAACGCATCGAACGGACCACTGTTTCATGGCCAGAACGTTCAACTCCTTCGCCTTCCTTGCCTCTTCTGCGGAGGAGGCGCAAAAGGCCGCGGCCGATCTCAAGGCTATCTATGGCGACAACGATCCGGCGAAGGCCGATGTGATCGTGGCGCTCGGCGGCGATGGCTTCATGCTGCAGACGCTGCACCAGACCATGAACAGCGGCAAACTGGTCTACGGCATGAACCGCGGCTCCGTCGGCTTCCTGATGAACCGCTACAGCACCGAGAACCTGACGGACCGCATCTGCCAGGCAGTCGAGAACGCGTTCCATCCGCTGGAGATGCAGACGACCGACGTCTACGGCGAGAGCTTCACGGCGCTTGCGATCAACGAAGTCTACCTCTTCCGCCAGTCCTATCAGGCTGCAAAGCTTCGCGTCCTCATCGACGGAAAGACAAGGCTCCAGGAGCTGACCTGCGACGGCCTGCTGGTGGCGACACCAGCCGGTTCCACCGCCTACAATCTCTCCGCCCATGGGCCGATCCTGCCACTTGAAGCACCGCTTCTGGCCATGACGCCGGTCAGCGCCTTCCGTCCACGCCGCTGGCGCGGCGCGCTCTTGCCGAACCATGTCACGGTCGAGATCGAGATCCTGGAAGCCGACAAGCGGCCGGTGAACGCCGTGGCGGATCATCAGGAAGTAAAGTCGGTGGTCAAGGTGCGGATCGCCGAATCGGAGAACATGACGGCGCGCATCCTCTCGGATCCCGATCATTCCTGGTCTGACCGCATCCTGGCCGAGCAATTTTCGAACTGAACGCACGTTCTCCGCGCGATATGTTATGATCCTCCACGGCTCGTTTTCCGACGGCTACTGCATGTTTCCTTTAATCGTACCCGATTAAAGGACAAAAACATGCAGCAATTCAAAGTGCTACAGCGACCTTTACGCGTCTGATAAGACGCGCGGCGCTGTAGGAGCGAAGCGGCAGCGGAGCTGCGGTTTGAAAGGACGACAATCCCCAATGCAAAGATCCGCCCTCCTCGCGCTTCTCCTGTTCGTGAGCACCGCCGGCGCCAGGGCCGAGGACGCCAACGTCGTGCCGCCGCAGGCTACCTTTGTAACGAGCACCGGCTACTGGGAGGAAAGCGGAGCGCCGCTTTCATCACTGGACCCCAATGCGGCCGCCCAGAAGCAAAGCGACGCCCGCCGCGGCTACTACAAGCTGATCGCGCTTCGCCAGACGGATGGCACCGCACAGGTCCATCTGCAGCAGATCGAAGCGACGCCAGCCGGACCGGTGGTGGTTTCCTCGGCGGAGCTCGAAGAGTTCTCGGCGCTCAAGGCCTACGTCACCGACATTCGCCCGGAGACCTCAACCGGCGTCACCGCGCAGCCGGGCATGTTCGCGACCGTCTATCTGAAGACAGATCCGACCGCCCGCGAACCGGAGACCTGGACCGTGCTCATCGATGATCTCGGCGACATCAAGGTCGAGCGCGCCTCGAACTGAGCAAAAGAAAGGGCCGGATGCGAACACCCGGCCTTCTTCAATTCAAGAACTCTCGCAGCGACGCTTAGTTCAAATCGTCGACGACTGCATCCGCGCCACCGCTGACACGGTGCGCAAGCGCCGCCTCCATGAACTCGTTGAGCTCGCCGTCGAGAACGTCGCCCGGTGCCGTGCTCTCGACCCCGGTGCGCATGTCCTTGACGAGCTGGTAAGGTTGCAGAACGTAGGAGCGGATCTGGTGGCCCCAGCCGATATCCGTCTTTGACGCAGCCTCGGCGTTTGCCGCCTCTTCGCGCTTCTTCAACTCCGACTCGTAGAGACGCGCACGCAGCATGTCCCAGGCCTTGGCCCGGTTCTTGTGCTGTGAGCGCTCCTGCTGGCACTGCACGACGATACCGGACGGCATATGCGTAATACGCACGGCCGAGTCGGTCGTGTTGACGTGCTGGCCACCGGCACCAGACGAGCGGTAGGTGTCGATGCGGCAGTCACTCTCGTTGATGTCGATCTGGATCGAATCGTCGACCACCGGGTAGACCCAGATCGACGAGAACGAGGTGTGGCGGCGCGCATTGCTGTCATAGGGCGAAATGCGAACGAGGCGATGCACGCCCGATTCGGTCTTCAGCCAACCATAGGCATTGTGGCCCTTGACCAGCAGCGTCGCAGACTTGATGCCGGCTTCTTCACCGTCCTGGATTTCAAGAAGCTCGACCTTATATCCCTGGCGCTCGGACCAACGGGTGTACATGCGCAGAAGCATGTTGGCCCAGTCCTGGCTTTCGGTACCGCCGGCGCCGGAATGCACTTCGAGATAGGTGTCGTTCTGATCGGCCTCGCCAGAAAGCATGGCCTCGACCTGCTTCTTGGCCGCTTCGTTGCGCAGTTCACGCAGCGCCTGTTCGGCATCCGCGATGATCGCCGCGTCGCCCTCTTCCTCGCCGAGCTCGATGAGTTCGATGTTGTCGTTGAGCTGCTGCTCGAAACGACGCAGGCCATTGATGCCGTCGTCGAGTTGCTGGCGCTCGCGCATCAGCTTCTGTGCTTCCGAAGCATCGTTCCACAAGGTCGGATCTTCCGCCTTGTTGTTCAACCAGTCCAGTCGTCTTACCGCCTGATCCCAGTCAAAGATGCCTCCTCAGCAGGCTTATGGCCTGCTTGATTTCGTCGACAATGTTCTCGATTTCGCTGCGCATAATCCTGCTTCTTGTGAACCCGATATGAAATTGAGCGTCAAATAGCGATGCCCGCCGCTGATGTAAAGGCGGCGGGCATCGCGAGAGGGGAAAGGCTTAGAACAGACCGTTGGAGCCCGAGGTCACCGCCTGGTTCGCCTGCGGCGAGTTCTTCAGGATTTCCTCCGGCGGCACGTATTGATCGAGCCCGCCGATGACCGAGAAGGTGTCGGCCGGGCCGGTGCCGGGCTTGAAGGCCTCGATGATCGTGTCCGGCTCACCCTCTTGGGCGGCCATGCCGGTCTTGCGGTTGACGGCGACCATGCTCATGCCCTCGGGCACAACGAACTTGCTCGGGCGGGTGTCCTTGACGGCTTCCTGCATGAAGTCGTTGAAGATCGGCACCGCGAGGCTGCCGCCGGTGGCACCGCGGCCGAGCGGGGCCGGATTGTCGAAGCCGAGGTAGAGGCCGGCAACCATGTCGGGCGTGTAGCCGACGAACCAGGCGTCCTTTTCGTCATTTGTCGTGCCGGTCTTGCCGGCAACCGGACGATCGAGCTTGATCTTGCCGGCGGCCGTGCCGCGCAGCACCACGCCCTCCATCATCGACGTGATCTGGTAGGAGGTCATGGGGTCGAGCACCTGCTCGCGATTGTCGGTCAGGACGGGTTCTTCCTGGCTCTGCCAGTCGCCCGCGTTGCAGTTGTCGCAGGTGCGGTCCTCATGCCGGAAAATCGTCTTGCCATAGCGGTCCTGAATACGGTCGATCAGCGACGGCTTGATCTGCTTGCCGCCGTTGGCGAGCACCGAATAGGCCGAGACCATACGCAGAACCGTCGTTTCGCCGGAGCCCAGCGACATCGCGAGCAGCGGCGGCATCTTGTCGTAAATGCCGAAGCGTTCGGCATATTCGGCGACCAGATTCATGCCCATGTCGTTGGCGAGGCGAACCGTCATCAGGTTGCGCGATTTCTCGATGCCGAGGCGCAGCGTCGACGGACCGGCGGAGCCGCCGCCATAGTTTTCAGGACGCCAGACCTGACCGCCCGCGACGATTTCGATCGGGGCATCGAGAATGACCGATGCCGGCGTGTAGCCGTTGTCGAGTGCTGCGGCGTAGACGAAGGGCTTGAAGGACGAACCCGGCTGACGCATCGCCTGCGTCGCGCGGTTGAATTCCGACTGGCCATAGGAGAAGCCACCGACCATCGCCAGGACGCGGCCGGTCTTCGGATCCATCGCGACGAGACCACCCTGCACCTTCGGCGGCTGGCGCAGGCGATATTCGCCCTTTTCGGCGAGCGGCTCAACGTAGACAACGTCGCCGGCGCCGAAGACGCCTTCGGGGGATTTCGCCGACTTGCGGTCGCCAGTCGCCGAACGGTAGGCCCACTGCATGTTCTTGGCGGAGATGTGTCCGGTGACGCGCTCGGCCACGATTTTGCCCGATGCTTCCTTCTCCGGCTGGATGCCGATCTCGGCGCCCTGTGCGTCGACAGAGAGAACAACGGCGAGCTTCCACTCCGGCACGTCGCTGAAGGCGACGACGGCACCAAGCGGCTCACCCCAATCGCCACCGATCTCGATCGACTTCACCGGGCCATGGAAGCCGCGGCGCTCGTCGTAGGTCAGCAGACCCGCCTGCAGCGCCTTGCGGGCCGCGATCTGCAGACGCGGATCGAGCGAGGTGCGAACCGACAGGCCGCCCTCATAGAGCGCGTTGTCGCCGTATTTCTGAATGATCTGCCGGCGGACTTCCTCGGCGAAGAAATCGGAGGCGAAGAGATGCGCGCCGCCGCGGCGCGGGTTGACACCGAGCGGCTGCTTCTTGGCTTCTTCGCCGTCGGCCTTGGTGACGTAGCCGTTCTCGACCATGCGGTCGATCACCCAGTTGCGGCGTTCGATGGCGGCTTCGGTCTTGCGGAACGGATGGTAGTTGGCCGGTCCCTTCGGGAGCGCTGCGAGATAGGCGGTCTCGGCAATGGTAAGCTCGGTTACCGACTTGTCGAAATAGGTCAGCGCCGCACCGGCAATACCGTAGGAATTCAGGCCGAAGAAGATCTCGTTGAGATAGAGTTCAAGGATCCGGTCCTTGCTGTAGGCCTGCTCGATGCGGAACGAAAGGATTGCTTCCTTGACCTTGCGGTCGATCGTCTGGTCCGAGCTCAGCAGGAAGTTCTTTGCCACCTGCTGCGTGATCGTCGATGCGCCAACCGGGCGACGGCCGGAACCGAAGTTCTGCAGGTTCACCGCGATAGCGCGGGCGAGACCTGTGATATCGACACCCGGATGCTGGTAGAAGTTTTTGTCTTCGGCGGAGATGAAGGCTGCCTTGACGCGATCAGGAATCGCCTGGATCGGCAGATAGAGACGCCGCTCACGGGCATATTCCGCCATCAGCGCGCCATTGCCGGCATGAAAGCGCGTCGTTACAGGCGGCGAGTATTTCGCCAGCACCTCGTAGTCCGGTAGATCCTTGGTGACGACGCCCAGATAAAGCGCCACGGCTCCAGCCACGCCAAGCAGCAGAAACGCACCAATCCCGAAGAAATATCCAATCAGCCTGATCATCAGTCAGATACCGGTACCTTAATTATCGTTCAATTGCCGGACCGCCGAGCGACAGTCCATTGCTCTGTCCCGCCGGCTTAATTGCGTCGGTCCGACCAAACTCTTCCGTCAGAAATCGTCTGGCTTCGCAGCAACCCGCTAAGCCCGGCTCCTCATATGGCGAGGAACCCCGGGCTTCAACTCGTTTCTCAACAAATCCGGGCGCAATTCCGGTTAGGTCCCGGAATGTGCGTAAAATAGGGCTGTTTCCGATTATCGCGTGCGCATCCAGTTGAAAAGCATAACGCTGTTACCAAGGCGACACAAATCACTTCGTTCCTGGGCATGCCTTCAAACGTCAGCCGCCGCTGGCAACCGCCTGCTCGCGATAACGCTGAACCGCGACGGCAAGACGCTCCGAAACCTTCTTGCGCCATTCCGGATCCAGCAGCAATTTCTCATCCTCCTTGTTCGACAGGAAGCCCAGTTCCAGCAGGATCGACGGCACGTCGGGTGCCTGCAACACGCGGAACCCGGCGAAGCGGTGCGGGTTGTTGATGAGATTGATCTGGCCCTCGAAGGAAGAAACCACCGCGCGCGCCATGTTGACGGAAAAGGCCTGCGTCTCGCGGCGGGTCAAATCGATCAGGATATCGGCGACCTCCGCGGGCTCGCTCTGAAGCGGTACGCCGGCGATTTCGTCCGAAAGGTTTTCGCGAGCGGCAAGGCTTGCGGCCAGATGGTCCGACGCCTTGTCGGAGATAGTATAGACCGTAGCGCCGCGGATGTCCTTCTGGCGGAGCGCATCGGCATGGAGCGAAATGAAAAGATTGGCGCCCTTGTTCCGGGCAATCTGCACGCGCTGCGGCAGCGAGAGAAAAACATCCTTGTCGCGGGTGAGAAAAGCCTCGATCCCGGCACCCTTGTTCAGGGCCTCGACGAGATCCTTGGCAAAGGCCAGCGTGACGTGTTTCTCTTCCGTCTTCGTCTCGGCGGCAAGCGCACCGGTGTCGATGCCGCCGTGGCCGGCATCGATCGCGATGATGAAGGGGCCGCCGTCTTTCGTGGGCGCAACGGCCACAGGTCTGTCGGTTTTCGTCGCAGCGACGGAACCGGTCCATTGCTGTTCGCCGAGAAGTGCATCGAAGCGCGTCTGGTCGACCCGTTCGGCGTCGATAACCAGGCGGTAGCCCTTGCCCCCCTCCTCCGCGATCACCTCCGCATGGGTTACCGCAACAGGCCCCTTCGCGGAAAGAACGATACGGGAATTACCCGCGCCCATGCCGCCGTAGCGGATCGCGTCGAACAGGCCGCGCGGTTGGAGGCTATCCGCCTTCAGGCCGAAGGCTGTTTCCGGCAGGTCGACGACTACGCGAACGGGGTCGGCCACGTAATGAACGGAAAAATCCGGCTTGCGGTCGAACTCGACGACGACCCGGGTGCGCGCGTCGTCGCCGGCGATCCGCGCGCCAAAGGCGAGCAACGGGCCCGGCTCGGCAGCACGAGCGGCCGGCACGCTCAGGAGGAGACCGCCGACGAGCACCGAAGCACCGAGCAAACGCCAACCCATCCGCGACATCAACGACAACAGCGAACCGCGCATACAAACCGCCAAAGGCTTCACCTTGGGCTCCCCGCCACTTTCTCAAAACCAGACGGCGGCCGATGCGGCCACCAAACGCATACCTTGATCAATGAACCCTTATGGTTAACCAAAGCTTGACAAAGGTCATCTTCCGCCTCGCACCGGCGCCATCGATTCATCATTTGCCGGCCTACTCCACGTGGACAAGCGAATCGATCATTATTGTGGCGGCACGGGCTTTTCCCTTGCCAATGTGACATAGAAAACATAAAAGCGTCACAAGGAGAAAGTGTTGACGGGATAGAACAGTCGACCGGGCAGCCGGAGCTTCTCCAAAGCTTGGCGCCAGGGAGTGGTCGAACCGGATCAACCGGTTAAACGCATCGCACTTCCGCGGTCGCAAGGTGTTCATCCGCCGTCGCTGCATTTCCTCCTCGTACACTGGATCGCAAATTTCCGGCGGTGGCCGGAGTTCTTGATGGTGATTTTTCACCAACGCCCGCAAGCGGGCGAATTCATTGGGTCTTCATGAGACCTTGGACATTGGCATTCTTGTTTGGTCATTGATGTTGACTCAGCAGTATCGGTCAGAAGTAGAGCGGCCCCGGGACACAGGTGTTCCGGCTGTCGTCTGGCTGCTGCACCATCGCCTGCACCAAACAGGAACTTTCATATCCGGCGCACCTTCCGACGTGTTTGGCAGTCTTCCCAAGGAAGCAGGTCTGTCTCCCGTTCCGCTGGTGCGCCGAGGAGCACAGCTTAGATGGCAGAGAAAATGCTTATCGATGCGTCTCACTCCGAGGAGACGCGCGTCGTTGTCGTACGCGGAAACCGCATAGAAGAGTTCGACTTCGAGTCGGAACATAAGAAGCAAATCCGCGGCAATATCTATCTGGCGAAGGTCACCAGAGTGGAGCCTTCGCTGCAGGCCGCCTTCGTCGACTACGGCGGTAACCGCCACGGATTTCTGGCCTTTGCCGAAATTCACCCCGACTACTACCAGATTCCGCTTGCCGACCGTCAGGCACTGCTGAAGGCCGAAGCCGAAGAAGCGCGACGCGACGACGACATCGAACATGTCGAAACCGCCCCGGCGCCGGCGAGCGAACTTTCCGTTCCCGTCGACCTCGAGGTCGTAGCGGAGACCGAAGTCGAGGCGCAGCCGGCAGAAGCCGTCGCCGCCGAACCGGTGGTCGAAGAGGAAGTGCCGGCCGAAAAGCCCAAGGCAAAGCCGAAGCGCACCCGCAAGACCAAGGCCAAGGCTGCGGAAGAAGCGGCTGCCGCTTCCGTCGATGGCGACGAAAGCAACGGCGGCGAAATGGCCGCGATGGTCGATACCGACGCGATCTCCGAAGACGTCGACAGCCGCCGTCGCCATGACGACGACGACGATGATGACGACAGCCACGATGGCGAAAAGGAAATCATCGAATCCGTCGGCGCCGAAGACGCCATGGAAGAGGTTCCGGATCGCCAGGTCCGCAAGCCGCGCAAGCAGTACCGCATTCAGGAAGTCATCAAGCGTCGCCAGATCCTGCTCGTCCAGGTTGCCAAGGAAGAGCGCGGCAATAAGGGCGCGGCGCTGACGACCTACCTGTCGCTGGCCGGCCGCTACTCTGTCCTGATGCCGAACACGGCACGCGGCGGCGGCATCTCCCGCAAGATCACCAACCTGCAGGACCGCAAGCGCCTGAAGGAAATCGCGCGCGGCCTCGAAGTGCCGCAGGGCATGGGCGTCATCCTGCGTACCGCGGGTGCGAATCGCACCAAGGTCGAGATCAAGCGCGACTTCGAATACCTGATGCGCCTGTGGGAAAACGTCCGCACGCTGACGCTGAACTCCACGGCCCCCTGCCTCGTCTATGAGGAAGGCAGCCTGATCAAGCGCTCGATCCGCGATCTCTACAACAAGGATATCGGCGAGATCATCGTTTCCGGCGAGGAAGGTTACAAGGAAGCCAAGGGCTTCATGAAGATGCTGATGCCGAGCCACGCCAAGGTGGTTCAGCCCTATCGCGACGTGCATCCGATCTTCTCGCGCTCCGGTATCGAAGCGCAGCTCGACCGCATGCTGCAGCCGCAGGTGACGTTGAAGTCCGGTGGCTACATCATCATCAATCAGACCGAAGCGCTGGTTTCGATCGACGTCAACTCCGGCCGTTCGACGCGCGAGCACTCGATCGAAGACACGGCGCTGCAGACGAACCTGGAGGCTGCCGAAGAAGTGGCGCGCCAGCTGCGCCTGCGCGACCTTGCCGGCCTCGTCGTCATCGACTTCATCGACATGGAAGAAAAGCGCAACAACCGCGCCGTCGAGAAGAAGCTGAAGGACTGCCTGAAGAACGATCGCGCCCGCATCCAGGTCGGCCGCATCTCGCATTTCGGCCTGCTCGAAATGTCGCGTCAGCGCATTCGCGCCTCGGTGCTCGAATCGACGATGCAGACGTGCCCGCACTGCAACGGCACTGGTCATGTTCGCTCGCAGTCCTCCGTCGCCCTGCACGTGCTGCGCGGCGTCGAGGAACATCTGCTGAAGAACACCACGCACGACATTACCGTGCGCACCATCCCGGATATCGCGCTCTACCTGCTCAACCAGAAGCGCGGCACGATCATGGACTACGAAGCCCGCTTCGGCGTCTCGATCATCATCGAGGCTGACGCCCATGTCGGCGCGCAGCACTTCGCGATCGATCGCGGCGAACCGGTCGAAAACCCGGTCAAGATCGAGCAGCTCCTGCACTTCCAGCCGGAGCCGGAAGAAGAAGAAGACGTCGTGATCGAAGAGGATCTCGACGAAGAAGAAGCCGAAGTAGTCGTCAGCGAGCCGCGCCAGGAGCAGCCGAAGGCTGCCCAATCCTCCGACGACCAGAGTGGACGCAAGCGCAAGCGCCGTCGCCGCCGTCGCGGCAAGGGTGGCCAGCAGGCCGAAGGTGCCGTCGGCCAGGCGTCCGAAGCGGCAGGCGATGTCGATGACGACGCCGACGAAGGTGATGCGGACGACGAGGGTGTCGATGCCGAAGCCACAACCGCTGACGGCGAGCAGAAGCGCAAGCGTCGCCGCCGCGGCAAGCGCGGTGGCCGCCGCAATCGTCCGGAGGGCGAAGGTGAAGGCGAAGGCCAGATCGAGGCCGATGCCGAAGGTGACGACGCCGACGAGCCCGAAGCCGTAGACGCGCCGGCCGTTGCCGCAGAGATCGAAGTAGCCGTCGCCGTCGAGGAAACCGCGGCAGTCGTCGCGGAAGCCGAGGCTGTCGAGGCCAAGCCGGCCAAGCCGAAGCGGACCCGCAAGAAGGCGGTAAAGGCCGAAGAACCGGTCGCAACCGTCGATGAAGTCGCTCAGGCGGTTATCGAAGACCAGCCGGCAGGCGTCGATGTCGCCGCCGAGGCGGTGGAAGAGGCTGCGGCCGACCTCGCGGAAACCAAGCCGGCACGCGCGAACCGCGACCTTTCGAAGATCGCCTCGGAGCCTGTCGTGACCTCGAGCTCTCCGAAGGCCGAAGGCGAAGAAGAAGACCCGACCAAGCCCAAGAAGGGCGGCTGGTGGCAGCGCCGCGGCTTCTTCTAAGAAGAAGCTTCTGGTCCCGGCTCGAAGCCGAACCGGGATCCTGACGCCGAAGCGTTGGACGCGAAAGATCATAAATAGAAAGGCCCGGATCGCTCCGGGCCTTTTCTTTTACGGGTGATAGTCACAGCAGACGGGGCGTCTTCGCTCCCCTGCCCATTCCGCCGGGCAATCAGGCAAGCCAGCGCGCTATCCGCTCCATTGCCTCGACCATGTCAGCCTCCGCGCCGGCATAGGAAAAGCGCATGGTGCGATGCCCTTCCAACGGATCGAAGTCGAATCCCGGCGTTGCCGCGACATTGATCTCGGCGAGCATCCGCCGGGCAAAGGCCATGCTGTCATTGGTAAAGCGGCTGACATCCGCATAGGCATAGAAGGCACCGTCCATCGGCGAAGCGATCGAGAAGCCGATCTCCGGTAGGCGCTTCAGCAGCATGTCCCGATTGACCGCATAGGCAGCCTTGTAGCGGTCGAGTTCCTCATGCGCGTCAAGCGCCGCTTCAGCGGCGATCTGCGACAGTTCCGGCGGCGAAATGTAAAGGCTCTGGGCGATGCGCTCGAAGCCCCGCACCTTATCGGCCGGCAACACCATCCAGCCGATGCGCCAGCCGGTCATGCAGTAATATTTCGAGAAGGAGTTGATGACGATCACTTCGTCGGCAACCTCCAGCGTGCTCGCCTCTTCGCCGGCAAAGGTCAGCCCGTGATAGATCTCGTCCGAAATGAACGCGATCTTCTCCGCGCGGCAATAGTCGGCCAGCGCTTTGAGGCCGGCCCTCCCCGTCACGGTGCCGGTCGGGTTCGCTGGGCTTGCCAGCAATACGCCCTTCAGCGGCCGGCCGACCTTTGCAGCGGCCCGCTTCAGGCTTTCCGGCGTCAGCGTGAAGCCGGTCTCGGCATTGGCCTCGACCTCGACCACTGTCAGGCCGAGAGCGGCGAGGATGTTGCGGTAGGCCGGATAGCCGGGCCGCGCGATGGCGACGCAATCGCCAGGATCAAAGAGCGCAAGGAAGGCGAGATTGAAGCCGGCGGACGATCCCGTGGTGACTGCCACCCGCTGCGGATCGAGCGCGATACCGTGGCGCTTCTCGTAGTGGCGGGCGATCGCGGTTCGCAGCGACAGAGTGCCGAGTGCGTCGGTATAGCCAAGGCGCCCATGTTGGAGTGCGTTGCGCGCAGCTTCGAGAGCCGCCTGCGGCGCCGGGTGGGCAGGCTGCCCGACGGCCATCGAGATCACCGGGTGGCCGGCATCACGGCGGCGGGTCGCCTCCGCCAGCACATCCATCGCGTGAAAAGGTTCGACGGCGCTGCGTTTTGACAAGTCTACCAACGGAAAATCCTCGATAAGCGGCTGTTCTCCAGCCCCTTTGCCCGATGAAATTGACCTTCACAAGTCCGCGAGTGCCGTATTTCCGCCGATTTTGCCGTTTCGTTTCCGCGGCACCCACCCTATGCTGCCAGCATATTGCGGATACGAGGAATCCTGTTGTCTTTCAGAACTGCCGGTTGACGTGACGACGGGGGATGAACGACACACAGGACACGCAAGGACAACGAGGTAGAAATGAATTTCAGCACCAAGATGATTGCCGCCGGGACGCTCGCAGCGCTCGTGGCCGGGGTCAGCCTGCCGCAAAGCGCGTTTGCGCTCGACGCGAAGCAGAAGGAAGAGATCGGCGCCTTCATCAAGGAGTACCTGATCGCCAATCCGGAGATCATGCTTGAAGTCCAGGAGGCGCTGACGACGAAACAGCGCGCCAAACAGCAGGAAGCTGCCGAGAGCGCGATCACCGAGAACAAGAAGGCGATCTTCAACTCCGACTATGACATGGTCCTTGGCAATCCCAAGGGCGACGTCACCATCGTCGAGTTCTATGACTACAATTGCGGCTATTGCAAACGCGCCCTCTCCGACATGGATGACATCCTCGCCAAGGACAAGAACGTCCGTTTCGTGCTGAAGGAACTGCCGATCCTCGGTCCGGATTCGCTTGCCGCCCACAAGGTGAGCGCCGCCTTCCGCCTGGTCGCTCCGGAAAAGTACGGCGACTTCCATCGTGCGCTGCTCGGCGGCGAAGATCGTGCCACGGAAGAGACCGCAATTGCAGTTGCCGCAAAGCTTGGCGTCTCGGAGAAGGACCTGCGCGCCAAGATGGAAAAGGAGCCGCATGATGCGGCCGTGCGCGAGGCCTATGGGCTTGCCAACGACCTCGGCATCACCGGCACACCGTCCTATGTCATCGGTAACGAAGCGGTCTTTGGTGCCGTCGGCGCCGAAGAGATCGAGGGCAAGGTCTCCAATATGCGCGAATGCGGCAAGACGGCCTGCTGACAAACCTTCCCATGACTGTGGACAAATCCCGCGGGGGCCCAAAGGGCTTTTCCTCGCGGGACCATCAGTCTATAGGTAACCCTCCATCACCGGACCGGAATCCCTTATGCCATCGACCATTTTCGTGCTGAACGGCCCCAACCTGAATGCGCTGGGCAAGCGCGAACCGGGTATTTATGGCGGCCAGACGCTCGCCGATATCGAGGCCATGTGCAAGGCGGAGGGCAAGACGCTCGGTTTCGAGGTCGATTTCCGCCAATCGAACCATGAGGGCACGCTGGTCGACTGGCTGCATGAAGCCGGCAGCGTCGCCGCCGGCGTGGCGATCAATCCGGCGGCATACGGCCATACGTCGATCGCACTTCACGACGCCATCCGCGCCATCGGCATTCCAGTCGTCGAACTCCACCTCTCGAACATCCATGCGCGCGAGGAATTCCGTCACAAGTCGATGATCGCGCCGGCTGTCAAAGGCGTCATCTGCGGCTTCGGTGCCCAGAGTTACATTCTTGCGCTGCATGCGCTAAAGAACCTGACACATCCGTCGAAATAAAAAGAACACAAGAGGCTCATATTCCATGGCTGACAAGAAACCAGGTATCGACCAGGCGCTGATCCGCGATCTCGCCAACATTCTCAAGGACACCGATCTGACCGAGATCGAAGTCGAGCAGGACGACTTGCGCATTCGCGTCTCGCGCAACGGCACGCCGGTTGCAATGCCGATGGCCATGCCGCAGATGCCGGCCTACCAGTTCCCTGCCGCAGCCGCAGCGGTTGCCCCTGCAAACGCTGTCGCCGCTCCCGCCGCCGAGAGCGCCCGCGCATCGAAGAACGCCGTGACCGCACCGATGGTCGGCACCGCCTATCTGTCTCCGGCACCGGGCGCCCGCCCCTTCGTTGAAGTCGGCGCCACCGTCAAGGAAGGCCAGACGATCCTGATCATCGAAGCCATGAAGACGATGAACCAGATCCCGGCTCCGCGCTCGGGCAAGGTCACCGAGATCTTCGTCCAGGACGCAGCCCCCGTCGAATATGGCGAACCGCTGATCGTAATCGAATAAGGCGGCGTGGCGATGATCTCGAAAATTCTCATTGCCAATCGCGGCGAAATCGCCCTTCGCGTGCTCAGAGCCTGCAAGGAGCTCGGCATTGCTACGGTTGCCGTTCATTCCACGGCCGACGCTGACGCCATGCATGTGCGCCTCGCCGACGAGAGCGTCTGCATTGGCCCGCCGCCTTCGCGCGATAGCTATCTGAACATTCACCAGATCGTCGCTGCCTGCGAAATCACCGGCGCCGATGCCGTGCACCCGGGCTACGGCTTCCTGTCGGAAAACGCCAAGTTCGCCGAAATCCTGGAAGCGCACGACATCACCTTCATCGGCCCGACGGCGGAGCACATCCGCATCATGGGCGACAAGATCACCGCCAAGAAGACGGCGCAGGAGCTTGGCATCCCGGTCGTTCCGGGTTCCGATGGCGAAGTGAAGCCGGAAAACGCGCTTGAAGTCGCCCGCAAGATCGGCTTCCCGGTGCTGATCAAGGCAACAGCCGGCGGCGGTGGCCGCGGCATGAAGGTCGCTCGCTCCGAGGCTGACCTCGAAGAAGCCGTCTCGACTGCCCGCGCCGAGGCGCTTGCTGCCTTCGGCAACGACGCCGTCTACATGGAAAAGTACCTCGGCAAGCCGCGCCACATCGAGATCCAGATCGTTGGCGATGGTGCCGGCAACGCGGTGCACCTCGGCGAACGCGATTGCTCGCTGCAGCGTCGTCACCAGAAGGTTTGGGAAGAAGCAAACTCCCCAGCCCTCAACGTCGACCAGCGCATGAAGATCGGCCAGGTCTGCGCCGACGCGATGAAGAAGCTGAAGTACCGCGGCGCCGGCACGATCGAGTTCCTCTACGAAAACGGCGAGTTCTATTTCATCGAAATGAACACCCGTCTTCAGGTCGAGCATCCGATCACCGAAGCGATCACCGGCATCGACCTCGTGCATGAGCAGATCCGCGTCGCCTCCGGCGGCGGTCTTTCGGTCAAGCAGGAAGACATCGTGTTCTCCGGACACGCCATCGAGTGCCGCATCAACGCCGAGGACCCGCGCACCTTCGTCCCCTCCCCGGGCACGATCACGCATTTCCATGCTCCGGGCGGTCTTGGCGTACGTGTCGATTCGGGCGCCTATCAGGGCTACCGCATCCCGCCGTACTACGACAGCTTGATCGGCAAGCTGATCGTGCACGGGCGTACCCGCGTCGAATGCATGATGCGTCTGCGCCGTGTGCTTGATGAATTTGTCATCGATGGCATCAAGACCACGCTTCCGTTGTTCCAGGACCTGATCAATAATCAGGATATTGCCAACGGCGACTACGATATCCATTGGCTGGAAAAGCATCTGGCCGCCACGTCCGAGTAAGGACCGTACATTGAAAGGGACGCGCAGCAAGCAGCCCGACATTACACCGGACATGCTGCTGCGCGCCTATTCGATCGGCCTGTTCCCTATGGCCGATTCGGCCGATGACCCCGAGCTTTTCTGGGTCGAGCCCGAAATTCGCGGCGTTATCCCGCTCACGGACTTTCACGTCTCCCGCAGCCTCGCCAAGACGATCCGCCGAAAACCCTTCGACATCCGCTTCAACACCGCCTTCGAGGCGGTGATGGAAGGCTGCGCCGCCCCGGCCCCTGACCGCCCGACGACCTGGATCAACAACAAGATCCGCACCCTCTACGCAACGCTGCACACGATGGGTTACGCCCACAGCGTCGAGGCCTGGGAGGACGACCTGTTGGTCGGCGGCCTCTACGGTGTCTCGCTCGGCTCGGCATTTTTCGGCGAAAGCATGTTTTCAAGGCGCACCGACGCCTCAAAGATCTGCCTTGTGCATCTGGTGCAGCGCCTGCGTGCCCGAGGCTTTGAGCTGCTGGACACCCAGTTCACGACCGAGCATCTGAAATCCTTCGGTGCGGTCGACGTGCCGAAAGCCGAGTACGAGATCATGCTCGGCAACGCGATGAACTCGCCAGACCTTTCGTTCTAGAGCGCCGTGCGTTCAAGTGAACGCACAAAGGACGCTCTGGCACTTTGAATGTAGAGCATCTTCCCGCTTCCAGTGGCTCCACTTGAGAGAGCGGGATGCTCTAGATACTCTTCGTTGGATATCTCCACCTGGAGATGTACTTCGTTCATATGTTCATCCACAGTTCGAACGTTTTCGAGGGCACTTGGATGAACAAGTTTATATTGGCATTGTCGGTTTTCATGGCTTCCAGCACGGCTGCGGAAGCAAAGACATATCGCGAGATGTTCGGCAGCGAGCCGAACCTGTCGCCTGAGTACTCGGCCATCGTCGGGTCGCTTGATTTCAAGCAGGGCAAGGTCTCACTGCCCGCCGCCCAGGCGCAGCTCGATATTCCAGCGGAGTTCTATTTCCTCGATCCTGCCGACACAAAGAAGGTCCTTGTCGACCTGTGGGGCAATCCTCCGGGCTCTGCCGAGGGTCATCTCGGCATGGTGTTTCCCGCCAAGTATGCGCCTGACGCCGACAAAGCCTGGGGATCGGTCATCGATTACCTGAAGGACGGTTACGTCTCGGATGCGGATGCGCTGACCACCGATTTTACCGAACTGCTGGCACAGCTGAAGGAAGCGTCTGCCGAAAACAACATCGAGCGCGAGAAGCAGGGCTACGATCCGATCACGCTGGTCGGCTGGGCCTCCCCTCCCCATTACGATCTGGCAACGCACACGATGCATTGGGCACGCGACCTGATCTTCGGCAAGGATCCAAACGCGCCCCATACCCTGAACTATTCTGTTCGCATCCTCAGCCGCGAAGGCGTGCTGCAGATGAACTTTGTTTCGGGGCTGGAGCAGCTCGACGAAATCAAGTCGGGACTGCCGGGTGTTACAGGCATGGTGCAGTTCGACGCCGGGCAGGCTTACGCAGACTTTAAGGAGGGCGATGCCGTCGCGGCCTATGGCATGGCGGGCCTTATTGCAGCCGGCGCCGGCGCCAAGGTTGCCGCCAAGGCCGGCTTGCTTGCCGTTGCGCTAGCCTTCTTGAAAAAGGGCGGCGTGCTGATCGTAATTGCAGGCGCTGCGGCCATGCGTTTCTTCAAGGGCCTGTTCGGCCGCAAGGAACCGCCAAGCGCATAGCGCCAAGGTGATGAGGGTAGCTGGATTACGGGTAGGCTGCCGCTTTTATGTCCGGCAGCCTCAGCGACCTACTGCTTCGCCGCGGTATCCGGCGGCGGCAGATCGGACGTCGCCTTGCAGGACTGCAGCCAGACATCATAGACCGGGTGCTCGACGGCGTTCAGGCCCGGGCTGTCGGCAAACATCCATCCGGTGAAGATGCGGCGGATCTTGCGGTCGAGCGTGATTTCCTCGACCTCGACAAAGGTCGTGATCTTTTGCGCTTCGGTATCATCGCGGCTGTAGCAGACGCGCGGTGTCACCTGGAGGGCGCCGAACTGGACCGTCTCGCCGATATAGACGTCGAAGGTGGTGATGCGGCCGGTGATCTTGTCGATGCCGGAGAAGACAGCGACGGCATTGGAGAGGCGCGCCGCGTCAACGGCTCCCGCCGAGGCGATCAGCGGCAAACCGGCAAGCAGGGACAAGCCCAACCGCCGTGCTCCTTGGCCGATTGCTTTGCGCAGATCAGAACCTGCCATTGTCGCCTGTCTCCCGCGTGCCCTGTTCATCGTCGATGGATTTCAGGCGCTAACCATCAATTGTGGCCGCGCCGTGATCGAGGAACCCATTCCGCGGCCCGTCGTCGTCTCTGAGAACAGATAATTCAGGAGCCCGGCGTCCAGGCGTCGTAGTCGCCGGTCACGCGCGGACGCTTGCCGGTGGAAGCAATCGAGCCCTGCGGGCGGTAGGCACCGGCCGTGCCGGTCGGGTTCGCGCGATGCGGCTTCTGCCATTCGCGCGGCGTGTATTTCTCATCGGCCGGCGAGACGTCGGTCCGGTGATGCATCCAGCCGTGCCAGCCGGCCGGAATGGCGGAGGCTTCGGCATAGCCATTGTAGATCACCCAGCGGCGGGTGCGGCCTTCTGAGTCCTTGCCGCCCTGATAGTAGACATTGCCGAGTTCGTCTTGACCGACCCGTTGACCATGGCGCCAGGTGTGAAAGCGCGTTCCGATCGTCTGTTCGTTCCACCAGGTGAAAATCTGCAGCAGGAGCTTCATGGATGCCGTCCTTGACCGGCCGTTGGGAAGGCGGCCAGATACCAAAACTATGTTCCCGCTTATGCCCCGCCGCTCATGGCTTGTCCAGTGATTCCGAGGCAAAGGCCGTCATTTCAACGGCATGAGGAAGCCGAAGTGACTGCGCGTGAAGCCGAGCCGCTCGTAGAAACGGTGCGCGTCGGTGCGCACAGCATTGGACGTCAGCCGGACCTTCTTCGCTCCTCGGTCGCGAGCCTCGGCGATCGCGTGGCGCATCATGCGTTCGCCGATCCCACGGCCACGCATATCCTCGCGCGTCTGAACCGCTTCGACGATCAGGCTCGAGCTGCCGCGACCGGAAAGCGACGTATGCAGCGCCGTCTGAAAGGTACCGACGATCTCCCGGGCAAGAACCGCGACAAAGAGTGTCTGCAGCGACGAGGCTTCGATTTGTTCGAAGGCGGCGACGTAGTCTCCGAAGGCTTCCGGAGCGGTCGTATCGCCATGACCACCGAGCTGATCATCGGCAAAGAGTGCCACGATGGCGGACAGATCTTCGCGCTCGGCCTTGCGGATCAAGAGTTCGGCTATCGCGTCCATGGTTCCCTCGGCTCGCTTCGTTCATCGACGGCGGACCAAGCACTGCAGTGCAAAGGTTTCATGACAGAGCCGCCCCCGATGAAGTTATCCACAGGGAGCTGCCAGGACTTGCACTTAGCCGAGAAGCCGCTTTTCCAGGATGATCGCCGGCAGACCGGATTGCTCGTCACCATGGTTGGCCGTCTCACCGACCTCGGCGAAGCCATGCGTTCGATAGAAGGCAAGCGCGTGCAGGTTCTGCGGCTCGACTTCGACGCGCATGCGCTCGGCATCCGGGAAGCAGGTTTCGAGCTCGGCGAAGATGTCGCGGCCGATGCCCTGCCGCTGGAACTTCGACAGCACATAGAGCTGATGCAGCACGGCAGTCTTGGCTTGCGTGTCGGACATGGCCGCAAAACCCATGCCGCCGATCTGGCGACCGTCATCTGCGACCAGGAACTCGGCGTTCTTGCGCGCGACCCGCGCTTTCAGCGCCGGCAGC
Organism: Ensifer sp. EB106-03-01-XG145; assembly: GCF_058792075.1. NCBI lineage: Bacteria > Pseudomonadati > Pseudomonadota > Alphaproteobacteria > Hyphomicrobiales > Rhizobiaceae > Ensifer > Ensifer sp. EB106-03-01-XG145. The sequence goes on along the minus strand of NZ_JBYTEC010000001.1, from coordinate 1,400,178 downwards.
GAATGCCAGCGCTCCGTCAGTTCGTTGACCTTCTCGACGCCATAGAAGGTGTCGTAGGTCGCATGCCACGTCCCGACCAGCAGGGCGCGAACCTTTTCGAGATCACGCTCGCTGGCCGTCCGCACGAAGAACATCGCTTATTCCTCGATGCCGAGTTTGGCCTTCACGAGGGCCTGCACGGCCTGCGGGTTGGCTTTGCCGCCCGTCGCCTTCATCACCTGACCGACGAACCAGCCGGCAAGCGAGGGCTTGGCCTGGACCTTGGCAACCTGATCGGGGTTGGCGGCGATGATCTCGTCGACTGCCTTTTCGATGGCGCCGGTGTCCGTCACCTGCTTCATGCCGCGCGTTTCGACGATCTGGGCCGGGTCGCCACCTTCGTTCCAGATGATCTCGAAGAGGTCCTTGGCGATCTTGCCCGAGATGGTCTCGGCCTTGATGAGATCGATGATGCCGCCGAGCTGAGCCGGGGAAACGGGAGTCTCTTCAATGGCTTTGCCGGCTTTGTTCAAGGCGCCGAGCAGGTCGTTGATGACCCAGTTCGCGGCGATCTTGCCATCGCGTCCTTCGGCTACAGCCTCGAAGTAGTCCGCGATCGACTTTTCGGAAACGAGCACCGAGGCATCGTAGACCGAAAGGCCGAGGTCTCGAACGAACCGGTCCTTCTTGTCGTCGGGCAATTCCGGCAGATCGGCCTTCAACGCTTCAACGAAAGCATCGTCGAACTCCAGCGGCAACAGGTCCGGGTCCGGGAAGTAACGGTAGTCGTGCGCGTCTTCCTTGGAGCGCATCGAACGGGTCTCGCCCTTGTTCGGATCGAACAGGCGGGTTTCCTGATCGATAGAGCCACCATCTTCGAGGATGCCGATCTGGCGGCGCGCCTCGTACTCGATTGCCTGGCCGATGAAGCGGATTGAGTTGACGTTCTTGATCTCGCAACGGGTGCCGAAACCCTCGCCCGGACGGCGCACGGAAACGTTGACGTCGGCGCGCATGGAACCTTCGTCCATGTTGCCGTCGCAGGTGCCGAGGTAGCGCACGATCGAGCGCAGCTTCGTCATATAGGCTTTGGCCTCATCCGACGAACGCATGTCCGGCTTGGAGACGATCTCCATCAGCGCCACGCCCGAACGGTTGAGGTCGACATAGGACATGGACGGATGCTGGTCGTGCATCGACTTGCCGGCATCCTGCTCGAGATGCAGCCGCTCGATGCCGATCTCGACGTCCTCGAACTGGCCCTGGCGATCAGGGCCAACGGAAATCATGATCTTGCCCTCGCCGACGATCGGATCCTTGAACTGGGAGATCTGATAGCCCTGCGGCAGGTCCGGATAGAAATAGTTCTTGCGGTCGAAGATCGAGCGCTTGTTGATTGCGGCCTTGAGGCCGAGACCGGTGCGCACCGCCTGCTTCACGCATTCCTCGTTGATGACGGGCAGCATGCCGGGCATGGCGGCGTCGACCAGCGAAACGTTGGCATTCGGCGCATTGCCGAACTCCGTCGAGGCACCCGAGAACAGCTTCGAATTGGAAAGCACCTGGGCATGGACTTCCATGCCGATGATGACTTCCCAGTCGCCGGTGGCGCCGGGGATGAAGCGTTTCGGATCGGGGGTGCGGACGTCGACAATGCTCATATCATGCTCTTCTTTGAAGCCTGAATTCTTGGTTTCTCGGTAGAACAATTGGTCCGCCGGTGCAAGTTGTTCGGCAGCATGCAGCCACCATCTCCGGACAGCCGCGCGTTAGGAGCGCCGCTTAACCATCGTTTAGCACCCTTGCGCCAAGATTTGCCGATGTCGACCACCACCGCACTGATATCGTTCGCAGCCCTCATCAACACCTTAAGTTTCGGGCTGTTCTGGTTTGACAAACGGGCGGCGCGCGCGGGCCGTTGGCGCGTCAGCGAACAGACGCTGCTGACGATTGCTTTTCTCGGCGGAAGTCCAGGGGCGATGGCTGCCCGGCACATATTTCGCCACAAGACGCGCAAGGAACCATTCCGAACTCGGCTGGCGCTCATCATCGTTTTTCAGGTGGCGGCCGCGGTGATCGGCACCCTGGCGTTGCAGGGGCACCTTGACGCGCTCGCGAACGTCTTCTAGGAAAGCACCGTCTTTCTGGAGTTTTGATGTTCTCGTATTCGCCTGAGTCCCGGTAAGGGCCCGTCCCCGCAATCTTCCTTTGATTGCGCGCACGGGCCGGAAACGTCACCCCGCTTTCCCAGTGATTTGCGGAACGTTTTCCTGCGTTCTTCCGAACGCTTTTCCGGAACATTCAGACAATGGACATCTCGCGCGCAGAACAGCGCATTCTTCATCATTTGGCCCAGGGCGGCCGCATCGAAATCATTCGCGAAAGCAAAGCGATCACCGAGATCCGCTGCTTCACCCGTGACGGCTGGGTCTACCCCGGCTTCGACCTGGACCTTTTCCGCAAACTGAAGCGCAAGAAGGCGATATCGTCTTCCGGCGGAAATCCCTATCGCATCACGGAACGCGGTTTGCAGCTGGTGCGCTCCGAACTCAACAACCGCTGAGCGGCTGAAACGGCGATACCGGACATCGAATGATGTCCGGTATCGCCGGCGCTTCACGCAAGGAGAAGCAACGAAAAGCCTCCCCTAACGTCAAACACCGGAAACCGCGCATTTCCGGATGGCAGCCGTGCACGGATATGCGCAGGGTGGGCGGTTCTAGTTTTGCTCGGTGAGGACTTTGCTCAGACCGATAAACTCGACATCACTGTCGAGTTACGGGGCGTAGGCGGTGGAAAGCCAACTCACCCCGTAGCCGCGGTTGCGGAAGAAGGTCACGGCTCGGTCGTTGCGCGCATGGGTCTTGGTGGTGGCGACATCGAACCCGTCCGCAACGATGCGACGCTCGATCTCGCCGAGCAGCAAAGCGCCGTGGCCCCTGCCCTGGACCGCCGGCTCGATCCACAGGTCGGATATCGCGTTGTCGAAGTCCTCTCGCGCCACCCAACCGCGAATGCCGCCTTCGGCTTCGATCAGTAAAACAGACAACCAGTGATCGGAAAGAAAACGGAAAAACGAGGCTTCTGCCACACGCCGCATTCTCTCACCATCGGCAAGACCGGCAATGGCGGATTGCCAAGCGGCGAGACCGATCGCCGTCAGCCGGTCGACATCGCCGGCGCGGGCATGACGGATGGCGGGCATGACGCGGGCTCCTTCCGCGACAAGAGTGACTGATCGCCTTCAGAAACAGTGGCGGTGCCGGCCCGGCACCGCCATCAAAGCCTTACCACCACTTGGTGGGCGTGAAGCGACCGGCGGCCTGTTCGATGATATGCGCCGTCTTGAACAGCGTCTCTTCCTCAAACGGCTTGCCGATCAGTTGGAGACCAAGCGGCAGACCCTTGTGGTCGAGGCCGCCGGGAACGGCAATGCCGGGAAGACCAGCCATGTTGACCGTTACCGTGAAGATATCGTTCAGGTACATCTTGACCGGATCGGACGCCAGGTCCTCGTCGGCAATGCCGAAGGCGGAGGACGGCGTGGCAGGCGTCAGGATCGCATCGACACCGGCATGGAAGGCCAGTTCGAAGTCGCGCTTGATCAGCGTGCGGACTTTCTGCGCCTGCAGATAATAGGCGTCGTAATAGCCGGCCGAAAGCACGTAGGTGCCGATCATGATGCGGCGCTTGACCTCCTGGCCGAAACCGGCGGCGCGGGTCTTCTCGTACATGTCGACGATGTCCTTGCCGTCGACGCGCAGGCCGTAGCGCACGCCGTCATAGCGGGCGAGGTTCGAGGAAGCTTCGGCCGGAGCGACGATGTAATAGGCCGGCAGCGCATACTTCGTGTGCGGCAGGGTGATGTCGACGATCTCGGCGCCGGCGTCCTTCAGCCAGGCAATGCCCTGCTGCCAGAGCGCCTCGATCTCCTCGGGCATGCCGTCGACGCGGTATTCCCGGGGAATGCCGATCTTCATGCCCTTGACCGACTTGCCGATGGAAGCTTCGTAATCCGGCACCGGCAGATCGACCGAGGTCGTATCCTTGGTGTCGACGCTTGCCATCGACTTCAAGAGGATCGCGGCATCGCGCACGTCACGGGCGATCGGGCCGGCCTGATCGAGCGACGAGGCGAAGGCGACGACGCCCCAGCGCGAGCAGCGGCCATAGGTCGGCTTGATGCCGACGGTGCCGGTAAAGGCGGCCGGCTGGCGGATGGAACCGCCAGTATCGGTCGCCGTGGCACCGGCGCAGAGATGCGCAGCGACGGCTGCAGCCGAACCGCCGGACGAGCCGCCCGGAACGAGGTCGAGATTGGAGCCCTTGGCGCGCCACGGGTTCTTCACGGCACCGTAGTAGGAGGTCTCGTTCGACGAGCCCATGGCGAATTCGTCCATGTTCAGCTTGCCGAGCATGACGGCGCCGTCGTTCCAGAGGTTCTGCGTCACGGTCGATTCGTAACGCGGCGCAAAACCGTCGAGGATATGGCTGCAGGCCTGCGTGTGCACGCCCTCGGTGCCGAAGAGATCCTTGATGCCGAGCGGGATGCCTTCGAGCGCACCGGCCTTGCCGGCGGCGATACGCGCGTCCGAGGCCTTCGCCATCTCGCGCGCCTTGTCCGGCGTTACGGCGATGTAGGCATTGATCGCCTCATTGGCGGCATCGATCGCGCCGATATAGGCATCCGTCAGTTCGACGGCGGTGATTTCCTTGGCGGCGAGTTTCGCGCGGGCTTCGGCAATCGTGAGGCTGATAAGGTCGGTCATGATGAAATCGGGCTTTCGCAATCGGGAACGTCGGGGCGGCAGGGGGTCTGGTTACTCGACCACCTTCGGAACGAGGAAGAAATTGCGATCGGAATTCGGCGCATTGGCAACGATATCGTCGGCCTTGTTGCCGTCCGACACGATGTCCGTCCGCTTCTTCATCTCCATCGGCGTGACCGAGGTCATCGGCTCGACGCCATCGACATTAACTTCGGAGAGCTGTTCGACAAAACCGAGGATGCCATTGAGCTCGCCCATCATCCGCTCGGCTTCCTCTTCGCTGACGGCGATACGGGCAAGGCGCGCAACGCGCTTCACGGTGGCAAGGTCTACGGACATGATCGTCTCCGGTAACTGGAACTTCCCCCGCTATAATGGCGCACGGCGAGCCACGCAACGGGGGAATTGCCGGAGTACCGGACCTCTCGTCAAAAGGCCCGGCGCAACATCAGACCTCGACGACGACGCCGACGTACGGTGTCTCCACCTTGGTGGATGCACTTTCCATGCCGGCAACGAAGGTCGCGGGGGTCTGGTCGATGATCGGGAACGAGCCGTAATGGCAGGGGATCGCCGTCGAGAACTTGAAAAAGCGCTGGCAGGCGAGTGCCGCCACCGCGCCGCCCATGGTGAAACGGTCGCCGATCGGCACGATGCCGATCTCCGGCTGGTGCAATTCGTTGATCAGCGCCATGTCGGAAAAGATATCCGTGTCGCCCATGTGGTAGAGCGTCGGCTCATCCTCGAAATGCAGTACCAACCCATTGGCATTGCCAAGCGAATGGGAAACGCCGTCCTCGGTGAGTTGCGCCGAGGAATGGAGCGCGTTGACGAAGGTCGTTGAAAACGCACCGAGGTTGATCGTGCCGCCGGTATTTCCCATTTCGAGCGCCTTGACGCCATGCCGCCCGAGCCAGGTAGCGAGATCGGCATTGGCGACCACGGTCGCACCGGTCTCCTTGGCGATCGCAATCGTATCGCCGACGTGGTCGCCGTGACCATGGGTCAGGAGGATGTGGGTGAGCCCGGCGGTCGCGTCCCTGCGATCTTCGTCCCGGAAGGCGGGGTTGCCGGTGAAGAAGGGGTCGATGAGGATTTTGGACTTTGCCGTTTCGATGTGAAAGGCGGCATGACCGAGCCATTTGATCTTCATGACGATCTCCCTGATGATTTGCGTGTCGGAACAGCATATGGAACAGACAGCCCTCCGCGCAAAGATCGAATCGATACCGACATGGCAATTCTCACCATCGAACAGCTGGCATCCCAGCTTCAACAGAACCAGGCGATCGCCGGGCTCGACCTTGGCACCAAGACGATCGGTCTTTCGGTCTCCGATCTCGGTCGCCGTTTCGCGACACCCCGCGAGGTGATCCGCCGGGTCAAGTTCGGGGTGGACGCGGAAGCCCTGTTGTCAGTGGCAGGAAAGGAAAAGGTCGCAGCCTTCGTCATCGGCCTGCCCGTCAACATGGACGGCAGCGAGGGACCGCGTTGTCAGGCGACCCGCGCCTTCGTGCGCAATATGGAGCAAAAGACGCCACTGCCTTTCATCTTCTGGGATGAAAGGCTTTCGACCGTTGCGGCCGAGCGCGTGCTGATCGAGATGGATGTGTCGCGACGGAAGCGGGCCGAACGCATCGATTCGGCCGCCGCCTCCTTCATTCTTCAGGGCGCGCTCGACAGACTGGCTTCGCTCGCGAGGGACGGCCTTTCGGACTGAGCTACGCCGGCACCGAAACGACGGCGATACCAGGCTGCGATCTCACGGCGCTTGCGAAAGCCGATAATGGCAAAAACCACAAAACTATCGAAGACGATCGCACGGGCGACGAGCGGCGGGATCGTCTCTGGCGGAATGCCGAGGACATTGCCGTAGACCTGGAACACGAGATCATGGGTCTGCCGCGTCAGCATGAAGAAGCCGAAGCTCATGTCGTAATAGGAGAGACCATACCACGACGTGAGGAACATGACCGGGCAGGCCCAAAGGATTAGAAACCACTTCATGCGGCTCCCCTTTCCGAGATGCGGCGGTAGACTAGCGGATATATGGCGCGGTCTGCCAGCAACAAGGCAAGCAGGGCCACCGTTGGGACCGCAATATCCAGCGCCAGTCCGGCGAAAAACATCATCATGATGATCAAAAGACCAGCTCTCACCGAACCGCTCCATTCCGGATCTGTTGAAATTCCTGGTCAATTTCGCCCCTACAGGCAAGGCGTGCAACGTAAACCATTTGTTAAGGTTAATTTTCACAAGCTAGGTTTTCTTGCGCTCACGCTTGCGGTTGCGCCCGATCATTCACCACAAAGCTGCAAGCCCATTCCGGTCTCTGCAAAATTCGGGTAGCGGTATCCCTCCCCCTCGCAGGTCCTCCTCCATGACCGTCGTCTTTGAAAGCATCCTCCCGATCTTCCTGCTGGTTCTGCTCGGCGTCTGGCTCAAACGCTCGACATTCGTCGACCAGAGCCTTTGGCTCGGGCTCGAGCAGTTCGGCTACTTCATCCTGTTCCCTGCCCTGCTGTTCTCGACGCTTGCCCAGGCAGACTTTGCCGGGTTGAAAGCCGACGCGACGGCCATCGCGACAATCGGCAGCGTCAGCCTGATGTCGGCCTTCGTGCTGCTCCTCTGGCCAGTGCTGCGAGACCGGCACGTGTCCGGCGCCTCGTTCACCTCAGTCTTCCAGACGGCAACACGCTGGAACGGCTTCATGGCGCTGGCAATTGCGCAGAAGCTTTACGGCCCAATCGGCCTGACGCTGACCGCGCTGGTGATGACGCTCGTGATCATCCCCATCAATCTCTACAATATCGGCGTGCTGGTCTGGTTCGGCGGGGGCAATCGTGACTTCAGGCGCTTCTTCGCAAAGATCGCCACCAATCCGCTGATCGTCGCCTCGGTGCTCGGCATTCTCGTCAACCTGGTCGGACTGAAGATCTACGGCCCCGTGATGACCACGATCGAGATGCTGGCAAGCGCCTCGCTCAGCCTCGGGCTGGTGATGGTCGGGGCAGGTTTGCGCGCTTCCGATGCGCTGAAGCCGAGCGCGACGGCGCTGCTCGCGGTCTTCCTCAAGTTGATCGTCATGCCGGTCTTCATGGTGAGCGCGAGCTATCTGCTCGGCATTCGGGGGGACGCCCTGCTGGTCATCGCGCTTGGCGCGGCCGTGCCGACGGCGATGAACGGCTATCTGCTCGCCAAGCAGATGGATGGCGACGCCGAACTCTATGCGGCGGTCGCAACCGTCCAGACGGTCGTCTCGTTCTTCACGATACCACTCGTCCTCTACCTGACGGCATACGCCGCAGAGGGCTGACGTCTTACGCCGCAGGGGGATAGAGAAGATCGAGAATGTAGGCGGAATCGAAGCGCGAATCGAGCATGCCGTAGGTCGAGCGCCATCCGGCAGCCAGGCGCGATTCGAGGAAAGCGTCGGCGATGCGGCCGGCACCGAGACGGTAGAGTTCTGCTGCTGCGGCGGCGAGCGCCAATTGCTCGACCAGCATGCGCGCAGCACCCTCGTCCCGTTCGCAGAGCGACATGGCGGCGCGCAACACGTCGATCGTCTTGCGGCCGGCTGGTCCGAGATCGCGCGCCAAAACGACGAAGAGCTGCTCGAAGAGGTCCTTGCCCTTGGCGAGTACGCGCAGCACGTCCAGCGCCATGACGTTGCCGGACCCTTCCCAGATAGCGTTGACAGGTGCTTCGCGGTAATGGCGCGCCAGCGCGCGCTCTTCCACATAGCCGTTGCCGCCAAGGCACTCCATCGCCTCGTAAATCAGTGCCGGGGCGATCTTGCAGGCCCAGTACTTGGCAACAGGCGTCATGATCCGCGCATAGGCCGCGTCTTCAGGGCTGTTGCGGGCCTTGTCGAACGCTTCAGCCAGACGGAACGAAAGGGCGCTTGCCGCCGCCACATCGAGCGCCATGTCGGCAAGCACGCGCGTCATCATCGGCTGGCTCACGAGCGGCTTGCCGAAGACCTTGCGGCCGCGGGTGTGGTGCACGGCTTCGGCAAGCGAGGCACGCATCATGCCTGCGGATGCCAACGCGCAGTCGAGGCGCGTCAGCGTGACCATGTCGAGGATCGTCCGGATGCCGGCGTCCGGAGCGCCGAGGATGAAACCGAACGTGTCGGAGAACTCGACCTCCGACGAAGCGTTGGAGCGGTTGCCGAGCTTGTCCTTCAACCGCTGGAAGCGCAGGCCGTTGGCGCTGCCGTCTTCCAGAAGACGCGGCACGAGGAAACAGGCAAGGCCCTCGCGGGTCTGCGCCAGCATGACGAAGGCGTCGCTCATCGGTGCCGACATGAACCACTTGTGGCCATTCAACCGATAGATGCCCTCGCCTACACGCTCGGCCGTCGAGGTATTGGCGCGGACATCGGTACCGCCCTGCTTCTCGGTCATGCCCATACCGACGGTGACGGCCGACTTCTGCATCCAGGGACGGTTCGTCGAGTCGTATTTGCGCGACAGGATCTTCGGCGCCCATTCCTTCTGCACCGCCGGAGACGCGGTGATCGCGGCAAGCGACGCGCTCGTCATCGTCAGCGGGCAGAGATGGCCGCATTCCAGCTGCGCCGTCAGATAGAAGCGGATGGCGCGTGTCTTGTGCGACTGGTTGCGCTCGTCAGCCAGGTTTTCCCAGGCCGACGCATGGAGGCCCGACGACATTGAGCGGCGCATCAGCGCATGCCAGGCCGGGTGGAACTCGACGACATCGAGACGCTCGCCGCGCGGACCATGCGTCTTCAGCTTCGGCGGACCTTCATTCGCCATGCGCGCCAGTTCCTGCGCTTCTGGCGAGGTGACGTAACGGCCGAGCACATCGAATTCGTCGCGCAGCGTCTTGCTCATCGACGAGGTGATATCCACCACGAGCGGATCGGAGCGATAGGCGTTGACACCGGACCAGGGCTTGGGCTGGTTCAGCTCGGCGAGTTTCTGTTCAGTCCGGTTCATCTGATTCATGGGCCGGTTCTAGCGCAAGTTTCTCGACCACGGAACGGGGCGCGAAAAAGATAGGATGGCCGTTGCAAGTTTTCTGCGGACGGTGACGCCCAAGCCTTGCCGTACCGGGGGCCAAGTCTTATAGAGCGACCACATTTCCAGAGCGCAAGGGCGGCCCATGATCACTTTCCCGCATCGCCACCTGCTCGGCATCAAGGGGCTCACGGAGCAGGATATCACCTATCTGCTCGATCGCGCCGATGAAGCCGTCCAAATCTCCCGTCAAAGAGAGAAAAAGACCTCGACGCTGCGGGGGCTGACGCAGATCAACCTCTTCTTCGAAGCCTCGACGCGTACGCAGTCTTCGTTTGAGCTCGCCGGCAAGCGGCTTGGCGCCGACGTCATGAACATGTCGGTCGGCAATTCCTCGGTGAAAAAGGGCGAAACGCTGATCGATACGGCGATGACGCTGAACGCCATGCACCCGGATGTGCTGGTGGTGCGCCATTCCTCGGCCGGTGCCGCCGCTCTCCTGGCACAGAAAGTCTCCTGCTCCGTCGTCAATGCCGGCGACGGTCAGCACGAGCACCCAACCCAGGCCCTGCTCGACGCGCTGACGATCCGCCGCGCCAAGGGTAAGCTCTCGCGCATCATCGTGGCGATCTGCGGCGACGTGCTGCACTCGCGCGTGGCGCGCTCCAACATCCTGCTCCTGAACCAGATGGGCGCCCGCGTGCGCGTCGTCGCTCCGGCGACGTTGCTTCCCTCGGGGATCGCCGAAATGGGCGTCGAGGTCTATCACTCGATGGCCGAGGGCCTGAAGGATGCGGATGTCGTCATGATGCTGCGCCTCCAGCGCGAGCGCATGGCCGGCTCTTTCGTGCCTTCGGTGCGCGAATACTTCCACTACTACGGGCTCGATGCGCAGAAGCTGAAGGCGGCCAAGGACGATGCGCTCGTCATGCACCCCGGGCCGATGAACCGCGGCGTCGAGATCGCCTCGGAAATCGCCGACGGCCCGCAGAGCGTGATCGAACAGCAGGTCGAGATGGGCGTTGCCGTACGCATGGCGGTGATGGAAACGCTGCTTCTCTCGCAGAACCAGGGGCCGCGCCTATGACCAGACCACTCGTTCTGAAGAACCTCCGCATCGTCGATCCCTCGCGCAGCCTTGACGAGGTCGGCACTGTCATCGTCGGAAACGACGGCCGCATCCTGGCCGCCGGCGCGGATGCACAGAACCAGGGCGCGCCCGATGGCGCCTTCGTCAAGGACTGCGATGGCCTGACCGCCGTTCCCGGCCTCGTCGATGCCCGCGTGTTCGTCGGCGAACCGGGCAGCGAACATCGCGAAACCTTCGAATCCGCGTCGCGCGCAGCAGCGGTCGGTGGCGTCACCACCTTCATTGCGATGCCCGACACGGATCCTGTGATCGACGATATCGCGCTGGTCGAGTACGTAAAGAAGACGGCGCGCGACAAGGCCCTCGTCAATGTCCATCCTGCCGCGGCCCTGACCAAGGGACTGGCCGGGGAAGAGATGACCGAATTCGGCCTGCTGCGCGAAGCCGGCGCCGTCTGCTTCACCAATGGCCGACGGTCGATCCACGACACGCTGGTTCTGCGCCGGGCCATGACCTACGCGCGCGAATTCGGCGCCGTCATCTCTCTTGAGACCCGCGACAAGTATCTCGGCGCCAACGGCGTCATGCACGAGGGCCTGCTCGCAAGCTGGCTCGGCCTTGCCGGGATCCCGCGCGAATCCGAGATCATCCCGCTTGAGCGCGACCTGCGCATCGCCGGCCTGACGAAGGCCGCCTACCACGCCGCCCAAATCTCGGTTCCCGAATCGGCTGAGGCCATTCGTGCAGCACGCCAGCGCGGCGCCAACGTCACCTGCGGCATCTCGATCAACAATCTGGCGCTCAACGAAAACGACATCGGCGAGTACCGCACCTTCTTCAAGCTTTCGCCGCCCCTTCGCAGCGAAGACGACCGGGTGGCCATGGCCGAGGCGCTGGCCGACGGCACGATCGACATCATCGTCTCCTCGCATGACCCGCAGGACGTCGACACCAAACGCCTGCCGTTTGCCGACGCTGCCGACGGTGCGATCGGCCTTGAAACGCTGGCAGCGGCCGCTCTTCGGCTGTACCACAGCGGCCAGGTTCCACTGATGCGCCTGATCGATGCCATGTCGACCCGCCCGGCGGCGATCTTCGGTCTCGACGCAGGCACGCTGAAGCCGGGCGCAAAGGCCGATATCGCGGTCCTCGACCTCGACGAGCCGTGGGTGCTCTACAAGGAAGCGATCGTCTCGCGCTCCAAGAACACGCCGTTTGAAAATGCACGCTTTACCGGCCGGGTTGTGCAAACCTATGTTGCCGGCAAGCTTGTGCATTCCGCATAAGCCCAAAGCGGTCGCGCGGGAGGGGAACCGGTGGATCTATTTTCCTGGCAGCTTGGGCTGCCCTTGACGTTGTTAAGCCTGGGCTTCGGCTATCTGCTCGGCTCGATCCCATTCGGACTGATCCTGACCCGCATGGCCGGGCTGGGCGACGTCAGAAAGATCGGCTCGGGCAATATCGGCGCGACCAATGTGCTGCGCACCGGCAACAAGAAGCTTGCCGCAGCGACCCTGCTGCTCGACGCGCTCAAGGGCACCGCGGCAGCCGCCATTGCATCTCATTGGGGCGTCGAAGCGGGGATCGCCGCAGGCTTCGCCGCCTTCATCGGCCATCTCTATCCCGTCTGGCTCGGCTTCAAGGGCGGCAAGGGTGTCGCCACCTATATCGGCGTCCTCCTTGGCCTCGCCCCACCGATGGTGCTCGCCTTTGCGGTGATCTGGCTCGCCATGGCGAAAATCAGCCGTTACTCCTCATTGTCCGCACTGGTTGCAACGGCTATCATCCCGGTTCTACTTTACGCGGTAGGGAACGAAAAGGTCGCTCTCCTCTTCGCGGCAATGACCATCATTAGCTGGGTGAAGCATCGCGCCAATATCCAGCGGTTGCTCGCCGGCACGGAAAGCAAGATCGGGGACAAGGGATAATGTCTGAAGGCAGCGCAGGACGAACCGGAGTGGCGCTGACCGAACGACAGAAAATCTCCTGGCTGCGGCTGATCCGCAGCGACAATGTCGGCCCCATCGCCTTCAGGGACCTCATCAACCACTTCGGCACCGCGGAAAACGCGCTCGACGCGCTTCCAGAACTATCCCGGCGCGGAGGGACCAAACAGGCCTATCGCGTGGCAACGGTAAGCGAGGCCGAACGGGAACTGGAAGCGGCGCGACGCTGCGGCGCGGTCTTTGTCGGCATCGGTGAGCCAGGTTATCCCTCAGCGCTTCGGCAGATCGACGGCGCTCCCCCGCTCCTCGCGATGAAGGGCGATCTCAAAGCAGCAACCCGCCCGTCGCTCGGCATTGTCGGCTCGCGCAACGCGTCGGTCAGCGGCGCCAAGTTCGCGGCGATGATTGCCCGCGATGCCGGTCGCGCCGGCTATGTCGTCACCTCGGGTCTCGCGCGCGGCATCGATACCGCCGCCCATCGCGCAAGCCTCGAAACCGGCACGATCGCCGCGCTTGCCGGCGGCTTGGATCGGCCCTACCCGCCCGAAAACATCGGCTTGCTTGACGAGATCACGTCGGGCCGGGGTCTGGCGATCAGCGAAATGCCCTTTGGCTGGGAGCCACGTGCACGCGATTTCCCCCGGCGCAACCGGCTGATTGCCGGCGTCAGCCTCGGCGTGACCGTCGTCGAGGCGGCCAATCGCTCCGGCTCGTTGATCACCGCGCGCTATGCCGCCGATTTCGGCCGGCTGGTCTTTGCCGTTCCGGGATCCCCACTCGATCCCCGGTGTCATGGCACGAACGACCTTTTGAAGCAGGGCGCGATCGTCACGACCTCGCCGGACGATGTCCTCGAAGCATTGCCGCCGCTCAGCCAGTTCGAACTACGCTTGCCAAGCGTCAGGGAGCCGGAGGGGCATGCGCAACCGAACGCCCCCACCGCGACCAGCGACAACGACCGTGCGGCCATCATCAATGCGCTTGGTCCGACGCCGGTCGAAACCGACGACATCGTCAGACACACCGGGCTTTCGCCAGCGCAGGTCTACCTTCTTCTCCTGGAGCTCGATCTCGCCGGGCGGCTCGATCGCCACGCCGGAGGACTCGTGTCTCTTACGACAAGCGAATGAGCGCCGGCGATGGCGACCCGCGGCCGTGAAGGCGAGCAGACACCCATTGCAGATTGCAGATGCGATGCAATCTTGCATGAGTTGCATCGCCACCTCTCATCGTTATTTTGGGTGAACCCTCTTGACCCCGCACGAATCCCTGTCCATTTCGGGGCATCGATACCAGGCGACACACGGCGCTGACAGCGCTGACGCCCGAACCAGAACCGGTTGTCTCAGAAAATGACGATGAATGTTGTAGTGGTGGAGTCGCCTTCCAAGGCAAAGACGATCAACAAGTACCTCGGGCCTAACTACAAGGTGCTGGCTTCGTTTGGCCATGTGCGCGATCTGCCGGCGAAGGACGGTTCGGTCCGTCCGGATGAAGACTTCGAAATGTCCTGGGAGGTCGATGGCGCCTCGGCCAAGCGCATGAAGGACATTGCCGACGCGGTAAAGTCCGCTGACGGCCTCATTCTCGCAACCGACCCGGATCGCGAAGGCGAAGCCATTTCCTGGCACGTGCTCGACCTCTTGAAGAAAAAGAAGGTGCTCGGCGACAAGCCGGTGAAGCGCGTCGCCTTCAACGCCATCACGAAGAAGGCCGTACTCGAGGCAATCGCCCATCCGCGCGACATCGACATCTCGCTGGTCGACGCCTATCTGGCGCGCCGCGCGCTCGACTATCTCGTCGGCTTCAACCTGTCGCCGGTCCTCTGGCGCAAGCTGCCGGGCGCCCGCTCGGCCGGCCGCGTGCAGTCCGTTACGCTGCGCCTTGTCTGCGACCGCGAATCCGAGATCGAGCGCTTCGTCTCCGAGGAATACTGGAACATCTCCGCGCTGCTGAAGACCCCGCGCGGCGACGAGTTCGAGGCCCGCCTCGTCTCGGCCGATGGCAAGCGCCTCGCGCCAAGGGCTGTCGGCAACGGCGAAGAGGCCAACCGGCTGAAGACCTTGCTCGACGGTGCCGCCTATGTCGTCGACAGCATCGAGGCGAAGCCGGTCAAGCGTAACCCCTCGCCACCCTTCACCACGTCGACGCTGCAGCAGGCTGCGTCCTCCAAGCTCGGCTTCTCCGCTTCGCGGACCATGCAGGTCGCGCAGAAGCTCTACGAAGGCGTCGACATCGGCGGCGAGACGGTCGGTCTGATCACCTATATGCGTACCGACGGCGTGCAGATGGCGCCGGAAGCGGTCGAGGCCTCGCGCAAGGCGATCGCCAGCCAGTTCGGCGACCGCTACCTGCCGGAAAAGCCGCGTTTCTATTCGACCAAGGCGAAGAACGCCCAGGAAGCGCACGAAGCCATCCGCCCGACCGACTTCAACCGGACGCCGGACCAGGTACGCCGCTTCCTCGACGGTGACATGCTGCGCCTCTACGATCTGGTCTGGAAGCGTGGCATCGCGAGCCAGATGGCATCCGCCGAGATCGAACGCACGACCGCGGAAATCACTGCCGACAACGGCGGCCAGAAGGCGGGCCTGCGCGCCACCGGCTCCGTCATCCGCTTCGACGGCTTCATCGCCGCCTATACGGATGCCAAGGAAGACGGCGAGCAGACGGATGATGGCGAGGAGGATGGCCGCCTGCCGGAGATCAACGCGCGCGAGAACCTCGCCAAGCAGAAGATCAACGCCTCGCAGCACTTCACCGAGCCGCCGCCGCGCTACTCGGAAGCGAGCCTGATCAAAAAGATGGAAGAGCTCGGCATCGGCCGCCCGTCCACCTACGCTGCGACGGTCACGACCCTGCTTGACCGCGACTACATCACCAACGACAAGCGCAAGCTCATACCCCAGGCCAAGGGCCGTCTGGTGACGGCGTTCCTGGAAAGCTTCTTCACCCGCTATGTCGGCTACGATTTCACGGCGTCGCTCGAAGAAAAGCTCGACCAGGTCTCGGCCGGCGAGGTCAACTGGAAGGATGTTCTTCGCGACTTCTGGAAGGATTTCTTTGCACAGATCGAGGAAACAAAGGAGCTGCGCGTTACCAACGTGCTCGATGCGCTGAACGAAGAACTGGCGCCGCTGGTCTTCCCGAAGCGCGAGGACGGCGGTGATCCACGCATCTGCCAGGTCTGCGGCACCGGCAAGCTGTCGCTGAAGCTTGGCAAATATGGCGCCTTCGTCGGCTGCTCGAACTATCCGGAGTGCAACTTCACCCGCCAGCTTTCCTCCGACAGCAACGGCGACCAGGAAGCGGCGGTCTCGAACGAACCGCAGGCACTTGGCAAGGACCCGCACACCGGCGAGGAAATCACGCTGCGCAGCGGCCGTTTCGGACCCTATGTCCAGCGCGGTGACGGCAAGGAAGCGAAGCGCTCGAGCCTGCCGAAGGGCTGGACACCATCAACGATCGACCATGAGAAGGCGGTCGCGCTGCTGTCGCTGCCGCGCGATATCGGCGCCCATCCCGAAAGCGGCAAGATGATCTCTACGGGCCTCGGTCGCTATGGACCGTTCGTGCTGCACGACGGAACCTATGCCAATCTCGAATCGATCGAAGACGTCTTCTCGATCGGCCTCAACCGTGCCGTCTCCGTGCTTGCAGACAAGCAATCGAAGGCCGGTTCCGGCCGCGGCCGTACCGCCACCGCCTCGCTCAAGGAACTTGGCGACCACCCGGACGGCGGCTCCATCACCGTTCGTGACGGACGTTACGGTCCCTATGTAAACTGGGGCAAGGTCAACGCTACCCTGCCCAAGGGCAAGGATCCGCAGTCGGTAACGGTCGAGGAGGCACTCGTGCTGATTTCGGAGCGTGCCGCCAAGGGTGGAACGACCAAGGGCAAGCCCGTGAAGGCCAAGACGACCAAGGCGGCGGCAAAGTCCGAGGACGGCGCAGCCAAGCCGACCAAGGCCAAGGCACCTGCCAAGAGCAAAACGAAGACGGCCGCCAAGGCCAAGAAGGGCTGACCTTGACCAGAATACCGCGCGATCCGACCGAACAGTCCGGCAGAAGAGCCATGGGCAAGAAGCCTGCTCGCGCGGCCAAGGGAGGACCGGCTCCGGCAAGCGAGCCCATCATCCACGGTGCGGTTCCGCCGCGTGACGTGCTGATGCGTTTCATTGCCGAAAACCCGGACCGCGCCTCCAAGCGCGAGATCGCCAAGGCCTTCGGGCTCAAGGGCGATACCCGTGTCGAGCTCAAGGCGCTGCTGAAGTCGCTGGAAGTGGACGGCCTCGTCGAAAAGAAGCGCAAGTCGCTGGTGCGTCCCGGCGCCCTACCCCCGGTGACCGTGCTCGACATCACCATCCGCGACGTCGACGGTGAACTGATCGGCCGTCCCGCCGAGTGGCTGGACGACGACGGCGTTGCGCCGGCGGTGCTGATCAAGCAGTCTGCTGTCGGCAAGGCCAAGGGCAAGGTACCTGTCGGCGGCCTCGGCGATCGGGTGCTCGCCAAGATCTTCCCCGCAAGGGAGCGTGGCGGTCCTGCCTATACTGCGCGCATCATCAAGGTGCTGGACAAGCGCAAGGACGCCGTGCTCGGTGTCTTCCGCGCCACACCAGGCGGCGGCGGCCGACTGATGCCGATCGAAAAGCGCGGCGAAGAAGTGCTGGTCGACCCTGAATTCACCGGCAACGCGCAGGATGGTGATCTCGTCGAAGCGCAGCTCTCGCGCCTCGGCCGCTACGGTCTGCCGCGCGCGCAGGTGCAAAACGTCATCGGCTCCGTGGCTTCGGAGAAGGCAATCTCGATGATTGCCATCCACGCGCATGGCATCCCCCACATCTTCCCCGAGCGTGTGATCGAAGAGGCGAACGCCGCCGGTCCCGCCACGATGGCGCATCGCGAGGATTGGCGCTCGCTGCCGCTGATCACCATCGACCCGGCCGACGCCAAGGATCACGACGATGCGGTTTATGCCGAACCCGACCCGTCCGAGGACAATCCCGGCGGCGTCATAGTCACGGTCGCAATCGCCGACGTCTCCTATTACGTGCGTCCGAAATCCGCGCTGGACCTCGAAGCGCTGAAGCGCGGCAACTCGGTCTATTTCCCCGACCGGGTGGTACCGATGCTGCCCGAACGGATTTCGAACGACCTCTGCTCGCTGAAGGAAGGCGTCGATCGTCCGGCGCTTGCCGTGCGCATGCGCTTCTCCAAGGAAGGCCGCAAGGCCGGTCACACCTTCCACCGCATCATGATGAAGAGTGCTGCCAAGCTCTCCTACCAGCAGGCACAGGCGGCGATCGACGGCAACCCGGATGACAAGACCGGGCCGATCCTCGACGCGATCCTGAAGCCGCTCTGGGAGGCCTATCGCATCCTCACGCGCGGGCGCGACCGGCGCCAGCCGCTCGAACTCAACA
Source organism: Ensifer sp. EB106-03-01-XG145 (assembly GCF_058792075.1). NCBI lineage: Bacteria > Pseudomonadati > Pseudomonadota > Alphaproteobacteria > Hyphomicrobiales > Rhizobiaceae > Ensifer > Ensifer sp. EB106-03-01-XG145. The sequence goes on along the minus strand of NZ_JBYTEC010000001.1, from coordinate 1,381,983 downwards.
TGCCCGAGCGCAAGATCATCCTGAAGCCCGACGGCACGGTCGATCGCGTTTTCGTGCCGGAACGCCTGGACGCCCACAAGCTGATCGAAGAGATGATGATCCAGGCAAACGTCGCGGCCGCCGAGACGCTGGAGCAGAAGCGCCAGGTGCTGATCTATCGCGTGCACGACCAGCCGTCGCTCGCCAAGCAGGAAAGCCTCCGCGAGTTCCTGGCGACGCTCGACATCTCGCTCGTCAAGGGCGGCAACATGCGCTCGAACCATTTCAACGGCGTTCTCGCCAAGGCCGAGGGAAAACCCTTCGAGACGATGGTCAACGAGATGGTGCTGCGGTCGCAGAGCCAGGCGATCTACAGCCCCGAGAATATCGGGCACTTCGGCCTGAACCTTTTGAAGTACGCACATTTCACCTCGCCGATCCGGCGCTATGCCGACCTGATCGTGCACCGGGCGCTGGTTGCCTCTCTCGGTCTGGGCGAAGGCGGACTGACGCCGCAGGAAGAGGGCGTGCTCGACGACATCGCCGCCGAGATCTCGACCTTCGAGCGTCGCGCCATGGCGGCGGAGCGCGACACCGTCGACCGGCTGATCGCACACCATCTGAATGGCCGTGTCGGCGAGGAATTCGAAGGCCGCGTCTCCGGCGTCACCAAGGCGGGACTCTTTGTCACCCTGCCGGCCTATGGCGCCGATGGCTTCGTTCCGATATCTACGCTCGGACGCGACTACTTCATCTATGATGAGGCGCATCAGGCGCTTTCCGGCGAAAAGACCGGGCTCGGCTATCGCCTCGGCGATCCCGTGCGCGTCAAGCTCGTCGAAGCTGTGCCGCTTGCGGGTGCGCTCAGGTTCGAGATGCAAAGCGAGGGGCGCAAGATGCCGACGGCAACGCGCTCCTTCCACAAGTCCGGCCGGCGCGATCGCACCGGAGCACGTAAGACGCCGGGAACGCGGCCGCCGCGAGGCAGGCGTTAGAACTCCCGTAAGGCAGAGGAATAGGCATGAAAGCAGCGGCGGGCGAAACACTTCAACTGGGCGGTAGCGAAAGCGATAAGCGCTCCGTTGGCCTTTCGATGAAGCGCGGCTTTCTCGGCCGTTGCCCGGCCTGTGGCAGCGGCAAGCTGTTTCGCAGCTACGTCAAGTCCGTCGATGCCTGCGCCGCCTGCGGCGAACGCATGGACCATCACCGCGCCGATGACTTCCCGCCCTATATCGTCGTGACGATCGTCGGCCACGTCGTGCTCGCGGGCTACATGATGACCGATCTCATCCTGCCGCTGACAACGTGGCAGCATCTGGCGATCTGGGCACCGATCACCGTGATCAGTTCGCTGGCGCTGCTGCAGCCGATCAAGGGTGCCGTCATCGGCCTGCAATGGGCGCTCAGGATGCACGGTTTCGGCGGCCACGAAGACGCACCGGAAGATGTCCTGCCGCCGCGAGACGACAGGGCATGACGTCTGCGCGGGGCCTGGGCGGCGAGGTCGAACGCCAACGTTCCGCAGCCGTCAGGCCACGCGATGCGGCCTCCGTCATGCTGCTCGACCGCCAAGGGGGACGCGTGCGCGTCCTGATGGGCAAACGGCACAGCGCCCATGTCTTCATGCCGGATCTCTATGTCTTCCCCGGTGGGCGACGCGATGCCGGCGATCACCGCATCGGCTTCGGCTCCGACCTGCACCCTTCCGTCCTGCATGCGCTGAAGGCGGCCGGCACGCGCGAGCTGACGGATGCACGCGCACGCGCGCTCGCCCTTGCCGCACTGCGCGAACTTTACGAAGAGGCCGGCATCGCCGTCGGGCAACCGGCTCCCTCTGCCACAGCGCCGGTTCCATTTCTTCCCGATCTTGCAAAGTTGCGCTATATGGCTCGGGCCATTACCCCTCCGGGCCACGCGCGGCGGTTCGATACGCGCTTCTTCGCATTGTTTGCGGACGAGGCCAAAATCGATCCGACACGCTTCCTGGACAGCCGGGAGCTTCAGGATTTGCAGTGGATCGATGTGAACGATTCTCCGTCTCTACGGATACCCGACATCACCGCCATCATACTTGCTGACCTCAGAAGCAGTCTCGACACCGATCCGTCGCTCCCCTGCGAACGAGAGGTGCCACTTTATGCCGCGCGCCGTGGGCGCCTCGTCCGCACGTTGCTCTAAGGACCCTCGTCGCATGTCACAGCCGTCGCCCGGTACAGTTGCACCGGTTGAGGAAATTCACTGGCGGTCGCTGATCGCCGCCGTTGCAGCGATCAGTGCGGTCGGCATTGCAATTGGTCTCGGTCTGCCGCTCCTGTCGATCATCATGGAGAAGCGCGGAATCTCCTCGACGCTGATCGGCTTGAACTCCGCCATGGCTGGCGTGGCATCGATGGTTGCCGCCCCGTTCACGACCAAGTTCGCTCATAGACACGGCGTCGCGCCGACAATGCTGTGGGCCGTCCTGATCGCAGCAACGAGTTCGTTCGGCTTTTACTACATTACCAACTTCTGGCTCTGGTTCCCGCTGCGGATCGTTTTCCATGGGGCGATCACCGTCCTCTTCATTCTCTCCGAGTTCTGGATCAACGCCACGGCGCCGCCGGCAAAGCGCGGCTTCGTACTCGGCATCTATGGCACGTTCCTGTCGCTGGGCTTCCTGACCGGGCCGCTGTTGTTTTCAATCCTCGGCAGTGAAGGCATCCTTCCTTTCATGGTTGGCGCCGGCGTCATCCTGCTTGCCTCGGTGCCGATATTCCTCGCACGCGACGAAAGCCCCGTCATCGACGAGAAGCCGGAGCGGCATTTCCTGCGCTACGTCTTCCTCGTGCCCACCGCAACCGCCGCCGTGTTCATCTTCGGCGCGGTCGAATCAGGCGGTCTTTCGCTGTTCCTCATCTTCGGCACGAGAGCCGGTTTCAGCGAATCGCAGGCGGCCCTCCTGCTGACGGTCATGGGGGTCGGAAATTTCATCTTCCAGATCCCGGTCGGCATGTTGTCCGACCGCGTCAAAGACCGGCGCACCCTGCTCTCGGCCATGACTGTTATCGGCCTTGTTGGCGCGCTGTTCCTGCCGCTTCTGGTCGAAAGCTGGTTCCTGATGGCGATCGTGTTGCTGTTCTGGGGCGGCTGCGTCTCCGGGCTCTACACGGTCGGCCTCAGCCACCTTGGCTCGCGGCTGCAGGGCGCCGATCTTGCCGCCGCCAACGCCGCTTTCGTGTTCTCCTATGCCGTCGGCACCGTTGCGGGGCCGCAGGCCATCGGTGCTTCAATGGATGCCACCGGCAACAATGGCTTTGCCTGGGCGATCGCCGGATTTTTCGGCCTCTATGTCGCGCTTTCGGTGGTCAGGATCGTTTTGAATCCAAAACGGCCTTGACTTTTCGGCCGCGATTTGTAGTTTCGCGCCAACCTTGCCCGTGGCCCGCAACCGGTTGTCCACGGCTTTCATTGTTACAAAGGCAGGACGACCATGGCAAAAGCCACCACCATCAAGATCAAGCTGCTTTCGACAGCCGACACGGGTTTCTTCTACGTCACGACCAAGAACAGCCGTACGATGACGGAAAAGATGACCAAGACCAAGTACGACCCGGTCGTCAAGAAGCACGTCGAGTTCAAGGAAACCAAGATCAAGTAAGATCGACCGTTTCTCGGGGATTTAGGGCGCCGACCGCAAGGTCAGGCGCCCTTTCCTTTTGGACGTCCGGGAAATGGCACGCAAGGCACCGCTGGCCTCGCTGACAGGTCAAAGGATGCTTGAAAGACATGCCGACTCGGCGCCCCCTCGCCCGGAACCGAGAAAGCAAAAAACGCCGCCCCAAGATGGGACGGCGCTTCGGAAAAGGGGGTCGGCTGGCGTCTGACTGCGGCACGAGGATTCCGCAGAAGTCAAAAGCCAACCGACCGACCCCACGACCCAGGAGATGCGGCGGACCTGAGCATCATGGGGTAAGCAAAATGTTGGTAGGCGATGCCTACTTGTTCATCAGCATCACCTGAAAATGGAAAAAAATCAACGAATTCTTAATGCGCGAAGCGGTGCCGCTAAGCGCATGGTTAATTCTGTATCAGAGTAAGACAGGCACGCGCATGGGCGCCGCGGCTACCCAAACTCCCCGGTAGCATCGGCTGTGGCGAGAATACAACTTTAAATGCGACCCGCAAGAGGTGCCCCAAGAAAATCACTGGGTCGCGGAGCGCCCGGATTGGACGGACAAACGCTCAGGCGGCCGCCGCCACCACGCGGTTGCGGCCCTCGTGCTTGGCCTGGTAGAGCGCCGTATCCGCGCGCTTCAGCAGAGCCTCGGCCGTGTCAGCACCCGGCCTGAGCGTCGCTATTCCCATCGACGCCGTTACCTTCAAAACGCCATCCGCCTGCGGAACCGGGAACGGCAGGCTTTCGATAATCATGCGCAAGCGCTCGGCGACGCCCGCCGCCATTTCAGCCGACGTATCCGGCATCACGACGACGAATTCCTCTCCGCCGAAGCGGCAGGCAAGATCGGCCCCGCGCACGGTGGTGCGAATGCGGTTGGCGAACTCCCGCAGCACTTCGTCGCCGGCATCATGGCCGTAGGTATCGTTGACCTGTTTGAAACGGTCGATGTCGGTCATGCAGATGGAGAGCGGCCGGCCGCGCGCCGCAGCCCGGTCCATCAACAGTTTCAGGTGGGTGTCGAAATAGCGGCGGTTGTGCAAGCCTGTCAGGCCATCGGTGACGGCAAGTTCGATGGTCTGCTGCACGCTCGAGCGCAGCCTGTCATTGCAATGCTTGCGCCGGATCTGGGTCATGGAGCGGGCAATCAGTTCATTGGGATCAACCGGCCGCATCAGATAATCGGTCACGCCGAGATCGAGCGCACGCACCACCATCTCGTCGCTGCCCTGCTCCGCGATCAAGAGGATCGGGATGAAGCGCGTCCGCTCCAGCGAGCGCAACTGCGAACACAGCCGCAGGGGATCGTAGTCGTCGAAATTCGCATTGACGATGACCAGGTCGAAGTTGTTCTCGGCCGCTTCGAAGAGCGCCGCCTGCGGATCGGAAATCACCGAAACATCGGCGATCGGCTTGAGGGCGCGTTGCAGCCGCTCCTGTGACGAGCCACGGCCATCGACGAGCAGAACATTGCCCGGCTCGTCCGGACGATCCGCACCGCCGACGTCTTCGAGGCCGATGGTCTGCGCCGTCTGGGCGCGCAGGCGCAATTCATCGCTGACATTCTTCAACCGCACCAGGCTCTTCACGCGCGACATTAGCTGGAGATCGTTGACGGGCTTGGTCAGGAAGTCGTCGGCGCCGGCCTTCAGGCCGCGCACGCGATCCGACGGCTGGTCGAGCGCCGTCACCATGACGACGGGAATATGCGCCGTGCGCGGATTGGCCTTCAGACGTTCGCAGACCTCGAAGCCATCGAGGCCGGGCATCATAACGTCGAGAAGCACGAGATCGATGGGCGTCTTCTCGCAAAGCGCCAGCGCCGAATAGCCGTCATTGGCCGTCAGTACATCGAAATACTCGGCGAGCAGCCGGGCTTCGAGCAACTTCACATTGGCCGGAACATCATCAACGACAAGAATACGCGCAGTCATATCAATTTTCCCGCCGCTCAGGCATCGCCCAGGTAGGTTTTGATCGTTTCTATGAACTTCGGTACGGAAATCGGCTTGGAAACATAGGCTTCGCATCCACCCTGGCGGATCCGTTCCTCGTCGCCCTTCATCGCAAATGCGGTGACCGCAATGACCGGAATGACGTGAAGCTCGTCATCTTCCTTCAGCCATTTCGTCACTTCCAGACCGGATACTTCCGGCAACTGGATGTCCATGAGAATGAGATCGGGCCGGTGCTTGCGCGCGAGCTCGAGCGCCTCCATGCCGTTGCGCGTCTGGATCGTCGCGTAGCCGGAAGCCTCAATCAGGTCGCGGAACAGTTTCATGTTCAGCTCGTTGTCTTCAACAATCATTACCTGTTTGGGCATGTCGATCCCTTGCTGTCCATCATCGTCTTGCAAGTCTCCTCAGGACATTTAACTTGCAGAGCCGACGACTCGACCCATTTCCTCAACTTCAGAGATAGGCCTATTTGGTTGAAAAATAGGTAACTCCGCACGTAAAAACCATACGGGGACGAAGCATTGAAGAGCGCTGACGAAATCGCCATCGACATCCTTGCCTGGCTCGCGGGCGAGCCTGAGCTTCTGTCCCGTTTTCTGGCACTGACGGGCACCGATCCAACGGCGTTGCGCAATGCCATTGCCGAACCCGGCTTCATGGGCGGTCTCATCGCCTTTCTCATGGACCACGAGCCGACGCTGATGGCATTCTGCCAGGCAACCGGCACGGCACCGCAAGATGTCGTGCGCGCCCATGCGGCGCTTTCTGACCATTCGGGTTTTGAGGATTGAGCGTGCCAGGCACGTCCACAAGCGACCGCATTCAGCTTCGAGAGCGCCCGCTGATCGTCAGTGACGTCGATGAAGTCGTGCTCGAATTCATCAATCCCTTCAAAGCCTTTCTCGATAGCTGCGGCCACGTGCTGCTGCCCCGATCGTTCCGCCTGACCGGCAACATCATCGATCGCGCGAACGAACAACCGCTGGCGGAGGCGGAGGTCAAAGCCCTGCTTGATTCCTTCTACGGGACGCAGGATCGCTGGCAGACGCCGGCTGCACAGGTCGTCGAGACCTTGGCTGCTCTGTCGGAGGAGGCGGACATCGTTTTCCTGACGGCCATGCCGCCGCATCACGCCGCGATCCGCCGTGCCTTGCTGGACCGGCTTGGCCTTCCCTATCCGCTGCTTGCCTCCGAGGAACCGAAGGGACCGATCGTCCAAAATTTGCACGGCGGACGCCCGGTTCCGCTGGTCTTCGTGGATGACATTCTTCGCAACCTGCAGTCGGTCCAGCATCACACGCCGTCCTGCCTGCTGATCAACCTGATGGTTAACGCGGAGTTTCGCGCGCTTGCACCAAAGCCGGACGCCGGCATCCGCGCTGTGGCCGACTGGCCGGAAGCGGCGGCCACCATCCGCGCGCATTTCGAGGGCTAGTTCAGCGCCGGTTCCCATCAGTGCAAATCCAATCGCATCAGCGGTCTACCATCCTTGCGGCGCGCCACGATGTCGAATCCTGCAGCCTCGAAGACCGTCGTCGCGCCGACCCAAAGGGCGACTGACTTGGACTGTTTGGCACGATCGATCGGACAAGCATCGAGATAGCGCGCGCCGCCCGCCCTGGCGTGGTCGATCGCGGCGCGCACGATTTGATGGCTCAAGCCCCTGCCCCGCAGCTTCGACTGCATGAACAGACAGCTCAGCGCCCAGATCGTCGGATCGGTCGCCTCACGGTCCTCCAGCGGTCGCGCGACCGTGCGCGGCGAATTGAACTGCGGAACATCCTGGCGCGGACCAACCTGAACCCAGGCCACCGGCGTTCCCTCGAAATAGCCGAGGATACCGGGCGACGGCGCGGTATCGATACGAGCCTTGATAAAGGCCTTGCGCTCCCTTGCCGGCATCGCCGTTCGAACGGAATGCGGCAGGCGCAACGCGGTGCACCAGCAACCGCCATAGGCACCGTTCGGCCCAAAAAGCTGCTCGAAATCCGCCCAACTATCTGCCGTGACAGGTGAGAACTGGAGTGTGATTTCCAACAGAGCCTCCCTTGAGACTCACTAGCGTAGAGCGTAAGGTCGCGATGTTCAATATTTGTTCCTGATATGCCCGACAGCGCTGCTCAATCTCCAGGCTTCTGCCGCGACTGCCTCAAGGAACAGGCCGCTAGCGCGCGGCGCTGCACGGCCTGCGGCAGTCCGCGCCTGCTGCGCCATAGCGAGCTCTACGATCTGACCTTGGCGCATATCGATTGCGACGCGTTCTACGCGTCGATCGAGAAACGCGACGATCCGGAGCTTGCCGACAAGCCGGTGATCATCGGCGGCGGCAAGCGCGGCGTGGTGTCCACAGCCTGCTACATCGCCCGCATTCACGGCGTACGCTCGGCAATGCCGATGTTCAAGGCGCTGGAGGCCTGCCCGCAGGCCGTGGTCATCAAACCCAACATGGAGAAATATGCGCGCGTCGGCCGCGAGGTCCGCACGCTGATGCAGGAGTTGACGCCGCTGGTGCAGCCACTGTCGATCGACGAAGCATTTCTTGAGCTCAGAGGCACCGAGCGACTGCATCACGATCCGCCGGCCCGCACCCTCGCGCGCTTCGCCCGCCGTGTCGAGCAGGAGATCGGCATCACCGTTTCGGTTGGCCTCTCCTATTGCAAGTTCCTCGCCAAGGTGGCTTCCGATCTGCAAAAGCCGCGCGGCTTTTCCGTCATCGGTCAGGCCGAGGCGCTGGAGTTCCTGAGGGAAAAGCCGGTCACTCTGATCTGGGGCGTCGGCAAGGCCTTCGCCGCCACCCTGGAACGCGATGGCGTGCGCACGATCGGGCAATTGCAGACCATGGAGGAAGCCGACCTGATGCGCCGCTATGGCACCATGGGGCAGCGGCTCTATCGCCTGTCGCGCGGGCTCGACGAGAGGGCGGTCGAAATCGACGGCGAGGCGAAGAGCGTTTCCGCGGAGACGACGTTCAATGACGACATCGCACGCTACGACGACCTGGTCACGCACCTTAGGCGCCTGAGCGAGCAGGTGGCCCACCGGCTGCGAAAGTCCGAACTCGCGGGCCAGACCGTCGTTCTGAAGCTCAAAACCACCGACTTCAAGCTTCGCACCCGCAACCGGCGGCTCGACAGCCCCACCCGGCTTGCCGACCGCATTTTCCGCACCGGGCTTCAGCTTTTGGAGAAAGAGGCGGATGGCACGAAGTATCGCCTGATCGGGATTGGCGTCAGCGATCTATCCGCCCCGGATCTGGCCGACCCTCCGGACCTTGTCGATCCGGCGGCAACCCGCCGGGCAGCGGCCGAAGACGCCATGAACAAGCTGCGCGACAAGTTCGGTAAGGAGAGCGTCGAGACCGGCTATACCTTCGGTACCCGCAAACGCGATCACTGAACTTAGATACACGGCGATCACGCAACCTTGATGTGGCCCACACACGGACTGGATGAATTCCTTAAAGATTGCCGGCTAGGCTCGTTCGCCAAGTCACGTGTTGGGTTGAGTGTATGGTATCGCGTTTCGCTCTCACCGCCAGCTTCGTCGCTCTGCTTTTGTCGCCGGCCACCGGCTTTGCAGGCAGTCGCGGGCCGCTGCAAATCATTGTCTCGAAAGACCAGCAATCGCTCGTCGTCTATGACGGCGATGCCGTGATTGCGACGTCACCGGTGTCGACCGGCAAGCCCGGCCATGCGACGCCGACCGGAATCTTCTCTATCCTGGAAAAGCGACGCCATCATAAGTCGAACATCTATTCGAACGCGCCGATGCCGTTCATGCAGCGGCTCACCTGGTCGGGTATTGCACTGCACGGCTCCAACCACGTGCCCGACTACCCCGCCTCGCATGGCTGCGTGCGCCTGCCGAGTGCTTTCGCCGCCTCGCTCTACAAGATGACCGAGCGCGGCGTGCATGTGCTGATCTCGGACCGGCAGATATCGCCCGCAGAGGTTAAAAGCGCCCTCCTCTTCCGTCCGGTTCCGGTAAATATCCAGCCGCCGCTTTCCGATGTTCCGCTCAGACCGGCGATCAGCCAGGCCGGAGATACGCCGGTGGAAGTGGCGATGAGAGAGCCGACCGGCGGTGCCGGCACGTCCAGATCGATGGAAGAACCGATCCGCATCCTGATCACGCGCAGCGACGCGCGCGACACCATGCGCGAGGTTCAAACCTCGTTGGAATTCCTCGGATACGCGCCCGGCTCGATCGACGGCCATGCGGGCACGGCAACCATTGCGGCGCTCCGCGCCTTCCAGACGGGCGAAGGTCTCGAGAGTGATGGCAAGCTGACGCCGGAACTGACCGACAAGCTCCTGCGTAAGGCCGGCCGAACGCCGCCGCAGAACGGCAAGATCCTCGTACGGCAAGGTTTCAAGCCGCTTTTCGAAGCCGGCCTCACCATCGACAAACCGGAAGAGGCCCTTGGGACGCATTTCCTCCAGTTCCGGCACAATGAAGAAGAAGGCGCCGAAGGCAAATGGTTCGGCGTCTCGCTTGAAAACCACCTGCCCGCCTCGATGAAGAAGCGGCTCGGCATTTCCATTGAGGCCGACCCCTTCGCTTATAACGGCATACAGCGCACGCTGGCGCGAATGACGATATCCGACGACGTTCGCAAGCGGGTTGAAGGACTGCTGGCTGAGGGCTCGTCGCTCTCGATCGCCGACACGGAAAGCGGGCTGGAGACTGGCCAGGGCACCGATTTCATCACCGTCACCCGATCGCGTCCCGGTGACTGATCCCCAGCAACCGCAGGAAAGCACAATGTGCGCTTTCTGTCCCAGCTGCCCACCCTCAAGGTGATCGGTGCGATTTCTTCGCTTCGAACGAAACGGAGAAGTCCGCCGATCAAACCAACTCGACGTCGACCACGCCCGGCGCGGAGCGCAGCGCCGCAGCGATCTCCGGCGAGATCCGGAACTTTTCGCTCAGTTCCACCTCGATCTCGCGCTGACCGTTGTCCTTGATGACGACGAAGGAGACGAGACCGTCGCCCCTGGTGTTGAGGTGCGAGGCGATCGATTTCAGCGGGCCGGAATCGCGCACATAGACGCGCAGCGCCTTCTGCAGTTGCAGCGATTCTTCCTCGAGCGAGCGCAGGGTCTGGATGCGCAGCCCGATGCCTTCCGGCCGCTCCTCGGCGGCAACCGTCATGACCAACGATTTGCCCGGCTCCAAGAGGTCGCGATACTGGTGCAGCATTTCGGAGAACAGCACGGCCTCGAATTGGCCCGAGGAGTCCGAGAAGGCGACGATTCCCATCTTGTTGCCGGTGCGCGTCTTGCGCTCCTGCTTCGAGGTCACCGTGCCGGCAAGCCGGCCGGCGGTTGCCCCCTTCTTCACCGCGCCGGCGAAATCGCCGAAGGTCTGCACGCGCATCTTGGCGAGCAGCGCATTGTAGGTGTCGAGCGGATGGGCGGAAAGGTAGAAACCCAGCACCTGGAATTCGCGGTGCAGCTTTTCCGAAGCGAGCCAAGGCGTGTAGGTCGGGAGCGCAATACGCTCCGGCCCGGTTGCCGCCCCCGCCCCGAACATGTCGCTCTGGCCGCTCGTCTTGTTCTCCTGTGCACGCTGGGCGAAGCCGAGGATGCGGTCGAGCCCGCCGACCAGTTCCGCACGGTCATAGCCGAAGCATTCGAACGCGCCGGCAGCGATCAGGCTTTCGAAGACGCGACGGTTGAGAAGCTTGGGGTCGATCCTGAGGCAGAAATCCTCAAGGCTCGCGAAGGTCCGGTCGCCGCGCACTTCGACGATATGCTCAACCGCGGATTCGCCCACGCCCTTGATTGCGGCAAGCGAATAATAGATGCGGTTTTCGCCCGTCTGGAAATGTCGGAATGAGGACTGCACCGACGGTGCAATCACCTCGATGCCCAGGCGCTTCGCGTCCTGGCGGAAGTCGTTGACCTTTTCCGTATTGGACATGTCGAGCGTCATCGACGCCGCCAGGAACTCCACCGGATAGTGCGCTTTCATATAGGCGGTCTGGTAGGAGACGATGGCGTAGGCCGCTGCGTGCGACTTGTTGAAGCCGTAGTTGGCGAACTTGGCGAGCAAGTCGAAAATCAGGTCCGCCTGCGGCTTCGACACCTCGTTCTTCACGGCGCCGTCGACGAAGCGGGCGCGCTGCTTGTCCATCTCCTCCTTGATCTTCTTACCCATGGCGCGGCGCAGAAGATCGGCCTCGCCGAGCGAGTAGCCCGAGAGCACCTGGGCGATCTGCATCACCTGCTCCTGGTAGACGATAACGCCCTGCGTTTCCTTGAGCAGATGATCGATCTTCGGATGGATCGATTCGACCTCTTCCTCGCCATGCTTGCGGGCATTGTAGACCGGAATGTTCTCCATCGGGCCTGGGCGATAGAGCGCCACCAGCGCGATGATGTCCTCGATGCAGTCGGGCCGCATGCCGATCAGCGCCTTGCGCATGCCGGCGCTTTCCACCTGGAACACGCCAACCGTTTCGCCGCGCGACAGCATCTCATAGGTCTTCGGGTCGTCGAGCGGGATGCTCGCCAGATCAACCTCGATGCCGCGCTGCTTCACGAAATCGACCGCGACCTTCAATACGGTCAGGGTCTTCAGGCCGAGGAAGTCGAACTTGACGAGGCCCGCCTGCTCCACCCATTTCATGTTGAACTGGGTGACCGGCATGTCGGAGCGCGGATCGCGATACATCGGCACGAGCTGAGACAGCGGACGGTCGCCGATCACGATACCGGCGGCGTGGGTCGAGGCGTGGCGATAGAGGCCTTCGATCTTCTGGGCGATGTCGAGAAGCCGCGCGACGACTGGCTCCTTCTCGGCTTCCTCCTGCAGGCGTGGCTCTTCCTCGATCGCCTTGGAGAGCGGCGTCGGATTGGCCGGGTTGTTCGGCACCAGCTTGCAGATCTTGTCGACCTGGCCATAGGGCATTTCGAGCACGCGGCCGACGTCGCGCAGTGCGGCACGCGCCTGCAGCGAACCGAAGGTGATGATCTGCGCCACCTGCTCGCGACCATACTTGCGCTGCACGTAGCGGATCACCTCTTCGCGCCGGTCCTGGCAGAAGTCGATGTCGAAGTCGGGCATCGAGACGCGCTCGGGATTGAGGAAGCGCTCGAACAGCAGCGAGAAGCGCATCGGATCGACGTCGGTGATCGTCAGCGCATAGGCAACGAGCGACCCTGCACCCGAACCACGGCCCGGCCCAACGGGAATATCGTGCTGCTTCGCCCATTTGATGAAGTCGGCAACGATCAGGAAGTAGCCGGGGAACTTCATGCGCTCGATAACGCCGAGTTCGAAGGCCAGGCGCTCGCGATACTCCTCTTCGCTATAGCCGGGCGCCATGCCGAGCCTGGCGAGACGCTCTTCGAGCCCCTCCTCCGCCTGGCGGCGCAGTTCGTCCGCCTCGGCGCGCTCCGCCTCTTCCGGATCTGCGGTGGCGCCGGTAAAGCGCGGCAGGATCGGTCCGCGGGTCTTCAGCATGAAAGAGCAGCGCCGTGCGATCTCGACAGTGTTTTCCAGCGCCTCCGGCAGATCGGCAAAAAGCGCAGCCATCTCCTTGCGGCTCTTGAGGTAGTGGTCCGGCGTCAGGCGGAAGCGGCTGTCGTCCGAAACCATCGCGTTGTGCGCGACCGCCATCAGGGCGTCATGGGCGTCATAGTCGGACGGTGACGGAAAGAAGGCTTCGTTGGTGGCAACCAGCGGAATGTCGAACTTGTATGCAAGGTCGATAATCCGGCTCTCATGGCGGCGGTCAAATCCGCCGTGCCGCTGCAGCTCGATATAGAGCCGGTCGCCGAAGAGATCATGCAGCGCCTCGAGACGCGCTTCGGCCAGTGCCGTCGAACCCGCCTTCAGGGCCAGGTCCACCGGGCCGCCCGACGCACCGGTCAGCGCGATCAATCCGTCCGTACCGTTTTCGGCAAGCCAGGAGCGCGTGATCCGAGTCGCCTGGCTGCCCTCGCCGCTGAGATAGGCACGGCTCACCAGATCCACGAGCCGGGTGTAACCATCATCGGTCGCGGCGATCAGGACGATCGCGGGCAGCTTCGCGAGATGTTGCGCGTGGCCGCGCCGTTCGCCATCCGCCTCGTCTTCCATGTCGATGGAAAGCTGGCAGCCGGTAATCGGTTGCAGTCCGTCGTCGGCTGCTTTCTGCGAAAACTCGAGCGCGGCAAAGAGATTGTTGGTGTCGGCGATCCCGATCGCCGGCTGATTATCGGCAACCGCCTTGCCGATGACCTTCTTCAGCGGCAGCGCGCCTTCGAGCAGGGAGAAGGCCGAGTGGACGCGCAGATGCACAAACTGCGGGTCCGAACCAAGCGCCTCGCTCGATGCTGCTTTGCCGTCGTCTGCCATTATTCGCACCCTGATTCCTGTCTGGTCGGCAGGATATCCCGTTTATCACCCGACATGTCCAGTTTCACCTGACACGTCGTCCCCCTTATTCAATCCAGGGGGCGCATTTCGGGAGGTGCTTGAGAGGAAATATCGACGCTCCTCAGAGGCCGAGCGCGATGAAAGAGATGCTTGCGATGAACAGGCTCATCGAAGCGAAGGCGGCGAGGTCACGAACAAAATCAGTCATAACATGGCTCCTTTTCCGTTATGTTTTTATTTTGTTCTATTTTTGTTCACGCGTCAAGCCAAGCACAGACGTTCTGTTGACGATGGTTAACACGGCAGTCGAATGCAGGTTAACTGCCAGGAAGCCGCTTGAGGAAGGCGCCGCGCCCGCATATCAAGAGGAACAACCAAGCGGAGCGTTCCGACATGCATGCACGCCTGATTCTGCCATTGCTGTTTCTGGTTCCGGCCGTCGCCTCCGCGGCCGAAACGATCGACCCTACCCGCATCGTCTCCGCGGCGACCGGCGACTGGAACAAGGACGGTGACGCGGACCTCGCCCTGATCGTGCGCCCCGCAGATGGAAGCGACGATGACAACGGTGTCTATCTCTATCTGACCGGTGAGAATGGCGCTCTTGAGCTGAAGGCGGCGATCCCGAACAAGATTTGGGGCGACTTTGACTTTGCGGGACAGGCGCCGTGGGTCGAGGCGCTGCCGAGCGGTTCTTTGCTCATCTCCAGCCACAACGATTCCATCGGACGTGACCGCTGGGAACAGAAACTGACGGTCGCCTACCGCAATTTCGAGTTCGTGGTCGCCGGCTATACCTACTCATCCTACGATACACTCGATCTAGACAACACATTGAAGTGCGACCTCAACGTTCTGACAGGCAAGGGCAAATCCAACGATAAGGCCATAGCCACCAAGGGCGAACTCGTCCTGCTCAAGGACTGGAACGACGATCGCGGCCAGAAGGCTTGCGGCGTTCAGTAATCAGGTGATTGTTCTCTATTTGTTCTTTACAACCAACACGGACCACGGCATCCTCGGCCAGAACATATGAGGAACCCACATGGCCGCGCTCGAACAACTGAAGGACTTTATCGTCGAAGCCAAATCGAAAACCTTTGTCGGCGGCGGCGTGCCGCGGCCTTCCTCTCGCCAAGGCTCCCATGACATCGGCTACGAAACGGGCAGTTGGCGCTATCTCGACAGCTATTACGGCGGAACCGATTTTGCAGGACAGGAAACGGTCTGGCAGGATGGCGAACCGCGCTGGGCGATGAACTACTTCGGCCGGATTATGCGCCCCGAGCTCATAACTGGAGAGAAGGCAGGTCTGGTCATCAAGGCTGCGCTACAGGCGATGTATCGTGAGAAGCGGCACTTCCTCGGCGGTATGGAGTTTCGGCATGCACATGGCTACTACATCGATAGCAGCCGCGGCGACACCGAACATTTTTCCGGCCGCGAGGTCATCTTCGTCGATGGCGAGGAAGCTTACGAACTCGACTATCGTGGCGGGCTGATCCGGCGTTAAAAGCGGCGCCAGAAGACGCGTACGCCGCGCCCAGGGCGGCGTGGGACGTGAACTGTGAGACGTTTCTTCCGCGCTGGCCAAAGACAGTGAGCGGCAACGGCGCTGGGCGATCAATGCGCCCGCTCGGCCGGTGCCATCAGTTCATCTCGACGACTTTGCCGTCCTCGATCGTCACGCGCCGATCCATCAGCCCCGCGAGTTCATGATTGTGCGTGGCGATCAGGGCCGCGAGACCCGACTGGCGCGCGAGCGCCTCAAGCGCTTCAAAGACATAGCCGGCGGTTTCCGGATCGAGATTGCCTGTCGGCTCGTCCGCAAGAAGCACGAGCGGCGCGTTGGCGACGGCGCGCGCGATCGCGACGCGCTGCTGCTCGCCGCCGGAGAGCTCCGTCGGGCGATGATCGGCACGGTGACCGATGCGCATGTAGTCGAGCAGCGCCCTTGCCCTATCGGCGGCCTCAGCCTTGGGCAAGCCGGCGATCAGCTGTGGCATCATGATGTTCTCAAGTGCCGAGAACTCGGGAAGCAGATGGTGAAACTGGTAGACGAAGCCGATCTCGTTGCGGCGGATCGCCGTGCGCCGATCGTCGTTGAGGCCACCACAGGAGACGCCGTTGACCAGCACTTCGCCGCCATCCGGGCGCTCCAGCAGGCCGGCGACATGCAGAAGCGTCGACTTGCCGGTTCCCGAAGGCGCAACCAGCGCAACCGTCTCGCCACTTCTCAGGGTAAAATCCGCACCCTTGAGGATGGACAGGAACGTTTCGCCTTCCCCGTAGTGTCGCTCGACGCCGGAAAGCTGCAGTGCCACGCGCGCATTCATTCAGTTGATGTCCTTGTCATTCGTAACGCAGGGCCTGCACCGGATCGAGGCGCGAAGCACGCCAGGCCGGGAAGATTGTGGCGAGGAAAGAAAGGGTGAGTGCCATGACGATGACGAGCGCGGTCTCATCGGCATTCATGTCGGCCGGAAGCTGGCTCAGGAAATAGAGCTCTGGGCTGAAAAGTGTGGTTCCAGAGATCCAGGAGAAGAACTGCCGAATGGATTCGATGTTGAGGCAGACGACGACGCCGAGCGCCACGCCGGCGACCGTTCCCGCCGCGCCGATCGCGGCACCCGTCATGAAGAAGATACGCATCACCGAGCCGGAGGTCGCGCCCATCGTTCTGAGGATCGCGATGTCGCTGCCCTTGTCCTTCACCAGCATGATCAGGCCGGAAATGATGTTCAGCGCGGCGACGAGCACGATCAGCGTCAGGATCATGAACATGACGTTGCGCTCGACTTCGAGCGCCGAGAAGAAGGTCTTGTTGCGGTCGCGCCAGTCAGTAATGAAGATCTGTCGGCCCGCGGCATCCTCGATCGGCTGGCGCAGTTCGTCGACGACATCAGGATGCTCGACGAAGATCTCGATCGACTGCGCAAGCCCCTCCGCGTTGAAAAAGAGCTGCGCCTCTTCAAGCGGCATGAAGATGATCGTCGAGTCGTATTCCGACATGCCGATCTCGTAGATCGCCGAGACGGTGTAGGCTTTGACGCGCGGATTCATGCCAAGCGGCGTTACGTCGCCATTGGGCGAGGTCAGCGTGATCGTTCCGCCGACGCGGATGCCGAGTTGCTCGGCCATGCGCGAACCGATCGCGACACCGGAGCCGGAGGCAAAGCCGACCATGTCGCCGGACTGGATATGGTCGGAAACCGACTTCATCTTGCCGAGATCGTCGGCGCGGATGCCGCGCACTAGCGCTCCAGTGGAACTATCGCCGATGCCTTGCGCCAGAACCTGGCCCTCGACCAACGGGATTGCCATGGTGACGCCCTTGACGCCCGAGAACTTGGTCGCCAGCTCCGCATAGTTGTTGAGTGGCCCGTCGATCGGCTGCACGATCATGTGACCGTTGATGCCGAGAATGCGGGAAATGAGCTCGGTGCGGAACCCGTTCATCACGGCCATGACAATGATTAGCGTCGCAACGCCGAGCATGATGCCGATGAAGGAGAAGCCGGCGATAACCGAAATGAAGGCTTCCTTGCGCCTGGAACGCAGGTAGCGCCACGCCACCATGCGCTCAAAGGCGGAAAAGGGACGGCTGGAGGACTTTTCAGGCTGCGTTGCGGCCTGCACCTGATCTTCAGTCACGGCGGTCATCCTGCCTTCCCTCGCCTCTTCACTTCGTTGCGATCAGCTTGTTGATCGCAGCTTCGACGGTCATGGTCTCGCGCTCGCCGGTCTTGCGATCCTTGACCTCGACTTCGCCGTTGGCGATCGAACGCGGGCCGACGATGATCTGGACCGGGACACCGATCAGGTCCGCAGTCGCGAACTTTGCACCGGCGCGGTCGTCCGTGTCGTCGAGCAGTGCGTCGAATCCCGCCTTGCCGAGTTCGGAGTAGAGCGTCTCGCAGGCGCCGTCGCAAGCGGCATCGCCCGCTTTCATGTTGATGATGACGCCATCGAACGGCGAGATCGACTTCGGCCAGATGACGCCGTTGTCGTCATGCGACGCTTCGATGATCGCCGGCACGAGGCGGGTCGGGCCGATGCCGTAGGAGCCCATGTGCACGGCATGCTCCTTGCCGTCGGGGCCGAGAACCTTGGCGCCCATGGCTTCGGAATACTTGGTGCCAAAGTAGAAGATGTGGCCGACCTCAATGCCGCGGGCCGACAGGCGGTCGCCTTCGGCAACCGCATTGAAGGCGGCCTCGTCGTGCATTTCCGATGTTGCGGCGTAACGCGAGGTCCACTTGTCGAAGATCGCCTTCAGGCCGGCGACGTCCTCGAAGTTGGTTTCTTCGCCCGGAATATCGAAGCCGAGGAAGTCCTTGTGGCAGTAGACTTCAGATTCGCCGGTGTCGGCGAGGATGATGAATTCGTGGCTGAGGTTACCGCCGATCGGGCCGGTGTCGGCACGCATCGGAATGGCGCGAAGACCCATGCGCGCAAACGTGCGCAAGTAGGCCGCGAACATGCGGTTATAGGCGTGTTCTGCCCCCTCGCGATCGAGATCGAAGGAATAGGCGTCCTTCATCAGGAACTCGCGCGAACGCATGGTGCCGAAGCGCGGACGGATCTCGTCGCGGAACTTCAGCTGGATATGGTAGAGGTTGAGCGGCAGGTCACGATAGGACTTCACGTAGGACCGGAAGACGTCCGTGATCATTTCCTCGTTCGTCGGGCCGTAAAGCATCGGCCGGTCCTGGCGATCCTTGATGCGCAGCATCTCCTTGCCATAGGCGTCGTAGCGGCCGCTTTCCTGCCAGAGCTCTGCGGACTGCAGCGTCGGCATCAAGAGTTCGATTGCGCCTGAGCGGTTCTGCTCTTCGCGGATGATCGCATTGACCTTGTCGAGAACCCGCTTGCCCAGTGGCAGCCAGGTATAGATGCCCGAGGACTGCTGCCGGATCATGCCGGTACGGAGCATGAGGCGGTGGGAAACGATTTCCGCTTCCTTAGGATTTTCCTTCAGGATGGGCATGAAAAAGCGGGACAGGCGCATGACGGGTTCCAGAACTTGATGAACGTCGCACTATCGGCGGATTCGGGCGAAATGACGTTGAGCTCGGGTGCCTTCTTCGCCGGTAGACTGGCAAGGGCGACCGTTGCTTCTCGGGGTCGAGCTCTCCATTATCCATCGCCGGCAAAGCCAACGTGAACCTTTATGAGCCTTGCGTTCATAGCTGCTTCGCAGGCGGAAGAAAACCCTACTCTCAGGCCATCGCCGGAAAGATCGGAGCCACTGATTTTGAGGGGAAAAGACCGGAAAAGCCTGCGTCAAAGAGCACGCTAGTAACAAGATTACGACAGGAGTTGTCAACGGGAATATTTTACCCAACTGTAGCAAAAATGCAAAAAAACAGGATGACACAGCTTAATGTTTGGGCTAATTTCGGCTCACAAAACAGGCATGAAGACTAAATTCTTGCCGACTTTCGCGGTCAAGTCTTGGGAGGATAAGATCTTAGGCGCGCCTCGTCGCTGCCGCCGGAAACGGATTAGGATCACGCGAAACTTGAAAAACAAGGCTTTTAGCCTTGTTTTTTTTTGCTTTTCTCGACTCCGTCGCGAGCACGAAGCAGGTGTAGAAATTGAACTATGTCAATTCGGCGGCGGTCAATCCTGCAATTGCGCTGGTTCCACCCACAGCATCGCGCGCGGCGTCATCATGACGCAGAAATCCAGCACTCGGCATCCTGAAAACTCTCCGATTGCCTTGCGGTTCGGCTCAGCCCATCCGCCTTGCCGAAATTCTCAATAGAATTTCGGGTAAAACCGCGGAATAGAATCGATCCCGTAGCCAAGTTTGACGGAGACGATATACCAGGCGAGTTGGATGACAGCCGCGATGGCCGTGGTCAAAAGCACGACCCGTTTCGCATTGAACTTGGCCGGCGCGCTTTCGACGCTTCCCGGGACGACGCTGTTTTCTTCCGCTTGCGTGCGCACTCCCAAGGGAAGAACGGCAAACAGCGTGATCCACCAAATGATGAAGTAAATAGCAAAAGTTGAAAACAGTGGCATTTCCGGCTCCCGGTGAAGGCGATCGACGCAACGACCGCAGGCCGTTTCGCCGCGACTTCCGCGACATTCTGTCCGCCTTATAGCGCCGCCTGCCCGATCAGACAAATGCGCATCGCGCGGTCAACTGTCACACCTCTTCGAGTTCGATCAGCGTACCCTGGAAATCCTTGGGGTGCAGGAAAAGCACCGGCTTGCCATGCGCACCGATTTTCGGCTCGCCGTCCCCCAGAACGCGAGCGCCGGCCGCACGCAGCGCGTCGCGCGCGGCGAGGATATTGTCCACCTCGTAGCAGATGTGATGCATCCCGCCCGAAGGGTTCTTCGCCAGGAAAGCGGCGATCGGCGAGGTCTCGCCGATCGGCTCCAACAGCTCGACCTTGGTGTTGGCCAGCGTGACGAACACCACGGTTACGCCGTGTTCCGGCAACGTCTGCGGCTCGGTGACGGATGCACCAAGCGTCGAGCGGTAGCTTTCGGCGGCGGAGGCAAGATCCGGCACGGCGATGGCGATATGGTTCACTCTTCCCAGCATTGCGATCCTCCCGCGTCCTGTACCGGCCCCGCTTACACTGCCGCGAGGCGACCGCCAATCAGACTTTGGTGACGAACACCGTCACAATCGGCTTCTTGCCCCACGTCTGGTTGGCTGTGCTGCGAACGGCGCGGCGCACCGCCTCCTGCAGCATGGCCAGATCCTTGCGCTTTGCCCGCGGAATGCTCTCGACCGCACCGAGGATCGCGTCATAGAGCGTATCCTCCATGTCTTCGCCCTCGTCATCGAATTCCGGCAGACCGATCGCAACGATGTCCGGGTCGCCAAGGAAATCGTAGCGGCCATCAAGAACGACGTTGACGGCGACGTGCCCTGCGAAGGAGAGCTTGCGGCGTTCGCCGATGCCCATCTCTTCGAAATCGCCGATGAGGTTGCCGTCCTTGTAGATGCGGCCATGCGGCGCTTCGTCGATGACCTCGGCCGGGCCTGGTGCAAGACGCAGCATTTGACCGTTCCGAAGGCGCGGAACGCTGGCGATGCCCGACTGCTGACCAAGTTCGGCATGGGCCGTCAGATGCGCGGCTTCGCCATGAACCGGAACGAGAATCTGCGGGCGCAGCCATTGATACATCTGCTGCAGCTCGGTGCGGCGCGGGTGACCGGACACATGCACCAGCGCCTCACTGTCGGTGATGATGTGTATGCCTTGCTCGACCAGGCCATTCTTGATGTCGTTGATCGCCTTCTCGTTGCCGGGGATGGTGCGCGAGGAGAAAACGACCGTATCGCCGGCGGAAAAAGCCACGTTGCGCATCTCGTCGCGGGCAATCTTGGCGAGTGCTGCCCGAGGCTCACCCTGGCTACCGGTCAGGATGACCACGACCTTGTCGCGCGGCACGTAGCCGAACTCGTCTTCGGCAAGGAAAGGCTTGATCCCTTCCATCAGGCCGAGATCCGCGGCCACGGCGACGACCCGCTTCATCGAACTGCCGAGCAGCAGCACATCCCTGCCCGCCTCTTCCGCCGCCTCGGCGATCGAGCGAATGCGCCCGACATTCGAGGAGAAAGTCGTTATCGCGACCCGGCCCTCGGCGTTGGCGATGATCTTCGTCAGGCTCTCGGAGACTTCCTGTTCCGACGGCGAAACACCATCACGCATAGCATTGGTGGAATCGCAGATAAGCGCCAAGACGCCTTCGTCACCAATCTGGCGGAAGCGCGTCTCGTCGGTCAGGGGCCCAAGCGACGGATGCAGGTCGATCTTCCAGTCGCCGGTGTGAACGACAGTGCCGACCGGCGTGCGGATGATCAGCGACATCGGCTCGGGGATCGAATGGTTGACACCGACCGCCTCGATCTCGAACGGGCCAACATTGATGCGGTCGCCCTGTTTGAAGATCGTCACCGGGATCTCACTGCGGCTTCTCTCGAAATCGCGCTTGGCTTCCAGCATGCCTGCCGTGAACGGCGAGGCATAGACCGGAACGTTGAGGCCCGGCCAGAGATCGTTCAGGCCGCCATAATGGTCCTCGTGGGCGTGGGTAATGATGATGCCCTTGAGATTGCGGCGCTCTTCCGCCAGGAAGCTGATATCTGCGAGAACCAGATCCACGCCCGGAAGGTCCGGCCCCGGAAAGGTGACGCCGCAATCGACCATGATCCACTGGCGGCTTCCAGGCCGCCCGTAGCCGTATAGGCCAAGATTCATGCCGATTTCGCCGACGCCGCCGAGCGGCAAGAACACCAGTTCTTCTTCTTGCGCCATATTGTAATGCGCCCTTGTTCTAGGAATTATCCGAAAAATACGTCGCCGGCGGCAATCGCGTGCATCGTGCCTGACCCGGTATCGAGCATCAACCGCCCGGTCTCATCAATACCGGCAAAGCGACCCGAAAGCGACCGGTCCGGCAGGTTCACAGTTATCGTCTCACCGATGCCGCGGGCGGCGGATCGCCACTGTTCTATGGTCTTTGCAATACCTGCGCCGCGCTCCCACAGCGACAACGTCTCCGCCATCGTCATGAACAGCCGCGCGAAAAGTTCGTCGGGAGAAACCGAAGCGCCTTCCTTCCTCAACGAGGTCACGGGATAGAGGGCTTCATCCGGCTGCACGGCAATGTTGATGCCACAGCCAATGACCAGTGCCTGGCGCCCATCTGCAAGCGCCTCACCCTCGAGCAGGATGCCGCAGGTCTTTTTGCCGTCGATGAGAATATCGTTCGGCCATTTGATCTCGACCGGTGCAGCGCCCGGCGGCATCACCTGGCGGATTGCCCGGTGCACGGCAACGGCAACCGCGAGCGGCAGGGAATGCAAATGCTCGATCGGCGCCGGATCAATCAGGAGAAGCGATGCGTAGAGATTGCCGGGCTCAGAGAACCAGGCGCGACCGCGGCGTCCCCGGCCACCGGTCTGCCTGACAGCGGTGACCCAGAGATTGCCCGGGTCGCCCTGGCGCGCACGCGCCAGGCATTCGCTGTTTGTTGATCCAACCGCATCGAGAGCGACGTGCCGGAAATCGTCGGGCGATATCCGGCCGCCGCTTTCAAGGGCGATCAAAAGAAGGTCCGCGCCGCGGCCTCGGCAGCGCTTCCAAGCGGACCGCCGATCAGGACGTATCCAAGGACGAACAGACCCGAGAGACCGAACACCAGTTTCAGTTCGCCAGCCGTACGGGCGAACTCGCCCTTGGCGTCATCGAACCACATCACCTTGATGACGCGCAGGTAGTAATAGGCGCCGACAACGGATGCGAGGACGCCGATGATGGCGAGTGCATAGAGCTGCGCTTCGATTGCGGCCATGAACACGAAGTACTTCCCGAAGAAGCCTGCCATCGGCGGAATGCCGGCGAGCGAGAACATCAGGACGGTCAGTACGGTCGCCATGAAGGGGTTTGTCTGCGAGAGACCAGCGAGGTCGTCGACGTTTTCGACGTTTTCGCCTTCCTTGCGCCGCATCGCCAGGATGCAGGCGAAGGTGCCGAGCGTCATGACCATGTAGATGAGCATGTAGAGCAGCACGCCGCGAACACCCGCCATCGAGCCGGCAGCAAGGCCGACCAGCGCGTAGCCCATGTGGCCGATCGAGGAATAAGCCATCAGACGCTTGATGTTCTTCTGGCCGATCGCCGCGAAGGAACCGAGCAGCATCGAAGCGATCGAGATGAAGACGATGATCTGCTGCCAGTCGGCAACGACGGGTTCAAAGGCATTGATGACGATACGCACAAGGATCGCCATGGCCGCAACCTTCGGCGCTGCCGCGAAGAAGGCGGTGACCGGCGTCGGCGCACCTTCGTAAACATCAGGCGTCCACATGTGGAACGGCACGGCCGAGATCTTGAAGGCGAGACCGGCGAGCACGAAGACGAGACCGAAGATCAGGCCGAGCGAACGTCCCTCCGCCGTCAGTGCAGCGGCGATCTGGGTAAAGCCGGTGTGGCCAGTGAAGCCGTAGATCAGCGACATGCCATAGAGCAGCATGCCCGAGGAAAGCGCACCGAGCACGAAGTACTTGAGGCCGGCCTCGGTCGAGCGAATGCTGTCGCGGTTGATCGCAGCGACGACGTAGAGCGCCAGCGACTGCAGTTCCAGCGAGAGGTACAGCGACATCAGGTCGTTGGCCGAGATCATCAACAGCATGCCGAGCGTTGCCAGCACCAGAAGCACCGGGAACTCGAAGCGATCAATCTGGGCGGAACGCGCGTGACCGACTGTCATCACCAGTGCCGTGATCGAACCGATCAACGCCAGCACCTTCATGAACTTGGCGAAGGGATCCGACAGGAAGGCGCCGCCATAGGCCGAGCCTTCGCCGGTCTTTAGCACGAGCCAGAGACCGGCGATGATCAGAACGGCAACCGCAAGGCCGGTGACCGTCGACGCCGATTTTTCGCCGGCAAACACGCCGATCATCAGCAATGCCATCGCGCCGACCGCGAGGATCAACTCGGGGATCGAGAGTTGCAGGCTTGCAAGGAGGGTTTCAGCAGTCATGTCCAATCACGTCCTGTGGTCATTGCACCGAAAGCGCAACGTTTTGCGCTGCCTGCAGGGCTGCGGAGTAGTTGTTGACGAGCAGATCCACGGAAGCCGCGGTTGCATCGAAGATCGGTGCCGGATAGACGCCGAAAAAGATCGTCAGGATCACCAGCGGATAGAGGATCGCCTTTTCACGACCGGAAAGATCGAGCAGAGACTTCAGGCTTTCCTTCTCCAGCGCACCGAAGATCACTCGTCGGTAGAGCCAGAGCGCATAGGCGGCCGAAAGGATCACACCGGACGTGGCGAAGAGCGCCACCCAAGTGTTGGCGCGGAAGGCGCCGACCAAGGTCAGCACTTCACCGACGAAGCTAGACGTGCCCGGCAAGCCAACGTTGGCCATGGTGAACACCATGAAGGCGACGGCGTATTTCGGCATATTGTTGACGAGACCGCCATAGGCCGCGATCTCGCGGGTGTGCAAACGGTCATAGACGACGCCGACGCAAAGGAAGAGTGCGCCGGAGACGATGCCGTGCGACAGCATCTGGAAGATCGCGCCCTGAACGCCCTGAACATTGGCGGCGAAGATGCCCATCGTCACATAGCCCATATGCGCGACCGACGAATAGGCGATCAGCTTCTTGATGTCGGTCTGCATCATCGCCACCAGCGAGGTGTAGATGATGGCAACGACCGAGAGCGTGAAGACGAACGGCGCGAAGTAATCGGATGCCAGCGGGAACATCGGCAGCGAGAAGCGCAGGAAGCCGTAACCGCCGAGCTTCAGGAGGATACCGGCCAGGATGACCGAGCCCGCCGTCGGCGCCTGAACGTGCGCATCCGGAAGCCAGGTATGGACTGGCCACATCGGCATCTTCACCGCGAAGGAGGCGAAGAAGGCCAGCCACAACCAGGTCTGCATCTGGCGCGGGAAGTTGTAGGCGAGCAGCTGCGTGATGTCGGTGGTACCGGCCTGCCAGTACATCGCCATGATCGCGAGCAGCATCAGCACCGAGCCGAGCAGCGTGTAGAGGAAGAACTTGTAGCTGGCGTAAACGCGGTCCTTGCCACCCCAGACGCCGATGATGAGGAACATCGGGATCAGGCCAGCTTCGAAGAACACGTAGAACAGCACGATATCGAGCGACACGAAGACGCCGATCATGAACGTTTCCAAGACCAGAAACGCGATCATGTATGCCTTGAGACGCTTCTCGATCGACAGCCAGCTTGCGAGCACGCAGAACGGCATGAGGAAGGCCGAGAGCACGACGAAGAGCACCGAGATGCCATCGACTCCGAGATGGTAGGAAATGCCGGTGCCGAGCCACTCGTGCTTTTCGAGCATCTGGAAGCCGGGGTTCGACGCGTCGAACTGGTACCAGATGTAGACCGACACCGCGAAGGTGAAGATCGTCGTCAGCAGCGAAACGTTCAGGATGTTCCGGCGGCCGTAGGCGCTGTCTTCCCTGACAAGCAAGAGAAGCAGTACGCCGACGAGCGGCATGAAGGTGACCGCGGAAAGTACGGGCCAATCGGTCATCAGAAGGAACTCCTGAACATCATCCAAGTAACGAGCGCGGCAATGCCGATCAGCATCGCGAACGCGTAGTGATAGAGGTAACCAGTCTGCAGGCGGACAACGCGGTCAGTAACGTTGAGCACACGTGCGGCAATGCCGTTCGGGCCGTAGCCATCGATCACGCGACCGTCGCCTTCCTTCCAGAGGAAGGTGCCGAGCCACTTGGCCGAGCGCACGAACAGCAGGTCGTAGAGCTCGTCGAAGTACCACTTGTTGAGCAGGAACTGGTAGAGGCCACGGTGCTGGTCTGCCAGATACTTCGGCAGTTCCGGCCGGCGGATATACATGTACCAGGCGGTGAAGAGGCCGAGCGCCATGGCGCAGAACGGGCTCCACTTAACCCACAGCGGTACGTGGTGGTACTCATGCAGGACTTCGTTTTCAGCCGATGTGAACAGCGCACCCTTCCAGAACTCGGCATAGCCTTCGCCGAAGAAGTGGTCGTGGAAGAGGAAACCTGCGATCAGTGCGCCGGCGGCGAGAATGTAGAGCGGCACCAGCATGACCTGCGGCGACTCGTGCACGTGATGCATGACATCCGACGACGCACGGGGCTTGCCGTGGAACGTCATGAAGGCCAGGCGCCACGAATAGAAGCTGGTGAAGAGCGCGGCGACCACCAGCAGGGCGAAGGCGAAACCGGATACCGAGCTGTGCGCGGCAAACGTCGACTCGATGATCGCGTCCTTCGAGAAGAAGCCAGCCGTACCGAAGAGCGTACCGGGAATACCGACACCGGTCAGCGCGATCGTACCGATGAACATCATCCAGTAGGTGACCGGGATGTGCTTCCTGAGGCCACCCATGTAGCGCATGTCCTGCTCGCCATCGACGGCGTGAATGACCGAACCGGCACCCAAGAACAGGAGAGCCTTGAAGAAGGCGTGCGTGAACAGGTGGAAGATCGCTGCGCCATAGGCGCCGACGCCGAGCGCCACAAACATGTAGCCGAGCTGCGAGCAGGTCGAGTAGGCGATGACGCGCTTGATGTCGTTCTGAACGAGACCGACGGTCGCGGCGAAGAAGGCGGTGATGGCACCGATGATCGTCACGACGGTCAGTGCGTCCGGCGACAGTTCGAAGAGCGGCGACATGCGGGCGACGAGGAAGACGCCGGCGGTAACCATGGTTGCGGCATGGATAAGTGCCGAAACCGGAGTCGGGCCTTCCATGGCATCCGGAAGCCAGGTGTGCAGCAGGAACTGCGCCGACTTACCCATCGCGCCCATGAAGAGCAGAAGGCAGGCCGCAGTGATCGCGTCAGCCTTGTCAAGGTGCATGCCGAACAGGGTGACAACCGCCTCCCCTGCTGCAGCGCCTTCGGCCGGCAGGTAGGTCTGGGCGGCGGCGAAGATCGTCTCGAAGTTGACCGAGCCGAACAGCACGAAGACGAGGAAGATGCCGAGCGAGAAGCCGAAGTCGCCGACGCGGTTGACGATGAAGGCCTTCATCGCGGCAGCATTCGCCGACGGCTTCTTGTACCAGAAGCCGATGAGCAGGTAGGACGCGAGACCCACACCTTCCCAGCCGAAGAACATCTGCACCAGATTGTCCGACGTGATGAGCATCAGCATCGCGAAGGTGAAGAGCGACAGATAGGCAAAGAAGCGCGGACGATGCGGATCGTGGTGCATGTATCCGATCGAATAGACATGCACGAGCGTCGACACCGTGTTGACGACGACGAACATGACCGATGTCAGCGTATCGACGCGGAACGCCCATTCGACATCGAAGCTGCCGGATTGGATCCAGCGCAGCACCGAAACCTTGATCATCTCCTGGTGGCCCAAGGCGACGTCGAAGAAGACGTACCAGGACAGCGCAGCGGCGATGATCATCAGACCGCTTGTCACATATTCCGATGCCTTGGCGCCGATCGAAGTACCGAAGAGGCCGGCGATCAGAAAGCCGATCAAAGGCAGGAAGACGATAGCCTTGATGATGGTATCCATAGCCCAATCAGCCCTTCATCATGTTGACGTCTTCAACAGCGATCGAGCCGCGGTTGCGGTAGAAGACGACGAGAATTGCAAGTCCGATAGCCGCTTCCGCAGCCGCGACGGTCAGGATGAACAGGGCAAAGACCTGGCCAGTGATGTCATTCAGGAACGCCGAGAAGGCGACCATGTTGATGTTGACCGCGAGAAGAATGAGTTCGACCGACATCAGGATAACGATGACGTTCTTCCGGTTCAGGAAGATGCCGAAGACGCCCAGCGTGAACAGGATGGCGCTGACGGTGAGATAGTGGGAAATTCCGATTTCCATTTTATGTTCCTCGATCTCGCGTCCGACTTAGATGCCCTGGCCCGGCTTGACCGTGACCACTTCGACGGCGGTCTCGGGCGTACGGGCAACCTGCTGCGGGATATTCTGGCGCTTGATGTTTTCGCGGTGGCGCAGGGTCAGCACGATGGCGCCGATCATGGCGACGAGCAGCACAAGGCCGGCGATCTGGAAGAAGTAGACGTAGTGGGTATAGAGCACGTCGCCGAGGGCTGCCGTGTTCGTCCGCTCGGTGACGGCCGGGATCGGCATCGAAATCGCCTTGGCGATCTCAGGCGAGAACGTTGCGCCGCCGACCACGATGATAAGCTCGGCAGCCAGGATCAGGCCGATCAGCGCGCCGATCGGCGCGTATTCGAGCACGCCCGCCCGCAATTCCGCGAAGTCGATGTCGAGCATCATGACGACGAACAGAAACAACACCGCGACCGCACCGACATAGACGACCAGCAGGATCATCGCCAGGAACTCGGCGCCGGTCAGCAGGAACAGGCCTGCCGAGTTAAAGAAGGTCAGGATCAGGAACAGAACCGAATAAACCGGGTTCCTGGCCGCAATGACCATAAATGCCGACGCCACCGCGATGAAGGCAAAGAGATAGAAAAAAAGAACCTGCAGACCCATGATCGGTGCCTTCTTCGTCTTGCACGGCGTGAGGCGCTTCAGGCCCCACTCCACAGGCAAAGCCGGACACGCGTCCGGCCGTTGCCCAAACCTATGTCACATGCACCGCCCTCCCCGGGGCGGCGCTACGCTCTGGCCTCAGCGATAGGGCGAGTCCATTGCGATGTTGCGGGCGATTTCGCGCTCCCAACGGTCGCCGTTGGCGAGGAGCTTGTCCTTGTCGTAGTAAAGCTCTTCGCGCGTCTCGGTGGCGAACTCGAAGTTCGGGCCCTCGACGATGGCATCAACCGGACAGGCTTCCTGGCAGAAACCGCAATAGATGCACTTCACCATGTCGATGTCGTAGCGCACCGTACGGCGAGTGCCGTCGTTGCGGCGCGGACCGGCTTCGATGGTGATAGCCTGTGCAGGACAGATCGCCTCGCAGAGCTTGCAGGCGATGCAACGCTCTTCACCATTCGGGTAACGGCGCAGCGCATGCTCGCCACGGAAGCGCGGGCTGACCGGCCCCTTTTCAAAGGGGTAGTTCAACGTCGCCTTCGGCTTGAAGAAATAGCGCATCGACAGAAAGAACGCGCCGACGAATTCCTTCAGGAACAGCGAGCTGACGGCTTGCGAAAGACCGGCCATCATTTACCTCCAGAGTTGCCGGCCTGGGAGCGACCGGCGGTATGCTGCCAAGCGTGAGCCATCGTCATGCGGCTCCCGTCAGCTTGAGAACGAATGCAGTGATCACGACCATTGCAAGAGAGATCGGCAGGAAGACCTTCCAGCCGAGACGCATCAGTTGGTCGTAGCGGTAACGCGGAACGAAAGCCTTCACCATTGCGAACATGAAGAACACGAAGGATGCCTTCAGAACGAACCAGATGATGCCGGGAACCCAATTCAAGAACCAGACGTCAACCGGGGGCAGCCAACCGCCGAGGAACAGGATCGTCGTCAGCGCGCACATCAGGCAGATGGCGGCATATTCGCCGAGCATGAACATCATGTACGGGGTCGAGCCGTATTCGACCATGAAGCCGGCGACGAGTTCGGATTCGGCTTCGGGCAGGTCAAAGGGCGGGCGGTTCGTTTCGGCCAGCGCCGATATGAAGAACACGATGAACATCGGGAACAGCGCCAGCCAGTGCCAGTCGAGGAACGACGCCGGCAAGCCGAGGTTCGTGCCGATGCCGGTCGACTGCGCGTTGACGATGTCCGTCAGGTTCAGCGAGCCGACGCAGAGCAGGACGGTAACGATGACGAAGCCGATAGAGACTTCGTAGGAGACCATCTGTGCCGCGGAGCGGAGCGCGCCGAGGAAGGGATATTTGGAATTCGACGCCCAGCCGCCCATGATGATGCCATAAACTTCAAGAGAAGATATGGCGAAGACGAAGAGGATGCCGACGTTAACGTTCGCGATGACCCAGCCGGCGTTGAGCGGGATCACCGCCCAGGCGGCAAGCGCCAGCGTGACGGAGACGAGCGGGGCGAGCAGGAAGATCGCCTTGTTGGCGCCAGCCGGAATTACCGGCTCCTTGAAGACGAACTTCAAAAGGTCGGCGAAGGACTGGAAAAGTCCCCACGGGCCTACCACATTCGGACCACGGCGGAGTTGAACTGCAGCCCAGATCTTACGGTCGGCGAGCAGAACGTAGGCGATAAAAAGCAGCAGCGCGACCAGGAGCAGCAGCGACTGGGCGACCATGATGATCGTGGGCCAAACATAGGTCGAAACGAAAGCGTCCATGATACTCTATTCCCTCGCGCTCATTCCGCCGCAGCTTTGAAGTTGTTGCGTGCCAAAGCCGAGCATTCGGCCATGACGGCGGATGCGCGCGCTATCGGGTTCGTCAAATAGAAGTCTTTGACCGGAGACGCAAACACGGATTTGCCCATCTCACCGGCTTTTTGGCCGAGTGCGGCAATTTCGTCGCCGTTGCCGGTCGCGATCGCGTCGACATCCGCGAAATGCGGGTGAGCCGCATAGAGCTTCGAGCGCAATTCGCCAAGCGAATCAAAGGGCAGCTTCTTGCCGAGAACGTCGGAGAGTGCGCGAATGATCGCCCAGTCCTCACGCGCATCACCCGGTGCGAAGCCGGCGCGATTGCCGACCTGAACGCGACCTTCCGTGTTGACCCAGGTGCCGGACTTTTCGGTGTAGGTCGCACCCGGCAGGATGACGTCGGCGGCATGCGCGCCGTTGTCGCCGTGCGAACCGATATAGACGGTGAAGCCGGACTTGCGACCGGCAAGGTCGATCTCATCGGCGCCGAGCAGGAAGAGAACGTCGGAAGCGGTAACCATTTCGGCCGCCGTCTTGCCGTTCGCACCCGGTACGAAGCCGAGGTCGAGACCACCGACGCGGGAAGCAGCCGTGTGCAGAACGGCAAAGCCGTTCCACTCGGCAGTGACCGCACCGACGGCGCCCGCGAGCTTGGCGGCGGCAGCAAGAACGGCAGCGCCGCCCTCCCCTGCAATCGCGCCCTGGCCGATGAGAATCATCGGGCGCTGCGCCTTCTTGAGCGTCGCGGCAAACTTGCCCTTGCCGGAGACGAGTTCGGCGAGCGTTTCGGTGCCGGCGCCGAGATATTCGTATTCGTAGCGCAGCTCGCCGGGCTCCCCGATCACGGCGATCGGGAAGTTGCCCATGCGGTAGCGCTTGCGGATACGGGCGTTGAGGACCGAAGCCTCGAAGCGCGGGTTGGAGCCGATGATCAGCAGCGCATCAGCGCTTTCGATGCCGGCGATGGTCGGGTTGAAAAGGTAGCTGGCGCGGCCAAGCGACGGGTCGAGTGCGGCGCCGTCCTGGCGGCAATCGACGCTCTCGGAGCCGAGTGCTGCGATCAACTGCTTCAGCGCGTACATTTCTTCGACCGAAGCGAGGTCGCCGGCGATGGCGCCGATCTTGTCGCCGGAGGTCTTGGCAACGGCAGCCTTGACCGCCTGGAAGGCTTCGCCCCAGGTCGCCGGCTGCAGTCGGCCGTCCTTCTTGACATAGGGACGATCGAGACGCTGCGTCTTCAGGCCGTCCCAGATGAAGCGGCTCTTGTCGGAGATCCACTCTTCGTTGATGTCCTCATTGACGCGCGGCATGATGCGCATGACTTCGCGACCGCGGGTGTCGACGCGGATCGCAGAACCGAGTGCATCCATCACGTCGATGGATTCGGTCTTGTTCAGCTCCCACGGACGAGCAGTGAAGGCAAATGGCTTCGAGGTCAGCGCGCCGACCGGGCAGAGGTCAACGACGTTGCCCTGCAGTTCGGACGTCATCGCCTGCTCGAGATAGGTGGTGATCTCGGCGTCTTCGCCGCGGCCAATCAGGCCAAGCTCGGCAATACCGGCGACTTCGGTCGTGAAACGGACGCAACGCGTGCAGTGAATGCAGCGGTTCATCACGGTCTTGACCAGCGGGCCGATATACTTGTCTTCGACGGCGCGCTTGTTTTCCTGATAACGCGAGCTGTCGATACCGAAGGCCATCGCCTGGTCCTGCAGGTCGCATTCGCCGCCCTGGTCGCAGATCGGGCAGTCGAGCGGGTGGTTGATCAGCAGGAATTCCATCACGCCTTCGCGGGCCTTCTTGACCATCGGCGTGGTCGTGAAGACTTCCGGCGTCTCGCCGTTCGGGCCCGGACGGAGGTCGCGCACGCCCATGGCGCAGGAAGCGGCGGGCTTTGGCGGCCCTCCCTTCACTTCGATAAGACACATGCGGCAGTTGCCGGCGACCGACAGCCGCTCATGGAAACAGAAGCGCGGAACCTCGGCTCCGGCCTCTTCGCACGCCTGAAGCAGCGTGAAATGATCCGGTACCTCGATCTCTTTTCCGTCGACTTTCAGCTTTGCCATCTTCGTACTCAATCCTGTCTTCCGTCCATCGGCCTTCCGGCGACGGACAATTCCAACACAGCCTTGCTGCTTGCGGGCGATGACCGTCTCAGGTCCCCGCCCCTATTGTCTCACGCGCCCTTCAGCGCCTTGGCCTGTCCAACCCAATCGTCCCGCTTGATGCGGCCGCCGAAACCGAGTTCGTCGTCAAAGCGGGCAACGTCCGCCTCGCTCCAGCCGGCGATATCGGCAAAACCGCGAATGCCCTTCGCGTTGAGCACCTGCTCCAGCTTCGGGCCAATACCGGAAATCCGCTTGAGGTCGTCAGCAGCTTGCGCCTTGGCGCGCGCCGCGCGAACCTTGACCGGCTTCTCGACCGCGACCTTCTCAACGGCCGGTTTTGCCGCAACACGATTTGGCGAAGCGGCGGGCTTCACGACCGTTTTCGCTTCTGCTTCTGCCGGGAGCGCCGTATCGGCGACAACGGTGGTTACGTCCTGCTCTGCCGGCTCCACCCGCTTCTGAGCCGCCTCGACCGCACCCTGCATCGCGCCGAACATCGCGCCAGCAAAGTGGCTGGTCAGACCGAAACCGATGGCTGTTACCGCCGCCACAGCGGCAGCCGGGTGAACCATCAGCGGGTGCAGCGACACCTGCGGCAGGCCCTTCATCCATTCGGCCATGCCGAACGGATCGGCCGGATCACCGCCGAGCGGACGCGCGAATGGAATGCCTGTTTCGGCCTGCCCTTTCATCTGTCCCTCCTCGCGTGCACCGGCCATCGCCTGTTACTCCGCCGCTTCCAGAACCGCGCCGTGCGACGAGGCATTGCGCGTGTATTCGTCGATGCGCTTTTCCATTTCCGGACGGAAATGCTTGATCAGACCCTGGATCGGCCAGGC
Organism: Ensifer sp. EB106-03-01-XG145; assembly: GCF_058792075.1. NCBI lineage: Bacteria > Pseudomonadati > Pseudomonadota > Alphaproteobacteria > Hyphomicrobiales > Rhizobiaceae > Ensifer > Ensifer sp. EB106-03-01-XG145. The sequence goes on along the minus strand of NZ_JBYTEC010000001.1, from coordinate 1,348,296 downwards.
GGCTGCGTCGCCAAGCGCGCAGATCGTGTGGCCTTCCACCTGCTTGGTGACGTCGAACAGCATGTCGATCTCGCGCTTCTGGGCGCGACCCTGAACCATGCGTTCCATGACACGCATCATCCAGCCGGTACCTTCGCGGCACGGCGTGCACTGGCCGCAGCTCTCGTGCTTGTAGAAGGCCGAGAGACGCCAGATCGCCTTGATGATATCTGTCGACCTGTCCATCACGATGACGGCGGCGGTTCCAAGGCTGGAACCGACTTCGCGCAGCCCGTCGAAATCCATGATCGCGTCCTTCATCTGCGCGCCGGGCACGCAGGGAACGGACGAACCGCCGGGGATGACGGCGAGCAGGTTGTCCCAGCCGCCACGAATGCCGCCACAGTGCTTTTCGATCAGCTCATGGAACGGGATCGACATCGCGTCTTCGACCGTGCACGGACGATTGACGTGGCCGGAAACCGAATAGAGCTTGGTGCCGTGGTTGTTCGGCCGGCCGAAGCTCGTGTACCAGCCGGCGCCGCGGCGCAGGATGGTCGGGGTGACGGCGATCGACTCGACGTTGTTGACCGTCGTCGGGCAGCCGTAGAGGCCCATATTGGCCGGGAACGGCGGCTTCAGGCGCGGCTGGCCCTTCTTGCCTTCGAGGCTTTCGAGCAGGGCCGTCTCTTCGCCACAGATGTAGGCGCCGGCACCATGGTGCACGTAGATGTCGATGTCGTAGCCGAGCTTGTTGTTCTTGCCAAGCAGGCCGTAGGCGTAGCACTCGTCGATAGCGGCCTGCAGCGCCTCGCGCTCGCGGATGAACTCGCCGCGCACGTAGATATAGGCGACATGCGCACCCATGGCGAAGCTGGCGATGACGCAGCCTTCGATGAGCGTGTGCGGATCGTGACGCATGATGTCACGGTCCTTGCAGGTGCCGGGCTCCGACTCGTCGGCGTTGACGACGAGATAGTGCGGACGGCCGTCGCTTTCCTTCGGCATGAAGGACCACTTGAGGCCGGTGGGGAAGCCGGCGCCGCCACGACCGCGAAGGCCGGAGGCCTTCACTTCGTTCACGATCCAGTCACGGCCCTTTTCGAGCAGCTGCTTGGTGCCGTCCCAGTGGCCGCGCGCCATGGCGCCCTTCAGGGACTTGTCCTTGAGGCCGTAGATGTTGGTAAAGATGCGGTCTTCATCTCTGAGCATAATTCACCTCTTTACCGCGGCTTCTTGCCGAAGACCTTGATGTATTCGGCTTCGCCGCCCTTGGCGAGCGCCTTGGCCTGCTTGACCCAGTCGTCGCGTTCGATGCGGCCCTTGAAATTCAGGTATCCGTCGACCCACTCGCGCTCCGCCTTCTTCCACGAAGCAACTTGCGCGTAGGTGTAGATGCCCAGTTCGTTCAGCGTGCCCTCGATCTTCGGACCGACGCCCGAGATCAGCTTGAGGTCGTCGACGGCAGCCGGTTTTTCGATGCCGGCCGGGCGGTTCTTGTCCTCAAGCGACGGTTTGCCGGCAACGGCTGCAGCCTTGACCGGCTTCGACTTGTCGACGGTGTCGCCTTCGACCTTGGCGTTGGCGGCAGCCTCGGCCTTTGCCGTCGCCGGCGTCTTCAGGGAAGCATTGGTCTCGCTGGCAGCCGTCTTGACACGGCCGGCGTTGGACGGCGGCACGGAGACGGCCGGCGCGTCGCTGACCTTCTTGGCGCTGGTCGCCGCCTTGGCCGGAGCCAGATCAGCCAACATCAGCGACGTCAGACCGCCTTCCGGTGCGGAATAGATACGGTCGATCTGCGGACCGGGGGTGACTTCGGCACCCTTGCCTGCTTCGAAACGGTCGATGATCTGCTCGAGTTGCTCGGGCGTCAGGTCTTCGAAGGTATCCTTGAAGATCATGACCATCGGCGCGTTGACGCAGGCGCCCTGACATTCGACTTCTTCCCAGGAGAGCGTGCCGCTCTCATTGAGGGTGAAGGGATCGTGGGCGATCTTACTCTTGCAGACCTTGATCAGGTCTTCGGCGCCACGCAGCATGCACGGCGTCGTGCCGCAAACCTGAACGTGCGCACGCGTACCGACCGGCTTCAGCTGGAACTGGGTGTAGAAGGTCGCGACTTCGAGCGCGCGGATATAGGCCATGCCGAGCATGTCGGCGATCGACTCGATGGCGGCCTTCGTGACCCAGCCGTCCTGGTCCTGAGCGCGCATCAACAACGGGATGACGGCAGACTGCTCACGACCCTTGGGGTATTTCTTGATCGTTTCCTTCGCCCAGGCGGCGTTCTCCTTGCTGAAGGCAAAGCTCGCTGGCTGGACGGTGTCTTCGGCTAGTCGACGAACGGACATTCTAGTGGACACCTTATCAGTTAATCGAACCGCACCGCGATTTCGTCACCGAGACGAATTCGCAGGCATAGGCTGACTGGTCTTTCTGCAAAAATACGATGTAGCGCGTGCCATTGGCGACCGCGGCCTTGATCTCGTAGCCCTTGGCCACAAGGTCGGCCATCGAGCCCCCGCGCATGCCGCCCGACGTCGCGCCGCTATCGACCGATTCCTGTGCGGAAGCGGTCGATGCAAACGCGAAAAGAGCAAGCGTGGCCAGGGGCACGAGACGCATCAGCGGTCCACCTCACCGAACACGATATCGAGGGAGCCCAGCACGGCCGAAACGTCGGCAAGCTGGTGTCCCCGACAGAGGAAATCCATCGCCTGGAGATGCGCGTAACCCGGCGCACGGATCTTGCAGCGATAGGGCTTGTTGGTGCCGTCGGAGACGAGGTAGACGCCGAACTCGCCCTTCGGCGCTTCGACGGCGGCGTAAACTTCGCCGGCCGGCACGTGATAGCCTTCGGTGTAGAGCTTGAAGTGGTGGATCAGCGCTTCCATCGAGCGCTTCATCTCGCCGCGCTTCGGCGGAACGATCTTGCCGTCGAGCGACGAAACCGGGCCGACTTTGGCATCGCCGAGCAGGCGATCGACGCACTGGCGCATGATGCGCGCCGACTGGCGCATTTCGATCATGCGGATCAGGTAGCGGTCGAAGCAGTCGCCGTTCTTGCCGATCGGAATGTCGAATTCCATGTCGGAATAGCATTCGTAGGGCTGCGAGCGGCGCAGGTCCCAGGCAGCACCCGAGCCACGCACCATCACGCCCGAGAATCCCCAGGCCCAGGCGTCATCGAGTTTGACGACGCCGATATCGACGTTGCGCTGCTTGAAGATGCGGTTGCCCGTCAGGAGCTCGTCGATGTCGTCGACGGTCTTCAGGAACGGATCGATCCACTTGCCGATGTCTTCGACCAGCTCGTGCGGCAGGTCCTGGTGGACGCCGCCCGGACGGAAATAGGCCGAGTGCATGCGCGCGCCGCAGGCACGCTCATAGAACACCATCAGCTTTTCGCGCTCTTCGAAACCCCAGAGCGGCGGCGTCAACGCACCGACGTCCATGGCCTGCGTGGTCACGTTCAGCAGGTGCGAGAGGATGCGGCCGATTTCCGAGTAGAGGACGCGGATGAGCTGGCCGCGGATCGGCACTTCCGTGGCCGTCAGCTTCTCGATCGCCAGCGCAAAGGCGTGCTCCTGGTTCATCGGCGCCACGTAGTCGAGGCGGTCGAAATAGGGCACGGCCTGCAGATAGGTCTTGGTCTCGATCAGCTTCTCGGTGCCGCGATGCAGCAGGCCGATATGCGGATCGACGCGCTCGACGATCTCGCCATCAAGCTCGAGCACCAGACGAAGAACGCCGTGCGCCGCTGGATGCTGCGGGCCAAAGTTGATGTTGAAATTGCGGACGTTATGTTCGGTCATACCGATTGCTCCAGGCCGGACGGCAGCCGTTCAACGGCTACCGCGGGCCATTTAGTCTCACCGTGCCTTCGCCTTCTCGTCGCCGGGCAGGACGTAATCCGTACCTTCCCAGGGAGAGAGGAAGTCGAAGTTGCGGAATTCCTGCTTCAGCTCGACGGGTTCGTAGACGACGCGCTTGGCTTCGTCGTCGTAACGGACCTCGACAAAACCGGTGACCGGAAAGTCCTTGCGCAGCGGATGTCCTTCGAAACCGTAGTCCGTCAGGATGCGGCGCAGGTCCGGATGGCCGGTGAACAGGATGCCGTACATGTCGTAGGCTTCACGTTCGAACCAGTCGGCGCCGGGATAGACCGGCGTCGCCGACGGCACAGGCTCGTTCTCGCCGGTCTGGACCTTGATGCGCACGCGCAGGTTCTGGCGCGGCGACAGCAGGTGATAGACGACATCGAAACGGTCGGGACGCTGCGGCCAGTCGACGCCGCAGACGTCAACGAAGTTGATGAAAGCGCAGTGCACGTCATCGCGCAGGAAGGTGAGCAGCGCGATGAGGTTCGCAGACGTCGTCGTCAGCGTCAGTTCGCCATAGTTCAGCGACGCGTCGGAGATCAGCGCACCGCGTGTTTCGCGCAGGTAGGACGCAAGCTCGTTCAGGGCTTCACTCATATCAAAGACCCCCTGCCTTAGCGCTCGATCGTGCCGGTCCGGCGAATCTTCTTCTGCAGCAAAAGCACGCCGTAAAGCAGCGCTTCTGCCGTGGGAGGACAGCCTGGCACATAGATGTCGACGGGAACGACGCGGTCGCAGCCGCGAACAACCGAATAGGAATAATGGTAGTAGCCGCCGCCATTGGCGCAGGAGCCCATCGAGATGACGTAGCGCGGCTCCGGCATCTGGTCGTAGACCTTGCGGAGCGCAGGCGCCATCTTGTTGGTCAGCGTACCGGCGACGATCATGACGTCGGACTGACGCGGTGAGGCGCGCGGCGCGAAACCGAAACGCTCGGCATCATAACGCGGCATCGACATCTGCATCATCTCGACCGCGCAGCAGGCGAGACCGAAGGTCATCCACATCAGCGAGCCGGTACGGGCCCAGTTGATGAGCTCATCCGTCGAGGTGACGAGAAAACCCTTGTCGGCGAGTTCATTGTTGATCTCGCCGAAGAATGCATCATTGCTGCCGATCGGCTTGCCGGTGGAGGGATCGATGATCCCCTTCGGCTTGGGCGCAACGAGCGTAGTGCCGGATGCTGCTAGTTCCATTCCAGCGCTCCCTTCTTCCATTCATAGATAAAGCCGATCGTCAGCACGCCGAGGAAGACCATCATCGACCAGAAGCCGAACCAGCCCAGCTCATGGAACGAGACCGCCCAGGGGAAGAGGAAGGCCACTTCGAGGTCGAAGATGATGAAGAGGATCGACACGAGATAGAAGCGGATGTCGAACTTCATGCGGGCGTCATCGAACGCATTGAAGCCGCACTCGTAGGCCGACAGTTTTTCCGAATCAGGAGCCTTGAAGGCGACGGCGAAGGGAGCAATCAGAAGCGCCACACCGATCACCAATGCGATTCCAATGAAAATCGCGATCGGAACGTAGGAACCGAGAAGTTCAGTCATTGTTATCCGTCCCTGCCTGCGGGAGGGCGCATGGGAGAGCGCCAGAACAACAGATCTCGCAGGCCGAAAAATATGTTGCAACGCCAGAGTGGTTAGCGCAGCCCGCGCCCGTGCGCAAGCCTTCAAGGGTCAATTAAACCGGTTCGCGACACAGGATCGAATGGGTGGAGACGACAAAGCTCGGAATCGCAAGCCGTGACCGACTTTACCGTAAACAGCGGCAAGGAGAGACAGATTGCCGCAGTGCACAAATCAGGGCTAGCGCACGCAAAAACAGGAGGAGTGTAAGAAGAAGAAATGGCGCGAGTGACGGGGCTCGAACCCGCGACCTCCGGCGTGACAGGCCGGCACTCTAACCGACTGAGCTACACCCGCGCATGATGACCGCGAACGATCATTATTACCACCATCGGCGCTTCCTGAGAATGCCTAGGCAATTCCAGATCAAGAGTGGCGCGAGTGACGGGGCTCGAACCCGCGACCTCCGGCGTGACAGGCCGGCACTCTAACCGACTGAGCTACACCCGCATCATCTTGACTTGGTTGGAGCGTTTCCGCCCCAACACCGAGCGGGCTTGCCCGTTCGATGAGCGGCTAACTAAGCGGTTCGCATTTGGGTGTCAAGCGTGTTTGAAGACAAATCCGTGACGGAATGAAAATAGATCCACAGGACAAAGTGACGACAAAGTTCAGGAGGCCGGATCATGCACACGACGCAGCCACATGCCCACTCCGATCGCCTCTTCCATCCCGTGCAGTGATCCCGAACGGCAAATCTTTATCTCTCGCCCTCCCCTGCCACGGGTGACGGCCAAAGACACGCTTTCTTGTCCACAACCAGGAACCCCGGCAATTCAGGGCATCGCGCGATCCAAGACAAAAAAAATCATAAAAACGATACAAATGCTCTTGCGGTTTTTTTCGGTTACGCCTAGATCACGGCCACCGACGCGGCGGACTGATCCGGTCCAAACGCTGAAGGGCGATTAGCTCAGTTGGTAGAGCGCCTCGTTTACACCGAGGATGTCGGGAGTTCGAGTCTCTCATCGCCCACCATTTTCCTTCTCCTCCCAATTCATCGCATAAGATAGCGACCTCGCGGCGTTAGAACCTTGTTGCGTTCGTGACTGTTCATAGGCCGAGAATGCGTTCGCTCCGGCGACGCCTATCTGTGCCACGATAGCGCTGATGTTGAGCGGCGCCTGTCGGGGACAGAAGCGGCTGTGCCTGACAGCCGCCGTCAGCCATGCACTCCCCACCATCGACGTGACCGGCCGTTCCTGTCGGTCAGCTGATTCTGTCGCGTGGCTCTACGCCCCGCGATACTGTTCGTCGGTCACATGCTCCAGCCAATCCACAGCCTTGCCGTCGAGCGCTTCCTGAATCGCAAGATGAACCATTGCGGTATCGGGTGCGGCACCGTGCCAGTGTTTTTCGCCCGGCGGGAACCAGACCACGTCGCCGACACGAATCTCGCGCACCGGGCCGCCCCAGCTTTGCGCGAGGCCGCGGCCGGCGGTCACGATCAATGTCTGACCGAGTGGATGGGTGTGCCAGGCGGTGCGGGCGCCCGGCTCGAAGGTAACGCTGACGGCGCGGATCCGCGCCGGATCTGCGGTCTCGATGACCGGATCCTGCCGCACCGTACCGGTGAAATACTCAGCCGGCGCGCGCGTCGAAGGTCTCGACCCACCGGGTATGATGTCCATCTCTCGTTCCTCCGGGTTTTTCGTTTGCGGCGCTTCTTTTCAGCGAAAGCGCGTCACGCCAACAGGCACTACCTCGCCCGCGAGCCTATCATAACCTGTGGATTGTCACAGTCGGGCAGGCACTGCGGGCGATCTCGCAAAGATGTTCGTGGTGCGTCAGGTAGATCACCTGGCCCACGCGCGCCATTTCGGCCATTTGCTCGAAAGCGCGGCCAGCACGCCCGTCATCGAAGGTCTCCATGATGTCGTCGGCGATAAAGGGCAGCGATTCGCGCGCTGCCGCGATTTCGTGATAGCCGGCGATCCTGAGCGCCAGATAGAGTTGGAATCGGGTGCCCTTGGAGAGATCCTTGGCAAGTTTCGATCCACCACCAGCGGCATTGGCGATCAGGAACTCCTGCCCCTTGTCGGACTGCGCCGATAGGCCGGAATATTCTCCGCCACTGATCCGGCTGAAGGTTTCGGAGGCGCGGCGCATCATCGCGCTGCGATGCCGCTCGCGGAAAAGCCGGAGCGCCATCTCCGCTGCGATGACGCCGGCCCGGAGCCGCAAATAGCCAAGCGCCCTGTTCTCGATGTCGAGCAGCAGCGTTCGCCGCTTCTGATCGAGATCGGCAACCGTGTCCCCGCCTTCGACATCGACGAGTGCCTTCTCCTTGCCGCGCATATCCGTGTGCAACTCGCTGACTTCGCGGTCGCTGTCTTCAAGCGCCGCATCGAGCCGCGCCAATTCCAACAGGACCGCGGCCTCATCGAGTTCCGTGAGCAACGCCTCGGCCTGCTCGCAGGTGGCGACGCCCAATCGGGAGGCGATATCCGCTTCCAGTTCGGCGATTCGCTGGCGCAGGCGCTCCTGTTCGCGCGCGGCTTCGAACTGCTGCATGGCATCGTCGACCGTTTCACAGTCGAAAAACGCGAGGACGAGGCGCCGGCGCGCCATGTGGAGCTCTTGTTCGGCACAGATTGCGCGTCGCTCGTCGTCCAAGCGGGCCAGTTCCGACAGGAATGTCGCCCGGCGGTCGGAAAGCCGCTGGGCCTCGGCGGCACGCGCCTTGAGCGCCGTAAACGTTGTGAACGTATCGTCTGTCAGCGGTCCGCCAGCGAGGTCGGCGATGGCACGTTCGAATGCCGCCTGATCCTTGCGCATCCCGGCGACACGATACTCGAGATCGGCCTTGCGCTGTACGAGCTTGTCCAGGTCCTGCAGGACCGCAAGCATCGCGCCAATCTGCTCCGGCACGAGCCGGTCGCTGCGTTCCGCAAGCCAGCTCTTGGCAAGAAGCGTATTCCACTGCTCCTGCCAGGTAGTCATTTCGGTTTCAGCAAGATCAAGGGTCGAGCGTCGGCCTTCAAGAACCGTCGCGCTGCGCTTTGCCGCCTCGCGGGCTGTGTTGCGGGCGGCGGCTGAGGTCTGTGCCTGCGATACGACGCGCTCTGCGATCTGCAGGAGATCGTCGAGTCGCTCCGACAGCCCTCCTTCCATGCCGATGCCGGCGAGTTCGTCGCTGAGCCCGCGAATCGCTTCGGCCTCCTCGGCATGCGCCCGGTCGAACTCCAGACGGACAGGGCGCAATTGCGCGCGAAGTTCGAGCGCCGAACTCCGGATAGCGAGCCAGGCTTCCAGTTGGAGCAAGCCCGTGACGCTCGGCAAGCCGCAGGACGTGACGACGACTTCCAGAGACTGCGCCTGGAGCGCCACCTCCTCGCTGCATCGCTGCTGCTGCTCGCGCAGCGCCGCAAGGCGGGCGCGTCTCTCGGCGATCGAAAGAGACAGGCCGCGCATATCGGCAAGCCGCGCCGTTTCGGCGAGGCGCAGCGCGGTAACTTCGTCATCCCTACCCATCGCCTCTTCGAAAGCGACAGCCGTTTCCTGAAGAAGCCGGCCCTTGTGCCGCTCCCAGGCCTCGTCACGACGGCGACGCAGTGCCGCGGCCGAAACATCGTCCAGAGTGCCGCCAACGGCGGACTGCGCGGCCAGCCGCGCCTCCTCGCCCACAAGCAGCTCCTGCTCGCCGGCAACGCGATCGGATACGCGCGCTTGCCGCTCTTCCAAAGTGGCTGCGGCCCTACGCAACGCCTCAAGCGCTCCGGGCGCTGGAACGCTGAGCGCCAGCAGATCGTCGGCGCTTCCAGCGAAAGGCTTCAGCTGCAGCAGCTTGTCGGCAAGTTCCGCTTCCAGCCGATCCAGAGATTGCGCCGCGGCCTGTTTCCGAAGCAGGCAGTCACTGCGACGCAGCAGCGTCAGTCGCCCCGAAAGACCGGAGGTGTCCGCCAGCCCCCCTTCTCCATCAATCCGCACCAGCTCACATTCAGCGATCCGTTTTTCCTCGACCGCGGCTTGCACTTCGTGGTGAGCCGAAGCGCGCCGTTCGGCCAGTGCAGAATGTCGGCGCGCCAGATCCTGCAGTCGCGCACCGACCCCTGCCGGCAGCAGCAGATCGGCAGGGTCGCGGTCTGCCGGTTCACCGAGCCGCAGCAGGCAACCGACGATCTCCGTCGACGTTCTCGCCAACTCTTCCAATCGCGACGGCATATCGCGCGCGGCCGTGACATAGCGCGCATCGAGGGCCGTCTCCTGCAGCGCCGTCAGCCGTTCGGCCAGGCACAGCCCTTTTTTGTCGAGCGGAAGCTCTTCCAACGCATTGCGGCGGTGCTGCATCTCGCTTTGGTTCTGCCGAAGCCTGACCTCGATCTCCGCTTCCTGGCGGCGAAGCGCCGGCAGCTCGGTTGCCCACTCGGTCGGCGGGACCGGCAGCACCGGCGCGCTCGCCAGTTCCATGCGAAGCGCACGCAGCCGGCCAAAGTGCGGCAGGGCCTCGATCTCCGCCTTCAAGCGAGACTGCGCGACCCGAAGTTCGGCGCGACGTGTGATCGCTTCCTCATGCCGGTCGCGTGCTTGCGCCAGCGTCTTGCGCAGCGCCGCATATTCGCGTGCGTTGATGTCGAGGGCATTTCGCTCCGTCCTCAGGGCGTCAAGCTGCGCCTTCAGCTCTGCAAGCTGATGCTTGCGCGCCTGTGGCCGGTAGAAGGCGTCGGCCTGGCCGCGCAAGGCGGCAAGGATCGCCGTACTGTCCGGCAGTCCCGAGCTTGCGGAAAACAACAGCGACCCAAGCTCTCCCTCGCTCTTCAGGATCGCCTCGCCGCCCTTCTCGATGCTCTCGTCATCGAGCGAAAACATTGTCTGATAGGTGTCGCGATCGATCGCGCCCAGCACACCGGAGAAGAGATTGTCGGGCAAAGGCTGGTCGTCGATGCCGACCAGCGAGTTCGACTTGCGTTTGACCCGGAACACGCGGTGCGTCCGATCAGCCGCCTCGATGGTGCCACCGACCCGCATTGTCGGATAGGGATGCAGGAACCCATAGGGGCTCGAGTGTTCGATCCCGAAGAGCAGATCGAGGAAGCCCGAGAACATCGTTGACTTGCCCGCCTCGTTCGGCCCGTAGACGATATGCAGATCGGGCACGCCGGCCACGCTCTCACCGAAGTCGAGGCGGCGATCGGTGAATTTGCCATAGCGGACGAGATCGAGCGCGCGGAGCCGCATCAGTGGATGCCCTCGCCGGAACCGCTGCCATGAAGATGGGCAAGCACTTCCGTGCCTCCCGACGCGCTGGCCTCGAAGGCAAGCTGCTCGATCGCGTCTTCATCGGGTGCCAACGCCTGGCGCATCTCAGGAGGCAATTGTTGCAGCAGATCTTCCACGGCTGCCCGGACGTCCTGGCGAAACCCGTGGGCCGGCAGCACATCGGCCTCGACGAGGGCCACCAGCTCATCGACAGGATCCAGCATCGCACCCGTTTTTTCCACCAGTGGATTGCCGCAGGCGAGTTCCAGCTTCTCGATCCAGCAACCGACGATGCCGGCCGCGATGTTGTCGATCTCGGCGCGCAGCAAATCCGTATCGCGGCGAAGGCGCCAGGCCAGCGGCGTCGCCCCCGTGAACGTTACGCGCAGGATCACATTTTCCGCCGGCGTATCCACAGAGATCCGCACAAGCGCCTGCCTGACCGCATCAAGCACGTCGCGCCACTCGGAGAGGCCGGTGATATCGACTGGCAGGCGCTCGAAACTGGCGATGCCGATCGGCAGTTCGGTAATCTCCGCCCGGCCGTCCTCATCGATCGCCACCAGCGTCACGCTCTTCACACCGGCTTCGTTGACGTCGCGGCCCTGCGGTATGCCGGGCATGACGACGAAGGGGCCCGTTGCATGGATCTGGCGTTGATGGATGTGGCCGAGAGCCCAGTAGTCAAATCCATGTGCCACGAGGTCGGCGGCGCTGCAGGGCGCGTAGAGATCATGGCCGGCCGCACCGGCAAGGCTCGTGTGCAGCATGCCGATGTTGAGCGCGCCCGACATCGGCGGCTGAAAGGCCGGCAGCAGGCTTTCCGGCGCGTGCGGGCTGGCGAAACTCACCCCGTGCACATAGACGTCGCGCCCGCTTGCCAAGGTCTTGGCAAGAACGGCCTTCGCTCTGCCTTTGAACACATGCGCCGAAGGCGGCAAAGTGAGCTCGTTGGTGACTTGCGACTGGGCATCGTGGTTGCCACGGATGATGAACGTCCGGATCCCCGCCTCATCCAGCCGGCGCAACTCCCGCCCGAGAAACAGCGCCGTGTTCATCGACGTCTGGCTGCCATCATAGAGATCGCCTGCAATCAGCAGCGCATCGACCTTTTCGGCAATGCAGAGATCGACGATCTTGACGAAGGCGCGCCTGGACGCGCCGCGCACGATCTCCGCGAGGTCGGCGTTTCTAAGGGCGAGGCTGCGGAGGGGCGAATCGAGATGAAGATCTGCGGTATGGACGAAGCGGAAGGGCATGGCCGACCATGGCCCGGCAGGCCGGCGCCCGTCAATCAGTGGCGACCCTTCATCCACGTGGGAGATTGGTCGGCTGCAGACGAGCATTCTTCAGACCATCCAAGTAAAGCCAAGACTAATACAGAACATCTCCGCAGAGACTGCCGAAAACGAATGATCAACAGCACCGCCGGAGTACCTGCAAATATCAGATTATACTCACTTTAATCGATTAGGGTTTTTGTAACATCTTGTTCGCTAGGTTTCCGTCGGCTGCGCTCCCAGCGCATCCAGGCACCGGAATGATTCCTGCTTCGGCATCCGCTCCGTCATGACGATCAAGAGCCGGAACGACTTCATCAAGTACAGCTTTTATGGACGGCCGTCCTTCCGGGGGAAACCTATGTCACGACTCAAGATTTCACACACGCTCATTGCCCTCTTCCTCGTGGTCGCCGTCATCGTCGCGGCGCTAGCCGTCTCGTCGCTCGGCGGCATCAAGATGATGAACGAGCGCAACAACGAGATCGCCACCACCTGGCTGCCGCGTGTCTCGCTTTCCCGCGCGCTCGAAACCCAGCTTTCCGATACGCGCATGGCCTTTGCGCGCCACCTGATCTCGCTGACGCCCTTCGAAAAGAAGGCCGCGGAAAAAGTCATCGGCCAGACCGTCGAAGGCTTCAACAAGCTCGCCGACGACTATGCGGCGCTGATGGTAACGGACGCCGACAAGGCCGCGCTGGAAAAGGTACGCGCTGCCTATCAGGCCTACCTTTCCATCGCCGATGGCATGGTCAAGCTCTCCAACAACCTCGAGAACATGAAGGCGCAGAGCGTCTTCAAGGTCGAGATGCGGGAGACCGAGCAGAAGGTCGACGAGGCGATCAAGGAAGTACGCGCGCTCAACGTCGCCGGCGCCGACGCCGCGGTTGCAGCAAGCTCGGCAACGCACGACCAGATCCGCATGATCGAAATGGCCGTCATCGCTGTTGCGGCGATCATCGTGCTCGGCGCCATTCTCTATGCCGTGCGCGGTATCGCCCGCCCGATCCAGATCATCACCCGTTCGATGGCGCGCCTTGCGGAAGGCGACACGGACAGCAGCATCCCCTACGGCGCCCGCAAGGACGAAATCGGCGAGATGGCCCGTGCCGTCGAAGTCTTCCGTCAGGCGGCAATCACCAACCAGCAGCTCGAAGCGGATGCCCAGACACAGCGCGCCCGGGCCGAGGCCGATCGCCTGCGCCTGACCGAGGAAGCCGAAACTGCGGCACAGCGCCGCCTCCAGGAAGCGACGGCCGGTCTTGCTGGCGGCCTGCGCCGGCTTGCCTCCGGCGATCTCGCCTTCCAGCTCGACGAACCTTTTGCACCGGACTTCGAGCAGCTCCGCCACGACCTGAACCAGACCGTCGCCCAACTGGCCGATACGCTTGCCGCCGTTTCGGCCAGCTCCGGCAGCATCGACAGCGGTGCGCGCGAAGTCAGCCAGAGTGCGGACGACCTGTCGCGTCGGACCGAGCAGCAGGCAGCCTCACTGGAAGAGACGGCCGCTGCGCTCGACCAGATCACCGTCAATGTCGGCAATTCGTCGAAGCGCACCAACGAGGCCCGTGCCGTCGCCGGCCAGGCAAACGAAAGCGCCCGCAAGTCCGGCGCCATCGTCTCGGGCGCGGTCGATGCCATGGGCCGGATCGAGCATTCGTCGAGCCAGATCTCGAACATCATCGGCGTCATCGACGAAATTGCCTTCCAGACGAATCTTCTGGCGCTGAACGCCGGCGTCGAAGCAGCCCGCGCCGGCGATGCCGGCAAGGGTTTCGCCGTCGTCGCTCAGGAAGTCCGCGAGCTTGCCCAGCGCTCGGCCAATGCGGCCAAGGAGATCAAGGACCTGATCCGCAACTCCGCTGTCGAAGTCGAAAGCGGCGTCCGGCTCGTGCGCGAAACCGGCGAGGCTCTCCGCACCATCGAAGGCTTCATCGTCACGATCAACCAGCACATGGATGCGATCGCCATCTCGGCGCAGGAGCAGTCCGCCGGACTGTCGGAGGTCAACACCGCCGTGAACCAGATGGATCAGGTGACCCAGCAGAACGCAGCCATGGTCGAGGAAGCCAATGCCGCAAGCGCCACGCTTGCCCAGGAAGCCGGCCGCCTGCGCGAGCTGATCGCCCGCTTCACGCTGGAAGAGGCTCAGGCCTACGGCTACGCGCCGTCGGCCGGCTCGACACGCCGGGCGGCATAACCACGACGCACGCCGTGCTTGGTTTTTCGCGGGCGGGTTCGAGACACGAAATTCTTGACAAACCGACAGAAACGGCCGCCGGAAACGGCGGCCGTTTCTTTGCCTCCAAGTGCTTACCGTGAAGTCTCAGAGGTTTCTGTCGACAAAGGTGGCAATTGTAACTATCACTAATGTTACTGCCATTTCACATGGCACCTCATGAAATTCCAGCGACGATCATGAAGAAGACATTTGAAGTTTCCGATAGACTGTTCGAGCTCTACCACCGGGTTCACCGGCTGGTGAACGAATCGATGACCGAAGAAGGCGTGTCGCTGGCACGCAGCAAGTTCCTCTTCTTCCTGAGCAAGCTCGGTCCCTGTCGCTCGACCGATATCGCCTGTGCGCTGAACTTCGCGCCGCGCACGGTCACCGAGGCCATCGACGGTCTGGAACGCGACCGCCTGGTGATGCGCAAGCCCGATCCCGAGGACCGGCGCGCCAAGATCGTCTCGATTACCGAAACGGGCCGCGTCGTGCTTGAGGCCGCCGAGCATCCACGCAAGCAACTGCTCGAGGAGATTTTCTCGGCGCTCGACGACGAGGAACTCGATGCCCTCTACGGCATCGTCGGCAAGCTGGTCGACAGGACGGACGAGATCCGCAAGCGCAAGGATGAGGCCGAAGAGGCGGCGCAGGTCGCTGTCGCCCGCTAGTCGCTATTTCCTACCAGTCCGAAACAGAAAGAGGCCGGGACATCATGTCCCGGCCTCTTCCGTTTTCTCCGGGCGTTAACGCTTACATCGCGTTGATCGCGCCAATGGAGAAGAACAGGGTTTCGCCGGAGGAGTCGTCGACACCGTCATTGTCGGTCACGACATAGCCATTGCCGGCTGCATCGACTGTGAAGCCCTCGACCTTGTCGACGACATAGCCGTTGAGCGCCTTCAGGTCGGGAATGAGGTCACGAACCTCCTCCTTCTTGACGACAGGCAGTTCGCCACCAAGTGCTGCCGGCTTCAGTTCCGTCAGCGCGACGCGGTAGATCTTCTTGAGCTTGGCTGCCTGGCCGATCAGGTTGTCGCGCTCGATGATGTAGGCGTAGTCACCATGAACGGAGATTTCCGACAGGCCGACCCAGCCGTCACCGGCCTTTTCCAGGGGGTAGCGCACGGCACCCCACTCTTCGCTCTTCGGCTTGTAGGAGACGAGCTTGACGAAGCCCTTCTCGTCGTCCTTCCATTCGCGCTGAACAGCCATCCACAGCGTCTGGTCGTCGCCTTCGCCAACAACGGTGATGCCTTCGAAGCCGAAGCGGGTTTCGCCGGCGCGCAGCGCCTCAGGCAAAGCGATTTCCTTCTTGATCTCGCCCTTCTTGTTCACGTGGAAGAGCGCGTGGCTGTAGAGCTTGTCGGAATTGCCTTCCGATGCGAGCCAGAAGCCCCCTTCCCCGTCATTGGCGATGCCTTCGATGTCGAGCTTCTGAGCCGGTGCGCCGTCACGGGTGATGGCGAGCGTCTCGGTGATCAGCGCCGGCTTCTGGGTGGCGTCGATGGTGAAGATCGTCGGCTGCGACGAGAAGACCGAGTCGTTGACGGCGCGCAGGAAGCCCGGCTTGTCCGAGACGGCAGCAAGACCGGAGAGTGCACCGAAGCCGATCGGCAGCCCGTCCTTCTCGGCGGAGTGGATCTGCGGATAGGCAGCTTCGCCTTCGCCGCGCTCATAGATCATCACATGCGAACGCGCGCCGCCGTCCTCGACGAGGTCGACTTCATTGGCGGTCGCAAGCAGATTGCGCGACGGGATCGCGACGGCGCCTTCCGGCGAGATGCCCGACGGCAGCAGTTGCAGCAGTTCGGGCTCCGCACCCGTATCCTTGTAGACGCCGACGACGGAAGCGCGCTCGGCGAGCAGGAAGAACAGGTTGTCGTCGCCGAACTTGGCCGCTTCCAGCCCCTCGGGCTCCGCGCCCTTGGCCGACGAGCGCTTTTCCGGGTAGTGGCCGATCGCGGCAACGGCATGCTCGAAGCTCGCGCCCGATTCGTAGAGCACCTTGCCGGTGGTGTCGAAGATCGTGAAGCCGCGCGAGCCGCCTTCGTAGTCACCTTCGTTGGCAACGACGATGCGGTTATCGTCGAGCCACTTCACCGCATCGGGCTCGCGCTTGCGGCCCGGCTGCTCGTCCTTGAAGGCGATGGCGCCGTTGCGCTTGATGTCGATATCATTGAGGTCGACGGTGCCAGCAGAGAAGTGCGTCTTCACCGTCGCAGTCTTGCCGTCGATGATGACGATGTGGTTGTTCTCCTGCAGCGTCAGCGCAATCTCGTCCTTGCCGTTGAAGGAGACGAACTCCGGCTCCGGATCTTCGCCAGCGATTTCGGCAAGACCCGTCAGCGTCACGCGCTTCAGCGAGCCGCAATCGGCAACGCCGTCCTTCAAGGACAGGATCACCAGATCGCCGGCCGGCATCTGCGGGATCTTGCCGTCGTTCACTTCCTCGTCGCGCTCGTTTTCAATGGCGATGGCCGCAAGCGTACGGTCCTTGTTGACGGCAACCGAGTCCGGCTGACCGCCGAGATCGCAGGTCGCATCCACCTTCTTCGACGCCAGGTCGATGATTGCCAGAAGACCGGAAGGCTTGACGAAGCTTTCGCGCGTGTTGACCGCAACGAGCGCCTTGGCGCCGGCAACGGTAACGGAGGTCGGCTCACCGTCGAAAGAGATTGTGCCGGCTGCCTTCGGCGCCTTGGCATCGGTGATGTCGATCAGGCCGACGCGCTCGCCCGGGCTGTCGGAGTAGATCAGCGTATTGCCGTCTTCGCTGGCCGTGATGATCTCGGCGGACGTCGGCGCTTTGCGCGCGTCACCATCAGGCAGATTGTCGGCAACGGCAAAGGACGCAATACGATTGAATACAGGTTCAGCCGCCGCAGGAAATGCCACCGAAGCAAGAAGGACGGCCGCGAACGCGGTCACGCGCGAAGTAATGATCATTGAAATCCCCCATGGAGAATACTGAAAACATGGGGGTTCTGCGCGACTGCGATGACAGCCGAATGACACCGGCCGGGTTTTACACCGTTCAGGTTGCAACAGCCTCCCGTTCGCGCCGACTCTCGTTGCGCATGATGAACAGTGACGCGCCAAGGATCAGGACCGCACCGAACCAGAGATAGCCTGTCGGTGCGTAACCGAAGACCAGCCAGCCGGCAAAGACATTGAGCGGCAGCTTCAAATCATCGAAGGGCTGCACATAGGCGGCGTCGGCAACCGTATAGGCGAGCGTCAGCAAATATTGCGCGAACACTGTCATGACCCCGGCGAGCACGAGAAGGCCGAGCGCCATGCCCTGCGGCACCGCGAAACCGGCCGTGAGCGCAATGGCGCCATTGATCGGGGTCAAAAGGACAAGCAGCCAGATGGTGATGGTTTCGGGACGCTCGCTGCTCGTCAGGCTCTTGGTGATGAGCGACGAGGCGCCCCAGAGCAAGGCGGAGAGGATCGGCAGCAGCGCTGCCCAGGTGAAGCTGTCCGACCAGGGTTCAAGAATGATCATCGCACCGGCAAATCCGACCGCGGTCGCGGTCCAGCGGGCCGGACCGACGCGTTCGCCGAGAAACAGGCGAGCGCCAAGGATGATGAAGAACGGCGAGGTCATCACCAGGGCAATCGCCTGCCAGATCAGCACATGCGCAAGGCTGGAGACCCAGGCCCCGACGCCGAAGGCCGCGAGGGCCACGCGCACGACGTGGCGCCACGGGTAATCGGTGCGCATCGCCGAAAGTCCGACGCGCCGCAGGAACGGCAAAGAAAAGAGAAGGGCGAAGGCATATTGCCAGAAGGCCGTGGCGGCAGCGGGAAAGCCGAGTTTCATCGTCAGCCATTGGGTAACGACATTGAGCCCGGCGAAGGCAATACCGGCCAGCACCATGAAGCCGGCACCGGCCATGGCGCGCGAGGAGGACAAACCGAGGGAAGTCTGATTCATGTCACGCATCCTGAGAAATGGACAAACACAAATCAGGACGCATGAGCGCACGGCACGACGCCGGGCAGCCCTGCTCTTCGTGCCGACGACCATTCTCTTTCATCCGGACTATGACCGTCGGCTCCGGAATTGCACCGGATCTGCTGACCCCTTCCCCGCTTCAGGAGAAAGGCGCTCGCGGGCTTGGGTCACCGCATGATGTTGCAGCGCCCTTACCGCCGGTGGGGATTTTCACCCCGCCCTGAGAATGGGCAAGCCGTAGAGCAAATGGCAGGAGGCCGCAAGGGCAGCCCCCCGGAATGCGAAAGGGTCCGGCTTTCGCCGAACCCTCGAATACCTGGACTGCCGGCCTCGTGTCCGGCCGCCAAGCAAATCTGATCAGCCGTTGACGGCGTCCTTCAGGCCCTTGCCGGCCGTGAACTTCGGCACGTTGCGGGCCGGGATGTCAACTTCCGCACCCGTGGACGGGTTGCGGCCCTTCGAGGCTTCGCGGCGCGAAACCGAGAAGTTGCCGAAGCCGACCAGGCGAATGTCGCCGCCGCTCTTCAGCTCGCCCTGGATGGTCTCGAAAACTGCATCAACTGCAGAAGATGCGTCGGTCTTGGAAAGTCCGGCCTTCTCAGCAACGGCAGACACGAGCTCATTTTTGTTCATGTTTCCACCCCTTTCAGATTGGTTCGAAACGACTGTGTTTTAAGCCGCGGCGGCTTGCGCATCGCCCGCGTCTTGCCTTTCCCAATTGCGCCTAATCCCTTGGAATGCAAGGCTTGCAGGGCGCTTTTACAACAAAAAAGACCGGCCAGAGGCCGGTCTTCCCAATTTTTCTGCAAAATGGGCGCCGCGTGAGGTCGCGGCGCCCATTCACCGGCACTTTTTAGTGGGCGATCGAGGTGCCTGCTTCGTCCTGCGAATCAACCACTGCGACGGTTGCCGGCTCCCTTGCCGGGTCCCATTCGATCGGTTCCGGCATGCGCGCCAGAGCGTGTACAAGCACCTCGCCCATCCGCGAAACCGGGATGATTTCGAGCGCGTTCTTCACGTTATCCGGGATCTCGGCGAGATCCTTCGCGTTCTCTTCGGGGATCAGCACCTTCTTGATGCCTCCCCGGAGCGCTGCCAGCAGCTTCTCCTTGAGACCGCCGATCGGCAGCACGCGGCCGCGCAGCGTGATCTCGCCGGTCATCGCGACGTCCTTGGAGATCGGGATGCCGGTCATGATCGACACGATCGCGGTTGCCATGGCGACACCGGCCGACGGACCATCCTTCGGCGTCGCACCTTCCGGCACGTGCACGTGGATGTCGCTCTTGTCGAACATCGGAGGCTCGATGCCGAAATCGATCGCCCGCGAGCGGACATAGGACGCCGCCGCCGAAATCGATTCCTTCATCACGTCACGCAGGTTGCCGGTGACCGTCATGCGGCCCTTGCCGGGCATCATGACGCCTTCGATCGTCAGCAGTTCGCCGCCGACCTCGGTCCAGGCAAGACCCGTGACCACGCCGATCTGATCGTCGCGTTCGGCTTCGCCGTGACGGAAGCGCGGAACACCAAGGTAGTCGTTGATGTTGTCCGCCGTGACTTCGACCGTCTTCGTCTTGCCCTTGATGATCTCGGTCACCGCCTTGCGGGCGAGCTTCATCAATTCGCGCTCGAAGTTACGAACACCGGCTTCCCGCGTGTAGGTCTGGATGACCGCCATCAGGGCTCCGTCAGTCACGGAGAACTCCTTCGGCTGCAGCGCGTGGTCGCGGATCGCCTTCGGCAGCAGATGCCGCTTGGCGATCTCCAGCTTTTCCTCTTCGGTGTAGCCGGCGATGCGGATCACTTCCATACGGTCCATCAACGGCGCCGGAATGTTCAGCGTGTTGGCCGTGGTGATGAACATCACGTTGGACAGGTCGTATTCGACTTCCAGGTAGTGGTCCATGAAGGTCGAGTTCTGTTCCGGATCCAGCACCTCGAGCAGAGCCGACGACGGATCGCCGCGGAAGTCCTGGCCCATCTTGTCGATTTCGTCGAGCAGGAACAGCGGGTTGGACCGCTTCGCCTTCTTCATCGACTGCACCACCTTGCCCGGCATGGAGCCGATATAAGTGCGGCGGTGACCGCGGATCTCGGCTTCGTCACGAACGCCGCCGAGCGCCATGCGCACATATTCGCGGCCGGTCGCCTTGGCGATCGACTTGGCGAGCGAGGTCTTGCCGACGCCCGGAGGGCCGACGAGGCACAGGATCGGGCCCTTGATCTTCGACGAACGCGCCTGCACGGCGAGATACTCGACGATGCGTTCCTTGACCTTATCGAGACCGAAATGATCCGTGTTGAGCACGTTTTCGGCATGGTTCAGGTCGGTCTTGATCTTCGACTTCTTGCCCCAGGGCAGACCGAGCAGCCAATCCAGATAGTTGCGAACCACGGTCGCTTCCGCGGACATCGGGCTCATCTGGCGCAGCTTCTTCAGTTCAGCGTCAGCCTTTTCGCGCGCTTCCTTGGAGAGCTTCGTCTTGGCGATGCGCTCCTCGATCTCGGCCATCTCGTCACGGCCATCCTCGCCGTCGCCGAGTTCCTTCTGGATCGCCTTCATCTGTTCGTTGAGGTAGTACTCGCGCTGGGTCTTTTCCATCTGGCGCTTGACGCGCGAGCGGATGCGCTTTTCGACCTGCAGGACGGAAATCTCACCTTCCATGAAGCCGAGCGCCTTTTCCAGACGCATCTTCACGCTGGTGGTCTCCAGCATTTCCTGCTTCTCGACGATCTTGATCGACAGGTGCGAGGCGACCGTATCGGCCAGCTTCGAATAGTCTTCGATCTGGCTGGCGACACCGACGACCTCGGGGGAGATCTTCTTGTTGAGCTTCACATAGCTCTCGAACTCGGAAACGACCGAGCGGCTCAGCGCTTCGATTTCGACCGGATCTTCTTCCGGCTCGCTCAGCGTATGCGCGGATGCCTCATAGAATTCGTCGCGCGGCGTGTAGCCGTCGATCTTGGCGCGCGCGCGGCCTTCGACCAGCACCTTGACGGTGCCGTCGGGCAGCTTCAGCAATTGCAGGACATTGGCGATGGTGCCGACTTCATAGATCGCGGACGGTTCCGGATCGTCGTCGGTGGCGTTGATCTGGGTGGCAAGCATGATTTGCTTGTCGGTGCCCATGACTTCCTCAAGCGCACGGATCGACTTTTCGCGGCCGACGAAGAGCGGCACGATCATGTGCGGGAAGACCACGATGTCGCGGAGCGGCAGGACCGGGTAGGTCGCGCTTTCAGTCGCCGGTGACGTTTTGTTCGTCATGTCATTTCCTTTCCGTCCCGATTTCGGGCCCGTTCCCGGGAGCCCCGCAGGCACTCCCGGTTGTCATATTTTCCACATCAAAGTGGAGTGCCACCGCGTCCATTTCAAGGCTGGACGCGACACCCACCAATCGTGGCCGGGTCCTTCTGACTACGCATCATTTCTGTTGCGGGCCTTGCGACGGAGAACGAGGCTCAAGGACGCGCAACGATAAAGGTCCTTCATTGAATCGTCACATCATTGCGTTGTTTGAGACACTTTAGCAACAATCGAATTGTGAAATCTGCGCTCGGGCGGCTTTGTCTCAACAGCTAAGTGCGCGAACATGAAAAAGCCCGCACAAGGCGGGCTTCTCAAACGATAATTCGGCGTTATCAGGCCGAAACGTTGGTCTTTTCGTCCGACCGCTCGGAGTAGATGTAGAGCGGCCGCGCCGCGCCCTTGACCACCTCGTCGGAGATGACCACTTCGCGCACGCCTTCGAGCGTTGGCAGCTCGAACATCGTGTCGAGCAGGATCTTCTCCATGATCGAACGGAGGCCGCGGGCGCCGGTCTTGCGCACGATCGCCCGGCGGGCAATCTCGCGCAGCGCGTCCTCGTGGAAGGTCAACTCGACGTCTTCCATCTCGAACAGGCGCTGATACTGCTTGATCAGAGCGTTCTTCGGCTCGGACAGGATCTGGATCAGCGCATCTTCATCGAGATCTTCGAGCGTCGCCAGAACCGGCAGGCGGCCAATGAATTCCGGAATGAGACCGAACTTGACCAGATCTTCCGGCTCGAGTTCGCGCAGAACCTCGCCGACGCGGCGATCTTCCGGCGAGCGGACCGTCGCACCGAAACCGATCGAGGTCTTCTCGCCACGGGCGGAGATGATCTTGTCGAGGCCGGCGAATGCGCCGCCGCAGATGAACAGGATGTTGGTGGTGTCGACCTGCAGGAATTCCTGCTGCGGATGCTTGCGACCACCCTGTGGCGGAACCGAAGCAACAGTGCCTTCCATGATCTTGAGCAGCGCCTGCTGCACGCCCTCGCCCGAAACATCGCGGGTGATCGACGGGTTGTCGGACTTGCGGGAAATCTTGTCGACTTCGTCGATGTAGACGATGCCGCGCTGCGCGCGCTCGACGTTGTAGTCGGCGGCCTGGAGCAGCTTGAGGATGATGTTTTCGACGTCTTCACCGACGTAACCGGCTTCGGTCAGCGTCGTGGCGTCGGCCATGGTAAACGGCACGTCGATGATGCGGGCGAGCGTCTGGGCGAGATAGGTTTTGCCGCAGCCGGTCGGGCCGACGAGCATGATGTTGGACTTCGCCAGTTCGACGTCGCTGCCCTTGGCGGCATGCGCCAGGCGCTTGTAGTGGTTGTGCACGGCCACCGAGAGGATGCGCTTCGCCTGCTGCTGGCCGATGACGTATTCGTCGAGGACCTTGATGATTTCCTGAGGGGTCGGCACACCGTCGCGGGACTTGACCATCGAGGTCTTGTTCTCTTCGCGAATGATGTCCATGCACAGTTCGACGCATTCATCGCAGATGAAGACGGTCGGTCCGGCAATCAGCTTACGGACTTCGTGCTGGCTTTTGCCGCAGAACGAACAATAAAGCGTATTCTTCGAGTCACCGCCGTTGCTTCCGCTGACCTTGCTCATTTCCACTTCCTTCCAGCACGCCGGACACTTCAAGCGAAGTATCGCGGACCACTCAATTCGCCCTGTAGCCTATCCTCACGCAGGGCTTCCGGGAGTACTTACCGCACCTGGGCGACCATGCCCGATGCGGCTGCAACGACTCTCCCAACTCATCCGAACACTATGCCCTCAGAATCCAACATAGCATTAACGGTCCATATTACCGGCTTTACCCTGACGATAAAGCCCTTGAGCCATTACAATTGTGTCACAATTACATCTATCGCGACACAAAAGCGCGTTATCAGGCCTGCTCGGTGCCTTCGATCTCTTCGCGCGAGGTCAGTACCTTGTCGACGATACCCCACTCCAGAGCTTCGTCCGCGCTCATGAAATGGTCGCGATCGAGCGTCTGCTCGACTTCCTCGTAGGTACGGCCGCAATGCTTGACATAGACCTCGTTGAGGCGGCGCTTCATCTTGAGGATGTCGCGGGCATGGCGTTCGATATCGGAAGCCTGGCCCTGGAAACCGCCGGAGGGCTGATGAACCATGATGCGCGCATTCGGCGTGGCGAAGCGCATGTCCTTGTGGCCGGCCGCCAGGAGCAGCGAACCCATCGAGGCCGCCTGGCCGACGCAAAGCGTCGAGACCGCCGGCTTGATGAACTGCATCGTGTCGTAGATCGCCATACCGGAGGTGACGACGCCACCCGGGGAATTGATGTAGAGCGCAATTTCCTTCTTCGGGTTTTCCGCCTCGAGGAAAAGGAGCTGGGCGCAGACGAGCGTCGCCATCTGATCTTCGACCGGACCGGTGACGAAGATGATGCGCTCCTTCAGAAGGCGCGAAAAGATATCGTAGGAACGTTCACCGCGGTTGGTCTGTTCAACAACCATCGGCACCAGTGCCAGGGCGGTATCAACGGGATTTCTCATATCGAACCTTCATCAATCGGGCTCGCAAAACCTTTGCGAGCCGGGAATCACGGGATTTGCCTTCTGTCCCTACATAGAGTGTCAACACCCTTCACTTCAAGTCGCGAAGCTTCGATAAGCTTAATCGAAGCCCCCTTTGCTGCGAAGTTCGGCGCTCCTCCACACATGGTTGTCAATAGAACCTTTTTTCGCCGACATGCGCGCCGCAAGCCGCCGCGACCGAGCATTTCACACAGGGTTCGATGACGTCGGTAAACGAACGGCAAATCGTGTATCGGCGGCGCCGCCTTCCTAGAGCTGTGACTCGATCGGCAGAATACGGATCAGGTTGGCAATCATCCGCCTGGCAAGGCTGGCATCCGGCTCGCGCCGCAACAGCCGCTCGGAGCCGTTGGCGCGATCACGCCAGACAAGCCGTGAACCGTCCATCCCGAGCCGGTAGCTGATCGACGGCGAGGTCTCCTCCTCGAACATGCTGGCCAGCTCGCCGGCAAGAGCCGCATCGGCAAAGACGACACCCATTTCCGTATTGAGCGATGCGGAGCGGGGGTCGAAGTTCATCGAGCCGACGAACCCGTTCAAGCCATCGACCACGAAAGCCTTGCTGTGCAGGCTCGCATTGCGGCGCCCGAACAACGTCATGCGGTGCCCTTCGGCAACGTCGCCCTGCTCCTTCAATTCGAAGAGAGCGATGCCGGCCTGGATGAGCTTCCGGCGGTACTTGATGTAACCGCCGTGAACGGCTGCGACATCGGTCGCTGCGAGAGAGTTGGTCAGCACCGCGACCCGAGCTCCGCGCGAAACGATGGCCGCAAGCTCTCGCGTGCCGGCAACGCCGGGGATGAAATAGGGAGAGATGATCCTCAAATCCCGCGTCGCCGCTTCGATCAACGGGAAGAGTTCGCGCAGCAACCAGTTCTGGCGCCGCTGCATCAGCGCCTTTTCCGGCGGGTCGGATGCCAGGCGGATCTGCGAACTCCAGTGAAGCCGCCGCGTGCCGTGATAGATGCCGGTTTCCTGGGCAGCCTTGTCGACGCGCTCGATGTAAAACCGGCCCGCGGGTGTCCGGGCAAGCCCGTCGACGGCCTCACGGAGCGCCGGCAAATATTGCTTGCGTGGCGTGCGCAGTGCAGCGATCGGGAGGACGGAGTCGCTGTTCCAGTACCGGTCGAACATGGCGGACGCCTGGTCCAGCACCGGCCCCACCATCCAGACGTCGAGGTCGCGGAAGTTGGAAAGCTCGGCGGCGTCGAAATAGGCGTCGCCGATGTTGCGCCCGCCGGCGATTGCGACCCGGCCATCCGCCACCCACAGCTTGTTGTGCATGCGGCGGGTGGCGCTGAAGGCGCGGATCGCCATCTCGAAGCCGCGGCGAAAGCGGTCGGTCCGCGCCCGGCTGGGGTTGAAGAGCCGCACCTCGATATTGGGGTGGGCGTCAAGCGCGATGCACATGCGATCATGAATGCCGGCGTTGATGTCATCGAGCAGCAGCCGGACACATACGCCTCTGTCGGCCGCCGCCAGAATCTCTCGGGCCAGCAGAAGACCGGTCAGATCATCCTTCCAGTAATAATACTGCAGATCGAGGCTGCGCCCGGCGCGCCGCGCCGCATGCGCGCGCACTACCAGGGCCTCGATACTGTCCGACACGAGCGCCACGCCATTTGCGTTCGGGCGGCCGGCAAGAAGGGGCATGATAAGCCGATCGAGTTCCGTACCGGCCTCGGCCACCGGAAGTGCCGTTGACGGCAGCCCGTGCGGGCGCCGTCCGAACCGGCCATAGATGTAGAGGATGGCCGCCACGACCACACCGACGATCGCGGCGACGATGATCAGAACGGAGGATAACATCGAAAGCGCGCCTCGCCGTCAGACCGACCCCGCACGGCCGGCCCCAACCCGATTTCCGTCGCGGTGATCCTGCTGGGCAGCCTTCAAGGCGATGGAGGCTTTCACCGGCAGATGGTCCGAGGCGATCCGCGCAAGCGGTGAGTCATGCACGGCGACCGACGTTACCAGGTGGTGCGGATTGCCAAGCACGCGATCGAGCGGCAGCAGCGGAAAACGCGACGGGAAGCTCGCGACCGTGGCGTGCGACGGATCGAAAACCGGACTTAGGAACGACAGTGACGATCTCCGGCCCATGCGCCACTCGTTGAGATCGCCGATGAGCAGCGTCGGCCGCCCGTTCGCGCCGGCTGCCGCTTCAAGGATCGCCTCGGCCTGCTGGGCGCGGGAATGCCTGAGAAGACCGAGATGGGCGGCGATGATGCGCAAGGGGCCGACCTTCAGGTCGAGATCGACGACCAGCGCGCCACGCGGCTCGACACCTGGGAGTTTCAGCTGCCTGACATCGGAAACGGCGCCCTCGCGTAGCAACAGCACATTGCCGTGCCATCCATGCCCCTTCGCCGAAAAGCCGGAGATCGGCACCGAAACGAGATGGGCCTCGCGCCGGAGATGTTCGAGATCGAGAAGACCGGCACGCTCGCCGAACCGCTGGTCCGCTTCCTGAAGCGCAACGATATCGGCGCCCAGTTCGCCAATCACATTGGCAGTCCGCCCGGGATCGAAACGGCCGTCGGTACCGACACATTTATGGATGTTGTAGGAGGCGATGACGATGTCGCCGCGGTTCACCGCAGCTTCGCGATGAACGACCGTGGGACGCCGCTTGCGGATCGCTGCCACGATCCCCGCCGATAGACTGGACTGGTTTTTTGCCATGCCGCTCCCTGCCTGCTGCCCGCATCATTGCGCAAATAGGTCACCGGGCGCCACTGAAAAAGGGTGGAGAGCAGAAGTTGTTTCGCAACTGCGATACGGGAGCGAACGGGTGGATGCCGGGACAGCACGAGCATCGCCGGCGTCCATTTTCGCCGCTCTCGATCAGTCGGCCGGTCCTGCGAACAGGATCAGATTTCCGTCCGGATCGAGCACGATGAAGGTGCGGGCACCCCAGGGTTCGGTCCGCAGCGGCTGGTGAAAGTGTACGCCAGCAGCCTGATAGGTCAGGAACAATTGTTTGATGTCATTGACGGTTTCGAGCGTGATGGCAGCCGAAAGCAGGTCCTCGCGCTGGCGGATGTCATCGACGAAGACCGGCTCGCAGACAAGGCGTAGAGCAAGCCTGGCGCTGTTGCGGATCACTTGCCCATAGAATGGCGGATCGCCGTAGACGAAATCGACGGCAAAGCCGAGCTTCTCCGCGTAGAAGTCGCACGAGGCCTTGATATCGGCAACGAACAGCTGAGCGGCGATCGACTGCAGCACCGGCTGCGATATGGTGGGTTTTGAGTGCGGGGTCATTGTCAGGGCTCCTGATTTGAGCGCCTGCCAACCGTCGAATCCCGATTGGCGCGCGATAAGCTCCTGCGCGTCGGCGAGCTTGAACTCCGCCTTGAGAATGGCGTCGTCATCAAGGTCACAGTAACGGGGCAAGGCCGCCCTGATCTCCGCTGCGACCGGATGGTACCGTTCGCGATGCCATTTGAGGTACGCTTCGCCTGCTTCTTCAGGTTTTCAAGGTTTGGCATGGGCGCAACTACGGTGTGTCTCCCGTAGGCGGGCGTGCCCTTTCAGCCTCTTGCCGATGCGCCCTACGCAGCGCCAGGAGATTGACGACCATTTCCGACACTGTCAACGCCATGCCGATGGCCGGAGGGATATCTGCACTTGCCGGCTGAACGCCGGTTCCCGTAGAAATAGACGTCGGTCAAATTCTGTAAAGAGCCCGTTGCATGCCTGCCATAACCATTGACGGCGCCCAAAGGCGCGTTTCTATCGATGCGCGCAATCCCGCTTTCTACCGTGAGCCGCTCGCCGCCTATGCCGAAATCCACGCGCAATGTCCGGCCTTCTTCTGGGAGGAGCGGCAACAATGGTATTTCGCAGGCTATGACCAGGTAAACGTGCTGCTCCGCGACCGCCGTTTCGGTCGGCAGATCCTGCATGTGGCGACGCGCGAAGAGGTCGGCCTGTCGGCGCCGAAGCCACATCTGAGGGACTTCGACGCGCTGGAGGAACATTCGCTGCTGGAGCTCGAGCCGCCGGCACACACGCGGCTGCGCACCCTCGTCAACCGGGCGTTCGTCTCAAGGCAGATCGAACAGCTGAGACCGGATATCGAGCAGCTGTCGCACGCCCTTATCGATGGTTTCGAAGGCGACGGCGAGGTCGAGTTGCTCAAGACGTACGCCGAAACGATCCCCGTGACGATCATCGCCCGCATGCTCGGCATACCGGTCGAGGCGGCGCCCGATCTTCTCGACTGGTCGCACCGCATGGTCCGGATGTATGTCTTCAACCCGAGCCACGAGACCGAACTCGACGCCAACCAGGCTTCCGCCGAATTTGCCGCCTATCTGCGAGAGATCATCGCCGAGAAACACCGCAATCCCGCCGATGACCTGCTGACGCACATGATCACCTCGGAAAAGGATGGCGAACGACTTTCCGAGGCAGAGTTGGTCTCGACCACCGCCCTGCTCCTCAATGCCGGTCACGAAGCGACTGTGCATCAGATCGGCAATGCCGTGAGAACCATCCTGCAATCCGGACCTTCCGCCGAGGATCTGTTTGCCACGGAGGCATCAACGGGGCTGGCGATCGAGGAGTGCCTGCGTTTTGCGGCACCGCTGCATATTTTCCAGCGTTACGCTCTCTCGGATGTCGAGCTGGAAGACGGCATCACCCTTCGCAAGGGCGACAAGATCGGCCTTTTGCTCGGGGCGGCAAATGTCGACCCGAAGAAGTTCACGGACCCGAATGCGTTCCTGCCGACGCGCGATGAAGGCGCCAATGTCTCCTTCGGGGCCGGCCTGCATTTCTGCATCGGGGCGCCGCTGGCCCGGCTTGAACTCAATCTATCGCTGCCGATCCTGTTTCGGCGGCTGCCGGACATGCGGCTGAAGAACGAGCCCGAGGTGAAGGACGCGTTTCATTTCCACGGCCTGGAGCGTCTCGACCTCGTCTGGTAGCTGCATCGAAGACCGCCCAATCTCCGGCGCTTCGGCACTCACAAGCGGATGACGTAGTCCTTGCGGGTTGTCTCCACGACCTCCCAGGTCCCTTCGAAGCCCGGACGCAGGATCATGCTGTCGCCGGCGCGCAAATGCGCCGCCTCGCCACCATCCTGCGTGACGATCGAATAGCCGGAGATGATGTGGAAATATTCCCACTCCTCATAGACGATCCGCCACTTGCCGGGCGTCGATTCCCAGACCCCGGCATAGAGGCCGCCATCGGCCTCCTCCAGGTTCCAGGTACTGAATTGCGGCGCCCCGGAGATCAGCCGGTCGCCAGCGGGCGTGCCGGTTTCCGGCTCGACGGAAGACAGATCGAACTTCTGCATATTCGCCATTGGGCACCTTTGCTGGAGGCACTGCAACCTCCCCCGTCATGGGTTTCAGATTTGGTTTCGTCACACACCTCCGGGGCAACGTCCATTGTTTTTTCGAGGATATTCCCGCCTCCGTTCTGCTGGTGCCGCCATTCCTCGATCGAGGCGGACGTGGACCGGCATTTCGAAGCAACTCGGCTCCCGCCCCATCCGACCTTGAACTTTCACTCGTCTACCGCTGGATCCTGCCGTCTATCGGCGTCAGAAGCCCGGCGCTGGCCGCTCTCGTCGGCGACCGGGTGTCGGCTAGGGCTGGCAAACGCCAGCCCTTCACCAGTCCGTAGATTGCCGGGATGACCGCCAGTGTCAGCACCGTCGACGAGATCATGCCGCCGATCATCGGCACGGCGATGCGCTGCATGATTTCCGATCCGGCCCCGGTGCTCCAGAGGATCGGCACCAGCCCGGCGATAATCGCCACGACCGTCATCATCTTCGGCCGGACCCGTTCCACTGCGCCGACCATGATCGCGTGATGCAGGTCGTCCCGCGTGAAGGGGCGCTGTTCGCCGGTGCATTCCTCACGGCGTTCGCGAAGCGCCTGGTCGAGATAGATCAGCATGATCACACCCGTCTCTGCCGCCACGCCTGCAAGCGCGATGAAGCCGACGACCACCGCCACCGAGGCGTTGAAGCCCAGCCACCACATCAGCCAGATGCCGCCGACCAGCGCGAAGGGCAGCGACAGCATGACGATGAGCGTTTCGGTCAATGCCTTGAAGTTCAAGTAGAGCAGTAGGAAGATCAGCGCGAGGGTCAACGGCACGACGATCGCAAGGCGCGCTTTTGCCCGTTCCAGATACTCGTACTGCCCGCTCCAGGCGACCGAATAGCCTGATGGAAGCGACACGCTCTTCGCGACGGCTTCCTGAGCTTCGGAGACATAGCTGCCAAGATCGCGGTCGGCGATGTCGACGAAGATGTAGACCGCGAGCTGGCCGTTTTCGGTCCGGATCGTTGTCGCACCGCGTTCAAGCTTGACGTCCGCGACTGCGCCAAGGGGCACCGTGCCGCCGCCGGGAAGCGCGACCTCGATGTCGCGCGCGATCGACTGCGGATCGCTTCTGAACGCCCGCGGATAACGGACGGCGACGCCGTAGCGCTCCCTTCCCTCGACGGTCAAGGTGACCACCTCGGACCCGAGCGCCGTGGCGATGACATCCTGCACGTCACCGATGCTGAGGCCGTAGCGCCCGAGCGCGGTGCGGTCGGGCACGATGTCGAGGAAGTATCCGCCTATGACACGCTCGGCGTAGGCGCTGGACGTGCCGGGGATCGCCTTCAGCACCGTCTCGATGTCGCGCGCCACCCGCTCCATCTCCTTGAGATCGGTGCCATAGACCTTGACGCCGACGGGCGTGCGGATGCCGGTCGACAGCATGTCGATGCGGGCGCGGATCGGCATGGTCCAGGCGTTGGAGACGCCGGGGAACTGAAGCGCTGCGTCCATCTCCCGCTTGAGGCTGTCGATGGTCACGCCCAGCCGCCATTCCGACTTCGGCTTCAGGGTGATGATCGTCTCGAACATCTCCGTCGGCGCAGGATCGGTGGCAGTCAGCGCCCTGCCCGCCTTGCCGAAGACCGTCTCCACTTCCGGGAACGACCTGATGATGCGGTCCTGGGTTTGCATCAGCTCGGCTGCCTTGGTCACCGACAGGCCGGGCAAGGTCGTCGGCATGTACATGAGCGTGCCTTCGTTGAGGGTCGGCATGAACTCGCTGCCGATCTGGCGCGCCGGCCACACCGTTGCGGCGAGGGCGGCGACCGCGAGCAGGATCGTGATCGTCTTCGCGCGCAGCACGCCGTGAATGATCGGGCGGTAGGTCCAGATCAGGAAGCGGTTGAGCGGGTTCTTGTGCTCCGGCACGATCCGGCCGCGCACGAACAGGACCATCAGTGCCGGAACGAGCGTCACCGACAGCAGCGCGGCTGCCGCCATGGCGAAGGTCTTCGTGAACGCGAGCGGTCCGAACAACCGACCCTCCTGGGACTCCAAGGTGAAGATCGGCAGGAAGGACACGGTGATGATCAGTAGGCTGAAGAACAGTGCCGGGCCGACCTCGCTTGCCGCTTCTATCAGGACTTCGGCTCTGGGTTTGTCGGGCGGCGCGCGCTCCAGGTGCTTGTGGGCGTTCTCGATCATGACGATCGCCGCATCGATCATCGCACCGATGGCAATCGCTATGCCGCCAAGGCTCATGATATTCGCCCCGATGCCGAGAGCCCGCATCGCGACGAAGGAAATCAGGATACCGATCGGCAGCATGATGATGGCGACGAGCGCGCTCCTCACATGCAGGAGGAAGACGATCGTCACCAGTGCGACGATGATCGACTCCTCGACCAGCGTGCCCTTGAGCGTCTCGATCGCCGCCTTGATCAGCTCCGAACGGTCATAGACGGGCACGATCTCGGTGCCAGCCGGCAGGCTATCCTTGATCGCCGCCAGGCTCTTCTTGGCGCTGTCGATGACGTTGAGGGCATTTTCGCCGACCCGCTGCAGGACGATGCCGCTTGCGACCTCGCCTTCGCCATTCAGCTCGGTGATGCCGCGCCGCTCGTCGGGAACCGTCTCTACCCGCGCCACGTCGCCGAGGCGCAGCGGCGCACCGCCTTCGGTCATCAGCACGATGTTCTCGATGTCCTTGATGCCTTGCAGATACCCGCGGCCGCGAACCATGAATTCGAACTCGGAAATCTCGACCGTCCGCCCGCCGACGTCGCGGTTGCTGGTGCGCACTGCGTCGGCAATCTGCTTCAGCGTCACGTTCTGGGCGCGCAGGCGCGCCGGATCGACGACGACGGAGTATTGCTTGACGAAACCACCGACGCTCGCGACTTCGGCCACGCCCTCGGACTTCGAGGCGGCGAAGCGCACGACCCAGTCCTGCAAAGAGCGCAGTTCTGCGAGCGACAGTTCCTTGGCGACAAGGGCGTACTGGTAGACCCAGCCAACACCCGTCGCGTCCGGGCCGAGGCTCGGCGAGACGCCTTCGGGAAGCCGGCTTGCGGCGGCGTTGAGGTATTCGAGCACGCGGCTTCGCGCCCAATAGGGATCGGTCCCGTCCTCGAAGATGACGTAGACGAAGGAGATGCCAAAGAAGGAGAAGCCGCGCACAACCTTCGACCGTGGTACCGTCAGCATCGACGTTGTCAGCGGATAGGTGACCTGATCCTCGACCACCTGCGGTGCTTGGCCGGGATAGTCGGTGAAGACGATGACCTGCACGTCCGAGAGGTCGGGAATGGCATCGAGCGGAAGCGAGCGCAGGGAGTACACGCCCGCGGCGATTGAGAGGGCGGCTGCAACGATGATCAGCACCAGATTGCGGGCGGACCAGGCGATGACGTTCGGGATCATGGCTTCACCTCGTCCGCAGTGAGGGCGCTTAGCGCCGCATTGAGATTGCTCTCGGCGTCGAGCAGGAAGTTGGCGGAGACGACGATCTTCTCTCCGGCTTCAATCCCTTTCCTGATTTCCGTTCGGTCATTGCCGCGCGCTCCGAGCTCGACGTCACGCGGTTCGAAGCGGCCTTCGCCCTTGTCGACGAACACCACCTGTCGGTCGCCCGTGTCGATGACGGCGCTGTTGGGCACCGCGACGACCGGGGCGGTGTCACCCGAGGCGATCTCGACCTCGGCGTACATGTTGGCGAGCAGCAGGCCCTCGGCGTTGGAAAGCTCTATCCTCACCTTGGCCGTGCGAGTCTGCGTCTGAAGCTCGGGATAAATCAGATCGACGGCACCCTCGAAGGTCTTTCCGGGCAGGTTCCGCACCCGGACCGTCGCATGCGCGCCTTGCCGGATGGTCGCGGCATCGAACTCGGGCACGTCGGCGATCACCCACACCTTCGACATGTCGGCAATCCGGAACAGGACGTCGCCGGCCTCGGCCATCATGCCGGTCGTGGCGCTGCGTTCGAGGACGACGCCATCGCTTGGGGAGAGATAGGCGATGCTTCTGGGCACCGTCCGGCTCCGTGCAATCGCTCTAACGGTCTCTTCCGGCACGCCGAGATTGCGCAGTTGCAGCGCGCCGCCGACGTCGAGATCTGGCTTGCCGCCACCGCGCAGTTCAGTGGCGTATTCGGCCCCGGCCTTGGCGATGTCCTTCGAGAAGAAGTGGAAAAGCTCGTCGCCCTTCAGCACCCGGTCGCCAGTCGTCACATCGGCGACGCCCTCGATGAAGGCGTTCGCCCGCATCGAGACGATCCGCACCAGGCGCTCGTCGAACGTGACCGTTCCCGGCACCCGCACCTGGCGGCTGACGACGGCGTTCTCTGCCGTCGCCGTCTTCACCCCGGTCCGCTGTAACTTGCCGAGCGAGACCTTCACGACGGAGCTGTCCGCCTCCTCTTCCTCGTATACGGGAAGATAGTCCATGCCCATGGAGTCCTTCTTCGGCACCTTGGAGGTGTCGGGCAGGCCCATGGGGTTGCGGTAATAGAGGACTTTTCGCTCGCCCGCCGTCGGCGTGGCTTCCGCCTTTTGGGGAGCGGCCTTCTTCACCGTGTCGAAGGAGATGTCCTCGCTCTCGCGCACGGCAACGAAAGCGCGACCGTCTGCTGTCTCTCTCGGTGTGGCCGAGTATTCCGGCGAACCGTCTGGACTACGATAGTAGATGACCTTGCCAGTCGGCTTGACTGCAGGGGCCATGGTTTCCCCGAGCGCCTGCTCGGGGAAGACCTTGTTGATGTCGGTGGCAAGGCCGCGCGTGCCAGCCGCGTACCCTCCCCCGCCGGCGACGGCGAGGGAGCTAACGAGGAGCAAGAACTTCACGGGCTTCACGGCGTGGCCTGCAGAACCAGTTCGCCTTGGACGGTCTCGGTCTCGCCCTGGACCTTCGCCGCCAGCTTGAAACGCCAGCCGCCCTCCATGCTGAGGTTAGTCTTGAAACGATAGACGCCGGGTTCCGTTGACGGCATGACCTCGACCGGAGTGGTCATAGCCTCCATGCCCTCCGGTGCCATGTCCATCCGGGTCGTGAAGATCACAGCGTCGGAGACGGGTTTGTCGGTTCGCTTGTCCACGAGGCGGACGGCGACTGTCGCCTCCGGTCCGTGGGCCACTTCGGACTCGACGAGCTTGAACTCGTAGTCCGTCGCGGCGGCGTAGGAAGTGGCAGTCGAGGCCAGCGCGATCGCCAGCGACGCGAAGATCGCCTTCGCGGAAAATTTCTTTGCAGTCATATTGAAATCTCACCCAGGACGGGCGCGTCGGCCACGTCCCTGAAAAATACGATAGTCGGATGCCTCCGCCATTGCGGGCAGAGCGAATCCAGTGGCTCGAAGGGTGAGATCAGGCTTTGGGAGGCCGTGCCGGCGGTTCGACGAGAGCAGACGGCAGGCCGTTTTCCTGGAGGACCGGATGCGACAGCTCGCGTGCCGACAGATCGATGCGCCAGCTATTCGCCTTGCTGCCGTGCGCAAGGATGATGGAAGAGCAGACGAGCGCGAGGGGACATGTCTTTCCGCAATCGTTCTTCTGAGCAGGTTGCCGCTCCGGACAGCAGGACATGTCGTCCATGCCTGTCATCGCATCCATCTGCATGTCGGACGAAAGAGCCATGGCGCTCGCAGCCGTGCTGACGCTCACGGGAACGATTACGATCCCGAGCAACGCCAACACACAGAGAAAGCGCCGGAGCGCGACGACAGCGAACATGCAGCTATGCTTGCATAGCGCGACGTTCATTGGAAGCCGGTCACGGAAAGTTGCGACCGGCCGACGCATCAGAGCTTTGCCAGCGACTGTTCGAGGTCGGCGATGATGTCGGAGACATCCTCGATGCCGACCGACAGACGCACGACATCGGGGCCGGCGCCGGCCGCTACCTGCTGCCCGGGCGTCAATTGCCGATGGGTGGTCGAGGCCGGGTGGATGACGAGCGAGCGTGTGTCGCCAATGTTCGCCAGATGCGAGAACATTTCCAGCCCCTCGACGAAGCGCTTGCCCGCCTCGTAGCCGCCCTTGAGGCCGAAGGTGAAGACGGCACCGGCACCCTTCGGCGAATAACGCTGCTGCAGCGCGTGGTTGGGATCGTCCTCAAGCCCGGCATAGTTGACCCACGAAATCTTGTCGTGCGTCTTCAGCCACTTGGCGACCGCAAGCGCGTTGTCGCAATGGCGCTGCATGCGCAGCGGCAGGGTCTCGGCGCCGGTCACGAGCATGAAGGCATTGAACGGAGAGATTGCCGGACCGAAATCGCGCAGTCCCAGGACACGCGCGGCAATGGCGAAAGCGATGTTGCCGAAGGTTTGGTGCAACACGACACCGGCATATTCCGGACGCGGCTCCGAAAGCATCGGATACTTGCCCGACTTCGACCAGTCGAAGGTACCGCCGTCGACGATGACACCGCCCATCGAATTGCCATGGCCGCCGATGAACTTCGTCAGCGAATGCACGACGATATCGGCGCCGTGCTCCAGCGGCCGCAGCAAATAGGGTGTCGCCATGGTGTTGTCGACGATCAGCGGCAGGTCGTGCTTGCGGGCGACCTCGGCGATGGCGGCGATATCCACGAAGGTGCCGCCGGGATTGGCGAGGCTCTCGATGAAGATCGCCTTGGTGCGCCGGTCGATCTTCGCCTCGAACGAGGCGGGGTCAGCAGGATCGGCCCAGCGCACCTGCCAGTCGAAGGACTTGAAGGCGTGGCCGAACTGGTTGACCGAGCCGCCATAGAGCCGGTTGGCTGCGACGAAATTGTCGCCCGGGTTCATGATCGTGTGGAAGACGAGCAGCTGAGCCGCATGGCCGGAGGCAACGGCCAGCGCAGCCGTGCCGCCTTCGAGCGCCGCGATGCGCTCCTCCAGCACCGCCTGGGTCGGGTTCATGATGCGGGTGTAAATGTTGCCGAACTGCTGGAGGCCGAAGAGTGCCGCGGCATGGTCGGTGTCGTTGAAGACGAAGCTCGTCGTCTGGTAGATCGGCGTCGCCCGCGCGCCCGTGGTCGGATCGGGCTGTGCCCCTGCATGGATTGCGAGCGTGTTGAAACCAGGGTTGTCTTTCGTCATTTCGTCCCTCCCATGACCAGAGCGCGGCCGCCAGCCGGCGCGCCGAGGACGCTCTATCACCTTGAATCTGCGTGTGATCCGCTATCGAACCTCCGTGGCCCAGCGCGGAGGTGGCGGCACTATTCCAGAGCCTACGTGTGCGGTCAAAGAGGATTTTTACGAAACTGACGGTTGCGCAAGCCGCAGCCGTTCTGCGGGCCGAGATCAGCCGATCAGGCGCGGATATTCGATTGCCGGACAGCGATCCATGACCACCTTGATCCCGGCCGCTTCCGCCTTCGCCGCTGCGCCGTCGTGGCGCACCGAAAGCTGTCCCCAGATCACCTTCGGCAGCGTGTCCAGCGCCAGGATCTCGTCAACGAGCGCCGGCAAGGCATGGGCGGCGCGGAAGACATCGACCATGTCGACCGGTTCCTTCACGTCGGCGAGCCGGCCGACGACGGTCTGGCCCTGAATGGCCTTGCCGACATGGCCGGGGTTGATCGGAATCACCCGATAGCCCTTGCGCAACAGGAACGCCATGACCCGATGGCTCGGCCGCTCGGCATTCGGCGAGGCACCGACGAGAGCGATCGTCTTGGTCTCGCGCAGGATGTCGGCGAGATAGTAGTCCGGATAGGCGTCGTGATTCATGTGGGGCTTTTGATCCATCTAATTAAACGGCCGTATAATGGGGCCGCTCCCTTCCAAGTCAACTTCGTGCAGCAATGCGCCTCAGACCCTGACGCAATACAAGACTTTACGGTTGCATTTGCGTGCGAGCGGCGCCACAAGCTTCACCAGGCCCGCCACATCGTTTCCGAGGTTCCATCTTGCCGCTTGAAGTCATTGCGCTCGTCCTGTTCGGGGCGTTGTTGCACGCGACCTGGAATGCCCTGGTCAAGGCAGGCTCGGAAAAATCGCTCGACGCAGCAATGATCGCGCTCGGGGCCGCCGCCGTGGCCATCCCCTTCCTGCCATTCCTGCCCCTGCCGAAGCCGGAAGCCTGGCCCTACATCCTGGTTTCGGCCCTGTTCCAGTTCGCCTATTTCCAGCTCGTCGCCGCCTCCTATCGCGCTGGCGATATCGGTCTTGTCTATCCGCTGATGCGCGGTACTGCGCCCTTGATCGTCGCGGCCACCAGCGGCGCGCTGATCGGCGAACAGCTTACCTTCGGTACGATGCTCGGCATTCTGACAATCTCTGTCGGCGTGCTGACGCTCGCCTTCGAGTCCAGAAAGGGCGGAAAACACGCGATCGTGCTCGCCCTCCTTAACGCCTGCGTCATCGCCAGCTACACCTTTGTCGACGGCATCGGCGCGCGCGTATCGGGCAATGCGATTTCCTACACGCTGTGGATGGCGCTCTTGCCGCCGGTGCTGCTCTTCGCCTGGGCCTTTGCCCGCCGCGGCATCAAGCCGGTCGCCCGCCACGTCTATAAGAACTGGTGGCGGGGTCTGATCGGCGGCGCCGGATCGATTGGCGCCTATGGCCTGGCGCTCTGGGCGATGACCAAGGCACCGGTCGCCACCGTCGCCGCCCTTCGCGAGACGTCGATCCTGTTTGCGGTGGTGATCTCGGTCGTGTTCCTCAAGGAACCGGTCAGCGTCTGGCGCATTGCGGCTGCCTGCGTCATCGCGCTTGGCGCGCTGCTGCTGAAGCTCGCCTGACGATGCCGTAGATCAGTCTTCCTTCCACTCCGGCATGCGTTTGCCGAGGAACGCGCCGATGCCATCCTCGGCATCGCGAGCCAGCATATTCTCGACCATCACGCCGACGGCATAGTCATAGGCCTCCGGCAGGTCCATCTCCGCCTGGCTGTAAAAGGCTTCCTTGCCGATCTTCAGCGCCTGCGGCGACTTCGAGACGATCACAGCCGCATATTTGTCGACCACCTGGCGCAGATACTGCTGCGGCACGATGCGGTTGACGAGGCCGAAATCCTTGGCGGTCGACGCATCGATGGTCTCGCCGGTCAGCAGCATCTCCATTGCCTGCTTGCGGTGCGCGGCGCGCGTGAGCGCGACCATCGGCGTCGAGCAGAAGAGGCCGATATTGACGCCCGGCGTGCAGAAGGTGGAGCTGTCGGTGCAGATCGCCAGGTCGCAGCTTGCGACAAGCTGGCAGCCGGCGGCGGTTGCGAGCCCGTCGATCTCAGCGATGACGGCTTGCGGCAACCGGGTGATCTTCAGCATTAAGTCTGCGCAAAGGCGGATCGTTTGTTCAAAGAAGGCCCGGCCCCGGTCGTCGTCTTCGCGATGCGCGGTCATTTCCTTGAGGTCGTGCCCCGCCGAAAACAGCTTGCCCGACGCGGAAAGCACAACAACCCTCATTTCCTTGGAGGCGGCGACCGCATCGAACTCGGCGTGCAGCGCCTCCATCATGGCGATAGACAATACATTGGCCGGCGGGTTGTTGAGCGTCAGCCGCAACACCGGCCCGGAACGTTCGCGCAGCAGCAGGCCGTTCGGCTCTTCCTTCTTGAACGATACCACTTCGGCCATCTCTTTCTCCTGAAACTTCTACTCGGGCTTGGTGGTACGCCGGACACGCGCGCGGTGCAAGCTGAGCGCAAAACCAGACGGCGCGTTCCGTCTACGACCTTTTTCTGCCTTGCGTCCGGCCGTCGGCCGGTTTCAGGTGGCGGGCGAATATGTTGAAGGATGCAATGCATGACCATCGAGCCGATCATGACCGTCGACGAACTCAACCGGTTTCTCGACACGGATTTTCCGCAGGTCCACACTGATGGCAAGGTCTTTCACGTCACGGCGGCAGGCCCAGGCTTTGCCACCATGCGGCTCGATCCGAACGAAAGGCACATCCGTCCGGGCGGCACCGTCTCAGGCCCCACCCTCTTCGCGCTTGCGGACGTTTCCGCCTATATCGCGCTGATCGCCCATATCGGTCCGGTCGCGCTTGCGGTTACCACCAATCTCAACATCAACTTCCTGCGCAAGCCGGACCCGGAACCGCTCGAATGTACCTGCCGGATCCTCAAACTCGGCAAGCGGCTCGCCGTTCTCGACGCATCGATCGTTAAGGTCGGTGACGACGATCTCGTGGCCCATGCAACGGCGACCTATTCGATTCCGCCGCGTTAAAGTGTGGTATCAAAATACCATACATGTAACTTATTGTTTTTGCTTATATTTATTTACATCGCACAGATTTCGCGTTCTTGACGCTTGTTTCGCACTTGCGTATAAGCTGCCGCAGATCGCGGTCCTCAAGGGCCGCTTTCTTCTTTTGCCCGGGAAACCGGGCAAAACCAAGCAACAAGAAACGCCCGGCGGTTCGCCGCCCGGGTCCAAAGAAAGAGTTTAGATATGGCAACCTTCGTTCAGAAGCCTGCAGAGGTGGAGAAGAAGTGGATCATCATCGACGCCGAAGGCCTCGTTGTTGGTCGCCTCGCTTCCCTCATCGCAAACCGCCTGCGCGGCAAGCACAAAGCTACCTTCACCCCGCATGTTGACGACGGCGACAACGTCATCGTCATCAACGCCGAGAAGGCAGTTCTGACGGGCAAGAAGTACACCGACAAGAAGTATTACTGGCACACCGGCTACCCCGGCGGTATCAAGGAGCGCACCGCGCGCCAGATCATCGAAGGCCGCTTCCCGGAGCGCGTCATCGAGAAGGCCGTCGAGCGCATGGTTCCGCGTGGTCCGCTCGGCCGTCGCCAGATGAAGAACCTGCGCGTTTACGCAGGCGCCAACCACCCGCATGAAGCACAGCAGCCGGCCGTCCTCGACGTCGCCAAGCTGAACAGCAAGAACACAAGGAGCGCCTAATAATGGCCGACCTTTCCGCTCTCAAGGACATCGCCACGACCGCGGAACCGGCTGCTCCGGTTCACGTCAAGAAGGTCGACGCCCAGGGTCGCTCCTACGCGACCGGCAAGCGTAAGAACGCTGTTGCCCGCGTATGGGTCAAGCCCGGCTCGGGCAAGATCACCATCAACGGCAAGCCGTACCTCGACTACTTCGCTCGTCCGGTTCTGCAGATGATCCTGCAGCAGCCGATCGTCGCAGCTGCCCGTGACGGCCAGTTCGACATCGACGCGACGGTCGCCGGTGGCGGTCTCTCCGGCCAGGCCGGTGCCGTTCGTCACGGCATCTCCAAGGCCCTCACCTACTTCGAACCGGGCCTGCGCTCCGTTCTGAAGCGCGGTGGCTTCCTCACCCGCGACAGCCGCGTGGTCGAGCGTAAGAAGTACGGCCGTGCGAAGGCACGTCGTTCGTTCCAGTTCTCGAAGCGTTAATCGCTTCCAAACTGCGACTTGGAAAGGCGGGGCTTTGCTCCGCCTTTTTTTGTTATCATCGCCCCCACCGTATCCCGCAGCATCGATCCTCCGAGGCATCGCATGACAAGCTCCCCCGTCGCCAAGACCCCAGAGCCGCCCTACTACATCGTCACCTTCTCCTCGCGACGGACGGCCGGCGATCACGGCTACGACAATATGGGCACGGAGATGGAGAGGCTGGCGCGCGAACAGCCAGGTTTTCTCGGGCTCGAAAGCGTGCGTGGTGCTGATGGCTCCGGCATCACCAATTCCTATTGGGCGGACGAGGAGAGCATCGCGGCGTGGAAAAGCGACGTCCGGCATTTGACCGCCCAGCGGCTCGGCCGCGAG
This sequence comes from Ensifer sp. EB106-03-01-XG145, assembly GCF_058792075.1. Lineage (NCBI taxonomy): Bacteria > Pseudomonadati > Pseudomonadota > Alphaproteobacteria > Hyphomicrobiales > Rhizobiaceae > Ensifer > Ensifer sp. EB106-03-01-XG145. The sequence continues at coordinate 1,307,265 of NZ_JBYTEC010000001.1, read as the reverse complement.
CGCTGGTACGAGGATTATCAAGTCCGTGTCGGCAAGATCGAGCGGCAATACGGGTTCGAGCGCTCATAGGGTCCCGGCAGTCGCCATGACCGAACCGCTTCAGATCGGCAGTTCCGTCGTCGACTTGAGTTCACGCAACACGAAGCTCGACACGACCGTGCGCACATGCGGGTTGCGCATCAGGTAGCGCGTCATGAAGGCGTCGTAACTTTCGACGTCGTTGGCGCGGATCTTCAGCATATAATCGAAGGTGCCGGATAGAGCGTAGCATTCCATGATCTCCGGGCGATCGCGCACCAACGCCGAGAAGGCTGCGATCGCCTCGTCATGATGATCCTCCAGCGTCACGTGAGCGATGATGCAGAGTTTCAGATCGAGCTTTGCCGGATCGAGCAACGCCACCCGCTTGCGAATGACGCCATCCGTCTCCAGTTCCTGCAGCCGTCGCCAGGCGGAACTTTGCGACATGCCCGCCTTCTCGGCGAGATCGGAGAGCGACTGGCCGCTATCAGCCTGAATCAATCGCAGCAGCTTTCGAACGGGCTGGAGATTTTCTTTCACATCGGACGGCATCTTGAAATTTCCTCCCGTCATCAGGCCCGTGTCTGGCAACTGTGGAACAAATACTCGCGCCATCCGCGATACAATTGCAACAGGAGATTTGTTCTGACGAATGAGGAGACGTCATGACGAAGGAGAGTACATACACTGCGAAACTGCCGGAACCGGACGGAACTTATCATTACACTCCGGAAGAAGATGCGATCTGGGGCGAGCTCTATCAGCGGCAGATGAAGCTTCTCGCTGACAAGGCCTGCGACGAATATTTGGAAGGCGCAAAGACACTCGACCTGGGGCCGCATCATGTGCCGCAGCTGAAGGACGTGAACCGCCGTCTAGCGGAAACCACCGGCTTCGGCGTCGAAGGCGTGCCGGCGCTCATTCCGCCGTCCCGTTTCTACGAGCTTCTGTCCCAGGGCAAGTTTCCACTGGCGACCTTCATCCGCCGGCGTGAGCATATCGACTACATCGAAGAGCCCGACATCTTTCACGAAGTCTTCGGTCACTGCCCGTTGCTCACCAACCAGAGTTACGCCCACTTCGTCCGTCGCTTCGGCGAGAAGGCCGTTTCGCTCGGCAAAGGTTACTCCTGGCATCTGTTCCGGATCTTCTGGTTCACCGTCGAGTTCGGCCTGATCAACACGCCGAAGGGCCGCCGCTGCTACGGCGCAGGCATCGTCTCCTCGCCAAACGAGACGCGCAACGCCATGGAGACACCGGGTGTCGAGTTCCGGCCGTTCGACCTGATGACCGTGCTGCGCACGCCGTATCGCATCGATATCGTGCAGCCGATCTATTACGTGATCGACAGCTTCGCCCAGCTCGAAACGATCATCGAAGAAGATATCGCCGCGCGCATCACCGAAGCGAAGGCGCTTGGCGACTTCGCCCCGACCTACGAAGCCAAGGCTTCGTAATCGCGGAAGAATCGGCCGGCAGGGCCTTGCCTTGCCGGCGACGATTGTCCAACGTCTCGCCACCACAAGTTAGAGCGGGATACGAGCACACGGCTCTCTTCATCCCGCCCTGAAGCAGAGACGGGACATGGCCAACAGGACAATCGATCATGCGCTGACGGCGCGCTCACTCACATCGGCGGCATCCGATCCGACGCATGCCGGCATTCTCTCCTTCATGCGCCGCAAATATTCGAAGCAGTTGAAGGGTGTCGACGCCGTAGTCTGGGGCGTTCCCTTCGATGCCGCCACGTCCAACCGTCCTGGCGCCCGCTTCGGGCCACAGGCGATCCGTCGCGCCTCCGCCATCTTCGACAACGATCCGCAGTACCCCTTCGAGCGCGACCTCTTTGCCGCGATGGCGACGATCGACTACGGCGACTGCCTGCTCGACTACGGCAACCATTCGAAGACGCCGGCGACGATCGAGCGCGAAGCGGTGAAAATCATCAGAAGCGGCGCTTATCTGCAGACGCTCGGCGGCGACCACTTCATTACCTATCCGATCCTGAAGGCGCAGGCGGCCATCCACGGCCCCCTCGCCCTCGTGCAGTTCGACGCACACCAGGATACCTGGCCGGACGAACGGGGGCGGATCGATCATGGCTCCTTCGTCGGACGTGCCGCACGCGAGGGCCTGATCGATACCGACGCCTCGATCCAGATCGGCATCCGCACCCACGCACCCGAAGACTGCGGTATTCGCATTCTCTATGGCTATGACGTCGAGGAAATGAGTGCTGCCGAGATTGCCGAAACGATCATCCGGCAGGTCGGCGAACGCAAGGCCTATCTCACCTTCGACATCGATTGCCTCGACCCGGCCTACGCGCCCGGCACCGGCACGCCGGTTGCCGGCGGCCCGTCGAGCGCCAAGATCCTCTCGGTGCTGCGCAAGCTCGGCGCCCTGACGATTGTCGGCAGCGATGTCGTCGAAGTGGCACCCGCCTACGACCATGCCGAAGTCACCGCAATCGCGGGCGCCACTGTCGCCATGTTCATGCTGGGACTGCATGCGGAGAAACTTGCGGAACGCGCACCGCTGCGCTGAAGAACCGTATCGCCGTTGCGACCAGGGGCGGCTGCTTGTATAGGAACTAACAGGGCTGGCGGCGGTCCGCCGGCCTGTTGAGAAATTGATTCAATTCTATGCCAGAATGATTCCGGAACTATCCGTAAATCACTGACAGAACGGGAAAATCATGAAACCGAAGATCTTCATCGATGGCGAACACGGCACCACGGGCCTGCAGATCCGCACGCGCATGGCCGGCCGCAGCGACCTCGAACTGCTTTCCATCCCGGAAGCGGAACGACGCAACGCCACGATGCGCGAAGATCTCCTGAACGACGCCGACATCGCCATTCTGTGCCTGCCGGACGATGCGTCGCGCGAAGCGGTTTCAATGGTTTCCGGCAACAACAAGGTGCGCATCATCGACACGTCGACGGCACACCGCATCGCCCCGGACTGGGCCTATGGCTTTGCCGAAATGGACAAGGCGCAGCCGGAGAAGATCCGCGATGCACGCCACGTCGCCAATCCCGGCTGCTATCCGACCGGCGCCATCGGCGTGATCCGGCCGCTGCGCCAGGCAGGTATCCTACCGGACGGCTACCCGGTCACGGTCAACGCTGTTTCCGGCTACACCGGCGGCGGCAAGCAGATGATCGCGCAGATGGAAGACGAGACCAATGCGGACCACATCAGCGCGCCGCACTTCCTCTATGGCTTGCCGCTCAAGCACAAGCACGTGCCCGAAATGAAGATGCACGGCCTGCTCGACCGTGCGCCGATTTTCGCTCCCTCGGTCGGCAAATTCGCGCAGGGCATGATCGTCCAAGTCCCGCTCTATCTTGAGGATCTTGCCGCCGGCGCAACGCTGGAGACGATCCACTCGGCGCTGGTCGAGCACTATGCCGGGCAGTCGATCGTCGAGGTCGTGCCGCTTGCGGAAAGCGAGAAGCTCGCGCGCATCGACGCGACCGAGCTTGCCGGCAAGGACACGATGAAGCTCTTCGTCTTCGGCACCGCCGGCGGCAATCACGTGAACCTCGTCGCCCTGCTCGACAATCTCGGCAAGGGCGCTTCGGGCGCGGCCGTCCAGAACATGGACCTGATGCTGTCGGCCTGATCGGCGGCAGCCTGGAAAAACAAAAGACCCCGGCGAGCCGCTCGTCGGGGTCTTTTTTTATCACATATGTTGAAGCGTCAGTCGCGCAGCTCGATCGCCGTCGGCCGCGGATATTCGCCGTAGAAACCACGCCAGTGGGCGATGGCGAAACCGAGCACGACAAGGGCACCGCCCTGGTGTAGCACGCCCCAGCCGATCGGCACCTGCAGCACCAGCGTGGTGATGCCGATGACCGCCTGGGCTGAGACGAGCAGAAACAGAAGCACAGAGCGCCGCGCATGGGTCGTCTCAGGAGCAGCCCTCAGAGAGACAATCATGTGCATCAGCGCGAAGGCAAACAGCACATAGGCGCCTATCCGGTGAACGAACTGCACCGTCTTCGGATTCTCGAACAGATTGATCCACCAGGGCTGCTGCAGGAACAGGTCCTGCGGAACGATCGCTCCATCCATCAGCGGCCAGGTGTTGTAGCTGAAGCCGGCGTCGAGGCCGGCGACGAGCGCGCCGAGATAGATCTGGAACAGGCTGAAGATGGCGATGATCATTGCCATCTTGCGCGAACGATCCGTGGGCGCTGCGTCGTTCGAATGCGGACTGAGCCCCCGGAAGATCCACATACAAGAGGCGAAGATCAGACAGGCAATGACGAGGTGCGTCGCCAGCCGGTACTGGCTGACCTCGGTGCGCTCGACGAGGCCGGAGGAAACCATCCACCAGCCGATGAAACCCTGAAAGCCGCCAAGGCCGAGGATGCCGAGAAGCGGCATCCGGAGCTTGCGCTCGACCCGGCCAGTCAGCCAGAAGAACGCGAGCGGCAGAGCGAAGATGATCCCGATGGTGCGGGCCAGTAGGCGATGCGCCCATTCCCACCAGAAGATCGTCTTGAACTCGTCAACCGTCATGCCGTTGTTCATCTGCTGATACTGCGGAATGCGCTGATAGAGCTGGAACTCTTCCTCCCACTCAGCGGCCGAAAGCGGCGGGATGACACCATGGATCGGCTTCCATTCAGTGATCGACAACCCCGATTCCGTGAGGCGTGTTGCACCACCGACAAGCACGAGCGCAAAGAGCGTGAAAATAACGACGGCGAGCCAGCCGCGGATCTGCCGGCGGTTGCGCTCGGTCTTGCCGATCTCGTTTCGAAGCATCTGTTCTGTCGCCATTTCGACGCCGGCCATTATTTTGCCTCTGGTATCGCAGGGTTGTCGGCGGCGCGACCGGACGGATCAACGGTCGCACCTTTCGGAAAGCCGTTGATTTGCACCAGAGCGGCATGCAAAACAAGACCGAAACCTTTGCGGCATGCCGTCGCGGTCGGTCCGCGCCCATGCAAGCCATCTGAAAGAAGTGAAATGCCCGTACGCCTCAGAAAGCTGATCGGCACGATCCTGATCATCATCCTCGTCGTCGTTTACGCACTGGCTGCCGTCACCTTTGCCTCGCTGCTGCTCGGCGCCGCACCCTGGTGGGTGCATCTGGCCTACTTCTTCTTCACCGGCCTGCTCTGGATATTGCCAGCCATGCTGATTATCAAATGGATGGAAAAGCCGGCTCGCGATCGCTGAGCCAAAGCGCAGCGGCCATTTGAGGAGACGCAAAAATGAGACTTGCGGTCATCGCCGATATCCATGGCAACGATCTCGCGCTCGAGGCCGTTCTCGCCGACATCGATGCGCTCGGTATCACCGACATCGTCAACCTCGGCGATCACGTGAGCGGCCCGCTCAATGCAGCGCGCACTGCCGACATCCTCATGAAGCGCGCGATCCCCTCGATCCGAGGCAATCACGATCGCTATCTGTTGACAGTCGACCCCCGGGACCTGGGGTTATCGGATCGCTCCGCCTACGATGAATTGCAGCCGGAGCACCGCGAATGGCTGGCCACCCTGCCCGTCGCGCACGTCCACAGGGAAACGTTTTTCTTGTGCCATGCGACGCCGACGAACGATGAGACCTACTGGCTAGAGGCTCTGACGACCGACGGCACCGTCCACATGGCGGCGCGTTCGGCAATCGAGGCTGAAGCCGCCGGCATCAATTATCCGGTCATCCTTTGCGGACACACGCATATCCAGCGCGCCATCCGCCTTTCAGACGGCCGCCTCGTGGTCAACCCCGGCAGCGTCGGCTGCCCCGGTTATGACGACGACCAGCCCGTGCCGCACAAGGTCGAGGCGGGCTCGCCGGATGCACGCTACGCCGTCGTCGAGCAGACGCCGTCAGGGTGGAGCGTCACCTTCCGCAGTGTTCCCTACGACTGGATGGCGATGTCCCGGCTCGCGGCCAGCCGCAACCGACTGGAATGGGCAAGGGCACTGGCCACAGGCTTTATCGATTGAAGCCGCGCCGTGAGATATCCGCAACGCTTCACGCTTTGCTAACTGCGTTCTCCGGTTATTCTTCACTGCCGTTCATAAGAGTTGCTGCATTAAACGGATCGTAGCTGCCTTGAAGTTCAATCGCTCGGCAACAGGGACCGGATGGCACCTTCGATGACGAACTCCGATCTGACCATGGAAGGCTCCGGCGACCGTCGCCCGCGCGCGTCCATGCGTGTGGGTCCGTCCGATGTCACGCGCCGCTTCGATATTTCGATCCACCGCGCCATGGAGCCGCTGGAGGCCGAATGGCGTTCGCTCGACGGTCTTGCCGGCAACTCGCTGCATCATGCCTACGACTGGTGCCGTGCCTGGGCAGAGACGCACGGAAGCGATCTCTTGCTGCTGCGCGTTGCGTTCGATGGCGAGCTTTTCCTCATTCTGCCGCTGGAACTCAGGCACGGGCGCCTGTTTCGAACAGCCCGCCTGATCGGAACGGAACACAGCAACCTCAACACGGGGCTCTTTGTCGACGGCGCCTCCGCAGTCATGACTCCGGCACTGGCCCACGCCTTGGCCCGGGATATTCGAACGGCGCTCCGCGGCCTTGCGGATGTCGTCATGCTCGACCGGATGCCGAGCGAGTGGCGTGGCGGCGTCAGCCCCTTTGCCGCACTTCCAGGCGTCGCAAACCCCAATTCGTCATTCCAGCTGCCCCTCCTCGGCAGCATTCAACTCACACTGGCGCAGATCAACGCCAAGCGCCGCCGCAAGAAGATGCGCATCTCCGAACGACGACTGACGGAGATGGGCGGCTACGACTACGTGATCGCCCGCACCCCCGGCGAGGCGCAGGCGTTGCTCGATACCTTCTTCCGGCAGAAGGCGACGCGCTTCGCAACACTCGGCCTTCCCGACGTCTTTCAGGACGCCGAGACACAGGCCTTCTTCCATGCGCTTGCCTCCCATCAGTACGGCAACCCACAGCTCATGCAGCTCAACGCCATCCGGCTTAGAGGAGAACGTGACGGGCAGGTCGTTGCCGTCGCCGGGATTTCGCTCAAGGGCGACCATGTCATCTGCCAATTCGGCTCGATCGACGAGACGCTGGCAGGCGAAGCAAGTCCGGGTGAATTGCTGTTCTATCGGATGATCGAACGCCTCTCGACGCAAGGCGTGCGCCTGTTCGATTTCGGTGTCGGCGACCAACCCTACAAGCGATCCTGGTGCACGATCGAGACGCCGTTGCGTGACATTACATTACCGGTGACCCTCCCGGGGCGCCTTGCCGCCCTGCGCCATCACCTTGTCGTACGCGCAAAGGCAGCGGCGAAGTCGAACAAGGCCGTTTACGCCCGCCTGCAGCGAGCGAGGCGGTTCAGGCAAGGCAAAATCGGTGCACAAAGCACCGGGGACTGAAGGCCGAACAGCAGCAGCCCGCGTTGACTTCTCGCTTTCGACACGCCGTCGTCGGTTAGGCGGCATCCCGGTCAGGATACTCCGGATCGGCTGCCTGCCCGGTCATGAGAACGATGTCGCGATAACCGGCCGCACCGAAACCGGTCAGAACCTCGACGATCCGCTCATCACTGACCGACGGCGCCGAGAGGATGATCTCTGCGCCATCGCGGCCGGTAATCTTCTCGACAGCCATTTCGTCCGCCGGGCCGCACTCGACTAGAACGAGATCGTAGGCGTTGGTCAGGGCGTCGATGATCATCTTCAGCCGTTCGATGCCCCGCATCGCCTGCCGCGGATCCGCATCGCCCTGGGGAATGACGTGTGCATCAGAGAAGCGGTCGGCGTGGATCGTATCCGTGAAGGGCACCTCAGCCGCCAGCAGGTTGGTTATTCCGGGAAGCTGCGGCGAGCGCGCCATCAGGCGCGTCGGGCAGGCCGAACCGGTCAGGTCGATCAGCACCACCTTGATATCGTCCTCAGCCAGCAAGCGCGCCAGCATCACGGTTGCGGTCGATCCTTCGTCTCCGCCCGGCGACACCGAAATCGCAACACGCGCGCCGGTGGCGCGAAGATGTTCCGCCACCGCCTCGATCGAGAAGTCCGGTTCGGCGGCAGCCTCCACGGTGTCCGTATCTGCAGCCGGAATTTGCGCCGCCGGCACCAGTTCGACTGCATCATTATCCTCGGTGACAGGCGCCACTTCAGGCTGCCTATCCGCTGCCATGATCGGGATATCGGTGGCGCTTGCAGCCAAGGCCGGCCGCGGGCGAACCGGTGCCAGCCGCTCGCCGGTTGCCGAAACCGGACGCAGCGCCCGGCCGCTGAACAGTTCGCCAAGCATGATCACGACGCAGCTCAACAGGAACGTCGCGAGGGCGGCAACGATCGTGATCGGCAGCACTTTCGGGAAGTTCGCGCTCGTGGGAACCACCGCGCTTGAAATCACACGTGCATCGGCGGGTGTCGCATTTTCCACCGTGCGCGACGTCGCCTCGCGGTAGCGTGCGAGATAGGTCTCGAGCAACTGACGTTGCGCGGTCGCTTCGCGCTCCAGCGCACGCAGTCCCACCTCTTCCTCGCCGGCCTGTGCGGACTGAGCCTTCAGCGCGTTCAGCTGCTGGACGAGCTGCCGCTCGCGCAGTTCGCCGACCTTGGCCTCGTTTTCCAGGCTCGCCAGGATCTTGCGGGTCTCGCTGCGAATCTGTCCGCGTATGCCTTCGAGTTGCGATTTCAGTGCCTTCAGGCGTGGGTGGCCATCCAGCAATGTCGTCGAAAGGTCGGCAACCTGCCCCTGCAGATTCGCTTCGGTCTCCTTCAGCCGCTGGATCATCTGCGAGCCGACGACGTCGGTGATCGTGTCCGCCGCCCGGCCGCTTGCAAGGGCCGAGCGCACGCCGGCAGCGCGTGCCTCCGCATTGGCGCGCTCGCCGCGCACCCGGGTCAGCTCGGTCGAAATATCGGTCAATTGCCGCGTCGCGAAATTCTCGGTCTCGCCGGTCGGCAACAGATCGGACGAAGAGCGGTAGGCGGCAACCTTCGCTTCCGCATCCCGCACCTTCTCGCGCAGATTGGCGATCTCCGGTTCCAGCCAGCGGGTCGCCTCGGAATTGGTGTCGAGCTTGGCGCCGCTTTGCAACGTAAGGAAGACCTTCGCCATTTCGTTCGGAATGGCGGCCGCGAGCTGGCGGTCCTTCGAGGTGAAGGCGATCGCGATCACGCGGGACTTCTCGACCTGATAGACTTGGAGCTTGTCGTTGAATTCCTTGAGCACCCTCTCCTCTGGCGGCATCTCCAAGGGGTTCTTCTTGAGGCCGAGCATGACGAGAAGATCCGAAAGCGCCGAGGGTGCTGCCGATGGATCGAACTCCTTCAGCTCATAGAGCTTCATATTGCGCGCGACCTGCTTGATGAGGTCCGCCGAACGCAGCACCTGCACCTGGCTCAAGATCCCGGATTCGTCGAAGACACGATCGGCGCCGGCCTGCGAAGACTGATTGGGGCCGCTGAACTCCGGCTCGCGCGATTCGATCAGCACGCGGGTTTCGCTCTGATAGTCCGGCGCAATCATCTTTGCCGCACCGAAGGCGAGTGCTGTCACACAGGCTGTTGCGAGCAACACCTTGACGCGCCGATCCCAGACAGCGCGAAACAGGCCGCCGAGGTCGATATCCACATCCTGTTGACCGCTGCCGCTTCCCGACATGCTATTGGCTCCGAACCCTCAAATTTTGCCGGAGGGTAAACGAACATGGTAACGCAAGGGTTAATACGATCAACCTCCGGGTGATAAACCCCTCCCCGTTGCAGCGATACGGCGCAAAAATTCTACCGCGAGTTTACCGGCTATTAACCCTAACGGATCGATAACGTCTGAAAAGGTGGGTCGTTTCCGGAGCCTATGAACCGCATGTCAACCGCAGCTATCAAGACAGGTCTCGCGATCACGGCGGCAGTGCTGTCGATGTTGCTCAGCGGTTGCACAAGCTACCAGCCGGCGCCGAAGGCTTTTAGCGAAGCCACCATCCAGCCCTACCGCCTCGACAGCGGCGATCGCCTGCGCATCAACGTCTTCGAACAGGCTGGCCTCAGCGGCACCTATACGGTCGACCAGGCCGGTTACGTCGCGTTTCCGCTGATCGGCACGGTCGCCTCGCGCGGCAAGACCCTGCCGGAGCTCGAAGGCATGATCGCCGCCAAGTTGCGCCAGGGCTATCTGCGCGACCCCGACGTGACGATCGAGGTCGATCGCTACCGCTCGGTCTTCATCATGGGTGAAGTCGGCCAGGCCGGACAATATGCCTACGTGCCCGGGATGACGGTGCAGAATGCGATTGCCGTCGCCGGCGGTTTCTCGCCGCGCGCCAACCAATCCAACGCCGACCTTACCCGCAAGATCAACGGCCGCATCATCACCGGCCGCGTTCCGATCACCGACGCGGTTCTCGCCGGCGATACGATCTACGTCCGCGAACGCCTGTTCTGATCTCGATGCAGCAACAGCGTCCCCTGCGCATCATCCATTGTTTCAGATCGCCCGTCGGCGGAATTTTCCGCCATGTGCGCGATCTTGCCGAGGCGCACGCCCGCGCCGGCCATGAGGTCGGCATTCTCTGCGACAGCACCACCGGGGGTAGTCACGAGGATTCACTGTTCGACGAGATCCGGCCCTATCTGGCGCTCGGCCTCGTTCGCATGCCGATTCACCGCTCAGTCGGGCCGTCGGATCTTGCCGCGCTATGGCGCGGCTACAAGGAAATCAGAAGTTTGCGACCGGATGTGTTGCATGGGCACGGCGCCAAGGGTGGCGCCATTGCCCGCCTCATCGGTTCAGCCTTGCGGGTCAACAGGTATCGCGTAGCCCGCCTCTATTCCCCGCACGGGGGGAGCCTCCACTATCGCCGCCGCTCCCTGATCGGGCGGCTTGTCTTCCCGCTGGAACGGGTTCAGGAGCGGCTCGCGGATGCGCTCGTTTTTGTCTGCGACTTCGAGCGCCAGACCTATTTCACCAAGGTCGGTGCGCCACGTGTACGGCACGAACTGATCTACAATGGGATCGACGACGGGGAGTTCGAGGTGATCGCCCCTCGGCCGGATGCTGTCGATTTTCTCTATATTGGCATGATGCGGGACCTGAAGGGTCCCGATTTGTTTGTGGAGGCGTTCGCGCGGACCGAGCGCCTCGTCGGGCGACCGCTTTCGGCGTTGATGATTGGCGACGGCCCACAGCAGCAGGAATATAGCGAACTGATGCTGCAGCAAGGTCTGAGCCGCCGTATCAGGATGCAACCGGCGATGAAGACCCGTGAGGCGTTTACGCTGGCGCGCAACGTCGTCGTTCCCTCGCGGGCCGAGTCCATGCCCTACATCGTCCTCGAGGCGCTTGCGGCGAGAAAGCCGGTCATTGCCAGCCGTGTCGGCGGCATCCCGGAAATACTGGGGGCCGCCAGCGCCGCGCTCGCCGAACCGGCCGACGTTCAGTCACTGGCCGCCATCATGGCGCGCTCGATCAGCGAAAAGGACTGGGCGGTGCGGGTCATGCCTGAGCCGAACACATTCAAATCGCGATTCGCCGCTTCGGTAATGTCGTCCGATATGCTAGAGCTCTACCGGGAATTGTGCCGTTACCAGCCGTCCACGGATAGCGTGTCGTCTACAACGTAAGCGTTTCTTAGTGGCTTTCTGCTATCCGGACTGAGGGACTTCAGCGCCGGAAGACAGCCATGAACAAGTTTGACCGCCCGGATTCATTCGATCCCGAAGCGCTTCGCAAGAAGATTTCGGAAATCCGCTCCCGTGCGCCGGGCGAGATGCCGAGCGGCGAGCCGTCTGCAGAACTCAATCCGCTGGCGCGGCAAATCGCCGAACAGTTCCGGGCCGACACCTATTCGCCGGCCATGATCATGGGGCTGATGCGGCTCTTCGAGTTCAGCGCGCTCTTCGCCATCGGCTACGCGATCAACGCGCTCTACGTTCAACCGGGCTTCGAGCAATTGCCGCTCTATCTGGCGATACTGATGGGAGGCTCGGCGCTGGCGGTTGCCGCGATGCAGATCGCCGATACCTACCAGATCCCTGCATTGCGCGCCTGTCTGCGCGTGATGCCGCGCATTCTCGCGGCCTGGGCGGTCGCCTTCGGTGGGATTGCCATCGCCCTCTTCTTCCTGAAATCCGGCCACCAATATTCCCGCGTCTGGTTCGGCGGCTGGTTCGTCGGTGGCGCGCTCTTTCTCGTCGCCGAACGTGCCTTCATCGCCTATTCCATTCGCCACTGGGCCCGCAACGGCACGATGGAACGCCGCGCCGTCGTCGTCGGCGGCGGCCAGCCGGCGAAGGACCTGATCCGCACGCTTGAGGATCAGCCCGACAACGACATCCGTATCTGCGGCATATTTGACGACCGCGACGAGCGCCGCTCGCCGAACGTCATCGCCGGCTATCCGAAACTTGGAACGGTCAACGAGCTCGTGGAGTTCGCGCGCCTGGCGCGCATCGACATGCTGATCATCTCGTTGCCACTGACGGCGGAAAAACGCATTCTCGAGCTCCTCAAGAAGCTCTGGATCCTGCCGGTCGACATCCGGCTCGCGGCCCACGCCAACAATCTGCGTTTCCGTCCGCGCAGCTATTCCCATGTCGGCGATGTGCCCATGCTCGACATCTTCGACAAGCCGATCGCCGATTGGGACTCGGTCGCCAAGCGCGGCTTCGACATCTTCTTCAGCCTGGTTGCCCTGGTGCTCCTATGGCCGATCATGCTGGGCGCCGCCATCGCGGTCAAAGCCACCTCTCCCGGCCCGATCATCTTCAAGCAGAAGCGGCACGGCTTCAACAACGAGACGATCGAGGTCTACAAGTTCCGCTCGATGTATACGCATATGAGCGACCCTTCGGCACGCAACGCCGTGACCAAGGGCGACCCTCGCGTCACGCCGGTCGGCCGCTTCATCCGCAAGTCGTCGATCGATGAACTGCCGCAGATTTTCAACGTGCTGAAAGGCGAACTGTCGCTCGTTGGGCCGCGTCCGCACGCCGTCGCGGCGCAGACCCAGAACCGGACCTATTCCGACATCGTCGAAGGCTATTTCGCTCGCCATCGCGTCAAGCCAGGCGTTACCGGCTGGGCGCAGATCAATGGCTGGCGCGGCGAGATCGACAATGATGAGAAGATCCGCCTGCGCACGGCGTTCGATCTCCACTACATCGAAAACTGGTCGCTGCTCTTCGATCTCAAGATCCTGTTCCTGACACCTTTCCGGCTTCTCAACACCGAGAACGCCTATTGAGCACCGTCGAGACAGGCCGGTTCCCGATCGCTCGTCCCCAGCTTGCGGCGCTCTCGCTGCTTGGCTCCGGGCTCGTGGCGTTCGCCGTATTTCTCTCCGGCTTCGTCATCTTCGAGCCCGCGCCCTATGAATTGTTCCTGGTCGCGCTCATTGGCCTGTGGGCGCTCTTCGGTCTCAAGATTTCCCGCAGTGTCGCTCCCCTGCTCGCGCTCCTGACGCTGTTCATGGTGGGCGGCATCCTGTCCTTGACGGTCATGGTCGACTTGACCAAGGGCCCGATGTACATGGCGGTCTCCGGCTTTCTTGCCCTATCGTCGGTGTTCTACGCCGCGATCATCGAAGACCGCCACGAGCGCCTGCGGCTGATCTTCAATGCCTGGGTGGCAGCGGCCATCATTACCGCGTTGCTCGGCATTCTCGGCTATTTCGGCGCAGTTCCGGGCGCGGAGAACTTCACACTCTATGGCCGCGCCAAGGGCGCCTTTCAGGACCCCAACGTATTCGGACCGTTTCTCTCGGTGCCGGCCATGTATCTGATCCATGGCATCCTGACGCAGCCGATCCAGAAGGCACCACCGAAGATCGCCGCATTGATGATCCTCGCGCTCGGTGTCTTCCTGTCGTTTTCGCGTGCGGCCTGGGCGCTCAACCTCTTCTGCGTCGTCGCCTTCGTCTTCGTCATGCTGCTCAAGGAACGCAGCGGCCTCTTCCGCCTCAGGATCCTCGTGCTGGCGCTCGTCGGCGGGCTTATGGTCGTCGGCGCTCTTCTCGTCGCCCTTCAATCCGAGCAAGTCGCAACCCTCTTTTCCAGCCGGTCGCAACTCGTGCAGGATTATGACGGCGGGCATCTCGGCCGTTTCGACCGCCATCGCCTGGGCTTCCTGATGTCGATGGAGAAGCCGCTCGGGATCGGGCCGATGGTCTTCAGCACAATCTTCCCGGAAGACGAGCACAATGTCTGGCTGAAGTCGCTGACCTCCTACGGCTGGCTCGGCTTCATCAGCTATGTCACGCTGATCATCTGGACGCTTTCGCTCGGCTTCCGCTTCCTGCTGCTCAACCGCCCCTGGCAAACCTACCTGATGATCGCCTGGGTCGCCGTTCTCGGCCATGTCGGCGTCGGCAATGTCATCGATACCGACCACTGGCGCCATTTCTACCTGCTCCTCGGCATCATCTGGGGATGTGCCGCTCTCGAATACCGCCATCGCCGGCAGGCACGCGCCGGCTGGAGCTCCTGATCATGGAACACATCGTTGCGGGCCGGCGCACGGCCCTTCCCCTGCGCCTGCTCCAAGTGCTGGAGCCGAGCGGCGGCGGCTCGGGCCGACACTTCCTCGACCTCTGCCGCGGCATGCACGAGCGCGGGCACCATGTGGAGGCAGTTTATTCGCCAGTGCGCGCCGAGGAAGGTTTCGTGCGCGAATTGAAGGCAATCGGCCTGCCGGCCGTCCACGCCGTCGATATGAAGCGCGCGCCGGGACCTTCTGATATCGGCCGCTTTCTTGAATTGCACCGCCTCATTCGCCGCGGCAACTTCGACATGATCCACGGCCACAGTTCGAAGGCCGGCGCGCTGACGCGGCTGCGGCTGCCCGGCCCCCATGTTCCGCGTGTCTATACCCCGCACGCCTTCCGGACCCTCGACCCGACACTCGGCCGCGCCGGTCGCCTGATCTACGGCACGATCGAATGGGGCCTCGCCAGCTTCCTCACCGACCATCTGATCTGTGTTTCGGAGGATGAGTATCGTCACGCCCTGTCGCTGAACATGCCGGAAAAGCGGATGTCGGTGATCGTCAACGGCGTTGCCCCGCCCTCATGCGAGATGGCGCAAACGATTCGCGCCAGCTTCGGGATCGCGCCGGATGCCTTTGTCTTCGGCTTCATTGGCCGCCTCTCGGCGCAAAAGGCGCCGGAGCGGCTGATCGCTGCTTTCCAGAGCGTCGCCGCATCCGTGAAAAAAAGCCATCTGGTGATGGTCGGCGCGGGCGAACTCGAAAGGAGCCTGCGCAAGGCAATCGCCGAGAGTGGATTGCAGAACCGCATGCACCTGACCTCGGCCTTCACCGGACCGCAGGCCGCACCGGCATTCGATCTTCTGGTCATGCCGAGCCGCTACGAAGCAATGTCCTACGTGATGCTGGAAGGGGCGGCCGCAGGCAAGCCTATTATCGCCACCGATATCGGTGGCGCCCGCACGGTCATCGAAGATGGCCAGAACGGCTTCATCCTGCCGAACAGTGACGACACGTCCCTGCTCGCCAAGACGATGGTTAAAGCCGCCACACCGGAAACGTTCGGAAAACTGTCCGCCATCGCGCAAAGACTGAAAGACCGCTTCACCCTCGACGTGATGCTCGATCAAACGGAAACGCTCTATCAGAAGGCGGCCGCCAAACGCCGCGTACCGGCAATCCTTCAGCCGGCGGAGTAGCGCTGCAAAGAGGGAAATGAAAAACAGATCAATCGCTCTATGGGGGATTGAGGATTGAGAAAAATGGTCGGAGCGGCGGGATTCGAACCCACGACCCCTTGACCCCCAGTCAAGTGCGCTACCGGGCTGCGCTACGCTCCGAACCGAGGAAACCCCTATATAACCAGCGCTTAGAGCGCAAGCGGGAATTTCGAACTCGGCGTGAAAAAGAAATCTCCGGCGTGGAAAAGCTGCGGGCACTCGGCGGGTCGATCAGAAGAAAAGTCCATTTTGTCGGAAGATCGCCCATGGATCGGCGATCCTCGATCGCAATGGAACCTTCACCAAACCTGAAATCACATCGTTGGAAACGCTGCCCTGACGTAACGTGAGCTTGCCATCACAACCGATTTGAGGGACAGTTTGGTACTGGCCCTTGAGGCCTGGAGCCTCCCTTTCAGGAGTAGACCATGCCTCTTAAATCTCTGATGGCCGTAACCGCACTTGTCGTCCTGACGCTGTCCGGATGCGCGACGTCCGGTTCGACCAACACAACCTACGCGCAGTGGAACGGCCCCTATCCGCAGCCTGATGTTTCCGCATCCAGCCCCGGTGGTTTCCGTATGTCCTACTAAACGCGGCAACTTTAGTGTGAGCGACAGAACACGGGCCCTGTGGGCATCCCTCAGTCGCTCACGTCAATGCATGCGTGGTTTGCCCCTTCCCTTGGGCCTGCAGCATTTGAATGCGAGCCGCCAATCTCACAAACTGACGATCGAACGAGTATTCGCCGATTGCTCGGCCGGAACCGTCGGCTGACTGTTATGCGACCCACGACCGCGCAAGCGTCACGCCTGCGTCGTCGGTCAATTTTCCTATGGTCTTGAAGGCGGGGCGCCTCGTCGGACGAGCACGCGCTTGGTAGGCGACCGCGGTACTCTCAGCGCACCTGATCGAGCAGGCGTTTGCATTCCAGGAGATCGTAGAGCGCCTCCTGCAGCAGCGCCCGGTCTTCCTTGCCGACGGACGACGATTTGCCGAGCGAGATTTCCGGCACGTCGTCGCTGCCGCCGCCGAACGAGAAGAAGCGGCGGCTCGCCGGTGCCTTGGCGCGGCCGACGATCTGATCTTCTTCCGAAACGCCGGCCTTGGGCGGTGCCGGCTCCTCGTTGCTCGACGCCGCAAGCGCTTCGACGGTTGCGAGATCGCCGCTGGCAATGGCGGCAACGAACTTGTTGCCGTTGGTTTTCAACAGCTTCTGCACGCCCTTGATGGTGTAGCCGTGATCATAGAGCAGATGCCGGATACCCTTCAGGAGATCGACATCCTCCGGCCGATAATAGCGACGACCGCCGCCGCGCTTCATCGGCTTGATCTGCTGGAAACGGGTTTCCCAGAAGCGCAGAACATGCTGCGGCAGATCGAGGTCGTCGGCGACCTCGCTGATGGTGCGGAAAGCGTCCGGGCTCTTTTCCATGTGGTTCCCAATCCATGTCACGCGACTCACGCTCGCGGGCCGCAATGAACCGATATCATACCGATGATGGCACGAATCGGGTCCATTTCAACGGCTTATGGATGGGTTTTCAACCACATTTGTGGCTGAAGCCATGACTTCACGCCGCGGGAGATGCCGGCTTCTGCTTCGCTCTACGGCTGAGATGGGCCTTCAGCACGCGCTGCTTGAGCACGTTGGACGCCTTGAAGGTCATCACACGGCGCGGCGAGATCGGCACTTCCTCGCCGGTCTTCGGGTTTCGCCCGATGCGTTCGTTCTTGTCGCGGACCTGGAAGGTCGCGAAAGAAGACAGCTTCACGCTCTCGCCACGCACGATTGCGTTGCATATTTCGTCAATGACGGTTTCCACCAACTCGGCAGACTCTGTCCGTGACAGACCTACCTTGCGAAAAACCGACTCAGCCAAGTCTGCTCGTGTTACTGTTTTTCCGCTCATCTTCCCCCACCAACGTCTGGCACGCCGATCAGCGACCGAAGACTATTGCCCTTGCCTATTGTGGTCAAGCGCCTGCGTTGCCTCAGCATTTTTTACCAGCGTATCAGAACGGAGCCCCAAGTGAAGCCACCACCCATGGCTTCGAGCAGAACGAGATCGCCCTTTTTGATCCGGCCATCGGCCGCCGCGGTGTTCAGGGCCAGCGGAATGGACGCCGCGGAGGTGTTGCCATGGAGATCGACTGTCACCACAACCTTATCGAGCGGGATGCAGAGCTTCTTGGCCGAGCCATCGATGATGCGACGGTTGGCCTGGTGCGGCACAAGCCAATCGATGTCCTCGGCCGTCGTGCCGGTCGCCTCGAAGGCTGCCTCGATAACGTCGGTGATCATGCCGACCGCGTGCTTGAAGACTTCGCGGCCTTCCATCTTGAGATGGCCCACCGTTCCCGTGGTCGAAGGACCACCATCGACATAGAGCTTGTCGCGATGGGCGCCGTCCGAGCGAAGCTTCGCCGTCAGCACGCCACGGTCGGCATTCGTACCCTCGCCTTCCTGGGCTTCCAGGATGATGGCACCGGCGCCGTCGCCGAAGAGCACGCAGGTCGTCCGGTCGCTCCAGTCGAGGATGCGCGAGAACGTCTCCGAGCCGATCACCAGCACGCGCTTGGCAAGACCGCCGCGGATGTAGGCGTCGGCCGTCGTCACCGCATAGACGAAGCCGGAACAAACGGCCTGCATATCGAAGGCTGCGCCATGGCGCATGCCAAGGCGATCCTGGATATTGACGGCGGTTGCCGGAAACGTGTTGTCCGGAGTCGAGGTCGCCAGGATGATGAGGTCGATGTCATCTGGCGTAAGCCCGGCATTGGCGAGTGCGGCGCGCGCGGCGCCTTCGCCGAGCGACGCGGTCGTTTCGCCCTCGCCGGCGATGTGGCGCTGCCGGATGCCGGTGCGCTGCACAATCCACTCATCGGACGTATCGACCTTGGATTCCAGCTCCTGATTGGTAACAACGCGCTTCGGCAAAGCTGCGCCGAAGCCGCGGACGACGGAACGGATCATCTATTCAAACCTCATCATTCATGCCGGCGGAAAGGGCCTGCGGCGGTTCTGCACCATGGTACTTCGCCAGATCGAGCTCGATCTTCGACTTCAGGCCATTCTTCACCATGTCGTAGCCGACATCGATCGCGGCTGCGAAACCTTCGGCATCCGCACCACCATGGCTCTTGATCACGACGCCATTGAGGCCAAGGAATACACCACCGTTGACCTTCCTGGGATCCATCTTCTCGCGCAGGCGATCGAACGCACCCTTGGCCAGGATGTAGCCGATCTTGGCAAGCAGGGTGCGCGACATTGCAGCGCGCAGATATTCGGCAATCTGGCGCGCGGTGCCTTCGGCTGCCTTCAGCGCGATATTGCCGGAAAAGCCTTCGGTCACAACGACGTCGACCGTCCCACGGCCGATGTCGTCGCCTTCGACGAAACCGTAATAGTCAAAGCCATCGATATTGGCTTCACGGATCAGGCGGCCAGCTTCCTTGACCTCTTCCTGTCCCTTGATTTCCTCGACACCGACGTTGAGAAGCCCAACCATCGGTCGTTCGATCTCGAAGAGGGCCCGCGCCATGGCGCCGCCCATCAGCGCGAAGTCCATGAGTTGCTGCGCATCCGCACCGATCGTCGCGCCGACGTCGAGCACGATGCTCTCGCCCTTCAGCGTCGGCCAGATGGCAGCGATCGCCGGGCGCTGGATCCCCTGCATCGTGCGCAGACAGAAGACCGACATGGCCATGAGCGCGCCGGTATTGCCGGCCGAAACGACGACATCGGCCTCGCCGGCATTGATCGCGTCGATCGCCTTCCACATGCTCGATTTGCCGCGGCCGCGGCGAAGCGCCTGGCTCGGCTTCTCGTCCATCGCCACGGCGATTTCACAATCGTAAAAGGTGCTGCTGGCCTTGAGCTTCGGATATTTTCCCAAGAGTTCCGCGCATTGCGCTTCGATACCGAACAACACGAACTTGATGTCCGGATGACGCTCGAGCGCTCTTGCGGCACCCGGGATGACGACTTCGGGACCATAGTCGCCACCCATCACGTCAAGTGAAATTCTGACCACGCGTGTCTTATCCTTCATTTCTGCCACACAACACGTGCCGTCGTGGCGCACTCACCTGGGACGCAATGACGAAACATATTGCTTCTGACGCTTGAGCCAAGCACGCGGCAGATCGCTTCACGGCTCTTTTGGCCGGTTTGGGGCCAAAATACTGCTTTTCCTTTGCGTGACAACCGAATTATAGAAGAGGCTTTCGCGGCCTCAGTCCTTTTTCCAGTCCTTCAGGACAGCAAACGGGTTCGGCTTCTTGTCGTCCGCTGAGGTGCTCTCGATTCGCTCGCCGAAAGCCGCACCCGGCTTGCGCGGATAGGGGTCGATGGCAAGCGCCACCTGCTCGCTGACGACGACGCCGGCATCGATCGTGTCGCCCGTGAACGTGTCGGGGATGTCGGGACCATCCGGGTCGAGAATCATCTCGCCGCCGTCGTTGCTCGCCTGGCGGGCGAGCCGCGATCCTTCGGGAACCAGGATCGCTTCGACCGGTTCATGGATGTCGGCCTCGACGGGCTCGAGCGTCACCACGCAGCTTTGCACGATGCGGGCCGTGACATCGCCCTTGATCTTGACGCCATCCTTCTTCCAGCGCGCGATCTGCAGCTCTGCGCTGAGCGACAGCACATCCCTGACGCACCAGAGCTTCGCCAGTGCCGCCCTTTCCCGCTCGTTTGCTGAAAGCTGCACGCTGACAGCGTTCGCCGAGATATGCCCCACCTTCACCGGATAGGAGAAGGCCGGCTGGCTATCGTCTTTCATGATCGGATCCTTCCTCGCCAGGGCGATTGATGCCGCCCAGTCGCGAATGCAGCTGCCGCCCGGGTTCCGGCTCGCGGCGCTGATATCTCTTAATAACCGCTCTATTAAACGCCAGCGGATGGAATCTGCAACTGACCGGCCTCGACAACCTCTTCGGCAATGTCGGCGAGTTGCGCCTCGACAGTCAGCAGATAGGCTGCAAGCGCCTCCATCGAGGGTGCTGCATCGCCGCCTTCCGGATGAAAGTTGCGCTTGAGTGCCGCTGCCAAGGCGGCCGTATCCTTCGCTTCCAGCGCTGCCGCGTAGGATTCGAGGCGACCGTAATACATGCCGGCCAGCTTCTTCATCTTCTTCGGAACGCCGGCATCGCCCACGCCGAGTTCGCGGATCGAGTGATCGACGTCCTCGAAGAAAGCGTCTATGATCTCCTGGGCGATTTCCTGGCCGGGCCTTGCCGAAGCACGGGTGCGGCGGAAGTAGAGGATCAGCACAGCCGACAGCATCTCGAACCGCCCCATGACCGTGTCCGGCACATCGAGGTCGGTGTAGAGATAAGGTTGGCGCGCGGCCGACGTCAGCAGTGCATACTGACGCTCGACAATCGCGGCATTGCCGCTTTTTCTTTTGAACAGTCCAAAAATCATCACAAAGCTCGGGCTTGGCTTTCTCGAAATGCGCGCAAGCGCCCATCCCGTTGTTGCATGACAGCCGAAGCTGGTTTACCGAAGCAGGCACGAATTGCAATGGCGGATCTGCCATCGTTTCTCCAAGGGGAGCTGTCGTTGACGAAGCGGTATTTGAGAAAAAATTTTAAAACCCTCGGCCGCGTGGCGGCCGTAGCTACCATCGCCGGTCTCACCCTTTCAGCCTGCCAGTCCGCCAATGTCGGTGAAGTCCTTCATCAGGGTTATGTGGTTGACCAGGAAACGCTAAACCTCGTTCCGGTCGGCTCCAGCCGCGAGCAGGTGCTCCTGTCGCTCGGCACCCCGTCGACGACCGCGACCTTCGACAACGAAGTGTTCTACTACATTTCGCAGACCCGCAAGCGTCCCGTCGCCTTCATGAAGCCTCAGCTGGTCGACCAGTCGATCCTCGCCGTTTACTTCGACAAGGAAGGTACTGTCAGCCAGCTCGCCCATTACACGCTGAAGGATGGCAAGGTCTTCGACATGCTGTCGCGCACGACGCCGACCGGCGGCAAGGAAACGAGCTTCCTCGGCCAGCTGTTGAGCGGACCAGGTGCCGGACAGGCTGCCGCAAAGAGCCTGTTCAAGGACTTCGGCAGCAAGTAATTCACCCGTCACAAAGCAAAAGGCCCGCGGAAGTCTCTTCCGCGGGCCTTTTTCGTTTCAGCGATGCGATCAGGCGAGGACGGCCAGAAGCAGCAGTGCCACGATGTTGGTGATCTTGATCGCCGGGTTCACTGCCGGACCGGCCGTATCCTTGTAGGGATCGCCCACCGTGTCGCCGGTGACGGATGCCTTGTGCGCCTCCGAGCCCTTGAGATGACGCTCGCCGTTCTTGTCGACGAAGCCATCCTCGAAGCTCTTCTTGGCATTGTCCCAGGCGCCGCCGCCCGACGTCATCGAGATCGCCACGAAGAGGCCGTTGACGATGACACCGAGAAGCGATGCGCCGAGTGCTGCGAAGGCCGAGGCCTTCGAGCCCGACAGAAGCAGCACGCCAAAGTAGACGACGATAGGTGCGAGCACCGGCAGCAGCGAGGGAACGACCATTTCACGGATCGCCGCCTTCGTCAGAAGGTCGACGGCGCGACCATAGTCCGGCCGCTCCGTGCCTTCCATGATGCCGGGTTTTTCGCGGAACTGTCGACGAACCTCCTCAACGATGGATCCGGCCGCACGGCCGACCGCCGTCATCGCGATACCGCCGAAGAGGTAGGGGATGAGACCGCCGAAGATCAGGCCTGCCACAACGTAGGGGTTGGAGAGATCGAAGGAGATCTGGCCCACATCGGCAAAGTACGGGTACTTGTCACCATTCGCCGCAAAGTAGCGGAGGTCGTTCGAATAGGCCGCGAAGAGCACCAGCGCGCCGAGACCGGCCGAGCCGATCGCATAGCCCTTGGTGACAGCCTTGGTGGTGTTGCCGACCGCGTCGAGCGCATCGGTGGATTTGCGCACTTCCGGCGGCAGATGCGACATTTCCGCGATGCCGCCGGCATTATCCGTCACCGGGCCGAACGCATCGAGTGCCACAATCATGCCGGCAAGACCGAGCATGGCGGTGACGGCGATGCCGGTCCCGAAGAGGCCGGCGAGTTGGTAGGTGAAGATGATGCCGCCAACGATGACGATCGCCGGCAGGGCCGTCGATTCCAGCGAGACGGCAAGCCCCTGGATCACGTTGGTGCCATGGCCGGTGACCGAAGCCTGGGCGATCGAGTTCACCGGCCGTTTGTTGGTGCCGGTATAATATTCCGTGATCACCACGATCAGGGCCGTCACGATCAGGCCGAGAATGCCACAGAAAAACAGATTCCAGCCGGTGATGTCCTTGCCGTCAACCGTACCAATGGTGCCCCATCCGATCGTGAAGGACGTGGCTGCGCCGAGACCGAGGATCGACAACACGCCGGTGACGATCAGACCCCTGTAGAGAGCGCCCATGATCGAATTGTTGGTACCGAGCTTGACGAAGAAGGTGCCGACGATCGAAGTGATGATGCAGGCTGCGCAGATGGCCAGCGGATAGACCATGACCGTCGCGAGCACCGGCGTGCCGGCGAAGAAGATCGCCGCCAGCACCATGGTCGCGACGACCGAGACGGCGTAGGTCTCGAACAGGTCGGCCGCCATGCCGGCGCAATCGCCGACATTGTCGCCGACGTTATCGGCAATCGTTGCCGGATTGCGCGGATCGTCTTCCGGAATGCCGGCCTCCACCTTGCCGACGAGGTCCCCACCGACGTCGGCGCCCTTGGTGAAGATGCCCCCGCCGAGACGGGCGAAGATGGAGATCAGAGAAGCGCCGAAACCGAGCGCGACCAGCGCGTCGATGACTTCGCGCGAGGCGGGCTCATGCCCGAGGCCGACCGTGAGGACGACGTAGTAGACGGAGACGCCGAGAAGCGCCAGGCCCGCTACGAGAAGGCCGGTAATCGCGCCTGACTTGAAAGCGATGTCGAGGCCGGAGGCAAGGCTGACAGAAGCCGCCTGGGCAGTGCGGACGTTTGCCCGAACAGAAACATGCATGCCGATGAAGCCCGCAGCGCCCGAAAGGACCGCACCTACCAGAAAGCCGAAAGCGGCGGCGGGAGAAAGAAGAACCCAAGCGGCGATGAAAACGACAACACCGACGATGGCAATGGTCTTGTACTGACGCGTGAGATAGGCCTGCGCCCCTTCACGAATGTAGCCTGCGATTTCTTGCATGCGGGCGTTCCCCTGGTCGGCGGCCATCACCGACTGTGTTGCCCAGATGGCATAAACCACCGCGAGCAACCCGCATGCGATAACGCCCAGTAAAATGGTCATTTCGCATTACCCTCCGTTACAACCCGCGGACTCACTCCCGGCCACGGGCCCCTCAAAACCGCGAATCACGCGCCACCTCCTCAAGCAGCACCCCCCACGGCGCGGCCAGAGTGCGGTTGCAACGGGAGATCGTCAAGCCCCGGAAAACGCCAGTGAGAAGGCGCTCCGGCGGCTTTGAATGTCAGGAGAATGGAGTTAGGCGGCGGCCTTCCGCGGTGTGCGCTTCAGGAGCAGCAGAAGTACCAGGCAGACGATGGTGACCGGCCACACGACCGCGTTCAGCATGTCCCAGCCATAGGCCGAAAGGACCTTGCCTGAAGCAAAGGACGACAGTGCCACGGTGGTGAAGAGGATGATGTCGTGGAAGGCCTGAACCTTGTCGGCCTCCTGCGGACGGTAACTGCTGGCGACGATCGCCGTCGAGCCGATGAAGCCGAAATTCCAGCCGAGGCCGAGCAGCACCAGCGCACCCCAGAAGTTCCAGAGTTCGATGCCCATATGCGCCACAGTCGCACAGGCCATCAAGAGAAGCAGGCCGCAGCCGACGATGCGCTCGGCGCCGAAGCGGCTGATCAGCCCACCGGTGAAGAAGCTTGGGGCGAACATCGCCAGCACGTGCCACTGGATGCCGAGCGTCGCGAGCTCGGTCGAAAACCCGCAGCCCACCACCATCTCGACGGGAGCACCGGTCATCATGAAGGTCATCAGCGCATAGCTGGAGATGCCGCAGACCATGCCGGTGGCGAAGCGCTGGCTGCGTACGATCGCGCCGAGAGGACGCACGGCCTCATGGTGGTGATCTTTCACCATCGCACCCGGTTCGGGCAACCGCAGGGGTGCGAAGAAGAACGCCGCGAGCAGGCAGATCGGCAGCAGCACGACGAAAGCGCCGGCAAAGGCGACGGGCGCAAACAGGTCTCCGGCAAAGATGACGATCTGGGGGCCGAGCACGGCCGAAACGATACCGCCGCCAAGGATCAGCGAGATCGCCTTGGGTTTGTAGAACGACGGGGAAGCATCGGCGGCGGCGAAACGCAGCTTTTGGGTGAAGCCGTTCGACGAGCCGAGCATCGCGAGAGCAAAGGCGAAGAGCCAGAAGCTTTCGCGGAAGAGCGCGACGGCGGCGAGCGCCGCGCCTGCGGCAGCGATCCCGGTCCCGGTCATGAAGGCAAACCGGCGCCCGATCAGGCGCGAGAGCATCGCGACCAGCACGACCCCAAGCGCCATGCCGACGTTGAAGGCGGTGAGCGGTGCTGTTGCCAGCGACTTATCTTCCGCCAGCAACTGGTAGCCGGCGACACCGCCGATGGAGAAGCAGATCGGTCCGACGACGCCGAGAATGGCCTGCGCGGCAGTCAGATGGAAAACGTTGCGGCGCGCTTCGCGAAGGGTGGCCCCCATGTCATCCGCAGCAACCGCAACCATAAACTCTACTTCCTGAACTCGCTACGAACCTGCTTGGCAATACGATCGAGAACGGCATTGACCAGCTTCGGCTCGTCATCCTCGAAGAAGGCCTTGGCGATCTCGACATACTCGGTGACGATCACCGGAACCGGCACGTCCTTGCGTTCCAGCATTTCGAAGGTGCCGGCACGCAGGATGGCGCGCACGGTAGAATCGAGCCGCGACAGTGCCCAGTCGTCCTGAAGCGCCGAACCGATCAACGGATCGAGTTTGCGCTGGTCGCGCACGACGCCGGCGACGATCGAGCGGAACCAGGAGGCGTCAGCCTTCAGATAGGTGTCGCCGTCGACATCCTGGCCGAGGCGATGGGCTTCGTACTCGGCAACCACTTCGAGCACGCCGGTGCCGCCAATGTCCATCTGATAGAGCGCCTGCACCGCGGCAAGGCGCGCTGCGCCGCGCTGGTTGACCTGCTTCAGCGGCTGATCCGAGGGTGTCTTCGTCACTTTTCCGTGCCCAGTTTCTTCTTCAATTCAATCATGGTGAGCGCTGCACGCGCAGCAAAGCCACCCTTGTCACCTTCCGACCGGCGGGCGCGTGCCCAGGCCTGGTCGTCATTCTCGACCGTCAGGATGCCGTTGCCGATGGCGAGGCTTTCGCTCACGGCGAGATCCATGATGGCCCGCGAAGATTCGTTCGCGACGATATCGAAATGATAGGTCTCGCCGCGAATGACCATGCCGAGCGCGACGAAGCCGTCATATTCCGTACCGCCTTCGTCAGCACCGTCGAGTGCCATGGCGATCGCCGGCGGGATTTCGAGCGCGCCCGGAACCGTCACGATATCATAGGTGGCCCCGGCTGCGTCCAGCGCATGTTTGGCGCCGTCGAGCAATGCATCGGCCATATCGTCATAGAAACGCGCTTCCACAATCAGAATGTGGGCTGCCGTGGTCTCTGCCATGGATCACCTGTCTTTGAGAGTTCGTCGCCGGTTGCGACCGGCAGGCGGCGGTCAAACCATGCCCGGCACCGAATGGCAAGCAAATTCCGCCGCAAACGGCCTTTTGCCGCGCCGGACGGCGCCAGAATACCAAGCCCGAAGGGCTATCCTTGCCGTTCGGGCTTCGAACACAATCGCATGGTTGCTTGCGGTTTGCCACGCGGAACAGCAAGTTCAGGTACCAGACAGGAATTGAACGAGGCATCCGCATGCTTGAGATCCCATCAAAGATCCGCCTCCCCCGCGCCCCTCGAGCGGTCCTCTTCGATATGGATGAGCTGCTCTTCGACACCGAGGCGCTTGCCCGCGACGCCATGATGCGGACCGCACCGGATTTCGGCTACGAGATGCCCGCCTCGCTCTATCTCGACACGATCGGCCTCCCAGGCGACGCGACGCGGTCCGTGCTGAGGCACAGCGCGCTCCTCCGCCGCAGTTACCGTCATAGGATTGCAAAATCGAGGCATAAGCAACGTAACGTTTATCAATTTCGACGCTTGTCGGTTGACGTTCCCTCGATCGCGCGACACGGATAGGAACGGACCGTGGATGCTTCTTGCGAAATGCACGGCGTCAGGGAGATAGACATGACGGAAACGCGAAAACCGATCGTCAATCCGAAGACCCTCAACCTCGACCATTGGACGAAAGGCGAAGGGTTCGAATCGAGCGACGCCTCCTTCGGCGCGTTGCTGGGCCTTAAGGATCTCGGTATCGGCTACGGTGAAGTGCCGCCGGGCAAGTCCGGCTGCCCGTTCCACAATCACCACGTCGAGGAGGAGCTTTTCATCATCCTCGAAGGCGAAGGCACGTATCGCTTCGGCAACGAGCGCCATGCGGTTGGACCGGGCGACATTCTTGGCGCGCCTGCAGGCGGGCCGGAAACGGCGCATCACCTGATCAACACTGGCAGCGTGGCGCTCAAATACTTGTCCATTTCGACCATGGCAGCCACCGAGATCTGCGAGTACCCGGACTCGGGCAAGTTCCTCGCCAAGACGCGCAGTGCTGATGGCCAGAGGCGATTCCGCTTCATTGGCAGACCGGAAGACACTGTCGACTATTGGGACGGCGAGCCCGGCGCCTGAGTTCACCACAGCATAGGATCGAACATGCATAGCGTGCCTATCATCGAGACCGACCGCCTCATCCTGCGCCCCTATCGCCGTGACGACTTCCCCTCCTACGCCGCTCTGTTCGGCGATGCCGAGGTGATCCGCTATGTCGGCGGGGTTCCTTTTACGCGTGAACAATCCTGGACGCGTTTCCTGCGCCAGGTCGGCATGTGGCACTATTTCGGCTTCGGTTTCTTTGCCATCCAGGATCGGGAAACAGGCGCTTTTCTTGGCGAGGCCGGGTTTCACGATGTACACCGCGCCATCACGCCCTCGCTTGAAGGCACGATGGAGACCGGATGGGCGCTTTCACCAAAGGCCCATGGCCAGGGGCTTGCGACAGAAGCGGTCAGTGCGGCGCTGAAATGGGCCGATCACCAGTTTCCCACGCTCCGCAAAACCTGCATCATCGATGTCGGCAACCGTGCCTCAATCCGGGTTGCGGAGAAGCATGGCTTCAAGGAATTCTGGCGGACGACCTACCATGGCAACCACGTGATCATGTTCGAGCGCCACCAGAAGGCAACGACGACGCACAAGTTGCGTGCGCACGCCGAAACATGAACAATTTTTAATTGTTTTCCAGACCCTACGCCACGGAAACGGCCAGATTCCGGGCCAGCTTTCTAGGCGTTGGCACGACGCGCCCCCGCCCCAAGCCGAGGAAACGCCGCCCCAATCAGTCGAAACCGTCCAGCACGTCTCAATGCGGGTGACGCCACCCGCAATCGACGTTTGCTGGCCGCTGCGGCACGAGATGGTGACCGGTCTCCGAGGCCCATAAGGGTCACCCGTTCGGGTAGGAGCCCGGCAGTCGCGATGTCGCAAGCAAACAAAGGAGCATGACCATGAACCGCATAGCCAAGCTTTCCGTCATCGCTGCCCTCTCCGCCCTGTCCTTCGGCGGCGTTTCCTACGCGGCAGGCGCCGCGATGAACTGGCCGGCCGAGATCGACCACACGGTTCGCGAATTCAAGGGCGACCAGTTCACCGTCGTTGACGTCAACACGCTCAAGGAATCGAGCCAGACGCGCCTGTGGATCGACGAAGCCACGCCGCAACAACTCTCGTCCCTCCACGCAGCGGTCAACGCCAACAAGCCGCTTGCAGCCAAGCTGAAGGGCCAGAACGTCGAGATGAACAACATCGCGGGCGCTGAACAGGCGGCCGATGGCAGCCTGACCTTCTATCTACGCTGAGCCGCCAATCGCCCTCTCAAAACGCCACCGCCCCCAATCGGGGGCGGTTTGCTTTTTTTGAGACATATTCGGCAAAGAATCTCAGACTTCGCTCATGCCGGCTTCGGCGCCGGGAACTCGGCCAGGCGCGCCGCGTAACGGGCCATGGTGTCGACTTCAAAGTTGACGAAATCACCAGCCTTGCGGTCGCCCCAGGTGGTGACCTCCAGCGAATGGCGGATGAGCAGCACGTCGAATTCGGCGCCATCGACCTTGTTGACCGTCAACGACGTACCGTCGAGCGCGACGGAGCCCTTCGGTGCGACAAACCGCGCCAGATGTTCCGGTGCCCGAAGGCGAAAGCGCACCGCGTCGCCCTCCGACTCCACCGAGAGGATTTCCGCCTTGTCATCGATATGACCGGAGACCAAGTGGCCGCCGAGCTCGTCGCCAATCTTCAGCGACCGCTCGAGGTTGATCCGCGTGCCCTTTGTCCAGCCCGCAATCGTCGTCAGCCGCAGCGCTTCTTCCCAGGCCTCGACCTCGAACCAGCGCTCGTTGCTGCCGGCTTCAGGCAAGGCGGTCACCGTCAGACACACACCGGAATGGGCGATGGAGGCGCCCATGTCGATGGTCTTCGGATCATAGCTCGTGGCAACACGCAGCTTGATGCCTTCCTTGAGCGGGGTGACGGCATCGACGGTGCCGATGTCGGTAACAATGCCTGTGAACATCAGTTTTCTCTTTCGTATTCCTCGAACAGATCCTCTCCGTAGCGCGCTTCGGCGACACGCGTGAAGCCGGTCGGCACGGACTTACGGTCAAATGGGGATGCAATGCCGTTTTCGCCAATCGTCCCCGGCCCGGTGTAAAGCTGGATACGGTCGACGAGGTCCGCATCGAGAAAGGCGCGCGCCGCGACCGCTCCACCTTCGACCATCAGCGAGGAGATACCGCGCGAGGCGAGGGCCGTCAGAAGGTCCGCAATCGAACCGGCTTCGAGCACCTCAACGCCGGCGGCCTCCAGGGCCGCCTTGCGTGCGGCCCGGCCGTCATCGACATCCGCGTCCGGACCGCCGGATCCGTCACTGGAGACCACGATCACCGGAACATCCCGCGCCGTTCGCACCAGTTTCGAGGAAAGCGGCAGGTCGAGCCGGCGGTCGAGGACGATGCGCAGCGGCGAGCGATTTTCGAGCCCGGGTAGCCGCACGGTCAATTCCGGGTCGTCGGCCGTCGCCGTGCCGATCCCGACGAGGATCGCGTCCGTCTCGGCTCTCAGCATTTGCACCTGCCCCCGGGAGATGGGACCGGTGATGCGGACCTGCCCTGCCCCCTTACGGCCGATCATGCCGTCGGCGGAAACAGCAAGCTTGAGAATCACATAGGGCCGCCGGCTTACCTGGCGCATGAGATAGGCTTCGAGTGCGTGCTGCCCCTCTTCAGCGAGAACGCCGATATCGACGATGATGCCGGCATCGCGCAGGCGCACGACGCCGCGCCCGGCGACACGCTCATCCGGATCGAGGATCGAGATCACCACGCGGGCAACGCCGGATGCGACAAGGGCGTCGGCGCAAGGCGGCGTCTTGCCGTGATGCGAGCAGGGCTCCAGCGTCACATAGGCGGTCGCGCCCCTCGCCGTCTCTCCGGCCTCTGCCAGCGCCTGGGTTTCCGCATGCGGACGACCGCTTCGCGCCGTCACGGCGCGGCCGACGATGACGCCTTCCTTGACTATCAGGCAGGCGACGGAGGGATTGGTGGAAGTCTGTCCGAGATGATGGCGGGCCAGCCTCAGCGCCGCGGCCATGAACCTCTCGTCTTCACGGGTGGGTCCTGCCATGGCTCTATCCAGCTTTCGCCTATTCGCCCGGATCGCGCGCGATCTTGGCGCTGATCTCGGTGATGACCTTCTCGAAATCCTCGGCATGCGAGAAATCGCGATAGACCGAAGCGTAGCGCACGAAGGCAACGTCATCGAGGCTCTTCAGGGCCTCGAGCACCTGCAGGCCGATTTCCTCCGAGGGGATCTCGGTCTCGCCGGAGCTTTCGAGGCGCCTAACGATGCCGGAGACCGCCCGCTCGATGCGGTCGCGATCGACCGGGCGCTTCCTGAGCGCGATCTCGAACGACCGCAAAAGTTTATCCCGGTCGAAAGGAACCTTCCGACCGGTCTTCTTGATGATCATCAGTTCACGCAACTGCACCCGTTCGAAGGTGGTGAAACGACCTCCGCAATCCGGACAAATCCGGCGGCGGCGAATGGCGTTCCCGTCCTCTGCAGGACGGGAATCCTTCACCTGACTGTCTTCAGAACCGCAATAGGGGCAGCGCATGAGCGACCGATCACATGTAGCCGTACATCGGGAAGCGGTCGGTCAGCTTGAGGACCTTTTCGCGAACGCCGGCTTCGACGGCGGCATTGCCTTCGTCGGAGTTGGCGACCTTCAGGCCGTCGAGGACCTCGACGATCAACTCGCCGATTTCCTTGAACTCGGCTTCCTTGAAGCCGCGGGTGGTACCGGCCGGCGTGCCGAGACGGACGCCCGAGGTGACGAACGGCTTTTCAGGGTCGAACGGGATGCCGTTCTTGTTGCAGGTGATGAACGCACGGCCGAGGGCGGCTTCCGCGCGCTTGCCGGTTGCGTTCTTCTTGCGCAGGTCGACGAGCATCAGGTGGTTGTCCGTGCCGCCGGAGACGATGTCGAGGCCGTTGGCCTTCAGCGTTTCTGCGAGCGTGCGGGCGTTCTTGACGATCTGGGCCGCATAGTCCTTGAACGACGGATGCAGCGCTTCGCCGAGAGCAACAGCCTTGGCGGCGATGACGTGCATCAGCGGGCCGCCCTGGAGACCCGGGAAGACGGCCGAGTTGATCTTCTTGGCGACATCTTCGTCGTTGGTCAGAACCATGCCGCCGCGCGGGCCGCGCAGCGACTTGTGCGTCGTCGTGGTGGCGACGTGGCAATGCGGGAACGGCGACGGATGCTGGCCACCGGCAACGAGACCGGCGATGTGCGCCATGTCAACCATCAGCCAGGCGCCGACTTCGTCGGCGATTTCGCGGAAGCGCTTCCAGTCCCAGATGCGCGAATAGGCAGTGCCACCAGCAATGATCAGTTTCGGCTTGTGCTTGCGCGCCTGCTCGGCAACGTTGTCCATGTCGAGCAGGTGATCGTCTTCACGTACGCCGTAGGAGACGACGTTGAACCACTTGCCGGACATGTTGACCGGCGAACCGTGCGTCAGGTGACCGCCCGAGTTGAGGTCGAGGCCCATGAAGGTGTCGCCCGGCTGCAAGAGCGCCAGGAACACGGCCTGGTTCATCTGCGAACCGGAGTTCGGCTGAACGTTGGCGAAGTTGACGCCGAAGAGCTTCTTGGCGCGTTCGATCGCCAGTTCTTCGGCGATATCGACGAACTGGCAGCCGCCATAGTAGCGCTTGCCCGGGTAACCCTCGGCATATTTGTTGGTCATGATCGAGCCCTGGGCTTCGAGCACGGCGCGGGAAACGATGTTCTCGGAGGCGATCAGCTCGATCTCGTGGCGCTGACGACCCAGCTCCTTCTCGATCGCACCGAAGATGTCCGGATCGCTGTCGGCCAGAGAGCGGGTGAAGAAGGCGTCATTGGATTGTTCAAGCATCGGCGCGAGGCTCCTCTCAAGGGTGGCAGTTCTTTAGCTTCCTCGCACGGCAAGAGCAATATCTGCTGTGCGGATTGCGCCATTTCCCCCATCTGCCGCGCCGAAATATCGCGAGCGCTGGCGCATGAAAAAGCCGCGCTTCCAGGGGAAGCGCGGCTTGTCGATCTCGTGTCGCAAATTCGCTTATTGCGGCAGCGCGTCCTGATCGACCGAGCCGGGCGACTGCTCGACGCCATAGGGCGACTGCAGCGCCAGCTCGGTGGCACCGTCGCGCTGGTAGATATCATCGCGGAACTGCACCACGCCATCCTTTGCGGACCAGGCCGTGATGTAGGTGAAGAACACGGGCACTTCCTCGGCGAGCGTGATCGGCGTGTTGACGCCGGTCTTGATGGTCGCCTCGATCTGCTGGCGCGACCAGCCGGGCGTATCCTTCAGCAACCAGGTCGAAAGATCGCGCACGTTCTGCACGCGAACGCAGCCGGAAGACTCGAAACGCATCAGCTTGTTGAACAGACCCTGCTGCGGGGTATCGTGCATGTAGACCTGATGCTCGTTGTGGAAGTTGATCTTCGTCGACGACATCGCGTTGATCTTGCCCGGGTCCTGGCGGAACATCAGGTTCGGCGCCTTCTCGGCGTTCCAATCGACCGTTTCCGGCGACACTTCGCCGCCACTGCCGTCGAACAGACGGATCGAGTTGCGTGCGAGATAGGTCGGGTCCTTGCGCATCAGCGGCATGATATCCTTCTGGATGATCGAGCGCGGCGCGGTCCAATAGGGGTTGAGGATGACCTCGTAGATCTTCGAGTTGAGGATCGGCGACTGGCGGTCGATCTTGCCGACGATCGCCGTATGGCGCAGCGCCACGCGGCCGTTCTCGACCGCTTCGATATAGGCGGCCGGAATGTTGACCATCACGTAGCGGCGGCCAAGATCGCCGGACATCGACTGCAGGCGAACGAGGTTGGTCTGGAGCTGGCCGAGGCGGGTGTTGGCGTCGACGTTGATCGCCTTCAGCGTGTATTCGCCGATGACGCCATCAGCCGGGAGGCCATGGCGAGCCTGGAAGCGCTTGACCGCGCCTTCGACGTAGGAATCGAAGGACGAGGAGACGCCTGCCGACTGCGGCAGGTCACCGGAGACCATCAGGCGCTGGCGAAGCTGCTGCACCGACGGATCCGTGACGCCGAGCTCGAGCTTGACGCTGGTCTGGACCATCGGCCAGCCGCCTTGCGAAACGATGTTCTGGTAGTCGAAGATTGCCTGCTGCACGTGGGCGATCGTTTCCGGGCCGAAGACCGGCGTGTTCGAAACGACCGTCGTCGCGGTGCGCGATGCCTTGGCGTCGTACTGGTCGTCCCAGGAGCCGCGGCGT
This sequence comes from Ensifer sp. EB106-03-01-XG145, assembly GCF_058792075.1. Taxonomy (NCBI): domain Bacteria; kingdom Pseudomonadati; phylum Pseudomonadota; class Alphaproteobacteria; order Hyphomicrobiales; family Rhizobiaceae; genus Ensifer; species Ensifer sp. EB106-03-01-XG145. The sequence goes on along the minus strand of NZ_JBYTEC010000001.1, from coordinate 1,273,575 downwards.
GGCGAATTGATGATCTCGTTCAGGGCGTCCTGTGCGCTTGCCGCGCCGGCGACTGCCACGGCGCCGAAGGTTGCTACCGAGCGCAGAAAGGCGCGGCGCGAGAATGCATCAATTCCATTCTTTTTCGACATATTCCTACCATCCCAATGCGTTGGCACGCGCCCTATGCGCTGACACGCACGTTGCCGGAGCCCTAACACGATCGTGGTTAACAAAGGTCAACCAACGAGCCACCCTGCCCTCACAAGATTTCACGACACCGCGAGTGAGGACCCTCATCCGGCAGGCGAAACGCGAAACGAATCCACGCTCAAGAAAACACGTGGCCGCACCTACCGCATGTCGTCGTCGCTGTCACAGCAATATGGCCAATTCGTGTCTCGGACAGGTTGAACGGCGACATGGCACGCCTTTTGCTTTTCGCCGTAGCGGACAAGCCGGCGGACGAGCTGCAGACGGCAACATTTTGATTTTCTAATATTTTCCGTTTGGAAAGCCGTCCGAACGCAGGAATGGCGCGCAGAAGTGGTGCGGCTTTTCCGCAACAGGATGAGAAGCCGGCAAATGGCAAAGGTCGGACACGCAGGGATTGCGCCCGACCCTTGAACTGGAGGTTCTACAGCGCCGCGCGTCTATTCAGACGCGCAAAGGTCGCTGTACCACATTGAGTTTCTGCATAACTTTGTCCTTAGATCGCTTCGATCTAAGGAGTTATGCAGGGCCTGGATTACAGGCGGTACATGATCGAGTCGTTCCAGAAGCGATCGAGGCGCTGCAGGAGCTTGTTCATCTGGGTGAACTCGTCCGAACCGATACCGCCGACCTTCTGGATCGAGCCGATGTGGCGCTCGTAGAGCTTGGCGACGGTTTCGGCGATTTCCTGGCCGTCTTCCGTCAGGCTGATACGAACCGAGCGACGATCGACGCGGGAGCGCTGATGGTTGATCAGGCCGAGGTCGACGAGCTTCTTGACGTTGTAGGAGACATTCGAGCCCAGGTAGTAACCGCGGGAGCGAAGTTCGCCGGCGGTCAGTTCCGAGTTGCCGATGTTGAACAGCAACAGGGCCTGGACGGCGTTGACGTCGCTGCGGCCATCGCGGTCGAACTCGTCCTTGATGACGTCGAGCAGACGGCGATGCAGACGCTCGACGAGGTGGAGGGATTCCATGTAGAGACCGCGGATGGTTTCTTCCTGAGGGTCTCGGGGCTGAGCCGCCTGCGGCTTCATCTTCGTGTTCATTTGACTGCCTCACTGTTTTGTTTGGCGGTGTCAGTTTGTCTTCCCGCCTTGAGTGAGACCCTATCGAATACGTCTAAAATTCTACTTAAACCGCAGCCTTAACAAGAGCTTGCCATTTGACGAGCCTGTCTCAGGGTGAATCAACTCTTACCTGCTTGGCCTGCCGCCAGCGCTGAAAGACGAGTGCCGCCCGGAAAAGAACGAAGGTGACGGCAACCGCCACATGCAGCACGACCAGCAAAGGACGGGCGCCGAAACTCACCGGATAGAACTCATACATGGCGATCTCGATCGCCGCTGCGACCACCCAGACCACAGGCCCCCAGGAGACGAGCAACCAGAGGCCGAGCGCCGCAACGGGATAAACGACGGCGAGCGCCGTCGCAGCCGCGCGCCACTCCGGCGACAACAGATCGAAGCGCCCGGCGCCACCATGGGAAAAGCCAATCAGCATGGCCCAGTAGTTAAGTGCGAACCAGATGCACGAGGCAGAGACCAGACGCAGGAAGACGCCGAAGAGGATCTCGGTCAGCGATGGTTTCAGCACGTGGGCAGAATCATGAAGCATGGCCGGCAAGATAGGGCGGGTCTTCCTCATCCGCCAGCAGGATCGCAGTTTCCCCTCCCCTGCTGCTATCTTTTTGAAGAGAAGAAATGCCGCAGTTCGTTCGCCCGGCGCGCGGTTCCCAATTGCCGCCGCCCCATGATAAAGCGCTTGGCTAACGATGATTTTGACCGGAAAGGCGTGGGCGCGATGAACGACAGGACAAATCTTGTGGACAGGATCACCGGCCACCGCCGCATGCGCCGCAACCGCAAGGCCGACTGGACGCGGCGACTGGTGCAGGAAAACCGCCTGACCGTCGACGATCTGATCTGGCCGATCTTCATCGTGCCGGGCAGCAACATCGTCCAGCCGATCGAGGCGATGCCCGGCGTCAGCCGCATGAGCATCGACAAGGCGGTGGAAGCGGTCAAGGAAGCGGCCGATCTCGGCATTCCAGCGATTGCGACCTTCCCGAACATCGACATGGGGCTGCGCGACGAGACCGGCTCCAACAGCCTTGCAGCCGACAACCTGATCAATCAGGCGACGCGGGCCTTCAAGAAAGCGGTGCCCGAGATCGGCATCATCACCGACGTCGCCCTTGATCCCTTCACTAGCCACGGCCATGACGGCATCTTTCGCAACGGCGAGATCGTCAACGACGAAACCGTCGAGATGATCGCAAGGGCGGCGGTCGCCCAGGCGGATGCCGGCTCCGACATCATCGCCCCCTCCGACATGATGGATGGCCGCATCGGCGCGATCCGCCAGGCGCTCGACGCCGCCGGGCACCAGAATGTCGGCATCATGTCCTATGCGACAAAGTTCGCCTCCGGGTTCTACGGCCCCTATCGCGAGGCGATCGGCACCGGCGGCCTTTTGAAGGGCGACAAGAAGACCTATTACATCGACCCGGCCAACGGCACCGAAGCGATCCGCGATGCTGCCCTCGACGTCGAGGAAGGCGCCGACATGCTGATGGTGAAACCGGGCCTGCCCTATCTCGACATCTGCTGGCGCATGAAGGAGGCCTTCGGCCTGCCTGTCTTTGCCTACCAAGTCTCCGGCGAATACTCGCAGGTCAAAGCCGCCGCCGCCAACGGCTGGATCGACGGCGAGAAGGTGATGCTGGAAACGCTGCTCGCCTTCAAGCGCGCCGGTTGCGACGGCATCCTCAGCTATTTCGCCGTCGAGGTGGCTCGTATCCTTGCCAAGGGCCGTTAAGCGCGAGCTTCTGTTGCAGCAAATCAATCTTCTACAGCGACCTTTGCGCGTCTGATAAGACGCGCGGCGCTGTGGTGAGCCTCCAATCCTTGTTTTGCAGGCATCACCATCCCATATCCTGCATGCAACCAAGCGAGGCTTAGACGGATGACCATGCACAACGAAGACCTGAGGCTGCCGAGCAATGACTGGCGCGCCTATCAGGGCGTGCTGTCGCGACGCATCTTTGCCTTCCTGCTCGACTACGCCATCATCGCGCTTCTGTGGATCCCGGCGGCGGTCGTCGTCTTCTTCCTGGGCATCCTGACGCTCGGCCTCGGCTTTATGCTTTACCCGGCGCTCTTTGCGATCGTCGCCATGCTCTATTTCGGCCTCACGGTCGGCGGCCGCGAACAGGCCTCCCCCGGCATGCGCATGATGGGCCTGGCGATCGCCCGCACCGACGGGCGCCCGATGGACTTCCTGACCGCCATCGTCCACCTCGTCATCTTCTGGATCGCCAACGCTCTGCTGACGCCGCTGATCCTGCTGATCGGCCTCTTTACCGACCGCAGCCGCCTGCTGCACGACCTCCTGATTGGCACCGTCACGGTCCGCCGTGACATGTACTGACCGGAACGCGGCCCATTGTCGGCAACGCTAAAATAACTGGACGGAGGAGGCGGAAGCTGCAAACGAGTGAGTTGACGTTTTCCATTCTTCCGCCATGCTATTGTCATGAACAACCGCGCGCAGAGTGACCTCCGCACTCGATGAACACACAGACCACACCGTCTCCGCAATTCTACCTGACTGCGCCGGCAGCCTGCCCTTATCTGCCGAACGAGATGGAGCGAAAAGTCTTCACCCACATGGTGGGCGAACGTGCGCCGGAACTCAACGATCTCCTGACCCAGGGCGGCTTCCGCCGGTCGCAGAACATCGCCTACCGCCCAGCCTGCGAGACCTGTCGCGCCTGCATTTCGGTGCGCATTCTTGCCAACGAGTTCAAGCCCACGCGCTCCATGCGCCGGGTGCTTGCCACCAATCAGGATGTGATCTCGGCGGAGTATCCGGCTGAGCCTTCCAGCGAACAGTACAATCTCTTCCGCCGCTATCTCGACCGCCGGCATCAGAAGGGCGGCATGTCGGACATGTCGGTGCTCGACTACGCAATGATGGTCGAAGATACGCACGTGCACACGAAGATCATCGAGTATCGCCTGCGGGTCGAAGGCGACGGCATCAGCGAGAAAGCACGCGGGCCGCTCATCGCAGCAGCGCTGACCGATCGCATGGGCGACGGTCTTTCGATGGTCTACTCCTACTTCGACCCTGCGCTAGAGGACCGCTCGCTCGGCACTTTCATGATTCTCGACCACATTCGTCGCGCCCGCGAGCGCGGCCTTCCCCACGTCTATCTTGGCTATTGGGTCAAGGGATCGCGGAAGATGGGGTACAAAACAAAATTTTTGCCGCAAGAACACCTTATGGCCCGTGGCTGGGAACGCTATGAAGGCGGAGACGCCACCTTGGAAGCCGCTCCTACGAAAACGGGTTAGACATTGAGTTCATCTTCTGATGCCGCGATGCACCGGCGCGGCCTTGCCATCACCGGCCTCGGTGGCCTTGCCCTTTCCTTCGATATCCCGCTCATCCGTTCCGCCGGTGGCGACGTCTGGTCGCTGCTCGCGGTGCGCAGCCTGTCGACGTTCGTCATCGCGCTCGGCGCGTGGTTCGTGATCAACCGCGTGTTCGGCCGGAAGATTTCACTGTTGCCGGGCAAGACCGGGCTCGTCGTCGGCCTGTTCTACGGCGTCAATTCCTGCACGTTCCTGCTCGCGGTCTTCAACACATCGACGGCGAATGTGGTCTTCATCCTCGCCTTCACCTCGATGTTTGCCGCCATTCTTTCCTGGATCTTCCTGAAGGAACGACCATCGAACGCCACGCTCGTGACGATGTTGATCATGGTGTTCGGCGTCGGATTGATCGTTCAGGACGGGTTGGAAAGCGGCCACCTCTTCGGCGATGCGATGGCAGCATCCTCCGCCTTCCTGCTTGCCAGCGCGATCACGATCAGCCGCGCGAGCAAGCGCGACATGGCACTGGTGCCGCTGGTCACGGCGATCTTCCCGGCAGCGGTCGCTCTGTTGATGCTGTCCCCTTCGGGATTCACGATTGCAGAACCCGGCTATATCTTCTTCAACGGTCTGGTGATGATCCCGCTCGCCTTTTTCTGCCTGGCGACGGGACCGCGTTACCTCTCGGCGCCGGAAGTGGGCATGTTCTACCTGCTGGAAACGATCCTGGCGCCGATCTGGGTCTGGCTGGTCTTTGCCGAAACCCCGACAACGCAGACCTTGATGGGTGGCGCGATCCTGATCTTCGCGCTCATCGGCCATTCGCTCTGGCAGATGCGCAGCAGAGCGCTCAGGTCCGCGGTGGCCTGCGCCGAGTAGCGCTATCGATCAATTTTCACGGCGAGGACCGGTCGGCCGGGGGCGGCGCGACTTCTGTTCGGTTTCGCTGCGGCGGTCGCGAATCGGCGTCCGCTCGGGTACAGGCTCCGGCGCGCCGGAGGCCAGCCGGGTTTCCGGCATCTGAACACGCATCGCCCAAAGCTCGCGGTTGGTGTTGATCCAGGTGGCCGCCTCACTCAAAGGCGCCGGATTTCCGCTTAGGGATTCTCCTTCGCGGCGCCGCAGGCGCGTGATGAGGCCCGCTGCCTCGAGGAGTGCTATGTGCTTCTCCAATTCTTCGCCTCGCACCGCAACGGCCGAGGCGATATCGGCGACACGCGCCTCACCGGCAAAGAGGATCTCGAAGATCCGCCGGCGTACCGGGCTGGCGAGCGCCAGGAGAATTTCGTCGAGGGCATTGGCGTTCGGCATCGTATCCATCCTGTTGGATGGGCAGTCATCCACGATACGCCGGCACATACAAGCGCCGCTTTTCGCTCAAGTTCGACTGTATTTCCAATACCTTAATGCGTGAATTCAATGCCCCGGATTGGGACACCAGCCATGCGGCCCATCGGCCGCACGACTGGTATTTTATGGTCAGCCGCTGAACTTTCCGCTGCGCGGGAAGCCCTTCGGAACGACGCGGCCGGCCGATGCGCGATCGGCCTGCCATTCGATCAGCTCATCCTTCGTCTTGGTAAAGACGCGGCCAGCGCTGTCTTCCCAGATGAGCCCTTCTGCGATCGTGAAGCAGCGAATGTCGGAGATGCCGCCATCCTTGTAACGCTGCAGCCGGACGCCCTTGCCCCGCGCCATCTCTGGGATCTGGACGAGCGGGAAGACGAGCATCTTGCGGTTCTCGCCAACGACAGCAACGTGATCACCCTTGACCGGCACGACCAGCTTGGTTTCGTCCGGCATCGAGACGTTCATCACCTGCTTGCCCTTGCGGGTATTGGCAACGATATCGCTTTCCGTCACGACGAAACCGTTGCCGGCAGCCGACGAGACGATGAGCTTGCGCGCCGGATCATGGACGAAGGCGGTCAGGACGTCCTGGTCGTTCTCCATGTCGACGATGATGCGCAGCGGCTCGCCATGGCCGCGACCGCCAGGCAGCTTGTCGCCGCCGAGCGTGTAGACCTTTCCACCGGTCGTGAAGACCAGGATCTTGTCGGTCGTCTGCGCCGGGAACGCCACCTTGAGCGCGTCGCCCTCCTTGAACTGGAGCGACGACGTGTCGGAGATGTGGCCCTTCAGTGCCCGGATCCAGCCCTTTTCCGAGATGACGACGGTGATCGGTTCCTTCTCGATCATCGCCTGCTGGATCGCCTCCACGTCAGCCTCCGGTGCATCCGCGAAGGTGCTGCGGCGCTTGCCGATTTCGGTTGCCTTGGCAAACTTCTTTTTGACCTCGCCGATCTCCCAGGCGACGGTCTGCCACTGCTTCTCTTCCGACGCGAGCAGCGCTTCGATCTCGGCCTTCTCCTTCGACAGGGCGTCGAATTCGGTGCGGATCTCGAACTCTTCGAGCCGGCGCAAGGAGCGCAGGCGCATGTTGAGGATCGACTCGGCCTGCAGATCAGTGAGCGAGAACCGCTCCATCATGACCGGCTTCGGCTCGTCTTCTTCGCGGATGATGCGAATGACTTCGTCGATGTTCAGATAGGCGACGAGATAGCCGGCGAGTATCTCGAGCCGGCGATCGATCGCCGCCAGGCGATGGCGGGACCGGCGCTGCAACACCTCGCGGCGATGCGCCAGCCATTCCGAGAGCACCTCGTTGAGCGCCATGACCCGCGGTACGCGCCCCATGGACAGCACGTTCATGTTCAGCGAGATGCGGCTCTCAAGCTCGGTCAGCTTGAACAGCGACTCCATCAGGATGCCGGCATCGACCGAGCGGCTTTTCGGCACGAGAACGATGCGAACGTCTTCCGCGGATTCGTCGCGAATGTCTTCGAGCAGCGGCAGCTTGCGCGCAACCAGAAGCTCGGCAATCTTTTCGATCAGGCGCGACTTCTGAACCTGATAGGGAATCTCGGTGACGACGATCTGATAACCGCCACGGCCGAGATCCTCCTGGGCCCAGCGGGCGCGGACACGAAAACCGCCACGGCCGGTGCGGTAGGATTCGGCCATGCTTTCGCGGCTTTCGACGATCACCCCACCGGTCGGAAAGTCTGGCCCCTCGATGCCGCCCTTCTGCGGATTGGCCGGATCGTAAAGCAGATCTTCGACGGTCGCTTGCGGATGGCGGATGAGGTGCAGCGCCGCGTCGCACAGTTCATGCGCGTTGTGCGGCGGGATCGAGGTCGCCATGCCGACCGCGATGCCGGTTGCGCCGTTTGCGAGCAGGTTCGGGAAGGCCCCGGGAAGCACGGTCGGCTCCTGGTCTTCCTCGTTGTAGGTGGGGCGGAAATCCACCGCGTCCTGGTCGATCCCGTCGAGAAGGAGCGAACAGACGTCCGTCATCTTCGCTTCGGTGTATCGCATCGCCGCGGCGTTATCGCCATCGATGTTGCCGAAGTTGCCCTGGCCGTCGACGAGCGGGTAGCGGATTGCAAATTCCTGGGACAGGCGCACAAGCGCGTCGTAGATCGAGGCGTCGCCGTGCGGGTGGAACTTACCCATGACATCGCCGACGATGCGGGCGCATTTCTTGAACGACGAGTTGGGTCTGAGGCCCATTTCGCTCATCGCATGCACGATACGGCGATGCACGGGCTTCAACCCGTCGCGGACGTCCGGAAGCGCGCGGTGCATGATGGTCGACAAGGCATAGGCAAGATAACGCTCTTCCAGCGCCGCCTTGAGGTCAACCGGCTGAATATTGTCGTCCCCGCCTGACGGGGGATTAAGGCTTTGTCCCATGGGACCTTGCTAGCGCAACAAACCCGGAACAGCAAGGTTTTCAGGGGATGCGATTGTGGAGAACCCCTTACCCGCCAACAGTTGGCGCGTGAAGCGATCCGCTTGCTCCGGCGCAATGTTCGTGTAACGGTCGGACGGCTATGCGTCGGAGGCGAGCGCTTGGTAACATCCCGGAAAGCATGCCCGACCAGGAACATGTGCGGTTTGGCCAAGCGAATATAATTTCGCCCTGTTTCGTAATAGCTTCGGCTGTAGTTGATTTGGACGATTTGTGAGGGGGATTGCAAGACACGAACTGGCCGCCGAAAACTTCCGGATGTTGCCGTTCGCTCCCAGTTGACGCCCTCTGCGGAGACAAACCAGATTAGCCACGCCTCATCTTCGAAACAGTTACACAATCAAAGATTTTACGAAGGAACTCGACAATGATGCACACGCGCAAGATCCGCCTGATGATGGCGAGCGCCGCGCTCCTCACGCTTACCAGCCCGGCCTTCGCACTCGACGGCGCGGACCTGATGAAGAAGCTCGACGCGGCAACGAACGCGAACGGCACCTCCATCACCTATGACAAGGCCGAAGTGGACGGCGACAAGGTGACGGTGACCGGCGTGCAGCTGAAGGTCGCCAGCCAGCCGGGCGAACCGACGAGCCTGAAGATCGGTGATCTGACCTTCGAAGGTGTCGAGGAAACCGAAGGTGGCGGCTACTACGCCGAAACCGTGTCGTTCCCTGACGTCAATGTCAGCCAGGACGAGGGAAGCATTTCGGTCAAGGACATCCTGCTTTCCGGCCTGACGATCCCCGCCAATGCCAACGGTGGAACGATCAACGACATTCTTCTCTACGAAAGCGCCAGCACCGGCCCGATCGCTCTCAACGCCAAGGGCAAGGAAGTCTTCTCGCTCGAAAGCACCGAAGCGAACCTGGCACGCCAGGAAAATGACGCCGGCTTCGACTTCGACGCGACCGCCTCGGGCATCAAGGCCGACCTGTCGACCGTCGAGGACGCCAAGACCAAGGAGGCGATCGAAAAGCTCGGCCTCACCACGATCGACGGCGCCTTGACGATGAAAGGCAGCTGGGAGGTCGAAAGCGGCAATGTCGCACTCGAAGAATATGCCCTCGACTTCAAGAACGTCGGCCGGCTGAACTTTGCCCTGGACATTTCCGGCTACACGCTTGCCTTCGTGAAATCCATGCAGGAAGCGATGAAGGCCGCCGAGGCCAATCCGAACAAGGAAGAGGCGAACCAAGCCATGGGCCTTGCCATGATGGGCCTGATGCAGCAGCTGACCTTCAACAGCGCCGAAGTCCGCTTCGACGATGCCTCGATCACCAAGAAGGCGCTGGACTATGCCGGTTCGCAGCAGGGCGTTTCGGGTGAGCAGATGGCTCAGTCGCTGAAGGGCCTGGTGCCGATCATGATGGCGCAGCTCAATGTGCCAGAACTGCAGAACCAGGTGTCGGCCGCCGTCAACGCCTATCTCGATGGACCGAAGAGCCTGACGATCAGCGCGGCACCGGAAAAGCCGGTTCCGTTCCCGATGATCATGGGCGCTGCCATGGGCGCACCGAACACCATTCCGTCGGTGCTCGGCGTCAAGGTGACCGCGAACGACTGATCGCTCCGCTTGCTCCGCCCGGAGCAACCGACCTTACCACGAGCTTTGCGCGCCCACCGGGCGCGCAAACTTTAGCGGCTCAGCCTACCTGATTTGCCGTAGCCCACAGGACCTCTGGTCCAGCTTCATTCAGCAGATCTGTATTTTGCACCCGCCGGCCCTCCACAGGACAAGGGCTGTTTCTACTTGCGGCCATGCGAACGGTCGGCACCGTACGTCTTGAAGGCGCGCGCTTCGGTTGCAGTGGCCGTTACTCTCTCCGAACGTCGTTCATGGCGCCAAGAAAATTTCACCGCCGGGCGATAGCGTTTTTCATCAAAATCGTGCATGCCACACTCAGGCGGCCGAGAATTCGACGTTCCGTGAACTTGAGAGCATTTCAGCCTCGACGAGGAATTCTCGGACTCTGTGTAAGAAATACAAATATACGCCTGAATATCATCTTCATATTACGGCAGATCGGACGTAAATGCTCGCCTGGCTCCAGCAATCTGTAAATTTCAGGGAAGAATTGCTGGAGGGGAAATTCGCCCCCGTCCGTGCCGATTACTATTCGGGTCCGCCAGGTAAGCCGCTACGGCTCCTGCTTCAGGCGCGGACGGATTTCCTGTCGATCTGGCGCGCCAGCGACTATACCGAAAACGTCTCGCAGACCCGGATCCTCGGCCGGCAGATCATCGTCGTCAACTCGCCCGATCTGATCCGACAGGTGGTCGTCAAGCGACACGAGAACTTCGAGCGCAAGAGCCCGCAGATGCGCCGGGCGCTCGAGTTTCTGCTCGGCGACGGGTTGTTCATCTCGGATGGAGACACCTGGAAGCAACGCCGGCCGCTGGTGGCCGACATCGTCCACGCCAAGAGAGTGCCGTCCTTCGGTCCTGTCATGGAGAAGACAACCAGCGAACTGGTCGAGCGCTGGAACCAGATGCCCGACGGTGCCGAGGTCAACGCCCTGCACGAAATGGCGGGCCTGACCGCCGAGATCATCGCACGCAGCGTCTTCGGCAACCAACTCGGAGACGACAGTGCGGCTGCCGTGACCGAGGGCTTCACCAGCTACCAGTCGCTGGTCGATTCCATCAACATCGGCTATTTCCTCGGCTTCGACGACGGCTTGCCCGTCCTGCGCACACCGAGCCTGCGCCGCTCGGTCAAGCGCATCCATGGGACCATCGACAAGGTGGTGGAGGATCACCTTGCCGGCCGCGGCGACCACAATTCGATGGTCGAACTGCTCATCCGGCGGCAGCAGCGAAATCCGGAGCTGAAGCTCGACCTCGTCGCCTTGCGCAACGAAGCCGCGACCATCTTCATGGCCGGTCACGAGACGACGGCAGCCACACTTACCTGGACCTGGTATCTGCTTTCGAAAGCAGGCTGGATCGAGAAGGCCGTGCACGACGAGATCGCCAGGGTCTGCGGCGACCGGACGCCGACGATCGACGACGTGCCGCGGCTCGAATGGTGCCGGGCCGTCATTGAAGAAACGCTTCGCCTTTACCCGCCGGTTCCGATCCTGGCGCGACAGACGCGCGAGGCGGACATGATCGGCGACGTTGCCGCCGAGCCGGGCTCGCTCGTCCTGATCGTGCCATGGCTCTTGCACCGCACGGAAAGTCTGTTCGAAGACCCACACCACTTCCATCCGGAGCGGTTCACCGAAGGCCGTCGCCCGACGCCCTACAGCTTCATTCCCTTCGCCAGCGGCCCCCGCGTCTGCCCGGGCCTGCATTTCGGCCTGACGGAAGCGATCCTCTGCCTGGCGATCATCGCTCAGCGCTACCGGGTTCGCCTGCGCGAACGCCACGCGGTCGAGCCGATCTGCCGGCTGACCCTCAGACCGAAGGGCGGGCTTCCGGTCACTTTACACAGGCGAGAAGGCACGTCGCATGGCGCCGGATAATCCTGGCGTCAGGGGACCGATTGCCAAGCGCAAGGCCTGGACTTTCGCTGAGGAGCAACCGCCGCGTCTTGGGGACGCATTGGCAGGCGGTGACCGGTCCCGGGCCTTCCGGCGCTATTGGATTACCGACAATCTGTGGAACCTTGCCAATCTCACTGCCCATTTCGGCATGAAGCTTCTGCCGATGGATGCATGCTCACGCCTGGGGGCCGCACTCGGCCTTTTCGTGGTGCCGCGCTTTCACAAGATCGCCACGCAGCGCGCCCGGGATACGATCAAACATCTGCGTCCGGACCTGAGCCCCGAGGAACAGGAAGCCTTGTTCCTCGAAAACTGCCAGGCCCAGGGACGGCTGATGACAGAATTTTCCGTCATCAACAGGTTGCAGCGGCATGGCGAGAGGTTGCGGACCGATGGCCTTGCTCCGATCCGCGACGTGGCGAAAGACGGCCCCGTCGTCCTCGTCGGGCTTCATCTCGGAAATTGGGAAGTTGGGACGATCGCGTTCCGCAGTCTCGGTCTCCAGCCTCATGCCTTCTACGTACCACCCAAGAGCCGTGCCAAAGCATGGATCGCCGAGCGCGTCCGCAGCAAGGCCGGATTGCGGTTTCTGCCGCCGGGCATGGAAGGAATCCGACCGGCGATCAAGATCCTGAAGAGCGGCGGCGTCGTCAGTATGTTCTGCGACGAAGGCTTTGGCGGCATGATCCGCGGACCGTTCTTCGATCGCAAACCTCATCAGGAAGGCAATCTCGCGCTTGCCATCCGCCTGGCGCGCATGACGGGTGCCACGATCTGCCCCTGGTACGGCTTGCGCACCGACGGTTTCCGTTTCGAATGCCAGGCGCTGGAGCCCCTCCGGCTTCCGGCTTCCGATGAGCCGAATGCACGCCTCGTGAAAGATATGCTGCTGTTGAACGATGCGATCGAGCCCGTCGTTCGCGCGCATCTCGACCAATGGTATTTCCTGGACAACGCGCTTCGGCCGGAATGACGCCTCATGGTTTTCCGCCCACTTGGCTTCCATGATATGATCAGCGCTTGATGCCTTCAGACCCCGGCCTATTTACATTGGGCGGGGATCCGAGGTCCCCGCATTCCTGACCGATAAAACGGAAGGAGGAGCCCATGGGACTGAAGCATGCGGATATCACCGCTATCCTTGGCCCGGTCGACGAGACACTGATGGCCGAGTTGCTGGCGACGGGGGCCACGGCCGGCGAACTCGCCGAGGCCATTGCTTGGGTCAACAACGACGAGGCGCTGATCGGCGAAGGCCGCCACTTGCCGGCTGGCCGGGTTGCGGCGTTGATCGATATCCTGACGCCGGACAATGACGAGGAACGGGACTTCGCGACCTAGCCGATCAGGCGGCGAGGCTGCGCTAGTGATTTTTGATTGCATGCAAGGTTGCCCCCGCGCGGCGGGCGGCGGGAGCATTAGGCCACGTGTTTTGTGTTGAGGGAGGTCAACGATGGCAGCCAAGGAAGTCAAGTTCAGTAGCGATGCCCGCGACCGTATGCTGCGTGGCGTCGATATCCTCGCCGATGCCGTGAAAGTGACGCTCGGCCCGAAGGGGCGGAACGTGGTGATCGACAAGGCCTTCGGTGCGCCGCGCGTCACCAAGGATGGCGTCTCGGTTGCCAAGGAGATCGAGCTCGAAGACAAGTTCGAGAACATGGGGGCGCAGATGCTGCGCATGGTGGCGTCACGCACCAGCGATGTTGCCGGCGACGGAACGACGACGGCCACGGTGCTTGCTCAAGCGATAGTCCGGGAAGGCGTCAAGGCAATCGCCTCGGGTATGAACCCGATGGACCTCAAGCGCGGCATCGACCTCGCCGTCGAGGCGATCGTGGCACAACTGAAGATCCATGCCCGCAAGATTTCCAACAACGAGGAAATCGCCCAAGTCGGCACGATCTCCGCCAACGGCGACAAGGAAATCGGCAACTATCTGGCACAGGCGATGGAGCGCGTCGGCAACGAGGGTGTGATCACCGTCGAGGAGGCCAAGACCGCCGAGATCGAACTTGAGATCGTCGAGGGCATGCAGTTCGACCGCGGCTATCTCTCCCCCTATTTCATTACCGACCAGGAGAAGATGCGCGTCGAATTTGAGGACCCGTACATTCTCATCCACGAGAAGAAACTCTCCAACCTCCAGGCCATGATCCCGATTCTCGAATCGGTCATCCAGGCGAGCCGTCCCTTGCTGATCATCGCCGAGGATGTGGAGGGCGAAGCGCTTGCCACGCTCGTCGTCAACAAGCTGCGCGGCGGTCTCAAGATCGCAGCCGTCAAGGCCCCCGGGTTTGGAGATCGGCGCAAGGCCATCCTCGAGGACATCGCCATCCTGACGGGCGGCACGGTCATTTCCGAGGATCTCGGCATCAAGCTTGAAAACGTGACGCTCGACACGCTCGGGCACGCCAAGCGGGTGATGGTCGAGAAGGAAAACACCACGATCGTCGATGGCGCCGGAACGAAGGCGGATATCGGCGGACGTGTCAGCCAGATCAAGGCACAGATCGAGGAAACGACCTCCGACTATGATCGGGAAAAGCTGCAGGAACGGCTCGCCAAACTCGCCGGCGGCGTTGCGGTGATCCGGGTTGGCGGCTCGACCGAAGTCGAAGTGAAGGAAAAGAAGGACCGGGTCGACGATGCCCTGCATGCGACGCGAGCCGCGGTAGAGGAAGGCATTCTGCCCGGCGGCGGCGTCGCGCTGCTGAGGGTCGTCCACGCGCTCGACGGGCTCAAGGCCGCCAATGACGATCAGCGCGTCGGCATCGAGATCGTTCGGCGGGCGCTCGAGGCGCCGGCGCGCCAGATCGCCGAGAATGCTGGCGCTGAAGGTTCGGTGATCGTTGGAAAGCTGCGGGAGAACAGTGACTTTGCCCACGGCTGGAACGCCCAGACCGGAGAGTACGGCGATCTGTTCCGCATGGGTGTCATCGACCCCGCAAAGGTCGTGCGCGCGGCGCTGCAGGATGCGGCTTCCGTCGCCGGCCTGCTGGTGACGACCGAGGCCATGATCGCCGAAAAACCGAAAAAGAACGGACCGACGCCTCCGTCTGGTGCTGGAATGGACTTCTGACGGCCGCCAGACGCTCATTCTCGCATGGCGAACGCGACCGTCGAGGGCTTGGGGCCAATTCAGCCGCGCCGTTCTACGGCAAGCACTGAACCCAGATCACAGGCAGACCATGAAAAAAGCCCGGCGAAACGATCGCCGGGCTTTCGTTTTTGACAGGTCTCTTCGACCTCAATCCTTCTTCTGCGGGATCGGGCGAAGCGCCAGTTCACGCAGCTGGGCCGGCGTCGCCTCGGACGGCGCCCCCATCAGGAGGTCGACCGCCTGCTGGTTCATCGGGAAGATCGAAATCTCGCGCAGGTTCTTCGCGCCGACGAGCAGCATGACGACGCGGTCGATGCCGAATGCCATGCCGCCATGCGGAGGCGCGCCGTACTGGAACGCACGGTAGAGGCCGCCGAACTGCTCTTCGACTTCCTGCTGCGACTTGCCGGTCAGCTCGAAGGCCTTGACCATGACTTCCGGGAGCTGGTTACGGATCGAGCCGGAGGCGATCTCGAAGCCGTTGCAGACCATGTCGTACTGGTAGGCCTTGAGCGACAGCGGATCTTCGGTGTTCAGCGCCTCGAGGCCACCCTGCGGCATCGAGAAGGGGTTGTGGGCGAAATCGATCTTCTTTTCGTCTTCCAGCCATTCGTAGAACGGGAAGTCGACGATCCAGCAGAATTCAAAGCGGTCACGGTCGACGAGGTTCAGCTCCTCGCCGGCGCGTGTGCGGGCTTCGCCAGCAAACTTGTAGAACTTCGAAGGGTCGCCGGCGACGAAGAAGCAGGCGTCGCCGTCATCGAGGCCAAGCTGGGTGCGGATCGCATCGGTGCGTTCCTCGCCGATGTTCTTGGCAAGCGGACCGGCGCCTTCGAGCTTTTCGCCTTCCTTGCGCCAGAAGATGTAGCCGAGGCCCGGCTGGCCCTGGCTCTGGGCCCAGGCGTTCATGCGGTCGCAGAAGGCGCGCGAGCCACCGGTCTTGGCCGGGATCGCCCAGACTTCAACCTTCGGGTTCGAGGCGATCATGTTCGCGAAAACCTTGAAGCCGGAGCCGGCGAAGTGCTCGGTAACCGCCTGCATCTCGATCGGGTTGCGCAGATCCGGCTTGTCGGAGCCGTATTTGCGGATCGCCGTGTCATAGGGGATGCGCGGGAACTTTTCCGTCACCGGCTTGCCATCGGCGAACTCGACGAAGATCTCGCGGATGACCGGCTCCATCGTCGACCACACGTCTTCCTGCTCGACGAAGCTCATTTCCAGGTCGAGTTGGTAGAACTCGCCCGGCAGGCGGTCGGCGCGCGGGTCTTCGTCGCGGAAGCACGGCGCGATCTGGAAGTAACGGTCGAAGCCGGCAACCATCAAGAGCTGCTTGTACTGCTGCGGCGCCTGCGGCAGGGCATAGAAGTTGCCGGGGTGGATACGCGACGGAACCAGGAAGTCGCGTGCGCCTTCCGGTGACGATGCGGTCAGGATCGGAGTCGTGTATTCGGTAAAGCCGACTTCGCCCATGTGGCGGCGCATCGACGAGATGATCTGGGTGCGCTTGACGATGTTCTTGTGCAGCGTGTCGCGGCGCAGGTCGAGGAAGCGGTACTTGAGACGCACGTCTTCCGGATAGTCCGGCTCGCCGAAGACCGGCAGCGGCAATTCCTTGGCGGCCGAGAGAACCTCGATCTCCTGCGCGTAGAGCTCGATTTCGCCGGTCGGCATGCCCTTGTTGACGGTGTCGTCGGTACGAGCCTTGACGCGGCCGTCGATGCGGATGACCCACTCGCCGCGAACGGTTTCAGCCGACTTGAAGGCCGGGCTGTCCGGATCGGCGACGACCTGGGTGATGCCGTAGTGGTCGCGCAGGTCGATGAAGAGCACGCCGCCATGGTCACGGACACGGTGGACCCAGCCCGAAAGGCGAACGGTGGAGCCGACGTCCGACTTGCGGAGGGCGGCACAGGTGTGGCTGCGGTAACGATGCATCGTTTTATCCCGGAATTGCGAAAGAGCCGCGCAGGCTCGTGGGACACGGCGCGCGGCACATGGTCAAAATCGGGCGGAAAAGCGCATGATGCGCCGGCTTTGTCAAGCCGCGCGACCGCCGCCGCCCCAGATGGAGATGCGTTCTAAACCAAGGAAACGGCCAGTCCAAGGCCGCTTGAGACCGAAGCCGGCCGAAATGCCGCGAAAAGAACGGCAATCGTCACAATTCGGGGCTGTCCGGCCACGGAATGCGGGGCTACACATTGGAAGGCCCCACAATGATCCCCCGAGTCGCGGCCGCTTTCCCGGATGTCGCCTGCCCCATGTCTCAGATTCGCCCGCTTATCCCCCTCCTCGTCACCGCAGGCATCCTCATCGGCGGCAATGGCCTGCAGGGCACCTTCATCTCGCTTCGTGCGTTGGAGGAAGGTTTCTCGACATCCCTGATCGGCGTCGTCGGGGCCGGCTACAATATCGGTTTCGCGCTCGGCTGCGTCTATGTCACCCGCATGCTGCGCGCAATCGGCCACATCCGCACCTTCTCGGCCATGGCGGCAATAGCCTCCGCCGCGGCCATTTCGATGGTGCTCGTCATCAATCCGCTGATGTGGTTTCTGATGCGGCTGCTTGCCGGCATCTGCTTCGCCTGCCTGTTTGCGACCGTCGAAAGCTGGCTGAACGCCAGCGTCACCAACGCCAACCGGGCGCGTACGCTTTCCGTCTATCGCCTCGTCGACCTTGGATCGGTGACGGCGGCGCAATATGTCATCCCGGGCATCGGCCTCGAGGGCTTCGAACTCTTCGCCATCATCTCCATGGCACTGACCCTGTCGCTCGTGCCGATCTCTTTTGCCGACCGGTCGAGCCCGGTGGCACCGGAAGCGATCCGGTTCGACGTCAAGGCGCTCTGGAACATTTCGCCACTCGCGACCGTCGGCTGCATCGTCGTCGGCCTCACCAACGCCGCCTTCCGCTCGCTCGGGCCCATCTACGCCCAGGGCATCGGCCTTTCCGTGACGGCGATCGCCACCTTCATGAGCGCCGGCATCATCGGCGGCGTCGTGCTGCAATATCCGCTCGGCCATTATTCCGACCGGATCGACCGCCGGCTGATCATCCTGATCGCCACTTTCGGCTCGCTGCTCGCCGGCCTGTTCCTGGCCTTCGGCGCCGGCAACGACGAATGGCTGAACTTTGCCGGCATCTTCCTCTTCGGCGCCTTTGCCATGCCGCTCTATTCGCTCTGTTCGGCCCATGCCAACGACCACGCCGCCGAGGGGCAGCATGCGCTGGTATCTGCCGGCATGCTGTTCTTCTGGTCGCTTGGCGCGATCATCGGCCCGCTGTTTGCGTCCTTCCTGCTCGAGATCTTCGGGCCGCAGGCGCTCTTCATCTACACGGCGGCGATCCTGTTCCTGTTCATGCTCTACACCTTGCAGCGCATGACGGCGCGCGGGCCGGTGCCCGCCGGCGAGCGCGCAATGCCGTTCCGCAACCTTTTGCGCACCTCGTCCTTCTTCAACAAGCTCGCCGCCGGCAACAACCACAAGCGCAAGGATGGCTGAGCCTGCGGCAAGATGCGCGCAGTTCGGATAATTGCTGAACTCCACAATCAGGTTTAGAACCGGCAGCAACCTGAACAGCAGCCGAGATTGCCGAAATGCCCGTCATCAGTCGCCGCACTTTTCTTCAAGGCTCCGCTGCTCTGGGAGGTGCCTTTGCGCTCGGCGCCGGCATGGCGGCCCGCGCCGGGGCCGCGCCGGATCCGCAGATCCTGACGGCACGCCTCACCGAAGCGCAGATCGGCAGGGATGGCGTGACGCCGAAGGTGATGACCTACGGTTTGGGCGAGGCTGAGAACAGCGGCGTGCCGCCGGTCCTGCGCATGCGCAAGGGTGCGCCTTACGCCGCGCGTCTCATCAACCGGCTCGACGAGCCGACGACGGTGCACTGGCACGGCCTTCGCATCGCCAACGCCATGGATGGCGTTCCCGAGCTGACGCAGCCCTATGTCTACCCCGGCGACCAATTCGACTATCTCTTCACGCCGCCGGACGCCGGCACCTTCTGGTACCATCCGCACTGCAACACGCTGACCCAGATGGGCAGCGGGCTCACCGGCGTGATTGTCGTCGAGAACCCCGAGGATCCGGATTTCGATGCCGAGATCGTGCTCAACCTCCGTGACTGGCGGCTTGGCACCGGCGGCGCCTTCATCGATCCGTTCAAGCCGCGCGATGCCGCGCGCGGCGGGACCTATGGCACGGTGCGCACCGCCAACTGGCAGCAGGAACCGACTTACGACGCACCGGCAGGCGGGCTCATTCGCGTGCGCATCGCCGCGACCGACGTCACGCGCATCTACACCATCGGCCTCGACGGCGCTGAGGCGATGGTGATCGCGCTCGACGGCAACCCGGTCGACAAACCCTTTTCCCTCGATCGCTACGACTTCGGCCCAGGCCAGCGCGTCGACCTGGCGTTGCGCATGCCCGATGGCGAGGGCCAGACCGTTTCCCTCGGCAATTTCCGCGGATCGCATCCCTGGACCATCGCACGCTTCCGGGCAACCGGCGCGTCGCTGAAACGCGACCTTAGGGATGTCGCCCCCCTGCCCGCCAACCCGATCGCCGAAGCGGACCTTTCCACCGCGACCCGTGTGCTAATCGAGCTGACGGCGACGGCCGAGCACAAGGCGGCACCTTCGATCTGCGGCTCTCTCGGCTATACGTTCTGGGCGATCAACAAGGTGCCGTGGCCGGGCGACACGCCCGATCCGATCGCGCCGATCGAGGAAATGAAGCTCGGCAAGAGCTATGTTCTTGAGGTTGCCAACCGGACGCCGCATGCGCATCCGATCCATCTGCACGGCCTGAGCTTCCGTATTCTCAACTCGAACAAACGGACCTTCCTGCCGCCGCCGACCGATACGATCCTGCTCCTGCCCGACGAACAGGCGGAAGTGGCGCTAGTAGCGGACAATCCGGGCGACTGGGTCATCCATTGCCACATCATCGAGCATCAGAAGACCGGCATGACGGGTTATTTCAAGATCGTCTGAGAATTTCCATTGTGACAGATGCCGCGAAGAGCTACACGAAAATCTAAGCCGCATTTTTGCCACAGTGATTTAAATCTGATGATTGAAACAACCACAGACCTTGAGGCCGCCTGCGAGCAGCTGGCCCGTTCAAATTATATTACGATTGACACCGAATTTCTGCGCGAGACGACCTTCTGGCCGGAGCTCTGCCTGATCCAGATGGCGAGTCCGGATCTCGCCGTCATTGTCGACCCGATGGCCAAAGGCATCGACCTTTCGCCCTTCTTCGCGCTGATGGCCAATCCTGAAGTCATCAAGGTATTCCATGCCGCGCGTCAGGACATCGAGATCATCTTCCATCTCGGCAACCTCATTCCGCACCCGATCTTCGACACACAGGTCGCGGCCATGGTTTGCGGCTTCGGCGATAGCGTCTCCTATGACCAGCTCGTCAACCGCGTGACTGGCACGCAGATCGACAAGTCCTCACGCTTTACCGACTGGAGCCGCCGGCCGCTGACCGACAAGCAGCTCGACTATGCGCTCGCCGACGTCACGCATCTGCGCGACATCTACAAGTACCTGGCCGCAGAGCTGGAACGCGAGGGGCGCTCGTTGTGGCTGACTGAAGAGATGGCGATCCTTGAGGCACGCGACACCTATGACCTGCATCCGGACGACGCCTGGCAGCGTCTCAAGATGCGCGTCAAGAAACCGATCGAACTCGCCGTCCTCAAGACCGTCGCTGCCTGGCGCGAACGCGAGGCGCGCGCCCGCAACGTACCGCGCGGCCGCATCCTGAAAGACGACGCCATCTACGAGATTGCCCAGCAGCAGCCGAAGGACGCGGAAGCCCTGGCACGGCTTAGGACCGTTCCCAAGGGCTGGGAACGCTCCAGCGCCGGAACTGCGGTCATCGAGGCGGTCAACGAGGCGCTCGCGATCCCGAAGACCGATCTGCCGAAGCTACCGCGCCAAAACCATACGCCGGAAGGCGCCGCTGCCGCAGGCGAAATGCTCAAGGTTCTTTTGAAGCTTATCGCCGAAAAGCAAGGCGTGGCCGCGAAGATCATCGCCAACAGCGACGATCTCGACAGGATCGCCGCCGAGGGCGAGAAGGCCGATGTCGGCGCGCTCAAGGGCTGGCGGCGCGAACTCTTCGGTGAAACCGCGCTGAAGCTCATCAACGGCGAAGTGGCTCTTCGTTTCGTCGACAAGAAGATCGAGACGGTGGAGCTCGGCAGCTAGATCGCGTTTGCGACAGGCGGCAAACGGTATCGGGCAGAGTCAAGTTTCCGCCCGATTCCGGCTCTAGCTGAAAGTCGGGCGGAACAGAATCACCATCGTCTCGAACGAAGGTGATTACTGCATGTTTCCTTTAATCGTACCCGATTAAAGGGCAAAAACATGCAGAAATTCAAAGTGCCACAGCGACCCTTGCGCGTCTGATAAGACGCGCGCCGCTGTTGGCGTGGCAGAGCGGCAACGTTGCGTGCCGACTGACACGTATGCCGCTTCTTCCGTACCGGGGCTTTCTATGCGTTGGCGCTTCTCCACTTTCGAAGGACTTCTGCTGCTGCTCGTCATCGCGGGCGCAGGGGCAGTTTACGCATGGGTTTTCTATGGAAAGGGCGCCCTGATCGGCGCCACCTACGCGCTCTTTATGTGCCTGCCGATCATTGCTTTCGAGAGGCGCATCATCTTCCGGCGCCTCAATCGGCGGATCCACGCCTTCTCGACGCCTGTCTTCTTTGTCGCCTCGCTTGCGATCTACTTTGTGCTTCTCGACGTCGGCTACGCGGCGGCCGGCCTGATCATGCAGACAAGCGGCGTTATGGACGACAACTGGATGGAGGCGATGACGCCATCCAAGACGGTCCTGCTCTTCGCATTGGGCATCTCGGGTTCGCTCGTCTTCATCCTCCGGGTTCGTGAACTGTTGGGCCGCGACGTCTTTCTGAGCCTGCTGACGGGCCGTTACCGCAATCCGGTTCAGGAAGAGCGCGTCTTCCTGTTCGTCGACCTCGCCGGCTCGACCAGCTACGCCGAGAAACACGGCGACCTCAGGATGCAGGAATATCTCGGCCGGCTGTTCGCGACGATTGCCGACCCTGTGCTGCGCTATCGGGGGTCGATAGACGACTATGTGGGCGACGCTGCCGTCATCACCTGGCCCTTCGACCGCGCCACCAACAATGCGGCCTGCATTCATTGCGTCTTCGACATTCTGGAAATAATCGATGCGGAGGCGCACCGCTGGCAGAAGGAATTCGGCGAGGTCCCGCGCCTGCGCGCAGCCCTTCATGGCGGCACCATCGTCGCTGCCGAAATCGGCCTCGACAGGCACAAGATCACCTATTTCGGCGATACGGTGAACACCACCGCCCGGCTGGAAGGCTTTTGCAAGACACTCGGCCACCAGGTGCTGATCTCCACCGACCTCGCCCGCAAGATGCGTCTGCCGCACTATGTCCGGGTCGAGGATCTCGGCGAGCACGCGATCAAGGGCCGCGGTCAAAAGCTCGGCGTTCTGGCACTGCGTGTCGGAGGCTCGACGTCCGCCCTTGCGCCCAGTGCGGCGGAATAGTCACCGTCGGGCCGTAGCCGCTTCAGCCGTGCAGTTTTGCGCCCTTGGTAATCTTGTCGACCAGCTTCTTGTCCGCATGGATGGCGATGCCGGCGACCGCGGCATCGTCCGGGCTGGTTTCCGCGAAAACCGCGCGATTGGCATTGTCGTGGCCGGTGGCGAACATGCCGTCGACATAAATCGACGTCCGCACATCCCTTTCGATCGCACGCCGTTGAATGTTGCCAAGCGTCTTCCCATCTGCGGCGAGCACGATGATCGGCTGAACACTCAAGGCGTTGTAGACGTTGCCAGCGCCATCGCGATAGTCTTCACCGATGATATCGGGCTTCTGCCCGGCAATACCGGTGGCGAGGAAGGCGGTGACGTTCAGCTTTTGCCAGGTTGCCAGGTCTTCGCGCAATACGATCGCAAATTTGGTATCGAACATGACGGTCATCTCCATTTCAGCCCGACAGGGCGTGCCGGAAGACGCATTATCGGAGGGTGCTGCCGTCGATCTTGAACGATTGTGCGGGACTCAAGGTGACGGTATCCGGGTCGCTCCCGCCGTCGATGGCATCGAGCGCATAGAAGCGCGCCTGCATGGGAAATTCTTTGAGCCGCACCGCCACGACACCTATGCGATCGGCGTGACGCTGGGCGGCATCCAGACGTTCCAGTACCGCGGCGAAAGCCGCTTCAGCAAACCCGGGAGCATCATCATCCTCCACCCGGACGAGATCCACGATGGCGGCGCGGGAACGGAGATCGGGCTGCGCTATCGGATGATGTATCTGCAGCCGGAACGCTTGCTCGCCGCGCTCGGAGAAACGGGGCGCGCCCTGCCCTTCGTCGCAGCACCTGTCGTGGGTGACGAGGCCCTGCGGCAGGCGGTCGGAGAAGCCGTGATGGACCTCGACAATGGCATCGACGAGCTGGCGCTTGACGACATCCTCGTTCGGATCGCGGAGGGCCTCTACCGGCATGCCGGCGCCAAGGACATCAAGCCCGGAAAGGCCGACAAGCACGCCGTTCTGGAGGCAACCGAATACCTTCGCGCCAATCTCGAGCGGCCCGTGGGTTCCCAGGAACTCGAGGCCGTCAGCGGGCTCGATCGCTTCACGCTGGCGAGGCAGTTCCGCAAAGTTCTCGGCACAAGCCCGCATCGCTACCTCCTGATGCGCCGGCTGGAGCGCGCCCGGCAGATGATTGCCAGGGGAGAAAGTCTTGCAGGTGCTGCGCTCGAAACCGGCTTTGCCGATCAGGCGCATTTCACCCGCCATTTCAAGCGCGCCTATGGCATAACACCAGGACGCTGGGCGAGCCTCGCCGTCGCCGGCTGAGCCTGTCACCAAAGCTTCATCGGTCTGTCAGACAAGCATCACCCCTTCGTCATCTAAGCCGCCTATCGGGTTGCGGTCTACAGCGCCGCGCGTCTTATCAGACGCGTAAAGGTCGCTGTAGCACTTCGAATTGCTGCATGTCTTTGTCCTTAAATCGAGGGCGATTTAAGGAGGCATGCAGGAGGCTCCAACCCATGGTGACTTTTATGACGAAAACGCTTCTCGCCACCGCGGCGCTCTCACTTTTGATGACGATGGCCGCCTCGGCCGAGGAAAAGTCCTTCACCGCAACGCTGAAGGGTCACGCGATCCTGCCGGCGAACACGATCATCGCCGCTCCCTCGGATGCACCCGATTACCTGAAGACCTCCGGCAAGTTCACCTCCGCGGACCGCAAGCGCGCAGAAGCGCTCGGCACCGTGCCGGGCAAGGACGGCGTTCGCCCGACCGGGCTTTCGCTGCCCTTCAACGGCCAGCCGATGCAAGGCTTTTCCGGCATCAAGGCGATGGAGGACGGTACGTTCTGGAGCCTCTCCGACAATGGCTTCGGCAACAAGCTGAACTCCACCGACGCCATGCTGATGCTGCATCACGTCAAGATGGACTGGGATGGGGGCAAGGTCGAAGCGCTGAAGACCCTCTTCCTCACCGACCCGGACAAGAAGGCACCCTTCCCGATCGTCATGGAAGGTTCTGACAAGCGCTATCTCACCGGGGCGGATTTCGACGTCGAATCGATCCAGCCGGTCGCCGACGGCTTCTGGGTTGGCGAAGAATTCGGACCCTACATCCTCAAGTTCGATCTCGACGGCAAGCTGACGGACGTGGTTGCGACGACGGTCGATGGCAAGCCGGTCCTGTCGCCCGACAATCCGACGCTGACGCTGCAGGCCGACCCGTCGAAGAAGACGCCCGCTTTCAACCTGAAGCGCTCCGGCGGCTATGAAGGCATGGCCCTTTCCAAGGATGGCAGCAAGCTCTATGGCCTGCTCGAAGGCCCCCTCTGGACGGACGGCGAAACGGTCGAGCAGGCCGATGGTCGCCCGGCGCTGCGCATCATCGAACTCGATGTCGCGAGCAAGGCCTGGACCGGTCGCAGCTGGCTCTATCCGCTGGCTGAAGGCGGCGAGGCGATCGGCGACTTCAACATGCTCGACGACAAGACCGCGCTGGTGATCGAACGCGACAACGGCGCCGGCACGGTCGACAAGGCGTGTGCCGACCCGAAGGACCCGAAGCCGGACTGCTTCGCCACCGGCTCCAAGGTCAAGCGCATCTACAAGATCGCCTTCGATGACAGCAATGTCGGCAAGGCCGTCCGCAAGATCGGGTACATCGACCTGCTCAAGATCGCCGACCCGGATAACAAGAAGCGCCAGGGCGGCGGCGAAGGCTTCTACGACATGCCCTTCGTCACCATCGAAAACGTCGACCGCGTCGATGACACCCACATCATCGTCGGTAATGACAACAACCTGCCGTTCTCGGCCGGTCGCTCGCTCGACAAGGCCGACGACAACGAATTCGTGCTGCTCGAAGTCGGCGATTTCCTGAAGGCCGAATAATCAAAAAGGGCGCGCCAGCCCAGGTTGGCGCGCCCTTTCCGCAAGAAACAAGATTTTCCTCAGCCTCAGCTTTCGAAGTGGAAAGCGAGCCTCTTGCCGGTGAGCTTGCCGAGTTGCTGCAGGCGCCCATCCAGCCGCTCGCCGGCAAACTCCGAATAGGCGACCGGAACGACGATCTCGAGATCCACGTCCGGCTGGGACGATTTGCGGAACGTCAGGTTCTGCGTAATCCCCGGCATCGACGCCGAGAACAGGTAGGCGACACGCAGCAGGCCGCCGAGCAGCTTCGCCAGTTCCAGCAAGCGCGGCGTGGTGATACCGGCAAGCGCGTTCGTGGCGCCGTCATCGTTCAGCCCTTCGAAGCGGTAGTAGTTGGCAAGCGCGATATAGGCGCGGCCCGCATGGGTGATACCGGAGAAGGTCGAGTGGGCGATGATGTTCAGCGCCTGCAGGCCGCGATAGTCGGGATGCGCGCGCCAGCTGATATCGGCGAGCAGGCACGCGGCCTGACGATAACGGCTTTCCTCTTCCGTCTCTTCTATCCCGAAGAACGGCACCATGCGGCCCGTCCAGTCGGCCAGTTCACGCGCATGCTCGGGTGAGCGGGCGCGCAGGATGGCGATTTCATTCGCCGCCGTCAGCAGCGGATCCTGGGCGCGTTCCTCGTCCTTCAGCAACGAGAACAGATAGCCTTCGCGCACACCGAGTGCCGAGAAGGAAATCCGCTCCGGCTTCATGATCGAGAGCGCTTCCTGCATGGCGATCGCCCCGAAGGGCAGAAGGCTGCGGCGGCTCTTCGAGATCGTCGCATAGGCCGACGGCTTGATGCTCTTCGGCTCGATCACTTCAGGCAGCAGCGCCATCGCCTCGTCGTAGGAAATCTCGTAGCCCTGCATCATGTGCAGCGGATAGTCCCGGGTCTCCATGTGCAGTTTGGCGATCGAGCGCCATGTGCCGCCGACGGCGTAGAAGGTGCGGCCCGTACCGGTCCTCAGCACGGCCGAGTTCTTCATGAACTTGCGCACCCAGGTGCGCGCTTTCGTGAGCGAGCCATTGCTGTGTTCGAACAGCCGGATGCCGCCGAGCGGCAGGGTGATACCCTTGCCGATCTTCGTGCCCGAGACGTCGACGAGCTCAAGGGAACCGCCGCCAAGGTCGCCGACGACGCCATCAGGATCGTGATAGCCGCTGACGATACCCATCGCGGAATAATAGGCCTCCTCCTCGCCGGTGAGGATACGGACCTTATGGCCGAGGATCGCCTCCGCCTTCTCGATGAAGGCCGGACCGTTGCTCGCTTCGCGTGCTGCCGCCGTGGCGAGCACATACATCGATATGGCACGCGCCTGCTTCGAGAGCGCGTGGAAGCGATGCAGCGCCCTGAGCGCGCGCTCGACGCTTTCTTCGTCCATGCGTCCGGTCGCATCGATGCCCTTGCCGAGACCGCACATCACCTTTTCGTTGAACAGCATGGCCGGCGAGCGGCTCAGGCCTTCATAGACGACAAGGCGGATGGAGTTCGAACCGATATCGATAACGGAAACCGGGCGGATGCCGGGCAGACGCCCCTGCGCTTCTGATTCGACCATGCAATTCCAGTTTATTTGTGCCAGCCGCTCTTCCAGCCAGCTATGAGCTTCGGTGCGCTGGACTTCAGGGCTTCACCCCGGCCGGAGAGGCTGGGATTGGTCATGAAATAGTGCTGTGCGTTGAAAGGCTCGGCGTCCTTGCCGACTTCCATCCGGCGAGAGGTGCCATCAGGAAGAATTTCGTAGCTCTGCTGGTTGTCGATGAGATTGCCCAGCATGATCTGCGACAGAACCTGTTCGTGCACAGTCCGGTTGATGAGAGGCACGAGCGTCTCGACCCGCCGGTCCAGATTGCGCGGCATCATATCCGCCGAGCCGATATAGACAAGGGCATTTTCCGATGGAAGCCCATGGCCGTTGCCGAAGCAGAATATGCGGGAATGTTCGAGGAAACGGCCGACGATGGACTTGACACGGATGCTGTCGGAGAGCCCGGGGACTTGCGGCCGAAGGCAGCAGATGCCGCGCACCACGAGGTCGATCTCGACGCCGGCGCGGCTCGCCTTGTAGAGCGCGTCGATGATTTCCGGGTCGACGAGAGAATTCATCTTCATCCAGATCGCCGCCGGGCGCCCGGCCTTGGCATGTTCGATCTCTTCGTCGACGTGCTTGAGGATGCGCGGGCGCAGCGTGTGCGGCGAAACCGCGAGCTTCATGCCGGCTTCCGGCTCGCCATAGCCGGTGATGAAGTTGAAGATGTTCGCCATGTCGTGGGCGATCACCGGGTTGCAGGTGAAGAACGACAGGTCGGTATAGATCTTCGCCGTCACCGGGTGATAGTTGCCGGTGCCGAGGTGGCAGTAGGTCCTGAGCCTGCCTTCCTCACGCCGCACCACCATCGACATCTTGGCGTGAGTCTTGAGTTCGATGAAACCGAAAACGACCTGCACGCCGGCGCGCTCGAGGTCGCGCGCCCAGCGGATATTGGCCTCCTCGTCGAAACGGGCCTTGAGCTCGACCAGCGCCGTCACCGACTTGCCGGCTTCAGCCGCATCGATCAGCGCGCGCACGATCGGACTGTCGTTCGAGGTGCGGTAGAGCGTCTGCTTGATGGCGACCACTTCAGGATCGCGTGCCGCCTGCAACAGGAACTGCACGACGACGTCGAAGGATTCGTAGGGGTGGTGGACCACCATGTCCTTCTCGCGGATCGCCGCCAGGCAATCGCCGGCATGCTCGCGGACGCGCTCGGGAAAGCGCGGATTGTAGGGGTCGAAGCGCAGATCGTCGCGCGGCGCCTTGGTGATTTCAGAGAGCGTGTTGAGCGCCAGCAGGCCGGGGAGAACGGCGATGCGGTTTTCCGGAACGCCGAGTTCCTGCACGACGAACTGGCGCAGCGACGCCGGCATTTCCGAATCGGTCTCGATGCGGATCACCGAACCACGGCGACGGCGCTTCAACGCGGTTTCGAAGAAGCGCACCAGGTCTTCGGCTTCTTCCTCCACTTCGATATCGCTGTCGCGGATGATGCGGAAGGTACCGGAACCCTTGACCTCGTAACCGGGGAACAGCCGATCGATGAACTGGCTGACCATATCTTCGAGCGTAATATAGCGGATGACGTTCTTGACGTCGGGCAGCCGGATAAAGCGGTCGAGCGCGACCGGCAGGCGCAAGAGCGCGGTCATCGGCTCGCGGCCAGTCTTGCTGACGAGCTGCAGGCCCATCGAGAAGCCTAAGTTCGGAATGAACGGGAACGGGTGCGCCGGATCGATCGAGAGCGGCGTCAGCACCGGGAAGATCGACTGGTCGAACTCGTTGGCAAGCCAGCTCCTGTCCTGCGCCGACAGCGACGCCGGGCGCACGATCAGGATGTCTTCCTTGGCGAGATACTGCTGCAGGACCGCAAGCGAGGCCTGCTGCTCCATCTGCAGATTGTCGATTTCCTTGAGGATGTCTTCGAGCTGTTCGACCGGCGTCTTACCATCGGGCGAGCGCATGGAAAGGCCCTGGCGCACCTGCCCTTCCAGGCCCGCAACGCGCACCATGAAGAACTCGTCGAGGTTGGCAGCGGAGATCGACAGGAAGCGAATCCGCTCCAGCAGCGGATGTGCCGTATTCAGCGTTTCTTCGAGCACGCGACGATTGAACTGCAGCCAGGAGAATTCGCGGTTGATGAAGCGCCGCGGGCTGGTCAGCAGATCGATGTCCTCCACTGCCGCCTGGTTTTCGTTCACCGCCGATACCGCGTTATCCATGCTCATTCGATCCCATTGCTCCGGTTGCACCGGCTATCTCAGTTTGACGACGGTTCTGTGACAGTCAATCGGACCGCCGCCGATTCCCCAGTTCTTCGAGAACTTCGGAAGCAAGTGCCCGGCTGAGCTTCGTTCCGCGGGAAAGTGCCAGATGGTCGATGCGCTCGACGATCGTCTGCGCCGCCTCCAGCGACCGCTCCATGCGCTGAACGATATAGCCCACGAGCCGCTCGTCGACGAAGAGCTGGCGGTCGGCGAAAAGCTTGATCAGCACCTGCGTCAGCAACTCGTCATCCGGCTCGCCGATCTCGACGATGGTCGCCGCCTTCAGGCGCGAGCGCAGATCCGGCAGCGTCACCGGCCAGGACATCGGCCATAGCCGCGTCGTCATCAGGAGACCGGTGCCATGCTGGCGCACGTTGTTGATGACGTGGAAAAGCGTCGTGTCGTCAAAGCCACTGCGGTCGGCGTCCTCGAAGAGGACAGGCTTCTCCACCGCAATCAGCGCGGCATCCGAGCCGGCGAGCGGATGGATCGTTTCGGCCCCTGCCCGCTCTTTCCAGATGCTGGCGAGATGCGATTTGCCGGAGCCGACGGGCCCGGCGATGATGACGACCGGCGACGGCCAGTCCGGCCAGTGGTCGACGATGGCGATCGCAGCGCTCAGCCTGTCGGAGACGAGCAGGTCCTCACGGCCCGTCGCCGGGTCGTGGCCGAAGGCCAGGGGTATTTGTTCGAATGGGCGTTTTGTCATGCTGTACTCGGGACAATCGTCGGAAATCAGGCGGCCTTGTCGCTCTTCGCCTTCTTTTCCACGGCCTTGCCGTGCCCGTGATAGAGGTCGCTATCAAGGTACCGCTGGATGCCGAAGCGGACAAGCACGCCGATGGCCGCTGCTGCCGGCACCGCCACCAGCAGACCGACGAAGCCGAAGAGCGCGCCGAAGGCAAGGAGCGCAAACATCAACCAGACCGGATGCAGGCCGACGCTTTTGCCCACCAGCTTCGGCTGGAGGATGTTGCCCTCCATGAACTGACCGCTGAAGAAAACTGCAAGCACGAGGCCGATCCAAAGATAGTCCGGCCAGAACTGCACCAGGGCAACGCCAACAGCGAGCACGAGGCCGACCATGGATCCGACATAGGGAATGAAGCTGATCATGCCGGCGAAGAGGCCGATCAGCAGGCCGAAATTGAGACCGACCAGCGACAGGCCGATACCGTAATAAAGGCCAAGGATGACGCAGAGCGAGCCCTGCCCGCGCACGAAGCCGGCGATCGTCGTGTTCATGTCGCGGGCGATCTGGCGCACATCCGAGACGTAGTCGCGCGGAACCCAGCTATCGACCTTCTCCACCATCCGGTCCCAGTCGAGCAGAATATAGAAGGCGACGACAGGGGTAACGACCAGCAGCGAGATGACATCGAGCAGCGCCACGCCGGAGTTCCAGATCTGCTGGAAGAGCGTGCCGACGAAAGCGGCTCCCTGTTCCAGCAGCTTGCCGGAGCTCTGCTTGAGCGACGGCATCTGGCTCGCCAGCCAATCGGGGATCAGACGCGTCTGCGCTTCGTTGACCAGCACTTGCAGCTTCGAGGCGTAGCCGGGGATGTTCGCGATGAAATCGGCCGCCTGGCTGACGACAACAGGAATGATGACCATGAGCGCCAGCACGAAGACCACGACGAAGCCGATCAAGATGACGACCGTCGCCATCAACCGGCTGAGGCCAAGCCGCTCGAGACGGTCGGCGACCGGATCGAGGAAATAGGCAAGCGCCATGCCGGCAAGGAACGGCAGCAGGATCGAGCTGAAAACCATGAGGAATGCAATGAAGGCGGCAAGCACCAGCAGCCAGAAGATGACCTGGCGCTGCAATCCGGAACCGCTGACCTTGATATCCATGACACTCCTTTAGATCACGTGCTCTTAGGTCGGATCGACCTGAAATCATCAACGTGACCGTTTCTCGTAAGCGAGAGCAGGATGCCGGCGTAACACCGCACACATTTTCCACATCCCGCCCTGGCGCGCCGCATGCGCCGATCGCGTATCACAACCCTTTAAAGGAGATAGGGGGCGGCGCGGGCGCCGGTCAAGTCCAACCGGGTGAGGCCGCGCGGTTTGGAGCTATGCTGCTTTGCTTCTACCGTGGGATATGGGCAAAATGTTGAAAAAACGCCGCCAATCCGTGGTCTCGGCTTGCACTCCCTTGCCTGCCGTGCCAATCGCATCCGCAAAATACCTGTCGCACGACGAGCCTTGGAGAACGAGCATGAGCCAGTCGGGAAAGAACGGCCTCACCTATAGCGACGCGGGCGTGGACATCGACGCCGGCAACCTGATGGTCGAGAAGATCAAGCCGCATGTGCGCTCGACGAGGCGTCCGGGCGCCGACGGTGAGATCGGCGGCTTCGGCGGTCTCTTCGACCTGAAGGCGGCAGGCTTCACCGACCCGGTTCTGGTTGCGGCCAATGACGGCGTCGGCACCAAGCTCAAGATCGCCATCGACGCCAACAAGCACGACACCGTCGGCATCGACCTCGTTGCCATGTGCGTCAACGACCTGGTGGTCCAGGGCGCCGAGCCGCTGTTCTTCCTCGACTATTTCGCGACCGGCAAGCTCGACCCGGACCAGGGTGCCGCGATCGTCGCCGGCATTGCCAGCGGCTGCCGCGAAGCGGGCTGCGCGCTGATTGGCGGCGAGACCGCCGAGATGCCGGGCATGTATTCGGGTGGCGATTATGATCTCGCAGGCTTTGCCGTCGGCGCTGCCGAACGCGGCCAACTCCTTCCCGCCGGCGACATCGGCGAAGGCGACGTCATCCTCGGCCTCGCATCGTCGGGCGTTCACTCCAACGGCTACTCGCTGGTGCGCAAGATCGTCGCGCTCTCGGGCCTTGCCTGGGACGCACCCGCGCCGTTCGGCGAAGGCACGCTTGCCGATCTCCTGATGACGCCGACGCGCATCTATGTGAAGCCACTCTTGAAGGCGATCCGCGAGACGGGCGCGATCAAGGCGCTCGCCCATATCACCGGCGGCGGCTTCCCCGAGAACATTCCGCGCGTGCTGCCGAAGCACCTCGCCGCCGAGATCGACCTCGATGCGATCAAGGCGCCGAAGGTGTTCTCCTGGCTTGCACAGACCGGCGGCGTTGCTGCCAACGAGATGCTGCGCACCTTCAACTGCGGCGTCGGCATGATCGTCGTCGTCCCGGCGGACAAGGCTGCGGAGATCGCCTCTGTGCTGACCGGCGAAGGTGAAACCGTCTTCACGCTCGGCCGGATGGTCGCGCGCGACGAAGGTGCTGCCGGCACGATCTACAAGGGCACCCTCGCCCTATGACGACTGAGGTCTCGACGGGCAAGAAGCGGGTCGTCGTCTTCATTTCGGGTGGCGGCTCCAACATGCTGGCGCTGGCGAAAGCCGCGGCCGAGCCAGGTTTTCCCGCCGAGATCGTTGCGGTCATCGCCGACAAGGCGGATGCCGGCGGCCTCGTCAAGGCGGCAGCACTCGGTATTGCCACACGCAGTTTCCTGCGCAAGGATTTCGACAGCAAGGACGCCCACGAGGCGGCAATCCTTGCCGAGCTCGATCGCCTATCGCCGGATATCATCTGCCTGGCCGGCTATATGCGGCTGCTTTCGGCAACCTTCATCCAGCGCCATCAAGGGCGGATCCTCAACATCCACCCCTCGCTGCTGCCGCTCTTCCCCGGCTTGCACACCCATCAGCGGGCGATCGATGCCGGCATGAAGGTCGCCGGCTGCACGGTGCATTTCGTGACCGAAGGCATGGACGAAGGCCCGATCCTCGCGCAGGCCGTGGTGCCGGTTCTCCCCGGCGATACGTCAGAAAGCCTTGCGGCACGCGTGCTGACCGTCGAGCACCGCACCTATCCGATGGCGCTGCGGCTGATGGCCGAGGGCAAGGTGCGCATGGAAGATGGTCGCGCGGTGAGCCATAGCGCTGCCGAAGCAACCGCCACGCTGATCTCGCCTGCCGCCTAACGAGAGCACCCCGCTTTCAGTGAAATTACTGGAAGCGGAAGCTGGATCAATTCATCACTTCGCCGACGCCAGCCTGCGGTCGAGTGCGTCGAGCACGCGCCTTGTCAGTGCTGGATAGTCCTCGTCGAAGTGGTGTCCACCGTCGATGCCGATGACGTCGACGCCGGTGCCCTTCAATTCAGGGCAGGCATCATCCTCTTCGTCGGTGCCGTAGATGCATTGCACCAGCGCTGGATCGATGCGCCTGATGTCGTCGAGCGGATCGCCGCCCTTGCCATCGCCTTCCGCCCCCAGCCAGCCGAGCACCGAGACCTTGTAGTCGACCATGTGCGACAGCGCCATCAGCGTCACCTGGCGCACATGCGCCTTTTCGTCTGACGGCAGCAGGTTGAAGGTTCGCGGCAGGACGTCGGCACCGAAGGAATAGCCGATCAGCAATACGTTGCGCACGTTCCAGTGCTTGCGGTAGTAGCTCATCACCTTTGCAAGGTCGTCCGCAGTCGCCTGGGGATCACGTTCCGACCAGAAGTAATGCAGGGAATCGAAGCCGACGACGGGAACGCCCTGCTGCTGGAGGACGTCGCCGACCTCCTTGTCGATATCGCGCCAGCCACCGTCACCCGAATAGATCACCGCCATCGTATCGCGCGTCGGCTTGGCGTCGAGAATGGTCAGCGGCAGACCGAACGGGTTGCCGGCGTCGCTCTCGCTGGCGATGATATCCGAGAGATGGTCGGACAATGCCGTGAAGGCGTCATCGTCGCTGTCTTCCTGATCGACATCCGGATGCTTCGCGATGAGCGCCGCCACATGCGAACGACCATCCGCGGAGGCCGCCGGTGAGAAGACGACGGAGACCGGGTCCGGCAAGGCGCCATCGGTCAAGCCATAGACCATGCGGTCACCCTTTTTCACCTTATCGGCCGGCGTGCAGAGTTGTTTCCTGAGCGCGATGCCCTCCTCAGGGTCCACCGCCAGCGTCTGGCCGATCGTGGCAGGAGGTGTCTGGGCGGCAATCGCGAGCGCCATGGCGCCACCGGCGCCGACGCCGGCGACGATGGGCAGCTGGTAGGCATCGCTGCCGATGGCGCGCTGTACCTGCTGGCTGAGCGATTCGATGTCGGAGACCATGTAGATGCAGTCGCCGTCGTCCTTGGCGAGCGACGCGAGATAAGCCTTGAGATCGACACCGATGACGACGGTCTTGTCACCGGTGAGCGTATCGGCGACCGCCTGCTCCTTGTCCGTCCAGCCAGAAGCATCCGAAAGCAGCACGACCAGTGCGGTCGCCTTTTCCTTGGGCAACATGATGCGCGGCGACGGGATCATCCCGGTATCGTAGCTCTTCGGCGCGTCTTCCGCGGCAGCAGGAAGAATGGAAACCGAAAGCAGCAACGCCGCCGAGGTGAGGCATTTCCAGGCGTTCGCGACACGGATCATTTCTTCACCACTCCCTTGAGACCGCCGCCGATCAGGAATGTCGCATCCATCAAGGCGAGGATCGGATTGATGCCGCCACTGGCGACAAGATAGCGCGGTTGCCACTGCGGATGAAACTTCGACTTGAAGGCGCGCAGGCCCTTGAAGTTGTAGAAGCGCTCGCCGTGTTCGAAGAAGGTACGGCCGGCCCGATCCCATACCGGCGCGATCTGGCGCGTCGACATGCCGGACAGGGGTGCCATGCCGAGATTGAAGGCGCGGAACCCCTCCCCCTTCAGATATTCCATTACCTGGGCGAAGAGGAAATCCATGGCTCCCTTCGGCGCGTCCGGCGAGAAGCGCATCAGATCGACGGTGCCCTCCTCCTTCGTCCCGGTCACGAGGATATTGGCGAAAGCGACAATGCGTCCGTTACATGTGAGGATCGCAACCGGCTGCTCCGTCAGATAGTCCGGATCGAAGGCGCCGAGCGAGAAGCCCTTTTCCTTGGCGTTGTGATGGGCGAGCCAGGCATCGGAAACAGCCGTCAGGTCGGCCATGATTTCAGGAACGTCCGCCGGCGGCACGACCTGGAACTCCAGCCCGTCGCGCTGGGCGCGGCTGACCTGCTGGCGCAAGTTTGCCCACTTGCCGCCCTTCATCTCGAAACGGGCGAGATCGACGCGCGCCAGTTCACCGAGCCGGAAGGCGCGCAGCCCCGCATCGGCATAGTAGGCAAGCCCTTCGGCCGACACCTGGTAGAAAACCGCACGACAGCCGGCGGCTCGCGCCTTCTCGATGAAATGCCAGATCAGTTCCGGCCAGGCGTCGATTGGTCCGACCGGATCGAAGAGCGCAATCCAGGAACGGGCCCGCTGCCCGTACATGATGAAGGCCCGCCGGTCGGCCGAGAACAGGATGCTCTTGTCGCCCATGCGCACCAGATTGGCGTCGGACATGTTTTGCGCCTCGACGATCGCCAAGGCGCGCTCCATCGCATCGTCGGAGGCGGGCTCCGCGGCCCCGGTTGCCGGGCGCATCAGGCTCCAGATCGCAAGCATGCTGGCACCGATGGTGACGCCAAGGAGCGCCCGCAGCCCGCGCGGCGCCTCGGCCGAAAATTCGAACTGCCACCAGAGCTCGTGGCTGTATTCGACATCGCGGTAGACGAAGAGCAGGACGACGAGTCCGCCGAGGCAGATGACCCCAAGCGCCGTCAGCCACGGTATGGTGAGCGCCTGGCCAAAGAGGGATGCCGGACGGACGAACAGGCGACGGCTGACGAGCAGCCCCAGGAGAAAGAAGGCGAGCATGCCCGCTTCCACCACCGCGATCGCCTTGATCAGCGACAGCAGGAGTGCGGCGATCGCAATCACGATCGACGCCCACCAGGCACCATCCAGGCGCAGCGCCAGGCCGCGGGAGACGACGACGAGCGCAAGGCCGAGCAGGCTTGCGAGGAAATGGGCGCCCTCGACGATCGGCAGGGGCAGCAGGCTTTCAAGAAAGGCCAGATTTTCGTCGGGTGTCGGCGTCACGCTCGAAAGCACCAGCATGATCGCGAGCACGACGCCGAGCGTCGCCAGCAGCAGCGGCGTCATCCGGCCGCCAACGCGCCGCACACTTGAGGCGACCGGATGGCCGGAGAGCTGGCGGAGCTCGATGCCGATAACGACGGCGATCGCAATCACCAGCGGCAGCACGTGATAGATCACGCGATAGAGAACCAGCGCGCCGAGAATGGTGTCGACATCGGTGTTGTGGCCGAGCGTCGCGATGATGATCGTCTCGAAGACGCCGAGGCCGGCTGGAACGTGACTGAGAACACCGACGCCGACGGCGAGCGAGTAGACGGCGAGGAAAGCCGGCCAGCCGATGGTGCCGGCCGGCAGGAGCACATAGAGGACGGTTGCCGAAGCGGCGAGATCGAGCGCGGTCACCAGGAACTGGCGCGAGACCGTGCGCGAATCCGGCAGCCGCAATGTCAGGCGTCCGAGGCTGACCTCGCGGCCGTCGCGCGCAAGGAAGAACACGGTGAACAACCCGCCGAGGATGACGACGGCGATCAGGCGCAGCAAAAGCGGATCGAGCCCGGTCATCGGCGCCACATATTCGCCGACCGCCAGCAGGCTGAGGCAGGTCACCGTCAGAAGGCCGAGCCCAAAGGCAAGCGTCACGAAGGCAATGATCCGGGCAATATTTTCCGGCTCGATGCCGAGGCGGGAATAGGACCGGTAGCGGATCGCGCCACCGCTCAAGGCGCCGAAGCCGGCGGTGTTGCCGACCGCATAGGCGCAAGCGGCCGTCAGCGCCACATCCGCATAGGGCAATTTGCGCCGGACATAATCGAGCGCGCCGACGTCATAGAAGGTCAGCGCCAGAAAGCTCAGCGCCGTGAAGAACACCGCCGCCGCAAGCGACGCCCAGGGCGTATCTGCCAGGGCTTGGACGACTTCATCGTACTGAACTTCGGATGTCAGGTGAAAGATCGCAAAGCCGAAGAGAGCGATCACAAATAGCGTACCAGCGGCCGAAAGAGAGCGACGGATGCGGCGCAGGAAGGAAATCCAGCCCCCCTCCGCCTGCTGCTCGTCGTCGGTTGCGCTTTCCGAAAGGGAGGATGTCATGGGGCGCCCATGTCAATGATGAGAACATCAGCGCTTTAGCTTACCCGATACCGATCAAAAAGTGAAATATCCGTAATAAATTATCTTCTTATAAAACAATGATTTAGCCGCTGAGTTCGTTGCGGTTGAGCTTTGCCCATTGCAGCAGCATGATCGTCTTGGCGTCGCAAATCTCGCCGGTGGCGATCATAGCGAAGGCCCGATCAAGCGGTATTTCGAGAACTTCGATGTCCTCTCCCTCATGCGCAAGCCCGCCGCCATCCCCACGCTTTTCCGTGACGTCGATGTGGCCGACGAAAAAGCTCGTGCGCTCGGTGAGCGCGCCCGGGCTCATATAGGCATCGAAAAGGTGGGTGGCGCCTTCGACATGGTAGCCGGTCTCTTCCAACGCCTCGCGGGCGATCGCAACTTCCGGGGTGTCGTCGTCCAACAACCCGGCCACCGCTTCGATCATGTAGGCCTCGTCCCCCTGCAAGAGCACGGGAACGCGCAGCTGCCGCACAAGCACCACGCTTTGCCGCTTGGCGTCGACGAGCAGGATGGTCGCCGCACTGCCATGATCGTGAACCTCGCGCTTCAAGGTCGCGGTCACGCCGTTCGACATGTCCTGTTCGAGCGTCACTTCCTCAAGATGGATGAACCCGTCCCAAAGCGTGCGGCGACCGATGATCCTGACGCGTGGATCGTGATGTGTGCTCATGCGAAATCCTTCGTTGGCGGCAGCCATCCGGCCGTTCCTGCCTCTAGAGCATCCCGCTTTCAAGTGGAAGCACTCGAAAGCTGAAAGATGCTCTACAATCAAAGTGCTAGAGCGTCCTTTGTGCGTTCGTCTGAACGCACGGCGTTCTAGTGAATGTGTTCCGTTGTCGCGCGGTCTTCGCGCTCCATCTGCAATGTCGTGTGATGCAGGTCGAACTCCTGGCGCAGCCGCTCTTCGATCGCCCGGCGCACCGTTTCACCATCGGCGCCCTCGGCGAGCACCGCATGGGCGGTCAACGACGGTTGGTTTTGGGTGATTGCCCAGAGGTGAAGATCATGCACCGAGATGACACCAGGCACGGCGGCGATCGTCGCGTGGACATCGGCGAGCCGCACGCCCGGCGGCACGCCTTCGAGCAGGATGTTGATGCACTCCTTCAGCAGCACCCAGGTGCGCGGGAAGACCATGAAGCCGATACCGACGGCGAGCAGGGAGTCCACCCATTTCCAACCGGTGAACCAGATGACCGCGGCACCGACGATGACGGCGAGCGAGCCGAGCATGTCCGACCAGACCTCGAGATAGGCACCCTTGACGTTGAGGCTCTCGTCCTTGTGGCTCGTCAGGAGCCGCATCGAGGCGAGATTGACGAGAAGGCCTATGACGGCGATCACCAGCATGCCGCCCGACTGGATCTCCTGCGGCTCCGACAGCCGCTTCCAGGCTTCGTAGAGAATGTAGAAGGCAACGGCGAGCAAGAGCAGCGCGTTGAAGGCGGCCGCGAGGATTTCGAAACGCGCATAACCGTAGTTGCGCAGCAGATCGGATGGGCGGCGGCCCACATGGATGGCGACGAGCGCGATCGCAAGGGCCGCGGTGTCGGTCAACATGTGCATCGCGTCGGAGATCAAAGCCAGACTGCCGGTCAGTACACCGCCGACGACCTCCGCCAGCATGAAGCCGCCGGTCAGGCCGAGCGACGCCCAGAGCCTCGAAACCGGCGTGCTACCGACATCTGCATGGTGGTGGTCGCCGCTCATGGAGGATTTCCGTCTGCCGTTGAACAACCTGATTTAGCGCGCCATCCTGACCCAGACCCGGTTGTCGTGGAAGGCGGCACCGCCATAGGGCGCCACCGCATCGGCGCCGGTCAGCACGTTGATCCCTTCCCCGTCGAGATGGGCGCCGTTCGGCCAGAGCCCCTCGGCGATCACAACGCCGCGACGCGTTCCCCCGCCGATCTTCGCATGCAGGCGGATCTCACCACGCTGATTGCCGAGCTGAACGATATCGCCATCGGCGATGCCGAGTGCCTCGGCGTCTTCCGCATGGAGCATGACTTCCGGGCGCACTTCCTTCTGAATCGAGGAAGGCGTCTCGGCAAAGGTCGAGTTGAGGAAGGAACGGGCCGGCGAGGTCGCGAGGCGGAAGGGATGCTCGGCATCAGCGACCTCAATCAGGTCGACATGGTCAGGAAACTCCGGCAGCGCTGCATGCGGCCCCTGAATGCCCATGGACTTCGGCGGCCGGTTCGCCGCCGGCGTTCCCGTCCAGTCCGGCTTGAAGCGGAACTTGCCGTCCGGATGACCGAAGCCTTTGAGATAGTGCGCGTCTTCGAATGCCGGCTGGCAGTCCAGCCACTTCTCTTGTCTCATCTCCTCGTAGCCGATGCCGTAGTTGGCAAGCAGCCGGTCGATATGCTGGCGCTCCGTCAGGCCGAAGCCGGCATGGTCGGCAACGCCCAAGCGCTTGGCCAGTTCCTCGATGACGAAGAGATTGGTGCGCACGGACGACGGCGGTTCCACCACCTTGGGGCCGATCAGGATGTGCTGGTGACCGCCGCCACGATAGAGATCGTCATGTTCGAGGAACATGGTGGCCGGCAGCACGATATCGGCGACCGCCGCCGTATCGGTCATGAACTGCTCGTGCACCGCGACGAAGAGATCATCGCGCAGGAAGCCACGCTTCACCAGCCGCTGTTCCGGCGCGACGTTCACCGGATTGGTGTTCTGGATCAGCATCGCGGTCACTGGACCACGGTGGCGCAGCGCCTCGGCATCACCGGTCAGCACGCGGCCGATCTGCGACTGGTCGAGCATGCGGACATCCGGATCGTGGAAGGCTGAGCCGATCAGTTCGCGCTTGTCGAGCTTGAAGATGTCGTTGTTGGAGTGGAAGGCACCGCCGCCTTCATGCTTCCAGGAGCCAAGAACGGTGGCGACGGAGGCCGCCGCATGGATGGCGACCGAACCGTTGCGCTGGCGGGTAAAGCCGTAGCCGAGGCGGAAGTAGGTGCGCGGCGTCGTGCCGACGAGCTTGGCGAAGGCTTCGATTTCCTCGACCGAAAGACCGGTGATGGCGGAAGCCCAGTCCGGCCCGCGCGACTTGAGATGCGCTTCGAGGCCGGCTGGGTCGTCGGCGAATTCCGTCATATAGGCCCGGTCGGCATGGCCGTCGCGAAAGGCGATGTGCATGACGGCGCAGGCCAGCGCCGCATCGGTGCCGGGCTTCAGCACCAGGCCCATATCCGCCTGTTTGACCGTCGGGTTGTCGTAGATGTCGATGACGACGATCTTTGCGCCGCGATCCTTGCGGGCCTTCACCGCGTGCGTCATTACGTTGACCTGGGTCGCGACAGCGTTCGTCCCCCAGATCACCACGCAATCGGCCTTGGCCATCTCGCGCGGATCAGGTCCGCGCAAGGCGCCGGTCGCCATGGCGAAGCCGGTCCAGGCCATGTTGGTGCAGATCGAGCCGAAGAAGCCGGAGTAACGCTTGGCGTGGCGCAGGCGCTCGATGGAATCGCGCTGCACCTGGCCCATCGTGCCTGCGTAGAAATATGGCCAGACGGCCTCTGCGCCATGCTTTTGCTCGGCGCGGATGAACTGGTCGGCGATCTCGTCGAGCGCCGCTTCCCAGCTGACGTCCTGCCAGTTCCCCTCGCCCTTGGCACCCTTGCGGCGCTGCGGCACCATGAGACGGGCCGGATGATAGATGCGCTCGGAATAGCGCGCCACCTTGGCGCAGATCACACCGGCGGTATAGGTGTTGGCGGAAGCGCCACGCACGCGGCCGATCCGCCCTTCGGCAGTCAGATCCACTTCCAGCGCGCAAGCGGAGGGACAGTCGTGCGGACAGACCGAATGGCCGATCGATTTTTCTGCTTTGATGGGGGTCGCAACGTTCATGGCTTTTCTATATGGCATCGACAAACGGGCTCAAAGAGCCAATCGTTCACCCATCGCAACAATTGATCCAGCCATCGGCGGCGCTCATGAACTATCGGCACATCTACCATGCGGGCAATTTCGCCGACGTCCTGAAGCACGCGGTGCTGGCGCGGCTCGTCAGCTATCTTCAACAGAAGGAGAAGGCGTTTCGCGTGCTCGACACCCATGCCGGCACCGGGCTTTACGACCTATCGAGCGAAGAAGCGCAAAAGACCGGGGAATGGCGCGACGGCGTCGGCCGGCTTCTCGAGGGTGATCTACCCGCCGAAATCGCTGCGATCCTCGCCCCGTATCTCGAAACCATCCGTACGCTCAATCCCGGCAGCGAGCTGAAGCTTTATCCCGGCTCGCCCAAGCTCGCGCGCATGCTCTTCCGTCCGCAGGACCGGCTGTCTGCGATGGAGCTGCACCCGGACGACTATGAAACCCTGCATCGGCTCTTCGACGGCGACTTCCAGAGCAGGATCACCGAGCTCGACGGCTGGCTGGCGCTCGGCGCCCATCTGCCGCCGAAAGAGAAGCGCGGGCTGATCCTCGTCGATCCGCCCTTTGAAAAGGAAGGCGAATACGAGCGCCTCGCCGATGGCCTGGCGCGCGCCTACCGGCGCTTTGCCGGCGGCATCTATTGCCTCTGGTATCCTTTGAAGCAGGGCGCGCCA
Source organism: Ensifer sp. EB106-03-01-XG145 (assembly GCF_058792075.1). Taxonomy (NCBI): domain Bacteria; kingdom Pseudomonadati; phylum Pseudomonadota; class Alphaproteobacteria; order Hyphomicrobiales; family Rhizobiaceae; genus Ensifer; species Ensifer sp. EB106-03-01-XG145. The sequence continues at coordinate 1,231,709 of NZ_JBYTEC010000001.1, read as the reverse complement.
ATCAAGGCTTTCCACGAAGCACTGAAGGCGCTCGATATTCCGAAGATGCTCTGCGCCGAACTGTCGGTCCGCAGTGACCGCGAAACCACGGGCCTTTCGGGTTCCGGCCTCATCATCGTCAACCCGCCCTTCACGCTGAAGGGCGAACTCGATCTGCTGCTGCCGTTCCTGAAAGCACGGTTGGGGCAGGATCGCTTCGCCTCCGCCCGCTGCTTCTGGCTGCGCGGCGAAGAACAGGCAACGCGAGGGGCTTGACGGACGGGCGCGACACACCGCAATCTCGTGTGACGATATAGGGAGACGCCCATGACTCGCACGCTCGCAGCAACGCTTCTCATCTCGCTTTCCCTCGCCGCCGCCGCAGCGCCGGGCGCATCCGCCGCCGACTATATCGGCAGCGGCCAGGTCCAATCCTATAACGCAGGTGTTTGCAGCGAGACCTCGGTGCTCGGTTTCATCACTTCGCGCTTCGAATACCGGGATGCGAACTACCTGCACGCCAATCTGTCGATCGCCGATATCCGCAACATGGGACAGAACCGGCAAGAGTTCCGCGATGAGACTCATCTGGTCGAGCGTGAATATTGCTACGCTACGGCGGTCATGACCGACGGCCAGCAGCGCTCGCTCTACTACCTCATCGAACGCCCCTGGGGCTTTGCCGGCGTCGGCAGGAGCATCGAGTTCTGCGTCGGCGGACTTGATCCCTGGTATGTCTATGGCGCGCATTGCGCCTCGCTCCGCTAATCATGAAAGTAATCCGGAATGCGCGCCGGCTTCTGCCGGCGCTTCTCGTTGCGGCCAGCCTGGCCGGCTGCAGCGATCAGAACACCGAGAAGGTGCCGCCGGCTGCCGAGACGAAACCTGCAAAAGCAATCGCCGCGGTGCCGGTCGGCAGCGGATTCGATTTCTATGTGCTTTCGCTCTCCTGGTCGCCGACCTGGTGCGGCGACAACGATCCCAACGGAAAATCCAGCCAATGCGAAATCGGCGGCAACCGCGGCCTGATTGTGCACGGCCTGTGGCCTCAGAACGAAAAAGGATTCGCGGATTTCTGCCCGACGCGGCAATCGGACCGTGTGCCCTCCCCGCTCGGCAAGCAGTATCTCGATCTCATTCCGTCGATGGGCCTGATCGGCCATCAGTGGCGCAAGCACGGCACCTGTTCGGGGCTCAGTCAGGAGGACTACTTCGCCGTCACACGCGCGGCTTGGAACAGGCTCGCGCTACCAGCAGAACTCTCCCCGCCCCGGCAACAAACGAACATGTCCGTCAACGCGATCGAAAGCGCGCTCGTCGCCAAAAACCCTGGCATGACAAAAGACGCGGTCGCGGTCACGTGCGAAGGCAACATGCTCGAAGAAATCCGGATCTGCTTCGACAAGTCGCTGAATTTCCGATCCTGCCCGGCGGTCGATCGCCAAGCATGCAGGAAAGACAGCGTTTCACTGCCTCCGGCTCCATAGGTATTTGTTCTTAGGCAATTCCGGACGCAATTCCGCTTCGCACTCTTGTCGGACTTGCTCTGGACCAGAAGAAAGACGCTCGATGAAGATACTGTACTCTCCTGCCTCGCCCTATTCGAACAAGGTTCGGATGGCGGCGCATTACGCCGGGTTCTCGGCCGACAGCGTGCTGACCGACACCGGAGCCAATCCACCCGAACTGATCGGCAACAATCCGCTGGGCAAGATACCGACACTCATCCTTAACGATGGGCGTTCGGTCTATGACAGCCGCGCGATCATGCACTTCATCGACCGGGAAACGAAGGGCAAGCTTTACCCGAAGAACGCGGGCAAGCGGACCGATGTCGAGATCCTCGAAGCCCTGTGCGACGGCGTCTGCGACAGCCTGCTGGCGATCGTCTACGAGAAACGTTCACACCCGCCGGAAAAGGTGCATCAGCCCTGGATCGACCGGCAATGGGAAAAGGTCGAACGCAGCCTCGACCATCTGAACGCCAACCTGCCGAAGACCGGAACCAAACTCCATGCCGGCCATTTCGCCCTTGCGGCGATGCTGCGCTACATCGAGTTGCGCTTTGCCGGCGAATGGCAGAAGGGTCGCGCCAAACTCAAGAACTGGCCGGCGAAGTTCGAAAAGCACTTTCCCGACTATTCCAAGTTCAAAGCGTAGGAAACGCGCACAAAAAAGGCCGGGTCGCCCCGGCCTTCTTGTTTGATCCGGCGAGAGCCGATCAGAACTTCACGCCCATACCGACGCGAACGCTGTGTTCGTCGTAACCGGAGGAGACGTTGGTGCCGCCCATCCGGAAGTCCTTCGAGCCGTAGTCCGTGTAACGGTACTCGACGCGTGCGGTGATGTTGTCGGTGACAAAGGTTTCCGCGCCGGCACCTGCGGTCCAGCCGACCATGGTGTTCTTGTCGGAAGCGCCACCAACGGTGCCCTTGGCCTGGCCGACGGCGAGACCGGCGGTGCCGTAAAGCAGAACCGGGTTCAGATCGACGCCGACGCGTGCGCGCAGCGAGCCGTTGACGCCCTGCTTCATGCGCAGGTTGCCCTTGCTCGAATCCTGACCGGAGTAGCCGACATCGGCTTCGCCGCCGTATACGATCTGGCCGCTCTGCATGTTGTAGCCGCCGTAGAGACCGCCGCCGAAGCCGGCTGCCGTGTTGCTGCCGGTCGCGTCAAACTGACCATGGTGCCAATCGGCGGTACCACCGACATAGGCGCCCGACCAGTTCTTCTGCGCCGGCTCGGTGTATTCGGCCTGCGGAGCAGCCGGAACTTCGTCGATCGCATCAGCAGCCTGGGCGGCCTGGAAGGCGATGAGGGTCATAGCCGAAGCCATGAGGGTGGTGGTGAGCGTACGCATAAATATTCTCCTTTTCGTACCGATGCCCCTTGGGCTTGGGGTCCCACAGTGAAACATCGGACAACTTTCAATTAACCCGCCCGGTTGAGCTGAAATTGGTCAGCAAATGCGGATTCACAAGAGCCAAAATGTGAAATTTTGGTGGCACAAACACGCCCGAAATTTGATGTTGCCTTGGCGCAACAGGGGATTTATTAACCATGATTCAAGATTAACGAAAGATATACTATACACATACAAAATAATACAATTTACGCCAATTCCATTAATTTTTCGGCAAGGAACTGTCAGGGAGTGTTTCAGGCTCACGTTTCTTGCCTATATCTTGGTCGGCTGACGCGAAGATTCGAAAAAGCGGGATGAAACGTTGAAGAAAGCACGGAAGGCCGCCCTCGTGACCGGGGGCGCCAAGCGGATCGGCAAAGCTATAGTTGAGGACCTCGCGGCCCATGGCTTTTCGGTCGCCATTCATGCCGACGCCTCATTTGACGAAGCGGAAGCTCTAGTCGAAGCACTCTCGAAAGGTGGAACGAAGGCCATCGCGCTTCGCGCCGACCTCACCGATACGGCGGAGACTTCGACGCTCATCGCACGCGCCGCAGAGGCGCTTGGCCCGCTGAACCTGCTCGTCAACAATGCCTCGGTCTTCAAGAAGGACAGCCTCGACGCTTTCGACGAATCAATCTGGGATCAGCACTTCGCCCTGCATGTGAAGGCCCCTTCCCTGTTGGCGCGCGATTTCGCTGAACTGCTTCCGGCGGACGCCAATGGACTCATTGTCAACGTGATCGACCAGCGCGTCTGGGCTCCCAATCCGCGCTTTTATTCCTATATGTTGTCGAAGTCGGCGCTTTGGACCGCTACCCGGACGATGGCGCAGGCGCTCGCCCCGCGCATCCGCGTCAACGGTATCGGCCCCGGGCCGACTTTGCCAAACGAGCGGCAGGACCCGCAGGATTTTGAGGCGCAGGTCGAAGCCCTGATTCTCAGACGCGGGCCGACGCTCGACGAATTCGGACGGACGATCCGCTTCCTGTTCGACACGCCGTCGATTACCGGACAGATGATCGCGCTCGACGGGGGCCAGCACCTCGCCTGGGAAACGCCCGACATCAGGGAGATAGTGGAATGAACGGACGCGTGCCGACAGACGGCGGCATCCTCTATGACGGCAGCGAAGCGGAAGACGACGACGATCTGATCGAGGTCACAGAAAGCACGAGTGCCACGCCACCCGTCGAGTGGAACGAGAATCGCGCCGAAATGGAAGGCTTGAAGGGCGCAGAGCTGATCCAGGCCTTCGTCAAGCTCCTGCCAAACGGCCCTGGCGTCTACCGCATGTTCAACGAGACCGGCGACGTTCTCTATGTCGGCAAGGCGCGCAGCCTGAAGAAGCGCGTCAGCAACTATGCCCAGGGACGCGGCCATTCCAACCGCATCGCGCGCATGGTGCGCGAGACCGCCAACATGGAGTTCGTGACGACGCGCACCGAGATCGAGGCGCTGCTGCTCGAAGCGAACCTGATCAAGCGCCTCCGGCCGCGCTTCAACGTGCTTTTGCGCGACGACAAGTCGTTTCCCTATATTCTGGTGACGGGCGACAGCCGGGCGCCGGCGCTTTACAAGCACCGCGGCGCACGCAGCCGCAAGGGGGACTTCTTCGGCCCCTTCGCGTCGGCTGGTGCCGTCGGGCGAACGATCAATTCGCTGCAGCGCGCCTTCCTGCTCAGGACCTGTACCGACAGCGTCTTTGAGACCCGGACGCGCCCCTGCCTGCTCTACCAGATCAAGCGCTGTTCGGCCCCCTGCACCGGCGAAATCAGCGACCCCGACTATGCGGAACTGGTGCGTGAGGCCAAGGATTTCCTGTCGGGCAAGAGCCAGGCGGTGAAGGCGACGATCGCCGCCGCCATGGGCGAGGCCTCGGAGAACCTCGACTTCGAACGAGCGGCCCTTTACCGCGACCGCCTGGCGGCGCTCAGCCACGTCCAGAGCCACCAGGGCATCAACCCCGCCGGCGTCGAGGAAGCGGACGTCTTCGCGATCCACCACGAGGGCGGAATTTCCTGTATCCAGGTCTTCTTCTTCCGCACCGGACAGAACTGGGGAAACCGCGCCTATTTCCCGAAGGCGGACCCGTCGCTGCCGACAGCGGAGGTGCTTTCGCAGTTCCTGGCGCAGTTCTACGACGACAAGCCCTGTCCCCGGCAGATCCTTCTTTGCGAGGCGGTGGAGGAGCAGGAATTGCTCGGCCAGGCGCTGAGCGAAAAGTCCGGATACAAGGTCGCGATCCAGGTGCCGCAGCGCGGTGAGAAGAAAGATCTCGTCGATCATGCGCTCGCCAACGCGCGCGAAGCCCATGGCCGCAAGCTGGCGGAAACCGCCTCGCAATCGCGCCTGCTCGAAGGCTTCTCGGAAACCTTCAAGCTTGAGCGGGTGCCGCGCCGCATCGAGATCTACGACAACTCCCACATCATGGGCACCAATGCCGTCGGCGGCATGGTCGTTGCGGGGCCGGAGGGCTTCGTCAAAGGCCAGTACCGCAAGTTCAACATCAAATCGACCGACATCACCCCCGGCGATGACTTCGGCATGATGCGCGAAGTGATGACGCGGCGGTTCTCGCGACTGCTGAAGGAAGAAGGCAAACCGGACCGGAGCGCCGAGGCAACCGATGATGGTGCCTTCCCCGCCTGGCCGGATGTGGTCCTCATCGACGGCGGCCAGGGGCAGATGACCGCCGTGCGGGCCATCCTGAAGGAGCTCGATGTCGAAGACTGCGTCACCGCGATCGGCGTCGCCAAGGGTGTCGACCGCGACGCCGGACGCGAACGCTTCTTCGCGCTTGGCCGCGACAGCTTCACGCTGCCGCCGCGCGATCCGGTGCTCTACTTCATTCAGCGACTGCGCGATGAAGCGCACCGTTTTGCGATCGGCTCGCATCGCGCCCGCCGCAAGAAGGAGATGGTCAAGAACCCGCTCGACGAAATCGCCGGCATCGGGCCGACGCGTAAGCGCGCGCTGTTGACGCATTTCGGCACCGCGAAGGCCGTCTCGCGCGCGGGCATCAACGACCTGATGGCCGTCGCCGGGATTTCCGAGACGGTGGCCCGGCTGGTCTACGAACATTTCCACGACGATGGTGCCAAATGACAACCGGGTGTCACAATTCACCGGGCGTTCACATGGAATCAGGCAAATATGACAATTGCCGCGTGATGACCTGTTGACCTCCGGTCAGCAAAGTCATTCTGTACCTGACGAACCAGAGAACACGAATCCATGCCCACGCCCGTCGCCTACAGCATCCCGAACCTGCTCACCTATTTCCGAATCCTGATCGTGCCGCTGATCGTCCTTTGCTTCTTCATCGAAGGGCGGCTGCACAGTTCGGATTTCGCGCGCTGGACGGCGGTCACGCTCTTCGCGATTGCGTCGATCACCGACTTCTTCGATGGCTATCTCGCCCGCATCTGGAAGCAGACGTCGAACATCGGCAAGATGCTCGATCCGATCGCCGACAAGCTGCTTGTCGCCTCGATCCTGCTGCTGGTCGCCGCTGACGGCACGATCGCCGGCTGGTCGATCTGGGCTGCGATCATCATCCTCTGCCGCGAAATCCTGGTGTCCGGCCTGCGCGAATATCTGGCGGCACTCAAGGTCAGCGTGCCCGTCACCCGCATCGCCAAGTGGAAGACGACGATCCAGATGGTCGCCATCGCCTTCCTGCTCGCCGGTCCTGCTGGCGACAAGATTTTGCCCTACACGACGGAAGCGGGTATCGTGCTCCTGTGGATCGCCGCCGCCATCACGCTCTACACGGGCTACGACTATTTCCGCGCCGGCCTCAAGCACGTGGTCAACGAATGAGCACCGTCAATCTCGTCTATTTCTCCTGGGTGCGCGAGCGCATCGGCAAGGGCGAAGAGACCCTGGACGTTCCCGCCAGCGTCGTCACCATTGCCGACTTGCTCCAGCATCTGAAGACGCTCGGCGACGAATACGAAGCGGCGCTCGAACATGAAAACGTCATCCGCGCGGCCATCAACCAGGAACATGTCGACCACAAGGAGCCGATTGCCGGCGCCCGTGAGATCGCCCTGTTTCCGCCCATGACGGGCGGCTGAGCCCATGAACGCGCCGGTGAACGTGCGCGTTCAGCGCGAGGACTTCGATCTCAATACGGAGGTCGCGAAGCTCTCTGCCGGACGGGCGGACGTCGGCGCGGTCGTCACTTTCTCCGGGCTTTGCAGAGATGAGGCGGGCACGCTCGCTGCGCTTGAGCTCGAACATTATCCAGGCATGGCCGAAGCGGAGATCGAGCGCATCTGCCACGAGGCGGTTGAGCGCTTCTCGCTGCAGGCCGCCACCGCCATCCACCGTTACGGCAAGATCATGCCCGGCGACAATATTGTGCTGGTCGTCGCCGCCTCGCGGCACCGGCAGGCCGCCTTCGACGGCGCCAACTTCATCATGGATTTCCTGAAGACCTCAGCGCCTTTCTGGAAGAAGGAACACCTCGGCGACGGCACCACCGGCGGCTGGGTCAGCGCCAAGGATGCCGACGACACGGCGCGGGACCGCTGGTCGACGAAATAGCGCTACATGCGGGGACTTCCCCTCCCGTTTGACTAGGGAATGACTTTCTCCCGGCGCGTCACGACCAGCACGATCACCAGGAAACCGAAGATCACGAAATCGCGCCAGAGGATGGGGCCATAGGCACTCCAGAGCGTTTCGAGGAAACCGACCCCGGCGGCGCCAAGGGCTGCAAAAAGCGGCGAAGCCTGGCCGCCGATTGCGGCGATGAACAGCACCTTGACGCCGAAGGTGAGCCCCGTGCCAAAATCCATGTTGCCGTAGTAGGACGCAGCGAGAATGCCGCAGACGGCGGCGATCAAAGATGCCGCGCCATAGGCGGCGATGTAAACGGTCGCGGCATCGACACCGCAGAGCGCTGCAGCCCCCCTGTCCTCCGATACGGCGCGCCAGAACCGCCCTGCCCGAGAGTGCGTGAGATACCAGTGCCCGGCCGCCACGAGCGCAGCCATGAGCACGGTGTTGCCGAGCTGGATGACCGTCAAGGTCACTGGAAAGCGAGGATCGTCCCAGAAGACGATATTCCCGTTCAGGAACGGCGGCAGCCACAGGCTGCGTGTCTCAGAGGCGAGCCGCGCCGTTTCCATCAGCAGTAGCAGGCAGCCGAGCGAAGCGACGACGACGGTGTTGGCTGACGAAAAGGCGAGCGGCCGCATGACATAACGCCCGGCGACGAGCCCGGCGCCAACGCTGAAGCTCAGGGCCGCAGCCGCGCCGAGGCCAAGGGCGGCCGGCAACACCAGCCACAGCCGGTTCCAGCCGAAATCAGCAAACAGCACGAACATCTGGCCCGAGAAGGCAAAGAGCGCGCCATAGGTGAGATCCGCCCGACGCGTCACGGCGAAGGCGATGGCATAGCCGAAGGCGAGCGCCGCATAGAGCGCAGCGATTGGGACGGCATTGGCGAACTGCTGCAGAAAATAGAGCATGGCGCATCCGGAGCGTGACAAGATCAATATAACTGGTAAAATCAATTTTACCAGTTAGGATTTTCGCATGACCTTCACCTGGACAGCCCATCGATTTGCCGGCGGCGCGCTGGCGCTGGACGTGGCCAATTCCATCATCCTGCGCGCCGATCCGGAGCGCCGGATCGACCGTTTCGCCGATGTCGCGGCAATCGATTCCTTTGCGGAAGCGGCCAACCGTTTCGGGGCGGAGAGTGCCCGCTTCGGTGCACTGGCGCCCGTCGCAGCGGAGAATCGCGGCCGGCTGCTGCAGCTGCGCGAAGCGACTGACCGGCACTTTCGCGCGGCGATATCGGCCAAGGGACGACCGGAGTTCTTGGCCGATTTGCTCGAGGCGATTGCGGCGGTTCTGCGCGGTTCCCTGCCCCACGTCGGCGCACTTTCGCTCGACGCGGCGACGGCGCAATCTGCCCTCAGCCTTGCCGCCAGCACCGAGCCCGACCGGCTGAAGATCTGTCCGAATTGCGGATGGCTGTTTCTCGACCGCAGCCGCAACCGCAGCCGGACCTGGTGCGATATGGCGGTCTGCGGCAATCGCACCAAGGCCAAACGCCACTACCATCGCAACAGGGAGGAAACCGGCTTATGACGAGGATGATCGTTACGCTTGCGGCGGCCGCCATCACGCTGCTCGCCGCCGGGTGCCAGCGTGAGACCGGTCCGGATCCGCTGAAGCTGACGGGAAAGATGTTCGTCTTCAACTATCGTCTCGCCTATGCGGTCTACACGATCACACTGCAGAAAACAGAGCCCGTGCCCGAGGGCAGCGTCGTCATTGCCACCTTCGAGAATCCGGTGGGCGGCGCGCCGTTCACGCTGACGCGCAAGCTTTTTCCAAAGCTCGACAGGGTGGTGCTGGAAAGTCCTGATTTGACCTGTGTGAAAAAGGAAAGGCCTTATGCGGTGACGATCGAGGTCAAAGGACCTGCCGGCGAAACGCTGCAGAAACTGGAGACCACAGTCGTCTCCGATATCGACCAGGACATCCTGCCGGCGAAGCCGCTGGTCGAAGGCCCCGCTTACGACAAGAACCCCGAGGTCTTCAGGGACGGCAAGGCGCCCGAACATTTCGAGACGGCGACTTGCCCGATATGAAAAAACCGGAGCGTTTCCGCTCCGGTTCAAATCCTGAAACAATTCAAGCCTTTGCGGCTCGAACCGAAGATTTTGAATCAGCCGACGATCTCGGTGCCCGAGAACCAGTAGGCGATTTCTTCAGCAGCGGTTTCCGGAGCATCCGAACCGTGAACCGAGTTTTCGCCGATCGACAGGGCGTGAACCTTGCGGATGGTGCCTTCGTCAGCGTTTGCCGGGTTGGTGGCGCCCATGACTTCGCGGTTCTTGGCGATTGCGTTTTCGCCTTCGAGAACCTGAACGATGGTCGGGCCGGAGGACATGAACTCGACCAGTTCGCCGAAGAACGGACGTTCCTTGTGAACGGCGTAGAAGCCTTCGGCTTCGCGGCGGCTCATCCAGACGCGCTTGGAAGCGACGACGCGCAGGCCGGCATCTTCGAGCATCTTGGTGATGGCGCCGGTCAGGTTGCGCTTGGTCGCGTCCGGCTTGATCATCGAGAAGGTACGTTCAATAGCCATTGGCTCAAATCCCTTGTTTCTTGAGAAGTGGCGGTTCATTAGCCGCCAATCCCGCGCAAAACAAGGGGGTTCACCGATGATTCGGCTCGGGCCAAGCGGGTTTCACGCAGCCGTCACACTACGTCCAAGCCCACCGTGCAGATCGAGGCACCGCTCGAACCAATCGGTGACGGGATCGCCTGGCTGAAGCAGGCGCTGCGGCGAGACGATGCGCGCCCACTGAAACGCGCCGAAGACGATATAGTCGGCGAAAAGCGGCGACGCGCCGCCCAGAAAATCCTGAAACTTCAGCATATGGCGCAAAGGCTCAAGTTTCTCTGCGAGGGTTTCGAGCGCGGCGCCACCGCTTTCGGCTACCGCTTCAAGCGACTTGCCAAAGCGCTTCTCGCGGCTCTGCCGGAAGTAGGCCTGATCGACCGGATCGAGGCGATCGTGAATATCCCTGATGATGATGCGGGTGATGGCGGGATGCAGCGTCGTCTGCGACCAGCCCTCGACGAAGCGGGAGACCGCCATCGCCCCCTCACCGGCGAAGAGCGGCGGGCGATCCGGATAGGTTTGTTCGAGATAAAGCGCGATCTCGAAGCTATCCTTCACCAGACGTTCACCGTCACGCAGCAGCGGCACCAGGCTCGTCGCTCCATCCTCGACCGCGGGGATCTCGGTGAAGCCGATCGGCACGACGTCGAAATCGAGCCCCTTGTGCGCGAGCGACATCTTCGTCTTCCACACATGCGGCGAGAACGGACGCGTCCTGTCGGCCCCACAAAGCGAATAGAGTTTTCTCGACATATAAACTCCCGGTCGGTTGGCGTCCCGTTGAACGACAAATCGGCCACGTCATCAAATCAGTAAATTTCATGAGTGATATCAGCCACAGAAATGCGGTTTCGAGTTAGCTTCGCCGCCCCTTCAAAGGAGATACCCGATGCTCGATCACTTTCGCATGTTCGCCGACTATAACCGATGGGCGAACCGCCTGATCTATGCCGCTGCGGCAGAACTGACCGATGCCGAATTGCGGGAAAGCCGCGGCGCCTTCTTCGGCTCGCTGCTTTCGACCCTCAACCATATCCTCGTTGCCGACCGGGTCTGGATGAAGCGCTTTACGCACGAGGGCGACACCCCGGCCTCGCTCGACACGATCCTCCACGACGACCTCTCGGCCCTCGCCGCCGCGCGGACTGCCGAGGACGAACGCATCATTGCCTGGATCGACGGCCTGAGTGATGCACGCCTTAGCGCCGTCCTCACCTATACGCCGCTCACCAACCCCACGGTCATCACGCAGAAGCTGGCGCCGACGCTCGGGCATTTCTTCAACCATCAGACCCATCATCGCGGCCAGGCGCATGCGACGCTGACCGCACTCGGCCGCCCATCGATAGCGCTGGATCTCGCGTATTTCCTGAGAACCGAAGGGTCAAAGTGGGCGTAACGGAGACCGGAGCGCGCCCAACCCAAGCGACCGCAGTGGTCGGAGCTCACGCTCCCGCCACTCCGCAAGCTTCTTGAGCACCTGACGCTGGCCGAGCCAGGCGACCAGGCCGAGCGCCACACCGCCAACGATCGACAGGACCGAAAACACCACGGACGGCAATGCCGGTTGCAGCGGCAGCATCAGCAACTCCGGCACGAAGCGGTGCAGAATGTAGATGTGGAAGCCCGCCGCCGACAGAGGCAGGATGAGCAGTGCCGCCCAGCGCGGCACGCTGATGCGCGGGAGATAAAGCAGCGCCGCGAGGACGGCGATTTGCAGGAGGTATTTGATTTTCGTCCCGATCCAGACCCCCTCGTATAGGCCGAAGAACAGGAACGCCCCTGTGCCGGCCGTCATCAGCAGCAGGCGCTGCTTACCGGTTTCTGCGACAGCGGCACACCAGCCGATGACCGCGAGATAGAAGATCCACGGCAGGGTAAAAATCTGGCGATTGCCGATCGGCCACAGGAGCGGCAGCGCCAGCCGGGCGGCGAGCGCCGCCAGGAGCAGGCTCATACCGGCGGCGAAAGGCCTTGCCGACACGTACCGCCGGAACTGTGGGATGGCGAAGAGCCCGACGAAGACGAGCATCATCTGGCAATAGGCTTCGATGAACCAGTAGAGATACGGCACCATGCCGTGCGTCTCCGGCAGGGCCACACCGAAATTGCCGAGGAGGAAGACCGAGGCCCAGGGCACCTCGCCCCAGGCGACCGCATAGGCGGCGACGATCAGATAGTATGGCACGAGCACTTGGACGAGCGGGCGCAGGATGGCCAGGCCGTCTCCCGCCAGAAGCGGGCCCATCTGGAAGCGGGCGAGGCTGAAGCCCACGAGAACGACCATGGCTGCCGATCCGCCGGGGATGGGCCAAAGCAATTCGTGGTGCAGCACGACCAGCAGAATGGCCAGTGTGCGGATCACCAGATCCATCCCGATCCGCCGCGTGGCGGTCTCGCGGCGCTCCTGCGCCGATAACTCGGCGATAGACAAGGTCTCCCAGGCGTCGGGAACCTGTCCCAGCGCCTTTTCCAGACCGATCGAGAGCTGAACGAAGCGCAGGGAATCGCCGCCCAGCGACACAAAACTGTCGGAGCGCTTTACCCTTTTCGGATAGAAGACCTGCGCAAAAAGCTCTTCGATGCCGCCGTTGTCGTCGTCAACGTTCGCCGCTGCCTGGCGGGCTGCCATGTTGAGCGCGTTGTAGTCGACCTTGCCGCTGGCAAGCCGCGGCATTTCGGCGAGGGGGGTGGCCTTGAGATGCGAAAGCGTCAGCCCGCTTGCCTGTGCGAGGAACCGTCTGATCTCTTCCGCATCGCGGCTGCCGGCATAAAAGGCGTGAAGGCCGGCATCGTCACCGACGACAGCAGCAGTAATGCCGCGCCTTTCGAGCGCCGCTTCCAGCACATCGTGAGCGATCCTGAGGCCGGCGATCTTGGAAATCCGCTTCATGCGGCCGACGATCTGGAACAGGCCGTCGGCATGGCGCATCGCGAGGTCGCCGGTGCGCAGTTCGGTGAGTTCGGCGCCGCGGCAGAGATCGTCACGCGACGTGGCATAGCCCATCATGACGTTCGGGCCGCGATAGACGAGTTCGCCGGCCACACCGTCGTTTTCAATCGGCGCTCCGCTCTCGTTCTCGATCAAAAGGCGCCCACCGGGGATCGCGACGCCGATCCTGTCCTCGTTGCCGGCAAGCAGGGCGGGCGGCACATAGGCGATCCGCGCGGTGGCCTCGGTCTGGCCGTACATGGCGAAAAAGGCCGCGCCTTGAGCTTTGAGGTGGTCGCTGTACAGACGGATGACGTCCGGGCTCAATCGACCGCCGGCCACGGTCATGAAGCGCAAGCGCGGGAACCGCCGATCGCGGAAGCCCACCTTCTCCAGCAATTCGTAGGAATAGGGCACGCCCGCAAGGTTTGTGCTGCCGCTTGCGGCGAGACCTTCGAGAAAATCGGCATCGAGGATCGATCCACCGGGAATGTAGAGGCTGGCGCCGACTGCCAGGTGAGAATTCAGTACCGACAGGCCGTAGGAATAATGGAGCGGCAAAATGAGGCAACCGCGGTCATCCGCCGTCAGGCCGAGATAGTCGGCGATGGACGCGGCGTTTACGGAGATGTTTTCCCGGGACAAGCGGACGGCCTTGCCACAACCGGTGCTGCCCGATGTCGAGAGCATCACCGCCAGCTCGGAATGCGGCGCACTGCCATTTTGCCGCAGCGGCTGTTCCGTGCGCCAGCGGCCGTCAATCCGGCGAAAGGCATGATCGGGATCGAAGGCATCGACCCAGGATCCGGCGGCCCCGTTCTTCGGGGCTTGCATCGCCACGGCATGTCCAGCTGTCAGCGCTGCCAGATAAGCGACGATGGCATGTTCGGAAAGCTCGGCCTCGATCGCCACCAGCCCACGCGGGCCGCGGAAGGACGGCGCCTGGCGCGTGACCCGCTCGCCGAGTTCCCGATAAGTGACAACCCGCTGCCCGGAAAAGACCAGCGCCGGCCGGTCGCCCCATTTCGCCAGATCCGCAATGAACGAGAGGGACATCCTTGACCGTCGCTGTTTGCCTCGGGCCCCCATGCCCGATTTAGCAGCGCCGAATATAATTGGTGACTAAAGGCGTCAAGTATAAAGATTGCCCGGACTGACGGCTGTCAGTTGGCATGCGATTCTCGGTTGCGTCCGACCGCGAGCAGAGGGAATTCAGCAACCATACCGGGCGCGAATGGGCGGCCGGCCGAAATCTTCAGACTCCCTTAAATGCGGGCTTCCATAGTGCCGTTGGATCCGGACACCACTATCCGGCACACATTGGGGACCACGACAGAATGACCAGGCAAGTTCCAGCGGACGCCAGCCGATCGCAGGCGAGGCAGGCGGCGATCATTCTGAAAGTGGCGCATGCAATGTCCGCGCACGGGGTCGCTGCCCTGCCCCGCAACTACGAGCTTTTCTACGAGGCGCTGTCCGGTCGCCTGCCCCAGCTTTCCCGGGAGCTTGCCGAGCTCGGGCACAATCCGCAACAGGACTCACTGGACGCTTTGGGCCTCAAGCACCACCTCGTCTCCCACGCAGCCCTCGCCGCGGACCGGGCGAGAGCGACAGCCCAGGAAGCCCTCGCCGACATGGCCAGCACGCTCAAGCTTGCGCTGGCGCAGAAGCAAACATTCAAGACCGAACTCGATCATTTCACCAGTCGGCTGGCAGCTGACCCCGTCGTCGGCCTGTCGGAGTTCGCGAACGATGCCGCGCGGCTGCGCGAAGCGGCAGGCCGTTTGATGAACGAAGAGAGTGCTCTGCAGCACACCCTGGAAACCAGGGCGCAGCGCATGGCCGAACTCGAGGGAGATCTCGCCGAAAGCCGCCGGTCGCTCACCCGCGACCCCGCTACCGGCTTGCCGAACCGTCTGGCGCTGACAGCGAAGCTCGACTCCATTCTCGAAACGGAGCGAACCGACCAGCCGGTCGCCCTGCTTCTCGCCTCTGTAGAAGGACTTCGCGGGATGGCCGAGCACCACGGTGGCACGGTTGCGAGCAAGGCGCTCACCAAGCTGTCGGCGCTGTTTCGCAAGTCGATCAAGAAGAACGACTTCGTCGCCCGCGTGGGTCAGCAGGACTTCGCCTTCGTCTGCCGGGACGCCAGCGTCGAAAACGCCGAAGCCATTGTTCGGCGCCTGTGCCAATCCGTGGAGGAACTGAAGGTCACCCTTCCGGGGCGCGCGCACACCGCCGAGACGCTCTCGCTTGCGGCCGGGATCACCATAGCGCAGCCGGCATCGACGAGCGCCGATCTCCTGACCCAGGCCGAATTGGCACTGGCCGGCGCGCGCGATGGCGCCGGCATCCTCTGTTATTCGGCGGCACTCGGCCGCGACCGCGGCAGGACCTACGGTCAGAACGCCGCCTGAGTGTCGCGCGTCAGGCGGCGACCGGCTGGCGGTTTTCGTCGATCTCCGTCGCCTTCTCCCGGAGACAGCCAAGCAGGCGAAAGAGTTCGGTGCGCTCGCAATCATCGAGCGCCGAGAACAATTCGTCGATCGTGCGATGACGTGGCTGTAGCGCCGCTTCCAGTGCGAACCGGCCGCGATCGGTGATCGAGATGATCTTCGCGCGGCGATCTTCCGGGTCCGCTTCACGGACGACCATGCCGTCGCGCTCCAACCCGTCGATCGCTTCGGTGACGGTTCTCGCCGCAAAACCGAGCGCTGAGGCGATATCCGCGCAGCGACAGGGCCCCAGCGTGTTGAGATAGAACAGGAATTTGCTGCGCGCGAGCGAAACGCCTTCCTCCGACATCGATGTGTTCACCAGGCGATGAACGCACTGATAGAGATCGAAGAGCCGCTCGGCGACTTCGATTTTTTCTGTCATGGCAATGTACCTCATTTGGCAACGCCAAAACGAAACAACCCGGCCCCGCGTGGCGGGACCGGGCTGTTCGGTCAACCGTTTGGCGTGACTTACTGCTTGTTTTCGTCGGCCTGGCCGAGAGCCTTGGCGCCGCTGTCGGCGATCGCGCCGGTTGCCGTCGCATCGACGGATCTGTCTTCGACGCCCGCATAATAGTCGCCGCGGCTGGTCGTGCTGGCGGAGACACCGGCGCCGGCGGACGCTTCGGCGCGGCCGGTGAAGAGCGGCGTGGAGCTCACACCCTCATAGTAGCTGCCGCCGGCCACAGCGGCCGACGCGCCGCCAAGCATGGCGGCCGCAACGAGGATCGCGGCAATGGACTTCTTCATAGATCGGTTCCTTGGTGGAGGTAGACGGTGGGGCTATGCCCCGCCTGGGCGCTTGGGAGGTCGCCTCATAGGATCATGGCAATGATCAATCAAATCCCTTGAAAGAGGGTGCGGGGAGAAACCCACACCCCTTCTTCGTCGCGGTTAGCGCGAAATACCCTGATAGTACTCACCTTCGCCGCCGATCACGCTCTTCGGCGCAACACCGTAGTTGACGACCGAACCGGTCCGGGTGCTGTCAACATAGCCAGCTTCCGAATTGCCGATGGTGAAGGAGGTCTTGCCCGTCACCGCAGGCGTGCGCTCGGTGTAGAGCGGCGTCGGGCTGACGCCTTCGTAGTAGCTGCCGCCGGCGAAGGCAGCGGAGGCGCCACCGAGGATGGCGGTTGCAACGAGAGCGGCGGAAAGAGCGGTCTGGATTGCAGTTTTCATGATCTTCACTCCTGGGAGGCTCGTTCACATGAACGAGGTTTCATCTAAATTGTCCGTGGCCGGATCGGTCGTCCCTCTAAACGCGGGGCCCTTGCCGATGGCGTTCAGTCGATCGAGGCGGTCAGAAGAGCGTTCCCCGCCCTTCCATTATTGAGATGGTCCCTCACGATGAGGATGTGTAGTATCGATTGTCGGAACGCCTTGTTCAAAAATCGATAACAATGCCCCCTTGAAATCGAGAACGGGCACCGAGCGGTCACTCAGGCGAACGCGGCCAGGATGCGCCTCTTGCCTTCCCGGACGAGTCCGGGCAAAAGGCCGCAATGATCCAGATTTCCGGCCTTTCCGCCCGTATTGCGGGCCGTCTCCTCATCGAAAACGCATCCGTGACGCTTCCGGCGGGCACGAAGGCCGGGCTCGTGGGGCGCAATGGTGCCGGCAAGTCGACGCTGTTTCGCATCATCACCGGTGAATTTGCCTCCGAGGCCGGCAGCGTCTCCTTGCCGAAGAACGCCCGTATCGGCCAGGTGGCCCAGGAAGCGCCCGGCACCGAGGAACCGCTGATCGAGATCGTGCTGAAGGCCGACAAGGAACGCTCGGCCCTGATCGCCGAAGCCGAGACCGCAACCGATCCGCACCGCATCGCCGAGATCCAGACCCGGCTTGCCGATATCGGCGCCCACTCGGCCGAAGCGCGGGCCGCGAGCATTCTCGCCGGCCTCGGCTTCGATCACGAAGCGCAATTGCGCCCGGCCTCCTCCTTCTCCGGCGGCTGGCGCATGCGCGTCGCGCTCGCCGGCGTGCTCTTCTCCGAGCCGGACCTGTTGCTGCTCGACGAGCCGACCAACTATCTCGACCTCGAAGGCACGCTCTGGCTTGAGGACTACATTCGCCGCTATCCGCACACGGTCATCATCATCAGCCACGACCGCGATCTGCTGAACACTGCGGTCAACGCCATCGTGCATCTCGACCAGAAGAAGCTTACCTTCTATCGCGGACCCTATGACCAGTTCGAGCGGCAGAAGGCCGAGGCCGACGAGCTGCAGATGAAGGCGAAAGCCAAGAACGATGCGGCGCGCAAGCACCTGCAGAGCTTCATCGACCGCTTCAAGGCCAAGGCCACCAAGGCCCGCCAGGCGCAAAGCCGCGTGAAGGCACTTGAGCGCATGGGCACGATTGCGGCGGTGATCGAGGATCACGTCCAGGGCTTCTCCTTCCCGGACCCGGAGAAGGAAGCCGCCTCGCCGATCATTGCCGTCACCGGCGGTACCGTTGGCTACGAGCCCAGCAAGCCGATCCTCAAGCGGCTGAACCTCAGGATCGATACCGACGACCGCATCGCGCTGCTCGGTTCGAACGGCAACGGCAAGTCGACCTTCGCCAAATTCATCTCCGGCCGACTGGCGCCGGAGGCGGGCGAACTGAAGATCGCGCCGAACCTCAAGGTCGGTTTCTTCGCCCAGCACCAGCTCGACGACCTCATCCCCACGCAGAGCGCCGTCGAGCATGTGCGCCGGCGCATGCCGGACGCCCCCGAAGCCAAGGTGCGTTCGCGCGTGGCGCAGATGGGGCTGGCGACGGAAAAAATGGAAACGCCTGCCAAGGATCTCTCGGGTGGCGAGAAAGCACGGCTGCTGATGGGCCTTGCCGCCTTCGACGCACCGAACCTCCTGATCCTCGACGAGCCGACCAACCACCTCGACATCGACAGCCGCAACGCGCTGATCACCGCCCTCAACGACTATTCCGGCGCTGTCATCCTGATCTCGCACGATCGCCATCTGATCGAGGCAACGGCCGACCGGCTGTGGCTGGTGCGCGACGGAACGGTGACGAGCTACGACGGCGACCTTGAGGATTATCGCAGCCTGATCGTCGGCGGACCCAAGCCCAAGGACGACAAGGCCAAGCCGAACGGAGCCGATGACAGCCTCTCGAAGGCGGACCAGCGCAAGGTCAATGCCGACAAGCGCGCTTCGCTGGCGCCGCTCCGCAAGAAGATCAATGAAATCGAATCCTTGACCGGAAAACTGGAGAAACTGATTCAGGCACTTGATGTGGAACTGGCCAATCCGGTGCTCTACGAAAAGTCGCCTGCGAAAGCCGCCCAGAAAGCCAAGGAACGCTCCGACGCGGCAGTGAAACTCGCTCACGCCGAAGAGCAATGGCTCGAGCTTTCCGCCGAGTATGAAGAGGCAATGGCCGGCTGACAGTAGCCTGCCCGACCGGTCAGCCCAGTTCGAACGTGGTGATGCCGTAGATCCGGGTGAGCGGCAGCCCGGGGTCGGGCCCGCGATACATGCGCGCGGTCTCGAACACCAGCCGTAGATTGTAGCGATCGCAAAGCGCCTTGGCCGAGGCGTTCGGTTCGGGGATGTCGAGGTAAATTTCGCTACCATTGACACCGGCGGCGAGCTTGCGGAAGACCAGATCGGCGCCGGTCTCGGTGTCGGAGAAGAGCGGTCCAATCTTGAACCCGTTTCGGCAAGCCCGGATCGTTCCATAGGCCGCCACCGCGCCGTCGCGCAGCAGCAGGATACTGCGCCGTCCATCGCTCGACTTCAGCCATTCGCGAAGGAACGCCTCGCGACGCGCCGGGACGAAGCGGCGGTCGTACTCGGTGAGCAGCGACATATGGATCGGCGCGACCTCCAAAAGATCGGCGCCGGGCGGCTCGATTACGTCGATGACACCGCCGTAGCGGATGTTCGCATGGGCATAGGTGAAGCCGGACCGCCGATAATTCTCCTGCTGTGCGACCACGCCGTCGAGGCCGACGATGCGGTTCCTGGCGACGGCCATCGCCTGTTGCCACAGTTGCCGACCGATCCCCTTGCCGCGGTATTCCGGTCGCGTGATGTAGAATCCGAGAAAGGCGTAGTTTTCGTTGTATCGCACCAGCGAGATGGCGCCGACCGGCCCGTCCTCTCCATCGGCTATCCAGTAACCGTCCGGATCGGCCGCCCAGAAGGCGCCGACATCACCGAGCCCGGGATTCCACCCCTCCTCGGCCGCCCACTCGATCATGACGTCGAGTTCGGCGCGGCTGGCACGACGGATTTGCTGCTGCATGGTTCACTCCTCTTGGGCGGTCCCTATCGTCAGCCCGGTTGACGGGACGAATCGGCACGTCCAGTGGTAGAGCTAGCGCGGTGGCGTTCAGAGGGAATGATAATCTGTCGATTTCCCCGACATTGATGGCATATGCTGGCGACGGACCGGCGGCGCTTGTCCGCCCTGCGCAATCTGCTACAAGAGCCGACAATAAGTCATACAAATCGAGCGGAACACCATGGCCCCCATCAAAATTGCCCTTGTCGGCGTCGGCAAAATCGTTCGCGACCAGCACCTGCCGGCGATCGCCAAGAACAGCGACTATCACCTGATCGCCGCCGCAAGCCGGCATGGCACGGTCGACGGCATCGACAACTTCAAATCGATCGAGACGATGCTCGAAGCCGTGCCTGCGATCGAGGCCGTATCGCTCTGCATGCCACCGCAGTATCGCTACGAGGCCGCCCGCGCAGCACTCGACGCCGGCAAGCATGTGTTCCTGGAAAAGCCTCCGGGCGCCACCCTCAGCGAGGTCGCAGACCTCGAGGCGCTGGCGGCATCGAAGGGGCTGTCGCTGTTTGCGAGCTGGCACTCCCGCTACGCGCCGGCCGTGGAAGCGGCAAAATCCTTCCTGGCGGCAACGACGATCAATGATGTCCAGGTCATCTGGAAGGAAGACGTGCGCCACTGGCACCCGAACCAGGAATGGATCTGGGCGGCGGGTGGCCTCGGCGTCTTCGATCCCGGCATCAACGCGCTTTCGATCGTCACCCACATTCTGCCGCGCCCGCTGTTCGTGACCTCGGCCGTGCTCGAATTCCCCGAGAATCGCGACGCGCCGATTGCTGCCACCATCACCTTCACGGATGGGAAGAAACTGCCGGTTTCCGCCGAATTCGACTGGCGCCAGACCGGCAAGCAAAGCTGGGATATCGTCGCCCGGACGGCGGCGGGCGAGATGGTGCTGTCCGAAGGCGGCGCCAAGCTCGCCGTCGACGGCAAGCTCGTGCATCAGGAGCCGGAACAGGAATACCCAATGCTCTATCGGCGTTTCGCCGAGATCGTCAAAGCCGGACGGTCGGACGTCGATCTCGCGCCGCTGCGTCACGTCGCCGACGCCTTCATGCTCGGCAAGCGCAAGTTCGTCGAAGCGTTCCACGACTGATTTTCCAGACAGGCAGAAACGCAAAGCCCGCGGTATCGGCCGCGGGCTTTGTTCGTCGCAATGCGCTGTAAACTCAGGCCTTCTTTTCCCACCGGCCGTCGCGGTTCTGCTGCCAGTAGGTGAGGCTGTGCCCCTCCCCCTTCAGCCGCTTCCAATGGGCGCGCGCGCCTTCGACCTGATCCTGATCGTAGCCGTCGAACATGAAGACGATGCGCTCATAGGTCGAAACATCAGGCGGGCTGGCGCCATCGATGACGAAACGCACCGTCGCCGCATTCGCATTGCCTTCGTCCGCCACCAGCAACACCGGCTGATCGGCAGCGAAATCACCGGCATCCGTGCCATGCGGCAGGAAGCTCTCGTCGCGATAGACCCAGAGATGCGTGTCCAGCGCGTCACGCCGCTCGGCATCGATCGTCTGCACGGCCACCCGCCAGCCGCGCTCGACACTCTTGTCGAGCAACGGCGGCAGCGCGTCTTCGAGCTTCGATTCCGTCAGGTGATAGAACAGGATTTCGGTCATGCCGATCGCTTCCCGCTTTTCGTCACGTCCAGCACGGCCGGTCAGGATTCGTAGCTCGCCCGCACCAGTTCATCGAGCAGCCGGACGCCGAAGCCCGAGCCCCAGGACTGGTTGACCTCATCCGTCGGCGCGCCCATGGCGGTGCCGGCGATATCGAGATGCGCCCAGGGCGTGTCCTTGACGAAACGCTTCAGGAACTGCGCCGCCGTCACCGCGCCGCCGTGGCGGCCGCCGGTGTTCTTCATGTCGGCGAACTTGCTGTCGATCATCTTGTCGTATTCCTTGCCGAGCGGCATGCGCCACAGGCGTTCCTGCGTCGCCATGCCGGCGGCAAGGAGCTGCCCGGCCAGACGGTCGTCGTTGGAGAACAGGCCGGCGTGATGGGTCGCAAGCGCAACCATGATGGCGCCGGTCAGCGTCGCAAGGTCGATGATTGCCTGCGGTTTGAAGCGGTCGTTGCAATACCAGAGCGCATCGCAGAGCACGAGACGGCCTTCGGCGTCAGTGTTGATCACTTCGATCGTCTGGCCGGACATCGAGGTTACGATGTCGCCGGGGCGCTGGGCGCTGCCGTCGGGCATGTTTTCCACAAGGCCGATGATGCCGATGGCGTTGACCTTCGCTTCACGCGCGGCCAGCACATGCATGAGGCCGGTGACGGCGGCCGCACCGCCCATGTCGCCCTTCATTTCCTCCATGCCGGCGGCCGGCTTGATCGAGATGCCGCCGCTGTCGAAGACGACGCCCTTGCCGACAAAGGCGAGCGGCCGTTCCTTGGCCTTGCCGCCCTTCCACTGCATGATCACGAGGCGCGGCGGTCGGGTAGACCCCTGGGCGACGCCGAGCAGCGCGCCCATGCCGAGCTTTTTCATTTCCTTTTCCGTGAGGATCTCGACCTCGACGCCGAGCTTCTCCAGTTCCTTCGCCTTGGCGGCAAACTCGACCGGCCCCAGCACGTTCGCCGGCTCGTTCACCAGGTCGCGCGCCAGGAACACGCCTTCAGCCACCGCCTCTGCTGTGCCGAAAGCCTTTTTCGCGGCAATGACGGTACCGGTGACGATCGTGACCTTGGTCGGCTTGCCGGAGGACTTGGCGTCGTCATCGGACTTCTTGGTCTTGTAGCCGTCGAAGCTATAGGCGTTCATCTCCATGCCGAGCGCGAAATCTGCGGCCGCCCTGCCGGTCACGTCGACCCCAGGCGCATCGACGAATACGGTCACCTTGTCGACTGAGCCGAGTTTCGCCGCAACGGCGCCGCCGGCCTTCAGCCAATCGTGATCCGAAAGCGCATCCGCCTCTCCGAGGCCAAACACAATGATTCGGTCAGCCGGCGAGCCATGCGGCGCAACAATATCGAGGCTGGAGAACGCCTTTCCGGTGAACTTCTTCACCTTGGCTGCCTTTGTCACGACGTCTTCCGGATCGGCGACATCCGTGCCGGCCGCGGCTCCGCCACCCGACGTCTTGAGGAGCACGGCAACGCCGCCGCTCGGCCGGTGGGACTTGGCAAAGGTGAACTCGAACTTCATCGGCATTGAAAAACTCCGGGATATTTTCCTGTTTCCGTGCGCAGCCAGAGAATCGAAAGTAGCTTCCGAGAGCCGGGCGCCAGGGCAAGGTGATCTGGCCGCGACGCATCTGGACGACACGGCGAGGCTTGTGGCGATCCGCCCTGTTACCGGGCGGTTACAGTGGAAAATATTCGCAACATTCGCCACCGTCAAAGCTGTGGCCGGCACCCTTCTCGCTTTTCAACCGCTTGGCAAGATGCCCCCGGATGTTTACATGCGGTTAACCGAGGTTCTTCGCCTTAAATTATCCCTGTTGCTTCACAGTTTGAGCGACACGAAATAGCGGGTAAGAACCGGGCTTCGGTTTGGACCCGGGCAATGCCCGGTCCGACGCCGCCGCCGGACAGAAACATGAGCAGGATTTTGGACCGGACACGGGCATGAAGCTGATCGAACGCTACATCTTCCGGCGTGCCTTGGTCATGTTCCTCGCGACACTCCTGCCATTGCTCGGCATTGTGTGGACGACGCAGGCGCTTGCCAACGTCAACCTGGTTACCGACAGCGGCCAGTCGGTTCTGGCCTTCGCCAAACTGGCAACCCTCATCCTGCCTTCGGTCATCCCGATCATCCTGCCCTTCGCACTGGTCATCGGCGTCACCCAGACCCTGACCACGATGAACACCGATTCGGAACTGACCGTGCTCAACGCCGCCGGCAGTTCGCGCATGGCCATCATCCGGCCGGTCATCTATCTGGCCGCGGCCCTGAGCGTCCTGTCCTTCGCGGTCGATAACTTCGTCGAGCCCTATTCGCGCGTTTCGGTACGCAAAATGCTGGCGACCGCCAACGCCGACCTTCTGTCGTCGGTCGTTCAGGAGAATTCGTTCCGCAAGGTTGCCGACGGGCTCTACGTTCAGGTCGGAGCACGGCGCAGCGGCGGCGTATTGCAGGGCATCTTCGTTGCCGATTCGCGCAATCCCGCCTTCGAGCTCGTCTATTACGCCCGCGAAGGCGCGGTGGATGAAAAGAGCTCCGCGCTGGTGATGAAGGACGGCGAGGTGCAACGCAAACTGCCTGACGGCAGCGTCTCGATCATCAAGTTCGATTCCTATGCCTTCGACCTCGCCGACATGACCAAGACCACGCGCGAGGCGACGATCCGGGCGAAGGACCGCGACCTGGCCGGCCTTCTCAATCCCGATCCGAACGATCAGGTCTACAAGAACAATCCGCTTGCCTTCACAGCCGAGATCAACCGCCGCCTGACGGAGTGGACCTTTCCGCTGCTCTTCGGCCTGATCGCACTGGTGTTCAGCAGCGATGCGCGCTCTCACCGGGAAGCACGCGTCCATCCAATGGTGAGCGCGCTCGGAACAGCGCTGCTCATCCGCTGGATGACCTTCTATGCCGGCAACAGCGCCGAGGATTCCATCTGGTTCGTGCCGCTGATGTATATCGTGCCGCTCGCAGCCGGCGGACTCTGCATTCACCAGCTGGTGAGCAACAAACGTCTGGATATCCCGATGACCGGGCAGGAAAAGCTGCAGGATCTCCTGGTTCGCCTGCGCCTGGTTCGGCGTGACGCCGAGGGAGGGCAGCCATCATGATGGGCACGCTCGGACGCTATTTCTTCATCCGCTATGTGATCACCACTTTCTGGTTCCTCGTCGGCATCTTCTCGCTGATCTTCATCATCGACTTCAGCGAGCAGGCGAGCCGCCTGGCGAACCTGCCGCACTATTCGATCACCGGCGCTCTGCTGATGACCGCCCTCCGTATCCCGCTGATCCTCCAGCAGACGATACCGTTTGTGGCGCTGTTTTCGGCAATGGCGGCGCTCATCTCCCTCAACCGGCGCTACGAACTGGTCGTGACCCGCGCCGCAGGTATTTCCGTCTGGCAGTTCCTGCGTCCCTTCGTCCTTGGCGCCTTCCTCTTCGGCGTGCTCGCTGTCGTTGCGCTCAACCCGCTGGCGGCCTGGGGAACGAAGCGTGGGGAGGCACTGCTGGCGGAATGGGGCGCCTCGCGATCCTCGGATTCCGGATCGATTCCGTGGCTGCGACAGATCTACAACGGTACCGATACAATCATCGGCGCGCGCTCGGTCCAGGACAATGGCACGACGCTCCTCAACGTCACCGTTATCCACTTCGATCCACAGGGAACGATCATTCTGAGACAGGATGCGACGTCCGCGAAACTCGAAGATGGTTACTGGCTTCTTAACGAAGTAACTGAAACGCGAAACGGCCAGCTGCCGCGGCGTTTGAAAACAGCACAACTCAGCACCAATCTGAAAGCCGAGTTTGTTCAGGAACGTCTTGCAAAGGCTGATTCCATTCAGTTTTTTGACCTTCCGGCAAAGATCGAGGTGGCTCGCTCCTTTGGTTTTTCAACCAATGGCATGGAAACCCAATTTCACTCGATGCTCTCGCTGCCACTGCTTCTCGTCGCCATGACGCTGATAGCCGCCTGCGTGTCGCTCAAGTTTAGCCGGTTTAACCAATCTAGCTCCGTAATTCTCGGTGGCATCCTTTCAGGCTTCGTGCTTTATGTCGTCACCGTGCTTGTCAAAGCATTCGGGAGCAGCGGCATTGTGCCTCCTTTCGTTGCAGCCTGGTTGCCAGTTGTTGTAGCGATGGCGCTGGGCTCGACGATTCTTTTAAATCAGGAGGATGGCTAGTGGCGGTAGTGAACCGCAAACGCATGACGCTGATCAACGCTACCCTGCTTGCAGGCGTGGCGCTGCAGACACTTGCCATGGGAATGAGTGCGCCTGCGATGGCGCAGCAGACTTCGGACCGCCTCGATTCGCTGCGCCCGAACATGCCAGAAGACGCCAAGCTGCTTCTGTCCGCCAATGAGCTCGTTTACAACAAGGACGCCGAGAAGGTGATCGTGCGCGGCAACGTGCAGATCGACTACGGCGGCTATAAGATGGTGGCCCGTCAGGTCGAATACGACCAGAAGAATGGCCGCATCTATGCATCCGGGGAAATCCAGTTCATCGAGCCGGGCGGCAATGTCGTCTACGCCGACAAGATGGACGTCACCGACGATTTCGGCGACGGCTTCCTTGAGCAGATGCGAATCGAAACCACCGATCTGACCCGTCTTGCCGCCACGAGCGGCGAGCGTCGGAACGGTGAGGAGTTCATCTTGAACGAGGCCGTCTACACGGCCTGCACGCCCTGCTCGACCAAGCCGGAGCATCGCTCGCTGTGGCATATCAAGGCGCAACGCGTCGTTCAGAACGGTCGCACGCGGACGATTCGGCTTGAGAATGCCCGCTTCGAACTCTTCGGCAAGCCGATCGCCTATATCCCGGTGATGGAGCTGCCCGACCATACGGTCAAGCGCAAGAGCGGCTTCCTGTTCCCGACGTTCCGCTCGGCCCAGAAGCTCGGCGTCGGCGTCGGCGTCCCCTACTATTGGGCGATCTCGCCCTATATGGATGCAACGGCAACCGTGACGGGCCTGACCCGGCAGGGCTTCCTGCTGGAGGGCGAGTTCCGTCAGCGGTTCCACAACGGCTTCCATACGCTGAACGTTGCCGGCATCAGCCAGCTCGACAAGAGCAAGTTCACGCCGGGCACGGTCGACGCGATGAAGACCAATCGCGGCATGATCGCGTCGCGGGCTGAATTCGAGATCAACCCGCGCTGGACGTTCGGCTGGAACGTCCTCGTCCAGTCGGATGCCAACTTCGCCAAGACCTACGAACTGTCGAACTTCGATAACACGACCTATGTCAACCAGGCCTATCTGACCGGCCTCGGCAAGCGAAACTTCTTCGATCTGCGCGCCTTCTACTTCGACATTCAGGACGCGGACCCGAATAGCATCAATGAAAACCAGCAACCCGTTACGCAGGTCCTTGACTACTCCTACAAGGCGCCAAAGCCCGTGCTGGGCGGCGAGCTTTCGGCAACCGTCAACTTCACGAACGTCAAACGAAACCGGCTGGACCTCGAAACCGTCCCCGGTGTCGTCAATCGTTTCCGCGGCCTTGAGGGCACGACCCACCGCCTGACCGGCGAGCTTGAATGGAAGCGCATGTTCATCGCTCCCGGCGGTCTCGTCGTCACGCCGCTCCTTGCGGCGCGCGGCGATGCCCTCGGCCTCAACATGGACGCGCCGGGACCGCTCTACACCAGCGACTACGACACCAGCGACGCGGCGACGCGGCACATGTTGACCGCCGGTCTCGAAGCCCGTTACCCGATCCTGTTCGTCGGCGAAAACAGCAGCCACGTGCTTGAGCCGATCGCTCAGCTCTACGCACGCCCTGACGAACAGGACGCCGGTGGCCTGCCGAACGAAGACGCCCAGAGCTTTGTGTTCGATGCGACCAACCTTTTCGACCGCGACAAGTTCTCTGGCTTCGACCGGGTCGAAGGTGGTACGCGCGCCAATGTCGGCTTCCGCTATACCGGTACCTTCGACAGTGGCTACGGCCTGCGCAGCATCGTCGGCCAATCCTTCCATCTCGGAGGCCTGAACTCCTTCGCAACCGACGACCTGGTGAAGGCCGGCGCGAATTCCGGTCTGGAAACCAAGCGCTCGGACTATGTCGCGATGTTCGGCATCGACGCACCGTCCGGCCTGATGGCGAGCCTCTCGGGCCGCCTCGACGAAAAGGATCTGGCACTGCGCCGTGCCGATGCGACCGTCGGGTATCTCGGCACGACGTGGCAGGCGGCGATGACCTATACACGCATCGAAGCGCAGCCGCTTTATGGCTCGCAGGTGAACCAGGACGAAATCCAGACGGCGGCCGCCTACAAGTTCCATGACTACTGGTCGGTCTTTGGTGCCATCACTTACGACATCAACCAGGACGTCATCACGCGCAACGGCTTCGGCATCACCTACGACGATCAGGACACCCTGTTCTCGCTTGTCTACAAGCAGGAACGCGATACCGGCAGCACGCTGGCGAACGATTGGTCGATCGGCGCCAGAATCAGCTTCCGTACGCTCGGTGACGTGAATGTCGGCGACACCAAGTTCGAAGAGCTGGATTACTATTAAGATCATTGAAACGAGGGGGCGGAACGCGAAGTTCGCCCCCTCGCGCAATTTTGGGCTGCTCAAACGGTCTTGTCATCGTTTGGCCGCATGTATTATGCATTTCCTCCGACAAGATAAGGCAACGGCGCAAAGCCGGTAGGCGGACAAGGCCCGACGGCGGTGATCGTCCGGCAAACAGGAAAAGGTAATGGGCGGGAAAATGTCGATCTTGAGGACGCTTTCGGTATTGGCTGTGGCCGGAGCCCTGAGCATCGCGGCATGTGCCGGTGCGCAGGCTGCAAGCCAGGTCAAGGTAACGGTCAACAACACCGTGATCACCTCGGGCGATATTGCCAAGCGGGTTGCATTCCTGCGTCTTCAGCGCCAGAAGGGCGGCCCCGAGGAAGCGAAGAAGCAACTGGTGGACGAGGTCCTGAAGCGCGCCGAAATCGTTCGCATCGGACAATCCGTCAGCACGCAGGACGTCGATGCCGCCTATGCCCGTTTTGCTGCGGGCAACAAGCTTTCGGCGGAACAGCTCGGCAAGATCCTCGACCAGGCCGGTGTCGGCGCCGATCACTTCAAGCAATTCATCGCCGTACAGATGAGCTGGCCCCGCGCGGTCAACTTCCGCTATGGCAATTCGAGCCGCCTCCAGGGCGCCGATCTCGTCAAGCGGATGATGGAAGGCGGCGGCAACAAGCCGGTGACCACCGAATACTTCCTGCAGCAGGTGATCTTCGTCATTCCCGAGAAGAAGCGCGGCGCCATCACGGCAAAGCGGCAGGCCGAGGCGAACGCCTCCCGTTCACAGTTCCCGGGCTGCGAGACGTCGAAGACCTTTGCCGCCAACTATCGCGACGTTTCGATCCGCAGTCTCGGCCGGATGCTTGCCCAGCAGCTGCCGGACGAGTGGAAGCCGTTGGTCGAGAAGGCCGGGGAGAACGGCACGACCGGAACCCGCGTGACCGAAAAGGGCGTCGAGTACCTGGCAATCTGCAAGAAGCGTGAAGTCAACGACGACACGGCCGCAGAAATCGTCTTCCGTGCCGAGGACATCGGCAAGAAGAAGGCCGGCGGGGAAGATCCGAACAGCGAAAAATACCTCGAGGAACTGCGCAAGAAAGCGCAGATCGTCAACAAGTAAGCACAGCGGCAACATGCGCGAACCAACCGGCGGACCACTCGCCCTGACCATGGGCGACCCGGCCGGTATCGGGCCGGACATCAGCCTTTCGGCCTGGCTTGGCCGCCGCGAACACGCGACGGCACCCTTCCTGTTCATCGGGGATCCTTCGGTGCTTGCCGCGCGTGCGGCGACGCTTGGCTATTTGGTTCCCCTTCGGGAGACGGATTGTGCCGGCGCCATGTCCGCGTTCGATGCGGCGCTGCCGGTGCTGCCGCTTGCCTGCCCTCACCCGGTCACTGCAGGCGATCCCGACACTGCCAATGCCAGCGCCGTCATCGGCGCGATCGACACGGCAGTACGGCTCGTGACCGCCGGCGAAGCCTCCGCGGTCGTGACCAACCCGATCGCCAAGGCAGTCCTTTACGATGCCGGCTTCCGCTTTCCGGGCCATACCGAGTACCTGGCGGATCTCGCCGAGAAAGCAACGGGGCAACCTGTTCTGCCTGTCATGATGCTTGCCGGGCCGAAGCTGCGCGCCGTCCCCGTCACGATCCACATCCCGCTGAAGGATGTGCCGCACCAGCTGACGCCGGATCTCATCTATCGCACCTGCGTGATAACGGCGGCGGATCTGCGCAACCGCTTCGGGCTTGAGCGCCCGCGCCTCGCGATCGCCGGACTGAATCCACACGCCGGCGAAAACGGCGCGCTCGGCCTTGAGGATGACGCGATCATCCGCCCCGTCATCGACCGGCTGCGCGCTGAAGGCATCGATGCCGTGGGGCCGCTGCCCGCGGATACCATGTTCCACGATCGGGCGCGCGCGACCTACGACGTTGCGATCTGCATGTACCACGATCAGGCGCTGATCCCGGCAAAGGCGCTCGGCTTCGACGACAGCGTCAACGTCACGCTCGGCCTTCCCTTCATCCGCACATCGCCCGACCACGGTACTGCCTTCAGTCTGGCCGGCAAGGGCGTTGCCCGCGACGACAGCTTGAGAGCTGCGCTCGACCTTGCCGCAACGCTCGCGGCCAATATGCCAGGAGATACCCGCTGATGGCCGCGCTCGACGGTCTCCCCCCCTTGCGCGACGTGATCCAGCGCCACGGCCTCGACGCCAAGAAGGCGCTCGGCCAGAATTTCCTGCTCGACCTCAACCTGACACAGAAGATCGCGCGGACTGCCGGTTCGCTCGAAGGCGTGACGGTCATCGAGGTCGGCCCTGGTCCCGGTGGCCTGACGCGCGCCATCCTGGCTCTCGGCGCCAAGAAGGTCATCGCGATCGAACGCGACTCCCGCTGCCTGCCGGCGCTTGCCGAAATCGGCGCGCATTATCCCGGCCGGTTGCAAGTGATCGAAGGCGACGCCCTGAAGACGCGGTTCGAGACGCTTGCCGACGGCGGGCCGGTCAAGATCATCGCCAACCTGCCTTACAATGTCGGCACGCAATTGCTGGTCAACTGGCTGCTGCCCGAACGCTGGCCGCCTTTCTGGCAATCGCTGACGCTGATGTTCCAGCGTGAAGTGGGCCTCAGGATCGTCGCCGAGGCGGATGACGATCACTACGGGCGCCTCGGTGTGCTCTGCGGCTGGCGTACAGAGGCACGGATGGCCTTCGACGTGCCGCCGCAAGCTTTCACGCCGCCACCCAAGGTGACGTCATCGGTGGTCCATCTGGAGCCCGTGGAAAATCCGATCCCCTGCTCCGTTTCATCTCTGGAGAAGGTAACGCACGCTGCCTTCGGCCAACGCCGCAAAATGTTGCGGCAAAGCCTGAAGCCGCTTGGCGGCGAGGCCCTGCTGGCAAAGGTCGATATCGACCCGCAGCGACGGGCCGAGACGCTTTCGGTGGAAGAGTTCTGCCGGTTGGCAAACTGCCTCTAAGCGAGAGACCAATCGCGACCGGTCAGCCGCCAGTCGGGCGAGATATGGCGCGATTCGAAAATGGCTCCCGAAGGAGCCATTCTTTTGCAGTTGTCAGAACGGGTTCTCCGTCAGGAGCCCGTTGACGAAGTCAAACAGACCCGGGCGCCGGTCGCGGCGCAGACGCTCCGCCTCGACAATCGCCCGCACCGCAGAAAACGCGCGGTCGAGGTCGTCGTTGAGGACGATGTAGTCGTATTCCCGCCAGTGCTCGATCTCGGCGCGCGAATTGGCAAGCCGCGTGGCAATCACCTCTTCGCTGTCTTCCGCCCGGCGATGCAGGCGTGACTGCAGCTCGGCCATCGACGGCGGCAGAATGAAGATCGACACGACGTCGCCGGCCATCTTTTCCTGAAGCTGCTGAGCGCCCTGCCAATCGATGTCGAAGAGCATGTCGCGGCCGGCGGCCATCGCCGCTTCGACGGCGTCGCGCGGCGTTCCGTAGAAGTTGCCGTGCACCTCGGCCCATTCGAGCAGCGAGTCGGTTGCCCTGAGCGCCTCGAATTCACGGATCGTCTTGAAATGATAATGCCGTCCGTCGATTTCGCTCGGGCGGCGCTGGCGCGTCGTCACGCTGACGGAAATGCTCATCTCCGGATCAGCTTCCAGGAGGTTGCGCGCGATCGTCGATTTTCCAGCACCGGACGGCGAGGAAATGACGAGCATCAGCCCACGACGGGCAATCTTGATGGGCGAAGGGGTCGCCGGGGTCATGCTTTACTCCAGATTCTGGACCTGTTCGCGGAACTGGTCGATGACGACCTTGAGTTCGATGCCGGCGGCCGATACGGCGGCCGCATTCGACTTGGAACAGATCGTATTCGATTCTCGGTTAAATTCCTGTGCCAGGAAGTCGAGCTTGCGGCCAACCGGGCCGCCCTTCGACAACAGATCGCGCGCCGCAACGATGTGCGAGCCGAGCCGGTCGATTTCTTCCCGAAGATCCGCCTTGGTGGCAAGCAGCGCCACTTCGGCGTAGAGGCGTTCCCGGTCGAGCGAGGAGCCATTGTCCATGACCAGGGCCACCTGCTGCGCGAGCCGATCGGCGATCGCCGCGGCGCTGCGCGATGGATCCGCCTCTACCGTCGCCGTGAGTGTCTCGATGCCTTCAACCTGCGCCAGCAGGATCTGACAGAGCGTGGCCCCCTCGTCTTCGCGCATGACACGGAGGTCGGAAAGCGCCAGCCTCAGTCCTTCGAGGATGTCCGTATCAAGCGCGGCGCGCTCCTCTTCGCTTTCTTCCGGTTCGCGAAAATCGACAATGCCGCGGATGGAAAGCAACGTGTCGAACTTCAGCGGCGCCGGGTCGACGAGATCGCCGAGCTGTTCGCGCAAGTTCAAGACCGCCGTCAGCGCACCCTGATTGACCACCGCCTCGACGGTCGCTTCCGCGCCGCTGACGGAAAGTCCGATCTGGAGATTGCCGCGCGAAAAATAATCGGCCGCGAGCCTGCGCACTTCGGGCTCGAAGCGCTCGAGCCCCTGCGGCAGGCGTAACCTGAGATCAAGACCCTTGCCGTTGACGGAGCGCAGTTCCCAGGCCCAACGGCGGCGGCCACTGCTGCCTTCCCTCCGGGCAAAGCCGGTCATCGATTGGAGCGGCATCGTCACCTCCGTTGTGTTTCAGCAGAAGCAATAAGTCGACGGCGCGGCATCCCGCAAGGGATATCCGCGCCGTGATCTATCCGTCCACAATGCAGGCGTTTATTGCGGCTGCGCTGCTGTCGCTGCCGGTTCGGCCGTTCCAGCGTCGGCGGCCGCCTTTGCGGCTTCCGCAGCCTTCTCGGCTTCCACCTTGCGCCAACGCCTTACATTCGCGTTGTGTTCGTCCAGGGTCTCGGCAAAGACATGGCCGCCCGTACCGTCGGCCACGAAGTAGAGCTCCGGCGTGCGCGAAGGATTGGCGACCGCCTCCAGCGCTGCACGGCCCGGATTGGCGATCGGCGTCGGCGGCAGCCCCTTGATGATATAGGTGTTGTAGGGCGTCTGCTTGTCGATGTCGGACTTCAGGATCGGTCGGTCCGCCGGCTTTCCGTCACCGCCGAAAATGCCATAGATGATCGTCGGGTCGGACTGCAGCCGCATGCCCTTGTCGAGCCGGTTGATGAAGACGGAGGCGACCCGTGGCCGTTCGTCGGCGCGGCCGGTTTCCTTCTCCACGATCGAAGCCAGCGTGACGAGTTCCTCGACCGTCGAGACCGGCAGGTTCGGATCACGCTTCTCCCAGATCTGATCGACCAGAACCTTCTGGGCGGCAACCATCTGCTGAACGATCTCGCCGCGCTTGGTACCGCGTGTGAACTTGTAGGTATCGGGCATCAGCGAACCTTCCGGCGGAAGCTCGGTCGGCAGATTGCCAACCAGGACCGGATCGTCGGAAAGCTTGTGGAACATCTGCTTGACGGTCAGGCCTTCGGGCAGAGAAACCGAATAGAGGATCGACTTGCCCGACTTCAGAAGCTGCATCACGTCCTGCATCGACGAGCCGGCCTTGATCTCGTATTCGCCGGCCTTCAGCGTCTCGTTGTCGAGATAGGCCTCCGAGACGAAACGGAAGACGCGCGCATCGGTGATGATGTTGCTGCGCTCGAGACCGCTGGCGATCTCGCTCATGCCGGCGCCGCCCCTGACGATGAAGTTCTGGTTTGCCTGCAGCGGACCCGGCTTCTCGTACTGATGCATGGCATAGTAGACCGTGCCGGCCGCAGCGAGTGCCGCAAAGACGATGATGGTCATCACGAAATTCAGGAAAATCACCACCTGGCTGCGCGCCTTGCGCGACCGCTTCGGGGGCTGTGGCACTTTTTCCGGGCGCAGTGCCTCGTTTGCCGATTTCGGAATGATCGGCCCGTTGCTCGCGTTTTCATTGCGGCCGAATTGCGCCGCGCCGTTATCGTTTGAGTCGCTCACGATTATCCCGAACCCGAAATTCGCAGCCTCATTCTCTATCCTGCCCCGGTGCGAATTTCGGACTGGACCATGGCAGGCTTAAGTCAATTTCATAAACGGCGCCGACCTGGCGGGCGGCATTCCGCAGTCTTCAACACAATAGACCTGCGGCGCGGTGCATTGGCACCCAAGAACCACAGAAATGTGTCGGTTCACCGTCCATTCAAGAGAACGCGATGGGGACCTGACACTTTACAGAACCGCACGTCTTATAGGACGCGTTAAGGTCGCTGTAACACTCTAAATGGCTGCCTGCTTCATCCTTAAACCGGACAGGAGACATGCAGTCGTTCGGAACGCGCCGCCTTCGGTTATCCCTGGGGCGAACGACATGTTCCCGGCAATAGCTAAATGGCAAGCTGACAGATATGCCTTGCGCGAACATAGCGGTCGGCAACGCCGCCGCGATGGCGGCGCATCCTCCCAAAACATGCTTGTAGCGAGCAATGCGGCAAAAGCAGGATCATCGGACCGACTTGTTGGATCGATCCGATGATTGGCAGGGGCCCGATCAGGCGCCCGTGTAACGGCGCAGGACCAGAGAGGCGTTCGTGCCGCCGAAGCCGAAGGAGTTCGACAGCGCCACGTTGATCTCGCGGTTGCGCGCGACGTGCGGCACGAGGTCGATCTTGGTTTCCACAGACGGATTGTCGAGGTTGAGCGTCGGCGGCGCAATATTGTCGCGAATCGCGAGCACCGAAAAGATCGCTTCGACAGCACCGGCAGCGCCAAGCAGGTGACCGATCGCCGACTTGGTCGAGGACATGGAGATCTTCGACGCATGCTCGCCGACCAGGCGCTCGACCGCGCCGAGCTCGATCGTGTCCGCCATGGTCGAGGTGCCATGGGCGTTGATGTAGTCGATGTCGGCCGCCGTCAGTCCGGCGCGCTTCAGCGCCATCTGCATGCAGCGATAGGCGCCGTCACCATCTTCCGACGGCGCGGTGATGTGGAAGGCATCGCCGGAAAGGCCGTAACCGACCACTTCCGCATAGATCTTGGCGCCACGCGCCTTGGCGTGCTCGAGCTCTTCGAGGATGACGACGCCGGCGCCCTCGCCCATGACGAAGCCGTCACGGTCGACATCGTAGGGGCGAGATGCCTTTTGCGGGTCGTCATTGTGCTGGGTGGACAGCGCCTTGCAGGCGGCAAAGCCCGCGAGCGAGATCCGGCAGATCGGCGATTCAGCACCGCCGGCGACCATGACGTCGGCATCGCCGAGCGCGATCAGGCGGCTGGCGTCACCGATCGCGTGCGCGCCGGTCGAGCAGGCGGTCACGACCGAGTGGTTCGGGCCGCGCAGCTTGTGGCGGATCGACACCTGGCCCGAGGCGAGGTTGATCAGACGGCCGGGAATGAAGAACGGCGAAATGCGGCGGGGGCCCTTGTCGCGCAGCGTATAGCCGCCTTCGACGATGCCTTCGAGACCGCCAATGCCCGATCCGATCAGCACGCCGGTCGCGATCTGGTCCTCGTCGGTCTCCGGCTTCCAGCCGGCGTCGGCAAGCGCCATGTCGGCGGCCGCCATCGCGTAGACGATGAACGGATCGACCTTGCGCTGCTCCTTCGGCTCCATCCAGTCGTCGGCGTTGAAGGTGGCATCGGTGCCGTCACCGAAGGGAATGCGGCAGGCGATCTTGGCAGGAAGGTCCTCGACCTCGAATTCGGTTACCTTGCGTGCAGCATTCTGCCCGGCAAGAAGGCGCGCCCACGTCGCCTCAGTTCCGCAACCCAAGGGAGATACCATGCCGGTACCGGTGATAACGACACGTCTCATAGTCCGCGACCCACCCTGACTTTTCAATTTCAGAGCCGGATCGGACCACGTGTGACGAACTCGATCCGGGCATCCATTTTAAGGTTCTCATTCACGATCAGAGGGAAAAGCGGAGAACGCTTGCTGATCGGCACCCGCGCTTGCGGGACAGCCCACTTCCCTAGGCTGAAACGGGCCGCTTTCGGCGGCCCGTCTGCGGCCGTAGCCGCTCAGATATTAGGCCTGAGCCTTTTCGATGAACTTGACGGCGTCGCCGACAGTCAAAATCGAGTCAGCAGCGTCGTCCGGGATTTCAACGCCGAATTCTTCTTCGAAAGCCATGACCAGTTCGACGGTGTCGAGCGAGTCCGCGCCGAGGTCATCGATGAAGCTTGCGCCTTCGCTGACCTTTTCGGCGTCGACGCCAAGATGATCAATAACAATTTTCTTTACGCGTTCTGCGATATCGCTCATGTCGGAGTTCCTCGACCTTCGTTTCTGTAGGCGCCTATTCCGGCACCGGTACTCTTATGTAAGCCTGATAGACCAAGACGGCCTACCCGGCAATCCATCCAACCGGAACTGCGGCAAACCCAGGGCAGCCAAGGCTGCCGGACACCTGGCGGGACCGGTCGACTGCTAACAGTCATGGCCCGATTAACACGGTTTAAGTCTGCCGCAAAGTCCGAAAATGCCTGACATTCGCTTGCTCAACATTGAATTTCAGGCATTTGGCAGGCGGTGTCCCGGGACGTTGAATATCACCCGTCGCACAATCTCGGCGGGCGGCACATCCCGGAAACCGGATCAGATCATGGCCATGCCGCCATTGACGTGAATCGTCTGGCCGGTGACGTAGCCAGCCTCGTTCGACGCGAGATAGACGACGGCCGACGCAATCTCCGCGCCGGTGCCCATGCGCTTCATCGGGATCGCGCCCATGATCGCGTCCTTCTGCTTGTCGTTGAGCTTGCCGGTCATCGCACTTTCGATGAAGCCTGGAGCAACGCAGTTGACGGTGACGTTGCGCGTCGCGATCTCCTGGGCCAGCGACTTGGAGAAGCCGATCATGCCGGCCTTGGAGGCACAGTAGTTGGCCTGGCCGGGATTGCCGGTGACGCCGACGATCGAAGTGATGTTGACGATGCGGCCGAAGCGGCGGCGCATCATCGGATGGGTGAGTTCGCGCGTCAGGCGGAACACGGCGGTCAGGTTCACTTCGAGAACAGCATCCCAGTCCTCGTCGCTCATGCGAACGAAGAGGCCATCCTTGGTAATGCCGGCATTGTTGACCAGAATGTCTACGCCGCCGAGCTCGGCTTCCGCCTTTTCGCCGAGCGCCTTGACTTCAGCGCGATCCGAAAGGTTGGCCGGGAAGAGCTGCACGCGATCGCCAAGTTCATTGGCGAGCGCTTCCAGCTTCTCGACGCGCGTGCCGTGCAGGCCGACGGTCGCGCCCTGTGCGTGCAGCATGCGGGCGATTTCTTCGCCGATACCACCGGATGCACCGGTGACGAGAGCCTTGCGGCCGGAAAGATCGAACATCTGATTGATTCCTTGTAACTGGTGCGCTTGTTCGACGGCTTACGCGAGCAGTGCTGCAAGAGCCGTGTCGATATCGGCAGGCGTATTGACGGCGATACCGTTGACAGTCTTATCGATCCGGCGGGCAAGCCCGGTCAGGACCTTGCCGGAACCGAGTTCATAAAGCGTCGTGACATTGTTGGCGGCAAACCATTCGACCGTCTCACGCCAGCGGACCTGGCCGGTGACCTGCTCGACGAGCAATCGGGCGATTTCGCCGGCGTCGCTGACCGGTGCAGCGAGCACGTTGGCGACCACGGGCACGACGGGATTGTGCTTCTCGACCTTGGCGAGAGCCTCGCGCATGGCGTCGGCGGCCGGCGCCATCAGGCTCGAATGGAAGGGTGCGGAGACCGGCAGCATCAATGCGCGCTTCGCTCCCTTTTCGGATGCCAATGCGGCAGCCTTCTCGACGGCAGACTTCTCTCCGGAAATGACCAGCTGGCCGCCGCCATTGTCGTTGGCGATCTGGCAGGAGCCGAGTGCCGAAGCCTCGCGGCAGACGGCTTCGACATCGGCATGCTCCAACCCGATGATCGCAGCCATCGCACCCTTGCCGACCGGTACGGCCGCCTGCATCGCGTTGCCGCGAATGCGCAGGAGACGCGCCGTGTCGGCGATCGAGAAGGTGCCGGCAGCACAGAGCGCCGAATACTCGCCCAGCGAATGGCCAGCGACGAAGGAGACCTTCGACTTGATGTCGAGTCCCCTGGCTTCGAGCACCCGGATGACGGCCATCGATACGGCCATCAGCGCCGGCTGCGCGTTCGCGGTCAGCGTCAGCGTTTCCTCGGGGCCGTTCCACATGATCTCGGACAGCTTCTCTCCGAGCGCCTCGTCAACCTCGGCGAAGACGGCAGCGGCTTCCGGAAAAGCGTCCGCCAGATCCTTGCCCATGCCGACAGCCTGGCTGCCCTGGCCTGGAAACGTGAATGCAATGCTCATGGGATAGTCCCTTCCCTAGATCACTATGATTTTGGGTCGAATCGACACAAAATCATAGTGATCGGTTCTTATGAGTTAGAGCGGGACGCGGGCGGATAACCGCACACGCTTTTTCTTGCCCCGCTCTGGTTTCCTCTCCATTCACATTCCTGAACGGCGAGTCAAGCGCGCAAGGCCCGCCGAACCGAGCCGCAGCCGCCTTTTGCCCTTGATCTTCACCAATCAAGGCGTAAGTTTGCCGCCCGAAGTCGACCTGCCTTCAACACTCCCAAGGGCGAAGGCTATCACTCCATTTCCGGCGCGCGCACCCCTTGTCCCACGGGGCCGATGCACGTCTTTCACAAGGATCTCCATTCAATGCGTTACAACACGCTTGGCCGCACCGACATCAGGGTCTCGGAAATCTGCCTGGGCACCATGACTTGGGGCTCGCAGAATTCCGTCGCCGAAGCGCATGAACAACTGGACCACGCCTTCGACAAGGGCGTGAATTTCATCGATACGGCAGAACTCTACCCGACGACGCCGCTCTCGTCCGAGACCTACGGCGATACCGAGCGCTTCATCGGCGAGTGGCTGGCAAAGCGCGGCCGCCGCGACGACGTCGTGCTCGCGACCAAGGTCGCCGGCCCCGGCCGGCCCTATATTCGCAATGGCGGTCCTACCACGCCGGAAGGCATCGAACAGGCAATCGACGCCAGCCTTCGACGCTTGAAAACCGACTATGTCGACCTCTACCAGATCCATTGGCCGAACCGCGGTCACTATCATTTCCGCAATGCCTGGTCCTACGACCCGGCCAAGCAGGACAAGGCGCAAGTCGCCGGCGATCTCAGGGCGATCCTCGACAAGCTCGGCGATCTCGTGAAGGCCGGCAAGGTCCGCGCCATCGGTCTCTCCAACGAAACGGCCTGGGGAACGATGAAGTTCATCGACATGGCCGAACGATACGGCCTGCCGCGGGTCGCCTCGGTGCAGAACGAATACAATCTGCTTTACCGCGCCTATGATCTCGACCTTTCCGAGCTATCGCATCACGAGGACGTGGGCCTGCTTGCCTATTCGCCGCTCGCAGCCGGACTGCTCAGCGGCAAGTATTTGGACGGCGCCAAGCCGACGGGCTCCCGCCTCTCGATCAACGGCGACCTCGGCGGCCGCTTCACGCCGCACCAGGAGCCGGCGGTTGCCGGTTATGTGCAGCTTGCACGCGAGCACGGCCTCGATCCCGCTCAGATGGCAATCGCCTTCTGCCTGACGCGGCCGTTCATGGCGTCCGTCATCATCGGCGCAACATCGATGGAACAGCTGAAGACCAATCTTGGCGCCGTCGACCTCACCCTGTCGCAGGACGTCGTGAATGGCATTCGGCGGCTGCACCGTCTCTACCCCATGCCGATCTAAAGGCGAGAATCGATCGCCGATGGCCGTGCCTCAGACAAAAGCGGAGTTGCTCAAGGCGATCGACGTCCAGTTCGCCAAGCTGATGCGCGAACTGGATCAGGTCTCCGACGACCAATTTCGCGAGCCTTCGCTCGAAGGGCACGCCAAGGGCACCACGATGAGCGTCGGCGATCTCGTCGCCTACCTCATCGGCTGGGGCGAACTCGTCACCAAGTGGATCGACCGCGATCAGCGCGGCGAACGCGTCGACTTCCCCGAGACCGAATATAAATGGAACGAGCTCGGCAGGCTCGCACAGAAGTTCTATGCCGATTTCCGGGCTCTCTCGCCGGCGGAGCTCATCGCCCGCCTGAGACGCAGCAAGGAAACGCTGGAAGCGCTGATCAAGGCGCGGGACGACCAGGCGCTCTACGGGAAACCGTGGTACGGCAAATGGACGCTTGGTCGCATGATTCAGTTCAACACATCCTCTCCCTACGCCAATGCCTCAGGGCGTTTGCGCAAGTGGAAGAAGGTCAAAGCGCTGGCCTAGATATCTAAAAGATGCGCCAAGCCTTGCCTTCCCGCGAAAAATGCGTATAAGCGCGCTGTTCGAAATGCCCGGTCTTCTGGCTGGTGGCTGAACGGAGGGCCGGCTTCCTCGAGGGGAGCCGTTAGGATTGCAAGTCTTTCCGGCCTCCCGTGTCTCCGCTCTCGACCGTCTCGATACAACACTTTCTTGCCGGCTGCCTGTCAGCCACTAAGAACAGTCGTTGAGGCTTAGCCGCCGAGGTCCGGGCTGATTAACGCAAGAAAGGCAAGCCACAATGGCTCTTTATGAACACGTATTCCTGGCCCGCCAGGACATCACGCCGCAGCAGGTCGACGGTCTCGTCGAGCAGTACAAGGGCGTGCTCGAAGCAAACGGCGGCAAGGTCGGTCGCGTCGAGAACTGGGGCCTGAAGTCCCTCACCTACCGCATCAAGAAGAACCGCAAGGCTCACTACGTTCTGATGGACATCGACGCTCCGGCAGCGGCTGTTCACGAAATCGAGCGTCAGATGCGCATCAACGAAGACGTCCTGCGCTACATGACGATCGCCGTCGAGAAGCACGAGGAAGGCCCGTCTGCCATGATGCAGAAGCGCGACCGCGACGATCGTCCGCGCCGCGATGGCGACCGTCCGGAGCGCAGCTTCGGCGACCGTGGTCCGCGTCCGGACCGTGGCGACCGCGAAGACCGCCCGCGTCGTCCGCGCGAAGACCGCGCGTAATCAAGAAGCTTTAGGAGATAAAGACAATGGCTGAAGTTTCTTCCGCTCCGGTTCGTCGCCCGTTCCACCGTCGCCGCAAGACCTGCCCCTTCTCGGGCGCAAACGCTCCGCGGATCGACTACAAGGACATCCGCCTGCTGCAGCGCTACATTTCCGAGCGCGGCAAGATCGTTCCTTCCCGCATCACGGCCGTTTCCCAGAAGAAGCAGCGCGAGCTCGCCCAGGCGATCAAGCGTGCACGCTTCCTCGGCCTGCTGCCCTACGTCGTTTCCTAAGAACGGCTGACTCTCCGTTGGTCGACTGACTCGACGGAAATTGACTCTAGGGAGAGGCGCTCCCCTTAGGTGAGCGCCTCTTTCCCTCCCTTCCGCGGTGGGCGCGGATCGGAACCGGTGCGAAAGCACCAAAATCCCATGCTGGGGCCGGGCTTTGCCATCCCCTAACTGCACGAAGCAGGACAGCGAACGTGACGAATGTGAACAGGACATCGCTGCTGACCGGCGTTCTCGCCGGCTTTACCGCCGCCCTCTTGTCGATGGGCGCGAACACGCAGTCGTCTCTTGCGATCGTCCTCTATGCTGCGTCCGCGCTCCCGATCCTGATTGCCGGCCTTGGCTGGGGCAATGCAGCGGCGATCACCGCGATCGTCAGCGCAGGTGCCACCGCTGCCGCGCTCATCTCGCCCTATTTCGCGCTGCTGATCCTCGTCGTCACGCTGATCCCGGCCGGTTGGCTCAGCCACCTCGCCAATCTTGCCCGCCCGGCCTCGGAACTCGGCGGTCCGGATGAAGCGCTCGCCTGGTATCCGCTCTCCGATATTCTCAGCCACCTCGCCGGCCTCGTGACCATCGGCATGATCATCGTCGGCTTCATCGTCGGCTATGGCGCCGACATCTCCGACCGCATGGTCGATATCGTCATCCAGGCGGTGAAGGCGCAGGACCCGGGCTACAATCCGGACGTCACTGCCGTTGCCCAGATCAAGTCGCTCTTCACGCTCGCTTTGCCACTCGTCCAGGGTGCGATCTGGGTGCTGATGCTCTTTACCGCCTATTATGTCGCGACCCGCATCGTGCAGATGTCGGGCCGGGCGCTACGCCCGCGCGAGGATATCCCCTCGACGCTACGCATGCACCGCAACGCGATCTTCATCTTCCTCGGCGGCCTGGTCCTCACCTTCCTCGGCGGCGCGCCGGCAACGATCGGCGCGTTGATCTGCGGAACCTTCGGCGCGGGCTTCCTGCTTGCCGGATTCGCCTCCTTCCATTTCCGCACGCGCGGCAAGTCCTGGCGGCTTCCCGTGCTGTGGATCGCATACCTGTCGGTGCTCGTGTTCACGATCCCGGCATTCTTCTTCCTCCTGTCCGGCCTGATCGATACGCGACGCACCATCGCGGTCACGCCGGTTGGAAAAAACTGACCAACGAATTGGAACACTGAAAGGAAAACCAACATGCAAGTCATTCTTCTCGAACGTATCGCCAAGCTCGGCCAGATGGGCGAAACCGTAAAGGTCCGCGACGGCTTTGCTCGCAACTACCTGCTGCCGCTCGGCAAGGCGCTGCGCGCCAACGCCGCCAACAAGGCCCGTTTCGAAGCTGAGCGTTCGACGCTCGAAGCCCGCAACCTCGAGCGCAAGTCGGAAGCCCAGTCGGTTGCCGAAAAGCTCGACGGCAAGACCTTCGTCATCGTCCGCTCCGCTGGCGAAACCGGCCAGCTCTACGGTTCGGTTGCTGCTCGCGACATCATCGAAGTGCTCGCTGCCGAAGGCTTCAACGTCGGACGCAACCAGGTCGACCTCAACCACCCGATCAAGTCGATCGGCCTGCACAAGGTCACGCTGCACCTGCACTCGGAAGTCGAGATCTCGGTTGAAGTCAACGTTGCCCGTTCGGCTGAAGAAGCCGAGCGCCAGTCCAAGGGCGAAAGCCTGACCTCGGCCGACGCCATCTACGGCGTTGACGAAGACGCTCTGAAGCCGGAAGACTTCTTCAACCCGGAAGCCGAATTCGAAGGCGAAGAAGAATAAGCCTTAGCGGCCATCCCATATACGAAAGCCCGGATCATCGATCCGGGCTTTTTTATTGGCTCCAGGGGGTAGAACTAAAATCGCAAGACGCGAGGCGGCAGATTACCCATGCGCAGCGACGGGCACGGCGTCGCTGGTCACCTGATCCGCTGCAGTCCGCGCCCGTGCGTCCTTGTCGACGCGCACGACGACCGAGAGACCGGGCGAGAGCATCTCAGCCAGCGGCTGACCGGGATCGACCACGATCCGCACGCCGACGCGCTGAGCCACCTTGGTGAAGTTGCCTGTGGCGTTGTCCGCGCGGATCACGCTGAATTCCGAACCGGCTGCCGGCGAGAAGCGCTCGATGTGTCCCGTAAGTTCGCTCTTCTGCAGGGCGTCGACCGCAATGGCGACGGGCTGGCCAGCCTTCATGCCGTCGAGTTGCGTCTCCTTGAAATTGGCGACGACCCACACTTCGTTCGGCACCAGCGCGAGCAGTTGTGATCCCGCCGTCACATATTGACCGATCCGAGCGCCGATCTCGCCCAGCCTGCCGTCACGCGGCGCAACGATGCGGGTATTTTCGAGATCGATACGCGCCAGTTCGACGGCCGCCTCGGCACCGGTCACGGCAGCTTCCAATCCGGCGCGCGCGCCAAGCGTGGTCGCCAATGCCTGCTTCGACACTTCCAGCCCGGCCTCAGCCTGGCTCACAGCCGCGTCCGCCTGTTCGAAGCCGGCACGCGCCTGATCGGCATCGCTGCGCGTCGACACG
The DNA here is from genome assembly GCF_058792075.1 of Ensifer sp. EB106-03-01-XG145. Taxonomy (NCBI): domain Bacteria; kingdom Pseudomonadati; phylum Pseudomonadota; class Alphaproteobacteria; order Hyphomicrobiales; family Rhizobiaceae; genus Ensifer; species Ensifer sp. EB106-03-01-XG145. The sequence goes on along the minus strand of NZ_JBYTEC010000001.1, from coordinate 1,188,056 downwards.
CCCTTTTCGGCAAGCGGGCGAATGCGATCCCAGGTGGCGCGCGCCCGATTGAAGGCCGCCTTGGCGCTATCGAGCTGCGCTTCGCTGGCGGCGATACCGGCCTTGGCCGACAGTTCCTGCTGATGGGAGTTGGCGAGCGCCGCCTTCTGCCCGGCAAGCGTCGCTTCGGCCTGCGCCAGCTTCTGGGCGTAGATGCGATCGTCGATCTTCACCAGCAACTGCCCGGCCTTGACCGCCTCGTAGTCGTGCACGGGAACATCGGCGACATAGCCCGAAAGCTGCGGGCTCATGATTGTCACGTAGCCGCGCACATAGGCATTCTCCGTCATCTCCACGGAGCTGTGGAACGGTGGCAGCCGCCAGGCATAGAGCACGAGGGTCACGCCGGCGATGCCGGCGAGAAGCACAATGATGGTGGTCGGGGAACGTAGGAACTTCAGCATGGTCTTCAACTCGATTAATCAGGCGGCCGGCGCCGGCGCGGGGCCGGTCAGCCGCTGCGTGAGCCAATTGTAGGACATGTGCAGGAGCAGGCCGGCGAGCGCGACAAGCGCGATCACGGCGGCAAGCAGGAATGCGTCGTTGTAGGCAAGGATGTAGGCTTCGCGGGTGACCTGCTGCGACAGGAGCACGGTGCCCTCGCCACCCAGCAAGGTCTTGTCGCCCATCACTTTGCTATAGGCGGCGGAGAGCTGGTTGACGCGCTGGGCAACCAACGGGTTCGACAAGACGATCTGTTCGGAGAGAATGTTGGAGTGGAATTTTTCACGGATCGTTACGAAGGTGCCGAAGGCTGCGGAGCCGATCAGGCTGCCGATGCTCTGGGTGAAGAGGAAGATCACGATGAAGCTCAGGATATAGCTCGGCCCCTTCGCAAGCGCCGCCTTGAAGCCGCGCGCCATGGCCGGCGGCAGGAAGAGCGCAGTGCCCGAGGCAATCATCGCCTGGCTCAGATACATCTGCTCGGGCCGTGTCAGGCTCGTCGCCTGGCTGTCCATGTAGGCGCCGGTCGCCAGCAGGCCGAGCGCCAGGACGTGCACACTCTCTGCATGCTGCGGGTTCATCAGCACGGCACAGAGCAGGCCGCCGGCTATCGCCGCGGCAAGGATGATCCAATACAGCGTCGCGACCTGTTCGAACTGGAGGCCGAGCTGTTGATAGAAATTCGTCGCGATCGTGGACTGCTCGGAGGCAACCAGGCGGAAGACGAGCAGAACGGCAGCAAAGTGCACGATCTCCTTCGAGGCGATCCAGCGTATGTCGATCAACGGCACCTTGCGATGGAGTTCAATCAGCACCACGGTCGTCAGTGTTGCGATTGAAACGACCAGAAGGACGCCGAGCCAGGGTGCCTCGAACCACCAGTAGAGACGCCCCATGGTCAACACGATGGCCAGGCAGCCGAAGGCAACGGCAACGAGCAGATAGCTCAGGATATCCATGCGCTGGATGACCTTGGCATGCGGCACCGGCGTCAGAGGCAGCAGATAGATGATCGGCAGCGCGATCAGTGCCAACGCCATTTCGAGCGTGTAGAGCGCATGCCACTGGCCGTATTCGATCAGGGTCGGCGAGATGAGACGGGTAATCGGCGCGGAGATCGTCGTGCAGGTGAGCGCCAGTGCCAGACCGACCGTCAGCTTGCGCGCCGGCGGATAGGCTTCGAGCATGTAGAGAAAGCCGAGCGTCGACATCGGCGCAGCAGCAATGCCGCTGATGAAGCGGACGACGATGGCCGAATGCAGGTCGGAAACGAAGACGTTCATCAGCGATACGATGACGAAGCCGACGATGCTGATTTCGGCAAAGCGGCGCAGCCCGTATTGAGCGCGAATCTTCACCAGCGCGATCGACAGGCTGACATTGGGCGCCATGTAGGCCGCCGACAGCCAGCCGGCCTCGACCGAGGTCGCCGAGAGCGAACCCTGGATCTGCGTCAGATTGGCAAGCGCCAGGTTCATGCCCAGGCCCTGCGTCAGGAACAGGAGAACCGACCCGACGACATAGACCGCCGATAGTGCCAGGCTTTTGTCGACCGGCATTGGGGCGGGCGCCGGGACCGGTGCAGCAGGCGAAATTTCCTCTTGGTCGTCGCCGGCCGCGCCCGTCTCCAGCGGAGCGGCGTTGCGATTGTCGCTTGCAGCAGCGGTCGCGACTGCGCTCATCGCCGTCACTCTCGCGCCAGCGACTGGACGTTGTCGGCGATCGCCCGCACCACCCGTTGCGTCACGGCAAGTTCGGCGGCATCGATACCTTGCAGCACTTCCGCCCGGATCTCGTCGGCAAGCCTAAGGATTTCGTCAGCGACCGAGCGACCGAACTCAGTCATATGGATCTGCTTGGCGCGCCGGTCGGAGGCCTCGACCCGCCGTTCGATGAAACCTTGCTTCTCCATGCCATCGAGCAGACGCACCAGTGTCGGCGTTTCAATATCGAGCTCATCGGCCAGCTCGCGCTGGTTCAAACCATCCCTCCGAGTCAAGGCGAAGAGCGCTCGGGCCCGCGACAGCGTGAGCCCCCTCTCCTTCACTCGAGCATCGAACACGGCCCGCAGCTTGCGATTGACCAGCGACAGAGCATCGAACAATTCGCGGTTCACGGTGGGCTGATACATTGGTATCTTTTCCATATTACTAGCATGCTAATTATTTTGACTCTATCTAATCCAAATGCGGGGGATTTTCAAGATCAGGATTTTGAGGTGGGGGAGGACGGCGCTAGACTCCCCCATGCCCGGAAGGCTCGGGTGATTCGTCGCGTCAACGGCCAATTTTGTGGCAAGGCGAGATTCTACGCTTTTGTGAACCTGACCTGTGGATCAGTCGAACAACGGGAAAAGCGCGAGGCTGCGATGAGACGCTTTGCGAGTGTGTCCCCCCTGCACTTGACCCGGCTCGCGGTAGATCGCAAACCGGTGCCACACCAGACAAAGGCAGAGATAAAACGACATGAATGACGCGGCGCGAAAGCTATCCCCTATCGGCAAGGATCAGGCGGACCAGCACTATCGCGAGGCGCCGAACAACCTTGAAGCCGAACAGGCTTTGCTCGGCGCGATCCTCGTCAACAACGACGCCTTCTATCGTGTCTCGGACTTCCTGAAGCCCGTGCATCTGCACGAGCCGCTGCACCGCAAGATCTTCGAGGTTGCCGGTGACATCATCCGCATGGGCAAGACCGCGAACCCCGTCACCATCAAGACCTTCCTCAAGGCCGACGAGAAGGTCGGTGACCTGACCGTCGCGCAGTACCTTGCGCGTCTCGCTGCCGAAGCCGTGTCGATCATCAACGCGGAAGACTACGGCCGCGCGATCTACGACCTCGCTCTTCGCCGTTCGCTGATCACGATCGGCGAGGACATGGTCAATATCGCCTATGACGCGCCACTCGACATGCCGCCGCAGGGCCAGATCGAAGATGCCGAGCGTCGCCTGTTCGAACTCGCCGAGACCGGCCGCTACGACGGCGGCTTCCAGTCGTTCAACGATGCCGTCGCGCTCGCGATCGACATGGCGGGTGCGGCCTTCGAGCGCGACGGCAGCCTCTCCGGCATTTCCACCGGCATCCTATCCCTCGACGCCCGCATGGGCGGCCTGCAGCGCTCGGACTTGATCGTGCTTGCAGGGCGTCCCGGCATGGGCAAGACCTCGCTTGCCACCAACATCGCCTACAACATCGCCGCCGCCTACGAACCGGAAGTCCAGGCGGATGGTTCGTTCAAGGCCAGGAACGGCGGCGTCGTCGGCTTCTATTCGCTCGAAATGTCGTCCGAACAGCTCGCCACCCGTATCATCTCCGAGCAGACCGAGGTCTCCTCGTCGAAGATCCGCCGCGGTGAAATTTCCGAGGCCGACTTCGAAAAGCTCGTCGCCTGCTCGCAGATGATGCAGAAGGTGCCGCTCTATATCGACCAGACCGGTGGTATCTCGATCGCCCAGCTTTCCGCCCGCGCCCGGCGCCTGAAGCGCCAGCGTGGCCTCGATTGCCTGGTAGTGGACTATATCCAGCTCATGACCGGCTCGGGCAAATCGAGCGACAACCGCGTGCAGGAAATCACCCAGATCACCACCGGCCTCAAGGCGCTCGGCAAGGAACTGAATGTTCCGATCATCGCATTGTCGCAGCTCTCCCGTCAGGTGGAGAGCCGCGAAGACAAGCGCCCGCAGCTCTCCGACCTTCGTGAATCGGGCTCGATCGAGCAGGACGCCGACGTCGTGCTCTTCGTGTTCCGCGAGGAATACTACGTGAAGAACCTGGAGCCGCGCGACGAGTTCGATCCGAAGTACGAAGAGTGGAAGATGAAGATGGAGCAGGTAAAGGGCACGGCGGACGTGATTATCGCCAAGCAGCGTCACGGACCGACCGGCACCGTGAAGCTCGCCTTCCAGTCGGAATTCACGCGCTTCACCGATCTCGCCGATCCCTCCTTCACCCAGTACGAAGAACACTAGAGTTCCGTGGGGGCGGCCGGAGCGGGCTGGGAAAAATGTTTGCGGTTTCCCAGCCCGCTCTACTTCACAACGAGCCGCCCAAACGTGCTGGGCTCAACCGGCACCGCCTTTTTACCAGGCGCCGCCTAGAACCTGACGCAACAGCGCCACCGAAACCACGCCGACGGCAACGGATGCCAAGAGCGGCAGCCTGGTTGCAGCAACCGCCGTCGCGGCAGCGGCAATCGTTTCGGCCGGGCCGGTGACCACTGCCGTCGGAGCGATGACCGCCATCAGAACCGCTGGCGGAATGGCCTCGAGGGCGCGCTTCTGGTTTTCTCCGATCGTGACATAGCGGATCAGCACGAGACCGCCGATGCGGGTCGCGACCGTCGCGACTGCCATGGCCAGGATCGCAAGCAAAGTGTTGAGATCGACGCTCATGCGTGGGCCTCCTTGTGTCCGCCTGAAAGCATAGCCACGACGACGCCGGCTGCAGCACCCGCCGCAATGTACCAGACGCCCGGCAGCAATTGATGCGTGACCACGGCCGCACAAGCGCTCGCGGCCAGAACGGCACCCGTTTCGCGCCCCTTCCAGAACCCCATGACCAGGATGATGAAAACGGCAGGGAATGCGAAGTCGAGGCCGATGACCTTGGGATCGCCCAGCAGGGCGCCAACCATCGCGCCCGTCAGGCTCGTCAGGACCCAGGCGCAGTAGAAGGGCACGGCGAGGCCGGCATACCAGGCGGGCGTGAGTTTGCCATTGCTCGCGCGCATCTCGGCCATGGCCCAGATTTCATCGGCGAGAAGCAGCATCGAGGCATAGCGCGCCGGCCCGGAGAAACCGTCAAGCTTGCTGCCGATCGAAGCGCTCATCAGCACATGGCGGATGTTGACGAGCAGAGCCGAGAAGCCGAGTGCGGCCCAGGACGCCGGATGTGTCCAGATATCCATGGCGACGAATTGCGACCCGCCGGCAAAGACCAGTGCGCTCATCAGCGTCACCTCGGCCGGCGTCAGCCCCTTGGCCGCCGCCACCGCACCGAACACCAGGCCGATCGGCATGACGGCTACGATCAGCGGCGTCATCGCGATCGCCGCGGCCCGAAATTCCTGCAACGCATTTCTTACCTGCAACGTCCCTGTCTCCATTCACACGAAACGGAGAACGTCTATAGGCGGAAGCAGGTCCCGTATTGAACGAAAGTGATCAGCCGGCACGGAAGGCGCCGGGTGTCACGCCGGTGCGCGCCTTGAAGTGGCGGCTGAAATGCGCCTGATCGGCGAAGCCGCACTGATACGCCGCATCCACCGCCGACCAGCCATGCCTGAGCAAGGTCTTGGCGGTGCGCACGCGCTTGTCGGTCAGAAAGGCATGTGGAGTGATATGGAATTCCTTGCGAAAGGCGCGGATCAGGTGCGCGCGGCTGAGCCCTGCGACCTTGGCGAGTTCCTCGAGCCCGACGTCTTCAGCATAATTCTCGATCAGATAGTCCCGCGCCCGATGCACGGGGGACTGCTCGCGCGTCTCGATCGGGGTGATGATCGTACTGCCGTGCCTCTCGAACATCGCCGCAAGCACGCCGAACATTCTTTCTTCGGCTTCGAGCGTGCCGCCGGCCAGCTCAAGCGTTCGGTGTGCTTGATGAAAGGACAAGGCGAGGTCCGGATCCTGCAGCACCCGCCTCGAGAAGGACGGCGTTCCCTTGAAAGCGCGACCGGTCACGTCCTCGATGATGTTCACCAGCAGATCGGCGCTCGGATAGACCATGCGATAACGATAGCCGCTGCCGCCGGGGTGGCCGTCGTGGATTTCGTCGGGGTTGATCAGGTAGAAGAACCCAGGGCCCGCCTCCGAACGTTCGCCCTTGATCTTGCTGATCTGCGAGCCGGCCTCGATCGCGCCGATGCTGAACGTCTCATGTGCATGCGGCGCGAATTCATGGGTAATGAAGGTCGCCGTCAGACATTCCATGCCCATAAAGCGAGGATCGCGCCAGAAGCGCGTGCGCTCACCGCCTTCAATCGGCATGACCTCTATGGCTTCTTCCTGCGAAATCGTCTGCATTGGGCAACCATAGTGACCCGAGGCGATCCCGTCTTGCACAAAAGTGCTCGTCCTTCCTTCAAGGCCCGCGTGACGGCGATGCGACAGGCGCGCATTTGCGACCATGGGCCGTTGGCTGTATTGCTCTTCGTATCGTCCACGAAGAGTGTCCGGCATGCTCCCCCCAGAATTTCTTTCCGCCTCCAACCGCCTTACGATCGATCTCGGTGCGCTTGCCGACAATTGGCGGTCGATGAATGCCCGCTCCGGCAAGGCGCGGGCGGCAGCGGTTCTGAAAGCGGACGCCTATGGCCTCGGCATCGATGATGCAGCCCCTGCCCTCTATGCCGCCGGTGCGCGCGACTTCTTCGTCGCCAATGCCGAGGAAGGTGCGGAACTGCGCCCCCTCGTTCCGGAGGGCCGTATCTACATTCTCGCGGGCATGTGGCCGGGCAACGAAGAGCTCTTCTTCGACAATGACCTGGTGCCGATCATCAATTCCGACGAGCAGCTTGCGGTATTCATGGCGGCTCTTTCCGAGCGCGGCGACCACCCCTGCGTGCTGCATATCGATACCGGCATGAACCGGTTGGGCCTCTCGGTCGAGGCCGCCGTGGCGCTTGCCAATGACCCGGCGCGACCCGCAAGCTTCTCGCCAGTCCTGATCATGAGCCACCTCGCCTGTGCCGACGAACCGCAGCACCCGTTGAACGCCTACCAGCTCGGGCGCTTCCGCGAAGCGACCGCTGCCTATGAGGGTGTCGATGCAAGCCTTGCCAATTCCGGCGGTGTGTTCCTGGGCGCCGACTATCATTTCGAGCTCACCCGGCCGGGCATCGCCGTCTATGGCGGCGAGGCGGTCAACGATGCCATCAACCCGATGACCCCAGTGGTAACCGCCGAAGCCAGGATCATCCAGATCCGCGAGGTCGCGGCCGGAGGCACGGCGAGCTACGGCGCCTCCGCCCGCTTCGACAGGGACAGCCGCATCGCCACCGTCGCTGTCGGATACGCCGATGGCTACCATCGTTCGGTCTCCGGCGGCGGCGTGGCTCTACGGCAGGCAACGCCATCAGGGGCATTCGGCTTCCTGCACGGCAAGCGCGTGCCGCATGTGGGGCGCGTCACCATGGACCTCAGTCTGTTCGACGTCACGGACCTGCCGGCCGGTGCAGCGCGGCCGGGCGATTACATCGAGCTTTTCGGCCGAAACATCGCCATTGACGACGTGGCGCGCGCCGGCGGAACCATCGGCTATGAGCTGCTGACCAGCCTCGGGCATCGTTACATCAGGAACTATGTCGGCGCCGTCTGACGTGGCTTTCCCGTGAATTCCTTGCGGCCTTCGCTAAAATTCACCTTTTGTTCCGCGTTCCGCGGCATTATGTGACGACAAAGGTGATTCTCCTGTCGTCGGCGGCATCGCCTCGCATGTGCCGGCGGCTCCCAGATTTCGAAAGTCCGATCCTGATGGCGAAAGCCCGTACCCAATTCATCTGCCAGAACTGCGGCACCGTCCACACTCGCTGGGCGGGCAAATGCGAAGGCTGCGGCGAGTGGAACACGATCATCGAAGACGATCCGACAGCGGGCATCGGCGGCGGTCCGACGCGCGCGCCGAAGAAGGGCCGCCCGGTGGCGCTCACCACGCTTTCCGGCGAGATCGAGGACGCGCCGCGTATCCAGACCGGGATTTCGGAACTCGACCGGGTGACCGGCGGCGGTTTCGTGCGCGGCTCGGCGCTGCTCGTCGGCGGCGATCCCGGCATCGGCAAATCGACGGTGCTGATGCAGGCGGCCGCAGCGCTGTCGCGTCGCAACCACCGCGTCATCTATGTCTCCGGTGAAGAGGCCGTGGCGCAGGTGCGTCTGCGTGCGCAGCGCCTGGGTGCTGCCGATTGCGACGTGCTGCTTGCCGCGGAGACCAATGTCGAGGACATCCTGGCAACGCTTTCGGAAGGCAAGCGACCTGATCTCGTGATCATCGACTCGATCCAGACGCTCTGGAGCGACATCGTCGATTCGGCGCCCGGCACGGTCACCCAGGTGCGCACCGGCGTGCAGGCGATGATCCGCTTCGCCAAGCAGACGGGAACCGCCGTCGTGCTCGTCGGTCATGTCACCAAGGAGGGCCAGATCGCCGGCCCTCGCGTCGTCGAACACATGGTCGATGCGGTGCTTTACTTCGAAGGCGACCGCGGCCACCACTACCGCATCCTGCGCACCGTCAAGAACCGCTTCGGCCCGACCGACGAGATCGGCGTTTTCGAAATGTCGGACAAGGGTCTGCGCGAAGTCGCCAACCCTTCGGAGCTGTTCCTCGGCGAGCGCAACGAGAAATCGCCGGGTGCGGCAGTCTTTGCCGGCATGGAAGGCACCCGCCCCATTCTTGTCGAAGTGCAGGCGCTCGTCGCGCCGACCTCGCTCGGTACGCCGCGGCGCGCTATCGTCGGTTGGGATTCCGCCCGCCTGTCGATGATCCTCGCTGTGCTCGAAGCCCATTGCGGCGTACGCCTCGGCCAGCACGACGTCTATCTCAATATCGCCGGCGGCTATCGCATTTCGGAGCCTGCTGCTGATCTAGCTGTGGCTTCCGCACTGGTTTCATCGCTTGCCGGGCTTGCCCTTCCGGCCGATTGCGTCTATTTCGGCGAAGTCAGCTTGTCGGGCGCCATCCGGCCGGTTGCGCATACCGCACAACGCCTTAAGGAAGCCGAGAAACTCGGGTTCTCGCAGGCGGTCCTACCGTCCGCGTCCACCGAATTGCCGAAAAACGGCAATGGCCGATGGAGCGAAATGGAAAGCCTGCCGGATCTGGTGGCGCGCATCGCGGGATCGCGAAACGCGCTGAGACCGGTGGAGGACGAAGATTGAAGATGCGGATGCCGCAGACCGTCCACGACTGCATAATTCCTTAGATCGGGATCGATTTAAGGACAAAGTTATGCAGCAGGTCTGAGCGCTACAGCGACCTTTGCGCGCCCGAAAGGACGCGCGGCGCTGTAGGGCCGCGAAGAGGCTGAAAATGCCCTGAACGTCAAGCAGGGCCGATGGCGGATAGGCTTGAGGAGACCCGGACGAACCGGGTCCGGAGTAAGGACAAAATGCCCATTACAATTCTCGACGGTATCGTTCTCGGCGTCGCCCTGTTTTCCGCAATCCTGGCCATGGTTCGAGGCTTCTCGCGCGAGGTGCTCTCGGTCGCGAGCTGGGTGGGTGCGGCCGCGGCCGCCTATTTCCTCTACCCGCAGCTTCTGCCCTACGCCAAGCAGTACACCAACAGCGATACCGTCGCGCTGATCGGATCGGCGGCCGTGATCTTCCTGGTCGCGCTGATCATCATTTCCTTCATCACAATGCGGATTGCCGATTTCATCATCGACAGCCGCATCGGCGCGCTCGACCGCACCCTCGGCTTCCTGTTCGGTGCCGCCCGCGGCATTCTTTTGGTCGTCGTCGCCATGCTGTTCTTCAACTGGCTCGTCGCTCCGCAGCAGCAGCCGACCTGGGTAACCCAGGCGAAGTCGAAGCCGCTGCTCGACAATCTCGGCAACAAGCTGATCGCGCTTTTGCCTGAAGAAGCCGACGCCACCATTCTCGACCGCCTGCGCGGCAAGGACACCACCGGCGAAGGTGAAGGCGAAGCGCCGGCGGCGACCCCCGGCCAGACACCGTCGACGACGCCGGAGCAGGCGCCCGCCGACGACGCACCGGCCACCAACGGCTGAGACAGGAACGATTTGCCGACAAAGCCCGCCCCGCGGGCTTTGTCCTTTTGGGGAATAACGCTTGCAGCCGTTTTCAGCTAAGATCGCTTGAAGATGGCGGGCCTGATCACGATATGCGCACCGGTACGGAGCAAAGGCGACAGTGATGACCGATCTGAGATCCATGGAAATCCACGATGAACTCGAAGGCGATGAACTGCACGAAGAGTGCGGCGTCTTCGGCATATTGGGGCACTCGGACGCGGCGGCGCTGACGGCGCTCGGCCTGCATGCGCTCCAGCATCGCGGCCAGGAAGCCGCCGGCATCGTCACCTTCGACGGCAAGCAGTTCTGCACCGAAAAGCGCATGGGCCTCGTCGGCGACCACTACACCGACCCGGCGACGCTGGCAAAGCTCCCCGGCTTCATGTCGATCGGCCACACCCGCTACTCGACGACGGGCGAAGTGGCGCTGCGCAACGTCCAGCCGCTCTTTGCCGAACTTGAAGTCGGCGGCATCGCGATCGCTCACAACGGCAACTTCACCAACGGCCTCACCCTTCGCCGTCAGTTGATCGCCGATGGCGCCATCTGTCAGTCGACCTCCGACACCGAAGTCGTCCTGCATCTGATCGCCCGTTCCAAGCAGGCCTCCTCGTCCGACCGCTTCATCGACGCCATCCGACAGATGGAAGGCGGCTACTCGATGCTGGCGATGACGCGCACCAAGCTGATCGCCGCGCGTGACCCGATCGGCATCCGACCGCTCGTCATGGGCGAACTCGACGGCAAGCCGATCTTCTGCTCCGAAACCTGCGCGCTTGACATCATCGGCGCAACTTACGTCCGCGATGTCGAGAACGGCGAGGTGATCATCTGCGAGATCCAGCCCGACGGATCGATCTCGATCGATTCTCGCAAGCCGGAGGTATCGCAGCCGGAACGCCTCTGCCTGTTCGAATATGTCTATTTCGCCCGCCCGGATTCGGTCGTCGGCGGCCGCAGCATTTACGTGTCGCGCAAGAACATGGGCATCAATCTCGCCAAGGAGGCGCCCGTCGAAGCCGATGTGGTGGTTCCGGTACCGGACGGCGGAACGCCGGCCGCCCTTGGCTATGCCCAGCAGAGCGGCATTCCCTTCGAATACGGCATCATCCGCAACCACTATGTCGGCCGCACCTTCATCGAGCCGACGCAGCAGATCCGCGCCTTCGGCGTCAAGCTCAAGCACTCAGCCAACCGCGCGATGATCGAAGGCAAGCGCGTCATTCTGGTCGATGATTCGATCGTGCGTGGCACGACGTCGGTGAAGATCGTGCAGATGATGCGGGAGGCCGGTGCACGCGAAGTGCATGTGCGAGTCGCGAGCCCGATGATCTTCCACCCGGATTTCTACGGCATCGACACGCCGGATCGCGACAAGCTGCTCGCCAACCAGCATGTCGACCTCGCCTCCATGTGCCGCTACATCGGGGCAGACTCGCTCGAATTCCTGTCGATCGACGGCCTCTATGAGGCGGTCGGCGGCGAGAAGCGCGATCCGAAGGCGCCGCAGTTCACCGACCACTATTTCACCGGGGACTATCCGACCCGCCTTCTCGACCAGGAAGGCGCCAGCAATGTCCGCAAACTCTCGGTTCTCGCCAGCAACGGATAATCAGACAATAAAATGACGATCGATCTCAAAGGCCGGGTGGCCGTGGTCACCGGCGCATCGCGCGGTATCGGCTATTTCACCGCTCTCGAACTGGCCAAGGCCGGTGCCCATGTCGTCGCCTGCGCGCGCACCGTCGGCGGGCTTGAAGAACTCGACGACGCGATCAAGGCTGCGGGCGGTTCGGCGACGCTGGTGCCCTTCGATCTCGCCGACATGGCAGCGATCGACAAGCTCGGTGGCGCCATCAACGAGCGCTGGGGCAAGCTCGACATCATGGTCGCCAATGCCGGCGTGCTCGGCACGATCTCGCCGATCGGCCATGTCGAGGCGAAGGTGTTCGAAAAGGTGATGAACATCAACGTCAACGCCACCTGGCGGCTGATCCGCTCGCTGGAGCCGCTGCTGATCAAATCGGACGCCGGCCGTGCGCTGATCCTGTCTTCAAGCGCCGCGCATAAGTGCAAGCCCTTCTGGGGGCCCTACTCCGCATCGAAGGCCGCCGTCGAGGCGCTCGCTCGCACCTGGGCCGGCGAAACGCAGCGCCTGCCGCTGCGCATCCTCTGTGTCGATCCCGGCGCCACCCGCACGGCGATGCGCGCGCAGGCGATGCCCGGCGAGGACCCGGAGACCGTGCCGCATCCGTCCGAGGTCGCCGCCAAGCTCTTGCCGCTCGTTGGTCCGCAGCAGACCGAGACCGGCAAGCTCTATATCGTCCGCGAAGACAAGATCGTCGATTACAGGATGCCGGAGTAAGCTTCGACGCGCTTTCCAAACAAAGAGGCCACCGTGTCACCACGGTGGCCTTTTTTGTACCTTGCTGAAACTCAGTCAGTCCTTGTCACCCGGCAGGCCGTCCCCACCCGTCGACGGGTGCGCCGGCCAATCGCCGCCGTACTTGCGCTGCCAGGAGCGCGCGCCGAAGGGCAGCGTGATCAGGTAGCCAAGGGCCGTCACTGCCATCGTCTCCCAGGTATAGGTCATCAGCGTCGCGACATAGAAGACGACGCCGAGAATGGCCGGCAGGACGAGATCGCGGCGCACACGGCTGTTTTCCGACTTGCCGGACCAGACCGGCAGACGGCTGACCAGCAGAAAGGCGATCAGCACGGTGTAGCCCGATGCAATCAGCGCGAAGGTGCGCTCGGGCGCCAATCCCAAGAGGCCGAGATAGACCGGAAGCAGGACCAGCATGGCGCCTGCCGGTGCCGGCACGCCAACGAAATATTCCGACTGCCACGGCGCCTTGGACTGGCGCTCTGCCATGACGTTGAAGCGCGCAAGCCGCAGGCCACAGGCGATCGCGTAGATCAGCGCCGCGATCCAGCCGATCGAGCGGGCCTGATCCAGGATGAAGACGTAAAGCACGAGCGCCGGCGCAACGCCGAAATTGATAATATCGGCGAGGGAGTCCATCTGGCCGCCAAAATTCGACGTCGCCTTCAAGAGGCGTGCGACGCGGCCGTCGATGCCGTCGAGGAATGCCGCGAGCAAGACCATGGCAACCGCAAGCTCGATGCGGTTTTCGAAGGCGAGCCGAATGCCCGAGAGACCGGCACAGATCGCCAGCACCGTGATCAGGTTCGGGATCATCAGGCGCAGCGGTATCTCGCGCAGCCGAGGACCACGACCGGTGTCGTTTGAACCGCTCGCGTCGCCGGTAGCTTTCGGCGGTTCGGCTGGGTTTTCCTGTTCAGAGTCTTCCATGTACACTCCTTATGCGCGACGGCTGAGGACCGGGCCCTTGGCCGAGCCGAACTCGGCAAGCACGGTTTCGCCGGCAACGGCAGTCTGGCCGACGCTGACGCGCGGCTCAGCTCCTGCGGGCAGGAAGACGTCGAGGCGCGAACCGAAGCGGATCAGGCCGAAGCGTTCGCCGGCCTCCAGCGAGCCGTTTTCATACTTCCAGCAGAGAATGCGACGGGCAACGAGGCCGGCGATCTGAACGACTCCGATCGCGCCGTGCTTGGTCTCGATCACCAGGCCATTGCGCTCGTTCTCGTGGCTGGCCTTGTCGAGCTCGGCATTGACGAACTTGCCGGCGCGGTAGGCGACGCGGGTGATGGTGCCGGCCATCGGCGCACGGTTCACATGGCAATTGAACACATTCATGAAAACTGAAACGCGGAGCATCGGTTCCGAGCCGAGGTTCAGCTCTTCCGGCGGCAGCACCGTTGCGATCGACGAAACGCGGCCATCGGCCGGGCTGATCACCAGATCGTCGTCGATCGGCGTCATGCGTTCAGGGTCGCGGAAGAAATAGGCGCACCAGGCGGTCAGCACGAAGCCGATCCACATCAACGGCTCCCACAGGAAGCCAAGCACCAGCGACACGACAAAGAAGATCGCGACGAAGCGATAGCCTTCCTTGTGCACCGGTACGAGCGTGTTGCGGATCGTATTGACCAGGCTCATAAACTCTACTCCAGATTTTCCGTGGAACGTGAACTAGCGCGAAATGCCCTGGCGGGCAACGTCGCCCGCCAGACAGCGACAAAACGCGTCGCGCTCAGAAAAGAAAGAAACGCCATCAGATCGCCGGCTCGCCGCGGGTAACTATGCCGAGATCGTCGCTCTCGCGCACGCGCTTCAACTGCTCCTCGGCCTGCGTTGCTTCGCGCTGGCGGCTCCACATCGACGCATAGAGGCCGTCGCGGTCAATCAGCTCGCCATGGGTGCCGCGCTCGGCGATGACACCATCCTTCAGCACGATGATCTCGTCGGCGTTGATCACGGTCGAAAGCCGGTGGGCGATCACGAGCGTCGTGCGATTGCGCGAGACCACGTCGAGCGCTGACTGGATTTCCTGTTCCGTGCGCGTGTCGAGTGCCGATGTCGCCTCGTCGAGGATCAGGATCGGCGGCGCCTTGAGGATGGTGCGGGCGATTGCGACGCGTTGCTTCTCGCCGCCTGAGAGCTTCAGGCCACGCTCGCCGACCATGGCCTGGAAGCCTTCGGGCAGCGTGTGGATGAAGCCGGCGATCTGTGCCGCCTCAGCGGCCGCTTCGACCTCGGCTTCGCTGGCAGAGACCCGGCCGTAGCGGATGTTATAGGCAATGGTGTCGTTGAAGAGCACGGTATCCTGCGGCACCATGCCGATGACCGAGCGCAGGCTCTTTTGCGTCACCGTCCGCACGTCCTGGCCATCGACGGTGATGGCCCCTTCCTGCACGTCGTAGAAGCGATAGAGCAGCCGGGAGAGCGTCGATTTGCCGGCGCCCGACGGGCCGACGACCGCGACCGTCTTGCCGGCGGGCACTTCGAAGGTAATGCCCTTGAGGATCGGTCGCGCCGGATCATAGGCGAAATGCACGTCCTTGAAGGCGATGGCGCCCTTGCCGATGACGAGTTCGCTCGCATCCGGGCGATCCACCACTTCGGCGCGTACGTCGAGCAGATCGAACATGTGCTCGATATCGGTCAGGCCCTGGCGAATTTCGCGGTAGACGAAGCCGATGAAATTGAGCGGAATTGCAAGCTGGATCAGCATTGCGTTGATGAAGACGAAATCGCCGAGCGTCTGTTCACCGCGCTGAACAGCGAGCGCCGACATGATCATCATGACGGCCGTGCCGGCGCCGAAGATCAGCGCCTGGCCGAAGTTGAGCCAACCGAGCGACGTCCAGACCTGGGTCGCCGCCGCCTCATAGCGCTCCATCGACTTGTCGAAGCGACGGGCTTCCATCTCTTCGTTGCCGAAATACTTGACCGTCTCGAAGTTCAGGAGCGAGTCGATCGCCTTGGTATTGGCGTCGGTGTCGCTGTCGTTCATCGAGCGGCGGATGGCGATGCGCCAGTCGCTCGCCTTGACCGTGAACCAGATGTACAGCCAGACGGTGACGGCCGTCACGAACAGGTAGCTGAAGCCGTAGCCCCACCAGAAGATCACCGCCGTCAGCAGGAATTCGATCAGGGTCGGCACGCTGTTGAGGATTGTGAAGCGGACGATCGTCTCGATGCCCTTGGTGCCGCGCTCGATGACGCGCGAAAGCCCGCCGGTGCGCCGCTCCAGATGGAAGCGCAGCGAGAGCTGGTGCATGTGGACGAAGGTCTTGTAGGCAAGTTGGCGAACCGCGTGCTGGCCAACGCTTGCAAACAGCGCATCGCGAAGCTGGTTCAAGCCGGCCTGCAGCAAGCGCGCGAGATTGTAGGCGAGCACCAGCATCACCGCGCCGGTGAGGAACTGAGGCAGGAAACCCAAGGCATCCGGCTTGCCGTTCAGCGCATCGGTTGCCCACTTGAAGGAATAGGGAACGAGGATCAGGACGACCTTGGCGATGATCAGAATGACCGTTGCCCAGATGACCCGGAGCTTGAGATCGGCCCTGTCCGTCGGCCACATATAGGGCCAGAGATTGGCGATCGTCTGCAACGGATTGCTCGTATCGGCCGAAACAGTTTTCTTCTGGGGTGCCACGTTCTGATCCGCTCTTACGTTTCGCGCTGCTTGACGGCTTAGGGAGCCCCACGAGCCTTGCCGCACCGTGCTTTCCCTCTACAGCGCCGTCATCACCGTTCAATGAAAAGCGGCGCCTCGTTGAAGGCGCCGCCCTTGATCGAGAGATAGGCATCCATCGCCGCCGCCGCAATGTTGTTGGCGGGCGATCGACTGCCTATTGCTCGTGTTTCATGTGCTTTCTGTGAATCTCGCGCGATTCATCGTCCGGCAGCGCCTTATCCGGCACACCGAAAACCTGTCCCGGGCGAATGCGGTCCGGGTCTTCGATCTGGTCCTGGTTGGCCAGGTAGATCGTGGTGTATCGCAAGCCGGCACCATAGACGCGACGCGAAATCTGCCACAGCGTGTCGCCGCGACGGATGATCACGGAGGATTTGCTCTCCTTGAGCGGCTCCTGCTGGACCGTCTGAGGCTCTTCCTGCTGGGGAGCAGCCGCGGCAGTTTCAGTGCTTGGCGTCGTCGCGGCGTCGCTCGCCACTGCGCTGCCTGCACCCATCGCCTTCGCCAGCTCACCCTGCGCCGGGGCATTGCCCTTCGGCAGGGCCTGCGCGTCCGACGCCGGCGTCGCGCTGCCGCGCTCGGCCAGAACCGGACCAACGCTCGCGTCGACCTTGGCAAGCGCCGAAGCAACGCTCGGCGCATCCTGCGGCGCGGCCTTCAAGGCTGCCAGCGCATCGGCTGCCGCCTTCGACGCCCGTGCCGAGGCCGCGGCCAGCGCCTGATCGGAGTTGTCGGCGAGCCGGAAGTCGGCCAGCGACTTCAGAGCGATCTCCGTTGCGGAACGCGCTGCGGCGAGTTGCTCGCCTGTCGGGACCTTGCCATTGGCATAGAGCCCCTTCAACAGAGCCAGCGCCTTGCCTGCCTCGGCGCGTACGCCATCAAGACCGGCTGTCGCCGAGGGCGTGCCCGACGGCGCCACGGCGGCGACCTGCGAGCCTGCGGGGCGGTCGAAGGGAACCGAAGCGCGCATAGCGACCTTGGTGCCATCCTCGTTCAGCATATCGGCGCGGATGATGTGGCTGCCAACGGTCAACTCGATCTCGCCATCGACGACGAAATTGCCCTTGTCGTCGGCCTTCATTTCTCCGAGCAGCTTGTCATCCGCATAGACGCGCACCAGCGCACGCGGCCTGGCGCTGCCCGCGACGAACATCTTGCTTCCCTCGATCTCGACGGCACTCACCTGCAAGCCGGGAACACCGAGCGCCTTTGCCGGAGCCGAGGATGCGTCGCCGGTCGCGAGCGGCGTCTGCGTCGCAGTCGATGCGACCTCGGCCGGCTTGTTGTCGGTCCCTTGCTCGCTTTCGGCCTTGGCAGCTTCCGGCGTCGCGATCAGTCGGCTTGCCTCACCTGGCTTCGACACCATGGCGAGAAGTTGACCGGAGGGGTCCTTGGGAACCGAAACGGTCGCAACTTCCTCGGAACTCTTCACCGTGCCGTCTTCACCGGTGCTGCGCAGCGTCAACTGATAGTCGCCAGCCGGCAGAGGCTTGTCGAAGACGGCCGCAAAGTCACCCGTCGCGCCGACATCGGCGGTACCGACAACGGTGTCGCCGCTCAGAATCTCGAGCTTCGAACCGGGCTCGGCGTGCCCAGCGATCACGGTCGATCCATCGGGCTCCACGCGCAGCACATCGAAACCGGGCACGTCCGGATTTTCGGCGGGTGCGTTCGTCGGCGCAGCATTGGCTGTCTGTTCGGCCTCACCGGCCTTGGCGTCCAGCGGCTTCGCGGTTCCTTCGGTCGCCTGCGGGCCGCCGGTGCCAGCAGCAGTCTCGTTCGATTGGCTCGCGTTGCCTGCGGCCGGTTCGTCCGCCGGCTTCTTGCCGTCACCACGCAGGTTCGGTTGCACCACGAATACCATCAACGCTGTCGCTGCCACGAGGACAGTAATGGCCACCCAGCCGGCCTTATTTTTGATCATGCCACTCTCCACACGGAGCGGAGCAACGCTCCGCGCATGCCCTCTCATCGGCCTGCGGTGCGGGCTTGCGCCATTCATTATAGCGCAACAGCAAGCGAACCGTCCGATTTCTTCAATCAATCCCTGAAATTGCTAGCGATTCGCGATTCGGCACACAAGCAGTCAAGGGCGCCGCAACCGCCGGAAACCCAGCTTTCCCCTCATTTTTCTTGACCCATGCTGCGCTGCAATGTTTTTTGGGGGCATGAGCACTGAGAACAGCACGATTCGATCCATCTGCGTCTATTGCGGTTCACAGCCGGGACGCGACAACGCTTACATGGAAGCCGGCCGCGCACTTGGCCGCTCGATTGCCGATCACGGTCTTCGCCTGGTCTATGGCGGCGGCACGCGCGGCATCATGGGAGCCGTGGCCAGCGGCGTCCTTTCCAACGGCGGCGAAGTCACCGGGATCATCCCGGAATTCCTGATGGACAAGGAAGCCACCCGGCATTCGCTCGGCCAGCTGAACGAGCTGATCGTCACCGCCGACATGCACGAGCGCAAGCACACGATGTTCGAACGGGCCGACGCTTTCGTGGCGTTGCCGGGCGGCATCGGCACGCTGGAAGAGATCGTCGAGATCATGACCTGGGCGCAGCTTGGCCGTCACCGCAAGCCGATGGTCTTCGGTAACATCAACAATTTCTGGCGGCCGATGCTGGATCTGCTGCAGCACATGCGCGAGGAGGGTTTCGTACACACGGCGCACCTCGTGCAGCCGCTCGTCGTCAATGATGCGGTCGACATCGTCCCGACCATTCTTGCTGCTGCCAGTGGTGGCAACGGGCGCGAGGGCGAGGCTGAGATCATTTCCAGGCTTTGATCTTTTAATTCCCGGACAACAAAAAAGCGCGCTCACCGGCGCGCCTTTTTCGTTTTTGTCCCATTCGCTTGCGTTACTCGGCGGGGCTCGCCTGCAATGCCGCGCGGCGCGCACGGCTTTCGGCCAGCATGGCGCCGGAGTAGATCACCAGCGCCGCCCAGATCAGGCCGAAGGCGATGAGCTTCGCGGTGCCAAAGGGCTCGTGGAAGACGAAAACGGCGATCAGGAAGATCATCGTCGGAGCGATGTACTGCATGATGCCGATGGTCGACAGCCGCAGCAGCTTGGCGCCGTTGGCATAGATCATCAATGGAATGGCCGTGACGACACCGCAGGACATCAGCCAGAGAACATCGGCTGTGCCAGTATCGCCGAAATGCCCCTGCCCGGTCGCCTCGAGCCAGATGATGTAGCCGATCGCTGGAACGCTGAGCAGCAACACCTCCAGGAAGAAGCCCTGGTTCGGACCGACCGGCAGCGTCTTGCGGAAGAAAGCATAGAAGCCCCAGGACAGGCAAAGGCCGATCGACACCCACGGCAGGCCGCCGGCATCGAAGGCGAGCACGGCGACGGCCGATGCCGCAAGCGCGATCGCAACCATCTGCGCCGGGTTCGGCTTTTCCTTCAGCAGCACCGCGCCGAGGAAGATCGAAAACAGCGGGTTGATATAGTAGCCGAGCGCCGTCTCGATCGCGCGGCCGGCGCCAATCGCCCAGACATAGATGCCCCAGTTGATGGTGATCAGCACGGCGGTCAACGCCGCCATGCGCAGCATGCGCGGCGAGCGCAGCGCCACCTTGATGTCATCGGTACGACCGAGCCAAAGCAGAACCAGACCCGCGAGCGGCACCGACCACACGATCCGGTGCGCCACCACTTCCGGCGCCGGAATGTGTGCGACGGCCTTCATGAAGAAGGGCAGAAAGCCCCAAAGCAGATAGGCGGTCAGCGCGAAGGCAAAGCCTCTCGCGGAATCGGTATTTTCGGCGGGTGCTTTCGCGTTCGGCTCAGCCATAACATCTTTTCCTGGTGTGTTTGGCGGAGCCGTGGTGGCAACGGGCCGCTCTCCGGTCGCTCCTGCATGCGTCCTTAAATCGCATCCGATTTAAGGACAAAAACATGCAGCAATTCAAAGTGCTACAGCGACCTTTGCGCGTCGGATAAGACGCGCGGTGCTGAAGGGAAGGCGCGGCTTACCAACCGACAAAGCCTCCCACGGATGCGTCCTACTCCAACGCCCGGGAATGCACCAATTCATTTCCGTGAAGAGATGGTGAGTTTTGCTTATCATCCCACCGCAGCGGAGCCTGCCCTACCTCGCCGCCGACGTCATTCGGCGGCAATCAGGCCGACATGGTCGCGGTTCTTCAACAGCTTGAAGATGATGCTGTCCATCAGCGCCTGGAACGAGGCGTCGATGATGTTGTCGGAGACGCCCACCGTCCACCAGCGTGCGCCGGTCCCGTCAGTCGACTCGATCAGCACGCGCGTGATCGCCTCGGTGCCGCCATTGAGGATACGGACCTTATAGTCCGCCAGTTCGAGATCTTCGATTTCCGACTGGTACTTGCCGAGGTCCTTGCGCAGCGCCAGGTCGAGCGCATTGACCGGGCCATGGCCTTCGGCAACCGACATCATCGTCTCGCCGTCGACCACCACCTTCACCACCGCTTCCGATACGGTCTTCAGATGGCCGTTGGCGTCGAAGCGGCGCTCGACCATCACCCGGAAGCTTTCGACGTGGAAGAAATCCGGCACCGTGCCGAGGATGCGGCTTGCCAGCAGCGCGAAGCTCGCATCCGCCCCCTCATAGGCATAGCCGGTCGCTTCCCGTTCCTTGACGATGGCGATCAGCTTGTCGAGTTTCGGGTCGTCCTTGCTGACGACGATGCCGCGGCGCTTCAGCGCGTTGATGAAATTGGCCTTGCCGCCCTGATCGGAGACCATGACCTTGCGCAGGTTGCCGATGCTTTCCGGCGCGACGTGCTCATAGGTGCGCGGGTCCTTGAGCAGCGCCGAAGCATGGATGCCGGCTTTGGTGGCAAAGGCCGATGCGCCAACATAGGGCGCCTGCTGGTCCGGCGAGCGGTTCAACAGCTCGTCGAAAGAATGGGCGAGCTTCGTCAATTCCTGCAGGCGATCGGCATCGATCGCCGTTTCGAAGCGATTGGAATAGGTCTCCTTGAGCGCGAGCGTCGGGATCAGCGTGACGAGATTGGCGTTGCCGCAACGCTCGCCGATTCCGTTCAGCGTTCCCTGGATCTGGCGCACGCCGGCTTCCACCGCCGCCAGCGAGTTGGCGACCGCCTGGCCGGTATCGTTGTGGGCATGAATGCCGAGATTGGCGCCCGGCACGCCGGCAGCGATCACAGCAGTGACGATCTCGCGCACCTCCGGCGGCTGCGTGCCGCCATTGGTGTCGCAGAGCACAACCCAGCGGGCGCCGGCTTCAAAAGCGGTCTTCGCGCAGGCGAGCGCGTAAGCCGGGTTGGCCTTGTAGCCATCGAAGAAATGCTCGCAGTCGACCATCGCCTCACGACCGGAGGCGACCACCGCCTCGACAGAAGCGCGGATGTTGTCGAGGTTTTCCTCGTTCGTGCAGCCGAGGGCGACCTCGACATGATAGTCCCAGCTCTTGGCTACCAGACAGATGGCGTCGCTTTTTGCGGCAAGCAGGGCCGCGAGGCCCGGATCATTCGACGCCGAAACCCCGGCGCGCTTGGTCATGCCGAAGGCGACGAAAGATGCCCTCTGCGTGCGCTTGCGCGTGAAAAACTCGGTATCGGTCGGGTTCGCGCCGGGATAGCCGCCCTCGATGTAGTCCATGCCGAACGCGTCGAGCAGACCCGCAATCGCAATCTTGTCCTCGACCGAAAAGTCGATGCCGGGCGTCTGCTGCCCGTCCCGTAGCGTCGTGTCGAAGAGGTAGATGCGTTCCCTGGTCATGGCTAATCGTCCAAATGCTCGGTTCTTGCTGGTCTTACTCGGTCTTGCCTGCGTATCGGTCCGTCGCCCGGATCAGCCGGTCGAGAATGCCGGGCTCGGAATAGGCGTGCCCTGCCCCTTCGATCAGATGGAGCTCGGACCCCGGCCAGGCCTTGTGCAACTGCCAGGCGTACTTCGCCGGGCACGGCATGTCGTAGCGCCCGTGGATGACGACGCCGGGAATTCCGCGAAGCCGGTGAACATCCCGCAACAATTGGCCGTCGTCCATCCAGCCGGCATTGACGAAGAAGTGGTTTTCGATGCGCGCGAAGGCATCGGCATATTCGTCGTCGGCGAAAGGTGCGCTCGTCGACAGTTCCGGCAGCAGCGTAATCGTCTCGCCTTCCCAGATGCTCCAGGCCTTGGCGGCGGCAAGACGCGTCGCCTTGTCGTCGCTCATCAGGCGGCGGTGGTAGGCGTGCATCATCTCGTGCCGTTCGTCTTCCGGGATCGGCGCGATGAACCGCTCCCATTTGTCCGGGAACATCTCCGAGACGCCGAACTGATAGTACCAGTCGAGCTCGGCCTTCGTCAGCGTGTAGATGCCGCGCAGCACGAGTTCCGAAACCCGCTCCGGGTGCTTCTCGGCATAGGCGAGCGCCAGCGTCGATCCCCAGGAGCCGCCGAAGACCAACCACTTGGCGACCCCAGCCTGTGCGCGCAGCCGCTCGATATCGGCGACGAGATGCCATGTGGTGTTGGCCTCGATCTTCGCGTGCGGAGTCGACTTGCCGCAGCCGCGCTGGTCGAACAAAGTCACATCATAGAGCGCCGGATCGAACAGGCGACGATGGTTGGCAGAAATCGTGCCGCCCGGTCCGCCATGCAGGAAGACGGCAGGCTTGGCGCCTGGCGTGCCGACCTTTTCCCAATAGATCACGTGACCGTCGCCGACATCGAGGTGGCCCGATGCATAGGGTTCGATTTCCGGGTAGAGCGTACGCAGTACAGTCGTCATTTTCAGTCTTTCGTCAGCGGCCAGTGCACGGTGTCGTAGTCCGGGTGCTGGCGGTTCGTTTCGAGTATGATCAGATGGCGGGTGGCGGACACCTCGCTGCCGTCATCCGTCTCTTTTTCGGGCAGTCTGGCGAGCCGCGAAAACCACAGCACACGAGACTCGACGCCGGCCTGATAGACGGGCAACACGTCATCCGGATCGTCGAGCGAACCGAGCGTGATATTGATGAAATCCGCATCCGGCATGTCATAGAACAGCGGCGTGCCGCAGTCGCTGCAGAAGCCGCGTCGAACCAGATGCGACGAGCGGAACCAGGACGGCTGGCCGCGGGTAATATCGAAACTGTCGCGCGCGACATTCGCCAGCGGCATGAAATAGTTGCCGGCCGCCTTCTGGCACATGCGGCAATGACAGATATGCGGATCCGCGAGCGTGCCTTCGGCACGGTAGCGGACGGCGCCGCATTGGCATCCACCGGTATAGATGCGGGCGATGGTCACCGGAATGCCCCCGAAGGGTGCCATTGCTCGGTCTCGTGATCCGGGTGCTGGAAGGAGATGATGCTCTCCTGCCGCGCATAGAAGTCCTGATCCTCCAGCACCGGCTGTTCGAAGATGGTATCGACCCAGGGCAGCCGCGACGCGTGATTGACCTGGATTTTCGGCGCGAGATCGGTGCGATCGTCAAACGTGCCGATCGCGATCTCGAGGCCGCCGGGGTGCCGGTAGGTCATCGGCGTGCCGCATTTCGGGCAGAAGCCGCGATCGATGTTGACCGAGGACTGAAAGTAGCTCGGCTCGTCCCGTACCCATTCGACGCCATCCTTCGGCGCCGTCACCAGCGCCGAGAAGAACGAGCCGAACTGCTTCTGGCACATGCGGCAATGGCAGATCGACGGACGGCCAAGCTGCCCCCGGATACGGAAACGGACTGCGCCGCATTGGCATCCGCCTGTTCGAACGTTTTCGCTCATCGACTTTCCTCCGGGGGCCAAGTTTCGGTGTCGTGGTCGGGATGCTGGTAGGAAACGAGATTGGTCAGAAATTCGATCGCGTCCGGATCTTCCATCGTATGAACGCCCGGCAGATCGGCCACGTGATCGACATAGGGCAGCTTGCCCTCGATGCCCCACTGGATGGTGGGCACGATGCCCTGCGGCTCGTCGAAGGTGGCGATGGCGAGCGCCATGCCATCCGGTGCCTCGTAGGTCAGCGGCGTGCCGCAATCGGCGCAGAAGCCGCGTCGCGCGGCGTTTGACGACTGAAAGCGCTTCGGCTCGCCGCGCGTCCAGGTGACATGTGCGCCGCGAACGGAAACCAAGGGCATATAGAAGTTGCCGCTCGCCTTCTGGCACATGCGGCAATGACAGACGGATGCGTCACCAAGTTTGCCCTCGACGCGGAAGCGGACCGCGCCGCACTGACAGCCTCCGGTATAATAGGGCCTGTTGTCGAGACTCATCGCAACCCCTCCTCAAGCCGGCGCGTGGCAGACGGCTTCGATGTTGTTGCCGTCGGGATCGAGTACGAAGGCGCCGTAGTAATCGGGGTGATAGTGCGGCCGAAGCCCGGGCTTGCCGTTGTCGCGCCCGCCGGCCGCCATCGCCGCCTCGTAGAAGGCATCGACTTCGGCGCGGCTTCTTGCCGAAAACGCATAGTGCCGTCCCGGACCGGTCGTCGCCTCGTGCAACCAGAAGACCGGCCGTTCGCGGCCATAGCCGCCAACCTTGACGCCGCCGGTATGTTCCACCGGCACCATCATCAGCAGCGAGGCGCCGAGCGGAGCGAAGGCCTTGTCGTAGAACGACCGCGCCCGGTCGAAATCCGAGACGGGAATGCCCGTGTGGTCGATCATCGCACGAACTCCTCTTTCATGCATGCTCTCCGCGTTTCCGCCGTTCCTGGAGGCATTGTCCGATCCCGCTCAAAGGGATCGGACAAAACTCGCCGCCGGGCTCGCGATCACCGTTTGATGTCCCAGGTCGTCACACGCTCGCCGGTTGCCGCATCCTTGCCATCCTTGAGCTGGATGCCCTGGGCGAGAAGATCGTCGCGGATCTTGTCGGCCTCGGCGAAATTCTTCGCCTTCAGCAGTTCCAGGCGGGCGCGGACACGGCCGTCGATGTCGCGTACCACGCCCTCGTCGAGTTCGACCGCCTCAGGCACAACGCCGATCAGCGCAGCACTGGCGGCGAAGGTGCCGAGCAGCTTCGGATCGGCCGCCGCCTTCTGGGCGAGCGCATGGAGCGCCTGAACCGCAGCGACGGTGTTGAGGTCGTCGGCGAGCGCCGCCACGACGGGCGGATCGGCCTCGCCCTTCGCCTCGCCCGGCACCGGCCATTTCGAAAGCAGGTGCTCGGCTTCCTCCAGCCGCTTCACCGAGAAATCGATCGGTTCGCGGTAATGCGTCATCAGCATGGCAAGCCTCAGCACGTCGCCCGGCCACTGGCGACCGGCAAACTTCTCCGTGTGCAGCAATTCGTAGATGGTGACGAAGTTGCCCTCGGACTTCGACATCTTGCGGCCTTCGACCTGCAGGAAGCCGTTGTGCATCCAGACATTCGCCATCACTTGCGTGCCGTGGGCGCAACGGGACTGGGCGATCTCGTTTTCATGATGCGGGAAGATCAGGTCGAGCCCGCCGCCATGAATGTCGAAGACCTCGCCGAGATAACGTTTGCTCATCGCCGAGCACTCGATATGCCAGCCCGGACGGCCCCTGCCCCACGGACTGTCCCAGCCCGGCTCGTTGTCGGCCGAAAGCTTCCACAGCACGAAATCGCCGGGATTTTTCTTGTGCACTTCCACGGCAATGCGGGCGCCGGCCTGCTGTTCGTCGAGGTTGCGCTTTGAAAGCTGACCGTAGTCGGCCATCGACTTGGTATCGAACAGCACCTCGCCGCCCGCCTGATAGGCATGCGCCTTGGCAAGCAGCTTTTCGATGATATCGATCATCTGCGCGATGTTGTCGGTCGCCCTCGGCTGCACGTCGGGATCGAGGCAGCCGAGCGATTTGGCGTCCGCCAGAAACTGCGTTTCGGTCTTCTCTGTCACCCGCCGGATCGCTTCATTGAGCGGCAGGGTCGGATAGTCGCGCAGCGCCCGCGCGTTGATCTTGTCGTCGACGTCGGTGATGTTGCGGGCATAGGTCACGTGCTCCGCGCCATAGACGTGGCGCAGCAGCCGGAAAAGCACATCGAAGACAATCACCGGCCGGGCATTGCCGATATGGGCATAATCATAGACCGTCGGGCCGCAGACATACATGCGGACGTTGTCGGGATCGATCGGCCGGAACTCGACCTTCTCCCGCGTCAGCGTGTTGTACAGCTTTAGTGTCGGCGCTCCGCCCATTCCCAATCTCCATATGCATACGACCGTCGAAACACGGCGCCCGGGCGGCCCGCGCGTTTGTCATCTTGGATTTTAGGAGACGAAAACGGCCAGGCCAGCGGGACGCTAGCGAATAATCTTCCGGCAGATAATGCAGATAACCGTTTTCATAGGCTCACTTATCGCGCGTCGCCTGTGCTCGGTCAAGAGGTCAGCCGCATGCAAGCACAGTAAGCTATCGAAAGGGAAACGGCGGCCATGGATTTGTCATGATTGGGCTTATCTGAGAGCGCCACGCGGAAAACAGATTCGCGGTGTAGTTGGTTCTGCACCACGGTTCCTGTCTCCGGAGAACAGGGAGGAGCGTCGTTTTCGCGCTGAATGACGAGAACGGCATGTATCCGGTTCAGGTAAGCATCAAGGAGTGAGTGCAAGTGAAAGCCGCAAAGACCAAAGACGTCGCCAAATCCGCAAATCTCATCGAACAGTATCGCCCGCTCGGCCTGAAGGCCGTACTCGCCGCCGCGCTGCAGGCAAAGGTGAAGCCTGCGACCAAGCTGACCAAGCGGCCCGCCTGACCCTCAGAACAGGGACATCTGTGCGTTAGCCGGTTCGGCCGGTTTGCTCTCGGGTCGAGCGTCCGGCGCGACCTTGGGCGTCACCGCCTCCTGAATGTCAGGGCCGGCATTGGCAACCTTGTTGACTTTGTCGGAAACGGGGATCGCCTCGAAGTAATCCTCCGCCACGGGGCCGAAGAGATCGACAATCTCGCGCGGCTCCTGCGTCTTGCAGTCCAGCCAGCGGGCGAAATCCTCGGGCTTAATGACGACGGGCATACGGTCGTGGATCTGCCGGATCGAGGCATTGGCCGCCGTCGTCAGGATGGCGGCGGTGTCGACTTCCGAGCCATCGGCCGACGACCAGGTCTCCATCAGACCGGCGAAGGCAACGATCCCGCCCTTGCGCGGGCGCACCCAATAGGCTTGCGACGGCTCGCGGCTGCCTTTCGGCGGCCGGCGCCACTCGTAGAAGCCGGAGGCCGGCACCAGCACGCGCCGGTGTCGCATGGCCGCCCGGAACGATGCCTTTTCAATCGCCGATTCGGCGCGGGCATTGATCAGCAGCGGAAAGTCACGCGGGTCCTTGACCCACCCGGGCATGAACCCCCAGCGCACGAGGACCGCCTTGCGTTCCGGAAGATTGCTGCCGGGCTGAGCCCGTTCGCCGGAAACGACGACCATGATCGGCTGGGTGGGCGCTATGTTGAAGCGCGCCGGAAAGTCTTCGCTTTCCAGCAGCGCAAATAATTCCAACAATTCTTCCGGCGTCGCCGTCAACGCAAAACGTCCGCACATGACACGGATGTGGCACTTCACGTAGGATGGGTCAACGTTACTGAGGCAATTTGATTCCCGATGTCGACCAAGCCTGAACTCGCCTCCTCGGTCATTCTCGAACGCGACGGCCGCTACCTGCTCGTGAGGCGGGCCAACCCGCCGTCGGCCGACATGTACGCCTTTCCCGGTGGACGGGCGGAGCCCGGAGAGACGCCGGCTGAAACTGCGCTTCGCGAATTGTTGGAAGAGACCGGCATAGAGGCCCGCAATCCCGTGCTGTTCGAAACCTACGACCTGCCCGGCAAGGAATCGGAAGGACGGCATTTCCTGCTTTCTGTCTTCCGAGCCGACGCGGGTGGCGACGCGGTAGCCGTTGCCAGCGACGACGCCGCCGGTCTTGGCTGGTTCACGCCGGCCGAAATCTTTGCCTTGCCGATCCCGGACAGCGTGCGCGAATGCGTGGAAAGGCTCGCGGAGATCGACACGGAATCCGGCCGCGGCCTTGAAACCGCCGTCAATTCCGGCTTGGTGGAGCCATGATCACTGCCCCGATCCTTGCGCGGCTTGCCCTGGCCGGCCTCGCGCTGACAGCCGCCACCGGTGCGGCGGCGCAAAAAACGCCGACGAAAGAGACGGCAACCACCGAGGCTGCAGCCCCTGCCGTCGTGGAGGAGAAACCCACACCCTACGACCAGAGGTTGATCCGGCTTTCCGAAATCATCGGCTCCGTTCACTATCTCAGGAACCTTTGCGTCAAGGAGCCGGAGGATGTCTGGCGTCGTTCGATGCAGGAATTGATCGACAAGGAAACGGCCGACGAGATCAAACGACGCGAAAGGATGACCGCCGCCTTCAACCGTGGGTATCGCACCTTTGCCTCTGTTTATACGACCTGCACGGGACCGGCGATCGTCGCCGAGCAGCGATACCGTGCCGAAGGCGCAACACTTGCGTCAGAAATCGTCGCCCGCTTTGGAAATTAGCAATAAATTAACCTCTTTTCTCACGACCCCGTGTCGTTTCGGGAAAAGGCTGCTAAGTTCGTTAAGAGAGTGGTAAGAAGTGGCGAGTCCGTCACAGCCGTTCAGTTGGAGTTCAGCCGGACGGCCAAAGAATGAACCGCTTGCACAATGGAAGTCGCATGGAACGAATGATGGAACCAAGCCTGACCGACATCGATGACATGATCGTCCACGAGAAAATGCAGGCTGCGCTGGAACACCAGAGCGAGGCCTGGGCGGACGGCATGGCTGATGGTATCGAGCCGGAAATCATCGCCGATGCGGCCATCGCGCTCGCCATGCGGGAAACCGTTCGGCTTCATGGCGAAGACGGTGCGGAAGCGATGCTCAATTCGCTTCGCGAACGCGTCCTCGCCGGCGAGTTCTCGCCCCAGCGCACGCTTCAGTAATATCAGGACTGCCCGATGATTCGGAATCTTGCAAACCGGACCCTTCCGGTTCGCCTCGCCACGCTGCTTTTGGCCGGTGTCGCCGTGAGCACCCCGGCAGCGTTTTCCCCCGCCTTTGCTCTCAGCGAATTGCAGGGCGCGCCGCAACCCGTTCCCACCGAACAGCCCACTACCGGCGACCAGAAGGCGGCGCCGCCTGTGGCCGAACCTGTCGCGGAGGAGCCGGACGAAGAAGAGAAGCTTCCGCTCGAAATCCCGATGCCCGATCCGCTGATCAACAAGTCAGCGACGGCCACCAAGGACGAGGCCCCCGCGGCCGAAGAGCCTGAGACGGCCGGGCCTGTCGAGGTTCTGACAGACGTTTCCAAGATTCCGGCGCCGGTTGCCCGGATGCGTGAACTGATCGTCGAAGCGGCTGCTTCCGGCGATATCGAGCGCCTGCGCCCGTTGCTCGGCAAGGGCCCGACCCAAACCCAGGTCACCGGCGTCACCGGCGACGAGGACCCGGTCGCGATTCTGAAGGGACTTTCGGGCGATCAAGAGGGTGTCGAAATCTTGGCGATCCTGCTCGACGTGCTGTCGACCGGTTTCGTGCTGGTGGACAAGGGCACGCCGCAGGAGGCCTATGTCTGGCCCTACTTCGCGGAAAAGAAGCTCTCGACGCTCACGGCACCGGAAAAGGTCGATCTGTTCCGCCTGGTCACCGCAGGGGACTTTGCAGACATGGAAGAGTTCGGCAGCTACAACTTC
Organism: Ensifer sp. EB106-03-01-XG145; assembly: GCF_058792075.1. Lineage (NCBI taxonomy): Bacteria > Pseudomonadati > Pseudomonadota > Alphaproteobacteria > Hyphomicrobiales > Rhizobiaceae > Ensifer > Ensifer sp. EB106-03-01-XG145. Next base: position 1,158,192 of record NZ_JBYTEC010000001.1, on the reverse strand, counting down.
TACCGCGTCGGCATCATGCCGGACGGAAAGTGGAAATTCTTCATCGCCGGCGACTGACCGCCGGCGACCGAGCTTGCCGATCCTCTCCGAACATCCTACCTCTTCGCCAAGAGATCACGATGGTACCAGGTCGAGTCGACCCGGATCGCGACGTGATCGGTGTTTGTTGTACGCATTTCCGGACGCAAAACCGCTACGTACTTTTGCTGGAAATGCTCTAGGTTAGAGCGGGTTCCCACCCGCCGAGCAGGATTCGAACGATGCCCAGAGTTCGCCTCGACGACCGCGCGATTGTCGCCGTCTCCGGCAAGGACGCCGAAGATCTCCTCCAGGGATTGATCACCACCGACCTCGATGCGCTGGCGCCCGATGAATCGCGTCCCGGCGCCTTGCTGACGCCGCAGGGCAAGATTCTGTTCGACTTCATGATCTCCCGTGATGGCGACTGCCTTAGGCTGGAGACCGCGCGCGACCAGGCGGAAGCACTGCTGAAGCGGCTGACGATGTACAAGCTTCGCTCGGCGGTCGACCTTTCGATCGATGCGTCCGCCGCCGTCACCGTGATATTTGACGAGGCCCCGCCTGAGGGGGCTTATCGGGATCACCGCTTCGAGAAAGCCGGCGTCGCACTCTTCCGCGCCTATGGCGAAGCAGCCGGCGACACGGCCGGCGTCGAAGAACTCGAGCGGATTCGCATCGCAGCGGGCGTCGCGAGTGCCGGCACTGATTATGTGGCGCAGGATGCTTTTCCGCATGATGTTCTCCTCGACAAGAACGGCGGCCTTTCCTTCAAGAAGGGATGCTACGTCGGCCAGGAAGTGGTGTCGCGGATGCAGCACCGCGGCATGCCGCGCCGCCGGGTCGTGATCGTCTCTGCGCAGACCGCGCTTCCCCCGACGGGAACGACGATTACTGCGAACGATAAGTCCATCGGCACGCTGGGTACGGTTCAAGGCAAGTCGGCACTCGCGATCGTGCGCATCGACAAGGCGGGAGAAGCCATGGCGAACGATGTTCAGTTGCTTGCCGGTGACGTACCGGTGACCATGGTCCTGCCCGAATGGACCGGGCTCACCTTCCCGACGAGCGCCGACGAGGCAAGCGCGTGACGTCGACCCGCGCTTGGCAACGCATGCTCTCCGGCCGCCGGCTGGACCTGCTCGATCCGTCGCCGCTCGACGTGGAGATCGGCGACATCGCCCATGGGCTCGCGCGCGTTGCCCGCTGGAACGGCCAGACGGCCGGCGACCACGCCTTCTCGGTGGCGCAGCACAGCCTGATGGTCGAGGACATCTTTCGCCGCAGCAACAAATGCAGCACCGACGACTGCCTGCTGGCACTGCTGCATGACGCGCCGGAATATGTGATCGGTGACATGATCTCGCCGTTCAAGGCGGTGGTCGGCGGCGGCTACAAGTCGGTGGAAAAGCGGCTGGAAAGCGCCATTCACCTTCGCTTCGGCCTGCCGGCGCAATGCTCCAAGGAATTGAAGGATCGGATCAAGAAGGCCGACCACGTCGCCGCCTATTTCGAAGCGACCGTGCTTGCCGGCTTCTCGGTCGAAGAGGCGCGCAAGTTCTTCGGCCAGCCACGCGGCATTACCCGCGAAACGCTGCTGATCGATCCCTTGCCGGCCGTCGAAGCGCAGCGGCTGTTCACGGAACGGTTCCAGGTTCTGGAAGCAGAGCGCCTGCCCGCACGCGCGGAAATCTGACATGCCGGAGATCGTCGTATCGCCGCTCGCCCGCATCGCCGAAATGGCCGTTCGCCATGGCTGCACCGAGATGATCAGCCTTGTCGCCAAGGGCCAGGACTTTCATCGCCCCGGGGTCATCGCCAAGGCGCGGCACCTGACGCTCGGCATGAACGACATCACCTTTGCCGGCACCGGTGACCTCATCGCGCCGCAGGAAGAGCATGTCCGGCAGATCGTCGCCTTTGCGCGCGAATGGGATCGCGCGCGGCCGCTGCTCGTCCATTGCTGGATGGGCGTTTCGCGTTCGCCGGCAGCGGCGCTTATCGCGGCTCTTGCCGCCGAGCCGGACCAGGACGACGCAGAATTGGTTCAGCGCCTGCGGCGCGCCTCGCCCTTCGCAACGCCAAACAGCCGGCTTATCGAGATCGGTGATACGGTGCTCCAGCGTAACGGGCGGCTCATGGCCGCCGTGCGCGGGATCGGCCGAGGTGCGGACACCGATGGTAACGCACCCTTTGTCCTGCCGCTCCTTGCCGAGGGGGCAGCCGTTGCCGACTGAAACGCAGCCGACGACGGTCGAAATCGGCCTCAATGCGGCGATCGTCGCCGTCGTCCAGCGCAGTCCTCGGATCCTTGCCGTCAGCGAAACCGACGGCGACGCGCGAGACAGCCTGCCCTTCGGCCCCTTTGATCCGGCGCTGCATCGGACCTTTGAGACGAGCCTGCGCGATCGCGTCGAAAAGCGCACGGCGCTGAAACTCGGCTATATCGAACAGCTCTACACCTTCGGTGATCGCGGCCGGCAGCGGCTTCCGGGCGAAGAAGGCAAACACATGGTCTCGGTCGGCTATCTGGCGCTAACCAGGACCGACGCCGAAAACACCGAGCGGCTCGCCGAAGCCGGCGCGCACTGGCGCGACTGGTACGGCTACCTGCCTTGGGAAGACTGGCGGCAGGGCCGCCCACCGGTCCTCGATCAGGCGATCCTGCCGGGGCTTGCCCGCTGGGAGACTGGCGCCACCGGCGAAGAACAGGCCGCCCGGATCGCCCGCCGCCGGGCACGCATTCGCCTGGCATTTGGTCTCGACGATTTTCCCTGGGACGAGGAGCGGGTGCTGGAGCGCTACGAGCTGCTCTACGAGGCCGGGCTCGTGCCCGAAGCTGTGCTCGACGGCCACGGCAACGGCCACGACGTTCTGACCGTCGGACAGGCCATGCGCCATGACCATCGCCGCATCGTCGCGACAGCGATCGCGAGGTTGCGCGGCAAGCTCAAATATCGCCCTGTCGTCTTCGAACTGATGCCGCCGGAGTTCACGCTGACCGACCTGCAGGCGACCGTCGAAGCGATCTCCGGCCGTCACCTGCACAAGCAGAATTTCCGCCGCCTCGTCGAAGGTGCGGAGCTGGTGGAACCGACAGGCATGACACTGTCTTCGACCGGTGGGCGCCCGGCCGCCCTCTTCCGCTTCCGCCGCCAGATCCTCGACGAGCGCCCTGCCCCCGGCCTCAAGGTTGGCGGGCGATGATCGCAGTCAATAATCCCTGAAAAGCGGACCTGCGTCTAAAAACATCCCGAGACGCCACCTACATTGCTGGATCATGATATGATTGGTGCAGCGAGTGGAGACGAAACTCTCGTATGCCCGCCACCTGACGTTTAAGACCGAGGTAAGCCCATGCTGCTCGCACTGACCCTGCTGACGTCGCTGCTCGGAACCTCGCCCCAGTCGGGTATCGACGAGAAGCCGAAGATGCCCGACTACTTCAAGAACCAGCAGGGCGGCGGCATGCAGCCTCAGACCACGATCTGCAATCTCAACAGCCAGGATTCGAACGGGCAGTTCAAGACCTGCCGCTACGATTGCGGCACGCAGATCACCGTCGGCGAGCGCTTCGCCTGCCCGTTCATCATGCAGCGATAACGCTGGTTGAACTGCTCGTTACCGGTTGATCACCACATCGAGGCCAATGTCGAGCGTTGGAGCGGCCATGGTGATCTTTGAAGTCGAGATGTAGTCGATGCCGCTTTCGGCAATCGCGCGCACAGTATCGATCTTGACGTTGCCGGAGGCCTCGAGCCGGGTGCGGCGGGCGTCGAGCGCGTAGGCGTCGGTGGAGAGCTGCCAGAATGCCTGGTTGACGGCGACGGCTTCGCGCAGCAGCTCCGGGCCCATATTGTCGAGCAGGATGACGTCGGGCTGGGCGGTCAGCGCCTCGCGCATCTGGTCGAGACCATCGACCTCGACCTCGATCTTGACGAGATGGCCGCAATAGGCCCGCGCCGCGTGGATGGCGCTGGCGACACCGCCGGAAACGGCGATGTGGTTATCCTTGATCAACACCGCGTCGTCGAGCCCGTAGCGGTGGTTGGAGCCACCGCCGAGACGCACGGCATATTTCTCGAGTGCGCGCAGCCCCGGGATGGTCTTGCGGGTACAGCAAACCTTCGCACGCGTATGGGCGATCTCGTCGGCGAATTTCGCCGTATAGGTCGCAATGCCCGAGAGATGCATAAGGAAATTCAGGCCCACCCGCTCGGCCGATAGCAGGCCGCGGGCACGGCCGGAGATGCGGGCGAGCTTCGTGCCCGGCGCCACCTGGTCCCCATCCGCCACCAACGCCTCGAAACCGATCGACGGATCGACCAGACGGAAGGCGGCGCGCGCGAGATCGAGCCCGGCGACGACGCCGGGGTCGCGGGCATTCATGCCGGCCGTTGCCGTCAGCTCCGGTCCGATCGTCGACAGCGTGGTAATGTCACCGGCGCGGCCGAGATCCTCAAGCAGTGCGGCGCGCACCTGGTCCTCGATCATCAGTGCGGGCAGTTCGGGGCGGAGGGCTGCGGTCATCTGCTGGCGGTCCTTGAGCTTCAGTCACATGCGAGTGGCGGAGTGCCGGATCACGCCGGTTCCGTTTCAGCCAATTCCTTTGAAAGGCGATTGGCTTCGGCGAGCGTCAGGTAGGTGCGTCGGCGCCATTCCGGCCGCTCCGCCGGGCAATCGGCGCGGAAGTGGCCGCCGCGGCTTTCCGTGCGGCGTAGCGCACCGACGGTGATCAGCTTGGCTGTCGTGATGATGTTGGTAAAGCGCATGCGCGAATTTTCGCGCTCGAGCCGCTCGATCTCTCGGATTGCCTTCAGCAGGCTCTCGCGCGTGCGGATCACACCGACGCAATCGCTCATCACCTGGCGCAGAACCTTGAGCTGCGGGCTATCTTCGACGGTCACCGGATCGTCACTCTCGCCGGCATTGTCGCCCCACTCGGTGAGCTGCGGCGTCGGCAGCGTGCCCTTGATGTTTTCGGCGATACGGGCCGCAAAGACGACCGCTTCGAGCAGCGAGTTGGAGGCAAGGCGGTTGGCGCCATGCACGCCTGTCGAGGTGACTTCGCCGGCGGCCCAGAGGCCATCGATCGAGGTGCGGCCCTCCGCGTCCGTCAGCACGCCGCCCATATGGTAGTGGACCGCGGGCACGACAGGGATCGGCTGGGTCACCGGATCGATGCCGGCCGCGGTGCACGAGGCATAGACCGTCGGGAACATGTCGGGGAAGTGCTTGCCCACTGCCTTGGTGCAATCGAGGAAGGCACCGCGCCCCGCCTGAACTTCGGCAAAGACCCCGCGCGAAACGATGTCGCGCGGCGCAAGCTCGCCGTCCGGGTGAATGTCGAGCATGAAGCGATGGCCGGCCGCATTCAGGAGGTAGGCACCGTCACCGCGGAGCGCCTCGGTCGCCAGCGGCGCCGGGTCCTTGCCGATGTTGATCGCGGTCGGGTGGAACTGCACGAATTCGGGATCGGCAATGATCGCGCCGGCGCGGGCTGCCATGCCGAGCCCTTGCCCGCAGGCTTCCCACGGATTGGTGGTGACCGCATAGAGATGGCCGACGCCGCCGGAGCAGAGTACGACGGCGCGCGCCGGGAACGAGACGCGCTTCTTCGACTGTCCCGCATCCGGCCGCGCGATGACGCCGGAGATGAACCGGCCCTCGCGAACCAGTTCCTCCACGACGTAACCCTCGATCACGCGGATCGACGGCGTCTTGCGCACCGCGGCAATCAACGCTTCCATGATCGCCTTGCCGGCCATGTCGCCCTTGACCCGGACGATGCGGCGCTCGGAATGCGCCGCCTCGCGCGACAACAGCAGCTTGCCTTCGAGGTCGCGATCGAAGGGCACGCCATATTCCAGAAGATCGTGAATGCGCGCCGGGCCTTCGGCGACCATCATGCGCGTCATCTTCTCATCGACGATGCCGGCACCGGCGGCGAGCGTGTCGGCGACGTGTTTCTCGAAGGTGTCGCCCGGGCTCATGGCCGCCGCGATGCCGCCTTGAGCCCAGGCCGAGGAAGCGCCGTGACCGATGGGCGCGGCAGCCAGGATCGTCACCGGCCTCGGGCTCAGCTTCAGCGCGCAGAAAAGGCCGGCCAGGCCGCCGCCGACGATGACGATGTCGTCAATCCCGTTGAAGGATTGCGGGCGGAAATGGTCGGTCAGCATGTTTCATTCTCCTCCAATGCGCATGCAGAGTTTCTATATTCTACAGCGACCTTTGCGCGCCTGATAAGGGGCGCGGCGCTGCAGGCCGGGCGAACCGCCAGGCGGAATCGTTACTGCTTGAGGTTCACCATGCGTTCGACCGCAAGGCGGGCGCGGGCGGCGATCGCCGGATCGACGAGAACCTCCTCCGTCATGTTGAGCAGGCTGTCGAGGATCTTCGGCAGCGTGATGCGCTTCATGTGCGGACAGAGGTTGCAAGGCTTGACGAACTCGACGCCCTCGATCTCTGCCTGAATGTTCGACGCCATCGAGCATTCGGTGACGAGAAGCACCTTCGACGGGCGGTTGTCCTTGACATAGTTGATCATGCCCGACGTCGAGCCGGCGAAGTCGCAGACGGCGATCACATCCGGGTGGCATTCCGGATGGCCGATGATCTCGATGCCCGGATTGGCTTCCTTGTAGGCAAGCAACTCGGCAGCGGTGAAGCGCTCATGCACCTCGCAGTGGCCCTTCCAGGTCAGGATCTTCTTGTTGGTCTGGCGGGCGACGTTCATCGCCAGATATTCGTCGGGGATACAGAGCACCGTGTCGGATTCCAGGCTCTCGACGACGTCAAGCACGTTGGACGAGGTGCAGCAGATATCGGTCTCGGCCTTCACGTCGGCAGAGGTGTTGACGTAGGTGACGACGGGAACGCCGGGGTAACGCTGCTTCAGAAGGCGCACATCGGCGCCGGTGATCGATTCCGAAAGCGAGCAGCCGGCTTTGCCGTCCGGGATCAGAACCGTCTTTTCCGGGCTCAACAGCTTCGACGTTTCGGCCATGAAGTGGACGCCGCACTGGATGATGATCTCTGCATCGACTTTGCTGGCGTCGCGGGCAAGCTGCAGCGAGTCGCCGACGATATCGGCGACGCAGTGGAAGATGTCTGGCGTCTGATAGTTATGCGCGAGGATGACGGCATTGCGCTCCTTCTTCAGCCGGTTGATGGCGTGCACATAGGGCGCATAGACCGGCCACTCGATCGCCGGGATAAAGTCCTTCACCTTCTCGTAGAGATGTTCCGTCTCGCGTGCGACCGCTGGCGTGAAGGCAAGTTCGGGTCTTTCGATGACACCAAAGCGCTGGGCAGCGCTGACAAGAACCGGGTTCGCCACCGCCTCTTTGCGGGAAACAACGCGCGTCATCGAGATCTCCTCTCCGCCCTCTTCCCGGGCAGCTTTTTCAATTATGCTCAATCTGAGCATAATTGAACCAAAACAAAAGCGGCAAAGCCGCATGGGTTGATTTAGAAAGTTTTGTGACAGAATTCAAGAATGGAGCGCTGTTTTTCGCAGCGCCCCAGTTTGCACATGCGGTCAGGCCATCGCCGGCCGCACCACGCTCTTCTCCTCGATCGGCCAATGGACGATCGCCGCGAAGATACCGAGCACCACGCCGAGCCACCACACCGGATCGTAGGAACCGAAGTGGTCGTAGAGGTAACCGCCCATCCATACACCCAGGAACGAACCCACCTGGTGCGAGAGGAAAACGATGCCGCCGAGCAGACCCAGATGCCGCGTGCCGAACATGATCGCGACCAGCGCGTTGGTCGGCGGCACGGTCGAAAGCCAGAGCAGGCCCATGACGATCGCGAAGATGACGACGGAGACCGGCGTCTGCGGCAGCAGCAGGAAGGCGGTCACCGCCACCGAGCGGGCGATATAGATCAGCGCCAGAAAGTAGGGCTTCGAGTAGTGCTGGGCGATGAAACCCGCAGACAGCGAGCCGATGATGTTGAAGAAGCCGATCAGCGCCAGCGCGATCACCGCATAGCGCGCGTCGATGCCGATATCGCCGATATAGGCCGGAAAATGCGCAGTGATGAAGGCGACCTGATAGCCACAGACGAAGAAACCGGAGACGAGAAGCAAGTAGCTCTTGTGGCCAAGCGCCTCCTTCAGCGCCTCGCCGATCGACTGCTTGTATTGCGCCTCGCTCTGGCGACCGGAGGAGGCATTGCCACGCAGTGGAATCGCGAAGAACGGCACCAGCAGCATGAGGACGCCGAGATAGACGAGGCTGTCCGACCAGCCATAGGCGGAGATCAGCCCCTGGCTCAACGGCGCGAACAGGAACATACCGGCAGAGCCCGCCGCCGTGCAGATGCCGAAGGCGAGCGACCGCTGATGCGGCGTGACGTTGCGGGCAAAGGCCGACAGGAGAATGCCGAAGGAGCCGGAGCCGACCGCCATGCCGACGAGCACGCCGCCACCGATATGCAGCCAGATCGGCGCATTGGCAAAGGCCATGATGATGAGGCCCGCAGCATAGAGAAGGCCAGACATGGCAAGCACCCGCCAAGTGCCGAACCGGTCGGCGATCGCGCCGAAGAACGGCTGGCTCAAGCCCCAGCAGAGGTTTTGCAAGGCCATGGCGAGGCCGAAAGTCGTCCGATCCCAGCGGGTGTCGGCGAGCATCGGCAACTGGAAGAAGCCCATCGCCGAGCGCGGGCCGAAGGTGAGCATCGCAACGACCGAACCAGCCGCGATGATCAGCCAGGGCATCTCCTGACGAGCATGGGACGGCGCGGATGCTCCGGAAACAGCGGACATGAAATATCTCCGATTGATGGACCGGCATCCTAGGCGGCGGCTAAAACAGATAAAAGCCAATTATATTGACGCCGCGATCACCGGAATTGATGCCTGAGTTACGCAGCGCTTCGGAATCGGTTGCGGAACTCCCTGGGCGTCATGGCCTTGGCCGCCTTGAACTGCCGATTGAAGTTGGCGATCGAGCGATAGCCCACGGCTTCGGCGATGTGGGCGATCGATCGTCCAGAGCCGCTGAGGAGCGCGCAGGCTTCGCCGATCCTCAACCGCATCAGATACTCCGAGACCGGCATGTTGAGGTGGCGCAGGAACAGGCGATGCAAACCGGAAAGGCTGAGGGCGGCAAGGTCGGCGAGTTCCTCCATCGATGGGTTCTCGGCGTAGTGCAGATGGATATGGTCGAGCACACGGTCGAGGCGACCACGATCGACCGATCGGCCCGATGGCGTGACGACACGGCTGGACAACGGCGCCACCTGTTGCTCACGCGCCAGGATTGTCAGCAGAGAGAGGACATCCGGCAGCCGTTCCTCCGGCGCCAGCCTGCGCAACCCTTCAAACAGCGGCCTGACACGGGCGGCAACTTCCGGAGTGAACTGCAAGCCCGGGGCGGATCGCTCGAACATCGCCTTGACACCGGTGAGCTCGACAAAGCCGTCGTCCAGACGTTCCACCCATTCCGGATGAAACCAGAGCACCAGCGCCACGTGCGGTTCGGCACCGTCAATCTTACCCGACGAGTGCCAGGTGTGCGGCAGGTTGGAACCGACGAGCACGAGATCGCCGTCGTCATAGGCGCCGATATGGTCGCCGATGAAGCGCTGGCCGCGCGAGTTGAGCGTCAACGTCAGTTCGAACTCCGGATGATGGTGCCATTGGAACGGAATGGAATCGTCGAGGCGGCGGTCGAGCAGGATCGACGAAGCATTGGTCGCCCGCGGTATTTTCTGCAAAACAGGCTTCATGTTGCATGCCTTCGCCTCACGATGCCAGAATAGTATCAATTTTGGCATGCTTCGTGCAACATGGCCTCGACCAGAAGGCTAGGCTTTCTCCATCGACCAATCGAACATTCAAGGCGAGGAGACATTCATGCAGGCGCTCAGAGACAGCCACCCCACGGCTGCCAATCTCGAGGTACAACTGAAGGACATCAAGAAGCGGCTGCCGCTGCGCGTGCTTTCGGAAACGGACTGGCAGCATTGGGTCAGCAAGGGCTACGTCATCGTGAGACAGGCGGTGCCGCCGGCCAATGTCGAGCGCCTCGTCGATCTGCTCTGGCGCTTCGACGAGAAGGATCCGAGCGATCCTTCGACCTGGTATGCGCCGCAGCGGCGCGAGCACAAGATGAAGGAACTCAACAACACCGGCATGCTGGAGATCTACAATCACCAGTATCTCTGGGACAACCGGCAGGAGTCGCGCATCTACGGCGCCTTCGTCGACATCTGGGATCGCGAGGATCTGTGGGTGACGATTGACCGCGCCAACCTCAATCCGCCGAAGAAGGTGAAGGGTAATCCTGACGGATTCATCCATTGGGATGTCGACACCTCGATCCGGCCGCTGCCGATCGGCGTTCAGGGCGTGCTGAGCCTGAAGAAACAGGACGGCGACGTCGGCGGCTTCCAATGCGTGCCGGAACTCTTCGAAAACTTCGAAAGCTGGGAGAAGACGCAAGCTGCCGACCGCGACCCGATGCACCCCGACATGGCCGGTCTCTCGACTGTCAACATCGAGATGGAGGCGGGCGACCTGATGATTTTCAACAGCCTGCTCGCCCATGGTGTGCGCCCCAACCACTCCGACGACCGTGTGCGGATGGCGCAATATATCTCGATGCATCCGGCGGAATGGGACAATGTCGCCGAGCGCGAGGAACGGGTGCGGCTGTGGCGGGAACTCGACCACCCCAAGCGTGACGCCTTTCCCGGCGACCCGCGCCAATGGGAAAAGCTCAATGCCTCCCCCGCCAGCCTCTCGGATCTCGGCGCCAAGCTTCTCGGAATCACGCCCTGGGCGTGATGCGGCCCGGAGCAATTCCGAGAAGAATGTGAAACGGCTTTCCGTCCGGAGTTGCGTCCGATTTAAGCCGAAGCACGCACCTTCATCGGCCAGCGTTCACCGCGCCGGCCGGTGACCTTGACCTCATCGCCAAGCTTGAGGGTGCCTTCGCTGCGCGGCACCGCGTTCCAGCCGAAGAGCACGCCGGGCACGCGCCGATCGGAGGACATGCGCTTTTCGGCCAGTCCCTGGATCGGGTTGCCGCCAATACGCTCGCCGGTGATCTGATCCTGTGTCGTCATGATGCAGCGGGCGCAGGGCTTGACGAGATCGAACCGAATGCCGCCGATCTCGACGCTTTCCCAGAAATCCTCATCCCAGGCGTCGTCGCAATCGACGAGGATGTTGGTGCGGAACCGGTCCATGCCGACGGGCTCCTGGCCCTTTTCGGCGAGGGTCCGGTTGAGATCGGCGAGCGAGCCGGTCGTCGTGATCAGGACCGGGAACCCATCGGCAAAGCCGACAGGCGCTGCGGTGCCGGCCCACTCGGCACCGACCAAGCGCTCGGCCGAGGCGTCCATGTGGGCAAGCTTGACCGGGCGGCCGAACCATGCGGACAGCGTCTCATCCGCCGTATCGTCGGAAACGGCGGCATCGACTTCACTGCCCCAGACCTGGACGTTCAGCCGGCGATCCGGATCAAAGCGTACCGAGGTTTCCCGGTCGCCCATCCTAAGATGCACACCGCCATCGATGTGGCTGGCTTCGACCTTCGCCAGCGCCTGCAATTCGCGCTGGGTGATGAAGCGCCCGTCCGGCTCGATCAGCATGAAGCGCCGGTCGCCCTCGACGCCATCGAGGTTGACGGTAACCGTCTCACGGGCGATGGCGCGGCCGCTTTTCAGCGGATGAATGTTGAGACCGGTCACCTTCATGGACAATTCCTTCATGTTCAAAAATAGATTCAAGCGCCTGACGATCCGATTCACGGGATAGCGGCAATATCTTGAAAGAATTAGATTTCATCGAGCATCATGGCAAGCACGTCGCGCAGGCGCTCCTCGCGCTCCGCCGCCAATCGGCGGCCAGCTTCGGTCTTGAAGCCATCGGCCAACCGGAACAGCTTGGTCTCGAAATGATCGATGGCGAACGCCTTGTCATCGAGTTCCCTTGCCTCCGCCAGCGGATCGAGCGGGTCATAGAGACCGCTGCCCATGCGCCCGGCGATATAGAAGCAGCGGGCGGCGCCGACCATACCGATCGCATCCAGCCGGTCGGCATCCTGAAGAATCCTCGCCTCCAGCGTCTCCGGTGCAATGTTGGCGGAGAAGCTGTGGGTCAGGATGGCGTGCGCCACGGCGCCGGTCTCTCCCGTACCCCAGCCGAGTTCCTGCAGAATGCCGGTCGCCTTCTCCGCCGCCAGACGTGATGCCTGGGTGCGCAAGGGCGAGTTCTTCTCGACCGAGACGCAATCATGGAGCAGGACGGCGGCGGCGAGCGAACGCGTATCGCCGCCCTCCTCCGCGTGGATGCGCGCAGCATTCTTCCAGACGCGGATCAGATGCGCGGCATCATGCGAGCCGTCATCGGCGGCAAAGGCATGCGGCAGCAGCACCGCGGCGAGATCCTCATGCGGCGCGAAGGCTGCCGCCAGTTTCGAAATATGTGTCATGACGTCCTATTGCTGTTCGGCAGGATCTGTCGGCGCCGTCGATGCGACGCCGACACCGGACAGGATCTTCTGATAGAAGAGCCCTATCCCGATCAATACCCCGCCAAGGCCGATGAAGGACAGGGCCCGCAGGAAACCTTCGAGGTTGGACATGTCGATCAGGAACACCTTCAGGACAGCGACGAAGACGAGAACGGCCGAAGCGATGCGAATGCTCTTGGCATGGAAACGCGAACCGAGCACAAGCAGCAGCACGCCGAGCAGCAACCAGACGACCGAGTAGGTATATGTCTCTCCCTGCAGGAAGCCCTTCCAATCCGCGATGTTTTCTCCCTGCCATGCGCGGCGGACCGTGAGGCTCGCCCAGGCGAAGGCCAGCACCGCGCCGCTGACCGCAAGCGCCATGACATAGGGCAACGGCCGCTTGTCGCGCGCATACCAGGCCAGCCCCGCATAGCCGAGCCCCGGCAGCAGATAGCCGATCAGCAGGAGATCGAAGAACGGGATATGACCGAGAAGCTCGCCGCTGAAGTAAGGGTTGAGGCCGAGGAGATGCGCCGAAAGCACCGACAACATCGAAAGCACGCCGAGGCCCATGCCGCCATAGCGGAAGACCGGGCTCGGCGACTTCATGTCGAGGCTCATGAAGATCGCCGAGGCGCCGATCGCCAGCAGGGTATAGATCGATTGCTCGCCGAGCGTCGGTACTGCGCTGTCGAGCACGCCGCCGTTCATCGCATGGCGCACGAGGATCGCGAGCGTCAAGAGCACCAAAAGGCTGGCGAGCGCCTGCAGGAGGTTGCGTACCCGTATGTTCGGCCAGGATCTGAGGAAATAGGCGGAGCCCGCAAGCAGTGCGGCGGGAATACCGTAGCCCGGCAGCAGCGCGTTGAAGACGGGCGTGGTGCCGAGATTGCCGGCACCGACGATCGTCGGCTCCCAGGCGATGCGCCCGAGAACGACCACAGCCGCAGCACCGGTCATCCAGGGCAGGATCGGCCAGGCGCGGATGCGTGTCGCGAGCGCATAGGCCGTTCCGAGCACGGCAATCGCAAGTGTGGTGACGAGCCCATCGGTCCAGGCATGAAGGGCAAGGACAAAGAACGCGAACGAACCGGCGACCAGCAATCCAGCCGCGATATCGCGCGCCTCCGCCTCGCCGCCGCGGCGGTAGAGCCAGTCCGCCAGCGCGAGCAGCGCGGCTCCGGCGAAGAGCGAGAACAGGCCGTGCGGCAGATCGAAGGCATAGTTGCCTGTCATCAGGAACGACATGGCCGTCAGCGCGATCGGGACAACGGCGGCGATGCCGGCCCAGAGGGTCGAATAGTGCGGATGGGTGACGAGGCGGCGCGACAGCACGAAGCCGCCGAGCGCCACGAACAGCGCCGCAAGCAGCATCGCCGTGATCATGGCAGTGCGGCCGGGCAGCACGATCGTCGGCAGAGCGTCGGCCAGCGAGGGATCGAGATAGGCGAGCACACCGCTCAGCGCCGTCAGGCTCCAAACGCCGGCCACTGCCCCGACGGCCGAAAGCACGGCGGGATAGACCGCCGTCGGCCGCCCGGCTCCCAAGGCCGCCAGCGCCGCAATGACCACAGCAAATTCCGTCACGGGATATTTGACCGCGGCCACCGCCGGGCTGATCAGAAGGAGCGCAAGCACCGTGGCGGCGATGGCCGCGGAAATGGAGATTGCCGCATGTGGCGGGATAAACAACCGCTCCCATGGTCCGGCAACGGCACCGCGTCGCTCCGCACCTTCAGGGACTTCGGGCACGGGTGCAGCTTCCGTAGCACCTGGCCAGACGAGGCCGATGCCGACGGTCATCACCAACAGCGCAAAGGCGACCGGCAGCGGTTCGAATGGCGAGGTCGCAGTGATATAGGCAAGCCCCCAAAGCCCGATGCCGGCGTTGGCAAGGGTCGGCACTACCGTCCAAGTCCGCAGCCGCGACGCGAGCAAGGTCGCAAGCCAGACGATCGAGAGGAAACCGAAGAGGACCCAGGGTCGCGGCTCGTCGCTCGAGACGAGTGCCGGCGTTGCGAGCGAGGCAAGCAGGCCGAGGCCGGCGAGCGCCTGCCCATGCAGTAGCGACAGACCAACGGTCGCAAGCGAGATCGCGGCCAGCAGAACGAATGCCGTGCCCGTGCCGATATAACCGTAGATGCCGTAGGCGGCATAGGCGACACCGAACAGGGTGACGGCGCCGGCAGCCGTCAGGATGCCGGGGATCATCGCATTCTGGAATTCGTCGGCGATGACAGGCACCGCGCGCCTGCGAATGACCTCCCCTGCTGCCATCAGCAACAGACCGAACAGGGCGGCAATCGTCAGGCGAACCGCCGGGCTCAGGAGGCCGGCATCGATCGAATATTTGACCATGAAGACACCGCCGAGCGCGAGCGCAATGCCGCCGACCCAGACGGCCCAACGTGCGCCGAGCCGGCTTTCCAGGCTCTCGGTCTGACGGAGCGCAGCCGGAACCGGTTGTGGCGCTTCTGTGCTGGCGGCAATGGTCTCGGCACCCTCGATGTCTTCCGCCGCGTTCTCCGCGTCGCCAAAGATCCGGGCCCCTTCGCGCGCGCCGGCCGTCAGGCCGATCGCAGCCTCCTCTACCGTCTCCGGTTCCACCGGCAGTTCGGGCGCGGCGGCGAGCTCTTCGGTCGTCGCTTCGGCCTGAACGCCGGCGCCCGATGAGGTCTTCAGCCTTGCGACCTCCGCCTTCAGCGCGGCGATTTCGGCCCCCAGCCGCTCGGCCGTCTTGCGACCGCCGGCAAAGGCGGAAAGAGCGAGAATGAAGGCAAGAAAAGCAAAGAGTTCGAACATGTTTTCCCCTGGCAGTCGCACGCACAGACCGCACGCAACCATACAGATTTTTACGCGCGCCCCAAATCGCTACAGCGCCGCGCGTCTTATCAGACTAGCAAAGGTCGCTGTAGCACTCTGAATTGCTGCGTGTCTTTGTCCTTAAATCGGAGGCGATTTCAGGAAACATGCAATAGACGGCCGAGCACTGTAATCTCTTCACGGAATTGTCGCAGAACTGTCACCGAGCAACTGGTACAGGCGGATGAACACCGCTGTCTCGGCGCGGTGGTTTCCATCGTTCAACCAGGAGACCCGATCATGGACAAGCATCTCGGCCAGACGGAAGAGACCGAATTCAAGACGCTGACGGAACGCAGGGAAGAGCTGGAAGACATTGGCCACAACTGTTCCACCAACCCGACGATGGGCGACATTATCCATCGCCGTTTCTCGCGCCGCTCGTTCATCGGCGGCTCGCTCGCCGTTGCCGCGATTTCGACGACGGTCAGCCCGCTGGCTCTCCTGACTGCACAAGAAGCACGCGCCGAGGAAGGTTCGCGCTTCGACTTCACCGAGATCGAAGCCGGCGTCGACGAGAAGCACCATGTCGCCGAAGGTTACGATGCCGACATCCTGCTGCGCTGGGGCGACAAGATCTTCGCCGACAGCCCGGAGTTCGACCCGAAGAACCAGACGGCCGCCGCCCAGGAAAAGCTGTTCGGCTACAACAACGACTATGTCGGCTTCATTCCGCTTGAGGGCAGCGCCGACCATGGCCTCCTGGTCGTCAACCACGAATATACCAATGCCGAGCTGATGTTCCCGGCCTTCGCCAGCGTCGTGAAGGAAAAGGTGACGAAGGACGGCAAGGAAGTCGAGGAGGAGAAGGTCGTTCTCGGTGAGTACACCAAGGAACTGGTCGACATCGAAATGGCCGCCCATGGCGGCACGATCATCGAAATCCGCAAGGTCGACGGCAAGTGGCAGCCGGTTCTCGACGGCAAGAACAACCGTCGCATCACGGTCAACACCGAGATGCAGATCACCGGGCCGGCGGCCGGTCATGACCGTCTGAAGACGCCGTCCGACCCGACGGGAAAGAAGGTGTTCGGAACGATCAACAATTGCGCCGGCGGGGTCACCGCCTGGGGCACCTACATGATGGCCGAAGAAAACTTCAACGGCTATTTCGGTGGCGAGCTCGCCGAAGACCACCCGGAATACAAGCAGCTCAAGCGCCTGGGCGCACCGGGCGGCCAGTACGAATGGGCCTCCTTCTACGACCGTTTCGACGTCTCCAAGGAGCCGACCGAGGCCAACCGCTTCGGCTGGATTGTCGAGGTCGATGCGCTGGATCCGACCTCGGTGCCGAAGAAGCGCACCGCGCTCGGCCGCTACAAGCACGAGGGTTGCGAATCGATCGTCAACAAGGACGGCCGCGTCGTGCTCTATTCCGGCGACGACGAGCGTTACGACTATGTCTACAAGTTCGTGACCAAGGGCATCTTCAACCCTGATGATCGCGCCGCCAACATGGACCTCTTCGACGAAGGCACGCTCTATGTCGCCAAGTTCGACGAGGACGGCACCGTCACCTGGATGCCGCTTACCCACGGCGAAGGCCCGCTGACCGAGGCCAACGGCTTCGCCTCGCAGGCGGACGTGCTGATCAACACCCGCTTCGCCGCCGACGCGCTCGGTGCCACCAAGATGGACCGCCCGGAGGACGTTCAGCCGAACCCTAGGACGGGCAAGGTCTACGTGATGCTGACCAACAACACCAAGCGCAAGGCAGAAGAAGTCGACGCCGCCAACCCGCGCGCCAAGAACGCTTTTGGCCACATCGTCGAGATCACCGAAACCGACGGCGACTTCGCCTCGCTGAAGAGCCGCTGGGATGTGCTCCTGAAGTGCGGCGATCCTGCTGTTGCCGAGGTTGGCGCCTCGTTCTCGACGGCGACCACCAAGAACGGCTGGTTCGGCATGCCCGACAACTGCGCCATCGACACCGACGGCCGCCTTTGGGTATCGACCGACGGTAACAACCAGAAGGAAACCGGCCGGACCGACGGCATATGGGCGATCGACACGGACGGCAGTGCCCGCGGCACGTCGAAGCTCTTCTTCCGCGTGCCGGTTGGCGCCGAAATGTGCGGCCCCTGTTTCAACCCGACGTCGGACACCTTCTTCCTGGCCGTCCAGCATCCGGGCGACGCCGGTCTTGCCACTTACGAGACGCCGGCAACCCGCTGGCCTGACTTCAAGGACGACATGCCGGTGCGTCCGGCCGTCGTCGCCGTGACCAAGCAGGGCGGCGGCCGCATCGGCTGACAAAAGCTGCGATCGCAAAGAAGAACGCCGCGCTTTACCGCGCGGCGTTTCTTGTTTCTGGAGTTGTATTTGACGCCGCAATTCCGGACGGAAAACCGCTTCACACTTTTCCTGGAATGGTATTTGAAGCGACGCAATTCCGGACGGAAAACCGCTTCGCACTTTTCCTGGAATTGCTCTTAACGCCGCAGATTGTCGATCGGGAAGATCGCGCAGGTTTCGGTGCCGTGAGCCAGCAGCTTGCCGTTTCCGTCGCGAAGCCAGGCTTCCGAAGTCGCGATCGTCCGGCCACGGTGCACGATACGTCCTTCGCAGAAGACTTCGCCCATGCCCGGCAGCAACGGCCGCACGAGGTTGACCTTGAATTCCACCGTCGTATAGGCCTCGCCGGGTTTCACCGTGGTGAAAACCGCGCAGCCGAGCGCCGAGTCCATGATCGTCGCCGTCCATCCGCCATGCACCGTGCCGAGCGGATTGAGATGTTCCTCGGTCGGAAATCCCTTGAAGACCACCCGGCCGTCTTCGACTTCGCTCAGTCCGAACTTCAGTGTCTTCGACATCGGCGGCGCCGGCAGCTCGCCGCTCAGCAAGTCCTGCATCGCCTTGAGACCGCCGTCGCGGGCGACGCGGTCGAGCGACAGCACGCCGATGCCGGATACGGACATGCCGGGATAAAGTTCTTGATACATTGATAACTCCTGGGGATCAGGCGGCTGAGGATTGCGCTTTCAGCGCTTTGAGTGCCGCATGGACGAAGCCGTCGCGCGCGGAAGAAACGTCGAGGCCGCGCGGCTCATAGACATGGCGGTGGAGGAAGAAGGCGGTCAGGCGGAAAGCGGCGGCAAGGCTGTCGTGATCGGCAGCCCGGCGTGCTTCGGCGGAGAGGAAATCCGGCAATGCCAGCATACGGTCCGCATAACGTTCCCCGGCCGAGCGGCAAACCGCCCTGCCCGATTTTGGCGACACATAGACAAGCTCGGTGCGGGCGCCGGTTGCCACACATTCCGTCAGATCGAGCCCGAAGCCGAGATCGTTGAGAACCGCGAGCTCGAAGCGCACGAACAGTTCTCCGGCATCGGCCGGATCGGCGAGATGATCGACAATGACGGTGAGCGCCTCGTAGAGATGCGGATGCGGGTCACGCTCAGGAAGCAGCCGCAGGAGTGCTCCGAGCGCTTGGATGCCATAGACCGAGGTCGCCGCTTCCATCAAACGTGCAGCGCGCAGTTCCACCGGCTCGATGCGGAATTCCCCCATATGCTCGTCAAGCCGCGCGCGCCAGGTGACTTCCACCGAATTGCCCGGCTGCAGCACCGGCTGCATGACGCGCGAGCGGCCCGAGCGCACCATGCCGAGATGCCGGCCGTGGGCGGCGCTCATGACCTCCACGATGGCCGAGCTTTCGCCGTGCCGCCGTATGCCGAGAATAATGGCCTGATCGCTCCATTGCATGGATATGGCATACACCCGCGATCGAAATCGGATCAAGCGATGTTGCGATAGCCAGCGTGATAGGGCCGACTGTCGCCATTCGGCCACACTCACTGGCTGCCTCATTTGCGACATGCTGTCGCCGCCCCGACGCCGTCTTTGACATTAGAACGGAAGAGCGGCAAAAGCCGTGCCTCCCGCCCGAAAAAAACAATCAGCAGGATCAAAACTTCATTATGTGTGTGTCCCGGAACAGCGCCGGCCGCCTGGCGCAGCTCTTCGCCCTCCTTCTCGCCACCTCGACGCTCGCCAGTTGCGTCACCACGTCAGTGCCGGCCAAGCCGAAGGGACCGGATCCATACTATGTGGCGATGTACGGGCCGCTGCCCAGCGAAAAGTTCCCGCTGGAGGCGATCGACATCAGCAAGGTCGACAAGCGCTATCTGCGCCAACAGGTCGCCTACCAGACGTACGAGCCGCCGGGCACAATCGTAATCGATACCCAGAACCGCTTCCTCTACCTCGTCCAGGATGGCGGCATGGCAATGCGCTACGGCATCGGCGTCGGCAAGGCGGGCCTGGAATTCGAGGGCGAGGCGCGCATCGCGCGCAAGGCCGAATGGCCGCGCTGGACGCCGACACAGGACATGGTGGCACGCGAACCGGAGCGCTATGGCCCGCTTGCCGGCGGCATGGAGCCGGGCGTGCGCAACCCGCTCGGTCCGCGCGCGCTCTATCTCTTCCAGGGCAATCGCGACACGCTGTTCCGCATCCACGGCACGACCGAGGCCTGGTCGATCGGCAAAGCCGTTTCGAGCGGCTGCATCCGTCTTTTCAACCCCGATATCATCGATCTCTACAGCCGCGTCCCGCTCGACTCGCGCGTCGTCGTGCTGCAAGCCGAACCGCCGATGACCGAGCCAACCGCCGGCGTGCCGATGGCGAGCGTTTCGAACGGCGGCCTGCCGCCCGCCTACTGATGCCTGCTTGACGGAATGCCGGCCGCCTACCAGGCGTCCGGCGTCCGCACCATGTGCACGATATTGGCCGGGTTCATGATCCAGCCGCCGCGAAAACCTTCGCCGAGATCTTCCACCGCATCACAGCGCACAACGCCCCTGGCGGCGAGATGATCAAGTGCGCCCACATGGTCATCGGTAAAGAGTTCGAGCCAGACCTCGGCCTGGCTGTAGTTCGGCGCCTCGTCGATCCAGAGTTGGTTGGGCCCAAGCTTGAAGCCGATGGCCGGCAGCTTTTCTTCGATGGGTTCGAGGCCGACCGTGTCGCGATAGAAGGCGACGACTGCTTCGTATTGATGCGAGGGAACCTTCACCGCGATATTGATGCCGCCTGTAATTTTCGTCATGGCGCAATCTCCTATTGCCGCCCGACGACTGCCGATGCGGCTCATTGTTTGTGTTTCGATTGTCGATAATCTCGCGCCCGGATCCGGAGCGGAAAGCCCGGTGCCGGCTGGCTCAGGCTTGCGGCTCAAGTGCCGGCTTGCCTGAGAGTTCGCTGAGGTAATAGCCCTGGCGCAGGTTGATGCCGTATTCGAGCCAGGCCTTCATGCAGGCAAGCATCTGCGACCAGCCTTCGCAGTTGACATAAGACCCCTTCTGCCCCTGCTCGTTCTCACGCCATCCCTTTTCGGCGATCGTCACCATGGTGGCGCCGTCATCCAGCGACTGGAAACACATCTCCACGCGGGTCTGGTAGGGCTCCTCGCCCTTGGCGACCATGGCGTCCCAGCGAAAAACGATCCTCTCGTTCTGCTCAACCGCCTCGACCTGGACCGGCACTTCCCCCCACCATTTGACCGTAGCGCCGGTGACCAGCGGCCCGCTGATGCCGCCAAGGGTGACGAAATAGCGACTGAGCTGATCCGGATTGACGACGGCATCGAAGACCTGGGCGACCGGGCGATCGATCCGTCCATTCACACGGAATTCGAAGGGCATCTGATGTTCCTCCTATTGAGCCCGAACAGAATATGTTATAAAAACATAACATGTCAACCGATTCGAAAGACGACCTCGTTTTCAAGGCTTTGGCCAATGGACTGCGCCGCCAGATGCTTGACGCCATGAAGCACGCGCCGCAGACGACCGGCATGCTCTGCGAGCAATTCGGCAATCTCGATCGCTGCACCGTCATGCAGCATTTGAAGGTGCTGGAAGAGGCCGAACTCGTGCTCGTTCGCCGCGAGGGCCGCGAGCGCTGGAACCACTTGAACGCTTTGCCGATCCAAGCCATTCACGACCGCTGGATCAGCCAATATGCGGGGCACGCAATGTCGGTCCTCTCCGCCCTGCAACAGGGACTGGGCCAACCGTCGGAGTGATGGTTTCGACTTTCCATTGCCCGGCTTTCTTCGTAAGAACGCCCTGACAACACAATCTGGGGACATGGTCGTGCGCTACCTCATCACCGGCACCGCGGGCTTCATCGGCTTTCATCTCGCCAAGCGATTGATCGACGAAGGACATTTCGTGGTCGGCTTCGACGGCATGACCCCCTATTACGACGTGACGCTGAAGCAGCGCCGGCATGAGATCCTGGCGCGTTCGAACGGCTTCAAGGCTGTCGTCGGCATGCTCGAGGATCGGGCAGCGCTCAACCATGCGGCGGAGATTGCCGAGCCCGAGGTCATCATCCACCTCGCGGCCCAGGCCGGCGTCCGATACAGCCTTGAAAATCCCAAGGCCTATGTCGATTCCAACCTGATCGGCTCGTGGAACATCCTGGAGCTGGCGCGGGAACTCGGCCCAAGACACCTGATGCTCGCTTCGACGTCCTCGATCTACGGCGCCAACGAGAAGATCCCGTTTGCGGAGACCGATCGCGCCGACGAGCCGATGACGCTCTATGCCGCCACCAAGAAATCGATGGAACTGATGGCGCACAGCTATGCCCATCTCTACAAGGTTCCAACCACTGCCTTCCGCTTCTTCACGGTCTATGGTCCCTGGGGGCGGCCTGATATGGCGCTGTTCAAATTCGTCGATGCCATCCACAAGGGACAGCCGATCGACATTTATGGCGAAGGCCGTATGAGCCGCGACTTCACCTATATCGACGACCTCGTCGAAGGTATCCTCAGGCTCTCGCATGTGGCCCCGGCAGAAGAGAACCGCGTGCCATCCGAGAAGGCCGAGGACACGCTGTCGCGCCAAGGACCGTTCCGCGTCGTCAACGTCGGCGGCGGCCAGCCGGTCGAACTGATGACGTTCGTCGAAACGGTCGAGAAGGCCGTCGGCAAACCGGCACTGCGCAACATGCTGCCGATGCAGCAGGGCGACGTGCCGCGCACCTATGCCTCCCCCGATCTTCTGGAGGCATTGACAGATTTCAAACCCTCAATCCCGGTGGAAGAAGGCGTGGCGCGCTTTGCCGCCTGGTATGAGGAATACTACAATGTTGGCGGGAAAGCCGGATCCTCGGCCTCGCAGGCATAGATACGTGCAAACCAGCATGGTTTCAGCGTTCGCGGACAAGAGCTCGCCAGACAACAAAGGAAAGAGCCTATGAAAATCACAATGATCGGCGCCGGCTATGTAGGCCTCGTTTCCGGTGTGTGTTTTGCGGATTTCGGCCACGACGTCGTCTGTCTCGACAAGGACGAGAGCAAGATCGACGCGCTGATGCAGGGGCGTATTCCGATCTTCGAACCCGGCCTCGACCATCTGGTGGCCAGCAACGTCGCCTCGGGTCGGCTGTCGTTCACGACCGATCTCGTTTCCGCCGTCGCCGACAGCGACGTCATTTTCATCGCGGTCGGTACGCCTTCCCGCCGCGGCGATGGTCATGCCGACCTCTCCTACGTGTACGCGGCGGCCCGCGAGATTGCCGAGAACCTCGAGGGGTTCACCGTCATCGTTACCAAATCCACCGTTCCGGTCGGCACGGGCGATGAGGTCGAGCGCATCATTCGCGAAACCAATCCTGACGCCGATTTCGCCGTCGTCTCCAATCCGGAATTCCTGCGCGAGGGTGCGGCGATCGAGGACTTCAAGCGGCCGGACCGGATCGTCATCGGTGTTGTCGACGATGATGCGCGGGCGCGTGACGTCATGACCGAGGTTTACCGGCCGCTCTATCTCAACCAGTCGCCGCTCGTCTTCACGTCGCGCCGCACCTCCGAACTGATCAAGTATGCCGGCAATGCCTTCCTGGCGATGAAGATCACCTTCATCAACGAGATGGCCGACCTCTGCGAAAAGGTCGGCGCCAATGTCCAGGACGTCGCCCGCGGCATCGGCCTCGACGGCCGCATCGGCTCGAAGTTCCTGCATGCCGGCCCCGGCTACGGCGGCTCGTGCTTCCCGAAGGACACGCTGGCACTGGTCAAGACCGCGCAGGACCATGACGCGCCCGTCCGGCTCGTCGAGACCACCGTTGCGATCAACGACAACCGCAAGCGGGCAATGGGCCGCAAGGTGATTGCGGCTGCCGGCGGCGACGTGCGCGGCCACAAAATCGCGATCCTCGGCCTCACCTTCAAGCCGAACACCGACGACATGCGCGACAGTCCGGCGATCGCCATCGTGCAGACGCTGCGGGATGCCGGCGCCCACATTATCGGCTACGACCCGGAAGGCATGGAGAACGCGAAGAAGATCATCGACGGCATCGACTATGCCAGCGATCCCTATGAGGCGGCCAACGAAGCGGATGCGCTGGTGATCGTAACGGAATGGAACGAGTTCCGCGCGCTTGACTTCCGCCGCTTGAAGTCGGCGATGAAGACACCCATTCTCGTCGACCTCAGGAACATCTATCGCCAGGACGAGGTCGTGAAACACGGCTTTGCCTATTCCAGCATCGGCCGGCCCCTCTGAGGGGCCTCGGTCCACGGGAGGGGCGGAAGCGGACAGAACGGCGCGCCGATTATGCTTTTGGAATCGGCAGCGGCGGCAGAGCTTCCCAACTCTTGCCGGCAAGGATGACGCAGCTACGGCCGTTGACGTCCGTGACGATCAATGTCCAGCTGCCGTTGTCGGCCGCATAGACTTCCAGGATCGCCTGAGGATTGATGAGCGCCGTCGCGGCTGGCTTTTCCCGATACTGCCGCGCCAGAAACTCGATCACCTCGGATCGGTTCGCGCAATTTATCGGGGCCTGCGAAACTGCGGGGACCGGGCGCGCCGTCACCCCGGCTGCCAGAAGGGCGGCCAGCGCGAAGCCGCGGATCACCTTGCGTACCATCACGCAACTCCTTTCACCGGATGCCCGGCGGAGGAGGAGTTTCCGCTAACCTTTTCCGCCGTAAATCCGGCTGCTCCATCGGCGCACTGCTCACAAAACAGCGCAGTTGCCACGATGGAGAGAGTATGGCGGAAAGCCGCGATTATTACAATTATCTAAATTATAGACCATCCATCGGGGGCGCCGCGCGTCGCAATGACGCGTGGCGCTGTAGAACCGATGCCGAAGCCGCTATTTGCGCTTCATCGCCTCCATCAGGGCCGCACCAAAGGCGCCCTGCGACGGCGCTTGCGGCTTCTGCGGGCGCGTGGGCGCGCCACGGTTGCCGCCATTCGGTGCGCTGCCACGGGCCTCGCGGCCTGACTCAGCGCCACCATCCTTCCGCATCGTCAGGCCGATGCGCTTGCGGGCGACATCCACCTCGGTGACGCGGACAGTCACGACATCCCCGGCCTTCACCACTTCATGGGGGTCCTTGATGAAACGGTCCGCGAGTTGAGACACGTGGACGAGGCCATCCTGGTGGACGCCGATGTCGACGAAGGCACCGAAAGCCGCGACATTGGTGACGGTGCCCTCGAGCTGCATGCCGACCTTCAGGTCCTTGATGTCGTCGATGCCCTCGGCAAAGGTCGCGGTCTTGAAGCTCGGGCGCGGGTCACGGCCCGGCTTTTCGAGTTCGGCGAGAATGTCCTTGACGGTCGGCAAGCCGAAGCGCTCGTCCACGAAGGTCCGTGGGTCGAGTTGCTTCAGGGCGACACTGTCGCCCATCAGAGCGCGCACGTCGCGCCCGCAGGCGGCCACGATCTTCTTGGCGACGCCATAGGCTTCCGGATGGACGGAGGAGGCATCGAGCGGCTCCTTGCCGTTCGGGATGCGCAGGAAGCCTGCGCACTGTTCGAAGGTGCGCGCGCCGAGCCGCGGCACTTTCAACAGTTCCTTGCGGCTTCCAAACGGCCCGGTCGCGTCACGATGCGCGACGATCGCCTCGGCCGAGGATTTGCCGAGGCCGGACACCCGGGCAAGCAGCGGTGCCGACGCCGTGTTGACGTCGACGCCGACGGCGTTCACCGCGTCTTCCACCACCGCATCGAGCGAGCGGCTGAGCTTCGACTGGTCGACGTCGTGCTGGTACTGGCCAACGCCGATCGACTTCGGCTCGATCTTCACAAGCTCGGCCAGCGGATCCTGCAAGCGGCGGGCGATCGAGACTGCACCGCGCAGCGAAACGTCGAGGCCGGGGAACTCCAAGGCGGCCGTTTCAGATGCCGAGTAAACCGAGGCGCCGGCTTCGGAAACGATGACCTTGGTCGGCTTCGGCGCCGGCAGCTGCAGGAGCATGTCGGCAACGAGCTTTTCGGTCTCACGGCTGCCGGTTCCGTTGCCGATCGCGATCAGCTCCACCTTGTGCTTGCGGATCAGCGAGGCGAGCTCGGCCTGCGTGCCACGAACGTCGTTCTTCGGTGGGAACGGGTAGACGGTCGTCGTTTCGAGCAGCTTGCCGGTGCCGTCGACCACCGCGACCTTGACGCCGGTGCGGATGCCCGGATCGAGGCCCATCGTGGCCCGCGATCCCGCAGGCGCGGCAAGCAGCAGGTCCTTGAGGTTGCGGGCGAAGACGTGGATCGCCTCCTCTTCGGCACGCTCGCGCAGTTCACGCATCAGGTCGAGCGACAGCGACATGGAGAGCTTCACGCGCCAGGTCCAGCCGATCATCTCGGCCAGCCATTTGTCACCCGGCAGATGGGCGCCGACATTGTAGGCGGCGGCGATCATGCGCTCGACCGGCTTTACCGGCGACGTGTCGTCCTGATCGACGACGATATCAACGGACAGAACCTCTTCGTTCCAACCGCGCAGCATCGCCAGCGCCCGGTGACCGGGCGTCGTCGCCCAGCGCTCGGAATGGTCGAAATAGTCGGAGAACTTGGCGCCCGCCTCCTGCTTGCCGTCGACGACCTTGGCGCGCAGGAAGGCGGCGCCCTTCATGTGGTTGCGAAGGCGGCCAAGCAGATCGGCGTTTTCGGTCATGCCTTCGGCGATGATGTCGCGCGCGCCATCAAGCGCCGCCTTCACATCAACCACCTCGGCGGTCAGGAAGGCCGTTGCGCGATCGGCCGGCGCGACGGAGCGATCGGCCAGGATCGCTTCCGCCAGCGGCGCGAGGCCACGCTCGCGGGCGATCTCAGCCTTGGTGCGGCGCTTCGGCTTGTAGGGCAGATAGATGTCTTCGAGTTCCGCCTTGGTTTCGACGGCAGCGATCTTGGCTTCCAGTTCGTCCGACAGCTTGTCCTGCCCGCGGATCGACTCGAGGATCGATGCCCGACGCGCCTCGAGTTCGCGCAAGTAAGTCAGCCGCTCCGACAGCATACGCAATTGCGTGTCGTCTAGGCCGCCGGTCACTTCCTTGCGGTAGCGCGCGATGAACGGCACAGTTGCCCCCTCGTCCAACAGCTCGACAGCGGCTTTAACCTGCGAAGGTGCTGCCTTGATTTCGCTGGCAATAATGGCGGCGATGGATTTAGCGGGGTTGGCCATGGGAATTCCGTCTTTCCTGCAGCGCTTGGAAGCCCTGCACGTTTTGTCCTTGGATCGGAGATGATCCGCGGAAACAGGCAGTCGTTTGGTCGGCGACCATAAAGGCGCAGGGCTTCGAGGCCAAGTGAAGGCCTTCGGAGGAAATTCCGAACTCCACAGAAGATGGGGGATGGCCATCCCGTGTCGACCTATAGCGACAGGGATGGCCCTTGCATCAGACCGCGATCGCAGCCGGTTCGATGTGTTCTTCCGCCGGCGCCTCGTCCCAATTGTTGACCGGTTCGAGCGGCGGCCGACGCTTCTCGAACTCGATCAATTGCCGCTCCCGCTCCTCGATGTAGCCGCGCGTGACCGGCACGGCATCGAGAGAAGGCGAGAGCTGAAGCTGGAAGATGAAGTGTTTGTCGTAGAGGAAGGCCGTTTCGGAAGCCGCCAGGTAGAACTCCCACATGCGGAAGAAGCGTTCGTCGTAGAGCCTTACCGCCTCTTCGCGGCGCGCGACGAAACGCTCCCGCCAGGCCCGCAAGGTCCAGGCATAGTGCATCGGCAGGATCTCGACATCCTTCACCAGCAGCCGCATACGCTCGACCGACGGCAGAACCTCGGAGAGAGCGGGAATATAACCGCCGGGGAAGATGTACTTTTCGATCCACGGGTTGGTCGCCCAGGGCTTGTAGACCTGGCCGATCGAATGCAGCAGCATGACGCCTTCCGGCGTCAGCAACTCCTTCATCTTGTTGAAGAAATTTCCGTAATTGCCGATGCCGACATGCTCGAACATGCCGACGGAGACGATGCGGTCGAACTGCCGGCCCTCAAGGGTGCGGTAGTCCTGCAGTTCGAAGCGGACACGATCGGAAAGCCCGCGCCTGGCGGCACGATCACGGGAAACCTTCAGCTGCTCCTCGCTGAGCGTGATGCCCGTGACTTCGACTCCGGAGGATTCGGCCAGATACATAGCCATCCCGCCCCAGCCGGAACCGACCTCCAGCACCTTCTGCCCCGGCTCCAGCAGAAGCTTCGCGGCGATGTGCCGCTTCTTGGCGAGCTGTGCTGCGTCGAGCGATATTCCCCGCGGCTGGAAATAGGCGCAGGAATATTGCCAGTCCTCGTCGAGGAACAGGTTGAAGAGATTGCGATCGAGATCGTAGTGATGGGCGACGTTGTTCCGGTTGCGATTGACCGGCATGCGGCTCACCAACTGCTGGCGCAGCACATGCCACAGGCCTGTGATCGTGTTGGTGGCATTTGCCGCATTCTCGATGCCGTTCGCCTTCACGATCGAAAGCACGTCGAAAATGTCACCTCTTTCGATGACGACGCGCCCATCCATGTACATTTCACCAAAGCGAAGGCCCGGGTCCCGGACGATCGCATTCTCCGCCTCCGCGTCGACGATGCGGATTGATGCCGGTTTTCCGGTGCCGTCACCCAAAATGACCTGTTCGCCGGAAGAAAAAGTCACCGTCAGATTGCCGTTGCGCACCAGACGGCGAAGCAAAGTCAACAATGCTGCATTCATATCTCACCCCTACCAGACCTACATACGTGTCCTGGCGCACGAGAGATGCGAAGGGCCGGCTCTTTCGGGGCTTCCGGGGGTTGCGTGAGCGCGCATGGCGAACAGACGCGAGCACGTCCGGAAGCGGCGAGAACCGGCTCGGGCGTGGCGTCACGGGCATCCAGCGGGCGCGTCAGGATCCTTGTGCTTGCCCCGCCGGAAATTCGTCAGGCCAGCCGCCATCGGGCTCCTATCCATCAGAACTTCCATTAATTTAGGAAGCTTCCATCGATTGGCAATGGGTTCTCTATGGCCCCTCATAGATTTGTTTCCTTAGCAAATGAGGAAACGCGGCTATGCGCCAACGACTCCGCGCCCTCGCAAGCGAGCACGATCATGCGGGCGATCGAAATCCAGCATCGGGCCGGCAGGAACGATGCGGGTCGGATTGATGTGGGCAATGCCGTAGTAGCCGCGTTTGATATGATCGATGCGCACGCTCTCGCGGATACCCGGCCATTGATAGATTTCGCGCAGATAGTTCGACAACGCCGGGTAGTCCTCGATCCGGCGGATGTTGCATTTGAAGGCGCCATGATAGGCCGCATCGAAACGAATCAGGGTGACGAACAAGCGGATGTCCGCCTCGGTCAGGTACTCGCCTGCGAGATAACGGTTGACCGCGAGGTGTGCCTCGACTTCGTCGAGCATGCCGAACAGGCTCGACACCGCCTCATCATAGGCTTCCTGCGTCTTTGCAAAGCCGGATCGATAGACGCCGTTGTTGACCCGCTCGTAGATCGGGCCATTCCAGCGATCGATTTCGCCACGCAACGCCTCCGGATAGAAATCGAGCCGGTTGCCGGTCAGATGATCAAAGCCTGAGTTCAGGATGCGGATGATGTCGGCGGACTCGTTGTTGACGATCCGCCCTTCGCGCATGTCCCAGAGAACCGGTACCGAGACCTTGCCGGTATAGGTCGGGTCGCTCGCCACATAGAGTTCATGATGAAAACGGATCTTGCCGACGCGCTCGCCGGCATCGACCGGCTCGTCATAGGTCCAGCCATCCTCACCGAGCACCGGGTTGGTCACCGTAAGTCCGATGATCTCCTGCAATCCCTTGAGGTTGCGGAAGGCAATCGTGCGCGAGGCCCAGGGGCAGAGATAGGAAACGAACAGGCGGTAGCGCCCCGCCTCGGCCGGCAGAGCCGGCTGGCCATCCGGCCCTGGGCTCCCGTCCGGCGTGATCCAGCGATGAAAGCGCGTCGGCTCCCGGTAGAATGCACCGCCTTTCATCTCGCTGGCCGCAACGTCGCCCTCGACCCATTTTCCTTCGACAAGCTGCGGCATCTCTTTTCTCCGGATCGCAAAATCAGCGATAGCTACGTCTCACAGGGCGCGGCTGAGGGTCAATCGCGCGCGCGGGTGACACATCGTTCGCAATCCGCGACACGCACGTGAGGCGTGTATCAACATCCTGACGCCACAATGTCGAGCAATCCGGATTCGAAGAGGAGAAACAGGATGAAGAAGTTCGTTGCTGCCATTGTTCTGTTTGCCGCCGTCGTCTGGCTGATGAACACGTCGCTGTTCGTCACGCCACCGGCAGGCTCGGCGAAGCTGCTCTCACACCGAGGCGTTCACCAAACCTATCCGAAGGCCAATGTCGGCAACGACACCTGCACTGCAACGATCATCGATCCGCCACAGCATCCCTATCTCGAAAATACGATCGCCTCGATGGGGGCTGCCTTCGATGCGGGCGCTGATGTCGTCGAACTCGACGTGCATCTCACGCCAGACAAACAGTTCGCCGTCTTTCACGACTGGACGCTCGACTGCCGGACCGAAGGCAAGGGCGTTACCGAGGAAACGCCGATGGCGACGCTGAAGTCTCTCGATATCGGTTACGGCTATACGGCCGATGGCGGCAAGACCTTCCCCTTCCGCGGAAAGGGCGTCGGCCAGATGCCGACGCTGGACGAGGTGCTGGCTGCCCTGCCCGACCGCAAGTTTCTCGTCAACTTCAAGAGCCGGCGCGCCGAGGAGGGCGCGGCACTCGCAACGCTGATCGAAGCGCGGCCGCAATGGCGGCAGGCTATGTTCGGGGTCTATGGCGGCGAGGAACCGACTCGCGAGACTCTGAAGCGCGTGGAAGGGATGCGCGGCTATGACCGGACGTCGACGATGGCGTGCCTAACGCGCTATCTCGGCTATGGCTGGACCGGACTGATGCCGGAGGCTTGCCGGAACACCCTCGTCATCGTGCCCGGCAATTACGCGCATTTTCTCTGGGGTTGGCCCGACCGGTTCTCCGCGCGCATGAAAGCGGCCGGAAGCGAGATCATCCTGCTCGGCCCTTATCACGGCGGCGACTTCACCACCGGGATCGATACGATGCAGGATCTGGAATTGGTCCCGCCGGGGTTTTCCGGCTACATCTGGACCAACCGTATCGAGATGATCGGCCCGGCCCTGGGAAAGCGGCAGATCGCTGAGGCCAGAGCAAACTGAGGCGGCATCCACCCCACGGCTTGCCCCTTGCCGGCATCGTATGCCCAAGCTTATCGCGGGAATTCGAGGCCCATTTCGCGGAAGCGCTCGGGGTCGTCGCCCCAGTTTTCTCGCACCTTGACGAACAGGAAGAGATGCACCGGCTGCTCGAGGATCTCGGAGATCTCCTTGCGCGACGCCGTCGAAATCGCCTTGATCGCGTCGCCGTTCTTGCCGAGCGCGATCTTCTTCTGGCTTTCGCGCTCGACGTAGATCACCTGTTCGATGCGAACCGATCCGTCCTTGCGCTCTTCCCACTTCTCGGTTTCGACATGCGAGGCATAGGGAAGCTCCTGATGCAGACGCAGAAACAACTTTTCGCGGGTGATTTCGGCCGCGAGCTGGCGCATCGGCAAATCGGAAATCTGATCCTCCGGATAGTACCAGGGACCTTCCGGCAACGTCTCGGCGAGATAGTCCATGAGGTCCTTGCAGCCCGAACCGTTCAGCGCCGAAATCATGAAGGTGCGTTCGAACTTGATCGTCTCGTTGGCCGCAGCCGCGAGCTTCAAAAGATCCTCCGGCCGCACCTGGTCGATCTTGTTCAACACAAGAATCTTCGGCTGGTGCACTTCTTTCAGCCCCTCGAGGATCGCTTCCGCATCGCCCTTCAGGCCACGCTCGCTGTCGATCAGGAGCATGATCACGTCGGCGTCCTTGGCGCCGCCCCAGGCGGTCGTGACCATGGCGCGGTCGAGCCGCCGCCGCGGCTTGAAGATGCCGGGCGTGTCCATGAAGACGATCTGAGCGTTGTCGTGGATCGCGATGCCACGCACGATCGCGCGCGTGGTCTGCACCTTGTGGCTGACGATCGAAACCTTGGCGCCGACGAGGCGGTTGACCAAAGTCGACTTGCCTGCGTTGGTCGCGCCGATCAGCGCCACGAAACCCGAGTGGGTCGGCGCGCCTTCAGCGGCCGTATCTTTTTCCATGTCCGTCATTTTTTCCGTCAATTTCCGGCGGAGTTTTTCCGCCACACGCCTTCGCGTTCCAGCAATTTCATTGCGGCGACCTGTTCGGCGCCACGCTTGGACCTGTCGATCCCGGTCTCCGGCGCGACCCCCTCGATCTCCACGGTTACCGTGAAGCGGGGATCATGATCCGGGCCGGAACGATCGTCCGTCCTGTAAGTCGGCGCGATGCCAAACTTGGCATGCGCCCATTCCTGCAATTCGGTCTTCGCATCGCGGCGGGCACCGTCGGCGCGGACCGCCCGATCCTTCCAATGGCGCAGCACGAAGCCGCGGGCGGCCTCAAGGCCCCCATCGAGATAAATGGCGGCGATGAGCGACTCTACCACATCGGCGCGCACATTCATCATCGCCTTGCCGGTAATCTTCTTGACGTCGGAACCGGTGCGGATGAACTGGTGCAGTTCGAGATCGTCGGCGACCATGGCGCAGCTTTCGGCGCTGACGAGCTGGTTCAGCCGTACCGACAGCTCGCCTTCATTTGCGTCGCGAAACGTCTGGAACAGAAGTTCGGCAATGCAGAGCCCCAGCACCCGGTCGCCCAGAAACTCCAGGCGCTGATAGTTGGAGCCTTTGGCGCTGCGGGCGCTGGAATGGGTGAGCGCCCGATCCAGGCGCTCCTTCTCAGCAAACTGATAGCCAATCACGGTCTCGAATTTTGCCCGATCCTCCGCGCTCAGCGACCGCGACTTCATTATTCGACCGCCTTGAACAGACGATCGTAACGCAGGTTCGCCGGCCACTTCCAGACTTCGCGGAACGAGGTGTCGTTGCCGAGCGAGAAGAAGATCATGCTGGCGCGGCCAACCAGGTTCTCGGCCGGGACGAAGCCGACGTCGAAGCGGCTGTCGGCCGAGTTGTCGCGGTTGTCGCCCATCATGAAGTAGTGACCTTCGGGCACGATGAATTCGCGGGTGTTGTCGCCGCGCGAATCCGGGAACTGGTCGAGCGTGTCGTAGGACACGCCATTGTCCATCGTCTCACGATAGACCGGGACGTCTCCGCCGGTGTCGTACTGATCGTCGGCGCGGAACGCACCGTCCGGCACGCGGTCGACCGGCTTGTCGTTGATGTAGAGGATGCTGTTGCGCACCTGGACGCGATCCCCCGGCAGGCCGACGAGGCGCTTGATATAGTCGATATCGGGGTTCGGCGGGAAGCGGAAGACGACGATATCGCCACGTTTCGGCTCGCTGGCGAAAATGCGGCCGGAGAACAGATCGGGAGAAAGCGGCAGCGAATACTTGGAAAAACCGTAGGCGAACTTGTTGACGAAGATGTAGTCGCCGACGAGCAGCGTCGGCATCATCGAGCCCGAGGGAATGGTGAAGGGCTGAAAGAGAACGGTACGGATGACTACGGCCAGGAGGAGCGCCTGGATAACGACCTTCACGTTTTCCCAGAGACCGCTCTGCTTCGCTTCTGTCTTTTCTGCCACGCTAGTGTCTTCCTTTATCATGGCAACGCCCTCACCGGGGCTTGCTCTTAACTTTCTTCCGCAGTTCTGATCCCACCTTCAAACTGCGTACAATCCGGTCTCATATGCTGCAGACTGCCTGCCCTTCAATCGCCTCGGACCGGGTTTTCCAGCGGAATGCTCTAAACCGTTCCCTCAACCGGGGCAACGGGCAGCGCTTCGATAATCACGAAGGCCTGCGCCAGAGGAAAATCGTCGGTGATCGTTAGGTGAATGGCCGCCCGGTGATGGGGCGGCAGCATCTGCGCCAGACGCTCCGCTGCACCGCCGGTGAGGTTCATTGTCGGTTTGCCGCCGGGCAAATTGATGACGCCCATGTCCTTCCAGAAGACGCCCTGCGCAAGACCCGTCCCCAGCGCCTTCGAACAGGCTTCCTTGGCGGCGAAGCGCTTGGCGTAGGACGCAGCCCTATTCTTCCGGCCTTCGGACTTGGCGATCTCGATTTCCGTGAAACAGCGCTGCACGAAGCGCTCGCCGAAGCGAGAAAGCGAGTTTTCGATCCGCCTGATATCGATCAGGTCGCTGCCTATGCCAATGATCATGAGGAAGATCCGAAGTCTTTGGTGCGCGCCCGGCGTCGCTTTTGAAAGATGCGAGCAGCGTGGTAGGCCGCAAGATAGGAAATCAGCGCGCCGGCGGCGGCCAGCGGCAGGGAACCGATGAGCATCGGCTTGAAGACCGGTCCCCAAAGGGCAGAGAGGTCAAGGTGCTCGACCATGCGCATCACGTCGGCGCTGCTGGCGGCGTGCGCGCTTTCCACACCCAAGATGGCGATGCCCAACTCATAGGACGCGGTCAGGATCATCGGGATCGTCACCGGATTGGCAAGCGCGGTGGTGATCGCGGCGGCAACCAGATTGCCGGAGAACACGAAGGCCAGAGCGACGGCTATGACGATGTGCAGGCCGAAGAACGGCGTAAACGACGACGCTACGCCCGCAGCCACCCCGACAGCAATCGAGTGCGGCGTCGAGGAGAGGCGCAGGATCCGCAAGGTAATGTAGCGCGGACCACGCCGAAAGCCCTTGCGCGGCCAAAGGAGTGCGCGGAGCCTTTCGGAAATCGTGACCGGGTTTCTGCGTCTAAATAACATTCTGCCGTCATGACCGCATCTTGGAGCCGTCGACCGGCACAAGACGGCGCGTCCGCCTGTTTGCTGGCCGCAAGATAGGCGTCATGGCTGCGGCTTGCAACCCGCCGGCGCGCCGCGCATATGTCGCAGGCAAGCCATTCACGGAACGCATGGCTTCAGCATCCCGCCACCAGACGGGACGCGATCGACTTAGTAGTTGCGGAACAGGCCGCGATCGATCTGGCGCTGACGGTACTCGAGATCGATGCGATCGACCGAACTATTGAGATAGGCGAGCTCGCGCTCTTCCTGAGTGGGGACGCGCAGTGCGCGGGTGATCTTCTTCAACTGATTGAACATGGCAAACCTCTTTGTTTACCTCCCGATACAGAAGATAGTTTAGAAGTCCCTTTTCCACCAGTTCCAGGAAAAGGCGGCAGCCATGCAGTCACAGCATGCCTTGCCGCTTTGCCATGCACCTCGTGCCTGTTTTTGAGGCAGCGACATGTAGAACCGACGGCCACGGCGGCCCTGCAGGCGCCGCGCCGGTTGGCTCATTCAAAGAGGCGCTTCACCGTGGACACGCTCGGAAGCTCCTTGAGCTGCGTGATCAGATGGTTGAGCTGGCGCAGATCCCAGACTTCAAGATCGAACTGCAGCTCGCTGAAGTCCGCCGCCACGCGGCCCATCGAGAGTGAGCGGATATTGACGTCGCTGGTCGCGATCGCCTGAGCCACTTCGGCCAGCGTTCCCGGCTCATTCAGGGCGCTGATTGCAATCCGAGCCATGAAGCGGCTGCTGTTGGCTTCGTCCAGATCCCAGCGCACATCGATCCAGCGCTCCGGTTCGTCGTCGAATTTCTGCAGGATGGGCGACTGGATCGGATAGATGGTGATGCCCTTGTCCTTTTCCATGATGCCGACGATACGATCGCCGGGAATGGCACCGGCGGGGCTGAAATGCACCTCGGCATTGCCGGAGAGACCGCGGATTGGAAGCGCTTCCGGCCCTTCGACCTGTACTGCGCCGTTCGCATCCTTACCAAGCCCCGGCAGTTTGAACACCATGCCGGCGGCGCTGCGCATGTTGAACCAGCCATCGTCGGCGCTCGGCTTCACCGTCACGCGCTCATCCTGGTGATCCGGGAAGACCGCGCGCAGGACATCGAGCGAAGAGAGCTCGCCGCGACCGACCGCAGCGATCGCGTCTTCGACTTCCTTCTGACCGAGACGATGCAGCGCCGGCTTTAGCGCTTCGCGCGAAAACGTCTTGCTGGCGCGCTCGAAGGTGCGCTCCAGAATGCGATAGCCGAGGCCGGCATATTGCTTGCGAACCGCGGCGCGCGTCGCGCGGCGGATCGCCGAGCGCGCCTTGCCGGTGACGACGATCTCTTCCCAGGCCGGCGGCGGCACCTGAATGCCCGAGCGAATGATCTCCACCTCGTCACCATTGTTGAGGCGTGTGACCAGCGGCATGATGCGGCCGTTGATCTTGGCGCCGACGCAGGTGTCGCCGATGTTGGTGTGTACGGCGTAGGCGAAGTCGATCGGCGTCGCGCCACGCGGCAGCGCGATGAGCTGCCCCTTGGGCGTGAAGCAGAACACCTGATCCTGGAACAGCTCGAGCTTGGTGTGCTCGAGGAATTCTTCGGGGTTGTCGCCCTCGGCGAGGGATTCGATCGTGCGCCTGAGCCAGGAATAGGCGTTCGACGTCGGCGACAGGGCCTGATCCGCCGAGTTCCCCTCCCCGTCCTTGTAGAGCGAGTGGGCCGCGATACCGTATTCGGCGATATCGTTCATGCGCCGCGTGCGGATCTGCAGCTCGATGCGCTGGCGCGAAGGGCCGACGATCGTGGTGTGGATCGACTGATAGTCGTTCTGCTTCGGCGTCGAGATGTAGTCCTTGAAGCGACCTGGAACAACGCGCCAGCGGGTGTGCACGATGCCGAGCGCCCGGTAGCAGGACGGGATGTCATCGACGATGATGCGGAAACCCCAGACGTCGGAAAGCTGTTCGAAGGACAGCGACTTCGACTGCATCTTGCGGAAGACCGAATAGGGCTTCTTCTGGCGGCCCTTGACCTGCGCAGCCTTCAGGCCTTCGGCCTGAAGCAGTTCGCGCAACTCGTCCTCGATCTTCTTGATCAGACCTTCGTTGCGCTGGGAAAGTTCTTCCAGTCGCCTAGTGACCGTCTCGAAAGCTTCCGGGTTGATGTGGCGGAACGAGAGATTTTCGAGCTCTTCGCGCATATCCTGCATACCCATGCGGCCGGCGAGCGGCGCATAGATATCCATCGTTTCTTCGGAGATGCGGGCCCGCTTCTCCGCCGACATGTGGTCGAGCGTGCGCATGTTGTGCAGCCGGTCGGCAAGCTTGACCAAAAGCACACGCACGTCGTCCGAGATCGCCAGCAGCAGTTTGCGCAGGTTCTCAGCCTGCTTGGCCTTCTTGGTGACGAGATCGAGCTTCTTGATCTTCGTCAGCCCCTCGACGAGCGCACCGATGTCTTCGCCGAAGAGATCATCAATCTCCTGGCGGGTCGCGGTCGTGTCTTCGATCGTGTCGTGCAGCAGCGCGACCGCAATGGTCGACTCGTCGAGCCGCATTTCCGTCAGGATCGCAGCCACTTCCAGGGGATGAGAGATATAGGGATCGCCGCTTGCCCGCTTCTGCTGGCCATGCTTCTGCATCGCATAGACGTAGGCCTTGTTCAGCAAGGCTTCATTGACGTCGGGCTTGTATTTTTGCACGCGCTCAACGAGCTCGTATTGGCGCATCATTCGCTAGCGGTCCTCTGGATCAGGGTGATTTTAGGTCGAAACGACCTAAATCATAAACGTAATCGTTTCTCATAAGGTAGAGCGGGATGCGGGCGGACAACCGCATCCACTTTTCCTCATCCCGCTCCAGAAGAAATCAATAAAAAAGTGCGCCAATCATACGAGTGGCGCACTGCTTTGAAAACACGCAGGAACGGTCGTTCCGCGAAGGATCTCAGTAGTCGTCGCTCTTTTCCGGCGGCACAAGACCTTCGATGCCGGCCAACAGTTCTTCTTCCGACATGCGGTCGAACGTGATCGCTTCCGGCTGATCTTCGTCTTCGGCAACTTCGGTGAAGGTGGTTTCCGCTTCCGATTGAAGCAGCGAAGCCGGATCGGGCTCGGGCTCGTCCACTTCAACATGCTTCTGCAGCGAATGGATCAGATCTTCCTTGAGGTCGCCGGGAGAAAGCGTCTCATCGGCGATCTCGCGCAGCGCAACGACCGGGTTCTTGTCGTTGTCGCGGTCGATGGTGATGGCGGCACCCTGGGAAATCAGGCGCGCGCGGTGGCTGGCAAGCAGAACGAGTTCGAAACGGTTATCGACCTTGTCGATGCAATCTTCGACGGTGACGCGGGCCATTGCCTGTCCTTTTGGGCTCGAAGCGCGGCGGCATCGCCGCTGCACGGATTGACGACACGAAACCGGAACGGCCGTCTAGCGACGGCCTCGTCGGCTCCGATTTCTGGAATTAGCCGCCCGGATACAATCAAAACAAGACAAGTTCAAGTTTTTCCTGCAAGTGCCGCTCACGTAACGTCACACTTCGTGATAAAATGCGATCATAATGGGCTGGAAAACCTTAGCCGCAAACATCTGGTTGCATCATTGGCCTCGACGCCAAAACGCCTGGTAGAAAAGGCACTCCAGGGATGTGGACTATCTATAGCAACTGCTAAAACTAGCTATATTCGCGAGCGCCCTGCTGGAATAATGCAATGCCTAGCCTACATTATTTGCAATATCAGCAATTATTAATGTAACCGACTTATTTTTGCGTATCGGCCGGCAGCGGGCATTTGATGCGCCGGCATTGAAAAGGAAAGACGATGTTTGATCCCCGCGAAAAGATCGCACTTTTTATCGACGGCGCCAATCTCTACGCGGCATCGAAGAGCCTCGGCTTTGACATTGACTATCGCAAACTCCTGAAAGCCTTTCAAAAACGCGGTTACCTGCTGCGCGCCTACTACTACACCGCCCTCATTGAAGATCAGGAATATTCTTCGATCCGCCCGCTGATCGACTGGCTAGACTACAATGGTTACAAGGTCGTGACGAAGCCGGCCAAAGAATTCACCGACTCACTTGGCCGCCGCAAGATCAAGGGCAACATGGACATCGAACTGGCGATCGATGCGATGGAACAGTCCGAGACCGTCGATCACCTCGTCATCTTCTCCGGTGACGGCGACTTCACCACACTCGTCGAAGCGCTGCAGCGCAAGGGCCGCAAGGTCTCGGTCGTGTCGACAATGTCCACCCAGCCACCGATGATTGCCGACGACCTTCGTCGCCAGGCCGATCACTTCATCGACCTCGCAACGCTGCGGGCCGAAATCGGCCGCGAGCCTTCCGAACGCACGCCGCGGCATACGGCCGAACCGGTGGCGGACCCCGTCGAAATCTAAAGCGGCGATCTAGCGGACCAAGGATCGCTTAGATCATTTCATTGTCTCATCGAAACACTGAAGTGATCTAAGTCTTTGAAATTACGCAATTCCGGACGGAAAACCGTTTAGCACTTTTCCTGGAATTGCTCTAGCCACGATCCTTCAGCAGGCGGTTTTTCTGCCGGTTCCAATCGCGCTCTTTCGAGGTCTCGCGCTTGTCGTGGAGCTTCTTGCCCTTGCCGAGCGCCAGTTCGAGCTTGGCCCGACCGCGCTCGTTGAAGTAGATGCGCAGCGGGATCAGCGACATTCCTTCGCGATTGACCGCGCCCTGCAGACGATTGACCTCGCGCTTCGACAGAAGCAGCTTCCGCCGCCGCCGGGTTTCATGGTTGAAGCGGTTCGCCTGCAGATATTCCGGCAGATAGGAGTTGATCAGCCAGATCTCTCCACCTTCGTCCGTCGCATAGGATTCAGCAATGTTGGCCTTGCCTTCGCGCAACGACTTGACCTCGGTGCCGGTCAGAACCAGACCGGCCTCGTAGGTGTCGACGATCTCGTAGTTGAAGCGGGCCTTTCGGTTTTCCGCCACAACCTTGTTGACCGTGCGCTGGCTTCCTTTGGGTGCCATCAGTTCATCAATCCTGCATGCCTCAGCGCCGCGTCGATCGCCACCTCGGTTGCCGGCTCCAGCGTCGACAGCAGCGGCGAGCGCACGGTGCGGCTCATCCGGCCGAGGCGGTTCAGCGCATATTTCGCGCCGCAAAGGCCGGGCTCCATAAAGATCGCCTTGTGCAGCGGCATCAGCTTGTCCTGATAGGCAAGCGCCTTGGCGAATTCACCGGCAAGCGTCGCCTCCTGGAACTCGGCGCAGAGGCGCGGCGCCACATTGGCCGTGACGGAAATGCAGCCGACGCCCCCATGGGCATTGAAGCCGAGCGCGGTCGCGTCCTCGCCGGAGAGCTGAACGAAATCCGGACCGCAGGCCATGCGCTGTTCCGAAACGCGCTCGATCTTGCCGGTCGCATCCTTGACGCCGATGATATTCGCATAGGCCTTGCTAAGCGCCGCCATGGTCTCGACACTCATATCCACGACCGACCGGCCGGGGATGTTGTAGATGAC
The DNA here is from genome assembly GCF_058792075.1 of Ensifer sp. EB106-03-01-XG145. NCBI lineage: Bacteria > Pseudomonadati > Pseudomonadota > Alphaproteobacteria > Hyphomicrobiales > Rhizobiaceae > Ensifer > Ensifer sp. EB106-03-01-XG145. Next base: position 1,118,271 of record NZ_JBYTEC010000001.1, on the reverse strand, counting down.
GATCGGCAGCTTCACGCTTTCGGCGATCGCGGCATAATGCGCGAAGAGGCCCTTCTGCGTCGGCTTGTTGTAATAGGGCGTGACAACGAGGATCGCATCGGCACCAGCCTTTTCGGCATGCTGCGCGAGCTCGACTGCTTCCGTCGTGTTGTTGGAGCCGGCGCCGGCGATCACCGGCACCCGCTTGGCCGCCGCCTCGATGCAGAGCTCGACGACTTTCTTGTGCTCGTCATGGGAAAGGGTCGGAGACTCGCCGGTGGTGCCGACCGGCACGAGACCATGGCTGCCTTCTTTTATCTGCCATTCCACATGCGCGACGAAACCATCCGCATCCACCGCGCCGGTGGCGGTGAACGGTGTTACGAGAGCGGGAATGGAACCCTTGAACATGCACAACTCCTGACGGCGCAAAGACGCAAAATGCACTCATGCTTTGGCCGTAATCGACGGTTAAAAAACTGCCGCACCATAATCATGTGAGGGGGCTGCGGCAAGCGTCGTGACACGGCATTTCACGCCGGTTTTCATGCAAAAGCTTGACGTTCGGCCCGCATAATGGTCCCGCTCCGCCATAGGCCTGGGGCGGCGTGGTGCGATTGCCATGATCAATATTGGCCGCTAGTCTTGCCTCAGACAATCCGGCGGCAGCTGAATGTGAGACACGGGGAACACGGCCTCTTGATGCGCGGATCAAATTTTCTGCCTGTCGCCGCCATCGTCGGCGCTGCGTTGCTCACATCGCCGGCCTTCAGTTCCGAAACGCCGGAACGGATACCGGTTCCGGCGCATAAACCCGACATATCGAACAAGGCCGCGCAGGTTGCCGTCGACGAAACCACCAATGCCATTCCGGCGATCGTCACCCCGGTCAACAGCGATCTGAAGACGGGCCTCGACGCCCTCTCCAACCGGCAGCCGGCGACCGCGATTTCCGTGCGCAATGCCATGAGCCGCGATGCACTCGACCGTCACATCCTGACCTGGGCGATTGCCGTTTCCGGCCAGCGCGGCATTCCTTCCTTTGAGATCGCCGATGCCCAGCGCGAACTTCAGGGATGGCCCGGCCTGAAATCCCTGCGCGCCAATTCGGAGCGGGCGCTCTATCGCGAAAACCCGCCGGCGCCGGACGTCCTTGACGCCTTTGGCAACACGCAGCCCGAGACAACCGAGGGAACCCTCATCCTGGCTCGTGCCCTTGTCGCCCAGGGACAAACGGAAGCAGCGGCGAAACGGTTGCTCGGAATTTGGCAACGGGACGCGCTCGACAAGGATATCGAGACCCGGATTCTCGCGGAGTTCTCCAGTCTACTAACACCCGCCGATCATCAGCGGCGCATGGCCATGCTCCTCTACCGCAATCGCGTCGAACAGGCCGAACGCTTTGGCGATCTCGGCAAGGCGCAGTCGCTCTATCGTGCCTGGGCAGCAGTCAGCCGCGGCAACGACAAGGCAGATGCGCTGATCGCGGCGGTCGATCCTTCCTGGCGCAAGGATCCCGCCTATCTCTTCATTCAGATCGAGTCCTTGCGCAAACAGAAGAAGTACGAGGAAGCGGCCAAGCTGCTTGCCCGTATGCCAAGGGACAGAGGGGTGCTCGTCAATCCTAGCGAATGGTGGATCGAGCAACGCGTTGTCAGCCGAGGCCTGCTCGACGCCGGCGACTTCAAGGGCGCCTACCGGATCGCGGCCGGTCATATGGCCACGGAGGCGACCGATATCGTCGATGCCGAATTCCACGCCGGCTGGTATGCACTACGCGGCATGGAAGATCCGGCGATCGCAGCTCGCCATTTCCGCCGCATCCTCGATGCGTCAAACCGCCCGCTTTCCGCCTCCCGCGCCTGGTACTGGCTGGGCCGGTCGGCCGAGGCCGGCGGACCGGGCAATGCCAGCGAGTATTTCGCCAATGCGGCGCGCTACCCCGGCACCTTCTATGGTCAACTCGCAGCCGCCCGGCTTGGCCGCAAGGCGCTGAACGTCGCCTACCCTGCCCCGTCGGCGGGCGATCGGACACAATTCGAAAATCGCGAGGCGGTGCGGGCGATCTCCCGCCTTGAAAGCGCCGGCCATGCCTGGCGCGCCGACAGTATCTACCGTGCGCTTGCCGAAGAACTGAACAGTCCCGGCGAACTCGCCCTGCTTTCGGCGCGCGCCGAGAAGGCCGGAAACCACCAGCTTTCGCTCCAGATCGGCAAGATTGCATTCGGACGCGGCATCGATGTCGCGGCGCTCGCCTTTCCCGTCGGCGTGATCCCTTCAAGCGCCAATATCGACGGTTCCGGCAAGGCGCTCGCCTATGCGATCGCGCGGCAGGAGAGTGCCTTCAATCCCGCAGCCATCTCCACCGCCAATGCCCGCGGCCTGCTGCAACTGATGCCGGGTACCGCCAAGGGCGTCGCCAGCCGCTATGGCCTTGCCTATTCGCAGGACCGGCTGACCAGCGATGCCGGCTACAACGCCACGCTTGGCGCGCACTATCTCGGCGAACAGATCAGTAGTTTTGGCGGGTCCTATATCCTGACCTTCATCGCCTACAACGCCGGACCGCGCCGTGTTCCGGAATGGCTTGGCCGCTATGGCGATCCGCGCGGCAAACCGATCGACGAAGTCGTCGACTGGATCGAGCGCATTCCATTCCAGGAGACCCGCAATTATGTGCAGCGGGTCATGGAAAACTATCAGGTTTACAAGTCGAGGCTCGGGCAGAACGCCGACATCGTCGAAGATCTGAGGGTGGGGCGGCAATAGCCGAACGCGCCACCCGCCGTTCAAGCAATCGTGATGATCGCCGGCGGCACAAAAGGCGGCTTAAGCCATTTCCCTTCTGAAGGTTCGATCTTTCCTGAAGGAAATGGTGAACACAATGAAGACCTTATCCATTATCGCCCTGTCTCTGGCGACGGCAATGAGCAGTGTTCCGCCTGCCAATGCATTCCCGATCGCTCCGCAGGTATCTCGAACGACTGACATTCAAAAGGCTCAGTTCCCATACGAGCGCGGCGAAGCCCGAAAGAACCGCCCCAGTTGTGTCGTTCCTTATTGCGAGCGCGGCGGCCGGCGCGGCTATTACCGGGATGGCGATAGACGCGGATACTATCGGGACGGCTATTACCGGGATGGCTACTCTCGCGACCGTTATCGCCGCCACTACCACAACGACAATGATGTCGGCGCTTTCATTGGTGGGCTTGCGGCAGGCGCAATCGTCGGCGGTTTGCTGAGTCAGCCGCGATACTACAATGGGTCGCGTGCAGTCAGCGGCAATGCCCATACGCGCTGGTGCTACGCCCGCTATCGGTCCTATCGCGCCTGGGACAACTCGTATCAGCCCTATGGCGGTCCACGGCGACAATGCTCGCCCTACTGACAAGGCAGATGACCACGTTCGCAAGTAGCGCGCTGTTAGCGAGCCATTCGCGGCGAATGCGCGCTATGCACGCGCCTTGCCCTTTCACCTCGAGCCGCTACGATCCTGCCGTTAGCGGTTGGAGGCAGGCAGACGATGAATCAAGGCGGGTTTCGGGAGCATCGGTTCCTCGCGGCTGATGATTTGCAACTCTACGTGCGGAGCTACGGCCTTGTGCGTCCCACACCTGCAGTTCCGATCATCTGCCTGCCGGGCCTCACCCGCAACAGCCGCGATTTTCACGAACTCGCAATCTTTTTGTCGTCACCGTGCGGTGGCGGACACACCGTCTTCTCACTCGATTATCGCGGCCGAGGCAATTCGCAGCGTGACGACGACAAGAGCCACTACTCAATCGCAATCGAAACAACCGACGTCATTGCGGCCTGCACGCATCTGGGGATTGATCGTGCAGTTTTTATCGGCACTTCCCGCGGGGGGCTGATCCTGCACCACCTCATCGGGGTTGCACCCGGCCTCATTGCAGGCGCGGTGCTCAATGACATTGGGCCCGTCATCGAAATCGAGGGCCTGCTGGCCATCCGGGACTATCTCAACAAGGAGCCAGGCGAGCCGACAAGCTGGTCCATGGCGCCTGGCTATCTGAAAGAACTCCACGGAGCCGATTTCCCGATCCTTGGCGAACGCGATTGGCTACAAATGGCAAAGGCGGTCTACCGCGACGAGGACGGCACGCCGGTGCCAGATTTTGATGTAGCCATCGCGCAGCAACTGCTTGGCCTGACCGCTGAGACATTGTTGCCAGATCTCTGGCCGCAGTATGGGGCCCTTTCCCGGATGCCGCTTTTGGTTATCAGAGGCGAGCACTCCCGGCTACTCTCGGAAGGGACGGTAAGCGAGATGTGCAAGCGACATTCGGGAACGGTAGCATTCACCGCACGAGGTCAAGGCCATGCACCGCTACTGCACCTCGACGGCCCTCGCCAGGCAGTGAGCGCCTTTGTCACCGCCATCACAACTGCGGCGCCAAGCTAGCACCGATCGGCTGCACTCAGAGGGCCATCTCGACCATTGACCTCGACGGGCGCATGCACCCGGCTTAACCGGGTCGCGTCGCCGGCGCGTGGCTGAGCGTTGCACAATTCAGAAACGAAAAAACCCGGCTCGAAAGCCGGGTTTCTCTCTCCTGACCGAAGTCAGACGATATTAGAAGTCGCGCTGCAGACGGACGAAGCCGAATACCTGGTCGTCGCTGTTGTCAGCATCTTCATACTGAACCGAAACGCGGGTCGCGAGGCCTTCGGTGATCTTGTAGTCAACCGTTACGCCAGCGCGCCACATGTCGTCGCTACCGAAGTCGGTGAACGAGTCCTGCAGGCTGCCGAAGTACTGAACGCCGGGGGTGATGGCGAGCTTGTCGGTAGCGTTCCAGCGGTAAGAAGCTGCAACGGTCCACTCGGATTCAGCCCAGTAGGTGTTCGGGTTCGAAGCCCAGATACCAGCGAGCTGGAAGACGCCCGGGCCGAGGTCAGCCGAGAGCAGAGCGCGGATCGCGCCTTCTTCCCATTCGGTGTCGTAGCCGCCGAGCAAGTCGAACGAAACGCCGCCGACCGAAGCCGAAACGATACCGGAGACGCCGATGCCGTTTGCCTTGGTGGACCAGCCTTCGAGCTCGTCAATCGAGATACCGGCCTGGAACGAACCGCCGTCGTAGAGGTAGGCGATCGAGTTGAACTCGGTGACGTTGCCGAGCGTGTCGGTTTCGCCGTTCAGGCCCTTATCCCACCAGTTGTAGAAGAAACCAGCCTTGAGGCCACCGAGCTGGATGTAGGCTTCATCAACGTCGATGAAGTCGCTGTCGCCAGAGTCGGTGTCGTTGTCGGCGTTGAACTCAGCAGCGAAGAAGCCGGTGAGCGTGCCGTACTCGGTGTCGCTCTTGGCGTCGAACGAGATGTAAGCGCGCGAGAAGGCATCCCAGTCAGACGTGGAATAGTTCGGGCCGCCGTTGTCGAGGAAGTCATGGTTCGCCTGGTTGTAACGGCTCTGCGAGGCGTTGTCACCAAACGAGGTCTGGAAACGGATGAAGCCGCCGATTTTGAGGCAAGTTTCGGTGCCCGGGATGTAGAAGTAGCCAGTGCCGAAAGCGTCGCAAACGCGAACGTATTCCATGGGCTCCGGCTCGGCTGCGACGATTGCGTCGGCTGCCTGTGCGCCGGATACTGCTGCGAGAGCAGCAGCGGAGCCGAGAAGAAGGCTCTTGATGTTCATTTCTGACCTCCAGTCAAAAGTTTCAAACGGGTCTGGGTATTTTGCTGAAGGACAGCTTTCCCTGCCCCATCCCCAACGTTCAAGAAGTCGGACGATCAACCGCCCTTGCTTCCGGAGTTGAAAATACAAGACCGGATCATCGGCGCAACGTCCAACTAGCGAGATCACGTGCTTTGCATCGCCCTTCGCCGAACCCTGTTGCTGAAACGACACAAAATCGCCGCAGACCCCGGAAGAAAATTAACAAAGCATTAAGAAAAGCCTTTGGTGGCAGGGGTTTAGCGTAAGGGAAACACACGCAGCCTGTTTCAGAAAGAGGCAGAAAGCTGCCCAAAATAGGGGAAAGGATGGCCACAAACACCGACTCCACCTCCGCAGGGAGCGGCTAAAACAGCATTCGCTCCAGGAAATGAGAACAGGACGGACCGTTCGCAATCCAAAGATTCATCAGAATCAATGCCGAGATTCGCAAACGAAACGCATCCTTGATTCTGGTTCTGCGAGAATCGTGGACCTGCACCCGCAGGAAGAGAACATCAATCGACGGACACCGCCCGCAGAGATCTCGGACGACGGATGATGCCGGCCAAGCAGAGAGAGAGAGAGAGAGAGAGAGAGAGAGAGAGAGAGAGAGATGCTGAAGCTGAAGCTGAAAACAGAGGGTGAGACAGCAGCCGAGATAGTGAACGCGGTAGGAATAGGCCGTGCGAGCGTCCTTAGGATACTGAAAGAGGCTGCGTAGGGTGAAGATGCAGAACGAAACTGGAGGGCTCGCGGCGAGCCTCCATCGGTGAGATGTTGGGATAAGCCGCCGCTAGAGCAGTCAGTTCATCTCTGACTTCCTTCGAGGTCTTTAGGCCGAAGATCAGTCCATCGGGTTCCTCTGCACCAATCGGGCAATCGTCGTAGGGCCTACCGGAGGACCTTCCTGCCCCCGTAACTAATCGCCATTCACTCTCATACACCCACTCGGCCCGGTATTGATCTAAACCGGAGCAAGACTTCGAAAGGGCAAACGTGCCTGGGTGCGGATTGGTCAGGCTGGAGGAGTACAGCGAGGACCCATGTCAAAAGGTCGCCTCCCTAACCCGGAAGGGCAGACATCTGGCCGACAGCCTTTATCGTCTTCTGGAATCTTAGCCCGAGGTGTCCCAAAACATTTCTGGGTCACACGACTGGGTCACAGCAGCAACAAGCCCCATCATTAGGGCTGTCCGCAAATCACTGAAAACTTAGAAGAAATTGGGGCCGCCTGTGACCCAAAAGAACAGTGGCGGAGAAGAAGGGATTCGAACCCTCGATACCGTTTCCGGTATACTCCCTTAGCAGGGGAGCGCCTTCGACCACTCGGCCACCTCTCCGTTAGCGCCTGACTAGTGACACTCAGCGGCCAATGCAAGATTTTTTTGTCGGTTTCCGGCAATTCCCCCCATTTTCCGTGTGGGCCTGGCCGGCAGGAAGCAAACGTGTGGGCGTAGCGACAGGCCACTCGTGCAGCCAAGTAGGAGTAGCTGGAAAGTTTCGGCGCTTGCCGTCCCCCGATTCTCACAAGCAATAGAAATGGAAACCCGAGATCCGCGAGTCTTGCCTCTCATGCCCTACGATTTGCGTGCGAGACGCTCGATCGCCTGCTGAGTGGCGGCACCGAAGTCGCCGTCAATCGGTCCACCATAGTAGCCGCGGTCCTTAAGCAGCGCCTGCATTTCCTTGCGGAACGCCGGCGTGAAGTTGTTGGGCTGCGTTCGCAATTCTTCCAGCTTGGCCGGGTCGCCGCCCTCGATGCTGGCTGCGGCCCAGCGAACCGCCTCCTTTGCGTCTGCCTTGGTACCGAGGCCGTAATCATAGAGACGGCTCAGATTGCCCATGGCGTAGGCGCTGCCGGCATTCGCGGCCATCTCGTACCAGGTGCGCGCCTGCACATAGTCCTGCGAGACACCGTTGCCGATATCGTAGAACCAGCCGAGCAATGCCATGGAATAAGAATCGCCCATATTGGCCGCCTTCTCGTACCAGACCTTGGCTTCGCCGTAGTTCTGCTCCGTCCCCAATCCGTTCTGATAGGCCCATCCGAGTGACGACATGGCATTGGTGTCGCCGCTTTCAGCTGCTTTCTTGTACCAGGACAGCGATTGCGCCAGGTCCTTGGGCAGGCCGAGCCCTTCCCGGTAGAACCAACCCATCGTTGCCATGGCGTTGGCATAGCCCTGGCTGGCCGCCTGCTCATACCACCTCGCCGCCTCCGCATAGTCCTGCGCGATGCCGCCGTAGCCCTCGCGATAGAGCCAGCCGAGTGACGCCTGGCCGTAGGCGTTGCCACCTCTCGCCGCCACCTCGAACATGCGCTTGCCCTGGTCTACGTCCACCGGACCATCGGTCCCATAGACTGAGAACCAGGCCAGATTCGTCAGCGCATACATGTTGCCGCCGTCGGCCGCCTTCCGGTAGTTGCGCCGCGCGTCGACATAATTGCGGCCGGCATCTTGCGCCCGACCCAGCATGTTGACGAGCATCATATCGTCCGGGTTCTCGTTGACGGCCTGGGCGCAGGCGGTCAAAGCCCGCTCGGAATCGAGCTTCAGGAAATTGACCCCGAGGAAGCCCGGCATCGATTGCGGCTCGCCCGCCAGCAGATAGCAATCGCGCGAGGCCTGGGTGTCCTTACCGGTCGGCGAGACGTTGAGACCCTTTTGCGGCTCGAGCGCCGCGATCTGCTGCTCGGCTTCGGCTTTATACTTGCTGTCAGGATAACGCTCAATGAAGCGCGTCAGCGCCGCCGCATCGGTCGACTGTTTCAAGGCTTCCCAGGCAATCTCGTCAGGCGTCACGCTCGACGTCTGCTCGGCTTCGGTCAAAAGCTTCAGCTTCTTTTCGGCGAGCATCTTATAGACCGGGTCCGATCCATGCTTCGCCAGGAAGGCGGTTAGCAGATCCTTGTCGGCGAGGTCGCGGATGTTCTGCCAGTCGGCAGCCGCCTCGGATTGGCTGTTCGGCGACAGTTGTCCGCCGTTGTTGGTGATACTGATGTTCACCTCTTTGATATTGAGGAAGATCTGCGCACCACCGAGCGACCCATAAACGAACGGCTCCTGGCCGCGATTGGTCACCGACACCACCTCGTCCCGCACCTTGCCGAGCGCAATGCGGACATCGACGCCGGGTTCGGTCAGGTATTTGGCGAGTGCGGTGGCGAAGGGGCTGTTCTTGCCCTCCCCATCGAGCGCGACCGTGCCGGCCTTGGAGGCAAATGCGACGAGCAGGTCGGCCGATTCCGGTTCGACCCGCGCCAGCCCGCGCGAAACCGCCCTGGTCGAGATCGAGCGTGTCATGCTCTGCTCAAAGGGATTGTTGCGGCAGGCGTCGAGGATGACGAGCTTGAGCTTGGTGGCGCCTTCGAGCGAACGCTGAACCCGGTCGAGCCCGATGGCCTCGTCCTCGACGTCCTTGTCCGTTTTCAATTGCACGTCGACGGGAAGCAGAAAATTCTCGCCGTTCATCTCCATGCCGTGACCGGAATAATAGACGATCGCGACTTCGGCACCGGTTGCGAGGTCTTCGAACTCGCGCAACGCCTTGACCATGTCCTGGCGACTAACGTCGTGCACCGTCGTGACGGTATCGAAACCGGCCTCCTCGAAGGAGGCCTTCATCAGTTCCACGTCATTGGCAGGGTTGTTGAGCGGTGACGTTGCTTCATATTTCTCGTTGCCGATCAACAGTGCGACGCGCTTGGCAGCCCACGCATCGGACGCCGACACAAACAACGCCATACAAAGAATAGAGAGCGGCAGCCAATGCCGCAAATGCCCCATGAACATGCCCTTCCCTCCGGCACCGACCATCGTTCTTCGCCTTGCCCGGCTTGAATGACGAACGATGCCCTCACCCCTCTGAACCGCGGAATCACCACATCGGGCGTTCCGGTCATGCCGGACCAAAGTATTACGTATGAGGTGGGGGCTTTCAATGTGCGCACGCATCATAATTTATTCCGTGACACGCGCGTGGCCGGCACAAGGTCGAAGCAAGTCGGTGCGCTTAGCTGAAACATGATAGCGGCACGGCTGTCGATTCCATCGACGACGACGTTGCCGGAGGTTGCGAAAGGCTATCGGTCGGAGCTTGCCATGTCTATGAAGATGCATGTCGCGGAAGGAAAGCCCGGCCAGCTTGCGACTGCCCATCAGCACTACTTCATCGAGCGGCCCTGCCGCATCCTCGTCATCGGCGAACACCTGAAGGCGAAGACCAAATATCAATGCCTGCTGCGCCATATCTCGATCGCCGGCGCGATGCTCGATTTCAACGCGGCAATCCTGATACCAAAACACTTTTTCCTGGAAATCGAGGGGTTCAAGGAGGAAATCGGCTGTTCGCAGGTCCATCGCGAAGGCGCAGAGCTTGGCGTGCGCTTCAATATGCTGCTTTCGCCGGACTTCCTGCGCCGGCTGATCCGCATGCAATTTTCAAGTGGCGGAATCTGACCTTTCAAAGCAGGCCGTGCGACATTAGATTTTTAGTGATCGATTTCAGGGGATTGCAAGTTTCTCATGCAAAAGTGATTCTAGCATCGGTGGAAATCGCCCACCGATACAATGTGGGACAAATGAATTGTCCGGGGTCAAGGAATGCGGTCAGAAACTGATCGCACCGTCCGACCCGGCACTGGCGGAGAATGACGCATGCAGAACCAGACGATGTACTCCTGCGTCCCGTCGCCTTTCTACGAGCGGCGCTATGAGCGATTCTCCATCGGGCACGCCGGTACGCTGACCGCTGTGCAGCCGGGGCTCGGCAGCGTCTCCGTGCGATCCTGCCGGATGATCGACATTTCGCGTGGCGGCGCGAGCTTTGCCGTCGACACCAACATCGGCCTGCCCCAACACTATTATCTGCATATCGTCGGCACGCCGCTCAGGATCGGTTGCGCCGAAGTCTATCGCAACGGCGAGCGCATCGGTGTCCAGTTCATCAAGCCGATCGAGCAGACCTTGCTGCGCGAGATCATCCGGCAAGAGTTCTTCACCGGGCAGGTCAAGAACGCAAAGCCGCGGCTGTAGAGCACCGGAATTCCTGCAGCTTTTCTCGCGGGGATGATTCCGAATTGCCAAAGCATGCGATAAGTTCCCCGTGACGCTATTCGAACGGGGCCTATTATTCAACATGTCCGCATTTTCTCGCTTCACGCCGCTCATCCAATCCCTGCCGTCAACAATTCCGTTTGTCGGGCCGGAGGCCATCGAACGCCAGAGGGGTCGCCCGATCGCCGCGCGAATCGGAGCCAACGAAAGCGGCTTCGGCCCCGCCGAAAGCGTGATCTCAGCGATCCGGGAAGCAGCCGGCGGAACCTGGAAATACGCCGACCCGGAAAACCACGACCTGAAGCAGGCACTTGCGGCCCGCCTCGGCACCAGCCCGGCCAATATCGCGATCGGTGAAGGCATCGACGGGTTGCTCGGCCAGATCGTCCGCATGGTGATCGAGCCGGGCATGCCGGTCGTCACGTCGCTTGGCGCCTACCCCACGTTCAACTATCACGTCGTCGGCCATGGCGGCCGGTTGGTCACGGTGCCCTATGCCGGCGACCGGGAGGACCTCGACGGCTTGCTTGCGGCCGTGAAGCGGGAAAATGCGCCGCTCGTCTATTTCGCCAATCCCGATAATCCGATGGGAAGCTGGTGGCCGGCAGACCGCATCGTCGAGTTTGCCAGGGCCCTTCCGGAAACAACGCTCTTCATTCTGGACGAAGCCTACTGCGAAACAGCGCCGGCAGATGCGGTGCCGGCGATCAGCGCCCTGATCGATCGCCCGAACGTCGTGCGCACGCGCACTTTCTCGAAAGCCTACGGGCTCGCCGGTTCGCGTATCGGCTATGTGATCGCCACGCCGGGCACCGCCCAGGCATTCGACAAGATCCGCAACCACTTCGGCATGAACCGGATTGGTGTCGCTGCGGCAATCGCCGCGCTTGCGGACCAGGAGTATCTGAAAGAAGTGACGGCTAAGATTGCGGATTCTCGCCAGCGTATCGCTGCGATCGGCACAGAGAACGGCTTGTCGCCGCTCGCCTCGGCCACGAACTTCGTGGCGATCGACTGCGGCCGGGATGCGGTCTTTGCCCGCGCGATCGTCGATACCCTGATGAACGACCATGGCATCTTTATCCGGATGCCGGGAGTGGCGCCCCTTAATCGCTGCATCCGTGTCAGTACCGGACCGGAAGCTGAGATGGCCCTGTTTGAGGCCGCGCTGCCCGAGGTTCTGAAAAAGCTGGCCTGATCCAGCTTTCAGAGTCCGGCTGTTGGGCGGCGCCCCTCTGGGGGGCCGCTCATTTGGTTCAATGAACCGTCATCCATTCGCGAGCGGCGCGCAGAGCTGCGGCGAGATCTGCCTTGCTCATCGTCATCGCCAGATCGGCGCGCAGATCGACTGCACGGTCGCAGCCCTTGATCGCGGCAATGTTCAGCCACTTGTGGGCGGCGACGAGATCGACCGGGCGACCGTTTCCGGTCGCATAGGCCAGACCCATTTCACAGAAGATTTCCGCCTGGTTGTCACCACCCATCGCGGCATCCGAAGCAATCTGCATATCAAAGCGTGCCATTGTCTTGTCCCTGTCTTGCCTGGTTGGTTTTTCCGAAGCGGCCCGCCCGTTTGGGGCGGACCATGCTCCAGATCAGCACTTGTTTTGGTCCCTGTTCGACCTTGCCTCTTTGCGGGCCTTCCGGAGCGCGCCATCTTTTTGCGGCGTCGTCTTCGGTGGTTTTTCGGAGCGTTTTTGTCCGCTCGTCTTATGGCTTCAATATGCAGCAGGGCTTTCAATGCGCGCTTAAAATGCATGCTTAATTTGCGACAAACAAAGTTCAAACGCTTGGTAAACTTGAGCTTTTGTTAAACATCGGAAGTCCGGGAATCCGGCGCATTCGCTTCAAAATTTACGAAAAATTCAACTGCCGATTTCAACCAAACGCTAACCACGAAAAGATCGACGGTGGCAGAGCCGCCAGGATTTCCTAGATTTCGACCTGCTTGAAACGGCCAAGAAAAAGCAGCAAAAGCCGCCGTTTGGCTTGTTTACCTTTACGTGCGCGTAAGCTATCTTGCGCGCGGCAGTGAGGAGACTGCCTTTTTTGCATACGAGGACATCTAAAGCTGCCGGCGGAGCGGACCACGCCGGCAGCCTCGATCTGGAGGACTGGAATGTTACGTACCTTGCTCATGACCGCGACGCTCGCCCTTGGCATTGCCGGGACGGCGGCAGCGGCAGAACCGATCGTCGGCAACTGGAAGACCGCAAGCGGCGCGACCGCGGAGATTGTGCCTTGTGGCGGAGCCTTTTGCGTGACGCTGAAGACCGGCAAGCATGCCGGCAAGCGCATCGGCAACCTCGCCGGTACCGACGGCAGCTATTCGGGCGAAATCACCGATCCGGATACCGACAAGACCTATAGCGGTTCTGGCGCCGTCAACGGCAATTCGCTGAAGATGAAGGGCTGCGTCCTGAAAGTGCTCTGCAAGTCACAGACCTGGACGCGCCTCTAAGCGCGCGATACGGCGGCACGGACACATTGACGAATTGAAAGGGCGGCCATCGGCCGCCCTTTTTGCATGTGCGGTCCATGGACTTAGCGCTGTTACGCGACCGTTCGCAGCGCCGCCCCCTTGGCTCCTCCTTGTGCACCCACTGTGATCGCGACCGGTCTCGATCTCCCGGTCCGTGCAGCGCGGCTCCCCATGCAACCGAAGATGAACGCCAGATGAACGGACATCTCAGCATCAATTCAGTTTGGGTGTGCGAAAACACACTCAATCGATTTGAACCTGCCTCCAAACAACGGACAGAACCATGGATATCCTTGCTCGGCGCCTCACCATCATCAGCCTTCTGATGGTCGTTTTCGCTGTAACTCTCGCCGCTGCCGTCAGCGCGGACACCGAACGTCGCCGCACCAATACCTATCTCGGTTCGCTGACGGATTGCACCGCGCATACGGCGCAATACTGCCAGGCCAAACTCTAACCGCCGGGACGAGACGGGCTACGCCCTGCTCCGCCGCCAAGTGAAACCGATCACCGCGTGATCTGATGGAGAAACGAACATGCTGGCCGCTCTTTCGACATCCGCGTTTCTTTCGCTGCGCGTGCTTGCACTGGCCGGCCTGCTGATGGCACCGGTTGGAGCGCTTGCCTACTCCAAGGCCAACGGTGCCGGCATCGGCAAACAAGGCGCCGGCCTCGTCCTCTTCGTCACCCTGCAGCGTCAATCGATGACCTAAGGTGCGTGCCACCCGATCGGATTGCATGAAAGGGGCGCCCGCGCCCCTTTGTTCTTTCCGGCATGTACTTGACGCCGCTTTCCTGTCCTCTCGCACTTGCAACGTCGTGCTTCTTTTAAGATACGCCAAGGTTGCTGCAGCACTTTGAGTTTCTGCTTGTTTCCCCTAATCGGATACGATTGTGGGATTCGCCACAACAGCCCCTTGTCAGCCCCGATGCCCCCTTATCTCGTCTATACGCTTGCCGCCCTTGCCGAAATCGCCGGCTGCTTTGCCTTCTGGGCGTGGTTGAAGCTCGATCCATCGTCTGGCTTATTCCAGGCATGGCCTCCCTGGCACTTTTCGCCTGGCTCCTCACCTGGATCGACAGCGAAGCTGCGGGCCGCGCCTACGCGGCCTATGGCGGCGTCTACATCGCCGCGTCGCTGCTCTGGCTCTGGCTTGCCGAAGGGGTCAGGCCCGACCGCTGGGATCTGGCCGGCATGACCATCGCCCTTCTCGGCAGCGCGGTCATCCTCGCGGGCCCGCGTTGAACCGATGACCTGAGGCCGCCGCGCGGTTGTGCAAGCCAATATCTTGTCGTTTGCTTGTCAGAAGCCGCAGCCTATAATGCGACATGAACAAGCGAATCTCTTCACACTCCGTCCTTTCCGTCGCAACGCCTGAGCCTCTCGAGCCGCAATACTTCGACGATCCTGCGGCTGCTGTCGATTGCCTCGAGGCGCTCTACGAGCGCAATACCCGGTTCCTCTGCGAAGCGTTCGAGGGCCTGGGCAAGTCCGACGAGCCGCTCACCCGCTATCGCGCCTGCTATCCGCAGGTCAGCATCGAGACGAGCAGCTTCGGACATGTCGATTCCCGCCTGTCCTTTGGCTATGTCAGCGCGCCCGGCGTCTATACGACCACGATCACCCGGCCGAAGCTTTTCCGGCACTATCTGAAGGAGCAGCTCGGGCATCTCATACGGAACCACGGCCTCGGCGTCACCGTCTCGGAATCGGCAACCCCGATTCCCCTGCATTTTGCCTTTGGCGAGGGCGCCTATGTGGAGGCATCGGCGGCAAACACCATCGACATTCCGCTGCGCGATCTGTTCGATGCGCCTGACCTCACGACGACCGACGACGAGATCGCCAACGGCTCCTACGAGCCGGGTCCCGGAGAACCCTCGCCGCTAGCGCCCTTCACGGCTCAGCGCATCGACTATTCGCTGGCGCGGCTCAGCCATTACACCGCGACGAACGCCACGCACTTCCAGAACTTCGTGCTCTTCACGAACTACCAGTTCTATATCGACGAGTTCTGTGCCTGGGCCCGCCAGCAGATGGCCGAAGGCGGCAATGGCTACACGGCCTTCGTCGAGCCCGGCAACATCATCACGCCCGCCGGCGCCGACAAGCCGGAGACCGACTATACGCTCGCACGGCTGCCGCAGATGCCCGCCTATCACCTGAAGAAGAAGGGGCACGGCGGCATCACCATGGTCAATATCGGCGTCGGCCCGTCCAACGCCAAGACGATCACCGACCATATCGCTGTGCTGCGCCCGCATGTCTGGCTGATGCTCGGCCACTGCGCCGGTCTTCGCAACAGCCAACGCCTTGGTGACTACGTGCTCGCGCATGCCTATATGCGCGAGGATCACGTTCTCGACGACGACCTTCCGGTCTGGATCCCCTTGCCGGCGCTCGCGGAAGTGCAGGTGGCACTGCAGGACGCCGTTGCCGAGGTCACCGGCTACCGGGACTACGACCTCAAACAGATCATGCGCACCGGAACCGTCGCAACCATCGACAACCGCAACTGGGAACTTCGCGACCAGCGCGGCCCGGTCAAGCGCCTGTCGCAGGCCCGCGCCATTGCGCTCGACATGGAATCGGCGACGATCGCCGCCAACGGCTTCCGCTTCCGCGTGCCCTATGGAACGCTGCTCTGCGTATCGGACAAGCCGCTGCATGGCGAATTGAAGCTGCCGGGCATGGCGACCGCCTTCTACAAGACACAGGTCAGCCAGCACCTGAAGATCGGCATCCTTGCGCTGCAGAAGCTTGCGGCCATGCCGCCGGAGAAGCTGCATTCCCGCAAGCTCAGAAGCTTCTACGAAACCTCGTTCCAGTAACCATTGGAATTGCGCAATTCCGGACGGAAAACTGCTTCACACTTTTCCTGGAATTGCTCAGCGCCGTCTCCCGAGCGCCATCGACAGCATCGTGCCCGCCACCGCGGACACGATGATCAAGAGATGTGCGTTGACGCCGGCCGCCGCGAGTTGTTCCACTCCGGCGCGATCGGCGCCAGCGCCGAAGGACACTGCCCCGGCCGCGATCGCGGCCGGATAGGTGCCGACGCCAGCGGGCGCATGCATCGGCAGCACCGAGGAAAGTTCGCCGCCGAGGGCACCACCGAAACAGGCGGCCAGCGGCGCAACGCCCATGAAGGCCAGCACCCAGGCAAGGACAAGCACCTTGACCGCCCAGTTGAGGATGGTCATGCCCCAGGCGCGCAGGAACGCGACGATATTGGCCGGGACGCCCGCCTCCAATTCGTCGACAATGACATCGAGCTTTGTCGGCAACAGCCGACGCGCCAGCGCAATCACTTGATCCTTCAGCAGGAAGAAGAGAAGCGGCGAGACGAACGCGGCAAGCCATGCAATCCACAGCGCGGCTGATCCGCGGCCGATGACGAGGCCGACGGCCGCAACGACGAGAAGGGCGTGCAGGTCGAGCAGGCGCATCACCAGAAGAGCGGACGTGCCGCGCGCGAGCGGCACGGAAAACTCCGAGCGCATCAGCAGCGGAAAGCTCGTTTCCCCGGCACGAAACGGCAGCATGATGTTGAGGAGATTATGGACCTGGGTGACGCGAAACAGCGGCAGGAAGCGCCCCGCCGTTTCGTTCGGGAAGTAATCGTAGATGCGATAGCAGCGAATGAAATAGGTTGCGACAAGCAGCACCAGAGCCGAGACGGCGGAACTGAAGCCGATCTCGGACCATTGCCTCAGCAGCGCCGGCCATCCCCAGAACCATTCGACGAAGGCCGCATAGGCCGCAATGGCACCTGCCGACAGTAATGTCATCCGGTTGCGGGCGAACCAGGATCGCCGATCGGACTCGCAATCCGAAGTCATCAGGTCTCGATTTCCCGTGTTGAAACGCAAGATTGAACGTTGGTTATCACTGATAACTGTGCAAGAAAACGGTTATGTAGCCCAATCCAAATCTTGCGGCATTGTAAGCGCCGCATGTACGAGCTGTTCCTATGTACCCCATCGAACTATCCGTCGTCATTCCTGTGTTCAACGAAGAGGACAGCGTCCAGCCGCTGATCACACGTGTCCGCGATGCGCTGGCGAACTTTCCGTCTCCGTGGGAACTGATCCTCGTTGACGACGGCAGCACCGACCGAACGCTGGCAAATGCAAGAATGGCTCTTTCCGATCCGGGCCTCGATCTCAAGATTGTCGAATTGCAGAAGAACTTCGGGCAAACGGCAGCGATGCAGGCCGGCATCGACGCTGCCGCCGGGCGCCTGATCGCCACGCTTGACGGCGACCTGCAGAACGATCCGGCCGATATTCCCGAAATGGTCAAGGCGATCGAGGAGCGCGAGCTCGACCTGCTGGTCGGCTGGCGAAAGAACCGGCAGGATGGTCTCCTGCTCAGGAAGATCCCGTCCTGGTGCGCCAATCGCCTGATCGGCAAGATCACCGGCGTCAGGCTGCATGACTATGGCTGCAGCCTCAAGGTCTATCGAACCTCGGTCATCAAGCAGGTGAAGCTGATGGGGGAAATGCACCGCTTCATCCCCGCCTGGGTCGCCGGCGTGGTGCCGAGCAGCCGCATCGGCGAGATGCCCGTTACCCATCACGCACGGCAGCACGGCCAATCCAAGTATGGGATCTCCAGAACCTTCCGCGTGATTCTCGATCTGCTGTCGGTGCTCTTCTTCATGCGTTACAAAGCGCGCCCAGGGCACTTCTTCGGATCGATCGGGCTTGCGACCGGCGCGCTCAGCGCGCTGATCCTGGTCTATCTCGGCTTCGACAAGTTCATCCTCGGCAACGACATCGGAACGCGACCGATGCTGATCGTCGGTGTCATGCTGTTCCTTTCGTCCGTTCAGCTCATCACGACAGGCATTCTCGCTGAGATGATGGCGCGAACCTATTTCCGCGACGACGGTACCACCAACTACATCGTGCGGCAGGTCTTCGTCCGGGACCCGGCCGATGCTTGACGTCGTCAATCGTCGGCCAAACACCGTCGTTGCGCTGATCGCCGGTTACTTTCTGCTCTGCATCGGCTTACGCCTCGCCATTTCCACATCGCTCGAAATCGACGAGTCGGAACAGGCCTTCGTCTCGCAGTTCCTGATGCTCGGCTATGGTTCGCAGCCCCCGTTCTACAATTGGCTGCAATACGGGCTGACCTCGGCCTTTGGGCCGTCGCTTGCGACGATGACGGTGCTGAAGAATGGGCTCCTGTTTCTGTGTTGCCTCTTCTACGGCCTCGCAGCACGCGAGGTCCTCAGCGATCGACGCCTGACCGCGATCGCAACGGTCGGCGTGCTGACCTTTCCGCCGATTTTCCTGCTCGCACAGCGCGACCTTTCGCATACGGTCGCGGCACTGTTTGCCGTATCGCTGTTCCTTTACGCTTTCGTCCGGACGATGACGCGGCCAAGTCTGTTCGCCTACGTCCTGACTGGAGCGGCGGTCGGCATCGGCGTCATCTCGAAGTACAACTTCGCACTCGTCCCAACCGCCGCGATTCTTGCGATCCTGCCCGAGCCGAAGCTTCGCGCCCGGCTCTTCGACTGGCGCATTCTGGTTGCGATCGCCGTCTGCACACTGATTGCGCTGCCGCACGGCTACTGGATTCTCGAAAATCTCGGCGCCGCCTCGCGCAATACCCTCAATGAAATGGGAACGGCCCAACAGACGAGCTACCTGACGAAGGCGCTCAAAGGGATCGTTGCGCTGGTAGCCGCCACGCTTCGCGGCGCCGCACTTCCCCTGATCGTCTTCGCTCTCGTCTTCCGCAAGGACCTGCCGACGATCTGGCGCGCCGAAAACCACTGGACACGCGTCGTCGGGCGCATGTTGCTGCTGTGCCTCGGCGCCGTGCTGCTGATCATGCTCGCCGTCGGCGCCACCCACATGCGCGAGAAATGGCTGGTTCTCTTTCTCGTCCTGCTGCCGCTTTACCTGGCCCTCAAGGTGGAGGCTTCCGGCGTCGACACCACACGCAGCGTTCGCCCCTTCCTGCTGCTCGTCGCCTTCATCATCGTCACCACTTTGGTGGTCGTCTCGGCACGCGCGGTTGTTCGCCCCTGGTTCGGCAAATTGTCGAGGCTCAGCATTCCCTATAGCACCCTTGTCGATACCGTGGTCCGACAGGAGGGAGCCGAGCCGGCGATGGTCATCGCCGCGGACAAGCTGCTTGGTGGCAATGTGCGCACGCGCCTGCACGGTGCCAAGGTCTTCGTCCCCGGCAACAGCAGCAGCTCTCCGATCGAGCATCCGGCCGGACCGCTCCTCGTGGTCTGGAGCGACAACGGCAAGCTCGATGCTCAACCACCTGAAGGGCTTCTCGACATCTTGAAGTCGCTCGGCGTGCCGGAGGCGGCGATGAAGCCGCAGCAACTCGCCCTGCCCTATCTCCACGGCAATCTGCCGGATCGCTATGGCTTCGGCTACTTCTGGATTACCGACCCGTCGCGGTCGGCGCCGACGAGCAACTTGAGTTCGCCCGGGTGAATGCGAAGCGCGACGTCACGGCCCATCGGCAGGAGCTCCCCGTCGATGACGCAGTTGATCTTGCGTTCTACCTTGGGAAAATGCAGATCGAGCGCATGGCCGCTCATGGCGGTAATCAGCGGGCTGTCGCGGAATTTGCCGCGCATCACATCAAAGGCGAGCTTGGCCACGCCCGGCGGGCTCAGGGGCGGCGCCGTGTAGAAGCCGAGATGGCCGGCTGTGACATCGTCGGCATACATCAGCGTATCGCGGCCGAACGGATTGTTCGAGACTGAAACCGCCGAAACATGACGGCTCTCCTTATGGCCGTCGACGTCGAACTCGATCTCGAAATCGGGCGGATTGAGAATCACGCCTACCGCGGCGCGGGTGCTTGCGGCGATTTTGCCTGCCCTCGAACGAAAGCTGAAAGACTCGCGATAGCGCACCATGCGGGCATGCAGGCCCATCGAAAACTGATGTACGAAGGCCCGGCCATCAGCGCTGCCGATGTCACCGTCGATGATCACGCCATTCGCCAGCACCTCCGGAACCTTCCAGATATCGAGCGGCAGCTTCAGCGTGCGGGCAAAAAGGTTCATCGTCCCGGCGGGAACAACGCCGAGCGGCATGCGGTTTTTCCAGGCGACCCCGGCAGCAGCCGAGATCGTGCCGTCACCGCCGCCGGCGATTATCGCATCGAGGTCATCGCGGCGGCATGTGCGCTCCAAGGTCTCGCGCATCTCGCTTCCGGAAACCGTCGCAATTTCGATCTGGTGGCCGGCGGTATGGAAGACCTCCTCGACCTTCCGGCCATAGGCCGCCATATCCGTCGTGCGGAAGGTTCCGCCTTCACGATTGAAGATCGCCTTGATTTTCATGAATGGGTCACTGACTCCGTTGCCGCGGCAAAGCTGCTCACCGCGATCAGATAATCGCGATTGCGGCCAATTCCAGAACCTTGCCGAAACTTAACGGGAATGGAGCGCGTGCCGGTCGGCGCTCGGAGACCGGTAATGGCAACCGTTCAGCGCGGCTCGGGCAACTTCAGTGGCCCGCCGGTCTTGATCGATCGGATCGCGAAGTTCGAACGGATGTCGGTCACACCCGGCAAGGCAAGCAGCGTCTCGGTCAAGAGCGTCTCGTAAGCCGGGAGATCCTCGACGACGACCTCGGCGAGGAAGTCGGCATTGCCCGAGATCAGGAAACAGGACACCACCTCGGGAATGGCGAGCAGCGCCTCCTGCTGCCGCTGCGCATTCTCGCGGCTGTGCCGTCCCACCTTGATCTCCACGAAGACGGTGAGCCCGAGACCGGCTTCCTTGCGGTCGATATCGGCCCGATAGCCACGCAGGATGCCGGATTTCTCCAGATTGCGGATGCGCCGCAGGCAGGGCGACGGCGAAAGATTGACCTTTTCTGCGATCTCGACGTTCGTCGCGCGCGCATCCTCCTGAAGGATCCTGAGGATAGCGAGATCGAACTTATCGAGATTTGGCATGTTCACAAACTTCAGAGGTTACTATTGGCACATTGTTGCTGATGATAGTCTATTTCGGGCATAAATCGCAAGGACATGCCCGGCCTTCCGGGCGTAATCTTCCTTCCAGACCCAAAAGCCCCTCAGATATCCAAATCGGGAAGGAAATTCAAATGGTTGCGCTTACGCTTGCTCGCGGCAATACGTCGCCTGCCACCGCCGGCTATGCCGGTGCCTTCGTGACCGTCCTCATCTGGGCGGGCTGGATTCTCGCAACCCGCCATTCGGCCGGCACCGCACTCAGCACAATCGACCTTGGCCTGATCCGCTACGGCGTACCGGCGCTCCTGCTCGCGCCGCTCTGGCTCAAGACCGGGCTCTTGCCGCGCAAGCTGCCGATCCTGCTCCTCGCCTTGATGGTCGCGGGCTCCGGCGCGGTCTTTTTCCAGGTCTCTGCCTTTGCGATCCACTCGGTTCCCGCCTCCTCCGTCGGCATTCTTCTCGGCGGCTCGATGCCGCTTGCCACCGCCCTGATCGGCATCACGATCTTTGGCGAGCGTCCGGACCGAATGCGGATGGTGGGTTTTGCCGCGATCGTCGCCGGTGTCGCTATCCTGCTGACGCGCAACCTTGCCGTTTCAGTGTCCACAGGGTGGATCGGATACGCGCTGTTGCCCGCAGCGGCCACGCTCTGGGCGATCTACACCCACGCCTTCCGCCGTTCGGGCCTGAGCCCGCTGCAGGGAAGCGCTTTAATTGCGGCCTGGTCGTTCCTGATCCATCTGGCGCTTGCCGCCTGTTTCGGAAGCACGCTTGCCAGCGTTCCGGTCAAGGAGATCGCCCTGCAGATCACCAGCCAGGGCATCCTCTCCGGCCTCATTGCCATGGTCGCCTATGGCTTTGCGGTGAAGAGCCTCGGCGGCACGCAGGCCGCTGCCTTTACGGCGCTGACCCCGGTGCTGGCGATGATCGGCGGCGCGATCCTGCTCGGCGAGCAAATCGGCCCGTTCGAAATGCTGGCCGCAATCGTCACGGCTATCGGCGTGGCGCTTTCGACCGGCATTCTCTCTACCCGCACCTAAACCGAGAAGTTCCCCAATAAGACAAAGGCCCCGGCGCGTTTCCGCTCCGGGGCCTTTTCTTTTCTTGAGATCGCTCGGCTCAGCCGTGGATGATCTCCCGATGCTTCTGCAGGCGATGGCCATAGGCCTGGCTGACACGATCGAAGATGATCGCGATGCCGACGATGGCGAGCCCGTTGAAGATGCCGAGCGTGAAATACTGGTTGGCAATCGCCTTCAGCACCGGCTGGCCGAGGCCCTGAACGCCGATCATCGAGGCGATGACCACCATGGCGAGCGCCATCATGATCGTCTGGTTGATGCCCGCCATGATCGTCGGCAGGGCCAGCGGCATCTGCACGTTCTTGAGCTTCTGCCAAGCCGACGAGCCGAATGCATCGGCTGCCTCAAGCACGTCCTTGTCGACAAGGCGGATGCCGAGATTGGTGAGCCGGATCATCGGCGGTATCGCGTAGATGACCACGGCAATCAGTCCTGGAACCTTGCCAATGCCGAGCAGCATCACGACCGGGATCAGATAGACGAAACTCGGCATGGTCTGCATCACATCGAGGATCGGATTGACGATGTTCTGGACCCGGTCCGACCGGGACATGACGATGCCGAGCGGAATGCCGATGGCGATCGACAAAACGGTACAGACGAAGATCATCGAGATCGTCTTCATCGTGTCGTCCCACATGTCGAAGTAGCCGATGAGCAGCAGCGTACCGATGCAGCCGGCGACGATCTTCCAGTTCCGACTCGCCACCCAAGCGATCAGCGCGATCAGCACCAGGATGATCGGCCAGGGCGTCTTCGTCATGAAGCGCTCCGACTGGATGAGGAAGAACTGCAGCGGTTCGAAGAAACCTTCGATTGCGTCGCCATAGGCGCGCGTGAACGACCGGAACCCCTCGTCGATAGCCTTCTTCAGCGCCCGCAGGCTTTCGTCGTCCATATGCGGAAACTGGGTCAACCAGTCCATTCCAATTCCCCTTCACATCTCACCGGCCGCGATTGTTGTTTTGCTGTTGCCGGGGGGTCAAACAAAGAGGCGGCGCAAGGATCGCGCCGCCCGTGGGTTCAATCGGTCGCAATCAGAGCGCGGCCTTGACCTTTTCGGCGACCTCGGGCGAGACCCACTGAGTCCAGATGTCGGGGTTTTCCTGAAGGAAGTGTTTGGCGCCCTCCTCGCCGCTTGCCTGGTTGTCGGTCATCCAGGCCATCAGCTTGTTGACCGTGTCGTTGGTCCAGGCGCGCTTGTTGAGGTAGTCCATGGCCGGGCCCGCGCGATCGGCAAAAGCCTTTGTCACCAGCGTCTGGACCTTGTCCTTCGGCCAGTCGTTCTTCTTCGGGTCCGGGCAGTCGGCAACCGTGTTGCAGCGTTTCCACTCGGCTGCGTCCGCCGCGACCCCATGCCCGAGCTTGACCATCTCGTATTTGCCGAGAAGGGCCGTCGGCGCCCAGTAGTACCCGACCCAGCCCTGCTTGCGCTCATAGGCCTTGGCGATCGAGCCGTCGAGACCGGCGGCCGATCCGGTGTCGACCAGCGTGAAGCCCGCCGCCTCGCCGCCATAGGCCTTGTAGAGCTGAGTCGTCACTACCGTTCCGCCCCAGCCCTGCGGGCCGTTGAAGACGGCGCCCTTGCTGGCGTCTTCCGGATCCGGGAACAGCTCCTTGTGCTTCAGCACGTCGTCGATCGTCTTGATGTCGGGATTGGCGTCAACGATGTATTTCGGGACCCACCAGCCCTGAACGGCGCCATCGGAGAGTGCGACGGCGGCACCGACGAGCTTGCCTTCTTCGAGGCCGCGATTGACGACGTCGGGCAGAAGATCCACCCAGCCTTCCGGCGCGATATCGGGCTGGCCCTTTTCGATCATCGAGGTGATCGTCGGCACGGTATCGCCAACGACGAGCTCGGCGTTGCAGCCATAGCCTTCCGCCAGGATGATCTTGTCGACGCTCGCCAGCACTTCGGCGCTCTGCCAGTTCATATTGGCAATCGTCACATCGCCGCATTCGGCGGCCGAGGCCGCACCAGCAAGGCCAAGAAGGCCGGCGGCCAGGCACGTCGTTGCAAGAAGCTTCTTCATTTCCGTTCCCTTTGTTCTGGCGGTGCATCCCGTCGCACTGCCGATCTCACCGCGGGGATCGGCAGCGTCACAAGGCTCGGTCCAACTCGAAACAACAGGGACCGAAAGGCCTGCGGATTCGTCGGCTTCGAGCCGATGACACCATGAAAGCTAACGGGGTTTGCCGGCAAGGACTTTCCCAATAGCGGCACGGATTGCCTTTTCGATGATCGGACTACCGCTCGACACGTGCGCGCGAATACAAAAGAGGCGCCGGAGTTCCCTCCGGCGCCTCGAACAATTTCGTTTCCGCGAACCTCGGAGGTCCTGCGGCCGCCATCCAAAGATCACATATTCGGATAGACCGGGCCTTCGCCGCCCTGTGGCGGCACCCAGTTGATGTTCTGGTTCGGGTCCTTGATGTCGCAGGTCTTGCAGTGCACGCAGTTCTGCGCGTTGATGACGAAGACAGGCTTGCCGTCCTTCTCCACCCATTCGTAGACCCCGGCCGGACAGTAGCGCGTCGACGGGCCGGCAAAGACGTCGAGTTCCGACGTGCGCTGCAGCTCCGGATCCTTGACCTGCAGGTGGATCGGCTGGTCTTCCTCGTGGTTGGTGTTCGACAGGAACACCGAGGACAGCCGGTCGAAGGTCAGCACGCCATCCGGCTTCGGGTAATCGATCTTCTGGTGCTGCGCGGCCGGCTCAAGGCTCTGCGCGTCAGTCTTGCCGTGCTTCAGCGTGCCGAAGAACGAGAAGCCGAACAGCTGGTTGGTCCACATGTCCAAGCCGCCGAGCGCAACGCCGATCGCCGTGCCGAACTTCGACCACAGCGGCTTGACGTTCCTGACCCGCTTCAGGTCCTGGCCGATGGCGCTGTCGCGCCAGCCGCGCTCGATCTCGATCGGCTCGTCATTGGCGCGGCCGCTCGCGATCGCCGCCGCCAGCTTCTCGGCCGCGAGAATGCCCGACAGCACCGCATTGTGGCTGCCCTTGATGCGCGGCACGTTGACGAGACCGGCCGAACAGCCGATCAGCGCACCGCCGGGGAAGGACAGCTTCGGCACCGACTGGTAGCCACCCTCGGTGATCGCGCGGGCACCGTAGGAGAGCCGCTTGCCGCCCTCGAAGGTGCCGCGGATCGCCGGATGGGTCTTGAAGCGCTGGAATTCCTCGAACGGGAAGAGATAGGGGTTCTTGTAATTGAGGTGCACGACGAAGCCGACGGCGACCAGGTTGTCTTCGAGATGGTAGAGGAACGAGCCGCCGCCGGTCTTCATGCCGAGCGGCCAACCGAAGGAGTGCTGCACGAGACCCGGGCGGTGATTCTCCGGCTTCACCTGCCAGAGCTCTTTCAGGCCAATGCCGAATTTCTGGACGTCGCGATCCCTGGAGAGATCGAATTTCGCAATCAGCTGCTTGGCGAGCGAACCGCGCACGCCCTCGCCGATCAGCGTATATTTGCCCAGGAGCGCCATGCCACGGGCGAAGTTCGGTCCCGGTTCGCCGTTGCGCTCGACGCCCATGTCGCCGGTGGCAACGCCGATGACGGCACCTTCGTCGTTATAGAGCACTTCGGTCGCGGCAAAGCCCGGATAGATCTCGACACCCAGGGCTTCCGCATGGCTTGCCAGCCAGCGACAGACATTGCCGAGCGAGACGATATAGTTGCCGTGATTGTTCATCAGCGGCGGCATCATGAAATTCGGCAGACGGATCGAGCCGGCCGGGCCCAAGAACAGGAAGTGGTCGTCCGTGACCTCGGTCTTGAACGGATGGTCGGTCTCTTCGCGCCAGCCCGGCAGCAGCCGGTCGATGCCGATCGGATCGACGACGGCGCCCGAGAGGATATGCGCGCCGACTTCGGCGCCCTTTTCCAAGACGACGACCGAAAGCTCCGGATTGACCTGCTTCAGCCGGATCGCCGCCGCAAGACCGGCAGGCCCCGCCCCGACGATGACAACGTCGAACTCCATGCTCTCGCGTTCGGGCAGATCTTGCTCGGTCATACCGTCTCTCCAGTCTCACCGGTCTTCTGCCGGTTCAGTTCCCAGGACATATCATTCCGTCATGGCAAATGCAGTTTGGCTTGTCGAGCCGGGATGCGACAGACGATGCCCGCTTTTGCGCATGAGGTCATGAGTTTAGGGCAAATGTTTATATGACGTGTACGTAAACGTAAATACATCATTTTGTCGCGTGCCGACGCTATGAGCCATTCGGCCTTGCTTTTGCCGAAGAGCCATGCCACGAGGCCGCCGCACCCTTCCGGCGGTCCGCGCCGGCATATCCCATTCGCAAACGGCACTCGACTCGGCGCCCCTCTGGCGCCCGGACGACGTGTCTTTTGCCGACTTCGGGGCCGGCCGCCTGAACATGCGGAGACGGCCCGACAAAATTACATGTTGCGTTGCGCGCCGCCGGCTTGCTCCGGGCGGCGGAGCGACGCCAGACGCAAGGAGACCACCATATGGCCAAGGCACTGGGCTTCGACTTCGGCACCACCAATTCCGTGCTTGCCGTTGCCGCCGGCGATACCACCCACTCGATGCAGTTCGACAGTCTCGCCGGCACGACCGACGCCATGCGCACCGCGCTTTCCTTCATGAAGGACGCCAACCTTGGCGCCCAGGCACTGAAGGTCGAAGCCGGCCAGGCGGCGATCCGCGCCTTCATCGACAATCCGGGCGACTGTCGTTTCCTGCAATCGATCAAAACCTTTGCCGCAAGCCCCCTCTTCCAGGGCACGCAGGTCTTTGCCAAGCGCCACAGCTTCGAGGATCTGATGCGGGTGTTCCTGAACAAGCTGCGCGACTATGCCGGCGACAGCTGGACGGATCAGTATAGCCGCATCGTCGTCGGCCGACCGGTGCATTTCGCCGGCTCCAGCCCTGATCCGGCGCTCGCGCTTGAACGCTATGGCGCAGCCCTCTCGGAATTCGGCTTCCCGGAGGTGCACTACGTCTACGAGCCGGTGGCGGCGGCCTTCTACTTCGCGCAGAACCTAAAGCAGGATGCAACGGTCCTGGTCGCCGATTTCGGCGGCGGCACCACCGACTATTCGCTGATCCGCTTCGAGACCAAGGCAGGGCGGCTGACCGCAACCCCGATCGGTCATTCGGGTGTGGGCATTGCCGGCGACCATTTCGACTTCCGCATCATCGACAACGTCGTCTCGCCGCTGATTGGAAAGGGGAGTCTCTTCAAGAGCTTCGACAAGCTGCTTGAAGTGCCGTCGAATTACTATGCGAATTTCGGCCGCTGGAATCAGCTGTCCATCTTCAAGACGTTGAAAGATTTCACGGATCTGAAAAAGCTCGTGCGCCAGAGCCTCGAGCCGGAAAAGCTCGAAGCCTTCGTCGACCTGATCGAACATGACGAGGGCTATCCGCTCTACAACGCGATTTCGGCGACGAAGATGCGGCTGTCGCAGGAAGACGAGACCGAATTCTATTTCGCCCCGCTCGGCGAAATGTCGCGCCGCACCGTTCGCCGCAGCGACTTCGAAGGCTGGATCGCGCCGGAGCTGGCCCGCATCGAGGGCGCACTCGACGACGTGCTGCAGTCGACCGCGACGGCGCCCGGGTCGATCGACAAGGTGTTCTTGACCGGCGGCACGTCTTTCGTTCCGGCGGTGCGCGGCATCTTCGAGCGGCGCTTCGAGGCCGACCGCATCGAAAGCGGCGGCGAACTGCTGTCGATCGCTCACGGTCTGGCGCTGATCGGCGAGCACGAGGACATCGCCCACTGGACGGCCAATGCGGCGTAAGCCGAGGCCTGCGCGCCTGATGTGCATGACCTTGGATAGGAATGCCGGGGGCCGGAAAAGCGGTTCCGGTCCGACGGCTTATGGGTTAGGTTGGCGGCCATGATTTCCGCCCACGATCTCTCTCCGGCGCAGCTTGCCGCCCTCCTCGCCTTCCATGCGGATGCGGGCGTCGAATGGCTGCTGGAAGAGGAGCCGGTCGACCGCTTCGCCGAGTTCGAGGCAATGAAGGCGGCGCGCGGCAACGCGCGCGCGCCGGCGGCCAACGACCGTGGGGAGACACCCGCTTCGCAACCGGCTGCACGCCAGACAGCGGCAGCGGCTGCCCCCGCTTCCGCTCCATCCCGCGAAAGCCGCGCACCCGCTCCGGCCGCGAGCGCCCCTGCCGTCGCCATTCCCGATGCGCAGGCGATCGAAGAGGCGCGCTTTGCCGCCGAATCAGCCCGATCGCTCGCCGAGCTCAGGGTTGCGATGGAGGGTTTTGCCGGCTGCAATCTCAGGAACAGCGCCCGCAACCTCGTCTTTGCCGAGGGCGACCCGGCAAGCGGCATCATGATCGTCGGCCCGATGCCCTATGCCGACTGCGATCGCGACGGCCAGCCCTTCGCAGGCCGGCTCGGCGAGATGCTGACCCGCATGCTCGCCGGCATCGGCTTGGCGCGCGAAAGCGTACTGCTCAGCAACGTCGTGCCCTGGCGCCCGCCGGGCAACCGCGTGCCGACGGCGCGCGAAGCCGACATCTGCCGTCCCTTCATCGAACGGCAAATCGCCCTTGCCGAGCCCAAACATCTGCTTTTGCTCGGCAATTTCACCGCCCGCTTCTTCTTCGGCGGCAACGACACGATCCACCAGCTTCGTGGCGAATGGCGGGAGCTTTCGATCGGCGGCATCACGGTGCCGACGCTCGCAACGTTGCACCCGCAGGATCTGATGACGGCGCCCGTCAACAAGCGCTTCGCCTGGCAGGACCTGCTTGCCTTCAAGGCCCGGGTTCAAGGCTGATTCTCGCCGAATTACGGTGCGCCCATGCGGCGCCAACCTGCCTGCCCGCTTTATGAACAAAGAATGAAGAAAGCCATGCGGTTTGCGCATATCAGCGGCGCATTATGACGCATTGCAAAATGAGATGTTGCAGCGCAATATACTGGCACGGGAGGAATGGAATAAGGAATTGAACCATGACTGCCCGCTTTCGTCCGATCCACAGCAGCTTTGAGACGCTCCGCCACACCGGCGCTGCTTACCGGACGCCGTTCAACCGCTTCGGCACGGCAGCCAACGAGCAGATGACCGCGATCGGCCTTGCCCGGACCACCCGTCCGGCGCAGATTTTCGCCGATTTCATTCAGCGCTGATCCCCACGCGATACGCTTGACCGCGTATCGCGTGCACAAGTCGCCATTATCGGCCGACGACGAAGAAAGGAACGCAACCATGACCAAGCCCATCGTTAGCCTCAAGGTCCTGTTCGATTCGATCTCCGACATCGGTACTGCCGTGCGTGCCTCGCGCGAATACACCATTCTCAGCACCAAGAAGGATGCACGCCGCGCCCATCGCGTGGCCGTGAGCCCGCTGCTGCCGAACTGATCGCTGCCGGCAAAGAGGCCTACCGCCTTTTTGCCATCGCCTGTCGCAATCGACAGCGCCCGAAAAACTGGATAGAGCCACACTCGCTTTGACCTTGGAGTGTCGGGCTCGTCCGGTATCCGTCAGACCGTCCTCGCTCCACCTGCGCTTGCCTGCCGTCGCCATCGATGGAGGGGCGCCTTGTTTTCAGGAGCGCCGATGCTGGCCAACCTCGCTTCCGTCTTCAGCCTGATGGTGTCGACCCTGCTCATGATGGTCGCCTTCGGCCTTCAGAGCTATGTCATCCCGGTGCGCTCCGTCGCAGAGAACTGGTCGACGCTGACGGTTTCGATCATCGCCACCGGCTACACGGTCGGCTTCACGCTATCCTGCATCGTCACGCCGAAATTCGTGTTGCGCGTCGGCCATGTGCGCGTCTTCACGGCGCTGATCACGCTGCTTTCCATCGCAATCCTGCTTTGCGGCCTCATCGTCGACTGGCGCGCCTGGATCGCGTTTCGCGCCATATCGGGCTTTGCGATTTCCGGAAGCTACCTCGTCATCGAAAGCTGGCTCAACGAACGCGTCACCAACGAAAACCGCGGCCTGCTGTTTTCGCTCTACCTGATCACGACGATGGTCGGCACGATCGGCGGACAATATATGGTGCCGCTCGGCGACCCGACGAACACATCCCTGTTCATGCTCTGCGCCGTGCTGTTTTCGCTCGCCCTGCTGCCGACGGCCCTCTCCTCCTCGCCGATGCCCGCACCGCCCGCGCAGGCCAAGTTCGACATCCCGACGCTCTTCCGCCGCTCGCCGGTCGCCGTCGTCGGCGGCTTTCTCGCCGGTGCGCTCTCCGGCGCCTGGCTCAATCTCGGCGGCGTCTTCACCCAGAAGATCGGTCTTTCCACCGCCGAAGGTGCGACCCTGCTCGCCTCGCTTTTGACCGGCAGCGCGATCTCGCAGATCCCCATCGGCCGCCTCTCCGACAAGATCGACCGGCGCATCGTCATGATCGGCTGCGGCGTCGTCGGCGTCGTCTCCTGCCTGGTGATGTCGGCCGCAATCGGCAGTTCGCCGACCGTTCTCTACGCCATCGCCGCCCTCGTCGGTTCGGTACTGTTTCCGATCTATGCGCTCAACGTCGCGCATGCGAACGACCTCGCCAAACCCAACGAGTATGTCGAGACATCGTCCGGCCTGATGATCACCTATGGGCTCGGCACGATCTCCGGCCCTCTGATGGTCGGGCCGGTCATGGATCGCTTCGGCCCGGCGGCGCTGTTCCTCGTTCTCGCTGTCTATTTCGCCCTCTATGGCGGCTACGCCGCCTGGCGCATCCTGCAGCGCGAGCAGCACAAGGGCCTGGTCGCCAAGACCGATTTCCAGGCAACGAGCGTGATGCCGACACCCGGGCCTGATGTGACGAGCCCCATCGCCCAGCAGATGGCGCAAGAACCGCTAATCGATGACGACACGGTTCCTGCCTGGGATAAGCCGCGCTCATAAAGGCCACCGACAGAAGCGAACTCGCGCTTCGTCCTCAGCCCTGCGGCGTCACGTGCTTGCGGGCGCCCCTGCGCTCCAGCCCGAGCCGATGTTCGCGGAAGATGATGAAGATGCCGGCCCCGACGACGATGGCGGTGCCGATCAGCATGGTGGCCGTCGGAACATCGTCGAACAGAAAATAACCGATGATCAAGCCGAGCACGATCGACGTGTATTCGAACGGCGCGATCGTCGACATGTCGGCATGACGATAGCTCTCAGTCAAAAGGATCTGCGCGACGCCGCCGCAGAAGCCGGCGACCATAAGCAGCAGGAAGGCTTCGCGCGAGATCGACGGCCAGCCGAAGGGCAGCGTCGCCAGCGAGAAGACCGAGGCCGACAGCGAGAAGTAGAGCACGATCGTATGGGTCCGCTCGTTCTTGACGAGCTTTCGCACCAGCACCATTGCCACCGCGCCGAGAGCCGCCGAAACCAGCACCGCTGCGGCGCCCAGCGCCTCCAGCGAACCGAAGCCGCCTTCGCGGAAAAGGGTCAGCCGCGGCCACGTGATGATCATCACGCCGACCAGCCCGATGACCACCGCCGACCAGCGATAAAGCCGCACCGTCTCGCCAAGGAAAAGTGCCGCGAAGGCGACGGCGATCAGCGGCATGGCGTAGCCGATGGCGATCGCTTCGGGCAGCGGCAGATGCACGAGGCCGTAGAAGCCGAAGCTCATTGCGAGAATGCCGACGAAGCCGCGGGCGATATGGCCGGTGAAATCCTCTGTCTTGAAAGCATCGCGCAACTGTCCGCGGAAGGCGAGATAGCCGAGAATGGGCACCATGGCGAAGGCCGAGCGGTAGAAGGTGATCTGGCCGGTGGCCATCTCGTTTCCGGCGGCCTTGATCAACGTCGACATGCAAACGAAAATGACGACGGAAAGGACCTTGAGCAGGATCCCCTTCATCGGGCTTTCGACTTCCGCATCCATTGAGGGCACTTTTCGAACAGCCTCCGCCGGCGATCAGCAGACACGAGGGCTGGTTTGGAGATTTTTAGGCGGAGAAACCGCCACAGGACTTCGTCACCTTAGCGACGCTCGGCAAGAAAGTCGGATCAAACTTCGTGATGAATGACGTTTTTTCTTGATCGATTGCCGTTCGGCAAAACGACGTCGAGCTTTTCTTTAGCTGCCGCGAAAAAAACCTTTCCAATTCATGTCTTGTTAGTCCCACTTCGGTACACGTCAATCCGATAAGGGAGCGGGAAGACCTTCGGGAAGCCATGCCTTTTCTGTCGAAAGTGCGGTCGCCGGCATCACAATCGTGTGGCATTATCCGACTTTTCGCCCCTTGGCCTTTTCACCATCACAGGCGCCCACTACAAATTCTCCAGTAGAACGGCGCAAGCGGGACTGACCATGCGGACAAATACTGGCCAGATCATTCATCTGGAAGACTATCGGCCGACCGACTTCGTTCTGGAGAGAGTGGATCTGACCTTCGAGCTAGACCCGAAGGAAACCAAGGTCGAAGCCCGATTGATCTTCCATCGTCGCGAAGGCGTCGACGCATCGGCGCCTCTGTTGCTCGACGGTGACGAGTTGAAGATGACCGGCCTGCTGCTGGACCAGGAAGAGCTCGCAACCGCCCTCTACGACGTTGCCGACGATACGCTGACCATCCGCGGCCTACCGGAAACCGCACCCTTCGAAATCACCATCACCACGCTGCTTTCGCCTGATACGAACACGCAACTGATGGGGCTTTACCGCACCAACGGCATCTACAGCACCCAGTGCGAGGCCGAAGGCTTCCGCCGCATCACCTATTTCCCCGATCGTCCGGATGTGCTTGCCGTCTACACGGTCAACATCATCGCCGACAAGGCGTCCGCTCCCCTCCTGCTGTCCAACGGCAACTATCTCGGCGGCGCCGACATGGGCGACGGCCGCCATTTCGCCGCCTGGTTCGACCCGCATCCGAAGCCGAGCTACCTCTTCGCGCTCGTCGCCGGCGATCTCGGCGTCGTCGAGGATACGTTCACGACGATGTCCGGCCGCGAAGTCGCGCTGAAGATCTATGTCGAGCACGGCAAGGAGCCACGCGCCTCCTACGCCATGGACGCGCTCAAGCGCTCGATGAAGTGGGACGAAGATGCCTTCGGCCGTGAATACGACCTCGACATCTTCATGATCGTCGCCGTCTCCGACTTCAACATGGGGGCGATGGAGAACAAGGGTCTCAACGTCTTCAACGACAAATACGTGCTCGCCGATCCGGAAACGGCGACCGATGCGGACTACGCCAATATCGAGGCGATCATCGCGCACGAATACTTCCACAACTGGACCGGCAACCGCATCACCTGCCGCGACTGGTTCCAGCTGTGCCTCAAGGAAGGCCTGACGGTTTACCGCGACCACGAATTTTCCGCCGACATGCGCTCGCGTGCGGTCAAGCGCATTGCCGAGGTGCGGCACCTGAAGTCGGAGCAGTTTCCCGAGGACGCCGGCCCGCTGGCCCATCCGGTGCGGCCGACGAAGTATCGCGAAATCAACAACTTCTATACGACGACCGTCTACGAAAAGGGCTCGGAAGTCACCCGCATGATCGCGACGATCCTCGGCCGCGATCTGTTCAAGAAGGGCATGGACCTCTATTTCGACCGGCACGACGGCCAGGCCGTCACGATCGAAGATTTCGTCGCCTGCTTCGAAGAGGCAAGCGGCCGAGATCTCCGCCAATTCGCGCTCTGGTACCACCAGGCCGGAACGCCGCTGGTCACCGCTTCTGGCGCCTATGACGCGGCCAAGCAGACCTTCACCTTGTCGCTCGAGCAGACCGTGCCAGCGACGCCCGGACAGGGCGCCAAGGAGGCGATGCATATTCCGCTGCGCATGGGTCTGCTGCTTGAAGGCGGCAGCGAAGTCGACCTCTCCTCGGTCTCCGGCGCCGACTTGACCGGCGACGTCCTGCACCTCACGGAGCGCAAGCAGACGGTGGTTTTCTCCGGCATCCCGTCGCGCCCGGTGCCGTCGTTCAACCGCGGCTTCTCCGCGCCGATCAATCTGCATATCGAGCAGAGCGCCGAGGACCTCGCACTAATCGCGCATCACGAAAGCGACCTCTTCGCCCGCTGGCAGGCGCTCAACGCCATTGCGCTCAGCAACCTGGTCGAGGCCACGGCGAATGTCCGCGCCGGAAAGCCGGTCGTTTGCGACACGGCGCTCATCGACGGCCTGGTCCGTGCGGCCGCGGATGACACGCTGGAGCCCGCCTTCCGCTCGCAGGCGCTGGCGCTGCCGAGCGAATCCGATATCGCCCGCGAGATCGGCACGAACAACGATCCCGACGCGATCCACGCCGCACGTCAGCAGATCCTGGTGGCCGTTGCCGCTGCCGGACGCAACACCTTCCTCAAGTTGGCCGAAGACCTCGTTTCGTCAGGCGCGTTCAGCCCGGATGCTGCGAGTGCAGGCCGGCGGGCGCTGCGCAACAGCGCCCTCACCTACCTCGTCCAGGGCGATGAAGGGCCGGAGCGCGCCGCCAAGGCCTTTGCCGCCGCCAACAACATGACCGATCTCAGCCATGCGCTGGCGCTGCTCGCGCACCGCTTTCCGGATGCCGCCGAGACCTCGGAAGCGCTTGCGACGTTCCGCAAGCGTTTTGCCGACAACGCACTCGTCATCGACAAGTGGTTCGCCGTCCAGGCGACGATCCCCGGCGCCGCAACGCTCGATCGCGTCAAGGCGCTGATGGCCGAGCCCCTGTTCAATGGCAACAATCCCAACCGCGTGCGCTCGCTGGTGGGCACCTATGCCTTCGCCAACCCGACCGGCTTCAATCGCGCCGATGGTGAGGGCTACCGCTTCCTCGCGCGCCAGATCCTCGACATCGACCCGCGCAACCCGCAGCTTGCGGCCCGTATCCTCACCTCGATGCGTTCCTGGCGCTCGCTGGAGGACAAGCGCGCCGGTCATGCCCGCAAGGCCTTGAAGGAGATTGCCGGAGCGTCGAAACTTTCGGCCGACGTCGGCGACATCGTCGAGCGGATGCTCAAGGCCTGAGTCCTAGAGCATCCGGCTTCAAGTGGAATCACTGCTCTAGAATCAAAGTGCTAGAGCGTCCTTTGTGCGTTCATCTGAACGCACTGCGCTCTGGAACTCATTGATTTTGTTTAGGGCCGGGCCGCTCACGCGACCCGGCCTACTATTTCCCAACGATAAGAAATGGTTAACAAATCTTTACCAACGCCTCTGGACAAGGCGAATCGCCCTGTGATTCATTGAGTCAGATTCGGGCGAGCGGCGCGCCGAATCATCAGAGGGTTTTCAGATTGGGAAAGATGGCGGACGCGCGACAGGCGAGCGCAGCCGACGGGCGGTTGCGACTCAAGTTTCCGGGGCTTGCCGGCCGCCTGGAGCAGGAGTTTATCTCGCAGGCGAAGATCTTTGCCGGACCGACCTCGCGGCGTCTGGCGAGCGCGGAG
The DNA here is from genome assembly GCF_058792075.1 of Ensifer sp. EB106-03-01-XG145. NCBI lineage: Bacteria > Pseudomonadati > Pseudomonadota > Alphaproteobacteria > Hyphomicrobiales > Rhizobiaceae > Ensifer > Ensifer sp. EB106-03-01-XG145. Next base: position 1,082,684 of record NZ_JBYTEC010000001.1, on the reverse strand, counting down.
CCCGTTCTCAAGCGTTCCATCCCGATCCTCATCATCGCATTCCTGATCATCGTCGCGGTCTCGCGCATGTCCAGCATCATGGACGAGCACGCCCGCATGGAAGAGAGTTCGCGCCAGACGGTCGGGCTCGCGGCCGCCATCGCGGTTGCGGCTTTCCAGACGGACGGTGCAGCCCTTTTTGACGAGGGCCGCCGCGCGGACGCGGAACAACGTTTCAGCCAGTATCTGCCAACCGGCATGCTCGATCCCGGCACATTTATCCTTGCGGTCCGGAAGGATGGCCGGATCTTCGCAAGCACCCAGGAAGGCGGACCGCTCATCGGCCGGACGCTGGCGGCGGTCGCGCCGGATATCGCGACGCTGCAGTATTTCGGCGAGCATTCCAGCGTCATGAAGACACCGATCGTCGGTGTCGACCATATCGTGGCACTGGCGCAATTGCCCGATGCGGCCGGGGTGGTGCTGGCCGCGACGCCGATCACCCAGCTAGAAACGACCTGGCGCGACGAGGTGTCACTCAACGTTACGCTCTTTGCGGGCATTTCGGCGATTCTGCTGATGGTGCTTTACGCCTACTACATTCAGGCCAAGCGGGCCCGCGACGCGGATTCGGTCTTTGTCGAATCCAACCTGCGTGTCGAGACGGCGCTGTCACGTGGCCGTTGCGGCCTCTGGGATTTCGACCTTGCCAACCGTCGGCTGTTCTGGTCGCGGTCGATGTACGAGATGCTCGGCATGCCCGGCGAGAGCAGCGTGCTCTCCTTCGGCGACGCCGCGCGGCTGATGCATCCCGATGATCGCGGCATCTACGGCGTGGCACGCACCATCGCGCGCGGCGACGCGCGCCAGATCGACCAGGTTTTCCGCATGCGACATGCGGATGGCCACTATGTGTGGCTACGCGCCCGCGCGGAAATCATCCGTACCGTTTCCGGGCGGGCGCATCTGATCGGCATCGCCATGGACGTCACCGAGCAGCACCGGCTTGCCCAGCGCTATGCCGAAGCGGACCAGAGGCTCGCCGACGCGATCGAATGTACGTCTGAGGCCTTCGTCCTTTGGGACAAGCATGACCGCCTGGTCATGTGCAACACCCACTTCCAGGAAGCCTACAAGCTGCCGGATCACGTGCTTGTTCCGGGCACCGAACGCATTGCCGTGCAAACCGCGGCAGCACGCCCCGTGGTCGAACGGCGCATCGCCGATCCTGACCGTAGCAACCAGTCGCAGACGAGCGAGGTTCAACTTGCCGACGAACGCTGGCTGCAGATCAACGAGCGGCGCACGCGCGACGGCGGCCTCGTTTCCGTCGGCACCGACATCACGCTTCTGAAACGCCACCAGGTGCGCCTGCGCGAATCCGAGCGGCGTCTGATGGCGACGATCGGCGACCTTTCGGCGTCACGCATGACGCTGGAGCGGCAGAAGACCGAGCTTTCGGTCGCCAACTCCAATTACCAGGCGGAAAAGGAACGCGCCGAAGCGGCGAACCGCGCCAAGTCGGAATTCCTGGCGAACATGTCGCATGAACTGCGCACGCCGCTCAACGCCATCCTCGGCTTCTCGGAGATCCTGCAGAACCAGATGTTCGGGCCGCTCGGCTCGGAGAAATACAACGAATACTCGCGTGACATCCACGAGAGCGGCAAGCACCTCTTGAACGTCATCAACGACATCCTGGACATGTCGAAGATCGAGGCCGGGCACATGCGCATCAGCCGCGAGAGGATCGATCTGGCGCCGTTGATTGAAGAGACGCTGCGCTTCACGACAATCCCGGCGGAGCAGAAGAACATCCGTGTGGTGCAACAGATCTCGTCGGGCCTCACCATGGTCGCCGATCGACGCGCCATGAAGCAGGTGCTGCTCAACCTGCTTTCGAACGCCGTCAAGTTCACCAACAATGGCGGGCGCATTTCGCTTCGAGCGCGCAAGGTGACCGGCGCCGTGACACTGACGATCGCCGATTCCGGCATCGGCATTCCGCGCGACGCCCTTCAGAAGATCGGCCAGCCTTTCGAACAGGTGCAGAGCCAATATGCCAAGAGCAAGGGCGGATCGGGCCTCGGGCTCGCGATCTCGCGCTCACTCACCCGCCTGCACGGCGGCAGCATGAAAATACACTCGACGGAAAACGTCGGCACCATCATCTCGGTTAGAATCCCCGACCGCGCCTGAAGCGGGATCAGGAGAAGTGCGAACGGTTTCCGCTCGCATCCCGCTCAGCATATTGATCGCGATGATTTAACGCGTCAGTGAACGACGCTCAGCCTGAAACCACCGATTGGAAAACGCGCCGCACCGCCTTCGACAGCCGGCGGATGTCTCCCTCCAAAGTTTTCAGGTCCGGATAGTCCCCTGCCCGGCAGACGAGATCGATCAGCCCGGCCGGCGCCTCCTTCGGCTCGAACTCTCCCTCGATGCACAGCCGCACGATCTGCGACAACTCGGTAAAGAGGTGCAGCGCCTCCAGGGCGACATCGAGATCGTTAGGGTTCATCAAGGCGTCGCCGAGCAGCTTCAGCGCATCGCCGGTATTGGTGCCGGCGGTCAGCGGCTGAACGCCCTTCGCGGGCGCGACGAGCGCCAGGTACTGGCTGATGAACTCGATATCGACGAGGCCGCCCGGAATGAGCTTGAAATCCCAGATGTCGCTCGGCGGCTTCTCACTATCGATCATCTCGCGCATGGAGATCACGTCGGCACTCACCTTGGCAACATCGCGCTTGCGGCCGAGGATTTCGGCGAAGATCGCATTGGCCTCGGCAATCAGCTTGTCGTCGCCACAGATGCAGCGCGCCCGGGTCAGAGCCAGATGCTCCCAGGTCCAGGCCTCTTCGCGCTGGTATTTGGCGAAGGCGTTGATCCTTGTGGCGACCGGCCCCTTGTTGCCGGAAGGGCGAAGCCGCATGTCGACCTCGTAGAGAATGCCTTCGGCGGTCGGCGCGGAAAGTGCCGCGATCAGGCGCTGCGTCACCCTCGTGAAATAGCGCGTCGGGTCCAGCGGCTTGGTGCCATCGGACTCGGTTGCCGCCTCATCGTAGTCATAGAGCAGGATCAGGTCGACGTCCGAGCCCGCGGTCAGCTCGTGGCTGCCGAGCTTTCCCATACCGACAACGGCGATGCGGCCGCCGGGGAAATCGCCGTGCACGGAGCGGACTTCGTCCTGCACCGCCTTCACCGCCGCGGCGATGATCAGGTCGGCGAGATCGGTAAAGGCGCGGCCCGCCTGGGCACCCGATATGGCGCCGGTCAAAAGCCGGATGCCGATCAGGAAGCGCTGCTCGGCAGCGATGATGCGCAGGCGGTCGAGCACCTCCTCATAGTGCCGCGCGCCGCCGACGAAGTTGGCGATGCGCGGCGCGAGGTAGTCCCGGGTCGGCAGTTCGGCGAGCAGGCCCGGATCGAGCATGCCGTCGAAAACATGGGGACGCGCGGCGATGATTTCGGCAAGCCGCGGCGCCGACGACATGACGTTGACGATCAGTGACAGTAGGCCCGGATTGTTGCCGAGCAGCGAAAAGAGCTGGATGCCCGCCGGTAGGCCGGAAATGAAATTATCGAACCGCAGCAACGCTTCGTCGGCCCGGCGGCTTTCGCCGAAGACGCGCAGAAGCTCCGGCGTCAGCTCGGTCAGCCGTTCGCGCGCTTCCACCGATTGCGTCGCACGGTAGCGGCCGTAATGCCAGGTGCGGATCGTATGGGAGATGTCCGACGGCCGCTGGAAGCCGAGCTTTCGCAATGTCTCCAGCGTATCGGGGTCGTCGCGCTGGCCAGTGAAGACGAGGTTGCCGGTCTCGGTCGAGAGCTTGGCCTCCTGCTCGAAAAGCTGCGCGTAGCGGCGCTCGACGGTTTTCAGCACGCGCGACAGCGCCTTGGAGAAAGCGGCCGTGTCCTCGAAGCCGAGCATATAGGCGATACGCTTCAGCTCCGCCTCGGTCTCAGGCAGGACGTGGGTCTGCTCGTCGCGCACCATCTGTATCCGGTGCTCGACATCACGCAGGAACCAATAGGCCTCGACAAGTTCGTCGGCAGTCTCCTCGTCGATCCAGCCGGCCTTGACGAGGACCCGCAGCATCGGTTCGGTCGCGCGCTGGCGCAGCTCCGGCATGCGGCCGCCGGCGATCAACTGCTGCGTCTGCACGAAGAACTCGATCTCGCGGATGCCGCCACGGCCAAGCTTGATGTTGTGCCCCTTGACCGCGATCTCGCCATGCCCCTTGTGCGCATGGATCTGCCGCTTGATCGAATGAATGTCGGCGATCGCCGCATAGTCGAGATACTTGCGGAAGACGAAGGGGACCAGCTCGCGCAGGAAGCGCTCGCCGCTCTCGATATCACCGGCCACCGGCCGCGCCTTGATGAAGGCGGCCCGTTCCCAGTTCTGCCCCCTGCTCTCGTAATAGAGCATCGCCGCTTCGACCGGGATCGCGAGCGGCGTCGAGCCCGGGTCCGGCCGCAGGCGCAGGTCGGTTCGGAAGACATAGCCGTCGCCGCTGCGCTCCTGCAGGATGCGGATCAGGCGGCGCAGCAGGCGGCCGAAGGTTTCCGAGGCATCATCGCGATCGACGATGATGCCGGATTGCGGATCGTAGAAGACGACGAGGTCGATGTCGGAGGAGTAGTTGAGCTCGAATGCGCCGAGCTTGCCCATGCCGAGCACGACGACGCCGGAACCGACACTCGGGCAGGCGACATCCTTGACGATCAGCTTGCCGCTCTCGTGCGCGCTCAGCAGCAGGTGATCGATCGTCGCCGAAACGGCAGCACCGGCAAATTCGCTAAGCCAGCGCGTGGTTTCGCGGCCATCGAAATGCCGGGAGAGATCGGCAAGCGCCACGGCGAAGGCAAGCTCGCGTTTGGCTCTCCGCAGCCGCGCCATGATCTCCGTGTCCGGCAGAGCGGCGCCTGAGGCGTTCGGCTTCCAGGCGTCGCGGGCGCGCCGCACCCGCTCGGTCAGAAAGGTCAGGAGATCTGTGGACAGCAGCTCTTCGAGAATGGCTGGCTGGCTGCCGCCAGTGTCGCGCAGGAAAGGCGAAAGCGCAAAAGCGGACACCACAAAGGTCTTGAACGGGCTTTCGCAGGCCAGCAGTTTTGCGATCTGGTCGTGGCCCTTAGCCATGTCCTTCAGCACCGAATGCGCTGTCTTGGCATCGGCCTGGGTTGCAGGACGGATCGGCGCCGTCTCGATCTCCCAGCACTGCTGCACCTGTTCCTGCATGCCCTCTCCCTTCCGCTGCAGCGGGTGTGGCGGAACAACCGCGCACACATTCCTCATACCGCCTCTTCTCCGGGAACCGGTCTATCAGGTTGCAGCCATCGGGAAAACCATTTGCACGGTCAGACCCTTGCCACCGTCGCCGGCCGCGGGCTCGGTATCGGCAAGACGCAGCGAGCCGTGATGCGTCTCCATGACCGCCTCCACCAGCGACAGGCCGAGGCCCGTGCCCGGTTTGGACCGGCTCTCATCCAGGCGAACGAAGCGCTTCACCACCTCGTCATGCATTGCTGCAGGTATGCCAGGGCCATGATCGGCGACAGACAGCAGCACATACCCATCGCGCTTTTCCAGAGAGACCTTGATCAGCGGATTGTCCGCACCGTCAGCATATTTGATGGCGTTGTCGATGAGGTTGCCGAGGGCCTGTCCGATCAGTTCGCGGTTGCCCGATATCCCGACGTTCTTGATAACCTCGGCTTCGAGTTTCAAGCCGACATCCTCTGCAACGGGCTCGTACAATTCGACGCAATCGGAAACGATCTCAGAAAGGTCGACCTCGCTCATCTCGGCCGCGGACGAGCCGGCCTCGACCCGCGAAATCATCAAGAGAGCATTAAAGGTCCGGATCAGTTGATCGGACTCGCCAATGATCTCCTCGAGCGCGCCGCGCTGGCTGGTTCCCTTGCGGGCAAGTGCGGCTTCCGCCTTGTTGCGCAGGCGCGTCAGCGGGGTCTTCAAGTCATGGGCGATGTTATCGGAGACTTGGCGCAGACCTTCGTTCAACTTCTCGATGCGGCCGAGCATGGCATTCAGCGATTCCGACAGCCGATCGAACTCGTCGCCGGAGCCGCTCATCGGCAGGCGCTGCGAGAGATCGCCGGCCATGATCTTGGTGCTCGCCTCCGACATGCGGTCGATACGCTTCAAGGCGTTGCGGCCGATGCCGAACCAGATGACGAGCGCGCCAAGCCCCATGACGCCGAGCGCCACCATCAGCGCCTGACGCACCAGCGCGCGAAACTTCTGCGGCTCCTGCAGATCGCGACCGACGAGAATGCGCAGACCATTGTCGAGCACCAGCACGTGGGCGAGCGCCACATGGCTGTCCTTCTTCGTCTCGTCCGTATAGCGCTGATAGGCGAAGGGACGTTCGGTCCAGCCTTCGCTATCAAGCAGTCCCGGTTCGAGGCTTGCGACGTTGCCGGCAAGAATCTCGCCGCTCGGCCCGGCAATGACATAGAGATTTGCGCCCGGCTGACGCGCGCGGCGTTCAAGCGAGCGCAGAAGACCGTTCATGCCGGCGCGATTGTAGACCTGCTCGATCTGCGCCACTTCCGCGGTCACGGCATCGCGGGTCTGCTGCTGCAGCAACCGCTCCGACATGCCGGTGACATAGAAGACGAGGAAGGCCGCACAGAGCGAAAAGAGGATGAGGTAGAGGGCGGAAAGCCGAACCGCGGTCGTTCTGAAGAGAACGCGAAGCTTGCTCATGCGGGCGCCCGGTCATCCTTGATCATGTAGCCGGCACCGCGCACGGTGCGCAGCAGAGGTACATCGAAGTCCTTCTCGATCTTCGAGCGCAGCCGCGAGACATGCACGTCGATGACGTTGGTCTGCGGGTCGAAGTGATAGTCCCAGACGTTTTCCAGCAGCATGGTGCGGGTGACGACCTGGCCGGCGTTCTTCATGAGATATTCGAGCAAGCGAAACTCGCGCGGCTGCAGCGGGATCTCCTTGCCCTGGCGGCGGACGGAATGCGACAGACGGTCGAGTTCGAGATCGCCGACGCGGTAGACCATGTCCTGCTCGGGCGTACCCTTGCGGCGGCCAAGCACCTCGACACGCGCCAGCAGCTCGTTGAAGGCATAGGGCTTTGGGAGATAATCGTCGCCGCCCGCCCGCAGGCCCGTGACACGGTCGTCGACCTGCCCGAGCGCCGAGAGGATCAGCACCGGCGTGTGGATATCCTTGCGCCTGAGTTCGGTGATCACAGACAGGCCATCGCGGCGCGGCAGCATGCGATCGATCACCAGAACATCGTAGCTGTTCTCGCTGGCCATGAAGAGGCCGCTCTCGCCGTCGCTGGCGTGATCGGAAACGATGCCTGCTTCACGGAAGGCTTTCGCCAGATAGGCTGCCGCCTCGAGATCGTCTTCAATGATGAGAATCTTCATACGCGCGACCATAGTCCCGGACCCCTATCTGTCTCAACCGGTTTCGGCTTTCCGACAACCGGCCAGACAACCGGATTGGCGAATGCCCTCGATCACGGAAGCATCGGTCGGATGGACCCAAAATCATCGTGATCGATTTTCGTAAGTGAGAGCGAGATGCGGGTGGAAAACCGCACACACCTTCTTCATCCCGCTCCAAACGACGAGCGCCGCGAAATCACTTGGAAATCGCGGCGCTCCGGTCAATCATTTGACTGCCGCGATCAGCCCTGATCGATCGGAAGGGCCACGAAGCGGCTACCGTTCTCGGCCTCTATCTGGAAGAGCGCCTTGCTGCGGCCGTCCTTCTTGGCAGCGTTGATGACCTTGAGGATATCGTCGGCAGACTTCACCTCCTGATTGTTCACGGAGACGATCTTCTCGCCCGTCTTCAGGCCACGGTCGCTGGCATCAGAGTCCTCATCGACCGAGGCGATGGTGACGCCCTTGCCGTCGTCGGACGGCACGACGGTGACACCGAGGTCAGCCAGCGCCTGTTCGCTCGAAGGCTGTGTTTCTTCGGACTGGTCGTCCTGGCTCTTGGCTGCTTCCTTGTCATCCTTCGGCAAGGTACCGATTTCCAGCTTCACGCTTTCGGACTTGCCGTTGCGCCACAGCGCGAGGTCGACGGTCGTGCCCGGGTGGATTGCGGCCACCTTGCGGGCAAGATCACGCGGATCCTTGACCGTGTCGCCATTCAGAGCGGTGACAACATCGCCCTTCTTGATGCCAGCCTTTTCACCGGGAGAGCCGGCCTGCGGCTCGACGACGAGCGCGCCGCTTGCCTCAGCCAGGCCGAGCGATTCGGCGATGTCCTTGGTCACCGGCTGGATCTGCACGCCCAGCCAGCCGCGGGAAACCGAACCATCCTTGATCAGGTCGGCGACGACGTCCTTGGCGGTAGCTGCGGGGATAGCAAAGGCGATACCGACGTTGCCGCCCGACGGCGAGAAGATCGCGGTGTTGATGCCGACCACTTCACCGGAGAGATTGAAGGTCGGGCCGCCCGAGTTGCCGCGGTTCACGGCCGCGTCGACCTGCAGGTAGTCGTCATAGGGGCCGGAGCCGATGTCGCGGCCACGGGCCGAGATGATGCCCGAGGTCACGGTGCCGCCGAGGCCGAACGGATTGCCGACAGCGACGACCCAATCGCCGACGCGGACCTTGCTGTCGTCAGCCCAGCTGACATAGGTGAACTTGCGCTTGTCGTCGACCTTGAGCACGGCGAGGTCGGTACGGCTGTCCTTGCCGATCAGCTTGGCATCAAGTTCGGTGCCGTCATTGAGGATGACGGTGAAGGCCGCGCCGTCGGAAACGACGTGGTTGTTGGTGACCAGGTAGCCGTCTTCGGAGATGAAGAAGCCCGAACCCTGGGACGTCGGACGCAGGCGACCTTCGCCATGCGGGCCACGGCGACCCGGGCCACCGCGCTCGGCACGGTCATCGCCGCGCGGGCCGAATTCCTTGAAGAAGCGCTTCAGCGGGTGATCATCCGGCAGGTCGTCGAAGCCGCGACCGTTGAAATCGAAGGTGAAGTTGTTGCCCTCTTCGGAAACCGGATTGACGCGCGACTGGACGCGGACCGAAACGACGGCCGGCGAAACCGCCTCGACGACATTGGCAAAGCTCGGCACCGACGGTGCTTCCACCTTCACCGCTTCCGCAAAGGACTGGGAGACGCGCGCCGGCAGGCCGGAGGTCAGCATGACGGCGGCAAGGCCGGCAACCGTCGAGGCCTTCAGAACGGTCTTGAGGGAGGGACGCAGGGATTTGGTCGTAATCATCCGTTTTGCCTTTTCTCTTCCTGATGCGGCCTCAGCGGCTGCATCGAAACCTGGTTGCGATGTCCGCCTTCAGGGAGAGGCGGGCTCGTTTGGCTGACTGGAAGTCTAGCCGATGACGAAAGATGTAACGGATGGGACCTTACTGAGTTCTGTCCGGAAAATGAATTTTTGGTAATGTTCGGCGACAGCGAAGAGGGACACTGCTCAAGCCCGTTCCAAAGCGTGGGCCATCACAAATGGCTCCGCTCTCCAACCGGAGAGATCCCCAACGGTTTCAACATGTTGGCCTGGAGACGAGGAGCGCGAAGCGGCAAATTGCGCCACGTCGCTTTTGACAGACGTCAGGGCTGAAGCAGCTTCTTCAGCTTTTCCTTTTCATCCTCGGAAAGCGGCGTTCCCTTTGCCTGGGCGCCGCGCCGGCGGGCCGCAATGACAAGGGTGATCGCCCCGACGAGCAGCAGGGTCGCGGGCATGCCCCACAGGATCAGCGTCTTTGTCTCGAAGCGCGGCTTCAGCAGCACGAATTCGCCGTAACGGGACACGACATAATCGATCACCGCTTCATCGCTGTCGCCATTGGCCAGGCGCTCGCGCACAAGCACCCGCAGGTCCTTGGCGAGCTCGGCATTGGAATCGTCGATCGATTGGTTCTGGCAGACCATGCAGCGCAGCTCGGCCGAGATTGCACGGGCACGCGCCTCCAGCGCGGGATCGGCGAGTACCTCGTCCGGATTGACCGCGAAGGCGGAGCCGACCGGCGAGAGGAGCAGCAGGAGCGCCAGCAGCAGACGGATCATTCGGCAGCTCCCACCGGTACTGTCTTCGGCCGCTTCGCCCGGGTCGGCGCGCCGACCCGCAGGCGACGGTCGCTCAAGGACACGAAACCGCCTGATATCATGAACAGCGTTCCGCCCCAGATGCAAAGGATCATCGGCTTCCACCAGATGCGCACGACGATACCGCCTTCGCTGATCTGGTCACCGAGCGAAACATAGAGCTGGCTGAGCCCGAAGGTCCGGATGCCGGCCTCCGTCGTCGGCATGCGGCGCGCCTGATAAAGACGCTTCGACGACCAGACTTCGGACACGGCAGCGCCGCCGCGGCTGATGGTAAAGTGACCGGATTCTTCGGTGTAGTTCGGGCCGCTGCCGTTGCGCATGCCATCGAAGCGCAGGGTGTAGCCGCCGGCATCGACCGTCATGCCGGGCTTCATCTCGACCACGGTCTCGGTTTCGAACGCCGTGACGGCGACGATGCCGATCAGGGTGACGCCGAGACCGATATGAGCAAGCGCCGTGCCGAAGGCGGAGCGCGGCAGGCCGGTGAAGCGCCGCCAGGCAACGTTGCCCGCGACCTTGCCAAGACCGGAGCGCAAGGCGAGATCCGTCAGGGAACCGGCGATCAGATAGACGCCAAGAGCGATGCCGAAGAGCGCCAGGACCGGGCCGCCATTCATTGCGTAATAGTAGCCGGTACCGAACACGAGACCGACCGCAACCGCAGCGAAGAGCCGCTGGGCGACGCCGACCAGGTCACCGCGTTTCCAAGCGAGCAATGGACCGAACGGTACCGCGAAGAGCAGCGGCAGCATCAAGAGACCGAAGGTCATGTTGAAGAACGGCGGACCGACGGAGATCTTGTCGCCGGCGAGCGCCTCCAGCACCAGCGGGTAGAGCGTGCCGGTCAGCACGGTCGCGGCCGCCGTCGTCAGGATCAGGTTGTTGAAGACAAGGGCGCCTTCCTTCGAAATCGGCGCGAAGATCCCGCCGGCTTTCAGATGCGAGACACGCAAGGCGAAGAGTGTGAAGGCGCCGCCGATGAAGAAGACGAGGATGGCGAGAATGAAGATACCGCGCGTCGGATCCGTGGCGAAGGCATGAACCGAGGTCAGCACGCCTGAACGTACGAGGAAGGTGCCGAGCAGCGACAGCGAGAAGGTCATGATCGCGAGCAGCACGGTCCAGATCTTCAGCGCTTCGCGCTTCTCCATGACCAGGGCCGAATGCAGCAGCGCCGTGCCCGCGAGCCAGGGCATGAAGGACGCGTTTTCCACCGGGTCCCAGAACCACCAGCCGCCCCAGCCAAGCTCGTAGTAGGCCCAGTAGGAGCCCATGGAAATGCCCGCAGTAAGGAACGTCCAGGCGGCAAGCGTCCACGGGCGCACCCAGCGCGCCCAGGCGGCATCGATGCGGCCCTCGATCAATGCCGCGATCGCGAAGGAGAAGCAGACGGAGAAGCCGACATAACCGAGGTAGAGCAGCGGCGGATGAATGGCGAGGCCGACATCCTGGAGGATCGGGTTCAGGTCCTTGCCTTCACCAGGCGCCGGGATCAACCGCGCAAACGGATTGGACGTCAGCAAAATGAAGAGCGCAAAGGCCATGGCGATCCAGGCCTGGACCGCAAGCACATTCGCCTTCAACGTTTCCGGCAGGTTGCGCCCGAAGGCTGCGACCAGCGCCGAGAAGAATGTCAGGATCAAAAGCCACAGCAGCATCGATCCCTCGTGGTTCCCCCACACACCCGAGATCTTGTAGATCAGCGGCTTCAGGGAATGGGAGTTTTCCCAGACGTTGCGAACCGAGAAGTCCGAGGTCACATAGGCGAAGGTGAGCACGACGAAAGCGAAGGCGACCAGCAGAAAACAGGCGACCGCTGCGCTTGACGCCAGTTCCATCAAGCCGCGATCGTTCAGCCGCGCTCCGAGGATCGGCAAAGCGGCCTGGATGACCGCGGTCGCCAATGCCAGGACCAGCGCGTAGTGTCCGAGCTCGATGATCATTTAATGGTTTCCTTCCCACTGAGCTCAACGCCCTGGGCCTTCAAGCGGTCGGCGACGTCCTTCGGCATATAGGTCTCATCATGCTTTGCGAGAACCGTATCCGCCACGAAGACGGAACTCCCTTGAACGAAGGCTCCCTCCGTCACCACGCCCTGCCCTTCGCGGAACAGGTCGGGCAGGATGCCCGTGTAAGTTACCGGCACGCCGGCAAGCGTGTCCGTGACGGTGAAGGTGACCGTCTTGCCGTCGCCGCGCTTCACCGACCCTCCTTCGACCACACCGCCGAGGCGGATACGCGTGCCCGGAGAAACGCTCGCCTTGGCGAGATCGCTCGGCACGTAGAAATAGGCGATCGCCTGGCTGAAGGCGAACATGACAAGAAAGGCTGCGAGAACCAGGAAGCCGACGCCACCGCCGATGATCGCCAGTCTTTTTTGTTTGCGCGTCATTGCGTCACTCCATCGGTCGCAATCCCGAGTTCACGAGCAAGCGCCAGGAGCTGTTTGCCCCCGTCGCCATCGGCCGGGAAGGTCTTCAGGCCCTCCTTTAGCGCTGCCGCGGCCTTGTCTCGTTGATCAAGGACAACATGGGAGCGGATCAGTCGCGCCCAGCCTTCGAGGTTATCCGGATTTTCCTTGAGGCGGCTTTCGAGGCTTTCGACCATGCCGCGGATCATTTCCTGACGATCGCCGGAGCTCATGCTCTCGGCGGCCGCGACATCCTCGGCGTTCGGATTGCCAGGTGCGGCAGCACTGCTGGTGCCGGCGCCCGTCAGCTCTGCCACATGCTGCTTGACCAGCGGCAGCCATGGCGCGTCCGCGGGAGATGTTGCGGCCAGCCTGTTGAACGCCGTCAGTGCCTCCTCCTTCTTGCCTTCCTGCTTGAGACCGAGGGCAAGGTAGAATTCCGAGCGCGGATCATTGGGGTCGAGCGTCAGCGCCTGCCGGAGCGCCTCCTGCGCCTTCGTCGTCACGAGCCCGTCGGACTGCACGACGAGCGCCTCGGCATATCCGCCTAGGCGCGCCGGCGTCGGCCCCAGCAAGCGGATCGCCCGATCATAGGCGCCAACCGCTTCCTCAATGCGACCGTTGCGCATGTAGATCGGCGCGAGCAGATCCCAGCCGGCACCGTCGTTCGGGTTCACCGCGAGGTGGTTTTCGGCCTTGGCGATCAGGATATTGATATCGCCGTTGGGATCGGCAAGACGAGCGGCAAGCGGCTGCGCCGGCACGTCCGGGCTGCCGGTCAGCAAATAGAGACAGAGCCCAACCGCGGGAAGACAGAGGAGCACGAATATCTGCGCCAGACGATTGGCCCCGCGCTGCGACGAAACGGCCGTCGCCACAGCGCGATCGCTGTCGCCGGCTGCCAGCAGTCGGCGCGCCACTTCGGCGCGCGCAAGCTCGGCATCGTCGCTGCCGATCAGACCGCTGTCCTGATCGCGCTTCAGTTCGTCGAGTTGGTCGCGATAGACCTCGATGTCATGGCTGTGGGGAGACGATGGGGCTTCCCCTGCCCGCATCAGCGGGAGGATCAGCACGGCGGCGACGGCCGCCGTCAAAGTGGCGACGAGGATCCAGAACAACATGGACGCTCAATACTATGAGGCCCATGCCATTCCAACTCGAAAACCCGTCATGACGGAGATTTGAGGCGTTTCGCCGCAACGGCCGACCAAGCCCGCCCCTGGCAACTCTCTGACGCCTCAGAGAAGCTGCGCTCAGGTCAGCGGTGTCCAGCTGCCGTCGGGATTGCGGCACGCGGCACCCCGGGCCGTCTTCGCCTGGGTCTTGATCGTCACGGTATGGCTGTACTGGCGGCAATTCTGCGATCCGACCTGATAGGGAGCGGCCGCAACGACGGAACCGCTGACGCCGCGTCCGTTCCAGGTCACAGGCTGGCCACCCGGTGCCGCCTCGAGTGCGCGATACTCCGCCTCAAGCGCCCGCTGGCGGTCGGACGTGCCGATATCGAGATCGGCAAGGCGACCGATCACGCCGCCCTGAAGCGCCGCGATGTAGGTTGTCGAGGAGACACCGCGGGTCGCGGTCGAACCGAGGCCGGCGACACCACCCTTGCCGCCCGAGGTGGTGCCGCAACCGGCAAGAGCCACGGCCGACGCGATCACCACGATCCTACCGCCAACGACAAAAGTCCGTGTCATTTCTGCCTGGTTCCTCATGATCCGCGACACTCAATCATCCCTATCCGAAGCCGCATTCAAGAACCCCATGCATTCGGGTCAAATGACGACTTGTGCTTGATTTTCTTTTGGCATTCCCCGCCCGCCGAGGCAACGGCGTGCCCTGCCGATGTGACATTTTCGAGCACGGGTGTGACACCTAGATCACGAAACCGCGCACGCCCATCCTCATCTTGCTCTAGGCCGCGGCCGGCAACAGGAGCTGCGCGCGCAAGCCCCCTTCGTCCCGTCGCGACAGCGTAATGGTGCCTTGATACTCCCGCACGATCTCGCTGACGATCGAAAGCCCGAGCCCGGTTCCAGGCTTGCTTTCGTCAAGCCGCTTGCCGCGCTTCATCGCCAGCGCAATCTGGTCGGGATTGAGCCCCGGGCCGTCATCATCGATGTCGAGCACGATCCACTGCCTCCCGGGTTCCTTCGCATGCAGCTCGACCGGCGCCGGCCGCACGTTCAGCCACACCTCGCCACGGGCGTGGCGGGCGGCATTTTCAAGCAGGTTGCCAACGGTTTCCTCGACGTCCTGCAACTCCATCGCGAGCACCAATCCCGGCGGGTTGATTGACAGATGGACCTGCTTTTCCGGGTTGAGCTTGCGCATCACCCGAACCAGGCGTTCGAGCGCCGGCTGCGCCTCGGTCCTCGCCAGGACGGATTCCCGCTGCGCCGCGATCCGCGCGCGGCTGAGATAGGACTGAACCTGCATCTGCATCGCATCGACTTGGCTGCGCACCAGTTCGCCGTGCGACGCATCCAGCACGCGGGCCTCGTTGAGGAGCACGGCGATCGGGGTCTTCAAGGAATGCGCGAGGTTGCCGACCTGCATGCGCGCACGCTCGACGATGCGGCGGTTGCTGTCGATCAGCGCGTTGACTTCGTTGGCCAGCGGCTGGATTTCGCGTGGGAAGGCTCCATCGAGCCTCTCGCTTTCGCCGGTGCGGATCTTCTCCAGCGAGCGACGGACCTGATCGAGCGGACGCAGGCCGAAGAGGATGGTCAGCGCGTTCATCCCGAGACCGCCAAGACCGAAGATGGAGAGCGCGATGGTCAGGTTTCGGGTGAAGCGATTGATGTCGGCTTCGAGGACATCACGGTTGCCGGCCACGCGAAAACGCGCGGTGTGGCCCTGAATGTCGAGCACGACCTCGGTCTCGGACACCTCGACCTCGTTACCGAACGGATCCTTGGTGGTGTAGAACCGGACGTAGCCGGTGTCGAACGGAACCTCATCGACGCTGGCGATCGGCAGCTTGCCGTTGCCGAGTGACGTCGAGATCAAGGGCGGTGTGTCGAATTCGCCGATCGGATCGACGATCCAGTACCAGCCGGTCTGCGGCTGCGAAAAGCGGAGATCGCCGAGCTGCGGGCTTCCAGAGAGGACCGTCTTCTCGTTGACCGAAATCGAATTGACGACATTGAAAAGCTGCGCGCGCAAGAGGTCCTTGAAGCCGCGCTCGGAGCCCTGCCGATAGAGTTCGGAAATGACCACGCCGATCACGACCAGGGCGACGACCGCCCAGACGGTGGAAACCGCCAATACGCGGGCTGTGAGCGATCTAATTGCCATTGCCCGGCGCTTGCATTCGGTATCCGAGACCGCGCACCGTTTCGATCAGGTCGTTACCGATCTTCTTGCGCAGCCGGCCGATGAACACTTCGATCGTATTGGAATCGCGGTCAAAATCCTGGTCGTACATATGCTCGACCAGTTCCGTGCGCGAAACGACCTGGCCCATGTGGTGCATGAGATAGGAAAGCAGCCGGAACTCGTGCGACGTCAGCTTGAGGGCCACGCCATCGACGGTTGCCTTGGAACCCTTGGTATCGAGGCGCACCGGGCCGCAGACGATCTCCGAGCTTGCATGGCCGGCAGCACGACGGATCAGGGCGCGAATGCGGGCGAGAACCTCTTCGACATGAAAGGGCTTGGCGACATAGTCGTCGGCGCCGGCATCGATGCCCGCGACCTTGTCGCTCCAGCGATCGCGCGCCGTCAGGATCAGCACCGGCATGGTCTTGCCATCGCCGCGCCACTTCTCCAGAACCGTGATGCCATCCATCTCCGGCAGGCCGATATCGAGGATCACGGCATCGTAGGGCTCGGCATCGCCGAGATAGTGCCCCTCCTCGCCGTCATAGGCCTGATCGACGACATAGCCGGCCTCCTTCAGCACTTCGGCGAGCTGCCGGTTCAGGTTGGCGTCGTCCTCGACAATCAGAATGCGCATTCGCCTCTACTTCCTCTCGCGGCCATCCCCGCTGCTTGTTTCGCTAAATCCTAGCCGATTTAAGGACAGAAACATGCAGGCATTCAAAGCACTGCAGCGACCTTTTCGCATCGGACAAGACGCACGGTACTGCAGGGATCGCTTACATCGGCACCTTGACGGTCACCTTTTTCGGTCGCCCACCGTTACCGGGAACGAGCACCGTGATCACGCACTGGCCATCGGACGTCGGTTGTGCCGACAACAACTCGCCGCCGGTGTCGGCGACCACCTGTGCAGCGGCCGCGCTGCAATCGCCGGCCACACGGACGACATTATCCGACGGCACGTTGATCGCAGGCGGGCTGAAGCCCGCGAGGCCTGCAGCAAGCGCGGCTATGATCACTGGTGAAGACATGAACGCACTTTCGACTTGGGAAGCATCATGGCAGAAGCAATAACCGAATGAGGCTGAATGGCAAATGAATGTCGGCCTTCCGAGCCACCAGGAACCCATTGGAAAACCCACAGACTCAACTGGAATTCCGACCCTAGATTGCAGCAATTCCATCCCTGACGGAACCCGGGCCAAGGCCCTCGTTCGGCAAGCGATAGCCACTTCATGCGACAGTTTCATCTGCGCGGCTGCTGGGAGAACAGAGCTTGAAGCTCACCGGCCTTGGTCGTGGCAGCCTTTTGTTAAGTATGTTTCGCTAGACTTCAGACGTCGTCATAGGCTCGCGCGTCGCGATGGCCAGGGCATCCGCCATAGCCCGAACACTGAGACAGCACATCAAGCAGGAAGCGATTCCCGATTCCTTTGAATCCCTTGGCGGCGATCGTTCGAAAACTGAGTCAACACCCTGCGAGGTTGAGTCAAGTCGATCGCAGCCCGATTCCGGCAGCCAGGCTAAGCCACTGACACCCTTCGATTTCATAGCGATGGTTTTCGCCCCCTAGCGTGCAAGCGTGCCGACGTTCGGCACATCCTATTCGTGCCTGAATACGTGAAGCTTGGCGTTCGCGTACAAAGAATAGACGTTCGCAAAATTACTTCAAAAGAACAGCCAATTTAGTCGCATCTGAACTACCACATCTGTGAATTGACGGACGGCTGTGGATCAACGAAAAATTAATCGATTTAAATATTTTTCAATCGTTTAAATGATTTAAGCCACTGATTTACAAAGTCTTTACGATATGAAATTGTCCGCCGCATCAAACGTCATGAAACCGTCATAGGCCCGGGAGGATCGGATGCAGACGCTCGCCAACAACCAGCCCGCATCTCAGCAGTCCAAAGTACCGCAATCGCTGCTCGACCGTTTCGAAAACGAATGGCGCGCCATGCGCGCTGCCGGCGAAAGCACCCCGAAGCCGATCCAACCGGCTGAGTAACGCCTGTCAACGGCGCATCGATTGTCGCGCGCCATGACCCTCCCAACATAGAGAAGACGCAACACGGAGTTGAACCTTCGGGTCGGGATGAAACACGTCCTGCAATGCCGCGTGTTCCGTCGCCGCTCGAACGGATAGGCGCCGTGGCAAATGCTGCGGCCCTTCGATTTTTGTGGCGATTTTCAGCCTTTTGGCCATTCGGAAAAACCATGTTACTCTTCCCGAATGCTAACCGAAGAGATCGAAAAACTCGCGCTAAGCTTGCCGGGAACGGAAGAAAACGCGCATTTCGGCACACGGGACTTCCGGGTGGGAAAGCGCATTTTTATGAGCTTGCCGGAAGCGGGTCGCGCGGTCTTCAAATTCACGCCTGACCAGCAGCGCATGCTTCTGGAAATGGAGCCCGGGGTCTGCGCTGCCGTGCCCGGCGGCTGGGGAGACCGCGGCTGGACCTCATTCTACTTCGTCGAAGCGGACGAAGGTCTCGTCCGCCAGTCGATGGAAACCGCCTGGCGTAACGTCGCGCCGAAAAACCTCGTCAAGAAGAACGGTGGCAGCCATTAAAGCCTGTCACGCAAAAGTGGGCAGCGGTTTTGCGATAACGACATGCGAAATATCAAAAACTTAAAGCGCAAGGCGCGAATCTGAAAGATCGCGACGCGCATTACGCTGGCTCGAAAAGCGGATAGCCGCCTCGCCGGAATGCAAAGCGCTCCGCTCTCAGGGCGATTGCGAAGCGCCGGCCGGTCCCCTCTCAATCCACGCTTTCCTGTCCCACTTCCAGCGGCCAGGTGACGAGATAATCTTCATAGTCTTCGATATCGATGCCATCCTCGGCGACGGTGCGGCCACGCACCGAAATGCCTGCAGCATGAACCGTGTCCGGGTCGCCTGAAACCAGCGGGTGCCACCAATAGAGATCGCGCCCCTCGGCAACGAGGCGGTAACCGCACGTCGGCGGCAGCCAGGTAATCTCGCGCACGGCCTTGGGTGTCAGTTGGATGCAATCGGGCACCGTCGCCTGCCGGTTTTCATAGTCCTTGCAACGACAGCTCTCGCCATCGAGCAAGGTGCAACGGATCGAGGTCCAGGCGATCTCGCCGGTATCCCAATCCTCCAGCTTGTTCAGACAACAGAGCCCGCAGCCGTCGCAAAGGCTTTCCCACTCCGTATTGGTCATGTCCTCAAGGCTTTTCGCCTTCCAGAAAGGCATTTCGCCCATCGTCATCACACTTTCGTCAAATAGCCCGCGATACAGAAATTTCGCAGAAAATTGCCGGTTTTTTAAGGCCGGCGGCGCGATATGCAAGTAGATTGGAATTTGACGTCGTGCAAATATTGCCCGGCGCCGGCATGATGCCACAAAGCCTTCAGGACGTTGAGACGTGCGGGAACCGAGGAAAGACGATAACCGGCCGAAAAAACGGCACATCTTTCTCAGGGTCGACTCCTGGATCGATTCCACGGTCTGGAATGCCGGCTTCAAGCTGTCGCAATGGTGGGAAGATACCACCATCTTCTTCCGCCGTTTCCGCGTCACAGGCTGGAAAAAGGTCGTCTTCGAGGTGCTCGGCGAAGGCATGAACTGGGGCACCGTCGGCTCCGTGCTGATGCTGGCGCTCGCGCTTCCCGCCTTCGAGGAAACCAAGGGAAACTGGCGCGCCCAGAGCGACTTCGCCGTCACCTTCCTCGACCGCTACGGCAATGAAATCGGCCACCGCGGGATCATTCACGAAGATTCCGTGCCGATCGACGAACTGCCTGACCATCTGATCAAGGCGGTGCTGGCGACCGAAGATCGCCGCTTCTTCGACCACTGGGGTATCGACTTCCTCGGCCTTGCCCGCGCGATGACCGAGAATGCTCGCGCCGGCGGTGTCGTCCAGGGCGGCTCGACACTGACCCAGCAGCTCGCCAAGAACCTGTTCCTCACCAACGAACGCACGATCGAGCGCAAGATCAAGGAAGCCTTCCTTGCCGTCTGGCTCGAATGCAACCTTTCGAAGAAAGAAATCCTGAGGCTCTATCTCGACCGCGCCTATATGGGCGGCGGCACCTTCGGCGCGGCTGCGGCAGCCCAGTTCTACTTCGGCAAATCGATCACCGATGTCAGCCTGGCGGAATCGGCGATGCTCGCCGGCCTCTTCAAGGCGCCCGCCCGCTATGCGCCGCACGTCAACCTGCCGGCCGCGCGCGGACGCGCCAACGAGGTTCTGAGCAACCTCGTCCAGGGCGGGCTGATGACGGAGGGGCAGGTGATTGCGGCGCGGCTCACTCCCGCAACCGTGATCGATCGCGCCCAGGTGAAGGCACCCGACTTCTTCCTCGATTGGGCCTTTGACGAAGTCCAGCGCATCGCCCGTCCCTTCGCGCAGCATTCGCTGATCGTGCGCACCACGATCGACATGGGCCTGCAGAACGCTGCCGAGGACTCGGTGGAATCGAGCCTGCGCCAATATGGAGAGAGCTTCCATGTGAAGCAGGGCGCGCTGGTCATGATCGAAAACGGCGGCGCGGTGCGCGCCATGGTCGGCGGCCGCGACTACGGCGAAAGCCAGTTCAACCGGGCGACCCGCGCGTTGCGCCAGCCAGGCTCTTCCTTCAAGGTCTACACCTACGCAGCGGCGATGGAAAAAGGCATGACGCCGGAAACGGTCGTCGTCGACGCACCGATCACTTGGCGCGGCTGGTCACCACAGAACTACGGCCGCAGCTATGCCGGTCGCATCACCATCCTGACGGCGATCGCCAAGTCGATCAACACCATCCCCGTGCGCCTCGCCAAGGACAAACTCGGCACCGATCTGATCGCCCAGACCGCCAAGAACATGGGCATCGAAACACCGCTGCGCACCGACAAGACGATGCCGCTCGGCACATCGGAAGTCACCGTGCTCGATCAGGCGACCGCCTATGCCGTGTTTCCGGCCGGCGGCATGCAGTCGCGCCGCCACGGGATCAGCCAGATTCTCAACTATGACGGCGACATTCTTTACGACTTCGGGCGTGACGAACCGCCGGCGCGGCGCGTGCTTTCGGAAACCGCAAATACATCGATGAACTCTATGCTGACGCAGATCCCGATCATCGGCACCGCGCGCAAGGCCGCCCTCGACAACGGCATTGTCGTCGGCGGCAAGACCGGCACGACGCAGGCCTATCGCGACGCCTGGTTCGCCGGCTTCACCGGCGACTATACGACCGCCGTCTGGTTCGGCAACGACGATTACACGTCCACCAACAATATGACCGGCGGCTCCCTGCCGGCGATGACCTTCAAGCGGCTGATGGACTATGCCGAGCAAGGCATCGAGCACCGCGCTATCCCCGGCGTCACCGCCCCGACGGCGCCGGCGAAGCAGCCAGAGGTCGCGACGGCCAAGCCGGACGAGAACGCCCTGCCGCCACTCGTCCGCCCGCGCTCGTTGTCGGCCGAGGTCACCCGCCTGCTGCGCACGATCGGCGAGACCTTCGAAAAGGCCCCAGCACTGAAAGCGCCAGAAAAGGCCGGCGGCAGGCTCGCCGCCCTCGGCGCTGCCGAAGAAAAACGCTCCGGACAGACGGACCCCAATGCCGCCAGCAACTAAAGTCTCCCGGCCAGGCCCGCGGCATCCATCTCATCGTGAGGCCGCGCGCGACCCGTCAGTCGCCGTTGCGCCGGGCGCCAATTTCGGCGAGATATGGAGGCAACCCCATGTTGCCCCGCCACAGAACGATTTCCGATAGAGCCGCCCTTGTTTCGAATCCCCTTCCTCGTCGCCCTCGCTCTTGCCATCGCCTTCGGCGGCGGCATTGCCTCGGCCGTATGGGCGCTGAAGGCGACCGTCGGCTTCGGCTCGATCGCGATCGGCCCGTGGGTCGCTTTTCCGGAAGCGCAGACGATCAATGCCGATCCCTATGCCAAGGCACACCGGGCGCGCGCGGGGGAACTTCTGTACGGTGGCGCCGAAGGATTGATGTTCAGCGCGCAGACCGACGACAGGGGCCAGAAGCTCCAGGCGACCTGCTCCTATGACGTCACGGGGCTGACGCCGCAGGCTCGCTTCTGGACGCTTTATGCCGCGAATGCCAACGGCCTGCCGTTGCGTCCCGGCTCCGACCTGCCCTCGGCCCTCAATTCCTGGACGGTGCTGCGCAGCGAAAACAGCAATTTCACGATCCATGTGTCGCCGAACGCCCAGCCGGACAATTGGCTGGCCGTGCGCCATGCGGGGACCTTCCGGCTGGTCTTGACGCTGCTCGACACGCCGACGGCGGGTTCCTCGGGCCTGATCGACCTCGCCATGCCTGTTATCACCAAGACCGGGTGCGGCGATGCGTAAGGTTCTCTTCGCCACGGTCCTCGGCCTCGTCGGCGCCGCCCTGCTGCACATCATCATCATCCTGTCGCTGCCGCAATTTACCGGCCGCGACGCCTATACCCGCGTGTTGGGGCTGCTCGAGATGGACAGTTTCTTCGCGCTGACGAGCACGCCGGGGTCGACCGGCCTTGCCAATGACGATCCCTATCTCAGGGCGGCCGTTTGCAGCTTCTCGATCTCGGACGGGCCGGCGCGCTTCCTCGCCAGCGGCAGCGTGCCGTTCTGGTCGCTCGCGGTCTTCGACAGCAATTCGAACGAAGTCTTCAGCATGAACGACCACACGGCGGTCAACGGCAAGCTCGATCTTGTCGTCGCGACGCCGATCCAGTTGGTGGAACTGCGCAAGTCTCCGCCGGAGGCGCTGGCACAATCGATCATGGTGGAGATGAAGGAACAGGACGGCTATGCCGTTTTGAGAGCGATGGCGCCCGTCGACAGTTTCGAGGAGCAGGTCCGCAATTTCCTTGCGGAATCAAGCTGCGAGCCATTTCGGCGCTAGAGTATCCCGCTTTCAAGTGGAATCACTTGAAAGCGGAAAGATGCTCTAGAAACAAAGTGCTAGAGCGACCTTAGTGCGTTCATTTGAACGCACGGCGCTCTAGATGCTTCGGACGTGAAGGCATCTGACCACGCAGTCGCGGCTGCGTGCGGCAGACAGCCAACGCAAAGACTACGTTCAGTGCAGGAGTTATGGTGAAGGACCCTGATGTTTCGGGCCAAGGACGCGCGCCCGGTCGTAACCGGCCGCCGATGCGGGAAATCGAACGTTACTGCTTCTTGATCCGGCGTCCATCGGGTGCCGTCGGCTGCGGGTCGCGGTCGAGGCGTTCGTAGCGGATACCGGTAAACAGAAGCACTTTGGCCCCGCCCGATATGGCCGGCGGTCTACGCGGCGGTACGCGAACCTTTCGGTCCTGAATTCTGATCACGTCTGCCATGCTCGTCTCCACAAAGTCTTGAGACGGATGAACTACCGTACAGATTTCACCCTGCCCTCTCGGGCCAGCGCATTTTTCCAGGCCTTGCCTGGACAGGCGCGCTTTTCTCGTTTGCTCCTTCTTCCGGTCGCCCGGATGTTGCTCTTCTGGTTCACACGACGCAGCCCGATGATAACGGGTCCGCCCCGATTGAGCCATAGGCTGGTTAACAGATTGCTAATACACCGCTGCAACACCAACCTAGATTCATTATCTCGCCAGACGAGCCCCCGAGATGTATCCGAGGTAACAACCTGGAGCGGCGGTTCGCAAACCGCGGCTTTTCGCTAGCGTCGCGAGATCAGGCCAAACAGAAACGACACCCCGGCAACCGCCACCAGCGTCGACAGAGGCTCCTCGCGCACGCGCTCGCGAACGCGTTCCACCATCAACTCCGCCTCGCCCTGCACGACTGCCCTCGTGCCGCTGCCAATCGCAGAGACTGCTTCGGTCAGCCGGGCGATTTCCGCCCGCAGTTCGGCAATCTGCACATCAACCTCAGCACGCGCTTGCGCCTGCGAAACGTTTTCGCTGACTGTCTGCACGGCCTCCAGTTTCTTTTCCACCATTACAATGCTCCCTTGTCTGCGCCGTCTCAACGCTCCGGATGGCGTTTGGTTCCGCCAGAAGCTGCAGAAAACCGGAGCGCCGAAAAGCAAACGGGCGGCCAGAGCCGCCCGTTTTCCAGTCCAACGCAAGAACGCCGTTTCAGGCGCTCCACGTCAGTTTTCGCAGTTCGGATCGTCGAACTGGCACCGAACAAACGGTGCCGGGCGGGCGCCTTCGTAGATGCCGTCATCGTTCTGGCGAACGCGCACGCCGTCGCTGCGACGTTCCCATTCGCGGCGCTCTTCACGCACGGTCTGCTCGCGGTTCCATTCGCTCTCGCGGCGCCGCCACTCGTCTTCACGTTCACCGGTTTCCCAGTCCCGGCGCTCGCGGCGGCGGTCACTTTCCCAGTCGCGGCGGTCGCGCTCGCGCTGGCGCTCCCAGTCGCGACGATTCCGGCGGTCGTCGACCCAATCCGGTCCGTGGCGCCAACGATCGCGCTCGCGATAGAAGTCACGACCGCGGTAGTTGCGGTCCCAATAGTTGTCGAACTGGAAGACGACCGTTGGAATTCCGAGCGAGCGATAATAGCGGGGCTCGACGTAAACGCGATTGCGGCGATAGTCGGCCTGGACATAACGCCCGGCGACCCAGCCGCGCCCACCGTAGAACGAGACATCGCACCACGGCAGATCTGCAAGGCATCCGTGGATTTCCACCGATTCGCCGACCGGGATCATCGATACCGCCGGATAGCGGGTGCTCGGACCGGAGCGCATGTTCACATTGGCAGTGGCAAAGCCTTCGGCAGCCTCGGCGACAACCGGGGCCGCGAGGAGCGCACAGACCGCCGCTGCGCGCAGGATAAATTTCTTCACAGTTCCATATCTCCCATGCAGAGGCCCCTCTTCATTTGGCCTCCAAACGTCGGCGGGCGTCCGGAGCCCTTGACCGTCGCCGCGATAACTCCTGACCGCATGTGGATTTTTTATGGCTGATGCCGCGGATGTCCCCGAGAAATGCGGGGCCAGCGGGGCGAATGGGCGGCCCTGTCGCGCGCCACGCATGTGCCGTAAGCCTGAATAAAGCTCCAACATCCATAGTTAACAGTGCGCTAACGCTTTTCTTCTAATTTTTGCGACGTGTGCCTTTCCGGATCACCGGAAACGGCGATCATGTTTTGCGTGCAGGGAATTACCGTGACGGATCGCTTTCGTGAGTTGGAAAGGCCACAGACCGGCCGCTTGAAGGACGTTGTCCTGATGGCGACGGTTACCGGTTTCGAAAGCCTGCGCATCCCCCGCAAATCCGATATGAAGCAGTTTGCCGAACTGTTCGAACCGCTCTTCCTCGGCTCCAGCAACGAAGCGCGCCGTCAGGCGGCGGCAGCCCTTTCCCAGTGCTCGCAGATCCCCGAAACAGTCGCCGCATTGATCGGCGGCATGCCGATTTCGATTGCCGCGATTTTCCTGACGCGTTCGAAGGCGATAGCCGACCGCACTCTCATTGCGGTCATCCGCGAGCGCGGGCCGGAACATGCCGCAGCAATCGCGCGGCGTCCCAACCTCTCCCCTCTTGTCGTCGATGCCCTGGTCGAGCACCACAATCCACTCGGGCTTGCCGCGCGCAGCAGCGCGGCAAAGCAGGCGGTGGCGGAACAGACACACCCGGAGGCTGCAGCCGCTTCCTTGCGCACCGCCCGCGAAGAAGCGCTCAGGCACGAGATCAAGACCCTGGCGCGAGCGGGGTCACGCAACCCCACGCCGGCCGCCTCATCCGAGGCAATCAATGACGTGCATGCTGCATTGCTTGTTCGCTTTGCCCGCAGCGGCGAGATCATCCTGTTCTCGCGCGTCCTCGGCCAGGCGCTCGGCACCAAGGACGCCCACGTCGAGCGCATCCTGCTCGATATTTCCGGACAGCGGCTTGCGACGAGCCTCGTCGCGCTCGATGTCCAGGCGACCGATGCCGGTTTCGTGCTTCAGGCCCTGTATCCGCATCTTCGTGAGCCCTTCGGCGAGACGAGCCATGCGGAAGCGTTGATCGGCGCCATGAACCGTACCGCCTGCCGCGAACAGCTCGATGGCTGGTTCGAGGCAGAGGCCGAAGAAAGCGCTCCAGCGGCAAGGCACGAAGCCTACTTTGCCGAAAATCCCGCCAACGATGCGCGGCAGATCGGCGCCCGCAAGATTGCAGCGGCCGCCGGCAATGTGCAGCCCCAGCGGCTTTTCGGCCGGCGACGCGGCTAGGCGCAGAAAATACTCATCCTGCTCCTCGCCTTGATGCGGTCTGCTTCCCGTTTCGGGAACATGCCTGGGCGTACCGGTGAGTCCTCGCCCGCCCTAGAAAAGCTGCTTCATCGCTTCGATGGTCCAACTCCACTCGCGACCCGTCGGAGCCTGCGGTCCTGCGATGCGGCCATTGCGATCGGCAAGACGGTGTCAGGGCCGGCTTGCCCCTTCCTCCGGAACCACCTCGAACAGATCGCCATGGTCGTCCAGCTCGATCTCCACGATCCAGCAATCCGGATCGAAGCGGATTTCGCCTGCGAGCGCCGCATCGACCCGCTCAGTATCGCTGTCGCGCAGCCTCGCTTCGAACTTGCGGCCGAGCGCGACTTCGTCGTCGAAGAAATTCTGCGGCGCCGGGGCAAAGAGCGTCTCCGTGCCGAGCCGCGTCCGCTGGCGGATGAAGATCGCACCGGCCTCCTCCGCTCCCTTGCGCAGCACGGCCGCATAGCCGCCGAGCGAAAACGCGCGGCGCAAGAGGGACGAGACGAAGATGTGAGACTTCAGGCGCATGAAAGGCTGATACACGCGCTGGACGGCGCAGGCAAATCGGCGGCGCGGTCAAACCCCACTGGCAATCAGAGTGCGCCGATTTCCTTGAGCTTTTTCAAGACCTGGGCATTCGGTTCACCGGTCTGCGGCAGGCGGTAATGTTTCTCGAAATGGCGGATCGCCGCCCGCGTCTGCGCTCCGGCGACGCCATCGACCGTCACATCCGCATAGGCGAGGTTGCTCAGCCCCTTCTGGATGTTCAGCACCAAGGCGCTCGAAACCGGGATTTCGGCACGCGGAACGAAATTGCTCTCCTTCTCGGAGGAACGAATGGCGGCAGCGACCGGATCGATCTCAACGCCACTGCCCTTGGCCTCGGCGAGAGGTCTTCCCGCCGGCATGACCTGAGCAGCCTGATCGCCAGGTGCCGCCCGAAGTGCCTGCAGCAACTCCGTACTGGCCGAACCCGTCTCGGCGCGGCCGGCCTGCGCTTCGAAGCGCAGGATCGCGGCCGCCGTCCGCGGACCGCTGCGCCCGTCCGGCGCGCCGTCATAAAGGCCAACGCGGTTCAGTTCCTTCTGGATGTCGGCCACGAGCTTCGAGGTCGCGCCACCGGGCACGCTCGCCACGCGCTCAGGCGACGGCTTTTCCGTCGGCAGATCCGCGGAAGCCGCAGCTATCACGCCTTCGACATTGTCCGCCTTGGCCTCGCCCTCGCGCTCGATGACGAAGGTGGTCACGTTGCGCGGCTCGATCTCTTCGCCCTTGGCGATGGCGATCCGCTGCGCGGTTTCAGCGCTGACGAGCGGCACGCGGGTGCGCATCAGCGGTGACGGGTGCACACCGTGCTGGTACCACATGGCATTGGCGGCAACGAAGGAAAACACGACCAGGAAGGCGGCCGAGCCGCCAGAGACCAGGGGATGGCGCGCCATCAGCCGGCCGGCAAGCCCAACACCCTGTCCGGCAAGAGCCAGCCCGCGCACGGCCAGGCCAGGCGCACGCCGCGCGGCCTTCTTCCGTTCAGGCTGTTTTCGCTTGCGCGGCGCCATATCCCCGTTCCTCGTTCAAACCAACGTCTTCGGACCGCCCTCCTTCGGCGGCCGGCCTCGCCTCTCCGTCGCGCAGGCGCGGCGGAAATTCCACCGTCACCGACGAACGCTGCTCTTCTTGCTCGGCAACGGCGATGCCGGAGCCGTCGCGCGGTATCGTCACGACGATGACGGTCCCCTCACCCTCGCGGCTGCGAATCGTGAGGTCGCCACCATGAAGGGCAACGAGGCCCTTGACCAGCGAAAGGCCAAGACCCGTGCCTTCGTAGCGGCGTGTATAGTCGTTCTGGATCTGGACAAAAGGTTGACCGAGCAGCTCCAGCTTGTCGGCGGCAATACCGATGCCGGTGTCGCTGACCGAGAGCTTCAGCATCGCACCGTCCACTTCAGCGTCGATCGTCACGACGCCGCCATGGTCGGTGAACTTCACGGCGTTGCCGACCAGGTTGATCAGAACCTGCTGGAAGGCGCGCTGGTCGGCATTGACTTCGCCGATGCCGCGGGTGACGCGGCTGACGAGCTTGACGCCCTTTTCCGCGGCTTGGTGCGACAGCATCGCCTCGCAGGCGGCAACCGCCTCGGCGACGCGGAACGGCTCGGGCATGAGCTCGTAGCGTCCCGCCTCGATCTTGCTCATGTCGAGCATGGTGTTGACGACGGAGAGCAGATGTTCGCCCGACTTGTGGATGAGGCCTACATACTCGCGCTGGCGATCGTTCTCGAGCTTGCCGAAATACTCGCCGGCCAGCACGTCGGAAAAGCCGAGGATGGCATTGAGCGGCGTGCGCAGTTCGTGGCTGACGGCGGCGAGGAAACGGGTCTTGGCATCGTTCGCGGACTCCGCTTCGGCGGTCCGGGCCGCCGCCTCGGCGCGCAGGCCTGCCTCCTGAGAGACATCGCGCGACTGCGCAAGGATCGCCGTCAAGTTGCCATCGCGATCGCGCAAGGGCGCCAAGTCGCAGGACATGTAGACGAACTGTTCGCCTTCGATCGGCAAGGTCCGCCGTTCGATACGGATATCGACCGTCGCCCGATCGCCGCCCTGGCGAAGGATGTCGATCGCGCTCAGGAACGTAATGCGGTCGGAGACGTGAATCTGCTCGATGAAGCCGCGGCCCGCCGGGTCGCGCATCAGCGTCAGGTGCTCGGCGGCATCGCGCCCATGCACGGAAAGGACATTGCCGCGCAGGTCATGCACGGTCACGAGGCCCGCAAACAGGTCATAGGCTGCCGAGAGGTCCCGGAGAACGGGATCGGACGGAGCCGGCGCAGCAGTTTCCGGCGCCCGGCCGCGAGCGATCGCCACGGCTGCCGCGAGTAGCGAAGCGGAAGCCCAAAGAGCGGTTCCGAGCGGCAGGGCCGAGGACACGGGTATGGCGAGCGACAGGGCGAGCGGCGCCACCGGCAGTGTCGTCAAAGACACGGCCGCAACAGTGCGCAAACGTTTCGTGTCGCGGCGCCCGGCGGGCGAAGAAGCCTCACGACGGGGCAGCCACAGGGCCGCGATCTCGTCCACGCGGGACGCCCATCTGCCAGCCATGTTACGCAATACGCTCACGCTTTACCCTGCTACATTTGTTGTTCTTGCGAGGCTGGCGCGACCGATTTCCCCTATTTGGAAACCGCGGTTCAGACCGCCTCGTGACATGTCGGAATCTCGCATCCCCGGCTTAATGAAAGAATAAACGCGCCCGTGCCGGAACGGTGCGAAACGGCCGAAAAATCCCGTTTTGGAGCAAATTGAGCGACCTTCATTTCTTGTGGTTAACGGGGCGTAAGCAACGGATTTCTGTGCATTTTCTGCACAGCGTTAACGATTGTGGCGAGCCCGCCGGCACGCCATTGCCGACGCTTCCGGGCTTCGCACACAGGGTCCCGCCACGAACCTTAACGGCGAAAGCTAAAATGCGACACAAATGCGCGGCAAAGCACTCGACGGCGGCATTTCATTAAAATTTGAAGCAAATGCCGCGCGATTTTGAAAAGCCGTCTTGTGATTCCCGTCCTAATGTCGGTGTCAACAAAGGGACGGACGCTGCCTCGAAGGCAGCAGCTCCCCGAGGAAACGACGGCAGCGTGAACGGGTATCAGGGGATACGACGGCGCTGCGGGATGCCGAAGGCACAAAAGCCGGCTAGAAGACTGGCGAGCTCAGGCAGATGAACGAAGGATGGGCAGAACATGTGGTTTCTCATCAAGGCGACATTTTGGTTTTCGCTGGTGCTGGTGCTGCTGCCATTCCTCGATCCGTCGAGCTCGCAGAAGCTGGAGCACGCTCCCAAGGTCGAGCTTGGCGACACCTTCGCCGCCGCCAATGAGGCCTTCCAATACATCAGCGCCATCTGCATCCAGAAGCCTGAGATTTGCGAGAAAGGGGCAGAGACCTTCGTCGCCCTCGGCCACAGGGCCCGCGAAGGCGCTCGTATCGCCTATGAGTTCCTGGATACCCAGTTTGCCGAAACCGATGCGGCCCAACCCGATGCCAAGGTGATGACCGGAACGGTCACACCGGTCATGACCGGCACGGTCAAGCCCGCTGCCGATGTGGCAGCACCCGCCACCGAGGTCAGCACCATCGATGCAGAGCCTGTCTTCAAGCGCACGCCGGTTCCGGAAAAGCGCCTCGATCCCAAGGCCGCGATCATCCAGTAGTCATGCCAAGCCCTCGGTCGAGACCGGCGGGCCACCCATTCGCAACTTAACTGCCTGACTTGCCGCCCTGTCGTGGCCGCCGCGAGGATCCCATCCCCTCGCGGCGTTTTCTTTTCAGGCGCAACCTTTGATCGCCAAGAGCCAGCCACGCACAAGCCGTGGCTGCTTAGGTCCGCCGCACGGCAAGCGGAGGCACCCAATGCAGATCTACGGGCTTTTTTCGAATGCGGGCGTGACGCGGCCAGCGACAGCCGGCACATCGACCGCCGTCGAAGGCAAGAGCCCGGCATCGGCCGCATTGCTCCTCGGCACCGATGACGACACTGGTGACCGCGCCGCCGCAGCAAAGAAGAAGCTCGACGACATCAAGGAACAGCTTCGGATGCTCCGGTTCTTCGCATCGGATCCGGAAACGCTCGCGAGGCTCGCCAAGCAACTCGCTCAGCAACTCGGCACGGCAGCCCAGCAGTTGGCCGGCGCAGACGGTGCCGGAGCGATAAACGGCGTTGCCTCCGCTGCGGCCGTGGCCGCCTTGGCAGATACCGGCAGTGCGCAAGTGGAAGGTGCTATCGCCGGAAACGATGCAGCCACGTCCGCAGAGCCGACAAGCTTTGCGGAGCGCGCCTATCGTGAATTCAGCGACGATGACGGTGAGTCCGGCGCCACCACGAAACTGGCCGCCGAACTCAAATCGCTTGCCGAGAAGATAAAGCAGCTGTTGCAAAAGGCCGAGCAGGAATTGCACACCGAGGGATCTGCCCGTGACGCTGACGATGCGCGCGCGGCCGGCCATGCCTTGTCGGCGGCCGTCGGCAAACTCGGCGGGATCGATGCAGGCGCCGGAAATGCCTTCATCTTCCCGTCAAGCGTTTCGATCTGACCGCGCCGGCGAAATGCCGCCGACACCCAAGGTAACTGTTATTGGCGGTTCTCAATGGGCTTGCCATCCCCTATATGAGGACTGAAAGCCCGCATGCCTGATGGCAAAGGGGCATGAACAGGGACAAAGCTCGTTCGCGGCAAGGACCGGCGGGCGTATAATCCCCTGATAACTGGACCCGGACCATGACGACGCTTGACCAGATCATCGACGATTTCGCCTTCCTCGACGAGTGGGAGGATCGCTATCGCTATGTGATCGAACTCGGCAAAGCTCTGCCGGACATGCCGGAAGCCAAGCGGACCCAGGAAAACAAGGTTCAGGGTTGCGCCAGCCAGGTCTGGCTCGTCACCCAGACGGCCGGCAATCCGGAGGACCCTGTCCTGACTTTCGAAGGTGAATCGGATGCGCATATCGTGCGCGGCCTGGTCGCAATCGTGCTCGCCATCTATTCCGGCAAACATGCCTCGGAGATCGCCAAGACCGATGCGATCGATACCTTCGGCAAGATCGGCCTGATCGAGCACCTGTCGACGCAGCGCGCCAATGGCCTGCGCTCGATGATCCGCCGCATCAAGAACGAAGCCGAGCTTCGGCTGGCCGCCTAAAGCGCGTCGCGATCTCTCAGGTTCGCGCCTTGCGCTTTAAGTTTTATGATATTTCGCATGTCGTTATCGCAAAACCGCTGCGCACGTTTGCGCGAAAGGCTTCAAGGCGCCGTCAGGACCTGCCGCAGCGACCGCGCTGCTGACAGTACAAAACACAAGAGCCGGACGCTCAGGCCCGGCCCTTGTGTTCAAACCAAATGCCGTCAGGCAAATTGCAGCAACCAGCCGCAAGGCTTCACCAGACGGTTGAAGTCTTATTTGCCACGGCGCTTGCGGCGCTGGCCGAGGCCCATTTCCTTGGCGAGACGCGAGCGTGCTTCCGCATAGGCGGGCGCGACCATCGGGTAGTCGGTCGGCAGGTCCCATTTCTCGCGATATTCTTCCGGCGACAGATTGTGGTGAGTCATCAAGTGGCGCTTCAGCGACTTGAAGGTGCCGCCACATTCGAGGCAGGTGATCTGGTCGTCCTGGACGGACTTGCGAACCGACACGGCCGGCTTCGGCTTTTCAACGGGGATGACGACCGGTGCCGGCGCCGCGGTGTTGTTGAGCGCCGAGTGCACATCTGCGATCAGCGTGGAAAGCTCGGCGACGGGAACCACGTGATTGCTGACGTAGGCGGCAACGATTTCCGCCGTCAGCTCAACCAGAAGTTCATGGCTCGCGCCAAGCGCTGTTTCAGTCATTTCTTTCTCCTATCGGACTTCAGCACAACCCGAAACGGCGTCTCGGGGGGAGGAACGCTTGCAAGAGCCGCCAGGAAGCCTTCGCTGCCTTGGGATGGACCATCAAACGCGGCAAGGACAAACGCCGGCCACGATATCAAGAGTAGGAATTTTGATTACGAAACCTGCTGCCGAGTCACCGGGACGACCGAACTCTCAAAGCAACAACCAACATTCACAACTCAAGCTGGAATTTCAGATCAAAGTATTTCCACGACGACACTTTACATTTACTCGATTAACATCGATGCGTGAAATGTCCAAACATAAATTTGCCGACAGTTAGCAACTTTATCTCCGAATTGCTAAAATGGCCACACTGCATCGCAAAGTTCTGAAATACAGATTCAGAAATGTCATCGATCAGCGATGACGTGGCTCTACTTTTGTGGAAGCTGATCTACAACTGACAGCTTCGTAAGTTTGTAACCGGCCTGATGTGCGGCTTTTGCCAAGAGATGAGCCGAGATTGGTGCAGTCAGAACGAAGAAGAAGAAGCCTGCAAGCGCCCGAATCAGTATCGCCGCATCCAGAGAATGAACGCCCGCAGCCAGCAGCAACAGGCCTGAACCTACGGTGCCGGCCTTAGACGCTGCATGCATACGGGTGTAGAGATCGGGAAAACGCAAGATGCCAATTGCCGCAAGCAGCGAAAAGATCGCGCCGACGATCAACAGAGCGGCAACCAATACAGCAACGGCCATGTCCAGGACGGGGTTCATCGGCGCCCTCCCTTATACTTGCGACGGACCGCATTGGATCTCGGTGCGGACGCGCGCTTTGATTCCGGCGAGCTACGCTCAACGTTGGCCGTCTCTGGCGAAAGCCCGCGAGCCAGGATGAAGCGGGCAAAGGCGACGGTCGCGAGGAAGCCGACCAAGCCAAGGGCAATGGCAATATCGATGTAGAGGTTGAAACCGGTGCGGATCGCGACGACGGCAATCAGGCCAATGGCGATCGCCACCAACATGTCGAGGCCGAGCACGCGGTCCGGTAAGGTCGGGCCGCGGATGATGCGCCAGACAGTAATCAGAAGGGCAACAGACAGCGCGATAAGTGCGAAGCCCGTAGCGAGGGCTTCGATCTGGTCTGGCAGGCTCATTCGAAAGCCTCCTTTATCCGCCGTTCAAAGCCGTTGGCGATATCGCGCCTGAGGCCGCCGGGATCGGCGCAATTGAGCGCATGGACGTAGAGCGTCCGGCGGTCGTCGGAAACGTCGACCGACAAGGTCCCAGGCGTCAGCGTGATGAGATTGGCGAGCAACGCGATTTCGAAATCACTCCTGACCGTCAAGGGATAGGCGAAGATGCCGGGCTTCAGCTTCATCTTCGGCTGGATGACCATGAGCGCGACCTTTGTGGCCGAGATTGCGAGCTCCTTGAAGAAGAGAGCGGTCAACAACAACAGTCTGAGCGGGCGCACCGGATAGGTGACGGGCTGGAGCTCGCGCCGGATCAGCCATAGAGACAGCGCTCCAACGGCGAAGCCGAGGATCAGATTGGCCAGCGAGAAACTGGCGCTGATCGCACCCCAGATCGCCGTGAACACCAGGTTGATGGTTAGGAACTTGGTCACGGGGCACCTCCCGGGAAAACCGAGTTCAGATAGGCCGAGGGCTCAGCGAGCGAGGCAGCAGCGCTTTGAATGGTCGAAAGCAGTGGCTCCGGGTAGAGACCAATCGCCAAAGCCAGGATGACCAGTACGGTGAGCGGCAGCAGCGCCGCCGGCGAGATCGTCGCGGAAGCGGTCGTGACCTCCCCGGCTGCCGCATCGCGCCAATAGGCCAGCAGGAAGAAACGCCCGGTGACAACAGTCGTCAGGAAGCCGGTGAAAAGCAGGGCCGCGGCCAGCCACCAGGCGCCGATATCGAGCGCCGCCTTGACCAGCATGACCTTCGGCCAGAAGCCGGAGAATGGCGGCAGACCGGAAACGGCGAAGGCCAGCATGAGCGTCAGCGCCGCGAAACCGGCGTGGCGACGATAAAGGCCTGCCAGCGACGAAAGCGAGAAGCTGCCACCGAGCTTGGCCGCAACGCCGGATGCGAAATAAAGCGCAGTCATGACGAGCATCGAGTGCAGCGCGTAGAAGATCGCGCCGCCAATGCCGCCCGGCCCGCCGACCGCAATCCCGGCGAGGATCGAGCCGATGCCGGAGACCACGAGATAGCCGAGCATGCGGCGGAAATCCGATTGCGCCAGCGCCCCGAAGGCACCGACGAGCATGGTGAGCGCGCCGGCAAGGGCAATGACGAAGCTCAGTTCCTCGCGCTGGAGCGGCAGCAGCATGACGGTGACGCGGATCAGGGCGTAAATGCCGACCTTGGTGAGCAGGCCGGCGAAGAGCGCCGACACCACGACGCGCGGCGTATGGTAGGAGGCCGGCAGCCAGAAATTGACCGGGAACGCCGCCGCCTTCATGCCGAAGGCCAGCACGAAGAGCGCCGTCAGCGTCATCAGCGGCGCCGTGCCGGCAAGGCCTCCTGCCTTGCGGGCGATATCGGCCATATTGAGCGTGCCAAAGCTCGCATAGAGATAGCCTGTCGTGATCAGAAACAGGGTGGTCGCGACCAGATTGAGGAAACCATACTTCACCGCTCCGTCGATCTGCTCGCGCTCGGAGCCGAGCACGATGAGGCCGAACGACGAGATCAGCAGCACCTCGAACCAGACGTAGAGGTTGAAGATGTCACCCGTCAGAAATGCACCCGAAACGCCGGCCATCAGCAGCATCAGGAACGGGTAGAAGCCGTAGCGCCGACCGCTGTCGTTGATATCCGCGAGCGAATAGATCCCGCCGGCGAGTGCCACCACCGAGGCGGTCAACGCAAAGAGAGCGCCCGTCAGATCAACGGTGAAGGCAATGCCGAAGGGCGGCAGCCAGCGTCCCATGACCATTGTCACCGGACCGCTCGCAAGCACATGCCGAAGCAGGAGAATGTCTATCAACACGAGACCGGCCAGTCCGAGGACAGCGATGTAAGGGTGCCAATCGATCTTTCGGCGCAGCATGACAAGCAGTGCGCCGATCGCCAGGCACCAGGCGACCGGCAGGATCACCAGCCAATCGGCAGAAGCGACCGGCTCGAGAACGAGTGCGGCGGAAAGATCTGCGTGGGGAGAAGTTGAAGCGGCCATGGGTCGGTCAGTATCCAAGCGGCGGAGCCGGCTCGTCCTTCGGCTCGGCGACGCGCATCTCGTCGGTATTGTCGGTCTGCAGCACCTCGTAGGCGCGCCACGCGAGAACCAGCAAGAAAGCGAAGAAGGAGAAGGAGATCACGATCGCTGTCAAGATCAGTGCCTGCGGCAGAGCGTTTGCCGCCGGTCCCGTGAGCGCGTCCTGGTGGCCGGGGACGACCGGCGGCACGCCGCGCGTCAGCCGCCCTCCGGTGAAGATCAGCAGATTGACGGCATTGCCGAGAATGGCAACACCAAGCAACACCCGGATGATGGATTTCGACAGCAGCAGGTAGACGGCAACCGTGAAGAAGATACTGACGAGCAGCGCGAACCAGGCTTCCATCACTCGCCTCCCCGCTCTTCGAGCGAAAGCGCAATCGAGCTGATCGCCCCGACGACGACGAGATAGACGCCGCAATCAAACAGCATCACCGTCGAGAGCGGGACTTCCAGGCCGAGAACCGAAGGATAGATCCAGAGACCGGTCATGAAGGGGACGCGTGCCGCAATCGAGATCAGGCCGGCGACCGTCGCTGCGAACAGCCCCGCGCCGGCAATCGTCATCGGGTGAAAATAGATTGCACGGCGCACCGTCTCGACGCCGCAGGCGATGCCGTAGATCGCCAGCGCCGAAACCGCGATCAACCCGCCAATGAAGCCGCCGCCGGGCTCGTTGTGGCCTCGCAGCAGCACGAAGATCGAAAACAGCACCATCAGGCTGGTGAGAAAAGGGGCGACGGCCCGGAAGATCACCGACATCATGCGCGTTCCTCCGCATCCGGATCATTGTCGGCGATGCGGCGGAGAGAACCAGCCCTCAAGCGGACCAGCGACAGGATGGCAAGACCGGTGACCATCACCACGGCGATCTCACCCAGCGTGTCCGTACCGCGGAAATCGACGATGATGACGTTCACCACATTGGCGCCGTGCGCGATCGATTTCGAATAGAGATTGAAGAATTCCGTCAGCGTGGAGTCAAAGGGAACGCCCGTCGTCTTCAGTAGCATCAGGCCGAAACCCAAGCCGCAGGCGAGTGCAATGGCAAAATCCGGGACCTTCTGGGCAAGCGGCCGATGGTCGGACGGCGAGAGCCTGAGGCGCGTCATCACCAGTGCCAGGACGACGACCGACAGCGTCTCGATCATGAACTGGGTGAAGGCAAGATCCGGCGCACCATAGAGCAGGAAGATGACGGCAACGGCAAAGCCCTGGATGCCGAGCGAGACGATCGCTGTCAGCCGATCCGGAGCGAGCACGACGGCAACGAGACCGATGACCGCGATGGCCATGATCGCAAGCTCGTGCAGTGGCACGTCGGGTGCAAAGAACGGCGCGCGCGGCAGTTCGCCGTAGGTGAGCGGAACGACCAGCAGCACGCAGGCAACCAGGATGAAGGTCGCCGTCATGTAGACGTCGAGGCGGCCGGATTGCAGCCGGCGCGTCAGCCCGACGGAAAAACGAACGAGCCCGCGGATGAGCTGGTCGAAACCACGGTCCGGCCCCCAGCCGATATCGGCAAGGATTGCGGCGATGAAACCACGCAAACGATCGAGCTTCAGGTAGAAAACGATCCCGATCAACGCGGTCGCGGTCGACATGGCCAGCGGCACCCCGACATGCGGAACGACGGACATCGTGACCGCACGCGGTTCGCCTGATATCGCCGATGCCATCGGCGTCGACACGAGTTCGTGGGTCAACCCCGAGAGCAAGGCGGCGGAAAGCCCCTTGGCGGCAAGCAGCGCCGGCCCGAGCCAGAGCAGCACCGGCGCCTCGTGCGCCGCCTTCGGCGTCTCCACCTTCGCACCGATGAAAGGCTTGAGGGCGACGGCAAAGGCCACCGCGAACATCAGAGCATTGCCAAGGATCGCGATTGCCGCAAAGACCACGGAGCGCCGGTCGAAGCCGGAGAGCGCGTAGTAGATTTCCTCCTTGGCGATGAAGCCGAAGAAGGGGAACAGGCCGCCCATCGAAAATGCGGCTGCAAGCGCAATGACGAACGTAAGCGGCATGGCGGAGCGCAAGCCCCCGAGCCTGGTCACGTCACGCGCGCCGGTCTCATGATCGATGATGCCAGCAACCATGAACAGGGCACCCTTGAACAGGGAGTGTGCGACAAGATAGAGCGCCGCCGCCTCGATCGCGTGCGGGAAGCCGAGACCGGTCAGCATGACCAGCAGCCCGAGCGAGGCCATGGTCGTATAGGCGAGCATCAGCTTCAGATCGGTCTGGCGGCAAGCAAGAGCTGCGCCGATGACGAGCGTGGCGCCGCCGAAGAGCGGCAGCAGGATCTGCCATTCGGGCGTGCCGCCGAGCACGGGATTGAGCCGCATCAACAGATAGACGCCGGCCTTCACCATTGTCGCGGAATGCAGGTAGGCCGAAACGGGAGTCGGTGCTTCCATCGCGTTCGGCAGCCAGAAATGGAACGGAAACTGCGCCGACTTGGTGAAGGCTCCACCGAGGACGAGAATGAGCGCGGCCAGATAGAACGGGCTCTCGCGCATCTCCGTACCAAAGGCCATGAGCAGCGAAAGCTGGGTGACTCCGCTGACGTTCCAGATGATCAGAAGTCCTGCGAGCAGGAACAGGCCCCCTCCTCCGGTCACGATCAACGCCTGAAGGGCTGCGCGCCTTGCCGCTTCGCGCGAATGATCGAAACCGATCAGCAGGAACGACGTGATCGAGGTCAGTTCCCAGAAGACGAAGAGCATCAGGAAGCTGTCGGACACGACAAGCCCGAGCATCGATCCCATGAACATCAGGATGAACGAGAAGAACCGTCCCTGCTGTGGATGGCCTTTCAGGTAACCGCCTGAATAGAGCACGATCAGCATGCCGATGCCGGCGATCAGCAGGACGAAAGTCAGCGACAGGCCATCGATCAACCAGGAAAAGCTGACATTGAACGACGGGATCCAGGCATAGCCGCCGGTGACCACCTCGCCTTTGGCCACGTCCGGCCAGAAGCGGGTGAAATGCAGGACAATGGCCGCCGGGAAGAGTGCCAGAACCCAGGCCGCATTGTGCCCGAGGAGGCGCGTGAGCAGCGGCGCGACCAAAGCTCCCACGAAAGGGAGTGCGAGAGCCAGAAATGTCAGGGCCGCAACATCCATCGTCCTGGCCTGCTCCTTTATGTTTTCACGATACAATCAATCGAAGACCCGACATAAAAGAAGGGTTGTGGCGCCTCAAGCCTTATCCAGATAAAATCGACGTTATGTGCCGTTAAGTCGCTTCGGAGATCGGACGCAGCAGTCCAAACACTATCAGATTCGTTCGTTTCGTGCGGAGGCGGCCGACAACAATTAAAATGCTGTTAGCATAATATTCAGTTGTCGTCGCAGCAGGATCGAACGTCCTAGAATCGGGACAATAAGACGTGGTAGTTGTACGTAAAGGCTTCTTCAATTCAAAATAATACGAAGCCTGGATCCGCCTGCCGGCGGAAACCAACGGCTGCTCGGAACGTCTGCCTTCGACGATATCTGTGAACCGCAAGGCGCCGGCTCATCGACCGTCTTTCTGCCGCAAGCAGCATGAAACGGAACAACACAACGATCACGGGCGAGGCCTGCTTGGAACGATCTCGCATAGTCGTCATCGCCAGTATCCTGGCTGCACTCGGCGCGATCCTGCCGATGATGGCGGCCTATTATCTTTCCTGGTCGATCGCGGTGCGCAGCGAGCAGACACGGCTTTCCCATCTTGCCGACTACGCCATCATGCGCGCCGATGCGGCGCTCGAGGAAGCCTCCCGGGCGCTGAAAGCCGCCGACCGGTTTGACATGCCGCCCTGTATGGCAACACATATCGCAGCGCTGCGCTCCCTCGTCGTCAATACGACCTCCATCGAAGACATCGGCTATTTCGAAAACGGGCTGCTCAGGTGCACGTCGTGGGGCTATCCGCCGCGCCGTCTCACCCGCTCTCCGCCCGCCGATTTCTTCGCGAGCAACGGCGTCGAAGTCATCCCGCGGATGTACCCGACGATCAGTACCGGCGCCCCCATGACGGCGTTTCGCTATCGTTCCTACACCGTACTGACCAACCCGGCTCGATTTGTCGACGTGATTGCGGAGCCCGGCACCCGGCTTGCAGTCGCCACGAAAAACGGCGTCCTGATCGGCACTCTGAACAATCCTGACGCGTCGCTTACGGCCCGGCTCGCCGAACTTCCCGAAACCGGCAGCAACGCCGACGATCTGTTCGCAACCTCCCATGGAGCAAACTGGATCGCCGTCGCGAGCGCCCCCAACATCGCCATTTTTAAGGACATGGACCGGGAGCGCCTGCTGCTTCTGCCGGTCGGCGCCCTGGTCGCAGCGCTTATGGTCGGCCTCGTCGTCTGGCTGTCGCGGCGCCGCCTTTCGCCGCTCGGAGAGCTCTCCATCGCCGTTCAGCGGCGCGAATTCATCGTCCACTATCAGCCGCTCATCGAACTGAAGACCGGCATCTGCGTCGGTGCCGAAGCGCTCGTACGGTGGCGGCGGCCCGACGGGCAAATGGTCCGCCCCGATCTCTTCATACCGCTGGCGGAGGAGAACGGCCTGATCGAAGAAATCACCGACCAGGTCATCTATGCCACGATTGCCGAGCTGAAAACGGTCCTCCTTGCGGATCGCTCGCTGCACATTGCCGTCAACCTTGCCGCCGACGACATCAAGTCGGGGCGCATCCTGCCGGTGATCCAGGCGGTGCTGGAAAACACCGGCATACTGACCCAACAGATCTGGCTGGAAGCGACCGAACGGGGCTTCATGGACGTGAAATCGGCCCGCGCAACGATCGAGGAGGCCCGCCGGCGCGGCCACTCGGTGGCGATCGACGACTTCGGCACCGGCTACTCAAGCCTGCAATACCTGCAAGAGCTTCCGCTCGACGCACTGAAGATCGACAAATCCTTCATCGACACGATCGGAACGGACTCTGCCACCAGTTCGATCACGCCGCATATCATCGACATTGCCAAGTCGCTCGATCTCTACATCGTCGCCGAGGGCATCGAGCGGCAGGAGCAGGCCGACTATCTCATCGAACGCGGTGTCCAGTATGGCCAGGGCTGGCTGTTCTCCAAGGCGTTGCCCGCAGCGGAATTCATCGCCTTCTACAACAACAGCAAGCGCCGGCGCGGCGCCGGCCCGACCGTAATCCGCCGCGAGATCGCCTGACGCCACGCCGTCGACCGCAATGCCGGGCCGCGACGTGAATTGCGCGCTTCCGGCGGCATTCCTATATAGTCGCCGCAACGACAGGAGATCTTTCATGACGACCGTTAAGACGCCCAAGGTGGTGAAGACCGATGCGGAATGGCGAGCCCTGCTCTCGCCGGAGCAATACCGCATCACCCGTCAGCAGGGTACCGAGCGTCCGTTCACCGGCCCTTTCGTCAACAACAAGCAGACCGGCACCTATGAATGCGTCTGTTGCGGCCGAGCCCTCTTCCGCTCGGACACCAAGTTCGATTCCGGTTGCGGCTGGCCGAGCTATTTCGCTGCGATCGACGACCAGGCGATCCGCGAGATCGAGGACCGCTCGCACTTCATGGTGCGCACGGAAATCCGCTGTGCCGACTGTGACGCCCATCTCGGTCACGTGTTCCCGGACGGCCCGCCGCCGACGGGGCTTCGCTATTGCCTCAACGGCCATGCGATGACGTTTACCGAGGATTGACACTGACGCGCGGAAGGAGTGGCATGGGGGCTGCTGTTCCATTAGGAACAGGCCCTGCACCGAAGCCGCGCTATCTAGACTTTGGGTCGAGCAAGCGAGAGGAGGTCCGCATGCTGCGCATCCTGACAGCACTCACGCTCCTGCTTTCGTCTGCCCTGGCAGCGGCGGCCGCCGACGATTGGCTACCCTATGCCAATGCGCGTTTCGGCTACGTGCTCGACATTCCGCCTGGCTTCGAACTGCAGAGCCAGGGCGACAATGGAGACGGCGCCAGCTTTCATGCCAACGACAATGGTGCGACCCTTTCGGTCTTTGGCAGCACATTGCTGGATGGCGACTTCGAGACTGACGTCAACGACCGCATCGGGATCGAGCGCGAGGGCGACTGGCGGATCGCTTATGCGCGGGTGACGGCAGCCTGGGCAAGCTTTTCGGGCGTCCGTGGGGAAGAAGTGTTTTATACCCGTGCCATCGCGCTCTGCGACGGCAGCGCCGCCTATTTCCGCCTTCAGTACCGCAAGAGCCGGCTCACCAGTTTCGACGGCGTGATCTCGCGGATGGCGGAGGCCCTCAGGCCATCGGAAGGCTGTCAGCACCCGCCTGTCGCTGCGGTTGCGGGCGAAGCGCCGAACTGACCGCCGCTCAGGCTGCGGCGCTGAAGCAGCTCACCACGGCCGAATAGTGAACGGCCGCACCGGTCACAACGAAACCGTGCCAGATCGCGTTCTGGAAGCGCAGCCTTTCCCAGACATGGAAAATCACGCCGGCGGAATAGATGATGCCGCCGATCAGGATCAGCACCAGCGTCGTTGCCGTCAGCGCCGACAAGAGCGGCCCGACAGCGAGCACGCCGCTCCAGCCCATGGCGAGATAGAGCAGGATCGCCAGCCGGTCGAACCGGCCGGGGAAAAGACATTTGATCGCAACGCCAAGGGCCGCGATCGCCCAGATGCCGATCAGCATCACGAACAGGAACGGGTCTTCCAACCCGCGCTGCAGGAACGGTGTATAGGTCGCGGCGATCAGGATGAAGATCGAGGAATGGTCGAAGCGGCGCAGGAACCATTTGGTCCGCGAGATCGGATAGAGATTGTAGAGAAACGAGATCGACAGCGTCGCGAGCAGCCCTGCCCCGTAGACGGCGGCGGCAGCGAGTTGGCCGCTGGTGCTCCAAAGCGTCGCATAGAAGATCAGTGCGGTGACACCGACGAGCGCGGCGGCAAGACCGATGCCGTGCACGATGCCGTCGGCAATCAATTCCGAGCGGTCATAGTTCCATTTGACGCCAGCGAATTCCACGCGATCCCTCTCCCGGGTCTCTGTCTTTTTCTCGGGCACGCTCGTAGCTGTCGCGCCATCATCGCCATCCTGCCACAGCCCTGGGCCGCCGCAAAGATATGGTGGCGTGGCGAAAGCATCAACTTTTGCAACGCATTACAACAATCGCATGACATATCTGCTGAGTGCGCGGGACCTTGTTCGCAGGCGCGGCGATGACCACATGCGCTGACAAGATTACGCCGATCGGGAGGAGAACCATGTCGAAGTTGCGCACCCCTCAGCCGGAACTGGCGGCCGCGCTCAGCGAGCTTTGCCTGCGATCGAAAGCGGTATGGGGATACGACGCCGCCTTCCTGGAGGCTTGCCGTCCGGCGCTGACGCTGACGGCCGAGGACTGGAAGGATTCGGACCTGCAGATCGCCGTCGATGGCGAGCGGATCCTCGGTCTGGCGCAGGTTCGCTCCGATGGCCAGATCGCCGAACTCGACAAGCTCTTCATCGATCCGGACGCGCGCGCCGCTGGCATTGGCCGCAGCCTTTTCGCCTGGTGTGTCGAAGCAGCGCTCAACCGCGGCGCCACGGTCATGACGATCGATGCCGACCCGGGCGCTGCCGATTTCTATCGCCGCATGGGCGCGGTCGATGACGGCGTCATCGCATCGACCGTAATCCCGGGGCGCTTTCTGCCGAGACTGAAGCTGGAACTAAGATAACAATCCGAAGATCGCCGCTGCGGGCACGGCGGCGATCGCTCGATGGTTCATCTTCCGCCCCGGGCAACCTCCGCCGCACATTCCTGACAGAGCGGCGCATGGGGAACAGCTTGCAGGCGCGCTGACGAAATCGGCAGGCCGCAGCGGACGCAGGTGCCGAAGGTGCCGGCGGCGATCCGGTCGAGTGCCGCGTCGATCGCGCGGATCTCTTCTTGGCCGGCAAGACCGAGGCCTTCCAGAACCTCGTCGCCTTCCCGCTCGGTCACGCGATCCGGCACATCGGCGTTCATGGGCTCATCGAGATCGTGCTCGATCTTGACCAGCCGCCCCTGCAGTTCCTCCTTGCGGTGGGTGAGGCGGCTGCGAAAATCGTCAAGCGCAAACTTGTCCATCTGAAGACTCCTCGGCGGTGGCGGCGCAGGATCGCGCCGCAGCCGCTCTTATTGTTGGTGGGTTACCGGTCGACGAGTACGGCGCACGGGCAATGGCTGACCACGCGGCTCGCGGTCGAACCGATGAAGTAATCGATCAGGCCCGGCCGGTGGGAGGCGATGATCACC
The DNA here is from genome assembly GCF_058792075.1 of Ensifer sp. EB106-03-01-XG145. Taxonomy (NCBI): domain Bacteria; kingdom Pseudomonadati; phylum Pseudomonadota; class Alphaproteobacteria; order Hyphomicrobiales; family Rhizobiaceae; genus Ensifer; species Ensifer sp. EB106-03-01-XG145. The sequence continues at coordinate 1,038,889 of NZ_JBYTEC010000001.1, read as the reverse complement.
AGATCGGCATTCTCTTCGCTCGCGCAGGCGTTGATGGTGCCGGCAGCACCGCCGGTGCGAATTTCAACACGGCCGTTGATCCCGTGCTTGGTCTTCATGTCCTCGAGCGTCTTTTTTGCCTGCTTGCGGGATTCCTCGACCATCTCCAACGGGAAATCGACGATCATGTAGCCCTGCGCGTAGGCATTCAGATCTTCGACAACGTTGAGCAGGACAATCTCGCCCCCTTCGTCGATCAGCTTCTCGGCGATGCCCAGCACAGATTCGCCGTGCTCGAGCTGATCCATGGCAATCGGGACGATGATCTTCTTGTACATGCTGTACTCCTTCTGTTGCCCTCACGGATCGCCGCGCCAGATGTGGCGGGCCAATCCCTCGTCTGGAGATTGCGCCTCGACCGCTTTCCCGGCTTTGATTGAAATCAAATCGAAAGCGCCGCGCTCGCGTGACCCTACTCAAATGGAGGTAGGGCGACGGCAACCACTGTCAACGCTCATCGAACACAACATCAAGCGACTGACGGGCTTCCGTGAACGGGCGAGCCGGCCCATATTCCAGGCAACAGTTTCAACGAAACTGGGCCGGCAGACCAGCCACGGTTTCGACGCCCAAGGAGGCAGACATGACGGATACCCCGACCGAACACGCCCTCGCCATGCCTGCGCATGTCGACCACGCACATCTGGTCGTCCAGGATCTGCCCGTTGTTTCGGCCTGGTACCAGAGAATCATGGGCTTGAAGCCGATCGAAACGAGCAAGAGCGGCGAAACGCTCGGCGTTGCCGGCCGCCCGCTCCTCAGCCTGACAACCGAAGGTAACGCTGCCAGGGCACCCCGCAATGCGCCGGGTCTCTTCCACAACGCCTTTCTCGTGCCGAACCGTGGGGAACTCGGCCGTTGGCTGGCCCACGCCGCCCACAACAACATTAGGCTACAGGGCGCTTCCGACCATCTGGTCAGCGAAGCAATCTACCTCGCCGACCCCGAAGGCAATGGTATCGAGGTCTATCGTGACCGGCCGCGATCCGAATGGAGCTTCAAGCCCGACGGCACCGTCGGCATGGATACGCTGCCGCTCAATCTCCAGGCGCTCTATGACGAAGCACCCAAGGACAATTGGGACGGCATGGCTGATGGAACCGCCATCGGCCATATCCATCTGCAGGTCTCCAACATCCCCGAAGCCGACGCGTTCTTCCGCGACGTGCTGGGGCTCGGGCTGATGGCACGCTATCCGGGCGCGAGCTTCTTCGGTTCGGGCAAGTACCACCACCATGTCGCCGCCAACATCTGGAACTCGCGTGGCGCACCGAAGCGCGAAGGCCATATGACCGGGCTTTCGGACTATACGATCCAGTACAAGGACCCGGCCGAACGCGCCGCGGCGCTTGCCAAGCTCGATGCGCTGGAAATTCCGGTCAACCGCGCCGGCGATGGCTACAGCCTCATCGACCCCTGGGGCATCGGCCTCAAGCTGGTCGCCTGACCCCTCTCTCCCGGGCTGCAGACGAATGATGTCTGCGGCAACTCGTCGGCCGCAGCCGCCTCAGGCGCTGCGGTCGTATTTTTGCTGCGCCTCCAGCACCGCCTCGATGTTGTCTTCGGCCCAGCGCGTCAGGGCGGCGACGGTCGACGTCAGCGTGCGGCCAAGCGGCGTGATCGCATATTCAACGGTCACTGGCACGGTGGCATAGACGCTGCGGCTAACGAGACCGTCGCGTTCCAGCTTCTTTAGAACCTGTGACAGCACCTTCTGCGAAATGCCATCGATCTCGCGCTTCAGCTGATTGAAGCGCACCGGCTGTTCGTCAAGCTTGCCGAGCACCAGGACCGCCCATTTGTCGGCAAGCCGGTCCAGCACCAAGCGGGTCGGGCAAGTCTGGATATAGACGTCGTATTCCATCACGCCCCCACGGCGGTTTCCGGCCGGAAACCGTGTCACCAAAACCTGCCTCCACATGGCGCGATCGCCGTGCCGGCAGCCGAGGGCAAGACGAGCTTCATCGATACGCGCGACATCGCCGAATGTGCGGCAGCCGCCCTCACGAGCGACGCCTTCAACGGACGCGCCTACAATCTCACCGGCCCGAAAGCGCTGAGCTACGACGAAGCCGCCGCGATCCTGTCGCGCGTTACCGGCAAACCGATCGCCTATGCACCGGTCGACGACGATACCTTCGTTGGCATTCTGACAGGGGCCGGCGTGCCGGCGGACTATGCCCGCTTCCTCGCCTCCATCTTCTATCCGGTGCGCGAGGGCTGGGTCGCCAAACCGACCGGCGACGTGAAGACGATGACGGGCCACGAGCCGCGCAGTGTGGAGACTTACGCCAAGGACAACATCGCGGCGCTCAAAGGCTAACCACTATCTGATCGGTCCCGCCCGCCGACTGGCGGGCGGCATGCCGACAGCGAACTATATATTCCTAAAGTTGCGGATGAAGCTTTTTTAGGCCCTGCGTCAACACGTCGCCGGATAGCCGCTGCGTCGTCGATCAATAAACTTGAGTATTTTACTCACATATCTTAACCGCATGTCCAAGTGGCCTCGCCAAAGGCCACATACATGCGGAGTTAATGATATGAAAAATAGGAATATTTTTATGGCTGCCCTGGCAAGCAGCACCCTGCTTTCGAGCCCTGCCCTGGCCGTTGACTTCCGCCCCCAGGCGGAGATCGAAGGCGGCTTCTTCAGTGGTGGTTCGGGTGCCAGTGGCGGCTTTTTCCTGCCCTCCGTGCTCGATTCGGGCAATGCGATTTTCATCGATACACGCGGAGCGATTGAAAATGACTCCGTTCGTCAGGGCTCGATCGGTGCGGGCTATCGCTTCCTCGCCAATGATCAATGGGTGATCGGCGCCTATGGCTATTACGACTATCTGAAGAGCAGCTACGGCAACTCCTTCAGCCAGCTGTCCTTCGGCCTCGAAGCGTTGAGCGGCGACTTTGAAATGCGCAGCAACTTCTATCTGCCGCTGACGAGCGCGAAGACGCTAAACGCTTTCAACACCGCCTACGTGCGCGACCACGTGCTCGTCTTCCAGGAAGGCATGGAACGGGCGCGGCGCGGCATCGATGCCGAAATCGGCGGCCGGCTGCCGGTGTTCGAGGAAGGCTCCAAGGTACAGCTCAAGGTCTTCGGCGGCAGCTACTGGTATGGCGGCCGCAACCTCGACGACATGTTCGGCGCCAAGCTGCGTGCGGAGCTGACCTTCACCGACCTGCCCGGCCTCTCCGAAGGCTCGACGGTTTCGCTCGGCGTCACCGGCACCTATGACAACGAGGACAAGCTCAAGGGCGCCGTCATGGCCCGGCTGCGCATCCCGTTCGGCGCGACCGGTTCGACAGCTGATGCTTTCGACCCGATGACCCAGCGCGTCGAACGCTCGACCCGGATCCGCACTCATGCCGGCGCCACCGGCGACGTCGAGGCGGCGCTGTTCGCCGACAGCGGCCGCAACGCCGGCCGGGTCGTCAGCGTTTCCTCGGCCTCCGGCAATGCCGATGCCATCAATACGCTGATCGGTTCGGCGGGGACGAACGCGCTGATCCTTGCCGACGGCGACCTCGGCCTCGACCGGACGCTGGCCCTTCAGAGCGGCCAGACGCTTCTGGGCGGCGGCGGTGCGCTTGCCGTGCGCGGCGCACGAAGCGGCGCGACGACCACCTTCGTCAATGACGGCGCGGCCACGACGATCACCGGCTACAATCCGGCCCAGGACGTGATCGCCATGGCCAGCGGCAGCACGGTCTCGTCGCTTGCGGTCCGCGGCGGTCTCGCCGGTATCTCGGCGACCGATGCAGCGAACGTGACGATCGACAACGTCGATATTTCCGCTACCAATCACGACGGCATTCGCTTTACGCGGGTCAATGGCGCGCTGGTTCAGGACAGCCGTATCCACGATCTCTTCATCTGCGAAAACAACACGACCTGCGAATTCTCGATCTACAATCCGAACAAGGCGCCCTTTGCCGCCGTCAGCTCCGTCGGAAGCCGCGACGTGACAGTACGCGACACCTCGATCGACAAGGTGACCTACGGCGTCTTTGCCGGCGGCGAATTCAGGAAGGTCGGCCGGACAGACTATGAGCTGGTCACCGGCACGGAAAACGTCACGATCGACAACGTGACGATCAGCAACTCCCGCCGCGAAGGCGTGCTGCTCGTCGCAGGCAAGGATGTCAAACTCGATCGTGTCTCGGTCGACAATTCCAAGCAGGATCGCGACATGGATCTCGTGGTGCTCCAAGGCACTTCGAATGTCGCCATCAACGACATGCGGCTCATGGGCGGCATCAACGGCCTGATGCTCGTTTCCAGCCCCAACCTCGATGCGACGACCACCAACGTCAACGTGAAGGGCCTGACGGTCGACGGCACGCGCAATGCCGGCATTTTCTTCAACCCGGTCTCGGGCATCTCGCTTCAGGACGTTGCCGTTACCAATGCCGGCACCTATGGCGCCTATATCTACGGTAACGAGTACGAGTTCCTGGGAGGACCGGTGCGCGACATCGTGTTGAAGAACATGACGGTCGACAAGGCCGGCAAGGCGGGCCTCTACTTCTCCGGTCCGACCGAGGACATCACGGGCAATGTCAGCGTCACCAACACGCCGAAGGATTGCCTGCTCGACAACGGCTGGTCGGCCGGAACGATCACCCAGTCGCCAGCCTCGGTCCTGACGGTCAACGGCACCAAGCTCGACCAGGGCAACGCCGCGGCCCATTGCCGCTAACGCGCAATCCACGCCCGGACAGCTGGACGTGGCTTCTCTTTTCCCCGATCGGGTTGGCCTATTCCGATCGACGGCACTCAAAGGTGACCGGGTGGTCACCTGCGATGCAGGGGACCGCCCGGCCCGGTTTTCCGGGACGGTGCCCTGTCAGACCGGCAGGCGGCAGACGACGCCGACGAGCCTGGCAACCAGCGGCCGCACAAGAAGCACGCAGATGAAGGCGACGGGCATTGCCAGTCCGTAGGAGCTGAGCACGCGGGCCGGATAACCGGCATCGATGCCTGTGTTGGCGCCGACGATGACGCAGCACATCAGAAACGCCATGATCGCCGACATGAAGAAGGCAAAGGCGACGGGCGCCGCTCGGGGCGGCAACTTGCGGCGACGCGCGATCCGCGGAGCCGATAGGGTGTCTTCCATCAGAAACTCTCCTGAGGTGACCGAGGGGACCATCCCCTCGCTTCGGACCGAACTATACGGATCGGGCTGCGGCGATGTAGGCCATTGCAGCCTCCTTCAGAAATAGGCAAAACCATCGAATATAGAACAATATTCGATGGATGTGGTTATGGACACGCTGCGCGGGGTGGAGAGTTTCGTCAGAAGCGTCGAAGAGGGCAGCATCGCCGCGGCCGCGCGAAAGCTGGGGATCACCCCCGCATCGGCAAGCCAGAACATTGCGCGGCTTGAACGTACGCTCGGCAGTCGGCTGCTCAGCCGGACAACCCGCCAGCTCGGGCTCACCGAGAGCGGCAGAATCTATTACGAGCGGGTACGCGGTGTCGTTCATGAACTGGAGCTTGCAGCCGCTGCCGTCTCGGCGCTCAACGCCGAACCGCGCGGACCGCTCAAGATCGCTTCATCTGTCGCCTTCGGCCGCCATGTCGTGGCACCCCTGGTGCCGTCCTTCGCTGCCAAATATCCCGATGTCTCGATCGAACTCGTCGTCACCGATCGGGAGATCGACCATATCGGCGAAGGGATCGACATCAGCGTGCGCTTCGGTCTGCAACTGGAACAGGGCTTGATCGCCCGCAAGCTTGCTTCCGTGCCGATGATCATCTGCGCCGCGCCATCCTATCTGGAGCGGCGCGGCCGTCCGCAACGGCCGGAAGACCTCATCCACCACGATTGCCTCGTCTATCGCTATGCCGGGCACGGCCGCATCTTTCGCTGGGCATTCACCCGCGACGGCCTGCGCTTCGAGCCGGAACTGAAAGCGACGATCGTCAGCAACGACATCGACACGCTTGCCGAAATGGCGATCGCCGGCGCCGGCATCACCCGCCTCGGAGCCTTTATCGCAGCGCCGCTGATGGAGCGCGGCCTGGTCGTGCCGCTGTTTGGCGGCGCACCTCGCGAAGGCGTTGCCAACACCGACCACGAGCCCTTCGACTTCTATGCCTGCTTTGCCGATCGCCAGGCGGAAACACCGAAGGTTCGGGCGTTCATCGACCATGCGGTGCAGTCGCTCAAGGGCCGGTGGTAGCCGTCACAATCGCCCGGTAGCCACGCTATAAGGCGGGCACCGCCTGCGGGACATTCTGCCGGTCGGCTTCCTCCGCGAGCTTTGCCTCGCGGCGAAGCTTGAGTTTATTGCCGACTTCGACGATCGCATGGATCGCCGGCACGAATTCCTCACCGAGGTCGCTGAGCCTGTATTCGACCGAAGGCGGTGACGTTGGCACGATCCGCCGTTCGATCGCGCCTTTCTCCTCCATCTCCTTCAGTCGTGTGCTCAGCACCTTCGCCGATATCCCGGGGATATCAATCTTGAGCTCACTGAAGCGACGCGGACCGCCGCTCAGATACCAGATGATGTTGGGCGCCCAGGCGCCGCCGAGCATGACCATGCACTCGCCGACCGGGCAGGTAGGCGGCAAGGGGGCGGCCCTATTCTTTCGAATTTTCAAGCTCATGGGCAAAATTCTCCAGTTACCGCGGGGAAACCGGAAACATCGGTAACATAAAGTTATCTCATATACAAAAGTTATCGCCTGAGGTTAGGTTCCGCCCGTCTTCGACAGAGACCACCATTGCAAAAGGAATTTGGCCATGAAGCTTTTTTATGCCCCCGGCGCCTGCTCGCTCTCGCCCCATATCAGCCTGCGCGAGGCCGGCGTCGATTTTGAGATCGTCAAGGTCGACACCACGACCCACCTCACCGAAGGCGGCGCCGATTTCAAGGCGATCAATCCCAAAGGCTATGTGCCGGCGCTGGTGCTGGAAACCGGCGACGTCGTCACTGAGGGTGCGGCCGTCGTGCAATATATTGCCGACCGTTTTCCTGAGGCCGGGCTGGCGCCCGCCAACGGTACGCTGGAGCGCACTCGCCTGCAGGAGCAACTGAACTTCATCGCTTCCGAATTGCACAAGGCGTTCTCGCCACTGTTCAGCAAGACGGCGAGCGCCGACGCAAAGGAAGCCGCCGCAGCGCAGGTCGGCAAACGCCTCGGCAACGTCGAGACGCTGCTATCCGATCGTCGCGCCCATGTGCTCGGAGACGCTTTTTCCGTAGCCGACGCCTATCTCTTCACCGTCGTCAATTGGACGAGCGTCACGGGTATTTCGCTTGGCCCTTGGCCCCACCTGACAGCCTATATGCAGCGGGTCGGCCAGCGCCCCTCCGTGCAGGCGGCAATGAAAGCCGAAGGGCTGATCGCGGCATGAGCGGCTCATCGAACGATCCGCGCTTCGGCGCCGTCATCGAGGTGCTGCAAGGCTACTTCGATGGGCTCTACCGGAGCGACACCGGCCTCCTCAGGCAGGTCTTCCATCCGAAAGCGCTCTACGCCACGGCGACGGATGGTTCCCTGTTCGAGCTCGACATGGAGCGATATTTTCCTGTTGTCGACAAGCGCCCCTCGCCCGCCAGTCGTGGTGAGGTGCGTGCAGACCGGATCCTTTCCATCGAATTTGCGGGACCGGTGGCGGCACTTGCGAAGGTTCAATGCGCTATCGGCGAAAAGGCCTTCACCGATCTTCTGTCTCTTGTCTTCGTCGAAGGACGCTGGCAGATCATCGCCAAGGTCTTCCACTACGACATCAAACCCGCGAAGTAAGGAGGGGCATATGCCTTACGTGAACATCAAGATTACCCGCGAGGGCGCGACCGCCGAGCAGAAGGCCGCCCTGATCAAGGGCGTGTCCGATCTGCTTCAGACCGTACTCAACAAGGATCCCGCCACCACCTTCGTCGTCATAGACGAGGTAGCGCTCGAAGACTGGGGTGTCGGCGGACTGCCGGTTGAGGAATACCGGCGGCAGGCGAAGACGAAAACGTAAGAATGGCAGGGCCTTCCCCCATCTCAAGGGGGAAGGCCGCCTCCAGAGAACGGCGAACGCTCGGCCGCTGCCAGCCTTTGCGCTTGATCCCCATCAGCAGGCTCTCTATCTCATTGTCTCCCGCCGCATTGATCCCGGAGACGCATCTTGTCCGTATTCAGCAACCTCCCCAAAGCTCCCGTCGCCGCAAAAAAGCCGGTGAGCGACACGCGCCACGGCATCACCCGTACCGATGACTATGCCTGGCTGCGCGCCGACAATTGGCAGGCGATGTTCCGCGATCCCTCGATCCTCGATCCGGAAATCCGCAAGCACCTGGAAGCGGAAAACGCCTATATGAACGCGGCCATGGACGACACGAAGGCGCTGCAAAAGGCGTTGTTTGCCGAGATGCGCGGCCGGATCAAGGAAGACGACAGCTCGATACCGGTCAAGGACGGCCCGTTTGCCTATGGCCACGCCTATGTCACCGGCGGCGAGCAGCCGCGTTACTTCCGCATTCCGCGCAACGGCGACCACAAGGACGAGGCGATCCGCCAACTGCTGCTCGACGGCGACAAGGAGGCCGAGGGCAAGGCCTATTTCCGCCTCGCGGGTCTCGACCACTCGACCGACCACAGCCTTGGAATCTGGGGCTATGACGACAAGGGCTCGGAATATTTCACGCTGAGGGTTCGCGATCTCGCCACCGGCGAGGACCTGACCGATATCATCGAGAACACCGGCGGTGGCGGCGCCTGGGCGCCGGACGGCAAAAGCTTCTTCTATACCGTGCTCGACGACAACCACCGGCCTTCGAAGATTTTCCATCACGTGCTCGGCACCAACCAGGCGGACGACCGGCTGGTCTATGAGGAAGCGGATCCGGGGTTCTTCATGTCGGTCGGCGGCTCGCTGCTCGACGACTTCATCTACATCGACATCCATGACCACGAGACGAGCGAATATCGGCTGCTTTCGACCAGCGACCTGACGGCAGAACCGAAGCTCGTCGCCGAGCGCGTCACAGGGCTCGAATACTCGATGACCGAGGGCGGCGACGTCTTCTACATCCTCACCAACGCCGACGGCGCCAAGGACTTCAAGATCTTGGAAGCGCCGGTAAATGCACCGGGCAAAGAGAGCTGGCGCGAGGTGGTGCCGCACAAGCCCGGCACGCTGATCCTCAGCCACATGGCCTATGCCCGTCATCTCGTCTGGCTGCAGCGGCGCGAAGGTCTGCCGGAAATCGTCATCCGCGACCGAAAGACCGGAGAGGAACATGCGATCGCCTTTGCCGAAGAGGCCTATTCGCTCGGCCTATCGGGTGCCGCCGAATACGATACCGACGTCATCCGCTTCTCCTACTCTTCGATGACGACGCCGTCGCAGCTCTTCGACTACGACATGGCGACGCGTCAACGCACGCTGCTGAAGACCCAGGAGGTGCCTTCCGGCCACAACCCGGACGACTATGTCACCCGGCGCGTCTTCGCCCCCTCCTGGGACGGCACTGAAGTGCCGGTGACGCTGCTCTATCGCAAGGACACGCCGCTCGACGGCTCCGCCCCCTGCCTGCTCTATGGCTATGGCGCCTACGGCATCACCATTCCGGCCGGCTTCAACACCAATTGCCTGTCGCTCGCCGATCGCGGCTTCGTCTACGCCATTGCCCACATTCGCGGCGGCAAGGATCGCGGCTTTGCCTGGTACGAAGACGGCAAGATGGCCAAGAAGACCAATACCTTCAAGGATTTCATCGCCGCCGCTGACTATCTGAATCAGCAGAAGTTCACATCCTACGCAAAGATCGTTGCCGAGGGCGGCTCGGCCGGCGGCATGCTGATGGGCGCTATCGCCAACATGGCTCCGGAGAAGTTCACCGGGATCATCGCCGCCGTGCCCTTCGTCGACGTGCTCAACACCATGCTCGACGACACGCTGCCGCTGACCCCGCCGGAATGGCCGGAATGGGGCAACCCGATCGAAAGCCGCGAATTCTACGACATCATCGCCGGCTACTCGCCCTACGACAATGTCGGCGCAAAGTCCTACCCGGCGATCCTCGCGCTCGGTGGCCTCACCGATCCGCGCGTCACCTATTGGGAGCCGGCAAAGTGGGTCGCGCGGCTGCGCGAGAAGACCACCGGCAGCGAACCGATCCTGATGAAGACCAACATGGATGCCGGCCATGGCGGCGCGTCCGGGCGCTTCCAGCGGCTCGAAGAGATCGCCTTCGAGTATGCCTTTGCGATCAAGGTCGCCGGCAGGATGTAACCATTGCGGGATGAGGAAAAGTGTATGCGGTTTTCCGCCCGCATCCCGCTCTAGCTTATGGAATCGATCACGATGGATTTGGGGTCGATCCGACCCAAAATCATCGTGATCTAGGAGGCACTGCCATGCCCGTCCATGTCGCCCTGCTCCGTGCCGTCAATGTCGGCGGCACGACTTCGCTCGCCATGGCAGACCTGAAGGCAATCTGCGAGGGGCTCGGCTTTGCCGACGTCAAGACCTACATCCAGAGCGGCAACGTCCTGTTCCGCTCGGATCTGCCGGCAGCCAAAGCAGCAGCAATGCTGGACGGCGCCCTTCTCGAAAAGTTCGGGAAGGCGCCGGGCGTGATGGTCCGGACCGGCGCACAATTGCAGGCGATCGCCGATCGCGCCCCTTTCCCGGACGCCAAACCCAACCTGCTGCACATCGTGTTCCTCTCGGAGCCCGCACCCGCGGACGCGCTCGACAAGCTTGTCGCCCCGGATGATGAGGAAGTGCGGTTGGCTGGACACGAAATCTACATTCATTTCCCCAATGGCTCGGGACGTTCGAAGCTCAAGCTGCCGGCGGCAAAGGCCGGCACCGCGCGCAACTTCAATACGGTGCGCAAGCTCGCCGCTTTGGCGCTTGAGATGGAAGGTTAGGCGGCGGCCGGCTGGAACAGCAGCCGGACCAGGGATCGGAGTACGAGCAACTGCTGCGGCAGGCTTTCGGGCTGCTTCAGCGCTTTCGACAGGATGATGCCGCCTTCGAGCACGGTCGAAACCATGTCGGCCAATTGATCGACATCCAGCGGTTCGCGGGGCCGATAGACGCGCATGATCTCCGCGAACATCGCGCCGAAGCGTCGACGCCACGCCAACGCCGCCTGCCGGTTGATTTCCTGAATCTCGCGATCGAAGGCGCGCTCCTGGGTACACATCACCGCAACCAGACATCCGGGGTGGCCGTTCGGCAGGTCGGACAGAGTTTCGGACAGCAGTTTCAAACCGAGCAGGAACGCCTGCAGCGGGTCGTCGGCCAACTGATGGGCTCGACCGAAGATCTCATCGTAGATGCGCTCGTCGTTCTCGATGTAGCGTTCGAGCAGCGCCCGGGCGAGTTCGTTCTTGTCACGGAAATGGTAGAAGAACCCGCTCTTGGTAATGCCGATCTCGGCGATCAGTTCGTCGATCGAGGTCGCGCCGAAACCCTTCGCCAGCACCGCCGCCTCCGCGGTGTCGAGGATTCTCGCTCGCGTTTCCTCACCCTTTCGCATTAGCGGCTGCCCTACCATTGGTGCGGTTTCCGACAACGAAGGGGCCATCAGCCGACGACGCCGTGACGGAACCAACGCAGTAAGTGACTGATTTCGCTACAATATGCGGATATATTAGCAATAGTATACCTTAAGTCGTCTAGTTTAGAAGACGATAAAAAGGCAGTAATTTACGTGGTTCTGCGGGATTGGAGGCGTCCCCGAGCCCCATCAGCAAGACTGAACCGGTGGAGACCGACATGGCCAAATACCGACGGAGCCTGCCACTCTTGAAGGGTGGGCTGTTCCTGAGCGACGGCGGCATGGAGACGACGCTGATTTTCCACGAAGGCGTCACGCTTCCACACTTCGCAGCCTTCGTGTTGCTTTCGACCGCCGATGGGCGGCGTCGGTTGCTGAGCTACTACGCGCGCTACCTCGCGATCGCTCAGCAACATGGCATCGGCTTCGTGCTCGATACGCCCACATGGCGGGCAAGCTCGGACTGGGGCGTAAAGCTTGGCTACAATGACGAGGCACTGGCCGTCACAAACCAGAATGCCGTCTACATGCTTGCGGAACTGCGCGGCGAATATGAGCGCCCGCAGGCACCGATCGTGCTCAGCGGGGCGATCGGGCCGCGTGGCGACGGCTACCGCCTGGGCCGTATGAGCCCTGACGAGGCCGAAGACTACCATTCGCCGCAAATCTCGGCCTTTGCCGTCAGCGATGCGGACATGGTGAGCGCCTATACGCTGACTAGCATCGACGAAGCGACCGGCATTGCCCGTGCGGCCCAGAGCCACGGCATGCCCTGCGCCATTTCCTTCACGGTGGAGACAAATGGTCGGCTACCGGACGGCCGCACGCTTCAGACAGCAATCGAGACCGTCGACGCTGCGACCGGCGGCTATCCGCACTACTACATGATCAACTGCGCCCATCCGAGCCACTTCGAAACAATCCTCGACGCCGAAGGCACCTGGACGCAACGCATTGCCGGCATCCGGGCCAACGCCTCGATGATGAGCCATGCTGAACTCGACAATAGCGAAACGCTCGATGCCGGCGATCCCGCCGACCTCGGGCAGCGGTACAGAACACTGACAGCGCATTTGCCACGATTGCGCATCCTCGGTGGCTGCTGCGGCACCGATCATCGCCATATCGCGGCAATCTGCGAGGCCTGCCTTCCACCGACGGCGCTGAGCGCCTGAGGCACGGGGCCTCGCCCTCCCGGCCCTCTCGCGAGTAATCGCGGGAGGGCGCCGCGTTTTTGGGCTCCCGCAAAGCCATAGTGTTAGGGATGAGGAATGCGTGCGCGGCTTTCCGCCCGCATCCCGCTCACTTCCAAGAATCGATCACGATGATTTTTGGCCGCGCCGACCCACAATCATCGTGATCTCGTGTAGACTTGGGCGGAAAGGACGGCCCCGGGTTATCCCGGCAGACGCCGTTGACCGCTTGATCATGAACTACGCTCCCCCCTCACCGACCGGAAATGCTGAAGCCTTTGTCTTCGACAACAGCTATGCGCGGCTGCCACAGCAGTTCTTCGCCCGCGTCGAGCCGACCCCTGTTGCCGAACCCTGGCTGATCAAGCTCAATAAGTCCCTGGCAGAGGAGCTCAGGCTCGACGTCGCCGCACTCGAGCGCGAAGGTGCACAGATCTTCTCCGGAAACCATGTGCCTGTTGGCGCCGAACCGCTTGCCATGGCCTATGCCGGCCATCAGTTCGGCACCTTCGTGCCGCAGCTTGGCGACGGCCGGGCGATCCTGCTCGGCGAAGTGATCGATCGAAACGGAACGCGGCGCGACATTCAGTTGAAGGGACCGGGCCAGACGCCGTTTTCACGCCGTGGCGACGGTCGCGCGGCGCTCGGGCCGGTGCTGCGCGAATATATCGTCAGCGAGGCGATGTTTGCCCTGGGTATCCCGACGACACGGGCGCTGGCGGCCGTCGTCACCGGCCAGCCCGTCTATCGCGAACAGATCCTGCCCGGCGCCATCGTTACGCGCGTTGCCGCGAGCCACATGCGCGTCGGCACCTTCCAGTTCTTCGCTGCGCGCGGCGACATGGCTTCGGTGAAGATCCTCGCCGATTACGCGATAGACCGGCACTATCCCGACATCAAGGACAAGGACCGGCCGTATCTCGCCTTCTTCAAGGCGGTGACCGCGCGCCAGGCGGAGCTGATCGCCCGCTGGTTGCATGTCGGTTTCATCCATGGCGTAATGAACACCGACAACATGACGATATCCGGCGAGACGATCGACTTCGGCCCCTGCGCCTTCATGGACGCCTACGACCCCAGGAAGGTGTTCTCCTCGATCGACCAGATCGGCCGTTATGCCTATGCGAGCCAACCCGGCATCGGCCAGTGGAACCTCGCCCGCCTCGCAGAGACCCTGGTGCCGCTCTTCGACGATAATGCGGACACGGCGGTCGAACTGGCCAACGATGCGCTCGGCGAATACGGCGCAATCTTCCAGCGCCATTGGCTGGACGGCATGCGGGCCAAGATCGGACTGGCCACGAGCGAAGAGAGCGATCTCGATCTCGTGCAATCACTGCTGACCGCCATGCACAAAGGCGAGGCCGATTTCACTCTCACCTTCCGGCGGCTGTGCGACAGTGCCCGCGATCCGGCAGGCGATGCGATGGTCAGCGCTACCTTTGCCTCGGCCGAGGCAATCCAGCCATGGCTTCAGGACTGGCGCCAACGGCTTTCCCGCGAAACGGCAACGCCCGAAGCGCGCTCGGCGGCGATGAAGGCCGTGAACCCCGCCTACATCCCCCGCAATCACCGCATCGAACAGGCGATCGCGGCGGCAACCGACGACGCGGACTTTTCGCTGTTCGAAGCGCTGATCGACGTCACCGCGAAGCCCTCCGAGGATCAACCGCAATTTGCCGCCTACCAGGAGCCGCCAAAGCCCGAAGAGGAAGTGCAGCGAACCTTCTGCGGCACTTGACCGCCGCCTGAAGCAAGCCAGCTGATGCAACGTCGCCTTGAAGCGATCCCGCACAGTTCCTCCGGTATTGATTCACCGAAACGCTCTATCTTCTTGTTTTTGCGCGCTGCGAAGGCAGCGCCGCTTCTCTGGCAGCGGGTTGAGCCGAAGCGCATGTCAGCCTTGCCTTCAGCTACCTCGGCGCCTTGAGCACAACCCCATCGCATACCTCTAAATTTCCGCGCTGCGAAATTGTGGCTATTGAAAGGCAGGTGCGGCGCGTTAGGTGCTACCGGTAAGGGTGCCAAACGCGCCATTCCACGCCAGGCTGCCGCGACGTTGCTTGCGACCGCCAACTCCGAAACCGACCTGTCTCACGCGGCCCCGAACGGGGACCGGCGTTATGGAAAAAACCGTGCCGCGGCACCGTTCTTCAATGCGGGAGTTTCCATCATGCTCATCCTGACGGCCATCGTCTTCGCTCTCATCGGCCTCGTGCTCGGTGGCGGCGGGGCCAAGCTGCTGATACTCGGCGGCAGCCCCTACTACCTCGTCGTCGGTATCGGCTTGCTGCTGACGGCCGTGCTCCTGTTCATGCGGAAATCGGCGGCGATCTGGCTCTATGCGTTCATTATCGTCGGCTCGCTCGGCTGGGCGATCTCGGAAGTCGGCTTCGACTGGTGGCAGCTTGGCCCGCGCGGCGGCGTCATCGTGCTTCTGGGGCTCTGGCTGCTGCTGCCGGCCGTCCGTCAGCCACTCGGCTTCCAGAGCCCTACGGGCGAGCGCTATGCGGTGAGCGCCTGGCCGCTGGCGATCGCCGTACTCATCTCGATCGGCGTGGCGGGCTATGCCCTGATGCTGGATCCGCACGATATCCGAGGCGATCTGCCAAGCGATATCGTTGCCGCCAACCCGCCGCTGGGAGGCTCGGTGCCTCCGGGCGAATGGCATCAATACGGGCGCACGCCGTTCGGTCAAAGGTATTCGCCGCTCAACCAGATCACGCCGGACAATGTCGGCAATCTGAGGGTTGCCTGGCAGTACCAGACCGGCGACGTCAAACGGCCCGACGACGTCGGGGAGACGACCTATCAGGTTACGCCGCTCAAGATCAAAGACACGCTCTATGCCTGCACCCCGCACAACTGGGCGATCGCGCTCGACGCGGCGACCGGCGAGGAGAAATGGAAGTATGATTCCAACTCGGGCATGAACCCCGACCGCCAGCATCAGACCTGCCGCGGCGTCACCTATTGGGCCGACCCGGTTGCCGCGCCGGGCAGCCCCTGCGCCGAGCGGGTCTACCTGCCGACCTCCGATGCGCGCCTGATCGCGCTCGACGCCGCGACCGGCTCCGTCTGCACCAGCTTTGCCGATAACGGCGTGCTGCATCTCGAAACGGGCATGAAGTACAATCCGGCCGGCTACTATTATTCGACGTCACCGCCAGTGGCCGTTGCCGGCAAGCTCATCATCGGCGGCGCCGTCAACGACAACTACTCGACCCAGGAACAATCCGGCGTCATCCGCGCCTTCGATACCAACACCGGCGCACTGATCTGGAACTGGGATAGCGGCAATCCGGATGTGACGACGCCCCTTCCCGAGGGCCAAACCTACACGACCAACTCGCCAAACAGCTGGTCGGTGTTCAGCTATGACGAGGGCCTCGGCCTCGTCTACATCCCCATGGGCAACCAGGTGCCGGACCAACTGGGCATGGGCCGCAGCGAGCACGTCGAGAAATATTCGTCCTCAATCGTTGCACTCGACATCAACTCAGGCGCCGTGCGCTGGGTCCGGCAGACCGTACATCACGATCTCTGGGACATGGACGTGCCGGCGCAGCCGGCCCTGCTCGACATCACCAAGGAAGACGGCACCGTGGTGCCGGCGGTGGTCGGGCCGACGAAGCAGGGCGATATCTACGTGCTCGACCGCAGGAGCGGCGAACCGATCATCCCCGTTGAGGAGGTTCAGGCCCCGGGCGGAGCGATCCCTGAGGATTTCACCGCGCCGACGCAGCCGGTCTCCGGCCTCACCTTCATGCCTGCGCCGCTGCAGGAGAAGGACATGTGGGGCGTCACGCTCTTCGACCAGCTTGCCTGCCGCATCGCCTTCCGGTCGCTGAAATACGAGGGGCGCTACACGCCGCCGTCGATCGAAGGAACGCTCGTCTATCCCGGCAACTTCGGCACCTTCAATTGGGGCTCCGTCGCCGTCGATCCGGAACGTCAGGTGATGTTCGGCATGCCGACCTACCTTGCCTTCACCTCGCGTCTCGTGCCTCGCGATCACGTTCCGCCAAAGGGACAGGACGAGAAGGGGTCGGAACAGGGCCTCAACCGCAACGACGGCGCGCCCTATGGTGTCTTCATGGGCCCCTTCCTCGGGCCGCTCGGCATTCCCTGCCAGGCGCCGCCATGGGGTTATGTCGCCGGCGCGGATCTTCGAACCGGCAAGATCGCCTACAAGCACAAGAATGGCACCGTCGAGGACATGACGCCGCTGCCATTGCCGTTCAAGGTGGGCGTGCCAGGCATCGGCGGACCAATGATCACCAAGGGCGGCCTCGCCTTCCTTGGCGCCGCGGTCGACGACTATCTGCGCGCCTATGACCTGACGACCGGCCGCCAGCTCTGGGAGGCACGCCTGCCCGCCGGCGGCCAGTCGACACCGATGAGCTATGCGGTCGGCGACAAGCAGTATGTGCTGATCGTCGCCGGCGGTCACGGTTCGGTCGGCACCAGGCCAGGCGATTACATCATCGCCTACACCCTGCCTTGAGGCGCGAGAATCATCCCTAACTCTCGCTAGAAGGTTGCAGCGGCAAGCTCCGCGCAAGCCGGCAAAAGCAGCTTCCCCCGGACGACAGATTCCGGGGGATTCCCATGAAGATCGACAACAGCATCTCGAACTACTACTTCTCCCAGCGCCGCCAGCAGATGGGTACGGTTTCGCCGATCGAAGAGACCGGCACCGACGCGCGCCCGCGCCAAGCCCCGACGATTGCGCCGCCGTCGACCTCGAACGCGCTCTCCAACGCGCTGTGGGCGACCGCGACCCGCGACGAAACCGGTACCGCCTCGATCACGGACAAGGAAGGGGCGGCGCCCTCGGGCAACTCGGTCAGCGACGAGTTCCTGAAGCGGGCGAAGATGAGCCTGGCAGAACAGATCCGCGCGCAGATCCTGGAGTCGCTAGGTCTCAGCGAGGAAGACCTCAAGGCGATGGATTCCGAGCAGCGCAAGGCCGTCGAAGACGAAATCCGCCAGGCGATCGAACGTGCGATGAGTGTCGAAAAGCAACGCGATAACGCGGCCACCGACATTGCCGATAGCGCAAGTGACGCCCTCTAAAAAGGCGGCACTGCCGGACGGACTTGTCTCGTTCCGGCAATGGATGATATCCAGCCCTCCTCAAGAGAGGACCAAGATCCGTGCGCCTGATCCGCTAGCGACGTTCATCGCCAGAAAATTCACCGAGCCGGGCCGCCCTTCGGCGGCTTTTGGCATGGCATTTTTCCGGCCGCATGAACGCCTAACATTGACATGACCGTTCACCGGCCATCGCTGGGATCATCTACATGACAACCAAAGACGGAATCATTTCCGAAACCGGCAGCCTTCGCGCCGGCCCCTTCGACCTTGGCTATGCGATCGAGGGTAGCGGCACGCCGCTGCTCGTCGTCGGCAGTGCCATCTATTATCCGCGCACCTTCTCAAGGGCGCTTCGCGAAAAGCTGCGGCTGGTCTTCATCGACCATCGCGGCTTCGCGCCCGCATGGACGAAATATACCGCCGGCGACATCGGCTTCGAGACGGTGCTCGACGACCTCGACCGGCTGCGCGCGCATCTCGGTCTCGAGCGGTTTGCCATCCTCGGTCATTCCGGCCACGGCTACATGGCGCTCGAATATGCCAAACGGCACCCGGAGCGCATCAGCCATGTGGTTATGGTCGGGACCGGCCCGAACCATTCGGCCCGCCACATGGCGCTCGCCGACCGGATCTGGGAGGAGACCGTCTCGCCCGAGCGTAAGGCGATCTTCGAACGGGAAATGGCCAAGCTTGGTGCCGACATCGCCGCGCGGCCGGAGGAGCGGTTCAAATCGCTGCTGATCCGGCTTGGCGCGAAGAGCTGGCATCAGCCGGACTTCGACGCGGCGTCGCTTTGGCTAGATGTCACCGTCAACAACGCGGTCTTCGATCATCTCTGGGGAGAGGTCTTTCGCGACATCGATATCCGCAAGGGGTTGAACGCGCTGACGGCACCTGTGCTGCTTGCACTTGGCCGATCGGATTATCTCGTCGTGCCGGCCTCCACCTGGGACGAGTACCGGGAGGACTTCGCGGACCTGACGGTGCAAACCTTCGAGAAGAGCGGCCACACACCGCAACTGGAGGAAAGCGATCTCTTCGATGAGGTCTTGCTCTCGTTCCTCGGTAACAAACCTGACTGCGGCTGAGCCGGGCCAGCATTGCTGCCGGGGCCACAGTCTCGGCATTCGGGAAGGGCCTAGATAGGCCCTTCCCTCCCACTGCCATTGACACAAGGCAGCGCACAACTATCTATTGCTCTAGAAGCTATAGGTTTGAGGCAGACATGTATTCCATCGGCGATCTCTCGCGGCGCACCGGCGTCAAGATTCCGACCATTCGCTATTACGAGCAGATGGGGCTGATCGCGGCACCCGAGCGTTCCGAAGGCAACCAGCGGCGCTACGAGAGAAGCGAACTCGAGCGGCTTGCCTTCATCCGCCACGCACGCGATCTCGGCCTGTCGATCGATTCGATCCGGGATCTCCTCGCCCTCAGCCAGCATCCGGAGCGGCCGTGCGGCGAGGCCGACCGGATTGCAACCGAGCACCTGGCAACCGTGCGCGAGAAAATCGCCCAACTAAAAAAACTGGAACACGAGCTTGAACGGATCGTCGCCTGCGACGGCAATCACACCGTGGGCGACTGCTACGTGATCCGGGCATTGGCCGACCACTCGATGTGCGAGAGCGAGCACTGAGATTGCGGACGATATTCGATCGCGCCCAAAATCCCCGTTGACAATATCGCGAAAACGGACAATCTAGCGCCCATGATCAAGAACGCACCCATTTGCCGCGCGTATTTTTGGCTGTTCCGATAGGAGCGGCCTGCTGATCATATTCAACAAGGCCGCCATCAGGCGGCTTTTGTTTTTCCGGCTCCTGATGGCGAGAAAACCCGAGGAGCCAAGACATGCTACAGACCGCCATCCCTACCCTTCATCCGGTGCCGTCGGCACGGCCACCGATGGTCACGATCCGCTGCGCCAAGCAGCGCGACCTGCCGGAACTGCGCGAGATGATCGCCGAGCTTGCCGCCCACCACGGCGATGCCGCGCCGATCACGCCCGAACAGCTCGAACGCGATCTCTTCGGCCGCACGCCCTGGATCACGGCGCTCGTCGCCGAGGCCGGCAACCGCCTGATCGGTTACGCGATTCTTGTGCCGATCTACCGGGCTGCCGAAGGCGCACGCGGCATGGAACTGCATCACCTTTTCGTTCGCCCTGAAAGCCGCGGCACCGGCATCGGCCGTCACCTCGTTGCCAAGGCGCGCGAGCAGGCGAAGATGGCCGGCTGCGACTTCCTTTCGGTCAGCGCCGCCACGGGCAATTTCCAGGCGCATCATTTCTACGAATCCGAACGCTTCGTGCCTCGCCCGGTGACCGGCATGCGCTATATGCAAAAGCTTGGATGAGGACGGACCGATGCGTCTTGCAATCGTGCTCTGTGAAGGCTTCGCCGATTGGGAATGTGCGCTGTTGATGGCGGCGGCGCGCACCCATCTCGGCATCGACGTCGAGGTCGCCACCGCCGACGGCGCACGCGTGACGTCGATGGGCGGGCTCGACGTCTCGGCGCATCTGTCGGTCGACGCGCTCGATCCTGCAGGCTTCGACGGCTTGGTGATCTGCGGCGGATCGATCTGGGACACGAATGAGGCTCCTGATCTCTCGACAACGATCCGTGCTTTCGATCGCGACAGGCGGGTGGTCGCGGCCATCTGCGGCGGCGTCAATGCGCTCGCCACAGGCGGTCTTCTCAACGGCATCGACCACACCGGCAACAGCGCCGAAAGCCTTGCAGCGCTGCCCGGCTATCGCGGTGGGCCGCACTATCGCGATCAGTCGCAGGCACTGCGCAGCGGCCACGTCGTCACTGCCGCCGGAACCGCGCCGATCAGTTTTGCCGGCGAGATCCTGCACGGACTTGGCCTTGGCTCGACGGAACTCGACGGCTTTCTCGCGCTCTACGGACACGAGCATCGGACGAATGAAAGCGGCAGCGTCGGCTGAGACTTGCGCTAGAGCGCTGTGCGTTCTTATGAACGCAAAAAGGTCGCTCTAGCACTTTGATTCTAGAGCATCTTTCTGCCCACAGCGATTCCACTTGAGGGCAGGATGCTCTAGAGCCAGTTCGAGATCTGATCGAGCAGCTTTTTCACCTTGCCGGCGACCGGAACGGTCGCATCTGGGGCGGGATAACCGACAACCAGGATCAGGAACGGCTTTTCACTTTCCGGTCGGCCGCAGATCTCGTTGAGGAAACTCATTGGCGCCGGTGTATGGGTGAGTGTCGCGAGCCCGGCATGATGCAGCGCCGTGATCAGGATACCCGTGGCGATGCCGACACTTTCGTTGATGTAGTAGTTCTTCTTCAGGTCGCCCGGATTGGGGCCGCCGCGCTTCTGCGAGAATATGACGATCAGGTAGGGAGCGGTCTCAAGGAAAGGTTTGTCCTCGTCCGTGCCGAGCGGCGCCAATGCGTCGAGCCATTCCTGCGGTGCCTTATCCCGATAAAAGATGCGCTCTTCCTCTTCCGCCGCGCGGCGCACCTCGGCCTTGATCGCGGCGCTCTCGATGACCGTGAAATGCCAGGGCTGATGATTGGCACCACTCGGCGCCGTGCCGGCCGCCTTCAGACAGGTTTCGATCACCTCCCGCGGCACGGCGCGATCGCGGAAATAGCGTGTGGTGCGCCGACGGTTGATCTCGTCGTAGAAGTCGGCGGCACGCGTCGCCATCTCCTCGGGGCTGCGCTCGATCCACTGGTCATAGGGCACGGTTTCGTGTGGGCGCATTCAGTCTCCTCCTCGTTGTCCTGCAGCAACGCGCGCGCCTCTCGACGCACAACGGTCGCTGCAGCACTTTGAATTCCTGCATGTTTTTCCCCTCAACCGGTGACGATCGGGGAAAGCATGCAGAAGGAGTTGAGCGCGCCTCGACGCGAAGATCAAGGGTCAGAGCGCCGGGACCGCCTTGAGATAGGCGGCAATCGCCTCCCGGTCGGCCGGCGTCAGTTTCGCCATGTTCTTCTGCACCTCGACCATCGAGCCGCCGACGGAATCGAATTCCGGCGTGAAGCCGGTTTCCAGATAGGAGGCGATATCCGATGCACTCCAGCCGCCGATGCTCTTGGAACCGGGCGTGATGTCGGGGATGCGGCCCTGGCCCTCCGGATTCGGCGCGCCGGCCAGCCACTGATTGGGCTCGAAACCGCCAATCGCATTACGGGGCGTATGGCACTCGCCGCAATGGCCCGGCCCCTCGACGAGATACTGGCCGCGGGCAAGCTTTGGATCGTTGGCGTCCACCGCGACACGGGGCTTGTCTGTCAGGAACAGCAGCTTCCAGCCGCCCAATGCCACCCGCATGTTGTAGGGGAACGGCAGTTCGTGCGGCGGCGCCACGTCCGCGCTCTTCGGCAGGGTCTTCATGAAACCCCAGAGATCGTTGACGTCCTTGGTCGTCATGCGCGTATAGGAGCCATAGGGGAAGGACGGATAGAGATGCTCGCCGTTGCGTCCCACGCCGCGGGTCATCGCATTGCCGAAGTCCGCAAGCGTCCACCCGCCGATGCCGGCGGTCTCGTCAGGCGAGATGTTCGGCGCATGGAAGGTTCCGAACGGGCTCTTCAACGGGGCGCCGCCGGAAAGAACGAGACGAGCGTCACCTTCGGCGCCCCGCTTGGCGTGACAGCTCACGCAGCCGCCGGCCCAGAAAACCTGTTCGCCGTTGGCAAGATCCGGTTCCCCGAGCCCCTCCCAATGAGACGCACTCCACGGCGCCGGCTTCGTCAGCCACCAGAAGGCTGCTCCACCCACGACGCCCAGCACCACAAGACCCGAAATCAGCTTTCTCGTGCGACGCCCCATTGTCACCCCTCATGCCTAGCCGCAGGCGGGCCGGCTCTAAATGCAGATAGAGGCACGCGGCTCGAAGTCGCGTGCCTCCCTAGTCAACATGATGCGACGTCGCCGCCCCTTAATCCTTCTTCAGGCGATAGCTCTCATGACAGCTGCCGCAGTCCTTGCCGATGCCGCCAAGGGCCGCGCCGACTCCGGCCTGGTCAGCCGGGAGCTGTGCCAGAACCGTCGCGGTATCCGTGCCGAGCTTGGCGGCCTTGGCCTTGAAGTCATCCATGTTTACCCAGATCTTCGGGCTCGCCTCGGTCTCATGCCCCGTCTCCGAACCGGCCGGGAAATGGTCAGGGAAGGTCTTTATCGTTTCGCTGATCGTCGTCAGCGACGCTTTGACGACCTCGGCGTCATAGGGTTTCTCACCTTTGGCGATGCCGGCAAGCGCGCCGGTCGCCGCACCCACCTTTTTCATCAGCTGCTGACGAACCACCTGCGGCTCGTCGGCTGCCGTGACGGCAGTAACCCCCAGGCCCGCAAGAGCGGCAGCCAACATCAGTGCGCGTATTTTCATCAGGTTCTCCCGGTCAATCAAATCTGTTTGGCGAATCTGCCTGGCAAGCCTTCATGTCCAATGCGCCGGCATGATGTCATCTTGATTATTCTGCGGAAGTAACATTTTTTTGATGTGCTTGTTACGACAGCAGAATTTCCAATGATCGCCTCGTATTTCCGGGATTTCGACCGGTCAGAAGTATAAATATGACATTTATAATCATGTTTATACTTCACTCGCGGCCACGATGGACATCAGTTCGCCCAGCCCTGCCAGATGGTGAACGCCGCGACCAGAATGAGCACCACGCCGGCGGCGCGGCCGATCCACATCGTTGCGCCGGGGCTGCCAACCAGGAAATCACGACCGCGGCCGGCGGCAAGCGCTAGGCCGCCATAGATCGCGAGCTGCGTTGTCGCGATCATTGCGGCCATGACCAGAGCCTGCGACCAGATCGGCCCAAACTGGGGTTTGAGGAACTGCGGATAGACCGCCAGCATGAAGAGATAGGCCTTGGGGTTCATCAGGCTCGTCAGCGCACCCTGCCGGAAACTCGCCCAGCGCGAGAGCTTCCCCGAGCCTTCGATGCCGCCGATGGTGATCGAACTCCTGACGAGCGAAAAGCCGATCCAGGCGATATAGGCAGCACCGGCGACGAGCAGCACGTTGAAGAGACCAGGCACCAGATGCAGAATGACGCTGACCCCGAGCGCCGCATAGAGCGTGTGCAGCACGCCGCCCGCCATGATGCCGGCCGTCGCCGACAGGCCGGAGGCTCGGCCACCGGTCAGCGAGTTCGCCAGAACGAAGACCATGTCCATGCCCGGCACGATGATGATGCCGAACAGCAAGGTGAAGAAGAGCCAGAGATTTTCCGTGTAGGTCATGTCAGTTGTCCGTCGTCCGATTTTTCATTTCTCAAGACGAATTGCTGTTTTTTCAATTCGTTGGCTGATGGTATAAATCCGGGCAACTGACAAGGTATTGTCAGGAGCGTTGACGACGGGAGCGGTTTTCGATGCGCAAGGCGTCACGGCTTTTCGAGATCATCCAGATCCTCAGGCTTGCGCGAAAGCCGGTGACGGGCGCGCAGATGGCCGAGACGCTGGAGGTGACGGTGCGCTCGATCTACCGCGATATCGCAGCACTTCAGGCGATGCGGGTGCCGATCGAGGGCGGCCGCGGCATCGGCTATATCCTCAGGCCCGGTTTCGACCTGCCGCCGCTGATGTTCTCGATCGAAGAAACGGAAGCGATCGCCGTGGCGCTGGCGCTGCTGTCGCGGACCGGCGACGAAGAACTGAAGGCGGCAGCCGGCCGCGTCAACAAGAAGATCACAGCCGCGGTGCCCGAGCCGCTCCGGCTCGCCTTCCGTTCCCAGGCGCTGCATGCCTGGGGAACGATCGCCCCCTCGCCCGCCGGCATCGATCTCGCCTTGGTGCGCCGGGCGATCCGCGACGAGCAGAAGCTCGAACTCAACTATCGCGACGAACTCGGCCGCGCGACGGAACGGATGATCAGGCCGGTGGCGCTGATCTATTATTCGGAAACCGCCAACATCGTTGCCTGGTGCGAATTGCGGCAGGCGATCCGCAATTTCCGCGCCGACCGCGTCGAACATTGCGAAGCCGCCGACGCCTATTTCCCGGGCGAAGGCAACCGCCTGAGGGAACTCTGGGTCAGCGGCTGGAAAACGCCACCGACCGCGGCCTGATGCATCTATCGCCGGAGCGCAGCCCAAATGAAAAGACCCGGCGCAAGCGCCGGGTCCAAACGTCATGCACCGAAAACGAGCGCCTTACTTGGCCGCGGCTTCGTACATTTCGAGCACGTAGTCCCAATTGATCAGGCTGTCGACGAAGGCTTCGAGGTACTTCGGACGGGCGTTGCGGTAGTCGATGTAATAGGAGTGTTCCCAGACATCGACGCCGAGGATCGGCGAAGCACCGTGAACGAGCGGGTTTTCGCCGTTCGGGGTCTTAGAGATCTCAAGCTTGCCGTTCTTGACCGAGAGCCATGCCCAGCCCGAGCCGAACTGGCCGGTGCCGGCAGCGATGAAATCGGCGCGGAACTTGTCGTAGCCGCCGAGGTCGGACTTGATGGCCGCGTCGAGCTTGGCCGGCAGGCTGGTGCCGCCGCCGCCCTTCTTCATCCATTTCCAGAAGTGGATATGGTTGTAGTGCTGGCCGGCATTGTTGAACAGCGGCTGGTTGGTGCCGTAGGACTTCTTGACGACTTCCTCGAGCGACAGGTCGGCAAGGCCGGCTTCTTCAGCAAGCTTGTTGCCGTTGGTCACGTAAGCGAGGTGATGCTTGTCGTGGTGGTATTCGAGCGTCTCGCGCGACATGTAGGGCGCCAGCGCATCGTAATCGTAGGGAAGGTTCGGCAATTCGAAAGCCATGTGGGCATCTCCTCTTGGCATGGGATTTCGTCAGGTAAATCTGTGAGCGGGAACATAGGCACCAGCCCCCATGGAGGCAACCGATGCAATGCCAATTTTTCCTCAACCCACGGAATATACTTTCAACATCATTTTGAAAGCATGACACTTTCGAGCACATTGACGCCACGGTTTGCTTGCAGCCTCGCCGCTCTTGCAATCATGCAATAAGGATCACCCATGCCACAGCGCTTGCTCCCCGCTCTCGTTCTCTCCACTGCTGCGGCCTTCACCGCATCCGGTGCCGCGGCCTCTTCCGGCGATGCGTGGGAGACGTTCCGGGCAGAGGTTTCGAAGAAGTGCCTGGCGGCCGCCACCTCCCTGCAAAAGGCCAGCGCCGTCGTCGATCCCTTCGGCTCCGAGAGCTTCGGTCTGGCGCTGGTGATCGGTACGCCAAAGGGCTCCAAGGCCGCAGTCACGCAGATCTGCGTCTTCGACAAGAAAAAGAAGACGGTCGAACTCGGCGGCGAGCTTGCGCCCGACACGGTGAAAGTGGGCGTGCCGACAAAGAAGAAATAGCCGAGAGCCGACCTGGACCACGAGCTGCCTGCCGTTTGCAGCCAGCTGCCGTCAGCCACAATGAGCTGCGAATCGACGGCCGCTCGTCGCTTGAGCTTCAACCGACCCGTTGATAAGTCTTGGTCATGGTGAGCGATACCTATGTGAGGATCCTGGACTCAGCCGAACACCTCATGGTGTCGCGGGGCTACAACGCGTTCAGCTATGCCGACATCTCGGGCGAACTGGGCGTCGGCAAGGCGACCATCCACCATCACTTCCCGACCAAGGCTGGCCTTGCGGCTATGGTGCTTGCTCGCTACCGCAAGAGCAATCGGCGCCACGTCGAGGGATTGTTTGCCGCCGTCAGCGATCCGGTCGCGCGGCTTGAAGCCTATGTCGGCTACTGGGAAGACTGTATCGCCAGGCAGGATTTGCCCTTCTGCATTGGCGCCCTGCTCGCCTCGGAGTTACCCTCGCTGCCGGACGCTGTCGTTCAGCAGGTACGCGGTCATTTTGCCGACCTTTCCGGCTGGCTCGGCGCAGTGATCGAGGACGGCGTGGTCAGCGGGCATCTGAAGGCGGTGCGAGGGCCGAAGGCAGAGGCCGAGACCCTGATGGCCACCGTCCATGGTGCGATGCTTGCCGCGCGCGTCGCCGGTTCCGATCCGGCCGTTTTTTCCGCGATCGCCCGGCCCGCATTGGACCGGCTCAAGCCGACAGTCGAAGCTTGATCGCCGACCCGAAAGCGCCGGCGATGGAACGAGCATGTGCAGGACGCTGTTCCCGCGGGAACGGTGGACTGTGCAGACCCGCGCTAAAAATCAAAACCAACGGACGCGATGGGCAGCTAAATCCATCGCGTCTCTTTTTCGCCAAGTTACCGACCAACTAGTCGGTCGAAATCTGAAGGAGTAAGCTCATGGCAAATCCGCTTTCCACGCTCGGCATCATTCATACCGCAATCAGCCTCGCGCCCGTCGTTGCCGGCCTCTACGGCTTTGCCCGCTACGGCGCGATCGTGCCCGCCACCCGATCCGGCAAGATCTACCTCGCCACGCTCGTCCTGGCGGTCCTGACCGCTGCCGGGCTTTCAAGCACCGGCGGCTTCAACGAGGGTCATGCGCTTGGCATCGTGACGCTGGCGGTCATCGTCGGCAGCTTGGCGATCGAACGGTTGGCCTTCGTTGGCCGCCTGAAACCCTATCTGACGACGTTGGGCTTCTCCTTCAGCTATTTCCTGCTGATCGTGCCGGCAATCGCCGAGACGCTGAAGCGCCTGCCCGCCTCGCAACCGCTTGCCAGCGGGCCGGAATCGCCGATCGTGCAAACGACGCTGCTTGCCTGGCTGGTCATCTTCCTGGCAGGCTTGTCGGTCCAGGCCTACCTGATCCACAAGCGCGCCTTGGTCAGGGCGCGCGCTCCCCGCTCGTACTGAGTGCCCGAACCGACAGCCATTTTGCCCCAGCGCCGAGCGCCGGGGCATTGCATGTGAGCGTGCGTCAGACGTCGCGGACTGCGTGCGCCCAATCCATATAGAGATCGCGCGCCTTGGCGGCGACCGGACCGGCCTGCAGGTCTCGGCTTTCGAGGCGCGTGACCGGCAGCACCTTGGAATAGTTGCCCGTGGTGAAGATCTCGTCGGCCGTTTCGAAGTCGGCCATGGTCAGTGTCGCCTCGACCACTTCGAAACCGGCTTCGCGCAGGAGCGTCATCACGCGGAAGCGGGTGATGCCGGCGAGGAAGGTGCGGTTGGCGGCCGGCGTATAGACGACGCCGTCCTTGACCAGGAAGACGTTGGAAGAGCCGGTCTCGGCGATGTTGCCGAGCATGTCGCGCACCAGCGCATTGTCGAAGCCCCGCGAGCGGGCTTCGGTCAGGACGCGCGCATTGTTTGGATAGAGGCAGCCGGCCTTGGCATCGGTCGGCATCGATTCCAGCGTCGGTCGGCGGAAGGGCGAGAGCGTCAGCGACGAGCCGCCATGGCCGTTGCCCATCGGCGCCTCGAACAGGCAGAGCGCGAAACGGGTCGATTCCGGGTCGATGGCGACGACCCCGGCAGCGCCGTGCTCGGCCCAATACATCGGCTTCACATAGAGCGCTGTCTTGCCGTCGAACTTCTTGGCACCCTCCCAGGTCAGCGCTTCGATCTCTTCCGCTGCCATCGTCGGCTTCAGACCAAGCGCCGTCGCCGAGCGGTTGACGCGCTGGCAATGCAGATCAAGGTCGGGCGCAACGCCGTCGAAGACGCGGGCGCCGTCAAACACCGTCGAACCCAGCCACATCGCGTGCGAGGTCGGGCCGATCAGCGGCGGGTTGCCCGAGAGCCATTCGCCATCGACATAGGTCCAGGTCACTGAGCGGGGGGATGTATCGACGGCCATCGGCGTCTCCTTCAGGTTTTTTGTTCTGCTTGTTCGGCATAACCCGAAAAAACAGCATCGTGGTGAATGGGTATATCAAAAAATGTCATGGCGGCCATTCTGGTACCCGGACGGCCTCTCGCTTAGTCTCATGCGCAAAGGAAAGGGACAGCCGTGCGCATCAAGCATCTGGACGAGGACGACGTGGATATCTTCCGCCGCATACGGCTGGAAGCGCTCAACCGCGAGCCACAAGCATTCGCCTCGACTACGGCAGACTGGGAGCGCCTTTCGACGGAGGAATGGCGGGCGCGGCTGACGACCAACGCCGTCTTTGCCGCTCTCGACGGGGACCAGCCTGTCGGCATCATGGGGCTGATGCGCGAACGCGCGAGCCGGCTGGCGCACCGCGCCACGATCATCATGGTTTATGTGCGCGACGAAGCCCGCGGATCCGGCGTGGCGCGGCACCTTCTCACCCATCTGACCGACCATGCCCGCGCGTCCGGCATCCGCCTGCTGGAACTGGTCGTACGCGCCGACAACCCGACGGCCATCCGCTTCTACGCGCGTGAGGGTTTTCACGAAATCGGCCGTGTCCCCGGCGGCATGCTCGACGGAGACGTAGAGGTCGACGAAATTCTGATGGCGCGACACATCGACGGCCGCGCCGTACCCGCATTGCAAGGAGCGCCCCGATGAAAGCCATGTATTACGATGCGTTCGAAAAGACGCCCGAAATCCGGACCCTTCCCGATCCGACCCCGACCGAAAACGGCGTCGTCATCAAGGTCGAGGCCACAGGGCTTTGCCGGTCCGACTGGCACGGCTGGATGGGCCATGACGCCGATATCCGGTTGCCGCACGTACCGGGCCACGAGCTGGCGGGGGTTGTCACCGCCGCCGGCCGCGGCGTGATGCGCTACAAGGTCGGCGACCGGGTCACCGTGCCCTTCGTTTCCGGTTGCGGCCGCTGCGGCGAGTGCCGCTCCGGCAACCAGCAGGTCTGCGAGGCACAGTTCCAGCCGGGCTTTACCCATTGGGGTTCTTTTGCCGAATATGTCGCGCTCGACTTTGCCGACCAGAACCTCGTGCATCTGCCCGAAAGCATGGACTTCACCACGGCCGCGAGCCTCGGTTGCCGCTTCGCCACCTCGTTTCGCGCCATCGCCGACCAGGCGAAGGTGAAGGGCGGCGAATGGGTCGCTGTACACGGCTGTGGCGGTGTGGGCCTGTCGGCGATCATGATCGCAGCCGCCCTCGGCGCCCAGCCGATCGCGATCGACATTGCCGAGGACAAGCTCGCCTTCGCGAAGACGCTCGGCGCGGTCGCGACGATCAACGGCCGAGAAGTACAGGATGTGGCTGCGGCGGTGAAAGACATCACCGGCGGCGGCGCGCACGTCTCGATCGACGCGCTCGGCAACCCGGTCACCTGCTTCAACTCGATCAAGAACCTGCGCCGGCGTGGCCGCCACGTGCAGGTCGGGTTGATGCTCGGCGACCAGGCGACGCCGCAGATCCCGATGGCGCAGGTGATCGGCCATGAGCTCGAGATCTATGGCAGCCACGGCATGCAGGCCTGGCGCTACGACGCCATGCTGACGATGATCGCCGACGGCAAGCTGAAGCCGCAACAATTGATCGGCCGGGAGATCTCGCTTGCAGAGGCGATCCCTGCACTGACCGCCATGGACCGCGCAACCGACCTCGGCATCAGCGTCATCACGCGGTTCTGATAGCGCCATGGGCGGCCGGAAAAGCGCCGTCTACGAGAGGGTGCCGGCAATGCCCATTCCGACTCACGGCCTCAATGCGCTAAACCTTGTTCCGGATCGGGGGCAAGGCAGATGACCATTGGGAGACGGCGAAGGTTGATCAAACGTCAGCGCACCGGCACGGCGCTTGCCATTGCCGCGACGATCTCTTTCCTTGCCGGCATGACCGACGCGATCGGGCTCTTGAGCATTGGCGACTTCGTCTCCTTCATGAGCGGCAACACGACCCGGGCAGCAATCGCCCTCGGCGATGGCGATTTTATCGGCGCCTTGCTGCTCGTCGGCGCGCTCGGGGCGTTCATCATCGGCAACGCACTTGGCGTCATCGCAGCCGCGCGCCTCGGCGTCGTCGGCGTGCTCTCGACGGTCAGCCTCGTGCTGATGCTCTGCGCCGGTTTCGGGGCCCTTATGCCGCGGCCCTTCTATTTCTACGGCGTCGTGCTCGCCATGGGCCTGGTCAATGCGGCGGTCGAACATATCGAGGGCTTGCCGATCGGGCTTACCTACGTGACGGGGGCACTTTCCCGCTTCGGGCGCGGTCTCGGCCGCTGGCTGCTCGGCAACAGGAACCGTCAGTGGCTGGTGCAAATCGTGCCCTGGCTCGGCATGTTCTCCGGCGCGGTCGCCGGCGCTCTCTTGCAGCGCCACTTCGGCGCGGCCTCGCTCTGGGCGTCCTTTGCGCTCGCCGCTGGGCTAGCGCTTGCCACTGTTCTCGTGCCGTCTCGCTGGTCGCGGCGCTATATCCATTCGGGGTGAGCCTCAGCTCCAACGGCAGCTTTTCACCCCTCCCAAGATTTTGCCCTTAAGCGCGGCCGGGTTTCAGGGCAAAATCTGCAAAGAAGAATCACGAGCGAGGTCCTGCCATGGCGCTTGCGGCAGCCGTCACCACGGATGAACTCTATCATCCCATCCTCAAGGCCAATCCGGCGCATCCGGCCGGATGGCCGATCCGGGCAATCGTCAGCTCACAGACCGAAGCGCGACACAATCGCGCGCTCTGGGCGCCAACGCACCTGATCTCGATCCGCGCTCCCGGCAGCCGACTGCTCTCGATGATCGAGCTACCGCCGGAAAAGCATCTGGAACTCTTTTTCGGCGATACCACCGATCCGGACGAGCCGGATGCGGCGCGCCCGCAAGCCATCGAAGCCACCTTCGCCTTTGTCGACCGCCTGCCCGAAGACGCCCATCTGCTCGTCCATTGCCTTCGGGGCATTGGGCGCGCGACCGCGCTCACCCTCGGCATTCTGGCGCGCTACATGCCACCGGAGGACGCCGCCGCCGCACTCCATGCGCTGCGCCCGGAGGCCAAGCCGAACAGGCATGTCGTCAACCTTTGCGACACGGCGCTCGGGCTCAAGGGCAAGCTCGCCAAGCAGGCACTACGCTTCCCGGCGAAAGTCTGGAAACCAGCCAAAAGCTGAAGCTAGAAATACGCAGCTTGGCCGCCAGCCGTTGTGCATCGCACAAAGATTTGACATGATCCCACGAAAGAACGGTGACAGTTGACTGCCTGATCAGGCATGATGCTGTAAGCCTTTGTTTTCGGACGGGCTTTGACGGGAAGATTCGACCTTGACCCGCCAGCGCCGAATACAAAAGACGGGAGGAAAAGATGTCCCACGCGGCCTATGTGTTTGACGCTTACGGCACGCTCTTCGACGTGCACGCGGCCGTCAGGCGCCACGCGCAGGAAATCGGCCCGGACGGGCAGGCTTTTTCCGAACTCTGGCGGGCCAAGCAACTCGAATATTCCTGGGTGCGCTCGCTGATGGGCAGCTATCAGGATTTCTGGCAACTGACCGAACAGTCGCTCGACTACGCCTTCGCACGTTTTCCCTCCGCCGACCCGAAACTTCGCAAGCGATTGCTCGACGCCTATTGGACGCTCGACTGCTATCCGGAAGTGCCGGCGGTTCTGAAAGGGCTCAAGGAGCGCGGCGCCCGCATCGCCATCCTCTCCAACGGCTCGCCGGCCATGCTCGCCTCTGCGGTCCGCAACGCGGCACTCGACATCGTCATCGACGACGTGTTTTCCGTCGACGCGGTGAAGGCCTTCAAGACCGCGCCTGCCGTCTACGACATCGTCACAACCGGCTACCGGCTTTACCCGCATGCCGTTTCCTTCCAGTCGTCGAACCGCTGGGATATCGCCGGGGCGACGAAATTCGGGTTTCGCACCGTATGGATCAATCGGGCGGACATGCCGGACGAATATCGTGATCACGGGCCGGCGCTGATCCTGCCCTCTCTCGAAAGTCTGCAATTCGGTATCTGAAGGATCTCCCCATGGTCTGGTCGCCTGCGCAGTATCTGAAGTTCGAAGACGAACGCACGCGCCCAGCCAGAGATCTCCTCGCCCAAGTGCCCGACCTGCCCGAAGGCATCGCCTTCGATCTCGGCTGCGGCCCGGGCAACTCCACCGAGCTCATCCGCGACCGGTTTCCCGAGGCCACACTTTCAGGCCTCGACAGCGACGAGAACATGCTCGTTGCGGCGGCGAAGCGGCTGCCGGGCATCACCTTCGAAAAGGCGGATCTCGCAAACTGGGTCCCCCCTGCCGGCGCTTCGCTGTTTTACGGCAACGCTGTCTTTCAATGGCTGCCGAACCACCTCACGATCTTCGAAAGACTGATGGGAGCGCTCGCATCAGGCGGCACGCTTGCGGTCCAGATGCCGGACAATCTCGGGGAGCTGAGCCATTTGCTGATGGAGGAGACAGCGCGCAGCTCGGCTTTCACTGACGCCTTTGCCGGCAAGACCGTCCGCCGCAATCCCATGCCGGGCCCGGCAACCTATGTCGAACGCCTGGCGCCACAGGCCGCCAGCATCGAGGTCTGGCACACGATCTACTACCACCGGCTCGCCAATGCCGAAGCGATCGTCGAATGGGTGAAGGGGACCGGCCTCAGACCCTATCTCGATGCCTTGCCGGAAGATAAACGCGACGCCTTTGCTGCCGACTACACGGACCGGATCCGCGCTGCCTATCCGGCCATGAGCGACGGCAAGGTCCTTCTGCGCTTCCCGAGATTTTTCATCGTCGCGGTGAAGGCCTAGCGCCGGGCGACGCTACATGCGTTCGACCAGGAAATCGATGAAGGCACGGATACGGGCGGCGAGATGCTCATGTCCGGCATAGACGGCGTAGACCGTCTCGATCTCGCCCGACTGATAATCTTCGAGCAGCGGCACGAGCGTTCCGGCTTCGAAGTCCGGCTCGACATGGAAACGGCCGATACGGCCAACGCCAATGCCGGCAAGGCAAAGCTGGCGGACGATCGAACCGCTCGAGACCTGCATGTTGCCGAAGACCGAGCGCAATTCCGCAGCCGGCTGCCCCGGCATGCGGAACGCCCATTCGTCGACGCTGCGACGGAAATTGAAACGAATGCAATTGTGGCCGTCGAGTTCATCGGGCGTTTGCGGGACCCCATGCTTTTCCAGATAGCCCGGCGATGCGATCACGACCGGACGGCTTTCCATGAGCTTGCGTGCCTTGAGGGATGAATCGCGCAACGGACCGGTGCGGATCGCCACGTCGGCGCGCTCTCCGACGACATCGATCATGCTGTCCGTCAGCGTCAGATCAAGTTGCACCTCCGGATAGCGGGCGAGGAACTCTGGCGCGAGCGGCATGATGTAGCGCTCGCCAAAGCCGACTGCGGCGTTCACCCGCAACAGCCCGCGCGGCGTCATGCGGCCCCCGGCAGCGACCAGTTGTTCGGTCTCCGCGATTTCCGTGAGAATCCGCTGGGCGCGTTGCAGATAGACTTCCCCCTCCGGCGTCAGCTGCAGGGTCCTGGTCGAGCGCACGAGCAGGCGCGTGCCCAACCGGTCCTCGATACGGGTCACCAGTTTGCTGACGGCCGACGGCGAAAGCTTCAGGCGCCGCGCAGCCGCCGAGAAGCTGCGGGTCTCCGAAACGGCAACGAAGACCTCCATTTCACCTGCCCGATTGTCCATGCGTCACCTTTGAATCCAATTCACAGTCCTTTGTACCATTATGCTGATTATCATGATGAGTGCCAAGGCTCATATTCCGCCCGACTTCAACAACAACCAACGCGCCCGGTTCCTCCCAGCCGGGTGGGAAAGGTCTCGTCGTGCCTATTGCTATCCTTGCGCTGACGATCGCGGCCTATGCGATCGGAACAACGGAATTCGTGATCGTCGGTCTGCTGCCGACGGTCGCCACCGACCTCAATGTCACCCTGCCGCTCGCCGGCCTGATCGTCAGCGTCTATGCGCTCGGCGTCACCTTCGGCGCGCCGGTGCTGACGGCACTCACCGGCCGGATCGAGCGCAAGCCGCTCCTGATCGGCCTGATGGCGCTGTTCATCGTCGGCAATGCTGCGGCCGCCCTGTCGCCGAGCTACGAACCGCTTCTCATTGCACGGGTCATCTCCGCCTTTGCCCATGGAGTGTTCTTCTCGGTCGGCTCGACCATCGCCGCCGACCTCGTTCCGGAAGACCGGCGCGCATCGGCCATCGCCATGATGTTCATGGGCCTCACCGTCGCGATCGTCACCGGCGTGCCGCTCGGCACCTGGATCGGCCAGACCTTCGGCTGGCGCGCCACCTTCTGGGCTGTGACCGGCCTCGGTGTCGTCGCGCTCACCGCGATCGTCGCCCTGCTGCCGAACACGCTCTCCAAGGCCCCGCCGGCCAAGCTTATCGACCAGGTGCGCGTGCTCGGGTCCGGCCGCCTGCTGATCGTCTTTGCCATGACCGCGCTCGGCTACGGCGGCACCTTCGTCGCCTTCACTTTCCTGGCGCCGATCCTGCAGGACATCACCGGTTTCTCGGAAGGCGCCGTCAGCCTGATCCTCGTGCTCTATGGCGTCGCGATCGCCATCGGCAACATTGCCGGCGGCAAGATCGCCAACCGCGATCCGGTCAAGGCGCTTATCGGCCTGTTTCTGGCCCAGGCGGCCGTGCTGGTGCTCTTCACCTTCACGGCCCCCTCGCCGGTGCTGACGCTGGTGACGCTCGCCGCACTCGGCTTCCTGTCCTTTGCCAATGTTCCCGGCCTGCAGCTCTATGTCGTGCAGCTTGCCAAGCAGTACCGGCCGGGCGCCGTCGATGTAGCCTCGGCGCTGAATATCGCCGCCTTCAACCTCGGCATTGCCGTCGGCGCCTGGCTCGGTGGCTTGATCGTCGCCTCACCGCTCGGCCTCGGCATGACGCCCGTCATCGGCGCCCTGCTTGTCGCCGCCGCGCTGCTGCTCACGCTTTTGAGCGGCGTTCTTGATCGCCGGGCCGGCGCCGCCTACCAACCGGCTTGAACCGCCGCACCTGAGGACCACCTATAGATCGTTCCTTTTTCGCCCGGCCATCCGGCCGGGCGCTCGCCAAGTACAGCAGGTCAAGTACAAGGAGTTACCCACCATGCATTCCGTCAATTCAAACGGTGCCAACATCCCGGCGCTCGGCTTCGGCACTTTCCGCATGCCCGGCGCCGACGTGCTGCGGGTGCTGCCGGAAGCGCTCAAGCTCGGCTTCCACCATGTCGACACGGCCCAGATCTACGGCAACGAGGCCGAGGTCGGCGAAGCCATCCATAACTCCGGCGTGTCACGCGCCGACATCTTCCTCACCACCAAGGTCTGGGTCGACAAATATGCGCATCGCGACTTCCTCGCCTCGGTCGACGAGAGCCTGAAAAAGCTGAGGACCGACCATGTCGACCTGCTTCTCCTGCACTGGCCGGGCGGCAGTGACGTGCCGATGGCCGAGCGCATCGGCGCCCTCAACGAGGTGCAGAAGGCCGGCAAGGTCCGTCATATCGGCGTCAGCAACTTCAACACGGCACAGATGGAAGAAGCGGTGAAGCTCAGCGACGCCCCGATCGCCACCAACCAGGTCGAGTACCACCCCTATCTCGACCAGACCAAGGTGCTCGAGATCGCGCGCAAGCACGGCATGTCGATCACTGCCTACTACGCGATGGCGAACGGCAAGGTCCCGAACGATCCACTGTTGAAGGAGATCGGCGCACGCCACGGCAAGACGGCCGCCCAGGTGGTGCTGCGCTGGCTGGTGCAGCAGAAGGACGTGATCACGCTTTCCAAGACCGCGACGATCGATCGGTTGAAGGAAAACTTCGCGATCTTCGACTTCGCGCTCGGCGACGGCGAGATGGCCGAGATCCACGCGCTTGCCCGCCCCGACGGTCGCATCGTCAATCCGGAGGGTCTGGCTCCGGTCTGGGACAAGGCCGCCTGATCTGCTCTCTTGTAGTGGAGCGGGATGCGGGCGGAAAACCGCTCACACTTTTCCTCATCCCGCTCCGCCATTTCGCCGCCGGCCAATTCCCAGCCGGCGGCGGATACGATATGGACTTGGCCCACAGGCACCGATCAGAGGGAGGGGGCGATGTCTTTGCATGAGGCGCAGACGAGCGATTTCGCTCCCGACTGGCCGGCGATCATCGCCGTCGTCCTGGGGGTCACCGCCTTCTCGGTGGCACAGGGGCTCACCTATCCGCTAATCTCGCTTTCGCTTGAAAGCCGTGGCGTCTCTGCCGGCATGATCGGCCTCAATGCCATGGGCTTTGCCGCCGGTCTCGGCGTGGCAACCCTGCTTCTCGGCCGGTTGACGCGGCTTGCCTCCGCCGACCGGCTGATCATCGCCAGCCTCTGCGGCTGTTCCATCTGTCTCGCGACGCTTGCCTCGACGTCAGAGCTTCCCATCTGGTTTATCGCCCGTTTCGCCCTCGGCTTCTTCGTCAGCATGGTGTTCATGCTCGGCGAAGCCTGGCTGAACACGGCCTGTCCCGACCGGCTGCGCGGTCGCGTTTCCGGCCTTTACGGCGCCGGCATGTGTGGCGGCTTTGCCGCCGGTCCGCTGGCGATCCCGTTGCTCGGCACCAGCGGCGGCCTCGGCTTTGCGCTGCTGGCGATCTATATCGCGCTCGTCGCCTTCCTCACCGGCCTCTTGACCATGGGCGCACGCACGCGCCCCGAACCTTCCTCGACACGCGACCTCTTCGCCTTCTTCAAGAAGGCACCGATGCTGATCCTCATGGTGCTGATGTTCGGCTTTGCCGATATCGCGGCGATCTCGGCCATGCCGGTCTACTTCGTCAAGACGGGCCACAGCCAGGCCTTTGCCGCGCTCAGCGTGACGGCGCTTGCGATCCCGACCGCGCTGGCGCAGCCCTTCATCGGCGTGCTTCTCGACCGGCTGCCGCGCCGCCGCGTGGCGATCTCAGCAGCCGCCGTCGCCGCCACCGGCTACCTTCTGGTGCCGTTCCTGTCTTCGAACGTGGCGTTGCTGCTGACATTCGCCTTCATCGGCGCCGCCAGCTTCGCGCTCTACACGGCCGCCCTGACGATGCTTGGCGAAGAATATCGCGGCAGCATGCTGGTGGCCGGCAGCGCCGCCTTTTCGCTCGCCTATGCCGCCGGCAGCGCTGCAGGGTCGGGCGCCACCGGCGCGCTGATGAACTTCATCGACCCTATCGCCGGCCCGCTCGGCGTGGGCGCCGTCCTCGTCATCTTCACGCTGATGTTTGCAGTGGCAAGGCGCCGTTAGGCCTCGGCGCAGCGCAAGGCAAGCGCCTCACCGAAAACACGGGCGGCCGGCCCGAGCGGCTCATCGATCCGATGCACCAAGTAGGCCTCGGCACCGACCTGACTGTTGCGGCCAAGGGCCGTCGTCGGCATGCGCACCAGCCGGCGCTCTTCGAGATCCCGCTCCACCTGCCAGAGCGGCAGCCGGCCCCAACCGAGACCGGTGCGGATCATCGCATGTTTCGTATCCTGGCTGCTGACGCGACAGGTCTGCGGCGAGAGCACGCCGAAATCCCGCCCCACTGTCCGCTGCGACGGATCGGACTGCACGATCTGAAGGTGGTCGGCAAGCGCGGCGTTTTCGAGTGCGCCATCGGCGGCACTCAGCCCCAAGGGATGATGCGCGGCAACGACTGCAACGATCTGAACCGTCGAAAGCGCCTGGCGGGCGATGGCCGGATCGCGGAAATCCTCTCCGACCATGATGCCGACGGTGAAGCGGCGTTCGACGAGACCATCTAGCGGTCCGCCCAGCGGTGAAACCGCAAGCCTGATCGAAACATTGGGGTAGATCGTCCGCATCTCGTTCAGGGCCAACCCGACCGTCTCGATCGGGAAGAGCGTGTCGACGATCACGGAAAGCTCCAACTCGATGCCCTCGCCAAGCCCGCGCGCGCGGGCCCGCATAGCGTCCACCCGCAGCAGGATATCGCGGGCATTGGCAAGCAGCGCCTGCCCTTCCTGTGTCAACACCGGTCTGTGTCCGGAACGGTCGAATAGGGCGACGCCAAGCTCCGCCTCGAGATTGGCGATGGCGTGGCTGACCGCAGACTGCACGCGTGAGAGTTTCGCGGCACCCGCACGGAAACTCCCGCTTTCGGCGACGGTCACGAAGGTCCGCATCTGATCGAGTGTCAGGGCATCCAGCATGATCGATTCCATAGATCAACTTGATGAAATTTATATCACTTCAACAGATCATGGAAAGCATCCATCTTCTTTTCCGAACAGCAAGTGCTCAGCAGGAAGGAAGGCCCGATGGCCAGGATACTCGTGCTCTACTACTCATCCTACGGTCATATCGAGACGATGGCGGGGGCGGTTGCCGAGGGCGCGCGCGCCGCGGGCGCCACCGCCGTGCTCAAGCGGGTGCCCGAAATCGTGCCGGAAGCCGTTGCCATCAAGGCGGGCTACAAACGCGCTCAGGACGCGCCGGTCGCGACCGTCGCGGAACTGCCGGACTATGACGCGATCATCATCGGCACGCCGACACGCTTCGGCAACATGGCCGCGCAGATGAAAAACTTCCTCGATCAGGCGGGCGGTATCTGGGCGCGCGACGCCTTGGTCGGCCGCATCGGCAGCGTCTTCACCTCGACCGGAAGCCAGCATGGCGGCCAGGAATCGACGATCCTCGCCACCCATACCGTGCTTCTCCACCTCGGCATGGTGATTGCCGGCCTACCCTACAGCTTCAAGGGTCAGATGCGCATGGACGAAATCACCGGCGGCTCGCCCTACGGCGCCTCGACGCTCGCCGACGACGGCAACGGCGGCGACCGTCGGCCAAGCGCCAACGAGCTGGAAGGCGCACGCTTCCAGGGCCGCCACGTCGCAGACCTGGCGGCGGCGCTGGTCGCCGGTCGTGCGCGCGTTGCGGAGCTTGCCTGATGGCCACGGCCACAACCTTCGTTCGGGAGAGAACAGATTGGGCGGGCGTGATGACGGTTGTTGCCGCCGGCGTGGTCGCGGCCATGCAGGTCGGCAAGGGGCTGATTGCCGGTCCGTTGCTTCAGTCCGACCTCGGGCTCGATCTCCCCGCCCTCGGCTGGATCACCTCGGTCTTCGCCATCGTCGGCGTCGTCGGCGGCATGACGGCGGGCGCGTTCGTCGCGTCGGCCGGCGATCGGCGCCTGCTCGCCATCGGGATGGCCATGTTGGCCCTCGGCTCCTTCGGTGGAGCGGCCAGCCACGCCTTCGCGCTGCTTCTTCTGTCACGCATCGTCGAGGGCTTCGGGTTCCTGCTCGTCGTCGTCGCCGGCCCGGCCATTCTGATGCGCTTGGTGACATCGGATCGCCGCGACCTCGTCTTTTCGCTGTGGAGCTGTTTCATGCCGGCGGGCATCGCGGCCGCCATGCTGACGGGGCCACTTTTTCCCGATTGGCAAGCGATCTGGAGGAGCAACGGGCTGATCACGCTGGCAAGCCTGGCTTCCATCTTCCTGGCGGTGTCGCCGTCTCGGGAAACATCCAGCATCGCCGCCAGCTTCCGGGATGATGCGACCGAAACGCTTACAAGCCGCGGCCCGGTGCTGCTCTTCGTTCTGTTTTCGCTCTACAGCCTGATGAGCTTCACGCTTTCCAGCTTCCTGCCGATCCTGTTGGTCCAGCGTATGCACGTCTCGCTCGGGACCGTCGGCCTCCTCAGCGCCATCATCACACTGGTGAACGTCATCGGCAATCTTGCCGCCGGCCATCTGCTGTCTCGCAGCTTTGCCCGCGGCCGGTTGATCGCCAGCGCTGCCTTGCTGATGGGTGTGTTCGGCCTAT
This sequence comes from Ensifer sp. EB106-03-01-XG145, assembly GCF_058792075.1. Taxonomy (NCBI): domain Bacteria; kingdom Pseudomonadati; phylum Pseudomonadota; class Alphaproteobacteria; order Hyphomicrobiales; family Rhizobiaceae; genus Ensifer; species Ensifer sp. EB106-03-01-XG145. The sequence continues at coordinate 998,535 of NZ_JBYTEC010000001.1, read as the reverse complement.
GGATCTTCCTGAGCCAGTCCGGTGGAAATCTGATCTTCGGGCTTTGCGTGCTGTTTTCCGCGATCGGCGGCCTGATCCCCGCCACGTTGATCTCGTCGGTGCCGATCCTGTCGCCGCGTCCGGCGCTTGCGCCGTTGGCAATGGGGCTCTTGATGCAGGGCAGCAATCTGGGGCAACTCGTCGGGCCGGTTGCAGTCGGAACGGCGATCGAACGCTACGGCTGGGCCTCGGGCGCGGCCTTCATCGGCGTCGGCGCCCTTCTCTGCATCCTGCTTGCGAGCACACTGGAGCAGACCCTGCGAAGCAAGGCCCAACGGCGATGATGGCCTGCATGCAAAGAGCAAATCGCAAAGAAAAACCCACCGGCGGCAAACCGGTGGGTTCGGCATTTCCGGCGGATTGTCCGCGGATCAGACGAACTGGCTGAGGCCCGGAACCGAGGCGACGACTTCGTCGACCACTTCATCGCCTGCCTTTTCCTTGGCAAAGGCGATGGTCTCCTTGGCGAGCGAGGTGATTTCGCCCATGCCGAGACCCTGGCTCATCAGCTGCTGGCCGAGCGCCATGACGCCGCCGCCGCCGATCGCCGACATCAGGCCGCCGAGCAGACCGCCGCCACCCGTGCCTTCGCCATTGTACTGGGCGATGAGCTCGGAGGCGCCCGGAATCGCTTCGATCATCTGGGCAACCGGGCCGTCAGCGGCTTCGCGCTGCAGGAAGCCGAGGATCATGCCGACAGCCTTTTCGGCCGTTGCAGGCTCGATGCCGACATTCTCCGCGACGCGCGTGACCAGTTCATTCATGGAAAAACTCCCTCACTTGGATTTTTGACGTTGACGTCAAGGTAAATGATCGCCCACCAAATAACAAGCCGTGAGCAGTGACTATCGGCCCGTCGATAACGCCGCTTTCCGGTCGCGCGCTGGCACAGCCTTGTTGCCGGGCGCAACCGCAGCACCTATAACAGAAAACCAGGCACATTTCGATGACGGGCACTTGCGATCAACCGCGAACCGCCCGCTTTCATTGATGAAACGGAGATGAAGCCCACATGTTGGAAGAAGGCAAGCTCTTTATCGGCACCAGCCGCAAGCCTGATGATTCGATCAACAAGGGCGAGTATCTGGAACTCAAGTTCGGCAACCGCCACGGCCTGATCACCGGCGCCACCGGCACCGGCAAGACGATCACCCTGCAGGTCCTCGCCGAAGGTTTTGCCAATGCCGGCGTCCCCGTCTTCTGCGCCGACGTCAAGGGCGATCTCTCCGGCATCGGCGCGATCGGCGAGCCCAAGGATTTCATCCTGAAGCGCGCCGAGCAGATCGGCCTGCCGACAAATCCTTACGAGTTCCAGGAATTCCCGGTCATCTTCTGGGATCTCTACGGCGAGAAGGGCCATCGCGTCCGCACCACCATGTCGGAAATGGGGCCCCTGCTCCTTTCGCGGCTGATGAACGCCACGGATGCGCAGGAAGGCGTGCTCAACATCGCCTTCAAGATCGCCGATGAGGGCGGCCTGCCGCTGCTCGACCTGAAAGATCTGCAGGCGCTGCTCAACTACATGGGCGACAATGCCAGCGCGCTCTCCAATCAGTTCGGTTTCATCTCCAAGGCCTCGGTCGGTTCGATCCAACGCGAACTCCTGATCCTCGAACAGCAGGGCGCCGAACATTTCTTCGGCGAACCGGCGCTGAAGATCACCGACATCATGCGCACGACCAATGACGGGCGCGGCGCGATCTCGGTGCTGGCGGCCGACAAGCTGATGATGAACCCGCGGCTCTATGCGACCTTCCTGCTTTGGCTGCTTTCGGAACTGTTCGAGGAACTGCCTGAGGTGGGCGACCCGGACAAGCCGAAGCTGGTGTTCTTCTTCGACGAGGCGCATCTGCTTTTCAACGATGCGCCGAAGGTGCTGACGGAGCGTGTCGAACAGGTCGTGCGCCTGATCCGCTCCAAGGGCGTGGGCGTCTACTTCGTCACGCAAAACCCGCTCGACGTGCCGGAAACGATCCTCGGCCAGCTCGGTAACCGCGTTCAGCACGCGCTTCGCGCCTATACGCCGCGCGACCAGAAGGCGGTGAAGACCGCCGCTGACACCTTCCGCCCGAACCCGGACTTCGACTGCGCCACCGTCATCACCAATCTCGGCACCGGCGAGGCTCTGGTCTCGACGCTCGAAGGCAAGGGTGCGCCCTCGATGGTCGAGCGCACGCTCGTGCGTCCGCCGCAATCGCGCGTCGGTCCGCTGACCGAGGCCGAGCGGCAAAAGGTGATGGATGTGAGCCCGGTCCGCGGTCTCTATGACGAGGATTTCGACCGCGAATCGGCCTATGAGATGCTGACCGCGCGCGCCAAGAAGACGGCCGAAGCGCAGGCGCAAGCACAAGAACAGGCCGAACAGCAGACAACGGAAGCGAATACCGGCGGCAGCCGCTGGACGCTGCCCGGCTTCGGCGACGACGAGGCGGCGGCACCAGCGGGCAAGCAGGCGCGGCCACGCAGCTCCGGCTACCAGCGCGAGACGGTCGTCGAAGCCGCGATGAAATCGGTCGCTCGCACCGTCGCGACCCAGGTCGGCCGCGCCCTGGTGCGCGGCATCCTCGGCAGCCTCAGCCGACGCTGAACATAGCCGCGGCAACCGGCAATGCTTGAGGTCGATATTTTGCCCGCGCCCTGATTTCGATCGAGGCGCGTCGTTATTTTGAAAGGAACATTCGCATGGACGTTAAGGATTCGAACGGCGCCATCCTCCAGGACGGCGACAACGTTACCCTGATCAAGGATCTGAAGGTCAAGGGCACCTCTACGACGCTGAAGCGCGGCACGATGGTCAAGGGTATTCGCCTCACCGACAACCCTGATGAAGTCGAATGCCGGGTGGAGAAGATCAAGGGCCTGGTGCTGCGCACCGAGTTTTTGAAGAAGGCATAGCCCACGGCTGACGGCCTTCTCCGTCGGCAGCCACCTCATGCAGCGCCTGCGTGGAGCATCATGATCTCCGAGAACACAAAAGCCCGGCGGAACGATCCGCCGGGCTTTTGGATTCCGATTGGAATTCAGATATCAGGCAACCGTCAGCTTGACGTCGATATTGCCCTTGGTCGCATGGCTATAGGGGCAAACGATATGCGCCTTCTGGACGAGGTCTTCGAGAACCGCCTTGTCGACGCCCGGAGACGTGATCTCAAGCGCGGCATCGATACCGAAGCCGGTGCCATCTTCGCGCGGACCAATGCCGACTGTTCCCGTCACTTTCGTGTCTTCCGGAAGCTTTACCTTCTCCTTGCCGGCGACGAACTTCAGGGCGCCGAGGAAGCAGGCCGAGTAGCCAGCGGCAAAGAGCTGTTCAGGATTGGTGCCGCGGGCGCCGTCGCCGCCAAGTTCCTTCGGCACAGTAAGGGTGACATCGAGAACGCCATCGGCGCTCTTGGCCTGGCCAGCACGGCCACCGGTTGCGGATGCAGTGGTGCGGTAGAGAATAGGCATTGGCGGTCTCCTTTGCGTTTCCAAGTGGATGAGGGTTAGATAGCGCAAAATTCAATTGCGTGCAAATTAATTTTGCAAATTGCATTTTCGCCCTGTTTTTGCGAGAATGCGACCATGGCAAACAAAGCGGCACATATAGATACCATTCCGGAGGAGGCGCTGTCGCTCGGCAAGCAGCTCTGCTTTGCCGTCTATTCGGCGGCGCATGCCTTCAATCGTGCCTACAAGCCGCTGCTCGATCGTTTCGGCCTCACCTACCCGCAATATCTCGTGCTGCTTGCGCTATGGCAACAGGACGAAATGACGGTGAAGCGCATTGGCGAGGAGATAGGGCTCGATTCCGGAACGCTGTCGCCGCTTCTGAAACGCCTGGAGGCAGCCGGCTTTGTCGCGCGCCAGCGCGACCCAGGTGACGAGCGACAGGTAATCGTTCGCCTCACGGAGAAAGGCCGCGATTTGAAAAGCGAGGCCTTCGGTATTCTCATAGATATCGGCAAGGCTTCAGGCTGCAGCCTGGAAGAAGCGGGCGAAATCCGCGAGACGCTGCATCAGTTGACGCGGCAGCTCAATTCCGGCCATGGCGCGGACTGACATTTGCAGAGGCCGCCCCTCGTGACTGGGGGATGCCGCGAGCGACGACGCCCGTGGTTGTTAGATGACGAGGATCGGCGCCTTGCCACGCACGCGATCGTAGAGGTCCATGACATCCTGGTTGAGCATGCGAACGCAGCCGGACGAGACGGCCTTGCCGATCGACTTCCATTCCGGCGTTCCGTGGACGCGGTAGAGCGTGTCCTGACCATTCTGGAAGATGTAGAGAGCGCGTGAACCGAGCGGGTTGTTGAGGCCCGGCGCCATACCGCCATTCTTGGCCGAATAGGGTTTCAGCTGCGGCTGGCGGGCGACCATGCTGTCCGGCGGGGTCCAGCGCGGCCACTTCTGCTTCCACTGGATGACGCCGCGGCCCGACCAGGCGAAACCTTCACGGCCGAGGCCGACGCCGTAGCGCAGTGCCCGGCCGCCCGGCTGGATCAGATAGAGGTAGCGGTCACCGGTATCGACGACGATCGTTCCCGGCTGTTCGCCAAAGGGATCGCTGACCTCCTGACGATAGAAGCGCGCGTCGATCTGACGGAACGGTACCTCCGGCACCTGATAGCCGCCGTCGTACATGGAGGCATAAATATCCGAAACATAGAGGCCCTGCGGCGGCAGACCGGTCGGAACTGGCCCTGGGCCATCCTGCCTTTCATAGATGCCTTCCGCGCGCGGATCGGTAAAGCGTCCTTCGAGCGCAGGATTGCGGAACACAGGCGCCGTCTCATAGCGGAAGACGTCCGTGTTCATCGAGGAGGTGCAGCCTGCAAGACCGGCGGAGGCAAGAGCCAATCCGGACGAGCGGAGAAATTGACGGCGGGAGAAGACGACTGAAGAGGACATCGAACTCTGAAGGGCTTGAGTGCGGCCTGAGGAGTGCTGCATGAAATTGCTTAACGAAATACTACGCACAGCCCCTCGGAATGGGGCGATGCTTGCATTTCCGGCTGGACCGAAGCTTGCGTCTTGGCGTGAAACGAAGAGAACTCAGACGCTGTGAGCGTTGAAACGTGGCTGGCGCATCAGTGTTTCAAAATCCGGCGCGGAGAGCGGCCGGCTGAAGAAATAGCCTTGGATCTCGTCACAGCCGCTCTGGCGCAGGAACTCGACCTGGGCCTGGTTTTCCACACCTTCGGCGATGACGCGCAGGCCAAGATTTTGGGCGAGTGAGATGATCGCCGCGGTGATCGCGTTGTCGTCGAGATCGACAGGAATATCCGCAACGAAGGACCGGTCGATCTTAAGGCGGCGCACCGGGAAGCGCTTCAAGGCGCTGAGGCTAGAATAGCCGGTGCCGAAATCGTCGATTGCCAGGTGCACGCCGATCGCCTGCAGCTCATGCATGGTGGCAATCGCCCCCGGCACGTCCTGCATGATCAGGCTTTCCGTCAGCTCAAGCTCGAGACAGCAGGGCTCAAGCCCGGTTTCGGCGAGAATTGCCGCCACGTGACCTGCCCAGTTGCGCTCGCGGAACTGGCGCGCCGAAACGTTGACGCTGACGATCAGCGGCGGCAGGCCGTCATCCTGCCAGTCCTTGGCCTGGCGGCAAGCGGCGCGCAGCACCCAGTCACCGATCGGCACGATCAGCCCGGTTTCTTCGGCAAGCGGAATGAACTCGGCCGGCGAAACCGTGCCGCGCTCTGGATGACGCCAACGAAGCAAGGCTTCGGCTGCGAAAACGCGGCCATTCGCAAGGTTCATCTGCGGCTGGAACTGCAGAAAGAATTCTTCATGTGCCAGCGCCCTGCGCAGCTCCTCCTGCTGACGCAGCTTCTCGTGCGCCTTGGCGGCCATTTCCTCGGTGAAGACCTGCAGATTGTTGCGCCCGAGCTCCTTGGCCCGATACATCGCCATGTCGGCATTGGCGAGCAGCTCGCCGACGGTCTTGCCCTGATTGGGAAAGCAGGCGACGCCCATGCTGCAGGTGACCTGCAGGCTTCGGCCCTCGATCTGCATCGGCCCCGCGATGGCGCGGCGAATATCTTCAAGCCTTGCCAGCACGACATCCCGTTCGCAGGGAAGGCCGTTCAGAAGCAGAATGAATTCGTCGCCGCCGACACGCACGACCATATCCGACTTGCGCACCGACGAGCGCATGCGGGAGGCGGTGACCTTCAACAGCTCGTCGCCGGCCGCATGGCCGAGCGTATCGTTGACCAGCTTGAAATTATCGAGATCGAGGAAGGCGAGCACCGCCCATTGACCGGTGCCGCGCAGGGCCTCCAGCGCCTCGGCGACCTGCTCCTCGAACAGCGCCCGGTTGGGCAGGCCCGTCAGCGCATCATGATGCGCCATGAAACTGATACGGTCCTCCGCGTGCTTGCGCTCGATTGCAATACCGGCGAGATGCGCCGCCATCGCAATCAGCTCCTTCTGCCCTTCGTTGGGAACGCAGACCGCGCCGGAATAGAGCGCAAATGTGCCAAGCACCTTGCGGTCGCGCGAATGGACGGGAGTCGACCAGCAGGAGCGGAACCCATAGGGTCGAACGAGCTCGCGATAATCGTCCCAGAGAGGATCGGCGAGAATGTCCGAGACGATCACCTGTTCGCCGCGCCAGGCCGCCGTGCCGCAGGAGCCCATGTGAGGGCCGATCTCGACGCCATGGATCGTCGCGCAATAGCTCTCGTCGAGGCTTGGCGCCGCGCCATGGAACAGGTGGCGGCCATCGGCCGACAGCAACAGCACCGACCCCTTGATGCCAGGCATCAGCGCCTCGATCAGCAGGATCATGTCGCGGAAGAATTCGTCGAGCGGTCGGCTGTTGGCGATCATTTCCAGTAGGCGGGCCTGCCCTTCGAGCAGGCGTTCGGCCGCCTTTCTGTCGGAGATATCGCGCGACACGCCGACGACGCCGACAATCTCGCCGCGCTTGTTGCGCAGCGGCACCTTGGAGGTCATCAGCCAGCGGTCGCGGCCCTTGCTGACGATCGCCCGTTCCTCGATGCCGAAAATCGGTTCGCCGGTTTCGATGACGCGGCGCTCGATGTCGGCGATCGCCTGTGCCATGTGCGGCGGATGGAGATCGAAGTCGGTCTTACCGACGATATCCTTGAGACCTTCCAGGCCGTTGTCGGCAACAGTCACCTGGTTGGCGATGAGGAACCGCCCTTCGACATCCTTGGCATAGATGTAGTCGGGCACATGGTTGATCATCGTCTCCAACCAGTAGTGGCGGTCGGCGATGTCGGGTTCGGTCGGAAAGATCCGCGCAACTTCTTCCGCCAGCCGATGGCTGGCATCGATCAGGCGACGTGTATCCTCGTTGCCGCCAGCATTTAAGGCGGCATATCGCGGATTGCGAGACGTGTTCTTCGCCAAGCAAGGCCTCCCGACGCGCTCAGCCGCGTCGCTGGTCGATCTTTCCCCACTTCACGTTAGACGAGCAAGAGTTAGCCCTTCCTAAATAACTTGTAGAAAAATCGTGCAGAGGTTGCAATCTCCAAGTTGCGTGCCTGAAAAGAAGGGGTGACGGCGCCACCCCTTCGTCGATTTCAGGACAGACGTCGGCGCGCCGCCGGCGCGAGCATCAGCAGTTGGTCGGCCACCACCATGATAACGATCGCAAGCCCCGTCAGCGGAAAAGTGAGGCCAAAGAAAATGGCCATGATCCACAATCCTGCATAGACACTGCGCTTCGGCGGCATCGGCGGCACCCCGACGCGCCCCGCCGGGCGACGCTTCCACCACATGACGACGGCGGAGAGCGAGATGAGCACGATGGACAGGCAGGCGGCAAGCATCAACAACTGATTGGCGCGCCCCCACTCCTGCCCCTTGTGCACGTTGATGCTCCATTCGATCGCCTTTCCGAGCGCCGGGTAATCGCCAAAGGCTACATCGACAAGCGGTTTGCCGGAGTACTGGTCGATGTGGATCGTGCGCTCCCGTGCGAGCTCGGCCGGAAAGATCGCGGCCGTGTAGACGCCGCTCTCATCGGTCGGGAGCGCCAGCTCATAGCCGGGCAGCATGCCGGCCTCATCGGCGATCGCGACCGCGCGGTCTATGCCGACCGGCTCGGCGCCGACGCCGCTCGACGTCGGGACCGGAGCATTCTCCATCAGCCAGTTCGCCCTGGGGAGGACATCGGTCGAAACCTTGGTCGAGGTTGGCACCTGGTCCCAAAGCACCGCGGGATAGCCGAGCCCCATGGCCGTCAGCTTGCCGTTGACGGTGGCGCCCCAGTAGCCGGACCACAGAAGACCGGAGAAGGCGAGGAAGACGATCAGCAGCCCGGCGACGATGCCGGTCACGGCATGAAGGTCACGCCAGAACACGCGGCGCGCGGGCGTGCCGCGCACGGTCAGCACACCGCCGGTCTGCTGGCGCGGCCACCAGAGATAAATGCCGGTGAAGACCAGCAGAATGGCAAAGCCCGCAACAATCTCGATGATCGTTTCGACCGACTTACCGAAATAGTCGAGGCTGTGCAGGTCCTCGACCACCTGATTGAACTCTTCCGTGGGCGCGACGTGATCGAGGATGGCGCCGGTATAGGGATCGACGAAGACCAGCATTTTGGCCTTGCCGATACCCACCGTGACGCGCGCCGAGCGATCGGCACCGGCGGGTGTGCGATAGGAGACGGCGGCGCTGCCGGGCACGGATTCGACAGCGGTGGCGACGATCGCCGAAGGCGGCAGCCGTTCGGTCCCGGCAGGCACGATGTTGCGATAGGCGAAGACGGTATCGTCGATCTCGTCGTTGAAGAGATAGAGGCCACCGGTGACGGCCAGGCTGATCATGAACGGGATGACGAGCAAGCCGGCAAAGAAGTGCCAGCGCCAGATGGCGCGATAGAGGGAAATGCCGCGCTCGGCGGCGACCGGCTGCGCTGCGGCGCCGGTAAAGGATGCGGTTGTCATGGGTTTCTCCGGGAAATCCGCATTATCGCGGCTTCGCCTCGTGATGGTCGGGTCGGTCGCGGATCACGGCCGGCGACGTCGAACAGCAGTTTCGACGCCTGGGAGGCCGTCAGCCGCCGCTCAAGCGGATATCAGGGAGAAACCCGATGGTGGCGCCCTAGGCCCTGTGCCGCCGCGGAGCACACCGCGAACAAACAGAAGTTCATTGGCAGGAACCGACACATGCCAGGCGAGAGATAGCGGTGGTGCGGCGATCGGATACGGCGCCGGCAGATCAGCGGGGGCGACGAGGCAGCAGGACTGGCATCCATGGCCTTTCGTACCACCTTTTCCGTCGGCATCGTCGTGGCCGGTGAGGCAGAGATCGGCAAACGTTCCATCGGGAAGCGCGTAGGCGGTCGTATCAGGCGCAACCGGCATGGCGACCGCCGGCTGCTGGCTCAGGGCCGAGATGACGAGGACAAGCGCGCAGAGCAAACGCGCCGCCATGTCCGTCAACCGATCGCCTAGAAACCGTCGCGCCAAAAGTGCCCCCAAAATCGACTGCGACAGCTAAAGACCAACGGCGCGAAAGGCAAGCGGGCAATGGGCCGCATGGCCTATCAAAAGATTTCATGTGTGGTATCAGCGGCGCCGGCTTTCGCCGTCCAGCACGCTTGGCTTAAGACAAGGTCACGGCAACGACGGGAGGACGACATGCTGACGATCTACGGAGTCTATCGCTCGCGCGCATCGCGCAATTACTGGATGGCGTGGGAGCTCGGAATCCCCTTCACGTCCGTTCCGGTCATCCAGGCGCGCCGGGTTGCAGATCCGCTTGCCGCCGATGCGCCCATCAACACCAAGTCGCCGGCCTTCCTCGCCGTCAACCCGATGGGTCTGATTCCGGCGATCGAAGACGACGGCGTCGTACTGACGGAATCGCTTGCCAACAATCTTTTCCTTGCGCGCAAATACGGCGGCCCGCTGGGACCGGCTGATATCCGTGAAGAGGGACTGATGGGCAACTGGACGATGTGGGCGGCGACGGAGGTCGAGCCGCATGCGGTGCAGATCATCCTCACCTACGACTACGGCACTGAGGAAACCGACCAAGGCAGGGCAACGATCACTACCTGCGCCAAGTCCCTCGACAAGGTGTTTACCCGCCTGGAAGAGCACCTCGACGGGCGCGACTACCTGGTTGGCGATCGCTTCACCGTAGCCGACCTCAACCTCGCGGAAGTCTTCCGCTACGCCATGAGCCAGAAACAGCTCTTCGAGAAGCATCCACGCGTTTCGGCCTGGCTTGCCCGCTGCCATGCCCGCCCGGCTTTCAAGGCGATGATGGAAGAGCGGCTGAAAGAGCCGGCGGATTGAGCCGTCCGGAGGGGGGCTCGTTTCAAGTGATCAGCGCATGGTCGCCGCGTCGAAGCGTACGCGCGGCGCCCTGAGATCGAGCAGGCGCATGCCCTCCTCCACCTCGTCACGAACCCAGCGCTTGAAGGCGGCTGCGGCCTTGCTTTCCCGCCGCGATGGCGAGCTGACGAAGTAGTGGCCGTAGCCGGTGCCCACGCGGATACCGAAGGGCACGACCAAACTGCCTTGGGTGATCGCGAAGCCGGCGAGCGTCTGCCAGGCGAGCATGACCCCCTGCCCCGAGATCGCCGCATCGAGCACCAGCGACGCCTCATTGAACGTGTGGCGCACGCTCATTTCGGCACCGGAGAGGCCGACTTCGCGAAGCCACACCTCCCAGCTGAACATCGAGTGACCGTCGATCACGGCCGGGAGCTTTAGAATATCTGCAGGTACACGCAAGTTCTCCGCCATGGCCGGCGAACAGACGGGAAAGACCTCCTGCTGCAACAGCAGTTCGGATTTCACACCAGGCCAATCGCCCGAGCCCACACGGATGCCGACATCCACATCTGATGTATCGAGATTGACGAGCTTGGTCGTAGCGTCGATGCGCAAGCGAATGTCGGGGTGGCGCTCGGCGAAACGGTTCAGCCGATAGACCAGCCAGCGGGCGGCAAAGACCGGTGCCACCGAGATCGTCAGCACCGACTCGTCGCGTCGCCGAGCCGAGGCCACGGCCTCCGCCAGCTCCTGAAAGGCGTTGCTGAGGCGGACGAGGAAACGCAGGCCAAAGTCGGTCGGGACGAGGCCGCGCGGCGTGCGCTCGAACAGGATGCGGCCAAGCTGGGCCTCCGCCTTGGCAATCTGCTGGCTGACGGCGCCTGAGGTCACGCCGAGCTCCTCGGCAGCAGCCGCCAACGAACCAAGGCGACCGGCCGCTTCCACGGCGCGAAGCCCGTTCAAATGGACGGAATTCAGATCTCTCATATAGTTTTCCTAAACCCGTTCGGTGCTATTCTCAATTGAAAAGACAGCGAGACAGGCAGATCATCCAAGCATCGAAAGGATGGGCCGCCATGTTGAAGCTTCTCTCGATGTTGACCGCATTCGCCACTTTTGAAAGTCGGAAGCAGGATACGCGACTAGCCTGGGCGCGTGACCCGCTGCAGCACCCGGATCTCGAGCGGATGGACGAACGCGAACTCGGTGATCTGCCCTTCCCCGGCTGGCCCTGGCCGCGCGCGGCCGAGTGCGCCAGCGACTGCCTGCAAGCCGGGGGCCGGTGACGGACAATGACCCTGTGATATGCTGACGGGATGAGCGAGGATCTCGACCGCAATTTCGCACGGGTCGTCAAGCTGGCGGAAGCCGCCGGCTTGCCGGAGGTTACCATCGGCACCTCCTACGGCACGCCGGCACTGCTGGTGAAAGACAAGAGCTTCGTGCGCATGAAGGACGGCGACACGCTTGTCGTCATGTGTGCGCTCGAGGAAAAGGAATTGCTGCTGGAACTCGACCCGCAACTCTATTTCGAGACCGATCACTACAAAGGCTGGCCGGCGATGCTGGTTCGGCTTTCGGTGATCGACGATAAGAGCCTGACCGGGCGACTGGTTGCAGCCTGGCGCCAGAAGGCGCCAAAGCGGCTTGCTGCGAAACTCGCCGGCTGACCGCTTTCAGCTTCGATCCCCGACCTTGTAGATCAGGCAAACCTTGCCGTCATCGACCCTCTTCACGTCATCGAGTTGCACGTAGTGGCGCTGGGCGATGGTTTCGAACAGCGCCTTGCCCTTCCCCACCACCAGGGGATGGATGGTGAGACGCAATTCGTCGATCAGGCCGTGATCCATCAGGCTCGACACGGTGCGAGCGCCGCCGACGACATAGATGGTCCGACCCGGCTGGCGCCTTAGCTGCTCGATCTCGGCAGCATCGCGAACGATGGTGGCGTTGGCCCATTGCACCTCCGAGCGCTCTTTCGAGAGAACATAATGCGGCGTGCTCAAAGCAAAATCCGTATATTCGATCTCCTCCTGCGTCGGCACCTTGCCGGTAAACTCCAGCGGCGCATGCGGATTCTGTTTGATCGCGCTCCAATATTGCTCATAGCCCGAATACATGCCGCTCCCGAGGACGCAGGCATCGATCTCAGGCAGGAGGTCGAAGGTGTCCGACCAGGAATCGACCCAGTCCGTATAGCCATCCGGTCCATCGATCATCCCGTCGATGGACATCTGCATGCCGGCAACCACCTTGCGCATCGTCGTTGTCTCCCTGTTGGCGTTACGCAACAAGGACGTGCGCGCGGCGACTGAGCCGACATAGGCGGTAAAAATCTCGCGCCGGCGGCTGGCGGCATCCAATGAGCGGCCTTCCATTTCAGAGCTCGCGCCTATACCGGTGGAAGCTGACGGCCACACAGGTGTTCTTCCATGATCGTTCGCGACCGCCCCAGCCTTCTGAAACTGTTCTTCATCCTCAGAGGATCGGTCATTCAGCGGATCTTTCCGCAGGTGCTGTTCGTCTTCGGCCTTTCCGCCTTCGTCGTCTGGGCGCACCGTGCCGATCCCGGCATCGTTCCAAGCGTCAACAGCGGCCCTTTCGCCTTGCTCGGCATTGCGCTCTCGGTGTTCCTCGGTTTCCGCAACAACGCCTGCTACGACCGCTGGTGGGAGGCGCGGAAGGATTGGGGACAACTGATCTTCACGTCGCGCGATCTTGCCCGGCAGACACTGGTCCTGGTCGACGCGAAAGCATCGGAGAATGCGGCGCGGCAACGGCTCCTCAACATCGCCATCGCCTTTGCTCACGCCCTGGTTGGCCACCTGCGACCGGGCAATCATGCAGCCAGGGCACTCGCGCGACTGCCCGACGATCTCGCGCCCGGCTACGAGGCAAGCCGCAACGCGCCGGACTACCTCTTGCGTGAGATGGGCCGCGATCTCGCGGGCTTGCGTGCTTCGGGCGCAATCAGCGACTTTCAGTGGGCCCAGTTGGACGGCACGGTCGGCAGGATGTCGGCGACGCTTGCCGCCTGCGAGCGCATCCGCAACACGCCGGTGCCTTTCGGCTACACGCTGCTCCTGCACCGCACCGCCTATCTCTTCTGCTTCCTGCTGCCCTTCGGCTTTGCCGATGCGCTCGGTTGGGCCACGCCCTTCGTCACGGCGCTGGTCGCCTACACCTTCTTCGGCCTCGATGCACTCGGGGACGAATTGGAGGAGCCGTTCGGCGTGTTGCCGAACGACCTGCCGATCATGGCGCTTGCCGAAACGATCGAGATCAACCTGCGCGAGGCGCTCGGCGAGACAGACCTTCCGCCCTTGCCGCAGCCCAAGGACTACATCCTGATGTAGCCCAGATGGTCGCGCGGCTCAGGCCTTGAGCGTGGCCAGGACCCGGGCAACGGCCGGACGCGCGGTCATGCGGTTGCGGTGATCCAGGATTTTCGGGAAACGCGCGGGATCCACACCGTCCGATTCGAGCCAGCCGGCGATGGTGAAAAGGTAGGGATCGGCAACCGAATAGGTCTCGCCCAGGACGAAGGGGCCTTCGAACATCTTGTTCTCGATCAGTTCGAAGCAGGCCGCCATGTTGGAGGCGACCTTGGCCTTCATTGCCTCGTGCGCCGCCGGATCGTCGGCCCAGCGCGCGCCGCGACGTCCATGGGCATGGGCGACATGCACCGTCGAGCAGAGATAGTTCATGAACGACTGCAACTGCGCAAAAGCAAAGGCATCGCCCCTTGGTGCAAGGTTCGCTGCCGGATTTGTCTCGGCGATATAGGTGAGGATCGCCGGCGTTTCAGTGATGACGCCCCGGTCGGTCAACAGCGCCGGCACCCGGCCCTTCGGGTTTACCGCGAGATAGTCAGGCTTGGTCTGTTCGGCGGTCGAAAAATCGACGCGGCGTGCCTCATAGTCAGCGCCCGCCTCCTCCAGCGCGATATGCGAGGCCAATGAGCAGGTGCCCGGGGCGTAGAACAATTTCAACACTTCAACTCTCCTCTGCGATCATGCGGATCGGATGACGTGGTGCCGACAGACCCGAACCTGCCCTATCAATTTTGCCGAACTGAAGCGGAATGCTGTCGGTGAACCGTGCGCTTCCGGCCGTTTCAACTCCAGACCAAAGATCGGCGGCAGAAGAAAGGATGTCAGCCCGATTGACAAGCCCGAACGGATTTCAATAGAACGTGATTGTTACGTTATAACATTATTTGGAGTTGCTTATGAAAACGCTCTTTTCAACCTTCTTCGCTGCCGGCCTGCTTGCCGCCGCTGCGACGCCCGCCTTCTCCCATGGCGCATGGATCGGCGAGCGCTGGGGAACGCTGGCGGTGATCTACGGCCACGGCCCCGCGGACGAAGCCTATGATCCGGCCAAAGTGAAATCGGTCTCGGCCGTTGGCGAAGACGGTAAAGCGCTGCCGGTGACGATCGAGGCGGAAGACAATCACGCTACGCTGAAACTCGACGGCGAGCCGGCGCTCATCGCTCTTGAGTTCGACAACGGCTATTGGAGCGAAGGCGCCGACGGCAAATGGGTGAACAAGCCGAAGAACGAGGTGCCTGGTGCCAAGCAGGCGAGCCATTCGGTCAAATACAGCATCGCGCTGGTGCATGCGCATGGCGCACTGCCGGCCTTCCCGGCACAGCCGCTGCAGATCATCCCGCTCGACAACCCTGTTGGCCTGAAGCCGGGCGAGAAATTTCGCATCCGCCTCCTGCTCGACGGCAAGCCGCTCGAAGGCAAGGAAATCACCCTTGACTATGCCGGGCTGCCCGAGCTCGTCTCTGAAAAGACGAACGCGAATGGCGAAGCGGAAGTGACGCTGCGCAACGCCGGCGTCAACATTCTTGCCGTCAGCCACGCGATCCCGCTCGAAAGCAACATCGCCGCCGACAAGAAAGGTTTAACGGCCACGCTGACCTTCGTCGCCGAGCCGCACGTGCACGAATAGGCCTCCCGCCTCCCTCACCGCAATGCGGACCCAATCCTCGGGTTGGGGCCGAGATTGAGGTGGAGTTCAGAAGCACCGCCACGGCCCGGCAGGTATCCCTGCCGGGCCGTTTCCGGTCAGGCAACCAGCGCCTCGCCGCAACCGGGCACGTCTTCCAAGCGGTAGTAGACGGGAATGCCGCGTTCACGGGCGATGCGCACGTCGTTGTCGGCACCCTTGCTGTCGCCCGGCAGACGCAGCACCGCGTCGCACAGTGCCAGCAAGCGGCCGGCGACGGGATGGAAAATTTCCTCGTAGAGGTCGTCCCCGATGCGCTCGCCACCCGCCGCATTCCACACCGGCAGCGCCACCCATTCGCCGATGACAGGCACGTGCCCGGCCCGAAACAGCGCATAGGACGGCTCCTCCAGTCGCTTCAGGTTGGCGGCCATCTTGGCCGGGTCGTCTCCGGTTCCCGAGCGATAGGGCCCCGCGATCAAAATCAGCATGATCTTCTCCAAATTTTTGCACGAAATATCCAGATCATTCTGGAATATTCACGATATTTCGTGCAATATCGTGAAGAGTCAAGGAGGTATTCATGCTGACAACACAGAGACGGGCTTTGATTTCGGCACGGTTGGCGCGCGACGGCGAGATCGTCGCCAAGCGCCTGGCGGACGAACTGGACCTCTCGGAAGACACGATCCGGCGCGATCTCCGCGAGATGGCGGCGGAAGGTTTGCTGAAGCGCGTACATGGCGGCGCGCTGCCGCTGGTCCCGCCGCTACCAAACTTTACCGCACGGCAGGAGATTGCCGGCGACGTCAAACACCGGCTTGGGCGAAAGGCCGCGACGATGATCGAGGCGGGCCAGACGATCTTTCTCGACGGCGGCACGAGCAACGCGGAAATCGCGCGGGCACTGCCGCGGGAGATGCGGCTGACCGTCGTCACCCACAGCCCGACGATTGCCGCCGAGCTCGAACGCCACGAAGCCGAAGTGATCCTGATCGGTGGCCGGCTCTACAAACATTCGATGGTTGCGACGGGCGCGGCGGCGCTCACCGCCATCGCCGGCATCCGCATCGACCTGTTCTTCCTCGGCGTCACCGCCATTCATCCGGTTCACGGAGTTTCCACCGGCGACTTCGAGGAGGCGGCCGTCAAGCGCGCGATCCTCGCCCAGGCCGCCGACACCTATGTGCTTGCGACAGCGGAGAAATTCGACGCAGTTTCGCCACATCGCGTGGCCGGAATCGCCGATCTCGCCGGCTTCATCGTACCGGTGGAAATCGAGCGCCAGATGCTAACGCCCTATGACGACGCGAGCGTTGTGATGATCGGCGCCTGACGGTGCCAGCGCGCCGAGGCTGTCCGTGAGGGCTGCAGGCGAGAACCGTCGCCCGCGAACCTCAGGCGGCGAAAGCGTCCGTGACCCTGACGCCGCCGACATGGATGCCGTTCCAGTTGTACATCGAGTGATTTGCCTGCGCCATCAGGGCCGCGTGCAGGTCCGGCTCATCCCTGAAGAAGCGCGCAAGCGTTGCCGCCACCATCGCTTCGGCGGCGCGGGTCGTGCCGTCCTCGCATTTCAGCGCGATGGCGATGCCCTTTTCCGGGATGGCGGCACAGAACACGCCTTCGGCACCGGTCTTGGCGAAGATGCGGCCGGGGGCCGTTTTCATCAGCCGGGTGCAGGCGCGCTTGGTTCCGGCCACGTAGAAGGGCTCGACCATGCAGGCCTCGATCAGCCGCCTGGAGGCCCGGGCGCGTTCGGGTCCAAGACCGACGCCGGTCGCCATCTTGGCAAACCCGTGCGCCAGGCCCTTGAGCGGAACGGCGTAGGTCGGGATCGAGCAGCCGTCGACCCCGCAATTGTCCGTGCCGAGGATCGCCCCGGTCAGGCTTTCCATCGTGCCGCGGATTTCCTGCTGCAGCGGATGCTCGTAGCCGACATAGCCCTTCACCTCGGTGCCGGAATGGCAGCAGGCGCAGATGAAGCCTGAATGTTTGCCGGAGCAGTTGTTATGAAGCGCTGTCGGCGCCTCCAGGCTGCGGGCCTGGCCGATCAAGGTCCTCTGGTCGGACGACCAATGGGCGCCGCATTCGAGCGCCGAGACGTCGAGGCCCGCCGCCGCGAGCATCTTTGCGGCAAGCTCTACATGCTCCGGCTCGCCGGAATGGGAGGAGCAGGCAAGAGCCAGTTCCCTGTTGCCGAAACCGTAGGCGTCGGCCGCACCGCTTTCCATCAAGGGCAGCCCTTGCATCGCCTTGCAGGCGGAGCGCGGGAAAACGGCGGTGTCAGTCTCACCGAGCGAAAAGACGGTCCGGCCATCGCCGTCGACGGCGATCACAAGTCCGCGATGGCGACTTTCGACGAGGTTTCCGCGGGTGACTTCGACGAGAACGGGATTCGACATGCCTTGCCCTCAAATTTCCGAAATTGCTCCGTGCATTTAGCAGGAATCTTAAGGCAGGAAACGGAGTTTTCATGAAATTCGCCCGCAGGCTCGCCGCCGCCTTTCTCATCATCTACCTTCTGCCGGCGCTAGCCTCGGCCGGCTGGTGGTACATGCAGGACCGGCCACAGAGCTGGCGCTCTGCCGACTGGTCCTCGGCGGGCATCCTGCCGAAGACAGCCGAGAGCCCCGATGCGGCGATCTACGTCTTTTCGGCAACGACCGGCGGCATGAAGGGCGCCGTCGCCAGCCACGCCTGGATCGTGACCAAGCAACAGGGCGCCCTCGCCTACAACCGCTACGACAAGGTCGGCTGGGGCAAGCCGATCCGCCGCAACGCCTATCCGGCCGATGCGCGCTGGTATTCGAACGAGCCGAGATTGGTTGTTTCGATCACCGGAACCGAAGCCAGCCGGCTGATCCCGAAGATCGAAGCGGCGATCGCAAGCTATCCCTATGACGCACCCGGCGGCTATCGGATCTGGCCGGGCCCGAACTCCAACACCTTCGTCGCCCACGTGCTGCGCTCCGTGCCGGAACTCGGCGCCGTGCTGCCGCCCGACGCCGTCGGCCGCGATTATCTGCCGGAGGGCAAGTTGTTCCAGATCGATGCCGATGGCCGTGACATGCACGCCACGCTCTATGGCGTCGCCGGTATCTCGGCTGGTGTTCGCAGCGGCCTCGAACTGCACTTTTTCGGCCTCGTCGCCGGATTTGATTTCGCGAAGCCCGGCATCAAGATCCCGGCGCTCGGACGCTTCGGGGTGTGATCTGCAAAGTTCCAACAGTTGAGGCTGAAGGCCCGGGCGGGGAATACCGAAAATGGAAAAGGGCCGCCCGAGGCGACCCTTCCCTGAGTTCTGGCCAAGTGAGTGGCCCGGGCTTTAGGCCCGAAGGAAGGCGGGGATCAAGCCGAGGGCTGCCTCGACGTGTTCACCTCTCCCATGCCCTTCACCAAGACCGAAATCTCATTAGACATTGGATCACCTTCCTTTCTGTTCGTTTCAGATGGCAACAAGGTAGGTGATCCCACGGTATTTGCAAGACCGACTAAGGTTTAATGGCGCAAATCACGTGGCGATCCGGGGATCACATGGACATGATGATCTTGCCGATATGGTCGCCGGTCTCCATCTCGCGATGCCCGTCCGCCACCTTGGCAAAGGGCAGCACGGAGTGGATCACCGGCGCGACCTTGCCCGCCTCGAGCAGCGGCCAGACCTTTGCCACCAGACCATCGCGGATCGCCTGCTTCTCCGCCGGCGTACGGGGACGGAGCGCCGAGCCCATCACATGCAGACGCTTTGTCAGGATCGGCGCGATGTTCGCCGCCTCGACCTTGGCGCCGCCGAGGAAGGCGATGATCGACAGGCGGCCGTCCTTCGCCAGCGAAGCGATGTTGCGGTCGAAGTAACGCCCGCCGACCATATCGAGGATGACGTCGACGCCGCGTCCATCCGTCTCTTCGATAACGACCGTTTTGAAGTCCTCTTCGCGATAGTTGATCGCGCGCTTGGCGCCGAGCGACTCGCAAGCCTGGCATTTCTCGGCGCTGCCGGCGGTGACGAAGACCTCGGCGCCGAAGGCCTTGGCAAGCTGGATCGCCGTCGTGCCGATGCCACTGGAGCCGCCATGGATGAGGATCGTTTCGCTCGCCTTCAAGCCGGCCATGTCGAAGACATTGGCCCAGACGGTGAAGAAGGTTTCGGGCAGAGCCGCCGCCTTCACCGCGTCATAGCCCTTCGGCCAGGCCAGCGCCTGGCTTGCCGGGACTGCCGCATATTCCGCATAGCCGCCGCCGTTGGCGAGCGCGCAGACTTTGTCTCCGATTTGAAATCCTTCCGCACCCGCGCCGAGCGCCACCACCTCGCCGGCCACTTCAAGGCCGAGGATCGGACTTGCACCCGGCGGTGGCGGATAGTCGCCCTTGCGCTGCAAGACATCGGGACGGTTGATGCCGGCCGCCTCCACCCGAACGAGGATGTCGCCCGGTTTGATCTCAGGCAACGGTCCCTTTTTCAGGACCATGTTTTCCGGTCCGCCTGGGGCCGGAAGATCGACGAAGTTCATTTCTGACGGAAGGGACATGGCACCACCTCATGCTGCTGATGTGCCACATCTAGCGCTGACGGCGTGCCGCGAAAAGGGTGGCGGTAGTATTGGCCGATCAGGGTTCGGCCGCCAGGAAGGACAGGATCTCGCCAGCCACCAGTGCCGGGCTTTCCCAATGAGGGTTGTGGCCATGGCCGGCCAAGCTGATCGAGCGCGCCGAGCCGATGGTTTCCGCCAGCAGCCGGCGATGCCCAGCGTCGAACAGCGGATCCTCACTGCCGCCGATCGCCAGCACCGGCAAACGCAACTGCCGCGCGGCGGCGCGAAGATCGGTCGCGGCAAGGCCATCGAGGATAGCGAGCCACGTCTGCGTCGGTATCTCTGCGGCCTCCTTGCGCATGTGCGCAAGGAACGCCGGGTCGACTGGTTGGTTGCAGGCGTGCCAGACATCGAAGAACGGGTGTTCCTGATCCAGCGGATCCTTCAACGCGCGGATCGCCCGCGCCGTTGGACTCCTCGCGTCGAGGCCCGGCTGCAGGCTGCCGGATAAAAGAACGAGGGCCCGGACCAGGTCCGGGCGAAGGGCGGCAAGCGCAATGGCGGTCATTGCCCCCATGGAATGGCCGATGACGACGATATCCCTCAGCGCCAGCCTATCGGCCAGACAAGCGAGATCCCGCGAAAAATCGGCAACCGTTGCCCCCGGCCCCGCCTGCGACGCGCCGTGGCCGGCGAGATCCGGAATGATCAGTCGATAGCCCACGAGGTGGGGCGCGACCAGCGAGAAAGAGCGGCTATTGTCGGAATAGCCGTGGAGCAGCAACAGCGCCGGCCCCTCGCCGCGATCGACATAGGCGAACTGGCGCCCGCCGGGCAGTTCGAGCCGCCGCTTCAGCGGCGACCAATCTTGCTGGTCGATGACGATCACAGTCCGAGCGCGGCCTTGACCGCGGCAAGCCCCGGCTGCCCGTCGAAGGTCGTCACCCCGGAAAGCCAGGCGTCGAGCCGCTGCGGCTCCTGCTCGATGGCCTTCTTGCCGGCCTCCTCCGGCGCCAGCCCGTCGCTCATCAGGGAACCCATGCCGCGGTTCTCGAAGTCGATATCGAAGCTCAGATTGTTGAGGAGCCTGGCGACATTCGGGCATTCCTGCAGGTAGCCCTTGCGCACCTGGGTCGAAACGGTCGCCGCGCCAAAGTCCGGTCCATAGAACTTGTCGCCGCCGGTCAGATACTTGATCGACAGGGCCGTGTTCATCGGATGCGGCGCCCAGCCCTGAAAGACGATGAAGGACTTGTCGCGAACCCGGCGCGTGACTTCCGCCAGCATGCCTTGCTCGCTTGATTCCACCACTTCCCAGCCATCAAGCCCGAGGCCCTGGTCCTTGACGGCATCCAGCATCAGCTGGTTGGAGCCGGGCTCGATGCCGTACATCTTCTTCTCGAATTTGTCGGCAAAGATCTTCAGGTCCGCGAAATCCCTGACGCCCGCCTCCCAGACATAATCGGGTACGGCGAACGTGTACTTGGCCCCCTTCAGATTGGTGCGGACGGTTTCGACCGAACCGTCGTCCTTGTAGGGCTTGTAATAGGAGACCATCGCCGGGTCCCAATAGCCAAGGAAGACGTCGAGATCGCCGCTGCGCAGACTGGTGTAGATGACGTCAATGCCGAGCAGCTTGCTTTCGGGTTCATAACCCAATGCCTTGAGGACTGTCAGCCCGACGCCCGTGGTGAACGCCAGATCGTTCCAACCGGGCTCGGCCAGCCGGACTTGCCGACAGGATTGCGCCTCGCCGGCCAAGGCCGGAGAGGCGACGGCGACAACGGCAATGGTGGACATCAACAGTTTCAGCTTCGGCATCGCATCCTCCAGTTTGTCCATTCGGACTAATAATTGTCCCATGGGTCAACATTTGATCTTTCCGGAAAGTTTGTCAATGTGGGAATCGTTTGGAGGCGGCTGATGCGACTGACGAGGATAAGCGAGATCAGGCGGCGCGAGCTGCGCCGCGCGGCCTTTGAGGTGCTGCAGAAAGAGGGCATGGCCGGCGCGACGCTGGAGAAGGTCGCGACACACGCCGGCGCCTCCAAGGGCATCGTGCTGCATTATTTCGCCAACAAACAGGAGCTTTTCGAACATGCCATGCGCGAGGCGAACGCCGCGCTCAAGGAAGCGGTGGTCGTTCGGCTGAACCGCGCACGCACGCCGCGCGAGCGGCTAGAGGCGATCATTGAGGCGAACTTCGAGGAGCGCTTCTTCCAGCCTTCGGTCTGCCATGCCTGGCTTTCCCTTTGTGCGGAAGTTCCGCGCGAGCCGCAGCTTGCCCGCATCCAGAAGGTGATCCACGCGCGCATGCGCTCGAACCTGCTTTCCGCGCTCGTGGACCTGTTGCCGGCAGAAGACTGCGAGACCGTGGCGCTCGGCATCACTTCATTGATCGACGGCCTTTGGCTTAGGCTCGGATTGCAATCGGAAGGGCTGACGCGCGACACGGCGCTTTCCCAGATGCGCGACTATCTCGCCCATCGCATACCCGCGACCTAAGCGAGCCCGAAGACGGGAAATCAGCCGCCGAGTGCGTCCATGACAAGACCGGCTTCGCTGGTCTTGGCGCGGGATTTGATTTCGGCGATGCGGGCGCTGACGGCCTGGGCATCGGAAAAGACGAAGCCCTCCGGCAGGCCGAGGACGGCGATCGAGCAGCGCATCAGCGCGAATTCCTTCGGCGCACCGTCGCGACCATGGCCGCTGATGCGGCCCTCGGCCTGGTGCTCCGCCGAGTAGAGCTGGCGCACGTCGGAGCGGAAATCGTCCAGCAGGCGGTTCAGCACCGCCTCCAGCTCCTCGACCGAACAGCCGCTGATGCCGACGAAGAAATCATCTCCTCCGACATGGCCGAGGAACTTCTCCTCGCCGATGAAGTGGCGGCGCAGGAGTGCGGCAAACAGCGTGATCGCGAGATCGCCCTTCTGGAAGCCGTAGGTGTCGTTGAACGGCTTGAAGTCGTCGAAGTCGCAATAGCAGAAATAGCGGGTCTGATCGCCGTCGAGGATCGCGTCCTGGACGTAGTCGCGGATGGCGCGGTTGCCGGGCAGGCCCGTCAGCGGGTTCTGCTCCTGCGCCATCTTGAGCTGCTTTTCGTTGATGATCTTCAGAAGCGACGAGGCCGAAAGCGTACCGGCGTAACGCATGTTCTCCGTAAGGATCAGGCAATCGCTGCCGTCCATGCCGGCGAAGATCTTCAGCATTTCATCCGCGGGCGTATCGAGATCGGCGATCGGTGCCGGGCTGACGAAATGCGAGATCCGCCGCTGGTAGATCCGGTTCTTGAGGAGATCACGGCCGAAGGGGTGATAGATCAGCTCCTTGACGTGATACTCATGCAGAATGCCGCGCGGCTCGCCATTGGCGTTCAGAACCGGGAAGAAGCCCTGGCGCGGGTTTCGCCGGAAGAGATCGAAGACGGAATCGAGTTCATCGCTTTCGCGCACCGTCGGCAGTTGCTCGATCTGCTTGCGGATCAGGATACTGTCGAGCGAGGACGAGGGTCGCCTCACGCTGACGCTCTGATCGAGATGCGGATAGGCGGGCAGAAGCTCGCTGAGATGGGTGGTCGGCCGGGCGACGTAATAGCCCTGCACGAGATCGCAGCCGAGGTCGCGGCAGGTGAGGAACTCCGCCTCCGTCTCGACGCCCTCGGCGATGACCCGCGTACCAAGCACATGCGCGGTGTTGACGGTGTGGCGCACGAGGTGGCGCTTGCGGGCGTCAGCCTCGATGCCGGAGATGAAGTGCCTGTCGATCTTCACGTAATCGACCGGCTGGTCGCAGAGCAGCTTCAGCCCGTTGAAGCCAGCCCCGAAATCGTCAATGGCGAGCTTGAAGCCGGCGAGCCGGAGATCGCGCACGAGCGCGGAGAAGTCCGGCATCTTGCCGCTGTCGAAACGCTCGGAAAGCTCGAAGCAGAGCGACGAAGGGGCGATACCGGCGCGCTTCAGATGGTTGACGAGGCGCTCGACGATGTCGCCCTCGCCGCCGACGAGGCGCGAGTCGAAATTCAGAAACAGGGTGCGGGCGGAATGATCGGGCAGCGTCGCGAAGCCGGCGACGGCGCGGCTGTTGATCATGTGCTCCAGCGCCAGCAATTGCCCGGCTTCTTCCGCCTTGTCGAGCAGTTCCAGCGGCGAGGCAAAGCCCAGTTTCTGGAAGCCGCGCATCAGCGATTCGTAACCGAAGACGGTGCCGGTCGCCGCTTCGGTGATCGGCTGGAAGGCACTCTCGATCACCAGCTTGGCGAGCGTGACGATCTGGTCGTCGCCGAACCGGCGCAACGAGAGGATTTCGGCGGGGGCGGCGGACATGCCGGGCTCCAGAGACAGGGGAACGGACGATCGGACGCCGGCAGCATGGCCGCCAACTATCAACGAAGTCTTTCCCCATTATGAAGCTTTGATGAAAGCTATATGACAGTCGCTACCGCCCTTGATCTACTGCAAACATTCTAATGAAATCAGTAGTTTCATGAGCGATTGCTGCGGTTGCCCGGGCGCCGATAACGGCCGCTTTCGTACGGCCGGGCACCCAGCTCGGAACCCCACAGGAAGGGGGCGGTTATCCCTTCGCCAGCACGCCGAAGGCGATCAGCGACAGGCCCTGCATCACCAGGTCGACGGCGAGGAAAAGGCCGAGGATCCAGAGACTGTTGACCGGCCAGCCGGCGGCGATGATGAGGCCGGCGGCAAGCGTGACCAGACCGCCGAGTGCCACCCATCCCCAGCCTTGTACTGGCCTGAGCTTGAGACCGACCCAGATGCGGAAGCAGCCGGCGACGATGAGGGCGATCGCCATCACGAAGGTCAGGAAGGACGAGGCAAGCAAGGGATTGATGAAGGCAAACAGGCCGGCGATCGTATAACAGGCGCCGCTGAGCCCCCAGTAAAGTACGCTGTCCCAGCCCTTGACCTGGAAGGCGTGGGCGAGATTGAAAAGCCCGCCGACCAGCATGATGATCCCGACATAATAGACCGAAGCGACCGTGGCCATCAGCAGATTGCCGAAGGCAAGGCCACCGCACATGATGAGCAGCACGCCGAGTGCTACGAACCACCCCCATTTGCGGGCAACCGCCGTCTTGTCGGCGTGATCGAATGCATGGGTCATTTCAACCTCCAGTCCTTCAGATCGCGGGATCGCTACCGGGAGGATTGAGCCGGATTTCTTCGAAAAAGGGAAGCGAAAACACCGAAGATTTTTATTGATTGATGAGTCAATCAAAAATAAACTGACCTCCGTCAAGGGAGAGACGGATGCCAAAGGTCGGAATGGAGCCAGTGCGCCGCAAGGCGCTGGTGGACGCAGCACTTCGCGTGATCGGCGACCAGGGCACGCTGACCGTCACCATGTCCGAGATCGCCCGCCACGCCGGCGTCTCCCCTGCCCTTGCCCACCACTATTTCGGCAGCAAGGAACAATTGCTGATCGAGACGATCCGCAGCCTTCTACGGCAGTTGCGCGACGACACGGTGACGGCGCTTCGCACGGTGGCAGGCCCACGCGAAAGGCTGAGCGCCTTGATCCGCGTCTCCTTCCAGGCAAGCCAGTTCGCCCCAGATACGATTGCCGCATGGCTCGCCTTCTATTCGGAGGCGCAACGGTCTGAGGAGGTGCGGCGGCTGCTCGTCGTCTATGCCCGGCGCCTGCGCTCCAACCTCATGGCGAGCCTCAAGGCCCTTTGTGCCGACGATGACGCGGAACGCATCGCTGAAGGCGCTGCTGCGATGATCGACGGGCTTTATATCCGCCAGAGTCTGCGCTCCGCGCCGATCAGCATCGAAGCATCGATCGCGCTCACGGAAGACTACGTCAGCTCGCACATCGATCGGCTCAAATACCAGGGAACGGCCGCATGACAGCAAGATCGAACATCCTGATCATCATGGTCGACCAGCTGAACGGAAAGCTCTTTCCGGACGGACCGGCCG
This sequence comes from Ensifer sp. EB106-03-01-XG145, assembly GCF_058792075.1. Classification (NCBI taxonomy): domain Bacteria; kingdom Pseudomonadati; phylum Pseudomonadota; class Alphaproteobacteria; order Hyphomicrobiales; family Rhizobiaceae; genus Ensifer; species Ensifer sp. EB106-03-01-XG145. The sequence goes on along the minus strand of NZ_JBYTEC010000001.1, from coordinate 972,806 downwards.
CGTTCCTGCATGCGCCGAACCTGAAAGCGCTCGCCGCGCGCTCGGCCCGCTTCCGCAACAACTACACCTCGTCGCCGCTCTGCGCCCCTGCCCGCGCCTCGTTCATGGCCGGGCAATTGCCGAGCCGCACCCGCGTCTACGACAACGCTGCCGAGTACCAGTCCTCGATCCCGACCTATGCGCATCATCTGCGCCGCGCCGGCTACTACACGGCTCTGTCGGGCAAGATGCATTTCGTCGGGCCGGACCAGCTGCACGGCTTCGAGGAGCGGCTGACGACCGACATCTACCCGGCCGATTTCGGCTGGACGCCCGATTATCGCAAGCCCGGCGAGCGCATCGACTGGTGGTACCACAATCTCGGCTCTGTCACGGGCGCCGGCGTCGCCGAGATCACCAACCAGATGGAATATGACGACGAGGTCGCCTTCCTCGCCAATCAGAAGCTTTATCAGCTCTCGCGCGAAAACGACGACGCGACACGCCGTCCCTGGTGCCTGACCGTCTCCTTCACCCACCCGCACGACCCCTATGTGGCGCGCAAGAAATTCTGGGATCTCTACGAGGATTGCGAGCATCTGCTGCCCGAGATCGGCATGCTGGCGGAGGACCAGCAGGACCCGCATTCCAAGCGCATCATGCATTCCTGCGACTATGTCAATTTCGACCTGACGGAAGACAATATCCGCCGGTCGCGCCAGGCCTACTTCGCCAATATCTCCTATCTCGACGAGAAGGTCGGAGAGCTCATCGACACGCTGACGCGCACCCGCATGCTCGACGACACGCTGATCCTTTTCTGCTCGGATCACGGCGACATGCTCGGCGAGCGCGGCCTGTGGTTCAAGATGAATTTCTTCGAAGGTTCAGCCCGCGTGCCGCTGATGGTCGCAGGCCCCGGTGTGACGCCGGGTCTGCACTTGGCCCCGACCTCCAATCTCGACGTGACGCCGACGCTTGCCGATCTCGCCGGTATTTCGATGGACGAGGTGAAGCCGTGGACCGACGGCATGAGTCTCGTGCCCATGATCAAAGGTGAGGAGCGCAGCGAGCCGGTGCTGATGGAATATGCAGCGGAAGCTTCTTACGCCCCGCTCGTCGCCATCCGCGAGGGCAAGTGGAAATACATCCACTGCGCGCTCGATCCGGATCAGCTCTACGATCTCGACGCCGACCCGCTGGAACTGAAGAATCTGGCGGCCCATCCGGAAACGCAGGTGCAGGCGGCAACGCTGCAGGCCTTCCGCGAGATGTGCGCCGCCCATTGGGACATGGAGGCTTTCGACGCGGCCGTGCGCGAAAGCCAGGCGCGGCGCTGGGTGGTCTACGAGGCGCTCCGCAACGGTGCCTACTACCCCTGGGATCACCAGCCGCTGCAGAAAGCATCCGAGCGCTACATGCGCAACCATATGAACCTCGACAATCTCGAGGAATCCAAACGCTATCCGCGGGGAGAATGACATGAAAGCCCAACCGCAAGCCTCGCACTTCATCGACGGCGAATATGTCGAGGACATCGAAGGCACCGTCATCGAGAGCATCTATCCGGCGACCGGCGAAGTGATCGCCCGGCTGCATGCGGCAACGCCGGCGATCGTCGAAAAGGCGATTGCAGCCGCCAAGCGCGCTCAACCGGAATGGGCGGCGATGAGCCCGACGGCCCGTGGCCGTATTTTGAAGCGCGCTGCCGAGATCATGCGCGAGCGCAACCGCGAGCTCTCGGAGCTCGAGACGCTCGATACCGGCAAGCCGATCCAAGAGACGATCGTCGCCGATCCGACGTCCGGTGCCGACAGTTTCGAATTCTTCGGTGGCGTCATCGCCACGGCGCTCAACGGCGACTACATCCCGCTCGGCGGCGATTTTGCCTATACCAAGCGCGTGCCGCTCGGCGTCTGCGTGGGTATCGGCGCCTGGAACTATCCGCAGCAGATCGCCTGCTGGAAGGGTGCGCCGGCGCTTGCCGCCGGCAATGCCATGGTCTTCAAGCCGTCGGAGAACACGCCGCTCGGCGCGCTGAAGATCGCCGAGATCCTGGTCGAGGCCGGCCTGCCGAAGGGCCTCTACAACGTCATCCAGGGGGATCGCACCACCGGTCCGTTGCTCGTCAACCATCCTGACGTCGCCAAGGTGTCGCTGACCGGCTCCGTGCCGACAGGCAAGAAGGTAGCCGGTGCGGCCGCAGCCGAACTCAAGCACGTCACCATGGAGCTCGGCGGCAAGTCGCCGCTGATCGTCTTCGACGATGCCGATCTCGAAAGCGCCATCGGCGGCGCCATGCTCGGCAATTTCTATTCGACCGGCCAGGTCTGCTCCAACGGCACCCGCGTTTTCGTGCAGAAAGGCATCAAGGAACAGTTCCTCACCCGGCTGAAGGCCCGCACCGAGGCGATCGTCATCGGCGACCCGATGGACGAGGCGACGCAGCTCGGCCCAATGGTATCGATGCCGCAGCGCGACAAGGTCTTTTCCTATATCGAGAAGGGCAAGGCGGAGGGCGCACGGCTCCTGACCGGCGGCGGCATTCCGAATGCCGTCAACGCAGAAGGCACCTACATCCAGCCGACGGTTTTTGCCGACGTCACCGACGACATGACGATCGCCCGCGAAGAGATCTTCGGGCCGGTCATGTGCGTGCTCGATTTCGACGACGAGGCCGAGGTGATCGCGCGGGCCAATGCGACCGAATTCGGCCTTTCGGCCGGCGTCTTCACCGCCGACATCACCCGCGCGCACCGCGTCGTCGATCAGCTCGAGGCCGGGACGCTGTGGATCAACACCTACAACCTTTGCCCGGTGGAGATCCCGTTCGGCGGCTCGAAGCAGTCCGGCTTCGGCCGCGAGAATTCGGTCGCCGCGCTCAACCACTACAGCGAATTGAAGACCGTCTATGTCGGCATGGGGCCGGTACAAGCGCCGTATTGAGAATTGGGGCCTCCATCGAGAGGCGGCTCCACCTCCCTCATCCTCGGGCGAGCGAAGCGAGTTCCGGGGATCCAGCAGCGCCACGTCTGTGGCGCACAAGAGTCTTCAAGCGACAGACGTCGCTTGGCTGGATTCCTGTGACACGCACAGGAATGAGGGGTGAAAGCGCCAGATAGGTCGAACGCGAGACGCTAGAAGAAAGACCACGCTTATGCAGGCAGATTACATCATCATCGGCTCCGGCTCCGCCGGTTCGGCGCTCGCCTACCGCTTGTCCGAAGACGGCAAGAACACGGTGCTGGTGCTGGAATATGGCGGCTCGGATATCGGCCCCTTCATCCAGATGCCGGCGGCCCTTGCCTGGCCGATGAGCATGAAGCGCTACAACTGGGGCTATCTCTCCGAACCGGAACCGAATCTCAACAACCGGCGCATCACCGCGCCGCGGGGCAAGGTGATCGGCGGCTCCTCCTCGATCAACGGTCTCGTCTATGTGCGCGGCCATGCGGAAGACTACAACCGCTGGGACGAGCTCGGCGCACGCGGCTGGGCCTATGCGGACGTGCTTCCCTATTTCAAGCGCATGGAAAATTCGCATGGCGGCGAAGCGGGCTGGCGCGGCACCGACGGGCCGCTGCACGTCAAGCGCGGCCCGGTCCACAACCCGCTGTTCCACGCCTTCATCGAAGCGGGCCAACAGGCCGGCTTCGAGCTCACCGACGATTACAACGGCTCGAAGCAGGAAGGCTTCGGGCTGATGGAGCAGACCGTCTGGCAGGGACGGCGCTGGTCGGCGGCGAACGCCTACCTGAAGCCGGCAATGAAACGGCAAAACGTCTCGCTCGTGCGCTGCTTCGCCCGCCGGATCATCATCGAGAACGGCCGGGCGACCGGGGTCGAGATCGAGCGCGGCGGCAAGATCGAGATCGTCAAGGCGAACCGTGAGGTGATCGTCTCGGCCTCGTCGTTCAATTCGCCGAAACTGCTGATGCTCTCGGGCATTGGTCCAGCACAGCACCTCAAGGACATGGGTATCGAGGTGAAGGTCGACCGGCCCGGCGTCGGCCAGAACCTGCAGGACCACATGGAGTTCTATTTCCAGCAGATTTCGACCAAGCCGGTGTCGCTCTATTCCTGGCTGCCGTGGTTCTGGCAGGGCGTTGCCGGCGCGCAATGGCTGTTCTTCAAGAAGGGCCTCGGCATCTCCAACCAGTTCGAGGCCTGCGCCTTCCTGCGCTCCGCACCCGGCGTCAAGCAGCCGGATATCCAGTACCACTTCCTGCCGGTGGCGATCAGCTACGACGGCAAGGCGGCCGCCAACACGCACGGCTTCCAGGTGCATGTCGGCTACAATCTTTCCAAGTCGCGCGGCAACGTCACGCTGCGCTCCTCCGATCCGATGGCCGATCCTGTCATCCGCTTCAATTATATGAGCCACCCGGAGGACTGGGAGAAGTTCCGCCACTGCGTGCGCCTCACCCGCGAGATCTTCGGCCAGAAGGCTTTCGACCACTATCGCGGTCCGGAGATCCAGCCGGGCGAGAAGGTGCAGTCGGACGAGCAGATCGACGAATTTCTGCGCGAGCACCTGGAAAGCGCCTATCACCCTTGCGGCACCTGCAAGATGGGCGCCAAGGACGATCCGATGGCGGTTGTCGATCCGGAAACCCGCGTCATCGGCGTCGATGGCCTGCGCGTCGCCGACAGCTCGATCTTCCCGCATGTGACCTACGGCAACCTCAACAGCCCGTCGATCATGACCGGCGAGAAGGCAGCCGACCACATTCTCGGCAAGCAGCCGCTGGCGCGCTCCAACCAGGAGCCGTGGATCAACCCGCGCTGGGAGGTCAGCGACCGATAAGGATCGCGTGCACCAGAGCGCCGTGCGTTCAGACGAACGCACGGCGCTCTAGCACTTTGATTCTAGAGCATCTTATCCGCTTTCAGTGATTCCACTTGAAAGCGGGATGCTCTAGGCGGCACTTTTTCCTCGCATTCGACAGCCGCAATGTCTGCGGCATGTCACGTTCGCCGACGCTATCTCGTCCTATCTTCTCGAGTGCCCGAGAAGAAGGAGACGAACATGACACCGAGGCTGGACCTGCTTGCCGTTACTCCAGCGGCAATGCCATCATGGCTCCTCGTGCCTGCCGGCCATGCCATAGCCGATTGCCCCGAACGGCGATGGGGGGCGTGATGACCGACGAAGACGTCAGAACGACCTTCGAGCCGCTGCGTCCCCGACTGATCCGCATCGCCTATCGGATGCTGGGTTCGGTCAGCGAAGCCGAGGATGTCGTCCAGGAGGCATTCCTGCGCTGGCTCGACGCCGACCGCACCGCCGTCAAGGATTCGTCAGCCTTCCTGCGCCGCATCGTGACGCGACTTTGCCTCGATCAGTTGAAGTCGGCGCGGCACCGACGCGAGACCTATGTCGGACCATGGCTGCCGGAACCGGTCGTCGAGGAAAACGACGACCTCGACGACATCACCTTGCCACTGATGATGGCGCTGGAGCGCCTGTCGCCGCTCGAACGGGCCGCGTTTCTATTGCACGATGTCTTCGGCGTCAGCTTCGATGAAATCGGCGAGACGCTCAGCCGCAAACCGGCGACCTGCCGTCAACTTGCCAGCCGCGCCCGCGTCAATATCCGCAGCGCTCGTCGCCGCTTTGTCATGCCCCGGGAACAGGGCCTCGAAATCGCCTGCGCTTTCTTCGCGGCTTCGCGTAGCGGCGACATGCAGCAGCTTCGGTCGCTGCTCGCAACGGAGGCGATCGTCTATGCCGACGGCGGCGGCAAGACAGTGGCGCCGAGACGGCCAATCGTGGGCTTCGACAAGGTCATGAAACTCCACGCGTCGCTGGCTCTGATCTTTGCAGAGACGATGTCGCGGCTCGTGCGCTACGACTTCATCAACGGGCTACCCGGTTTCATCACCATCGAAGACGGCGAGATCCTGCAGACAACCGCCCTTGAGATCGAACAGGACCGGATCACCGCCATCTATGTCACGCGTAATCCGGAGAAGCTCAAACATCTCCCGGGGACGCTGAGGCAGTTCGATGGTCACGCCATTCATTGAACGACAGTGACTGCGTCCTGACGATCGCACGCGGTCGCTACTGCATGTTTCCTTAAATCGTAGCCGATTTAAGGACAAAAACTTGCAGCAAGGCAAAGTGCTACAGCGACCTTTGCGCGTCTCATAAGAAGCGCGGCACTGTAGAGCCCACCGCCCCATCAACCGATCCTGACCAGCGTTGCCTTCAACGTGCAACGCGCCGCCGGCGCGCGTCTTCGCTCGCGCGCTGCAGATCCATCACCCAAAACCAATGGAGACCAAACCATGAGCAACATATGCATCGCCGTTATCTATCACAGCGGCTACGGCCACACCGCACGTCAGGCGGAAGCCGTCAAAGCCGGAATCGAGCGGGTCGACGGCACGCAATGCCTGCTCTTGACCGTCGACGAAGCACCGGACCGGTGGAACGATCTGCTCTCGGCTGAGGCGATCATCTTCGGCACGCCAACCTATGTCGGGGGTCCATCAGCCGCGTTCAAATCTTTCCAGGAGGCAAGTTCGAACGCGGTGATGGCCAAAGGCTATCTCTGGAAAGACAAGATTGCCGCTGGCTTCACCAATTCGGGAACCGCTTCCGGCGACAAGCTCGCGACGCTGATGCAACTTGCACTCTTTGCTGCCCAGCACAGCATGCACTGGATCAACCTCGATCTGCCGCCGGCCAACCACTCGACCACAGGATCTTCTGACGATCTCAACCGGCTGGGCTTCTGGCTGGGTGCTGGGGCGCAGTCGAATGTCGACCAGGGGGCCGATCTTGCGCCGCCGCAATCCGATCTCGCCACCGCAACGCATCTCGGGCAACGGGTGGCCGAAGCGACGCTGCAGTTCGTGCGCGGCAGAGCGCTCAAGCAGGAGCCAGCCCTCCCCGCGTGGAAAACGGCCAACGACCGATAGAACCAGCATCAGAGAAAGCCGATCCAGCGCCCAGCCAGGAGCGCTGCCGGCCACACCGTCAGCGAGACGGCTGCCGGGATGCGAAGACGCCATGAGACCGGGCCGCCATTTACGGCGGCCCGCCAGGCGCCGCCCATATGCACACTGACAGCGTTGACGGCACCGATCCCCAGCAGAGCGATCTTTGCGAGAAAGGCAGCATTCGTGACATAGGCCGCCGGGCGCACGCTGAAGAGGCATAAGCCAGTGGTGATCGCCAATGCTAAGCCAACTGCCGCCGCACGCGACAGAAACGGTCCGAGCACTTCAAGTGAGGTGTTGCCGAAGAAACCGAGCAACCGTAAATCCAACGGCACGATGGCGCCCATCAGCAGCCCGATCGCGAGAATGTGGGCCGCATTGACCAAGAGATAGAGAAGCGCCGAACGCCTGAGCGCAGCGCCGACCGGCCAGCCGGCGATCCATTCGACAAGCTCCGCCCCACTCATCCACCGGCCCGGATGCGTTCCGGATAGATGTCATAGGTCTTGCCGGAGACCGTGATGCGCACCGCCTTCATGCGCTTTTCGTTCGGGTCGAGCGAGCGGTTGCCGAGAACGACGACGGCGTCACCGGCCTTGGCTGATCCCTCCACAAAGCCGGAGCGCTCCGTCTGCCGGGGATTGCCGAGTTCGACGTGCCACATGCCATCCGCGGTCGTTTCCACCTGCAAGGTCGGATGCGGCGGCGCCATCGATATTTCGCGGATGATGCCCTTGAGCTCGATTTGGTCGGCCTCGGCCCAGGACCATCCGTGATGGGCATAGGCGCCGGTGACCAGAAGCGCCGTCAGGACACCCGCTGCAACGCCACGGCGTGAAATGGCTTTCAACATGTGCGTGCTCCTTCGCCTGTTTCGGAGAGGCGGCAGCTTGAACCCGAAGAACGATTTGCGAAAGGATGTGGTCTTCAACACTTCTTGAGCATCGCCAACCGCCTCCTGTGGTTGCGATGACCATGGGTTGCGCGAGCTTTGTTCAACACCTTAAAATTTAGCCATTCTTAATCTCCGGTTGTTATGTCTAGATAAGACGGAGTGAACGCTGGGCGAACGTGCCATGAGGGCAGTTTCGCCGCGTAGTAACGCGTGCTCCATCCCCATCATCGTCATTACTCCCTGCCAAGGCGAGCTCGCTTCCCGATGACCATGCGGCCTTGTCCGCGGTCACCGGCCGAGGATGATTTGCCTTGCGGGCAACCGAGGAGCGTTTTTCATGACAATCAAAGCACGCCTGCTCGTGTGCTTGTCCCTGCTCGCCGTCGCCATGCTGGTCATGATCGTCACGGCTTTCAATGCGATGACATCGATCTCCAAGCGCACCGAATCGATCGTCGCCGACCGGCTGTTGCCGGTGGCGCAGCTCGATACCGTCGCCGACATGTACGCCGTCGAAATCGTCGATACGACCCACAAGATGCGAAGCGGCGCGCTTGGGTGGGCTGACGGCAAGGAGAAGATCAACGCGGCGCTTGCCACCATCGACGAACAATGGCGCGCCTATGAAGCAACGAGACTGACGCCTGAGGAAAAGAAGCTTGCGAAGACCTTCGACGCAGCCCGCGTCGGCAGCGAGCAGGCGGTCAGGGACATGCTCGAGATCATCGATCGACAGGACATCGCCGAGTTCGGCCGGTTTATCGACAGCCGCCTTTACGCGGCCATCGATCCGCTGGCCGAACCGATCGGCGCCCTGGTCAAGCTCCAGCTCGCGGAAGCCGACCAGGAGCTGGAGGCGGCCAAGGTGGAAAAGGACACCCTGACACGCTGGCAGGTCATGATCGCCGCCTTTGCCATCGCGCTTCTCGGGGCAACAGTCTGGTTCGTGGCCGCCGGTCTCTTTCGGCCGCTGACGCAGCTGTGCGAGGCCATGCGGCAGCTTGCAGCCGGCAACCTCAAGGCCACGATCTTCGGCGAAGGCCGCCGTGACGAGATCGGCCAGATGGCGGGTGCCGTCGCTGTCTTCCGCGACAATGCGCTCGAACGCCAGCGGCTCGAGCAGGAAGCGGAGGCGGGTCGAACACTTTCCGAACGCGAGCGCGAGCAGCGCGAGGCGCAGAAGGTCAAGGAAGCTGCCGAGATCCAGACCGCGGTCAATGCGCTCGGCTTCGGTCTCGACCGGCTGGCGGAAGGCGACCTCACCTATCGCATCGACACGCCGCTTGCCGAACGGCTCGACACGCTACGCACGAACTTCAACAGCTCCGTCACCAATCTCGAAGATGCGCTGCGCTCAGTCGGCGAGAACGCCCGCAGCATCAATGCCGGCGCCAGCGAAATCCGCTCTGCGGCCGGTGACCTTTCCAAGCGCACAGAACAGCAGGCGGCTTCGGTCGAGGAAACGGCGGCTGCACTGGACCAGATCGCGACCACCGTGGCGGATGCCAGCCGGCGTGCGGAGGAGGCAGGCACCTTGGTGACGCGCACCCGCGGTGCAGCAGAGAAGTCCGGCGAGATCGTCGGCAACGCCGTCACCGCGATGAGTGGCATCGAAGCCTCGTCGCGGGAAATCTCCAGCATCATCGGCGTCATCGACGACATCGCCTTTCAGACGAACCTCCTGGCGCTGAATGCCGGCGTCGAGGCGGCCCGCGCCGGCGAGGCCGGCAAGGGCTTTGCCGTCGTCGCCCAGGAGGTGCGCGAGCTCGCCCAGCGCTCGGCGCAGGCCGCCAAGGAGATCAAGGTGCTGATCGCCACATCTGGCCAGCAGGTCAAATCCGGCGTCACGCTGGTGCGCGAAACCGGCACGGCGCTCGAAAGCATCATCACCGAGGTCAAGGAGATCAGCAGCCACGTGACGGCGATCGTCGAAAGCGCCCGCGAACAGGCCGCCGGCATCCAGCAGATCAATACGGCGGTGAACGCGATCGATCAGGGAACGCAGCAGAACGCGGCAATGGTGGAGCAATCGACCGCCGCGAGCCATAGCCTCGCCCGCGAGGCCGGCGCGCTCAACGATCTGCTGATGCGCTTCAAGACGGGCAACGGCCAAGCGGCGGCACCACGCCTCGTGACGAGCGAGATTGCTGCCCCTTCGCCCGCACGCGCCTTGGGCCGCAAACTCGCCACGGCCTATCGCAGTGCCCCGCAGGCACAGGAGGCCGGCTGGGCAGCGTTCTGACGGTCTGGCTCTCCCCTTGGCAGGAGGCGCGGGCCCGCAAGGTTCGCGCCTCCTCTTCAAGGGTTGCCGTCGTAGCCATACAGTATAAAATCTAGTAAATTACTAGTCTATATTCGGTTTTTCGCTGCCTTTCGTTCTGAGAGGCAGATTTGCTCCAAACAAACAGCATTAGAAACCGCTATTTCTGTCCATTGTCGCATTGGGCTGCGATATTCCGACCAAGTTGGAACAGGACGCAGCCATGACCACGTCATCCCTCGAAACCACCGCCAAGGCACTGAACGAGACGCTCGAAGGCCTGGATCTCGCCGGTCGGCTGGCGCTTGTCGCAAGCCTTGAAGGGCAGGCCGTCTTCACGACCTCGCTCGGTATCGAGGATCAGGTGATTACCGCGGCCATCGGCGAGAACAAGCTGTCCATCAATGTCGCGACACTGGAGACCGGGCGCCTGTTCAACGAGACGGTCGCCCTTATCGAAAAAACCGAAGAAACCTACGGGATCCTGATCAAGCGCTACCATCCGGAACAGGCCGACATCGACGCCTATGCGGCGCGCTATGGCCTCAACGGCTTCTACGAGAGCGTCGAGGCCCGGCATGCCTGTTGTGACGTGCGCAAGCTGAAGCCGCTTGCGCGCGCACTCCAAGGGGCAACCTTCTGGGTCACCGGCCTGCGTCGGGGCCAGTCGGGCAATCGCGCATCGACCCCGTTCGCGGAAGCTGATGCCGAACGTGGCCTCATCAAGATCAACCCGCTGGCGGACTGGGACATCGAGACCATCCGTGCTTACGTCGCCGCCAATGCCGTTCCGGTCAACCCGCTGCACGCCCGCGGCTATCCGTCGATCGGCTGCGAGCCCTGCACCCGCGCCATCAAGCCCGGCGAGCCGGAGCGCGCCGGCCGCTGGTGGTGGGAGAACGACGAGAAGCGCGAATGTGGTCTGCACGTTCCGGAAGCTGCCGCCAGTTCCATCATCCCGAATTCGAGCAGCGCCGCCTGAGGCTGGCGCGCTCGTCTGAAGACAAATCCTCCCGGAGACTGAAATGCCCCATATCCATCCGGAAACGGAACTGCACAATCCGCAGAGCGCCAAGCCGCCGCTCGATCCGCATCTGAAGGCACTCGAGAACGAAGCGATCCACATCTTCCGCGAAGTGGCCGCCGAGTTCGAACGCCCGGTCATGCTCTATTCGATCGGCAAGGACTCCTCGGTGCTGCTGCACCTCGCCCGTAAGGCCTTCTATCCTGGCCGCGTGCCCTTCCCGCTCTTGCACGTCAACACCGGCTGGAAGTTCGCCGAGATGATCGCGTTTCGCAACGAGATCGTCGAGCGCTACGATCTCGACCTGATCGAGCACATCAACCCGCGCGGTGCAGCCGAGAACGTCACGCCCTTCAGCCACGGTTCGGCGCTCTATACCGACATCATGAAGACCGAGGCTCTGCGCCAGGCGCTCGACGCCGGCCAATTCGATGCGGCCTTCGGCGGCGCGCGGCGCGACGAGGAAGCAAGCCGTGCCAAGGAGCGCATCTATTCGTTCCGCACGCCGGATCATCGCTGGGATCCGCGCAACCAGCGCCCGGAACTCTGGAACGTCTATAACGGCATGATCCGCAAGGGCGAAAGCGTGCGGGCCTTCCCGCTCTCCAACTGGACCGAAGTCGACATCTGGCGCTACATCCAGGCCGAGGACATCCCGATCGTGCCGCTTTACTTCGCTGAGAAGCGCCCGATCGTCGAACGCGACGGCATGATGATCCTGGCCGAGGATCCGCGCCTCGAACTCTTGCCGGGTGAGACCAAACGCGAGGAAGTGATCCGCTTCCGCACCCTCGGCTGCTTCCCGCTGACCGGTGCCATCCGCTCCAGTGCCACGACGCTCGACGACATCATCTCCGAACTCGAAACCGCGACCGTATCCGAACGCCAGGGCCGCGCCATCGACCGCGACCAGTCCGGCTCGATGGAAAAGAAAAAACGCGAAGGATATTTCTGATGACTGCTCCCGCAACCGCGAATGCCGTTGAGCACGTTGCTGCCGGCGAGGTTCTGGCCTTTCCGGCGCAGGAGCCGGCGCGCGCCGCGCGTGACAGCCGCCCGCTTCGCCTCATCACCTGCGGCTCGGTCGATGACGGCAAGTCGACGCTGATCGGTCGCCTGCTCTGGGACACCAAGGCGGTCAAGGAAGACCAGGCCGCGACGCTCCAGCGCGATTCCAACGGCAAGCAGAACGATCTCGGCCTGCCCGACTTCGCGCTGCTCCTCGACGGCCTGCAGGCCGAGCGCGAACAGGGCATCACCATTGATGTCGCCTATCGCTATTTCTCGACCGACAAGCGCTCCTTCATCGTCGCCGACACGCCCGGGCACGAGCAATATACCCGCAACATGGCAACGGGCGCATCGACCGCCGACCTCGCCGTGCTCTTGGTCGACGCCCGCGTCGGCCTGCTTGAGCAGACCCGCCGGCATGCGACGATCGCAACCCTGATGGGCATCAAGCAGTTCGTACTGGCGGTCAACAAGATCGACCTCACCGACTACGATCGCGCCCGCTTCGAAGAGATCAACCACGAGTTCCGGGAACTGGCATTGTCGCTTGGCGTGCGCCAGGTCACCGCTATTCCCGTCTCGGCTCTGAAGGGCGAGAATGTCGTCTATGACGGCCGCGCCTCCATGCCCTGGTATGACGGCCCGACGCTGATCGAGGTGCTGGAACTGGCAACCACCCGTTCGGCCCAGACCGTCGGCTTCCGCCTGCCGGTACAGCGCGTCTCGCGGCCCGGCGAAAGCTTCCGCGGCTATCAGGGCACGGTTGCCGGTGGCTCGGTGAAGCCGGGCGACAGTGTCGTCATCCTGCCCTCCGGCATGGTGGCCAACGTCACCAAGATCGTCACCTTCGACCTCGTGCGCAACGCCGCCGTCGCCGGCGACGCGATCACGCTCGTGCTCGACCGACAGGTTGACGTGTCGCGCGGCGACATGATCGTCGCCATCGACAGCCAGCCGCTGACCGGCCTTGCCTTCGATGCCCAGCTCGTTGCCCTGCAGCCGGAAGGCATCCAGCCTGGCAAGCGCTACTGGCTGAAGAGCGGCAGCCGCCGCCAGCGCGTCCAGATCCAGCCGGCAAGCCAGCTCGACCTTAAGACCGGCAAGTGGAACCATGCCGAGCAGCTGCCGATGAACGCCATCGGCAAGGTGCATCTCGCCTTCGACGAGCAGGCGATCTTCGACACCTACGAGCAGAACCGCTTCACCGGCGCCTTCATCCTGATCGATCCGGACACCAACAACACGGTGGCTGGCGGCATGATCACGGCAAAGCGCTCGGCGCTTGGCGGCATCCACACGGAGGACGCCCGCGTCATCCTCTCGCTGCCGGCGGACCTCGCCGACCAGCTGATGGCGACCGAACTCTTCGCGGGCCGCCGCGAGGAGGCCGAAATCCGACGCGTCAGCGCCGGCAAGGCGGTCGAGATCATCGACGATATCGACGGCTGATCGAAAGCCGCAGCACACACAAAAAAGGGGCCCCGAACAAGGCCCCTTTTTCGTTGCTGAAACCGCGGTTGCTATCGGTCGATTTGGGCCTTTTCAAACAAGTCCGTCGCCCTATCTCCCTGGCGCATGGGAGAAGCACCATGAAAACGGAACATCAAGGCGAGGATGCGAGGCAAAAAGGTTTTCGCGGGCGCATGGTATCGATCGAAGCATTTGCCCGGAAATATCGGCTCGATGCGGAGGAAGCCGAGCGACTGGAGAACCAGTTCGGTCCGGTCGCCGGCGAAATAGACCTGCTGCAGGCGGCCAGGCGCAACGGCATGCCGGAGGAGTGAACTCCTGCCGGAATTCATCATCAAAGCTGCTGCTCGATCGCCGGGAGAACCATCGTCAACGGCGCCGGTTCGGCGTGCTGCCAAAGCTGATAGCCGACGACGCTGCCAAGTATGGCGGTCCATATGGCGATCTCGCGAAAGGTGAATATCGGTTCCTTCAACATCTGAGCCTCTCGGGCAAGAACAAGTGTTGACGGAAATATCGCCCTGATTGTTCACGCTGATAAGACATCATTCCGTGAACACGTCGTTTCAAAGTGAACAATAAAGCTGCGCGTCGCTGCTGCAAGAGTGATCCGCCGCGGTTGGAGGACTGCCTGATACCGCCACCCGATCCGCTTCCCTGAGGAAGGCTCTCCGGAGCGCCACCGTCCCAAAACGGGACAGGGCTGGCAATCGCTTCACCTTGACCCGAAATCGCACAGATCGCACCTTTTCATCCGTCTCCGCATTCGTAAGTTGGCGCGTCGATCATGAGGATCGATAGGACTGTTTCACCGTTCCTGGACGTTGTGGGACAGTCCGCCTGACCGTGGACCGGCAGCAAGGTTCCTGTCCGGCATGTGCCGTCATCCTTGGCCTCTCCCCCGCCACAGCACCCCATCCATGCGGCGTATCGATGGACAGAACCGACCTCTCCGGCGTATCTGGACGACTTTCGCGCAACGATGCGCCGAATCAGGGGAGACGAGAAGGTGAGCACGGACAAGCAACCGGAAACCACCGTGAAGGTCGAGAAACGCATCAACGGCAAATGGTGCTTCGTTATCAAGTATCGCGGCGTCACCTATCCCGCCCAGGGCAACTTCACGTCGATGCTGCAAGCGCAGGCCGCGGCCCAATCGGCGCTAAAGACGCTCGAAGGGCAGGGCTGACAAGCGGACGGGGCGTTGCCATATCGACAATGGAAACGCTCTCCTGCTGCTGCCTGTCCGCTGCGCCCGCCTGGTCCCTACTCGACTGCGGAGCGGATGATGTTGCAGAGCCCCTCCTGCACCACCTGTTTGGTGGCCACCTGCCCCACCTGAATATCGAACATCGCATCAACCCGCGTGCCTGAACCGCGCTTGCGGGCAACGACGCGTAGCGTCTGCAGCCGTCCGGAGCCGGCGGTATCCTGATAGGCCTCGATGGTCCCGAGCGACTTGTTGATCTCGATACCCGAAAATCCTTCCGCCGCGACGCCCTGCGCCATCCGCTGCAAGGCGGCCTCGGGCTTCAGCTTCGGAAACTCCTGCCAGGTCTTGTAATAGACCGGCGTCACCAGCGGCACGCCCGAAGCCTTGAAATTCTTCTCGCAGCTCTGCGCCGCCGCCACCGAATGGCAGGCCAGAAGCAGAACCGCTGCAATGAATAGATGCTTGATCGACATTCCCGTTCCTCGTCGTCATTGATCGAATGACGGGAACCTAGAACCTTCGCCTTCGCCCAGACAGGCCGACGCGGGTGCGAATGCACGGCTATTCGACCAACGGCTTCGAGGGAGCGACGAACGGCTAAGATGGGGGACGAGTGGGCGTAAAAGATCGACGCCGGAACAGGCGCGCAAAACGCAAGCGCATACGCTGCGGCCGCCGAGCGCCATGCAAGGGAATGATCGGGTAAAGGATTGATTTGGCTGGTCGGAGTGGCAAGATTCGAACTTGCGACCCCCACGTCCCGAACGTGGTGCGCTACCAGACTGCGCTACACTCCGTGACCAGCGGCGCCTCTATAGAACAGGCATTTTGATTTCACAAGCGCCTATCTCGAAAAACCTTGCGCCTTTTTCAAAAAACTTGTGACGGTGGAAAACTCATGCGGAAATTGCCGTTTTCCGGGGGCGTCGGCGCCTGAAAGCGCGCCCGATAGGGACTTTGTGCAACGCTTCATATTTTCCTGAAATGCAAGGCGCGGCGTGGATTTCCTTTCGCCTGGTTTGGCGCTAGAGGCACAACGGAAAGCGCGGAAAACCAGGGGATACGGGCTTCCGCGCCATGCCTATTTCAGAACGAGAACCAAAGGGACAGAAACATGAACTTCCGTATGATGACGGTGGCGGGCCTTGCGCTCGTGCTTGCCGGCTGCACGACGACCGGAACGGGGATCTCCAAGAACGCGGTCGAAGCGCGTTGGCTCGGCCAGCCGGCCGGCGGCTTCTTCGCTCAATACGGTCCGCCGATCTCCGACGTCGAAAGCGGCAGCTCCACCGTCTATAGCTGGAAGGGCGGCTACAAGACCCGCAAGGTTCCGGCGCAGTACGAAACCACCAAGGACGGCAAGCGCGGCAAGCGCATCTCGTCGGCACGCACGGAGTATCTGAGCTGCTCGGTCCAGCTTACCGTCTCGTCCGACTATGTGATCCGCTCGATCCGCATTGCCGGCGACCGCAAGCGTGCCGATGGCCCGAGCTGGTGCGAAGAGTTCCTGGGCGCACCGGCACAGACCAAGCCGGCCGCAACCGGAGGCTAAGCGCCAAGAAACCAAAAAGCCCGCCGGTGAAAATCGGCGGGCTTTTTCTATGGAAAGAATGTCGAACTCAGCTGCTGCTGTTGTCCTCGACGGGTGCGTCGGGACCGTTCTTTTTGATCGAGTCGATGGCGTTCTGCGCGCTGGCCTTGGTCTTGTAGCCCTCGGTCGAGAACATCACTTCGCTGTTGTACTTGAAGCGAACCCGGTATTCACCAGCCTTGTCTTTGTAGATTTCGAATTTGTGAGCCATCTTCTCCCTCATACAAGTAGGAATCAACGGCACTAGCGTGTCAGTTGCAGAGTGACTTGACAAGAGCACACGCATATCCGGCACGCTTGCCGGTTCTCAATCGCATGTTTGGAAGATGATGGCTGGGGCGCCAGGATTCGAACCTGGGAATGCCGGTACCAAAAACCGGTGCCTTACCGCTTGGCGACGCCCCAACTGGACTGACGGAAAACAAGCCCGCCAAATCGAGCGCCTGATTATCAAAGCTCGCCGTCCGTCACAATCACTAAGTTGACACTAAGTTGGTTTTTCGGCGGATTTGTCGATCAGCTGTGCAAAAGGCCGGCAAGCACACTGCGACACAACGTCTGCCGCTGCCGCCTGCACCCTTCCCTTCCTGCATCGCACCTCCTATTGTCCCGCCGAAATGGAGAAGATCATGAGCCAGTTTCGCGCCCGCCCTCCTGCCGTTCCGAGCGTGCTCGTCGATGACGCGGTGGTGCGTATTACCCGCTGGGATTTCGAGCCCGGCGCCGATACGGGCCACCACGTGCACGGTCTCGGCTATGTCGTCGTGCCGATGACCGACTGCCAGTTCCTGCTCGAGGAGGAAGGCGGCAGCCGCCGTGTCGATATCGCCAAGGGAGCGGCCTATCGCCGCGAGGCGGGCATGGCGCACAATGTCGTCAATGCCGGCAGCGAGCCGATGTCGTTCATCGAGATCGAGTACAAGTGAAAGCCAGGAAGAGACGCATGCAGGGGCCAGACTTCGATCTCGATTTCAAGCCGGCCCATGGCGAGGCGGTGACGGTTGCGGACGATGTGCAGCGCATCACCGTCAACAATCCCGGCCCCTTCACCTTCCACGGCACCAACAGCTATATCGTCGGAAAGCGTTCCGTTGCGGTGATCGACCCCGGCCCGGATGACGAGGCGCATTTTCAGGCGCTGATGGCCGCCCTTGCCGGCCGTGAGGTCACCCATATCGCCGTCAGCCATACGCATCGCGACCACTCGCCACTTGCGCGCCGGCTGAAGGCCGCGACCGGTGCGCTGATCGTCGGCGAAGGCCCGCACCGCTCCGCCCGCCCGTTGCATACGGGCGAGACCAATCCATTCGCCGAGAGTTCGGACATGGAGTTCGCCCCCGATCTCGTGCTTGCCGATGGCGGGCGGATCGAGGGCGATGGCTGGAGCCTGACGGGGCTGACGACGCCCGGCCACACGGCCAACCATATGGCCTTCGCACTCGACGGCACCGGTATCCTCTTTTCCGCGGACCACGTCATGGCCTGGGCGACGACCATCGTCGCGCCGCCGGACGGCGCCATGGCGGACTACATGGCCTCGCTTGAAAAACTGCTCTACCGCGACGAGCATCTCTACCTGCCCGGCCATGGCGGGCCGGTGACCGAGCCCGCCTCGTTTCTTCGGGGCTTGCGCGCCCACCGCAAGATGCGCGAGCGCGCAGTGCTCGAACGTATTCGCGCCGGCGACAGCCATATCCCGGATATGGTCAAGGTCATCTATGCCTCGACCGATGTCCGGCTGCATGGGGCGGCGGCACTTTCGGTCCTTGCCCATCTGGAAGACCTGATCGAGCAAGGGCGGGTCGAGACCGATGGGCCGCCCTCGCTCCTTGGCGCCTACCGGCTGGCGGCTGGCGGAGCCGGCTGACCATGCGGCGGGTCGCCTACAGCTATCGCAGCGATGCCACGGTGCCTGCCTTTGCCGACGACAATCCCGTAATCGTCTTCGACGGCGAATGCATTTTCTGTTCCGGCTGGGTGCGTTTCCTGCTTCGCCATGACCGGCGAGCGCAATATCGCTATCTCACGGCGCAGTCGCCGCTTGGCCAGGCGCTCTATCGGCACTACGGCCTCGACGCCAGCAGCTTCGAAAGCAACATCCTGATCGAGGACGGCGTCGCCCGCTTCAAATCCGACGGCTCGATGCGGACGCTTGCGCGGCTCGGCCTGCCATGGTCGCTGGTGAACGTCTGCCGTATCCTGCCCGCTGCCCTTCGCGACCCACTCTATGATCTCGTGGCGAGAAACCGCTATCGCATAGCCGGGCGCCGTCAGAGTTGCATGGTGCCGACGCCCGAGGAGCGTGTCCGCTTCATCGCATGACGACGGAAATCATGGTCCAACAGCAGAGCCTCTACCGGCGGATCCTCGGACGCGATTGGGATCTCGTGCCGGCCTCGATCCAAGCCCTGCATGACAGGTCGGAAGGACACGCAACCTTTCGCGGACGTGCGGTCGTCGAGCGAGGCGGATCGATCTGGGCCCGTCTTGTCGCCTCTGTCTTCGGCTTTCCTAGCGCCGGTGCGGATGTGCCGGTCGATATCCGCTTCGCCTGCGGCAATGGTCGGGAGGTCTGGACCCGGCGCTTCGGTGAAAAGATCCTGCGCAGTTCACAGCAGAAGATAGAGAAGCGGAACGAACAACTGCTGGCGGAGGATTTCGGACCGGTCCGCATCCTGTGCGCCTTGGAGCCTGCAGAAAATCGCCTGCACCTCTCGGTTCGCGCCTGGTCCTTCCTCGGCCTCCCGCTTCCCTTGCGGCTCGCGCCGGGCGGCCGGACGTTCGAGGAAGATCGCGACGGCCTGTTTCACTTCCATGTCGAGGTCGAAAGCCCCTTGACCGGCTTGATCGTGCGCTATCGCGGCTGGCTTGCACCAGCCGATGAGCCGACGTCGTTGCGGGCGTCCGCCCTCGATCGAAAAGCTACCGCTCAATTCGATGGCCGCGGCGCCGCCGTGAACGACTGACGTCTCCTGGCGGTACTCTGCCGATCAATCGCCGGCAATGCCGAGCAGCTCGGCATCGAGCGCCCGCAGGAACTGATCAGCGAAGGCGGCGCCCATGCCGAGGTCATGCGGGCCATAGCGGGAGGCGACACGCAGGTCGACGAAGGTTGTTTCGGCCTCT
Organism: Ensifer sp. EB106-03-01-XG145; assembly: GCF_058792075.1. Classification (NCBI taxonomy): domain Bacteria; kingdom Pseudomonadati; phylum Pseudomonadota; class Alphaproteobacteria; order Hyphomicrobiales; family Rhizobiaceae; genus Ensifer; species Ensifer sp. EB106-03-01-XG145. The sequence continues at coordinate 953,286 of NZ_JBYTEC010000001.1, read as the reverse complement.
TCGCGCAGCCGGATCAACACATCGAAACGGAAGCCGGCGATCAGCGTGCGCCATTCACCCTGGAGCACGACGTCGCTGGCGCGGCGCCCCGCAATCGCCCCTTCGAGCGAGAGTTCCGGCCGCGCCGCCGGCACCGGTACGTTCTCCGGTTCGACGGTCGTCTCCGCTCCGGCATTCGGCCGTACGGTCAGATCCTCGAGATCGGCGCGGGCGTTTTCGACGCCAAGCTCCTCGGTGATGCCGACGCGGTTCTGTTCGATGACAGTGCGCACGCCCTGGTAAACGCGGTCGAGTGCGCCATCGTAGCGCCGGCCGGTGAGGCCCGGATAGGCAAGGATCTGCGCTTCCCGGTCCTCGGGCGTCACAGCGCCCTTGCGTTTCAGCCAGCTCTCTTCGGTCTGCGGTACCTTGAGCCATGGCGGCGGCGTCACCGTGTCGGTGCTGACATCGTAGATCGCCGGGCGGGTCAGATATTGCACGACGCCGAAGCCGATGAAACCGAGCGCCGGCGCGGCATAGACAAGAGCCGCAGCAGACGCGAGGCCGCCGATCGCGGCGACCTGCCAGAGGCGTGCAAGACCGACGACGGCAAGCAATACGCCGAGCAGCGCGAAAATGCCGGACAGGCCGACAAGAGCCAGGAAATGCGGTGTCGTCAGTGGCCCGAAGCGGTGCGCCAGCAGCGAGAGCACAAAGAGCACGAAGGAGACACGGGCGAAGCGACGCGCCCAATGGGCGGCATAGGAATAGGGACGCTCGTACCGGACCATCATGTAGTTGAATCAATCCCCTGCCGCGAAACAGATCGCATTCTTAGACCATGCCCCGTGCCGTGAAAACAGGCAATGCCCAGTCGGCCGCCGCGCCGCGGGCCACGCCTGAGGCTTCGCCGCAAAATCGCCATTCTCGTTAACCACCTATCAACACATGGGAATGTGCCCGCGCGCCCAAGAATCGGCCGGCGCGGAGTTTCAATCGGAGGCAACGGCCGCGCACGGCTTCATGCGAGAGTACGCGGCGATCGACGGAGAACCGACATGGGCGCATCGCAGGCAGCCGTGGCCATTGCCACCCCTACCCCTCTTCCCCCGCGTGACGGCGGAGTTCCGATGGGGCTCTTCGAGCTCGAACTCTCCCTCGACGGCTTTTCCGGAAACAAGGACGATTTCGCTGGTTTTGTCCGGACCGTTGCCGACAATGCCGGCGGCGAGTTTCTGTTTGCATTGCCTGCTTCGGAACTGGTCGAAGATTGCCTGAGTGTCGCCGTGCTCCGGCTTGGCGAGCAGGACAGCGAAACATCGATCCTGTTTGCCTGCCTTGATGAGCAGGGCACGACCATCCGCCTCGAGCACCCGGGCGATGGCACGCGAGACCTGGAGCGCTTCGCCGAGTCCTTCGTCGGCGTGCTCGAACGCATGTGATCGCCGCCTGCCGGCGGGGGTTTAAACTGGCTTCAATCGAAAAACCTACGCGCTGACGTGTCGGTTCTGGCGTGCTGATCACGTCGGGCCAAGCCTCAGAAAATCAACTTTCAGGACGACATCGGACGCTTTACGTCTCCCCTGCGTGCGACCGCGCGCCTGCCGCAGAATTGGCGTGGTCCGCTTCGATTTTCGGCGCAACTCCCTATATTAATTGCGATTCGAGAAATGAATACGAAGGCGGCACCCAGGAGACACGAACATCATGACGACCCGATTGACGATCCTAGTCGCAGCCGCCCTACTGCTGACGGCGTGCCAGACCATGACACCGGAAGAGCGGCGCATCGCCGACGGCAACACCTGCGCCTCCTACGGTTTCCGCCGCGGCACCGACGCCTTTGCCACCTGCCTGCAACGCATCGAACTCGACCGGCGCGCTGAATCGCGCGCCTTCCGCTATCAGAACGACGTGATGATGTGGGGCTGGGACCGCCCCGTCGTCATCATGCGCTGACGGAGGCGTTCAACCGAAGCAACCGGTAATGTCGCGGCTCGACGATCAGCGTATCAAGGCGACCCGGGCGCACAAGCCCGGGTCGCCAAGGAAGGCTACAGGCGGAAGGTCTTGACCGCGTTACCCCGCTCCAGCTCCTTGCTGGCCATGAACAAGGCCGTCTTTTCTTGCTGCTCGTTCCCGGCGGCGATGAGATCCAGAATGGCTTGAAGCCTGCGAATTGCAGTTGCCTTGTTGCGATGCTGCGATCGCTCCTCTCGGCAAACGACCGTGTGGCCCGTGGGGACATGCGTCGCCCGCACGGCGCTATCGGTAGTGTTTTGATGCTGGCCACCGGGCCCGCCGGCCCGCAAGGTTTCGAAGCGCAAATCCCCAAGCTCGATCGTCGGTACGACGCCCGCGCCGGAAAGATCCACTTGCCGGACACCGACAAACCAGTTCTGTCGTTGATGCCCTTTTCTAACCGGGCTCTTGAAAACAAAGCGAATCGTCCCGCAATAGGCTCTTGCCAAATCTTCGGATCGAGCGCCTGCCATCGTGACGATTGCGGATTTTGGACCGAACGCATCCGGTTGCCCGCCAAGGGCCAGGTCAAAGCTGCAGCCGTTGACCTTCGCTTCCTTGCCCAAGATGTCGATCAGCGCGGCCATGGCAATGCGACATTCCACCGGACCGTTGCCGGAGGTCAGAAAGAGCGTCACTTCACCCATGGCGCATCCTCCTTATCGTCGTCCGCTCCCACTTCGTTTTCTCGCGCACCCGTTCCTGCGGCTGCACGTTCTTGTAGGTGACGAGCGGCTTCATCGCCGCGATCGGTCGAATAAGCCCGAACGCCTCGAGGTCTGCGACAACCTTAGCGGCATCCTTGTAGGCGCCGGCCGCCTCCTCGATCAGCAGGTTGCGATCCTCGCAGATTGCGAGACCACCCCAGGCATTGATGCGCAAGGCATCACGCTCGGAGCGATTGCCACCCACGCGGCCGTGCATGGCCTTACGGTCATATTTCCTCCCCGCACCGTGCGAGATGCCCCAATGCGATCGCTCCGCACCGGCCAGGGCGCGCACCAGAAAGCTTCGCGTTGCGCGCGATCCAGCGACCGGCGCGACGGCATCCTCACCGATTGCGGCCGCGCCCTTATAGTGCAGGAAGCCCGACGCCGTGGCCCGCACCAGGTTGTGCGGGATATCGGCAACCAGCGACAGATCGGCGCGCAACGTCCGCGCTGCCCGCTCCGCCACCATTCGCCGGTTAAGCGAAGCCCATCGAACGCACTCGCCGCTTCCGGCGAGCCATTCAACGGCGGCGGCCGAACCGGCAGCCAGACCGTCCCGCAAGTGTTCTGTGCCGAGCGTGCGACCGAAAAGATTGGCGCCCAGCGAACGCGAGCCCGAGTGGACCAGAAGATAGAGCTTCTGCCGGTCGGCCACACTTTCCGCCTCGTCCTCGAACACTTCGTCCACGGCCTGCAGCTCACAGAAGTGGTTGCCGCCGCCGATGGTGCCGAGGGATTGCGGGCCCATGTCAGGCGAAAGATCGTGCTCCGCCAGGCGGGTTGCCATGTCGCCGAGATCGATCTGCTCCAGCCTGCGCAGTTGCTCGGCCGCCTTTTCGACCTTGAATTTGCGCAGCGGCAAGGAGAGCTCGAAGAATGACATGCCGCAGCCGATATCGTTGCCGATCAGCTGCGGGTAGAGCCGCTGCGAAAGCGCGACCATGCCGACGGGGCCATACTTGCCCGGGTGCAGATCCGGGAAACCGGCGACCGACATCATGCCGGGGAGACTGGCAATTCCCGCCAGTTGATGAACTGCCGCGCCTTCAATCCAGCTGCCGGCAGTAAAATAATGCGTGACGGTCGCTCTGCGCGCACCATCGTCGCCTTCGGGGACGATGTCCCCAAAAGAATGATTGCCCATGAAAAATAATCCAGAACAGGGTCAAACAGCCGGCACATTGGCCAGCAGGACGGGCCCTTTCAGCGCATCAACGCTGATTAGCCGCGAAGCCCCAAGGGGCGTGTGGAAACGCACTGCGTCATTTTCCGCTCCCGTTCTGAACAAACCGCTATGCACATGCATAGCGAATGATCGCCCGCGCCGATACGGCGCGAACGAGGCGCTGATGCACTATCCGCTCGCCGCTTGCAACCAGGAATGCAGGGCTCCGATAAACCGGCGTCCGCGCGTTGCATCGTTGCAACACGCAGAGGGCGCCCCTACCCCTTGCCGTTGATCGCTGCTTGGGCGGCGGCAAGACGGGCAATCGGCACGCGGAACGGCGAGCAGGAGACGTAGTCGAGACCGGCGTCCTCGCAGAAGCGGATCGAGGCCGGGTCGCCGCCATGTTCGCCGCAGATGCCGAGCTTCAGACCGTTCTTGGTCCGTCGTCCGCGTTCGGCGGCGATCTGGATCAGTTCGCCGACACCTTCGAAATCGAGCGAGACGAAGGGGTCCTGCTCGATGATGCCCTTCTGCTGGTAGGTCGCCAGGAACTGCGAGGCGTCGTCGCGCGAGATGCCGAAGGTCGTCTGCGTCAGGTCGTTGGTGCCGAAAGAGAAGAAGTCAGCCGCTTCGGCGATTACGCCGGCGCGGAGTGCTGCGCGCGGCAGTTCGATCATCGTACCCACGAGATAGTCGATGCCGATGCCGGCCTCGCCGATCACTTCCTTGGCGACCGCATCGATGCGCTCCTTGACGTAGTCAAGCTCGGCCCGGAGGCCGACCAGCGGCACCATGATTTCGGGAACGACGGCCGCGCCGGTTTCGCGGGCGGCCTCCACCGCGGCCTCGAAGATCGCGCGCGCCTGCATCTCGGCGATCTCAGGATAGGAGATTGCCAGACGGCACCCACGATGGCCGAGCATCGGGTTGAACTCGTGCAGCTCGTCGACACGCTGGCGCAGTGCCGACGGGTCGAGCGAAAGTGCGCCGGCGACATCGGCGATCTCCTCGTCGGTCTTCGGCAAGAACTCGTGCAGCGGCGGGTCGAGCAGGCGGATCGTCACCGGCAGGCCATGCATGATCGAGAACAATTCGGCGAAATCCGAGCGCTGCATCGGCAGGAGCTTGGCGAGTGCCAAGCGCCGGCCGGCCTCGTCGTCGGCGAGGATCATCTCGCGCATGACGTTGATGCGGTCATCCTCGAAGAACATGTGCTCGGTGCGGCAGAGGCCGATGCCCTCGGCGCCGAAGGAGCGCGCCGCGCGCGCATCCGCCGGGGTTTCGGCATTGGTTCTGACAGTCATGCGGCGGCTGGCATCCGCCCAGGCCATGATCTTGCCGAAGTCGCCGGAAAGCTCCGGCTGCAGCATGGCGATCGACCCTTTCAGCACCTGGCCGGACGAGCCGTCGATGGTGATGATGTCGCCCTTGCGGAGCGTCACGCTTCCGGCCGTCAGCAATTCGTTGCGAAGATCGACGCGGATGCTGCCGGCGCCGGAAACGCAAGGCGTGCCCATGCCGCGGGCAACGACAGCCGCATGGCTGGTCATGCCGCCGCGGGTCGTCAGGATGCCTTCGGCGGCGTGCATGCCGTGAATGTCTTCCGGGCTGGTCTCGACGCGCACGAGTATGACCTTGCGGCCTTCCTTGTCGGCCTGCACCGCCTCCTCGGAGGTAAAGACGATTTCACCGGTCGCAGCACCTGGCGAGGCCGGCAGGCCGGAGCCGATGATGTCGCGCCGCGCATGCGGATCGATCGTCGGATGCAGCAGCTGGTCGAGCGACGCCGGATCGATGCGGGCGACGGCCTCCTGCTCGGAAATCAGCCCCTCCTCCGCCATATCGACGGCGATCTTCAGCGCCGCCTTGGCGGTGCGCTTGCCCGAGCGCGTCTGCAGCATCCAGAGCGTGCCGCGCTCGATGGTGAATTCGAGATCCTGCATGTCGCGGTAGTGCCGCTCGAGCGTATCACAGATCGACCGAAACTCGGCGAAGGCTTCCGGCATCAGCTTTTCGAGCGACGGCTTGTCGGAACCGGAGGCGAGACGCGCGGCCTCGGTGATGTTTTGCGGCGTGCGAATGCCGGCAACAACGTCTTCGCCTTGCGCGTTGACGAGGAACTCGCCGTAGAGTTCGCTCTCGCCGGTCGACGGATTGCGGGTGAAGGCGACGCCGGTTGCCGACGCATTGCCGAGATTGCCGAAGACCATCGCCTGGACGTTGACCGCCGTGCCCCAGGCAGCCGGAATTCCGTGCAGATGACGATAGGTCACCGCGCGCGCGTTCATCCAGCTTGAGAAGACGGCGCCGATGGCGCCCCAAAGCTGTACTTCCGGATCCTGCGGAAACGGCTCGCCGAGCGCCTCTTCGATCGCCTCCTTGTAGCGGGAGATGACATGCTGCCACTCGACGGCGGAAAGCTCGGTGTCCTGTTCGTGGCCGAGACGCGCTTTCTCATCTTCGAGGATTTCCTCGAAGACGTCGTGATCGACGCCCATGACCACGTCGCCATACATCTGGATGAAGCGACGGTAGCTGTCCCAGGCAAAGCGCGCGTCGCCGGCGTCATGGCCGAGCGCGTGCACCGACTCGTCGTTGAGCCCAAGATTGAGAACTGTATCCATCATGCCCGGCATCGAGGCGCGGGCACCGGAGCGAACCGAAAGCAGCAAGGGATGGCTGGTGTCGCCGAAGACGCGGCCCGTCACCTCCTCCATCCGGCGGATACCCTCGCGCACCTGATCGTGCAGGCCGTCAGGCATTTGCCTGTCGTTGTCGAAGAAGTTGTTGCAGGCATCGGTGACGATGGTCAGGCCAGGCGGCACCGGCAAGCCGAGGTTGCACATCTCGGCAAGGTTTGCGCCCTTGCCACCCAACCGCTCGCGGTCACCTGCACGTCCTTCGGCCTTGCCCCCACCGAAGGTGTAAACCCATTTCGTCATGCCTGCTCTCCACCCAGATACAGTGTTTTATGACGATTTACAGTATATGCTTCAGGCTGAAAATGCATCCGGCGAAGATTTATGCTGCACCGCATCATTTTCTGTAACAATGCAACATATTGGCAGGCCGAGGGGCAGAACCCGCACAACATGGGCTTTGCCTCTTCTATCGGCACCACAAATGCCCGCCAGAGGCTTGAGTGTCGACATTGCCCGATCCATTATAAAAACCTAATATAAATGCACGCGATGGGGCGCATCCAAGAATATCCCGTCATGGCGATCCGTTTCAGTCCCGTGGGCTTGGAGGGTAGGTCATGCAATGGCGTGCGAAAGTGAGATCCTGGCTCCTCTCGGTCGCGATGGTCTTGCTCGTGGTCGGGCATGGCCTCGCCGAGGAGAGCGGCAAGCGGCTTGCGCTCGTCGTCGGCATGACGAACTACGTGGCGGCAGGAACGCTGCCCAACGCCTCACGCGACGCCGAAGCATTCGGCACCTTCCTCAACGGGCAGGGATTTGAAACCGATCTTGTGCTCAACGCGGATCGCAGGGGCCTTGCGGCCGCGCTTTCAAGCTTTTCGCGCAAAATCGGCCCGGAGGATGTCGCCCTCTTCTACTACGCCGGCCATGGCATGCAGTTGCACGGCGAGAACTTTCTCATCGGCACGGATGCTAAGCTCGAGAGCGAGTTCGATGTTCCCGCCGAAACCATAGCCCTGTCCGAGATCATTACCGCGCTGGAGAAGCGTGCCCGGATATCGATGATCTTCCTCGATGCCTGCCGCAACAACCCGCTCGCCAACCGGCTGAATACCGAAGTCGAAGGCGCCACCCGCGGCGGCGCGACCAGAGGGTTGGCGCCGATCGAGACCCAGGGTGCCGGCACGCTCATCGCCTTTGCCGCCGCGCCCGGGCAAGTGGCCGCCGATGGAACCGACGGGCACTCGCCGTTTACGCGCGCTCTGATCGCCAATCTCTCCGGCGCTGGCCTGGAGGTCGGCACTGCTTTCAAACGCGTCGTTCGCGACGTGCGCAAGGAAACGCAGGGCAAGCAGCAGCCTCAGATCCTGTCATCGCTTTCGCTCGAATTCTATTTCGGACCGGAAGCGGCCGCGCCGCAGATCCAGGCCGCCCTGCCGGCCGTTGCGGTACCGGCCATAGACCCCGAAGGACTGGAGGCCGAAGCAGATTTCAAGAAGGCCTTGAGGATCGGCACGCCTCGGATCTGGCACTTCTTCATCGAAAAGCATCGCACCGGCGAATATGCGGAACTCGCTCGCCAGACGCTGGCACAGATCGAGCCCGCGGCGGTGCGCAACCAGTCTCATCTGCCACAATCCGTCGAAGCACGGCTGTTGCCGGACAAAGACAAGCGGCGAAACGTCCAGCTCGCACTTGCCGCCCAGGGATTTGCGGCGGGCACGGCCGATGGCGTTTTCGGTGGACAGACGCGCGAAGCGATCAAACTCTTCCAAAGCACCAACCGCCAGCCGGCGAGCGGTTTCATTACCGAGCGCACCGCAGCAGCCCTCGGCATCAAGGTCAACGACAGCGCGGAAGGCATCTACAGCGCGACCAAAGCCCGACGCTACGATGTTGCCAACCTCGAAGGTCTCGAAACCGATAAACGTGTTCTGGAGGCTTTAACCTGCCTGCGCCACTTCGATACCGTATACGGCGCGTTCGGCGGGCATCTCTATGTCGCCGTGCAAACGGGTACGATTCTGGCAGTTTACGCGCGCGGGATAGCCAGCGGTTGCGGCGCGCATCTTGCGGCGATTTCCTCTCAAGAAGAGAACACTTTCGTCGCCTCGCTTTTCAACGCCGACCAAAGGTTCTTCCAGACGGGCTACGATCCCACCGGAAACGTCAGCTACAAGATGGGCCCATGGATCGGCCTTACGCAAGATCCACAGGGCAAGGAGCCCAAGGGCGGCTGGCACTGGGATAACGGCAAGCCGCTGACCTACACGAAATGGTTCCAGGACATGCCGAACGAGGGCAAGAAGGGCGACGATATCGGCATGTACTACGCGCACCGCAACGGCAGAGCCGACACGAAGTCCGTCTATGTCGACACCTGGGACGATATGGGGCCAACCGACGGAACGGGCGGTCTCATTCTCGAATTCGAGTGACTGCCTGGACCACCGCGCAGGTCGGCACGCCCGCATAACTGGATAAATCACAATTATCTAATATAATTCACGCGATGGGGACGCATCCATGAATATCCCGTCATGGCAATCCGTTTCAGTCTCGAGGGCTCGGAGGGTAGGTCATGAAATGGCGTGCGGATCTGAGATTTTGGCTCCTCTCGGCGCTGATGGTCCTATTTGCTGCAGGGAACGCTCTTGCCGAAGGAAGTGGCAAACGGCTGGCGCTGATCGTCGGCATGAGCAACTACGTCGTTGCCGGAACGCTGCCCAATGCCTCACGTGATGCCGAAGCGTTCGACGCCTTCCTCAAGGGCCAGGGATTTGAAACCGACCTCGTGCTCAACGCGGATCGCAAGGGTCTCGCCGGCGCGCTTTCAAACTTTTCGCGCAAGATCGGGCCTGAAGACACAGCCCTGTTCTACTACGCCGGGCACGGCATGCAGCTGCGCGGCGAAAACTTCCTCGTCGGGACCGATGCAAAGCTTGAGAGCGAATTCGACGTCCCGGCCGAAACCGTAGCGCTTTCCGAGATCATCAATGCACTGGAGAAACGTGCCAGGATATCGATGGTCTTCCTCGACGCCTGCCGCAACAACCCACTCGCCGAAAGACTCACGCGCGAAGTTGAGGGTGCCACCCGCGGCGGCGCAACCAGAGGATTGGCGCCGATCGAGACGCAGGGTGGCGGAACGCTCGTCGCCTTCGCCGCCGCCCCTGGCCAGGTCGCCGCCGACGGAACCGACGGACATTCGCCGTTCACCCGCGCGCTGATCGCCAATCTCTCCGGCGCTGGCCTTGAGGTCGGCACCGCTTTCAAGCGGGTCGTTCGCGACGTGCGCAAGGAAACGCAGGGCAAACAGCAGCCGCAAATCCTGTCCTCCCTGTCGCTGGAATTCTACTTCGGGCCGGAGATGATAGTGCCGCATACCAATGCCACCCTGCCTGCAATACAGGCACCGGCAGTCGGCCCGGCTGCGCTTGGGGCGGAAGCGGATTTCAAGAAGGCCCTGAGGATCGGCACGCCACGGATCTGGCACTTCTTCGTCGAAAAGCACCGCACCGGCGAGTATGCGCAACTCGCGCGCCAGACACTGGCACAGATCGAACCCGCAGCGGTGCGCAACCAGTCGCATCTTCCGCTGTCGGTAGAAGCGCGGCTCTTGCCGGACAAGCAACAGCGCAAAAACGTCCAGCTAGCACTCGCAGCCAAGGGCTTTGCATCCGGCGTGGCCGACGGCGTTTTCGGCGGACAGACACGCGAAGCGATCAAACGCTTCCAAAGCACCAACCGTCAGCCGGCGAGCGGTTTCATCACCGAGCTCACTGCAGCAGCCCTTGGCATAAAGGTCAACGACAGGGCAGAGGGCATATACAGTTCAACGACGGCGCGAATCTATGACATCGACGACCTTACCGGGCTCGAAACGGACGAACGCGTCCTTGCCGCCATAAAATGCCTGGGTCACGAGCCCTCCGTCTATGGTGCTTTCGGGGGCCATCTCTATGTCGTGGCACGAACGGGGTCGACTCGCGCACCCTATGCCGAAACCGTCGCCAAGAACTGCGGCACATATCTTGCCTCGATCACATCGGACGCGGAAAATGCCTTTATCGCATCGCTGTTTAACGCCGACCCGGGCTTTTTCGATATGGGCTACTACGCTCCGGACAACATCAGCTACAAAATCGGGCCGTGGATTGGCCTGGTTCAGGACCCGCAAGGCAAGGAGCCAAAAGGCGGCTGGCACTGGGACAGCGGCGAGGCGATGACTTACACAAAATGGGTCCCAGGCGCGCCATACGAATTCAAGCCGGGCGCCGATTCCGCGATGTATTTTACCCAGCGTGACGGCCGGCAAGACATGAGGAGTACCTACCTCAACACGTGGCAAGACATGGGGCTCATCAACATGTCCCCGAGCCTCGTTCTTGAATTTGAGTAGTCACGCATATCGATTCCGGCGATGGGGTGCATTCAAGAATGTCCCGTCATGGCAATCCGTTCAGGCTCAAAGGCTCGGAGGGTAGGTCATGAAATGGCGTACAAAACTCACGTCCTGGGTCTTCTCGGCCCTGATCGTCCTGCTTGCAGTCGGGCACGCCCTCGCCGAGGAGGACGGCAAACGGTTGGCGCTGATCGTCGGCATGAGCAACTACGTCGTTGCAGGTATTCTGCCCAATGCTTCGCGCGACGCCGAAGCGTTCAAGACCTTCCTCGATGACCAGGGCTTTGAGGCCGACCTCGTGCTCAATACAAATCGCAGGGGTCTCGCCGAGGCGCTTGCGCGCTTTTCGCGCAAGATCGGCCCCAAAGACGTTGCACTGTTTTACTACGCCGGACATGGCATGCAGCTGCACGGCGATAATTTCCTTGTCGCAACCGATGCGAGGCTCGAAAGCGAATTCGACGTGCCAGCCGAAACCATGGCACTCTCCGAAATTGTCAACGCGTTGGAAAAGCGTGCGAAGATCTCGCTGATCTTCCTCGATGCCTGCCGCAACAATCCGCTCGCAGACCGGCTCAATCGCGAAGTGGAGGGCGCAAGCCGCGGTGGCGCCATCAGGGGGCTCGCACCGATTGACACACAGGGTGCAGGCACGCTCGTGGCCTTTGCCGCGGCACCCGGACAGGTCGCCGCAGACGGCACCGACGGGCACTCACCCTTTACCCGTGCGCTGATCGCCAATCTCTCCGGCCCTGGCCTTGAAATCGGCACGGCCTTCAAGCGCGTGATCCGGGAAGTACGCTCAGAGACGGACGGGAAACAGTCACCGCAGATTCTGTCTTCGCTCGATCTGGAGTTCTATCTCGGCCGCGACACAACCGTTAGAGAGCCTGCCCATTCGGCGGCGACCACCGTGGATCTCGCCGCGCTCGACTTTGGCAAGGCGATGCGTGTCGACACCATTCGAACCTGGAAACGCTTCATAGCCAAACATGGCAGCGGCAGCTACGCCGACGCAGCCCGCCAATCCGTTCGGCGTCTCGGAGCAATTGACGACCTGCGGTCGCCATTGGTAGCGATGGCGCAGGAGCAAAAGGTGTTCGACAGCAGGGAAAAGCGTTCAAGCGCGCAAGAGGCATTGCGCAGCGAAGGGTTCGATACGGGCCAGACAGACGGGACCTTCGGTGGCCAGACGCGCCGGGCGGTAACCTCGTTTCAGACAGCCCGCGGTCTGACGCAATCCGGATTTCTCGACCAGGAGACCAGCGCCGCCCTGGGCCTGGGATTTGCTCGCGTCGACCACCAAATCCTCTCGGCTGCAATCGCACGCCGCTATGATGCCGCCGATCTCGAGGGGCTTGAGGATGCGGCAGTGGTGGCCATGGTGCGTTGCCTGTCGCCGTTGTCCTTGACCTACGGCATGTTCGACGGGCGCCTCTACGCGGCCGCCTACAATGCGCAGCAGATCAGCTGGCAGGAAGCCAAGGCGACTGCCGAACGCTGCGGCGGTCACCTTGCCACGATTGAATCCAGTGACGAAAATGCGTTCGTCGCCTCGCTGGTAAACACGGACGCCAGGTTCTTCAACAGCCTGTTCGAAGGCGGGGAACATCGCCGCGTCGGACCCTGGCTCGGGCTCGTCAACGAGAACGGCATCGGCGACGCATGGACCTGGGTGACGGGCGCCGTTGTCACCTACAGCAGGTGGTTCAGGCGACCGCCGGAGAAGGCAGGCGCTGCGACGCTATATGCGGCATATCGCGCAAACAAAGTCCCCCTGGCCGCCTACATCGATACCTGGGGAGCGCGCGATGCGTTGCGGCCGGTGCCGGGGTTCATCACCGAATTCGAGTGAGTGGCTACACCACTTCCCTCAAACGCTCTGCCGTCTGCAGGTCGACGGAGACGAGTTGGGACACGCCCTGCTCGGCCATGGTCACGCCGAAGAGGCGGTTCATGCGGGCCATGGTGATCGGGTTGTGGGTGATGATGATGAAGCGGGTCTCGGTCGAGGCCGCCATCTCGTCCATCAGGTTGCAGTAGCGCTCGACATTGTGATCGTCGAGCGGTGCATCCACTTCGTCGAGCACGCAGATCGGCGCCGGATTCGTCAGGAACACCGCAAAGATCAGCGCCATCGCCGTCAGCGCCTGCTCACCGCCCGAAAGCAGCGTCATGGTCTGCGGCTTCTTGCCTGGCGGGCGAGCGAGGATTTCCAAGCCCGCTTCCAGCGGATCGTCGCTCTCGATCAGCTGCAGCTCGGCGGTGCCGCCGCCGAAGAGGTGGGTGAACAGCCGCTGGAACTGGACGTTGACGACATCGAACGCAGCGATCAGGCGCTCGCGGCCCTCGCGGTTCAGGTTCTGGATGGCGCTCCTGAGCTTGCGGATCGCCTCGATGACGTCGTCGCGCTCCCTAAGGAGAAGGGCGAGCTTTTCGGAAAGCTCCTTCTGCTCCTCCTCGGCACGCAGGTTGACGGCGCCGAGCCGTTCGCGTTCGATCTTCAACCGCTCGAGTTCACGCTCGATGTTGCGCATGTCGGGCAGCGCCTCGTCGACGGCAAGCCCGGTCAGGCGCATCACCTCGTGCGGCGCACAGGAGAGCGCTTCCTGGATGCGCGCTTCGATTTCGACGCGGCGCTCACGGGCCGAAACCAGCCGCTCCTCTGCGCGGCCGCGCTTCTCGCGCGATTCCGCAAGCTCGGACAGTGCCGTCGCCGCCAGCCGATCCGCCTCGCGCTGGTGATTTTCGGCCTCAGCGAGAAGGTCAGCCGCCTCGCGCCGTGCGGCTTCTGCCTTCTGCAATTCGTTCATCAACGCGCGGCGCTTGTCATCGAACTCGTCAGGCGCGTCGATCAGCTCTTCCACTTCGTCGCGGGCTTCGGCTTCGCGGTCGCGTAGCGTGGAGATATGCTCTTCGGCGCTGGCGGCGCGCGCCTTCCAAGTCTGGCGCTCGTTGGCTATCGCGGTGATGCGCCGCTGGCGGGCCTCGTTCTCGCGCGCCAGGCCGTCATGGGCGGCACGGGCCTCGGCAACTGCGGCACGATCGGCGGCGACGTCGGCCGTCTGGGTGCGCAGTTTCAATTCGAGTTCGGAGAGATCGGGCGCATCCGTCAGTGCGTCGTTGGCCGTCTCGATCTGCTCGGCCACTTCCTCGACCTGGACCTCGATCTGGCTGCGCGTTTCCGCCAACACCGCACGGCGGCGAGCAAGATCGCCGGAGGCGCGCTCGGCGGCAGCAAGGGCGTCACGGGCTTCAGCTAGCTGCCGCGTGATCATGCGCTGCGCATCGCGCGAGAGCCGCAGTCTTTCGTCTTCGGCGTGGATGCGTGTACCGGCGGCCGCAAGTTCGGCCTCGGCGCGGCGCAGCGCCTCTGCTGCGCCCTCGGCTTCGGCATCGAGTTCTGCCAGCCGGTTCTTCTGGGCCAGTCGCAGGGCGGCCGCACTCGGCGCCTCGGAGCCGGTCACGTGCCCGTCCCAGCGCCAGACGGAGCCCTGCTTGGTGACGAGGCTCTGGCCCGGCTTCAACAGCGGCAGCAGCCGTTCCGCGTCCGCTTCGCTTGCGACAATGCCGATCTGCTTCAGCGCGCGGGTCAGCGCATCCGGCGCTTTCACATGCGCAATCAGCGACGTAACGCCCTCCGGCAGGCCGGCATCGCCGGCATGATTTCCCAGCGCCCGCCAATGGGCCGGCGCGTCCGTTTCGAGCGGGGAATCGAGATCGTCGCCAAGGGCTGCGCCGAGCGCGATTTCGAAGCCTCGGTCGACCTTCATCTCCTCGACGACGGCAGGATAGGTGCCGCCCGATGCCGCTTCCAGCATCCGCCGGATCGTGCGCGCTTCGGTTTCGATGCCGTTGAGAGTAGCGCGTGAACGATCAACCGGCGGACGTGCCTCGACCTCGGCGCGACGCGCCTCTGCCAGTGCTTCCTCAATCGCAAGCACATTGGTTTCGGCTTCTTCGAGCGCGGCTTCGGCGACCTCGACCTGGCCCTGTTTCTCATGCGGATCGGGAAGCGCGGCCATCTGCCGGTCGAGCTCGTCGAGATCGCGCGACTGATCAGCAAGCTGGCGGGCAAGCCGGGCCTGTCGCTCCGAGAGATCACGGAGAGTGCGTTCGAGCTGGTTGCGGCCGGCCTGCGCCTCGGCACGCTCAGCGGTCAGCCGCGCCAACAGCGCTTCGTTGCCGGCGAGCTTTTCGTTCGCCTCCTGCAGCCGTTCGCGCGCTTCCGTCGCACGGTCGTCGGCCTCGGCCAGCATGTCGCTGAGCTCGGCTTCTTCCTCGTCGAGCCGCGACAGGATGCCGGCATTGTCGACGACGAGCCTCTCTTCGCGGGCGATATCTTCTGCAAGCTGCGCCAGACGGCGCTGCAACTCGTCGCGCCGCCTCAGGATCCGGCCGGCATCTTCTTCGAGCTGCGAGCGGGCGATCTGCAGGCGTTGAAGTGCTGCCGCGAACCGCGCTTCATTCTCGCGCAGCTCCGGCAGCTTCAGGCTGGCAATCGCCTGATCCTTCGCCGCCTGCATCTGCGCTTGCGCCTTTTCCGCGACCAGCGACGTGATCTGATTGAGCTGGCTCGTCGCGTCCGCTTCCGCCTCCTTGGCGTGCACCCAGCGGATATGGAACAGGATCGCCTCGTGCTTGCGGATGTCGGCCGAAAGCATCTTGAAGCGATTGGCCTGACGCGACTGGCGCTTGAGGCTCTCGATCTGGCTTTCGAGCTGCGAGGTTACGTCGTCAAGGCGCTCGAGATTGGTCTCGGCTGCTCGGAGGCGCAGTTCCGCCTCATGGCGGCGCGAGTGCAGGCCGGAGATGCCGGCTGCTTCTTCGAGGAGTTGCCGACGCGCCTGCGGCTTGGCGGCGATCAGCTCACCGATACGCCCTTGCCCGACCATCGACGGAGAGCGCGCGCCGGTCGAGGCATCGGCAAAGAGGAGCTGCACATCCTTGGCGCGCGCTTCCTTGCCATTGATGCGGTAAACGGAGCCCTGTTCGCGCTCGATACGGCGCGTCACCTGGATCTCGTCACTGTCGTTGAAAGCGGCCGGTGCCGTGCGATCGCCGTTGTCGAGATAGAGGCCGACTTCCGCCGTGTTGCGCGCCGGGCGGTTGCCGGATCCGGAAAAGATCACGTCGTCCATGCCGGAGGCGCGCATGTTCTTGTAGGAGTTCTCCCCCATCACCCAGCGCAGCGCTTCGACGAGGTTCGACTTGCCGCAACCATTCGGTCCGACGACGCCGGTCAGGCCCCGCTCAATGATGAACTCGGTCGGTTCGACGAAAGATTTGAAGCCGAGCAGGCGGAGCTTGTTGAACTTCATGCGGGCGACGCTGGGGCGACGAGATACCCCCCTCTACAGCGCCGCGAAACGAAAAAAACGGGCGCACGGCTGCTGCCGTCGCCCGTTTTCAGGAAAAGCGAAGGATCAGAGCTTGCTGTCGATGAGGGCCGACATAACGTCAACCGACATGTCCCCCGAATAGTGCTCACCATTGACGAAGAAGGTCGGCGTCGACTGTACGCCGAAATCCTTTGCGCCCCGCTGCATGACAGAGTTCACATCATCCAGAAGTTTTTGGTTCGTCAAGCAGGCCTCGAAGCTCTCCTGTGTAAAACCGGCGAGTTTGGACATCTGCAACAGCGCATCACGGCCATTCTGGGCCGCGGCCCACTGCTGCTGCTGCTTGAAGAGCATGGAGATCATCGGGAAGTACTGGCCTTCCGGCGCGCAACGCGCCAGCATGAAGGCGGCAGCCGCGCGCGGATCGAACGGGAATTCGCGCACGATGAAGCGGACCTTGCCGCTATCGATGTACTTCGTCTTGATCGCTTCGAACGTGTTGTTGTGGAAGGCCGCGCAGTGCGGGCAGGTCATCGACATGTATTCGACGATGGTGACCGGCGCATTGGCTTCGCCCAGCGCCATTTCCGGCAGGACGCCCGGCTCAAGCAGCTTGGCCTGATCGACCGAGCCTTCCGAAGAAGGAAGCTCGACCTTCACGGGAGCGGCGGTCGACTGAGCGACTTCGGTGCCTGCAGCCGGCTTTGCTTCGGTGCTTGCCGGGGCCGCGGCCGTCGATGCCGTGGTGATGGCGTCCGTAGCGGGATTTGCCGCCGTCTCGCTCGCCTCGGTCGGCGCGGTTGATGCCGTTTCCTTCTTTTCGTCGCTGCAGGCAGCAAGCACCAGGGCGACGGTTGCGATGGCGGCACCGCTGAGCAGGCGTTTCGTAAGGTTCATTGCGGAAGCGGACATGAATTTGACCCGTGTTCGGAGGGATTTATGGTGCGGATTCGATATCTTGCTGCGCGCGGGGCGGCAAGTGGCCGGTCGTCAACAGAATTCAAAGAATTGTGACCGGCTGATGGCCCTACCGCCGACGCGGCGCGAGCACGGCCGTCCCAAGCCGACGCAAAGCCGCCTTCAGTTCTTCGCTCTCTATGCCCTCGACCATCGCTTCCAGCCGGCGCGCGGGCTCGCCCGAAAGTGGCTTCGGCTTGCCACGGTGTTTGTGCTGCGGCGACACGGGCTTCTGAACGATGCGCAGTTGGCCGATGGCATAGAAACCGAAGAAACCGTTGATGCGCTGGATCAGTTCGCCCTGGGCATGGGTCAGGAAGAGCGCACGTGCGCCTTCACAAGCGACCGTCAACACGCCCGGCTGGTAGCCGCCCTCACCCGAGATTTCCGAGGCGCGGCGCGGCCAGGCGATCTTCTCCGGCCGCGTGCAATCGGCGAAGCCTTCCCCGGCAATTTCGTCCCAGGAGCCGAGCAGCATGGTGTTGATGCCTGCCCGCTTGGCGAGGACGGGGTCGATCAGGCCGTTGGCGACTTCGCTGATCTGGACGACACCCTTGCGGGGCTTCTGCTCACTCACGAAAGCGACTTTCTGTATGCAACGTCGATTGAGCCTTGATGCCGCGGCTCCGCTTCGCCAAGTATAGGCCGGAAAGAGAACTCCCGGCAAATCATGCACGATTCAATCCCAGCGGCCGACGCCGCTCCCCTACTTTTGGAATGGTACGACAGGCACCACCGCGACCTGCCCTGGCGGGTCTCTCCGCCTATGGCGAGCCGAGGGATCGTTGCCGATCCCTATCACGTCTGGCTGTCGGAGGTCATGCTGCAGCAGACGACGGTCCAGGCAGTGAAGGCCTATTTCGAGAAGTTCCTGTCGCTGTGGCCGACAGTCGAGGACCTGGCGCGCGCCGAGAACGAGGACGTGATGAAGGCCTGGGCCGGGCTCGGCTATTATGCCCGTGCCCGCAACCTGAAGAAATGTGCCGAAGCCGTCGCGAACAGTCACGGTGGCCGTTTTCCCGACACGGAAGACGGGCTGAAATCCCTTCCGGGCATCGGCGATTACACCGCAGCCGCGATCGCGGCGATTGCCTTCAATCGCAAGAGCGCCGTACTCGACGGAAATGTCGAGCGGGTGATCTCGCGCCTCTATGCGATCGAAGCGCCCCTGCCGGCAGCGAAGCCCGAAATGCGGGCGCGCGTCGCCATCCTCACGCCTGATGATCGTCCGGGCGATTTCGCCCAGGCGATGATGGACCTCGGCGCGACGATCTGCACGCCGAAGCGGCCTGCCTGCTCGCTCTGTCCCTTCCGTGCGCACTGTCGCGCACTCTCGGTTGCCGATCCCGAGACCTTTCCGCGCAAGGCGCAGAAGAAAGAAAAGCCACTTCGGCGCGGCGCGGCCTTCGTCGCGATCGATGCCGACAATGCCGTCTATCTGCGCAAGCGGGTCGAAACCGGCCTTCTTGGCGGCATGACCGAGGTACCCGGCACCGACTGGACATCGCGACAGGACGGCGACACCTCGCTCGCCTCCCAACCCTTCGTTGCGCCCTGGGAAGACTGCGGAACCATCAGCCACGTCTTCACACATTTCGAGTTGCGTCTCTCCGTCTACCGCGCCAATGTCGCGCGCGCCGGAGCGGAGGGCGACGGCTGGTGGGAACCCGTTCACTCCCTCGGGGCCCAGGCGCTGCCGACGGTCATGAAAAAGGCGATCACCCAGGCGATCCCTGACGCCTTCAAGGCTGAACGCTGAAAGATCGAGCAAGGAATGCAGCTATGAGCAGCATCGATATCCGCCATATCGTCTTCGACATCGGCAAGGTGCTGATCCACTATGACCCCAACCTGCCCTATAGCCGCATCATTCCGGACGAGGCCGAGCGCGAATGGTTCTTCGCCAATGTCTGCACCCATGACTGGAACATCGAGCAGGACCGTGGCCGCCCCTGGGAGGAAGCCGAAGCGCTTTTGATCAAAGACCATCCGGAACGCGAAGAGCAGATCCGTGCGTTCCGCAAGCATTGGCAGGAGATGGTGCCGCACGCCTATGTCGAAACGGTCTCGCTGCTGGAGCGGCTGATCGCCGAAGGGCGCGACGTGACCATGCTGACCAATTTCGCCTCTGATACGTTCCGTGAGGCCCAGCAGCTCTATCCCTTCCTGACATTGCCGCGCGGCGTCACGGTTTCGGGCGACGTGAAGCTGATTAAACCCGATATTGCCATCTACGAGACGCACACCCGCACCTTCGGGCTTACCCCCTCGGCCACGCTCTTCATCGACGACAGCGTGCCGAATGTCGAAGCCGCACGGCTCGCCGGCTGGCATGCGGTACACTTCGTCGATCCGGAGAAACTGAAGGCCGACCTCGTCGCCTACGGCATCCATCCCTGACGCAGGCCGTCTCGCCGAAAGCCAGCCGATGGCCAGCTAAGTGCGGTATTGTCAGCTTTCGGCCGAAACCATGCGCCACACCACCCAGCCAGCAAGCGCTGCGACCACCAGCCAGATGCATAGGATCGCGACCAGACCGCCGCGGCTGGACGGGCGCCCCTCCTGTGCCGTCGCCCGCTCCCGAAATTCGTGCATCAGCGCCGGCGGCACGAGACGCACCGCCAACAGGATGCCGAGCGGAACGATGACCAGATCATCAAGGTAGCCGAGCACCGGAATGAAATCGGGGATCAAGTCGACCGGCGACAGCGCATAGGCCGCCACGGCGCCGGCAACGAATTTCGCTGAAAGCGGCGTTCGAGGGTCTCGTGCAGCGAACCAGAGTGCTACGACATCGCGTTTGATTTGACGCGCCCATTGCTTCACGCGCTTGAGTCGATCGGGCAAGGTCATGCGGAAGGCACCCCTTGTTCGGGTGAAGACTGGTTTCTCCGAACCCTATTTCCGGACGCAAGGACTGGCAATCAGGCGAAGCTTCGTTGCCTATCGCGTCAGCCGTTCCGGCAAGCATACCGGGAACATACAAATGCCCGGAATCCCGTTTTTGAGGATTCCGGGCATTTAAAGCACTCCTTCCGGGACTGAAGGTACAAAAACCGGTCGGAGCGCTTTTCGAAGGATCCGGCGAACTGGTTGATCAGTTCAGCTTTGCCAGATCATTTCGAATGACGGTTCTGAGTTCGTCGATGGGCTTCAGGGTGTTCCCGTCTTCGAAGTGCCAGAATGTCCATCCGTTGCATGCATCAAGCCCCTGGACCTTGGCGCCCAGGCGGTGAATTGAGCCGGCCTCGCCGCCGGAAGCGACCGTGCCGTCGGCGCGGACGATCGCGCTGTAGCGGCGCTTGGCGTCCGTGAGCACCGTGCCGGGCTTGATCAGCCCGCTTTCGATCAGCGTGTTGAAGGCGACACGCGGTTCGGCCTTCTTGCCGGTCATCACCGACAGCATGGCCTTGCCGAGCGGTTCGACCGCGTCGATGCGTGCCGATGCCGCGTCGATATAATCCTGCTCGCGCTCGATGCCGACGAAATGGCGGCCGAGGCGCTTGGCGACGGCACCGGTCGTGCCGGAGCCGAAGAAGGGATCGAGCACGACGTCGCCAGGCTTGGTGGAGGCCATGAGGATACGGGCGAGCAGTGCTTCCGGCTTCTGCGTCGGATGCACCTTCTTGCCGTCGTCGCCCTTCAAGCGCTCGTGACCGGAGCAGATCGGAAACAGCCAGTCGGAGCGCATCTGCACGTCGTCATTGGCCGCCTTCATCGCATCGTAGTTGAAGGTGTAGCCCTTGGCATTTGCGTTCGGCGTCGCCCAGATCAGCGTTTCATGGGCGTTCTGGAACCGGCGACCCTTGAAGTTCGGCATCGGGTTGGTCTTGCGCCAGATGATATCGTTGAGGATCCAGAAGTGCAGGTCCTGCAGGATGGCGCCGACGCGGAAGATGTTGTGGTAGGAGCCGATGACCCAGAGCGTGCCGGTCGGCTTCAGCACGCGGCGGCAGGCGAGCAGCCAGGCGCGGGTGAAGGCGTCATAGGCCTCGAAGGAGGCGAACTGATCCCATTCGTCATCGACGGCATCGACCACCGACTGATCGGGACGGGTCAGCATGCCGCCGAGCTGGAGGTTGTAGGGCGGGTCGGCGAAAACGACGTCGACCGAATTGTCGGGAAGCGCATTGAGCGCCGCAACGCAGTCACCCTTGATGATGCTGTCGAGCCAGCCCAGCGGGCGGGTGGAGCGGGAGACTTCGGCAAGCGAAACAACTGAAGACATGGACAACTCGCAAATACGCTTACTCGGAACGGACTATGGAGCTTATGGTTACCGAAGATGGTTACCAAAGCCTGAAGGCCGTTCCGAAAAAGTTCGTATTCACGCCATGTTAGTGAGAACTTTTGCAGCGGCGTTTCATTTGGCGTCGTGAAAGGTGCGGCTGTCGGCCGGCGCTTCACGGCGCTCGTTCAGCCCGTAATCACGGATGACGGAGGCGATGCGCAGGCGATAGTCGGCAAAGACGCCATGGCGTCCCGCATCCTGCGCAGCGCGATGTTCGGCGCCGTTCCGCCAAGCCTTCACCGCCTCCTCGTCGCGCCAGAAGGATAGGGACAGCACCTTGTCGGGATTGGCGAGACTCTGGAACCGCTCGATCGAGATGAAGCCATCGATGCCGTCAAGCAAAGGGCGCAGATCGGCGGCAATGCCGAGATAGGTGTCGCGACGACCCTCGGCTGGCAGGACTTCGAAGATGACGGCAATCATGTTTCACTTACCTCCAGCAGACATAGATACGTTCTTCAGGAAGATTCGCTCCTCCTTCAGGATAAACCGCTCGCGGCGGGAAAAGGCATAATTCTCTCGGCCGAGCGGATCGGCGGCAAGCCGGGCGCGATAGGCCTCGTAAGCCGCGAGGCTCTCGATGTTGTAGACCCCGTAGGCCGTTGTCGCCGAACCCTCGTGTGGTCCGAAATAGCCGATGAGATCAGCGCCGCAGCGCGGGATCGCCTCGCCCCAGTTGCGCGAATAGGTGGCGAACTCCTCCTTCTTGAAGGGATCGATTTCGTAGCGGATGAAGCAGGTGATCATCGTCGTCTCCTTGTGGCCACGGCATTTTGCGGGCCTTCGATGAGTGGAGTATGCCCGCTTGTTTGACAGGGATGCTTCGACTACGATCGAAGTATGAAGGAAGGTCCTGACATCGCTCTCATCGGATCGCTGATCGGCGATCCCGCCCGCGCCAACATGCTGACGGCGCTGATGGCCGGCCGTGCCCTGACGGCGACCGAACTTGCGACCCACGCCGGCATCACGCTGCAGACCGCCAGTTCCCACCTTTCCAAGCTCGAGGCGGGGGGCCTGCTCACCCAGCGCAAGCAGGGACGGCACCGCTATTTCCAACTCGCCGAGGACGAAGTCGGGCTGATGCTCGAGAACCTGATGGGTTTTGCCGCAAGCCGCGGCATGAACCGCCATCGACCAGGCCCGAAGGATCCGGCGCTCCGGAAGGCGCGCGTTTGCTACAATCATCTCGCCGGCGACTATGGCGTACGCATGTATGACAGCCTGATTGCCGAGAAGCAGATCGAGATCACCGGTGACGACTTGGCGCTGACGCCCGCCGGCCAGAGCCGGATCGAGGCGCTCGGCATCGACTATGCCGCACTGAAAAAATCCCGCCGGCCGATCTGCCGCACCTGTCTCGACTGGAGCGAGCGTCGCTCGCATCTCGCGGGATCTCTGGGCGAAGCGCTGCTGACGCTGTTCATCGACAAGGGCTGGGCAAAACGCGAAGCCAACAGCCGCGCCATCCGCTTTACGGCCAATGGCGACAAGGCGTTTTCGGAGCTGTTCCCGCAATAGTGGCTGCGCGTCTAAATCGACGCAATTCCGGACGGAAACCGCTTCACACTTTTCCTGGAATTGCTTCGTAGGCAACGCAATTCCGGACGGAAAACCGCTTCACACTTTTCCTGGAATTGCTTCGTAGGCAACGCAATTCCGGACGGAAAACCGTTTCACACTTTTTCTGGAATTGCTTCGTAGGTAACGCAATTCCGGACGGAAAACCGTTTCACACTTTTCCTGGAATTGCTTCTAGCCGACGATCGAGAAGGCTTCGCGGGTTTCGCCGGCCGCTGTCCTGACCGGCGTCTTGCCGATCCATCCAACATGCCGCTCAAGGATCTTCGCGGCCTCATCGCCGCGGCCTTCGCGCAAGGCTGCGAGGATCGCGCGGTGATCGTGGTCGGTGCGCGCTTCCCAGCTCGTGCGCCAGGCAGAGAAGAGAAAACGGGCGCTGGCCGCATGCAGATCGTCGATCGCGGCCAAGAGCCTCGGCATGCCGCAGGGCTGCAGGATCAATCGGTGAAAGGCGCGGTTCGCCGCTTCCCAGGAGCGCACGTCGCGCGAGGTGTCGGCGGCGACCGTCGCCGCTTCCGCCCGGTCAAGGATCGCCGGCGTCAAATGCGGGATCGCATGGCGAAGCGCCAGAACCTCAAGAACGGCGCGCATCTCCGCAACCTCCCTCACCTCCTTGAGATCGAAGGAGGCGACGCGGACGCCGCGGCGCGGTTCGCTGACGGCAAGCCCCTGGGCTTCCAGCCGCCGAAAGGCTTCGCGAACGGGAACGTGGCTCGCGCCGAATTCCTCGGCGATGTGATCCTGCCGCAAGCGCTCCCCGGGCATCAAAATGCCGGAGATGATCCTCTCGGCGAGTGCCCTGCTGATGCGACTTGCAAGTGTGTCGTCCTGTTGCTTTTCCATCGCCTACAGATAGAGCCGCGAAACAATACTGTCGAGCAAGCGGAACAGCGGTTTCGATAATTTCCAAAGGTTGAGCTTTCGGCCGCCTTCGTATAAAGCTCTGGCGTACGAAAGCCCCGCGCCGCGCAAGCTATCCTCCCCCTGCCTGCGGCGCCTTCTTCTCCCAGGGAACTGTTTCAAATGTCCGGTATCGATCTCATCATTTTTGATTGCGACGGCGTTCTCGTCGATTCCGAAATCATCGCTTCGGAAGTCGAAGCCGCGCTGCTCACCGAAGCGGGTTATCCGATCAGCGTCGAAGAAATGGCGGAGCGTTTTGCCGGCATGACCTGGCACAACACGCTGTTGCAGATCGAGAAGGAAGCGAGCATCCCGCTTTCCGCGTCGCTGATCGGCAAGGTAGACACCATTCTCGACGAACGTCTGGAGCGCGACGTCAAGATTATCGACGGCGTCAAGCCGATGCTGCTGCAGCTCGCACTGCCCCATTGCATCTGCTCGAACTCCACCTCGGCGCGCCTCGCCATGATGCTCGGCAAGGTCGGCATCAAGGACCACTTCGGCCCGCGCATCTACTCGGCGCGCGACCTCGGACCCGATCGCGTCAAGCCGAAGCCGGACATCTTCCTGCATGGTGCCAAGCAGATGGGCGTGAACCCGTCGCGGGTGCTGGTCATCGAGGACTCGGTGCATGGCATCCACGGCGCGCGCGCCGCCGGCATGCGCGTCGTCGGCTTCACCGGCGGCTCCCACACCTTCCCGTCGCATGCCGACAAGCTGACGGAAGCCGGCGCGGAGACCGTGATTTCGCGCATGACGGCCCTTCCGGGCGTGATCGCAGCACTTTCCGAATGGTCGGAATCGCTGACAGCCTGAGACGCCGCGGCCGACCGATTTTGCCCCCTTTCGCCCCGGCCTTCAGCCGGAGCGGGAAAGAAGCCTTCGGCCACCACGGCAGGCGTCCAATTAGGCGTCGAGGGACACGATGACACATTGCAGTCGCGTCGCGTCCCCTAGAAAATCTCCCCGGTTTTCGAAAAGCCGCGCACGAGGGCCATATCAAGCAAGCCCCATCAGGGGTATTTCTAGGAGGAAACACTATGCGTCTTTCAATGTTGACAGGCCTGACCCTGGCGGCCAGCGTCGCCTTCGGCCCGCTCGCCTTTGCCGATATCACCGTTGGCGTCATCACGCCGCTCACCGGCCCGGTCGCGGCCTATGGCGAGCAGGTGAAGAACGGGGCGGAAACGGCCGCTGAAGAGATCAACAAGGCTGGCGGCATCAACGGCGAGAAGATCGTCCTGAAGCTGCTCGACGATGCCGGTGATCCGAAGCAGGCCGTTTCGGTTGCCAACCAGGCGGCCGGCGAAGGCATCCGCTACGTCGTCGGCCCGGTGCTTTCGGGCACCTCGATGGCGGCTTCCGACGTTCTCGCCGAGAACGGCATTCTGATGGTGACGCCGACGGCAACGACGCCTGACCTCACCACCCGCGGCCTCTGGAACGTGCTGCGCACCTGCGGCCGCGACGACCAGCAGGCTGAAGTCGCTGCCGCCTATGTGGTCAAGAACCTCAAGGACAAGAAGGTCGCCGTGCTGCACGACAAGGCACCCTACGGCAAGGGCCTCGCCGACGGCTTCAAGAAGGCGATCAACGCAGGCGGCATCACTGAGGTCGTCTATGAAGGCCTGAACCCGGGCGACAAGGACTTCAGCGCCATCGTTACCCGCCTGAAGGCCGAGAATGTCGATGTCGTCTACTTCGGTGGCTACCATCCGGAGGGCGGCCTGCTCGCACGCCAGATGCACGACCAGGGCGTGAAGGCACAGATCTTCGGCGGCGACGGCCTGTCGAACACCGAGTTCTGGGCAATCGGCGGTGAAGCTGCGACCGGCACGGTCTACACCAACGCCAGCGACGCGACCCGCAACCCGGCATCGGCGCCGGCCGTCGAAGCGCTGAAGGCGAAGAACATCCCGGCCGAAGCCTTTACCCTCAACGCCTATGCCGCCGTGCAGGTGCTGAAGGCCGGCATCGAGAAGGCCGGCTCCGCCGAAGACGCGACTGCAGTTGCCACTGCGATCAAGTCCGGCGAAGCGATCGACACGGTGCTCGGCAAGCTGACCTACGGCGAAGCCGGCGACCTCACCTCGCAGGCTTTCTCGCTCTACAAGTGGGAAGGCGGCAAGAGCGTTCCGGCTGAGTAAGCTAGAGCGCGATATAAAATAGAAACGCCGGGGCTTGCCCCGGCGTTTTTGTTTGCAGGCTGCAATCGCAGCTTACTTTTTCTTGCCCTTTGCCGGCGGACCTTCGTCGAAGCCGACATAGACCGTGGCATTGGAACCGGACCCTGCCGGCAATGTCACGTCGGCCTTGGTAAAGACGAATTGCGTCGAGCCGGTCGAAGGAATTTCGACCGCATGCTGCGTCAGCTCGGAATAGAGCGTCTTGTCCTCGTCGGTCGCAGCCACGCGGATCGGCATGGTGATCTTGCCGGGACCGCCGGCGGGACCGCTGACGACGCGGCCCTGGACCACGACCGTAATGGTCATCGCGCTCTCGCTCTGTACGCATTGCCGCGTCGTGTCGGCAAGAGAGGCCTGATAAACGACCTTCGTCGGGTCGTTCTTGGCGCCCTTGGCGTAGCTGGTGAACACCGACGTGCCATCGCGCAGGATGACCTGCGGGCACGCGGCCTGGACGACGGCTGGCGTCGGAGCGGTGGCGCTGCCGCCCGCATCGATCGCTCCGCCGGATTGCGTCTTGTTGCAGCCGGCGAGGACCGCGAGAAAAGATATTGCGAGAACAGGCCGGGATACTTTGCCAAACACGTTGAACAACCTCTGCTGGACCGGTTGAAACTCCTTGACCGAAATCTCGGCCGGAAGACCTTTCGTGGCCTTCGGGCATCGTCTATAGCAGCGACAAACTGAAAAATCGATTGGGTCGGCGTGTCCCTTCCGAATTTTCCGAAACCTGATCTACGGTCGGAAATTGCGTCGGTGACAAGAATAGATGCAGACTTTGTCAAGGACTGACGCAATAAGACGGGCAAACCGCGGCGCCGCTTTCTAGGGTCGTCGCGATCGGCAGGTGGGACGAAGGACAATCATGGTGAAGTATATCTCGACGCGCGGCGAAGCCGCTCCTCTCGGCTTCTGCGACGCACTGCTTGCCGGTCTTGCGCGCGATGGCGGCCTTTATCTCCCCAAGGAATGGCCGAAGTTTTCGAAGAAGGAAATCCGCGGCTTGCGCGGCAAATCCTATCAGGAGATCGCGTTCGCCGTCCTCGAGCCCTTCACTAACGGTGAGATCCCAGCGGCCAAGTTCCGCGAAATGATCGACGAAGCCTACGCCACCTTCCGCCACCCGGCCGTGGCTCCGCTCGTCCAGACCGGCCCGAATGCCTTTGTCATGGAGCTGTTCCACGGCTCGACGCTCGCCTTCAAGGACGTGGCAATGCAATTGCTCGCGCGGTTGATGGACTACGTGCTCGCCGAGCGCGGCGAGCGCGCCACCATCGTCGGCGCGACCTCGGGCGACACGGGCGGTGCGGCGATCGATGCCTTTGCCGGCCGCGAACGCACCGACATCTTCATCCTCTTCCCGCACGGCAAGGTTTCGCCGGTGCAGCAGCGACAGATGACGACCTCGGAGGCATCGAACGTTCATGCCATCGCCGTCAATGGCAACTTCGACGATTGCCAGAACCTCGTCAAAGCCATGTTCAACGACGCCGCCTTCCGCGATCGCGTGAAGCTTTCGGGTGTCAACTCGATCAACTGGGCGCGCATCATGGCCCAAATCGTCTATTATTTCACTACTTCGGTCGCGCTCGGCGGGCCGGATCGTAAGATCTCCTTCACGGTGCCCACCGGCAACTTCGGCGACATCTTCGCCGGTTACGTCGCCAAGCGCATGGGCCTGCCGATCGACAAGCTGGTGATCGCCACCAACGAGAACGACATCCTTGCCCGCACGCTGAAGACCGGACGCTACGAGATGCGCGACGTCAAGGCGACCACCGCACCGTCGATGGATATCCAGATCTCGTCGAACTTCGAACGGCTTCTGTTCGAGGCGAACGACCGTGATCCGGGCGAAGTGCGCGCGGCAATGGACGGCCTCAAGCAGTCCGGTTCCTTCACCATTCGCGATAAGGCGCTGAAGGCCATCCGCAAGGAATTCCGCGCTGGCCGCGCCTCGCAGAAGGAAGTGGCCAAGACGATCGCCAAGACGCTGGAGAAAACCGGCTATCTGCTTGATCCCCACAGCGCTGTCGGCGTCTTCGTCGCCGCCAAGCACGAGAAGCCGTCCGCCCCCATGGTGACGCTCGCCACCGCCCATCCGGCGAAATTCCCGGACGCGGTAAAATCGGCCAGTGGTATTGACCCGGCGCTTCCGACGTGGCTTGCTGACCTGATGAACAGGGAGGAGCGTTTCGATATCCTGGATGCGGACCTGAAGAGCGTCGAGACCTTTATCGGCGAGCGCACCCGTCTCCGGGGGTAAGAACGAGAAGAAACGTATGATGAAAGTTGAGTGCACCCGGCTCCCTTCCGGGTTGACGGTGGTAACCGAGCAGATGCCGCATCTCGAAAGCGTGGCGCTCGGGGTGTGGATCAAGTCCGGTTCGCGCAATGAAACCCTGGGCGAACATGGCATTGCCCACCTGCTGGAGCACATGGCTTTCAAGGGCACCGCGCGGCGCACCGCCCGCCAGATTGCCGAGGAAATCGAAAATGTCGGCGGCGAAGTCAACGCCGCCACGTCGACCGAGACGACGTCCTACTACGCCCGTGTCCTCAAGGACCATGTGCCGCTGGCGGTCGACATTCTCGCCGATATTCTCACCGAATCCACTTTCGACGACGAGGAGCTGCGGCGCGAGAAGCACGTGATCCTGCAGGAGATCGGCGCTGCCGACGACACGCCGGATGACGTGGTCTTCGACCGTTTCGCCGAGACCGCCTATCGCAACCAGACCGTCGGACGTCCGATCCTCGGCACCCCCGATACGGTCATGTCGTTTTCCGCCGACCAGATCCGCCAGTATCTCGGCCGCAACTATACGACCGATCGCATGTTCGTGGTCGCGGCCGGCGCCGTCGAGCACGACGCCTTCGTGCGCCAGGTGGAGGAGCGCTTCGCCTCGCTTCCACGCACGCCGATCGCGACCCCGGTGCTCGAAACCGCCCGCTACACCGGTGGTGAGAGCCGCGAGACGCGGGACCTGATGGACGCCCAGGTTCTGCTCGGCTTCGAAGGCAAAGCCTATCACGCCCGCGACTTCTATTGCTCGCAGATCCTCGCCAACATCCTCGGCGGCGGCATGTCCTCCCGCCTCTTCCAGGAAGTGCGCGAGCATCGCGGCCTCTGTTATTCGGTCTATGCCTTCCATTGGGGCTTTTCCGACACCGGTATCTTCGGCGTGCACGCGGCAACCGGCGGCGAGAACCTGCCGGAATTGATGCCCGTCATCGTCGACGAACTGCGCAAGTCCTCGATGAACATCGAGCAGCAGGAAATCGAGCGGGCCCGCGCCCAGATCCGTGCACAATTGCTGATGGGCCAGGAAAGCCCGGCCGCCCGCGCCGGCCAGATCGCCCGCCAGATGATGCTCTACGGCCGCCCGATCCCCAACGAAGAACTGATGGAGCGCCTGTCCGGCATTACCATCGAACGCCTGACCGACCTTGCCGGCCGGCTGTTCTTCGATACGACGCCGACGCTCTCGGCGATCGGCCCGCTGGAGCAGCTTGCCCCGATGGGCGACATCCTGTCGACATTGACCGGCAAGGCCGCCGTACCGCACGCCGTCGCCAGCTAAACAGGCCCAGATCATTTCATGGTTTCATCGAAACCGTGAAATGATCTTGCCTTTTCGAGGCGACCGCATGTCTCCTTAAATCGACCTCGACTTAAGGACAAAGACATGCAGAAAATCAAAGTGCTACAGCGACCTTTGCGCGTCTGACAAGACGCGCGGCGCTGTAGGCAACTCCTGGCGGAAAGCGTTTGCCACTTTTCCTGAAATTGCCCCGGGCCGCCGAGGACGCATACACCGTATGCAAATGGTGAAGTCTTTGCGTCTTTTCGCAAATTCGGATTCGATTTGCGCGCAAAGTTGTGCAACGTTTCGGTTTGTGACAGCGCAAAGGCGCGCTGCCGGGCGGATGATAAAAGGTCCCCGCACGCAAACTGGACGGCCTCGGAGGCAGCTATGACACGATCGGTTTTTCGGTTCCTGTCGCGGCAGCCGGAGGCGATCGAAATTGCCGACCAGAATTATCTGCTGCGGCTCCCGCGCTATGCCGATTATCGTCAATGGTACCAGCTCAGAAGCGAGAGCCGCGCCTTCCTGGAGCCTTGGGAACCATCCTGGCGTACTGACGAGATGACAGAGAGTTCCTTTCGCAGCCGGGTCATCCGCAACGAACAGGAATATTCGTCCGGCCAGGCCGTGCCCCTCTTTCTTTTCCACAAGCCAGACGAGACGCTGCTCGGGGGCCTGACCATCGGCCACATCCGCCGCGGCGCCGGGCAAAACTGCATGATCGGCTACTGGATGGGCGCGCGCCACGCCGGCAAGGGCCATATGTACGCGGCCCTGAGGCTCGCTATTCCCTACATCTTTTCGACCCTTGAGTTGCACCGTATTGAAGCAGCCTGTATTCCGGACAACTCAAGAAGCATCCGGCTCCTTGAAAAGGCCGGTTTTGAGCGTGAAGGCTACTTAAGACAGTACTTGAGAATCAATGGCCAGTGGCGAGACCACGTGCTCTTTTCTCTCCTGTCCGACGATGCCCTACCGAACAGGAATATGCCCCTTTGATGCCTCTAGCCCGCTCGCCCTTCGCCTGGTCAGCCTCGAAGCTGGCAGCGTTTCTGATTACGCTCACGGCGTTTTTCTGCGCGCTAGGCGGTGCGGCCCAGGCTCTGGAGCCGGTAAAGATTTCGCGCGAGGACACCGCGCTCGACCTGACGGCAACGACCGAGATCTACAGCGGCCGCAACGAGGCCTTCCAGGTCTCAACGGCGCCCGGAACCGACGGCATCGTGCGCCGCATCGAAGTGCGCTCGAGCAGCGAAGACCATCAGGGCGACTGGGCGGTGTTCGCGCTCGCCAACGTTTCGGCCGAACCGCTCGACCGCGTGATCGTGGCGCCGCATTTCCGGCTGGTGAATTCCAAGCTCTTCTGGCCAGATCTCGGCTCCAAGCGCATCCTTTCGATCACGCCCAGCGAAGGCTTCGCGCTGAGCCGCGAGCCGAGCGACGAGGCGGACGTCTTCCGCATCACGCTGGCGCCGGGCGTCATCATTACCTTCGTCGCCGAACTCGCGACGCCGGAGCTGCCGCAAATCTATCTGTGGGAGCCGGACTCCTACAAGGACACGGTCAACGCCTTCACACTCTACCGCGGCATCGTGCTTGGCATTGCCGGCCTGCTCGCGGTGTTCCTGACCATTCTTTTCGTCGTCAAGGGAACCTCGATGCTGCCGGCAACGGCGGCGCTCGCCTGGGCGGTTCTCGCCTATATCTGCGTCGATTTCGGCTTCCTGTCGAAGCTCATCAGCGTCACCGCAGGCGACGAACGAATATGGCGAGCGGGCACCGAGGTCTTCCTCGCGGCGGGCCTCGTGATCTTCCTGTTCACCTATCTCAATCTCAACCGCTGGCACCAGCATCTGGGTTACGCCACGCTCGCCTGGATCCTGGGCCTCGGCCTGCTTTTCGGCGTCGCCGTCTATGATCCGGCGATTGCGTCCGGCATCGCCCGCCTCTCCTTCGCGCTGACGGCAACCGTCGGGATCGTGCTGATCGCCTATCTCGGCTTCAACCGCTACGACCGCGCGATCCTTCTGGTGCCGGCCTGGCTGCTCATACTCGTCTGGCTCTTCGGCGCGTGGCTGACCGTCACCGGCCAGCTCGCCAACGACATCGTGCAGCCGGCGCTCGGCGGCGGTCTCGTCCTCATCGTGCTCCTGATCGGCTTCACCGTCATGCAGCATGCGGTTGCCGGCAGCGGCTACCAGCAGGGTCTGTTCTCGGATCTCGAACGCCAGTCGCTCGCGCTCACCGGCTCCGGCGACACCGTCTGGGACTGGGACGTCGCCCGCGACCGCGTGGTGACCATGCCCGATATCTCGACGCAGCTCGGCCTGTCGCTCGGCAGCATGCATGGCCCCTTGCGCAACTGGTTGCCGCGGCTCCACCCTGATGACCGTGACCGCTTCCGGGCGACGCTCGACGTGCTCCTCGAGCGTCGTCGCGGCAAGCTCAATCACGAATTCCGCGTGCGCGCTGAAGACGGCCACTATCACTGGCTTTCCATTCGCGCCCGGCCAGTGCTCGGCGCCAACGGCGAAATCATCCGCTGCGTCGGCACGATCATCGACATCACCGAACAGCGCAATTCCGTGGAACGTCTGCTGCACAACGCGCTGCTCGACAATCTGACCGGTCTTCCGAACCGCCAGGTCTTCCTCGACCGGCTGCAGGCGATCCTGCTGATGGCCGACGGCAGCAATTCGGTCCACCCGACGGTGCTCGCGATCGACATCGACCGCTACAAGCAGGTCAATGATCTCCTGGGCATCGCCGCCGGCGACAACATCCTGATCGCCTTGACGCGACGGTTGCGGCGGCTCCTGCGCCCGCAGGACACGCTTGCCCGCCTCGGCGGCGACCAGTTCGGCCTGATCCTGATGTCGGAGCGCGATCCCGCCAAGGTCGCGGATTTCGCCGACGCGGTGAGCAAGGCGATCATGGTGCCGCTCAACTACGGCAACCGCGAAATCAACCTGACGGCTTCGATCGGCCTCGTCTCCTGGCTCGACCAGGAGCAAAGCGCAGCAGGCCTGCTCGACGATGCCGAGCTCGCCATGTTCCGGGCGAAAAAGGAAGGCGGCAATCGTGTCGAGCCCTTCCGCCCTGCTTTCCGTACTTCTGGATCGGACCGGCTTCAGCTCGAAGCCGATCTCAAGCGGGCGATCGAACGCAAGGAGCTCTCGCTGGTCTATCAGCCGATCGTCCGGCTGAATGATGCCGAGATCGCCGGTTTCGAAGCGCTGATGCGCTGGGATCATCCGAAGCGCGGCAACATCTCGCCGACCGAGTTCATTCCGATTGCCGAGAATTCCGACCTCATCAACCAACTCGGCATGTTCGCCTTCGACAAGGCAACGAGCGATCTGACGGAATGGCAAGTCCAGGCCGGCGACCTGCCGATCTTCGTCTCGATCAACCTTTCGAGCGCGCAGCTGCTCAACAACGAGCTCTATGACGACGTCCGCGCAATTCTCACCAAAAACCGCTGCGATCCCGCCAAGGTGAAGATGGAACTGACGGAATCGCTGGTGATGGAAAATCCCGAGCAGGCCCGTCTCGTTCTCGAAAAGCTGAAGGAAGCCGGATTGAAACTGGCACTCGACGACTTCGGTACCGGCCATTCGTCGCTTTCCTACCTCACCCGCTTCCCCTTCGACACGATCAAGATCGACAAAGCGCTGGTGCGCGACCCGAGCGACAAGCGCGGCATCCTGCTGCGCTCGGTGATCACCATGGCGCGTGAGCTCGACATGCAGGTGGTGGCCGAAGGTATCGAATCCGAAGACGATGCGATCCAGCTTTCACAGATGGGCTGCGACTACGGACAGAGCTTCCTCTTCGGCCCGCCGATCGGCTCGGAATCGATCCAGCGACTGTTGAAGGAGCGCTTTCCGCTGATGAAGCGGGCGTGAGTTCGGCAACACGACGCCGCTCAGCGCGCAGATCGCCATAAGCCCGTCGGCTACAGCCCGGCGGGCTTTTCATTTCAGCATGAATGATTGAAGAACGCCGGCTAAGACGGCGATCAGGCGTGACCTGCGTCCACCGAGAGCATCGCGGCCGACACGCCCATCAGCGCCAGCGCCCGGTCGTATTTGTCGTCCAGCGCCTTGTCGAAGATCAGTTCCTCGCGTGCCGGGCTCGTGAGCCAGCCGTTCTGGGTGATTTCCGCCTCGAGCTGCCCCGGACCCCAGCCGGCATAGCCGAGCATCATCGTCGCCCTGACTGGCCCCTCCCCGCGCGAAATGGCGCGGACGATATCAAGCGTTGCCGTCAGGCAGATGTCATCGCTGACCGGAATGCTGGAATCGCTCAGATAGTCGTCGGAATGCAGCACGAAGCCGCGCCCGGTCTCAACCGGTCCGCCGGCCTGAATCTGGAAGTCTCGTGTCATCTGCGGAAGCCGGATCGCCTCTTCCTCGTCGAGAATATCGAGGTGGAGCAACACGTCCGGAAAGGTCAGTTGTTGAGGCCGATTGAGCACAAAGCCCATCGCGCCGTCGTCTGAATGGGCACAGATGAAGATCACCGTGCGGGCGAAATTGGCATCAAACATTCCCGGCATGGCGATCAGGAATTGACCGTCAAGGAAACCTCGCTCCCGTCTCTTCTGCGCCATCGGAGTCGACATCATGGGAACAGCCTACCAATTCACCGCGAAATGAAAAGCGCCTCAGCGTCGCGGCCGGGAAATATTGCACGCACGACGTTCACTTCGCCGTGTCCGATCAAGCGATTATGATCGTTGCTCTCTTCGCAGCGACTGGAGCAGCATCGGCAAAAGCGATATTGCTTCCGACATGATCCAGCGCTCCACACATCAGAACATGGCCCAGTTCATTGGCGCGGCAAGCCTCATCGCCGCTTTTTTTCTTACCGTCGCTGCACAGGCGGCCACCAGCGATTGGGTGACCTCTCCAGGCGGCATGATCCGCCTCGTCGCAGCCCAACCCAGGCAAGATGGCACGATCCCCGCAACGCTCGAAGTCAAGCTCAACGCTGGCTGGAAGACCTATTGGCGCGAGCCGGGCGCAAGCGGCATCCCTCCGCAGGTGACGATCGATCCGGCGAGCGGCGTCGTACTCGAGAAGGTCGGCTTCCCCGTGCCGAAGGCGTTCGACGATGGTGTCGTGCGCTACGTCGGCTACGACAAGTCGGTCGCTTTCCCGCTGACGCTGAAGCGCGTCCAGGGCACGGGCGACGTCAATATTCGCGCCTCGGTGTTTCTCGGCATCTGCGAGGACATCTGCATCCCGGTTCAGGGCGAGTTGACGCTGGCGCTGAAGCAGGGCGATTTCGACAATCCGCTCGACAGCGCGCGCATCGATGACGCCGTTGCCGCCCTGCCGGAAGCGCCTTCCAAGGACTTTGCCGTCACGGCGAGCCGCTATGATGCGGAAAAAACCGAGCTGCACCTCTCCGTGCACTTGCCTGATGGCGCGGACCATCCGGAGCTGTTTTTGGCCGGCCCCTCCGGCGTTTCCTTCGGCAAGCCCGAGATCTCGACCGAGGGCGAGACGGGCCTCAGCGCAGCCGTCCCGGTTCGCCTCTCCGGCAAGGACAGGGAACTCAAGGGCAAGCCGATCGTTGTCACCATACGGACCAAGGGCC
Organism: Ensifer sp. EB106-03-01-XG145; assembly: GCF_058792075.1. Taxonomy (NCBI): domain Bacteria; kingdom Pseudomonadati; phylum Pseudomonadota; class Alphaproteobacteria; order Hyphomicrobiales; family Rhizobiaceae; genus Ensifer; species Ensifer sp. EB106-03-01-XG145. The sequence goes on along the minus strand of NZ_JBYTEC010000001.1, from coordinate 917,903 downwards.
GCAGCATGGAGACGACCCTTGCCTTTGATTAGGCCGCATCTATAGTCCGCCGAGTTCTCCGACGAGTGCGGAGAAGTGAAGACGCAAGCAACGCAAGGAGAGTGCCGTGACCATTACCGTCGGAGACAAACTGCCAGCCGCAACCTTCAAGGAAAAAACCGCCGACGGTCCGGTGGAGGTCACCACCGATCAGCTCTTCGCGGGCAAGCGCGTCGTGCTCTTCGCCGTTCCAGGTGCCTTCACGCCCACCTGCTCGCTCAACCATCTGCCCGGTTACCTCGAAAACCGCGACGCGATCCTTGCCCGCGGCATCGACGATATCGCCGTCGTCTCGGTCAACGACCTGCATGTGATGGGTGCCTGGGCAACCGCATCCGGCGGCATGGGCAAGATCCACTTCCTTTCCGACTGGAACGCCGCTTTCACCAAGGCACTCGGCATGGACATCGACCTTTCGGCCGGCACGCTTGGCGTCCGCTCGAAGCGCTATTCGATGCTGGTGGAAGACGGCGTGGTGAAGTCGCTCAATCTCGAAGAAAGCCCGGGACAGGCGACCGTTTCCGGCGCTGCCGCGATGCTCGAGCAGCTCTGAGCGCAGAGTTAAGTGCAAATGGAAACGGGCCTCAACGGGCCCGTTTTTCATTTCACGAGAAGAGAGTCCGGACGGCGCCCCTTCTTGTAGGGTTCCATGCCCTTGCGGGCGAGCTCGTCGGCGCGCTCGTTTTCCGGATGGCCGGCGTGGCCCTTGACCCAATGCCAGGTCACCTTGTGTCGGCGGTTGGCTTCGTCCAGCGCCTGCCAGAGTTCGCCATTCTTCACCGGCTTCTTGTCCGCGGTTTTCCAGCCGTTCTTCTTCCAGCCGTGGATCCACTTGGAGATGCCGTCCATCACATATTTGCTGTCGGTATGCAGATCGACCTCGCAGGCGCTCTTCAGCGCGTCGAGCGCCGAGATCGCCGCCAACAATTCCATGCGGTTGTTAGTCGTCTCGGCTTCGCCGCCGGAGAGTTCCTTTTCCACCTCGCCGTAACGCAGCACGGCGCCCCAGCCACCCGGCCCCGGATTGCCGGAGCAGGCACCGTCCGTGAAGATGTCGACGTGTTTCATGCCCGGCCCTCTTCGCGTTTCAGGCCGTATTCAGCGCTCGAAGCGATGGCGCGGTGGAAGCGGATCTTCGTCAGATATTCGAGCGGATCTTTCTTGACGACGAGCGCGCCAGCGGGCGTCATCAGCCAATCATAGAGCCGCGTCAGGAAGAAGCGCAGCGCCGAGCCGCGGCAGAGCAGCGGCAGGGCGTCGACCTCCGCCGGCGTCAGCTTGCGCACGCTCTCGTAGCCCGAAAGCATCGCCATGCCCTTGGTAATGTTGTAGGAGCCGTTTTTCTCGAAGCACCAGGAATTCAGGCAGACGGCAACGTCATAGGCGAGATAGTCGTTGCAGGCGAAGTAGAAGTCGATCAGGCCGGAAAGCTGGTCGCCGAGGAAGAAGACATTGTCCGGGAAGAGATCGGCGTGGATGACGCCATCCGGCAAGGACTGCGGCCAATGACGTTCCAGATGCTCGAGTTCCGCCGATATCTCGTCCTTGAGACCCGACTGCACCTCGTCCGCGCGCGCCTCTGAATTGACCCAGAGTGGCCGCCAGCCGCCAACCGAAAGCGCATTGGTGCGCTTCAGCGCGAAGCCTTCGCCGGCAAGATGCATGGCGGCAAGCGCCTTGCCGACCTCGTGGCAGTGTTTTGCCTCGGGCTTCCTTAGCCACATGCCTTCGAGGAAAGTGATGACGGCGGCGGGGCGACCGGAGAGCTCGCCGAGCAATTTACCATCGGCCCGCGGCAGCGGTAGCGGGCAGGACAGGCCGCCGTCGGCCAGATGGTGCATCAATCCCAGGAAGAATGGCAGGTCATCGGCGTTCACCCGCTTTTCGTAAAGCGTGAGAATGTAGGAGCCCTTGGTCGTGTGCATCAGGAAATTGGAATTCTCGACGCCCTCGGCGATCCCCTTGTAGGAGGTCAGCTGGCCGACGTCATAGGCGGTGAGAAAACGGGAGAGATCGTCTTCCGTGATATCGGTGTAAACTGCCAAGGGCTTCCACTCTCAAGAAATGCGGGCAAGAAATGTGACTATTCGCCGTTGACGAAGGCCATGTCGGCTGATGTCAGCGGCACATGGCGGATTTCGCGGTTGACGAGGAAGTTTTCGTTTTCCTCGACCGTATCGGCAAGTTCCACCTTCGCGTCGTAACGTTCGCGGAATGCCTCGATGATCTCGTTGACGATCACTTCGGGCGCCGAGGCGCCGGCCGACAGACCTACCGTCGAGATATCGCCCATCGCATCCCAGTCGATTTCCGATGCACGCTGCACCAGCACGGACTTCTTCGCGCCGGCCCGCAGCGCCACTTCGACCAGTCGCTTGGAATTGGAAGAGTTGGGCGCGCCGACGACGAGGAACAGGTCGCAGCCCGGCGCTGCCTGCTTCACCGCCTCCTGACGGTTGGTGGTGGCGTAACAGATCGAATCTGCAGCAGGCGCCGTCAGGTTCGGAAAGCGCTCGTGCAGCCGCTTGATGACGCCGGCCGTATCGTCGACCGACAGCGTCGTCTGGGTGACGAAGCCGAGATTGTCCGGGTCCGGCGGCTGGTAGACGTCGGCATCTTCGACCGTTTCGACGAGCGACACGGCGCCTTCCGGCAACTGCCCCATGGTGCCGATCACCTCCGGATGACCGGCATGGCCGATCAGCACGACGTGCCGACCGAGGCGGTGATGGCGCATCGCCTGCTTGTGGACCTTGGAGACCAGCGGGCAGGTGGCGTCGAGATAGAAGAGATTGCGGGCGTCAGCATCCGCGGGCACCGATTTCGGCACGCCATGGGCCGAGAAGACCACCGGCTGCTTGCGGTGCTCCGGCGGGATCTCGTCGAGCTCTTCGACGAAGATCGCGCCCTTGGCCTCAAGGCCCTCGACGACATAGCGATTGTGCACGATCTCGTGGCGGACATAGACGGGCGCGCCGAACTCCTTCAGCGCCAGGACGACGATCTGGATCGCCCGGTCGACGCCGGCGCAAAAACCGCGCGGCCCGCAGAGGCGAATGGTGATCGGGGATTTTGCTGCCGCTGATGATGCCATGGATCAGAATGCCAATAGAAGGAAAACAAGCGCTGCGATCGCCGGGCCGCCCTGGATTAAGAGGATGCGCGGCTTGACCGACCACGCGCCATATATAGCGGCAACGATCACGCACACAAGGAAGAACACCTTCAGCTCGAAGGCAAAGGACGGTTCCGACTGGATCAACGACCAGAACAGGCCGGCCGCGAGAAAACCATTGTAGAGACCCTGGTTCGCCGCAAGGACGCGTGTTGTCTCCGCTTGCTCCGGTGTCATGCGGAAGACAGCCCTCCCCCGAGGTCCTGTCCACAGGAACATCTCGAGCACGAGAAAGCCGACATGCAGCAAACCCGTCAACGCAATCAGAGTGTTCGCGATAATCGCCATCCTTGTTCCCCGCTGTCGATCCCTTCAGCAGGGTTAGCACGGCGGCGCCGTCCGGGCTATCGCCCGCGGCGCGCCACGTAAATGCCGCTGACCAGCACCAAAGCTGCCGCCAGCCCATACCAAGTCAGGGCGTATTGCAGATGGTTGTTGGGCAGGTCGAACTGGGTAACGCCGCCGATCGGCAGACCGCCAGGGTTGAGTGTCGCATCGGCATCGACGAACAGCGGCAGCACCTTGTCGGCCGGAAGCCCGACCGACGACGCCATCGTGTCGAGATCCTTCCAGTAGAAGATGTTCTTGGCGAGATCATTGTCCGGAACGAGCGACGACGGCTTTTCGGTGAGCTTCGGTCTTGCAAGACCGTGGACACCTACGAAGGCCGGAAGCTCGCCCGCGAGACGGGTCGACGATTCTTTCTGTTCGAAGGGCACGAAGCCGCGATTGACGAAGAGCACGCGGCCATCGTCGAGCGTCAGTGGCGTGAAGACGTAATAGCCGGTGCGGCCGTTAAAGGTCGCGAAGAAATGCCGCTCCTTGCTGTGATCGAAGGTGCCTGTAACCGTGACGGTGCGGTAATCGATGTCCACCCCATCTGCGAGCATCTTCTCGATGTCGCCAAGCGACACCGGAGGCGCCGACCGACGCTCCTGGATCGCGGTCAGCAGGCCTTCCTTCCAGTGCAGCCGCTGCATCTGCCAGGTGCCGAGCGAGATAAGGATGGCGAAGGCGACGGCGAGCAATAGGAAGGCGCCGAGGCGTCCGAGGAGGCCGCGCTTCTTGACTTCGATCTCAGCCACGGTCGATTTCGCCCGGGCGCGCATTGTTGCGGTACTGCAGGTTGATCAGGACGCCCTTCAGCATGCGTGTCAGCGCGAGGCTGAGGATGGTCGCGAGCGGGATCCACAACAGGAAATGCAGCCACAGCGGTGGGTTGAAGTTGACCTCCGCCCAAAGCGCCGCGCCAACGACGACGAAGCCGACGATCAGGATGACGAAGACCACCGGGCCATCGCCGGCATCGGCAAAGCGATAGTCCAGGTCGCAGCTTGTGCAGGCCGGTTTGACCTTGAGGAAGCCGTCGAACAGCCTGCCCTGGCCGCATCGCGGGCAAAGCCCCTTGATCCCTGTCATCACCGGGTCCACCGGCGGGAAATGTGCCTTGTCTTCGCTCACGGCTTGATCTCGATCGGTGTGTTGTTGGGGACCATCGTCCAGATTTCTTCCATTTCGGCATTGGTAACGGCAATGCAGCCATTCGTCCAATCGAAGCGCTGCGTCAAAAACGCCAGCCAACCGAAATAATTGGGCTGGCCATGGATCATGATCATGCCGCCGGGATCGACCCCATTTGCGACCGCGGCCTTGGTATCTTCCGGTGCCGGATAGGAGACGTGGATGGACTTGTAGTAGCCGCTTCCCGGATTGCGCCAATCGAGGAGATAGAGCCCTTCCGGCGTCCTCTCGTCGCCTTCCTGCCGCTTGTGACCAACGGGGTTTCCGCCGAGCGCGACCGCATATTCGCGGATCAACTGGCCACCGTGGAAGAGCTGCAAGAGCCGCCGTTCCTTGTGGACGACGACCCTATCCGCAACGTCGGCCGCCGCAGCCGAGACGGAGCCGGCCAGCACCGCCATGACCATGATCGACGCAACCCGCATTTCGCACCCCCGTCGCGTTGCCATCATCACAAGCCACCAAAAGAACAAGGCGGCTGCATGGCTGCAACCGCCCTGTTCATAAAGATCGAGATGCTCGCGCTATCAGCCGTGAGCGATCGGCGCACCCCAGCTGCCCCAGATGTAGATGGAGAAGAAGAGGAAGAGCCAGACGACGTCAACGAAGTGCCAGTACCAGGCAGCCGCTTCGAAGCCGAAGTGCTGCTTGGGCGTGAAATCGCCGCGCAGGGCACGGATGAGGCAGACGAGCAGGAAGATCGTGCCGACCAGAACGTGGAAGCCGTGGAAGCCGGTCGCCATGAAGAAGGTCGCGCCGTAGATCGAGTCCTTGAAGGCGAACGGAGCGTGGGCGTATTCGTAGCCCTGAACGAAGGAGAACAGCACGCCGAGCGCGACCGTCAGCATCAGGCCCGAGATCAGGCCCTTGCGGTCGTTGTGCAGGAGCGCGTGATGTGCCCAGGTGACCGTCGTGCCCGAAAGCAGCAGGATGACGGTGTTGTAGAGCGGCAGGTGCCACGGATCGAGCACTTCGATGCCCTTCGGCGGCCAGACGCCGCCGGTGAAGGTGGCGCGGGTTGCCTGGATGGCTTCGCCCGGGAACAGGCTCGCATCGAAGAAGGCCCAGAACCAGGCCACGAAGAACATCACTTCCGAAGCGATGAACATGATCATGCCGTAGCGCAGGTGCAGCGACACGACGCGGGTGTGGTGGCCCTCATGCGCTTCCTTCACCGTGTCCGACCACCAGCCGAACATGGTGTAAAGAACGATGATGAGACCGGCGAGCAGGATCCAGACGTTGGCGAGCTCGAGGCCGAAGATCTTCAGCGAGCTGCCCGCGAGGTAGCGCATGTAGCAGATGCCGCCGAACGCCATGACGAAGGCGCCGATCGATGCAAGCAACGGCCAGGGGCTCGGGTCGATGATGTGGTAGTCGTGATTCTTCTGATGCGCACCGGCCATGTCAGTAATCCCCGAAATGTCTCTCTCTTGTCGCCCTTCCGGCATAGCCGAAAAGGACCTCCAGTCAAAGTTTGTTCTCTTGCGTCTTCACCTGCGCCACCGGTTTCGACGGTTCGCGTGGGTAGAAGGTGTAGGAAAGCGTCAACGTCTTGATGTCCTTGGTCTCCACCGCCTTGACGATCTCCGGATCGACGAAGAATACCACCGGCATCTCCATCTCCTCTCCCGGCTGCAGCGTCGTCTCGGTGAAGCAGAAGCACTGTACCTTGTTGAAATAGGCACCGGCCTGCATCGGCGTGACGTTGAAGGTCGCCTGGCCCGTCGTCGGCTTCGACGACAGGTTCTTCGCCCGGTACATCACCTGCACGGTTTCACCGATGCGGATATCGATGTCGCGCTGGACCGGCTTGAACTCCCAGGGCAGACCGCCCGAGGTGTTCGCGTCGAAGGTGACCCTCACCTTCTCGTCCAGGATTACGTCCGAAGCCTGCTCGACGCGCTGCGTCGTACCGTTATAGCCGGTGACGCGGCAGAACATGTCGTAGAGCGGCACGGCGGCATAGGCCATGCCGACCATGCCGGCGACGAAGGCAAGGCAAGTGCCGACGACGACGCGGTTCGAGCGCTGTTTGGGCGTGGTTTCCGATGAACTCGTCATGCCATCCCGCCTCAGTTGACCATGCCGTTGCCGAACTTGATCAGCGTGACGATGTAGAACAGGACGACAAGCCCGAAGAGGACGAAGCCGAGCGCGATGTTGCGACCGCGGCGCGATTTCTTCTGGGCATCAGTGAGCTTGACGGTTTCCATCAGGCAATACTCCCGGCGTGCAGCCAGATATTGACGATCAGGTGATCCGCCATCAGGGCGGAGAAGATCACGAACAGATACATGATCGAGAAGGCAAACAGCTTCTTGGCGGGCAGCATGCGCTCATCCGCTTCCGGCATGCGCAGCACGCCGATCGAATACCAGATGAAGCCGAGACCGAGTGCCGCTGCCACGAGGCCGTAACCGATGCTCGCGAAACCGAGCAAGGTGGGACAGATACCGATCAGCGCGGTCAGCACGGCATAGATGACGATCTGCTTCTTGGTGGTCGCCTGGCCGCAGACATTCGGCATCATCGGCACGCCGACGGCGCCATAGTCGCCCATCTTGAAGAGGGCAAGCGCCCAGAAGTGGGCTGGCGTCCACAGGAAGGTAATCAGGAAGAGAACGATGCTTTCGATCGAGACGGCGCCGGTGACACAGGCCCAGCCGATCATCGGCGGGAAAGCACCGGCCGCACCGCCGATGACGATGTTCTGCGGCGTCGAGCGCTTCAGCCACATCGTGTAGATGACCACGTAGAAGAATATGGTGAAGGCGAGCAACCCGGCTGCGAGCCAATTGACGGCGAGCCCGAGGATGATCACGGAAAAGGCGGAGAGCGTCAGACCGAAAGCCAGCGCTTCCTGCGGCAGGATCTTGCCTGCCGGGATCGGGCGCTTGGCGGTACGGCTCATGACTGCGTCGATATCGGCGTCATACCACATGTTCAGCGCACCGGAGGCGCCGGCGCCGACGGCGATGCAGAGAATAGCGATGAAGCCGATGAAGGGATTGATGTGGCCCGGCGCGAGCACCAGCCCGGCGAGTGCCGTAAAGACGACGAGGGACATGACACGCGGCTTCAGAAGCTCGAAATAATCGCGCGCAGAGGCTTCGGACAGGCGCGCAACGCCTTCCATGCCGACTGCTTCGTGATTGTCGATGACCGTCATGTCGTGTCCCTGTGCAAGTCCCGGCCGCAATGGCCTTGTGTCGCCGGTTTCCCGGCGGGGTGAAGCCGCCGGAACCGGCGGCTTCTGTTCGTTGCCCGTCACTTGATGCGCGGGAGCTGCTCCCACTGGTGGAACGGCGGCGGCGACGACAGCTGCCATTCCAGAGTGTTCGCGCCCTCGCCCCACGGGTTGTCGCCTGCGACGCGCTTCTTGGCGAAGGCTTCGAAGACGCCGAAGAGGAAGATCAGCACGCCGACGGCTGCGATGTAGGAGCCGTAGGACGAAACCATGTTCCAGCCGGCATAGGCATCCGGATAGTCGATGTAGCGGCGCGGCATGCCGGCGAGGCCGAGGAAGTGCTGCGGGAAGAAGATCAGGTTCACGCCAATGAACATGACCCAGAAGTGCAGCTTGCCGACGAGCTCGGAGTACATGTAGCCGGTCATCTTCGGGAACCAGTAGTACCAGGCCGCGAAGATCGCGAAGACGGCGCCGAGCGACAGAACGTAGTGGAAGTGAGCAACCACGTAGTAGGTGTCGTGCAGCGAACGGTCGAGGCCGGCGTTGGCGAGCTGAACGCCCGTGACGCCACCGACGGTGAACAGGAAGATGAAGCCGATCGCCCAGACCATCGGGGTCGTGAAGCGGATCGAACCACCCCACATCGTCGCGATCCACGAGAAGATCTTAACGCCGGTCGGAACAGCGATAACCATCGTCGCGAAGACGAAGTAGCGCTGCGTGTCGAGCGACATGCCGACGGTATACATGTGGTGCGCCCACACGATGAAGCCGACGGCGCCGATCGCGACCATGGCGTAGGCCATACCGAGGTAGCCGAAGATCGGCTTGCGCGAGAAGGTGGAGACGATGTGGCTGACGATGCCGAAGCCCGGCAGGATCAGGATGTACACTTCCGGGTGACCGAAGAACCAGAACAGGTGCTGGAACAGGATCGGGTCGCCGCCGCCTTCAGGCGCGAAGAAGGCCGTGCCGAAGTTGCGGTCGGTGAGCAGCATGGTGATGCCGCCTGCCAGAACCGGCAGCGAGAGCAGCAGCAGGAAGGCGGTGATCAGAACCGACCAGGCAAAGAGCGGCATCTTGTGCAGCGTCATGCCCGGAGCGCGCATGTTCAGGATCGTGGTGATGAAGTTGATCGCACCGAGGATCGAGGATGCGCCGGCGATGTGCAGGCCGAGGATCACGAAATCCATGGCCGGCCCGGGCATACCCGATGTCGAGAATGGCGGATAGATCGTCCACCCGCCGCCTGCACCATAGGCACCGGCCGGTCCCGCGACGAACATCGACAGGAGCACCAGCAGGAAGGCCGGGATGATCAGCCAGAAGGAGATGTTGTTCATGCGCGGGAACGCCATGTCCGGCGCACCGATCATGATCGGAACCATCCAGTTGGCGAAGCCGCCGATCAGCGCGGGCATGACCATGAAGAAGATCATGATGAGCGCGTGCGCGGTCGTGAACACGTTGAACATGTGCTTGCCGCCGTCGATGGCAGCATCACCCTCGAAGCCGTAGACCATCTGCGCCAGACCGTGGAAGATCTGGATGCCCGGCTCCTGCAGTTCGGCGCGCATGAACACCGAGAGCGTGCCGCCGATGATGCCCGCGAAAATCGCGAAGATCAGGTACAGCGTGCCGATGTCCTTGTGGTTGGTCGACAGGAACCAGCGCTGAAAGAAGCTCAGAGGCTTATGCGCATGGTCTGCGTGGCCATGATCGGAGTGATCATGGCGTTGATCGTGATGAACGGCTGTTCCAGCCATGGGTCGAGCTCCCCTTCCGATTACTGTGCGGCGTTTGCGGCGACGTCGACGGTCTTGGCCGCATCGATGGACGCCATGAGCGCCTTGTTCGCATCGCCGAGATTGGTAGCGGCGGCTGCGAGCCAGGTGTCGTATTTTTCCTGCGAAACAACGCGGATCGCGATCGGCATATAGGCGTGATCCTTGCCGCAGAGCTCGGAACACTGGCCGTAGTACAGACCTTCGCGGTCAGCCTTGAACCAGGTTTCGTTCAGGCGGCCGGGAACGGCATCGATCTTCACGCCGAAGGCAGGCATTGCGAAGGCATGGATCACGTCGGCGGCGGTGACGAGGACACGAACCGTCTTGCCGACCGGAATGACAACTTCGTTGTCGACGGCGAGCAGGCGCGGATATTCCTTCTTGTCTTCCTTGCCGAGGGCGGCGCGATCTTCATCCTTCACCAGCAGGCTGTCGAAGGAGAGCGGGCTTTCGCCGACTTCATATTCATAGGACCAGTACCACTGGTTGCCGGTCGCCTTGACCGTCAGGTCCGGATTGGCCGGCGGCGTGAGCTGCGCGGTCAGGAGCTGGAAGGACGGAATGGCGAGGAAAAGAAGCACGATGACCGGACCGACGGTCCAGACGACTTCGATGGCGGTGTTGTGGCTGGTCTTGGAGGGAACCGGGTTAGCACTCTCGCGGAACTTGACCACGACGATGATCAGCAGGAGGAGAACGAAGAGGGTGATCGGAATGATGAACCACAGGGTATAATGTTCAAACCACGTGATTTCTTCCATGATGCCCGTAGCGGCCGACTGAAAGTTCGTCTGCCAATCGACAGGCTTGTCAGCAAAGGCGCTCGAAGCAAAAAGCAGACAGGCAAGCGCTGCCAGAACTGCATAAGCCTTGTTTTTCACAATATGTCTCCCCAATGCGCTTGATCAGGATCAAACCGGAACGCAGAATCCCTGCGATACTGCTGCGCTTCAAACCACAGTTTGTCCGATGCCGCAACATCTGACCAATCAACCCCATGCGGCATTTTTGCACAAACGCATCTTTTCACACAGGCACCCCTTAGAAGCCGTCACGAATCGACTTATATGACGTCTTCCGCGCCCCTAAAGGCGCGATCGCACGCGGTTCGCGCGGCAACACACAGGATAGGGCGTTAACCCGCCCAATTTCCGCCATATGACGCTGGAATGTGCCCCGCAGGGCTTTTCATTTATTCCCGCGCGCTTCAAGAATAGCCCTGATGATTCGACGTTTTGAGGTTTACATGGGCCTGCCCCTCTTTTCGCGACTGTCGGCCTTCGCCGCCTTCGGCCTTGCCGTTCTCGCTCTCCCCGCTCAGAGCCTGGCCCAGCAGCCCGCCGGAACACCCGGCACGGTCAAGTCCAACCACGGCGCGTGGTCGATCGTTTGCGATCAGCCGGCAGGCGCATCCACCGACCAGTGCGCGCTGATGCAGAACGTCATTGCCGAGGACCGGCCGGAAGTCGGCCTGTCGGTGGTCGTGCTGAAGACGGCGGACCGCAAGGCGAAGATCCTGCGCGTGCTCGCTCCGCTCGGCGTGCTGCTGCCAAACGGCCTCGGCCTCAACGTCGACGGCAAGGATATCGGCCGCGCCTACTTCGTGCGCTGCTTCTCCGACGGCTGCTATGCGGAAGTCGTGCTTGAAGATGAATTGCTGAAGACCTTCCGCTCCGGCGCGAAGGCGACCTTCATCGTCTTCCAGTCGCCGGAAGAAGGCATCGGCATCCCGGTCGATCTCAAGGGCTTCGGCGAAGGCTACGACGCGTTGCCCTGACCGGTCGCCGGACCCCACACAAACAAGACACAGGGCCGCGCTTCGAGCGCGGCTTTTTTATTGGCAGCCGCCGGCACAAACGACAAAGCCCGGATCGACGATCCGGGCTTTGTCGTATTCAGAGACGTCAAGCTTTAGATGATGTCGGTTCCGGTGATCTTGATGCCGAAGCCTTCGAGGCCGACATAGTGGCGCTCCCGCGAGGCAAGAAGGCGGATAGAGCTGATGCCGAGATCTTTCAGGATCTGGGCGCCGAGGCCGATTTCCAGCCATTCGTTCTCGCGCGCCTGCGCCTCGTCATGTGCTTCACGATCGTGTTTGCCCTTGCGGGCCGTTTGCGACACGCCGACGCCGACCGATCCTTCGCGCAGGTAGACGATGACCCCCCTGCCCTCGTCGGCCATGCGCTTCATGATGCGATCGATCTGGCAGTCCTTGCCGAACACGTCGGCGCCAACATTTTCGAGATGCAGGCGGACCGGAATGTCAACGCCATCGCGAATATCGCCGAAGACGACGGCGAGATGCTGCATCGGATCCCAGGGCAGCGAATAGGAATGCCCCTTGGCCGCACCGTAGGGCGTTTCGATATCGAAGGATCCGCCCTGCTCGATCAGGGTTTCCTTGCGCTGGCGGTAGGCGATGAGGTCGGCGACCGAAACCTGTTTCAGCCCATGGGTCTCGGCAAAGCTCGCGACCTGCGGTCCGCGCATGACGGTGCCGTCATCGTTGACGAGTTCGCAGATGACGCCGATCGGCGGCAGGCTTGCGAGCTTGCAGAGGTCGACGGCGGCTTCCGTGTGACCGGAGCGCATGAGAACGCCGCCTTCGCGGGCGACCAACGGGAAGATGTGGCCCGGGCGAACGAAGTCCGTCGGCCCGACATTGGGGTTGGCGAGGTTGCGCACCGTCAACGTACGGTCATCGGCGGAAATGCCGGTCGTGGTGCCGTGCTTGAAATCGACCGAGACGGTGAAGGCCGTCGTATGGGCAGAATCGTTTTCAGCAACCATGGCATTGAGGTTGAGGCGTTTCGCCTCCTCGCGCGGCATCGGCGTGCAGACGATGCCCGACGTGTGGCGCACGATGAAGGCCATCTTCTCCGGCGTGCAATGCACCGCGGCGACGATCAAATCGCCCTCGTTCTCGCGGCCGTCATCATCGGTCACGACAACGATTTCGCCGGCCTCGAAGGCGCGGATGGCGTCGACGACACGCTTCTGGTCATAGGACATGGTGCTCTTCCCGAAATAGAGGGCGAATTACTTACAGCGCCGCGCGTCTCGTAGACGAGCAAAGGTCGCTGTAACACTTTAAGTTGCTGCATAATTTTGTCCTTAAATCGATTCCGATTTAAGGAATTATGCAGTAAGCCGGCCGGTCTGGCCGCGGTCACGCAGGTAGTGATCGGCGATCGTGCAGGCAAGCATCGCCTCGCCGATCGGCACGGCGCGGATGCCGACGCAGGGGTCGTGGCGGCCCTTGGTGCGGACATCGACTTCCTTGCCATCGCTGTCGACCGAGCGGCGCTCGGTGAGGATCGACGACGTCGGCTTGATGGCAAAACGCGCGATCACGGGTTCGCCGGTGGCGATGCCGCCGAGAATACCGCCGGCATGATTGGAGAGGAAGACCGGCTTGCCGTCGGCGCCGATGCGCATCTCGTCGGCGTTCTCCTCACCGGTGATCTCGGCCGCACCGAAGCCGTTGCCGATCTCGACGCCTTTGACGGCGTTGATCGACATCAGGTTGGAGGCAATGTCCTGATCGAGCTTGGCATAGATCGGCGCGCCGATGCCGGCGGGCACGCCCTCGGCGACCACTTCGACGACGGCGCCGATCGAGGAGCCGGCCTTGCGGATGCCGTCGAGATATTCCTCCCAAACCGGCACGATCTCCGGATCCGGCGCGAAGAAGGGGTTGTTGCCCACCTCGGCCCAATCCCAGTTGGCCCGGTTGATCTTGTGTTTGCCGATCTGGACGAGGGCGCCGCGCACGACGAGCCCCGGAACGACCTTGCGGGCGATGCCGCCGGCGGCAACGCGCGCCGCGGTCTCGCGCGCCGAGGAACGGCCGCCGCCGCGATAGTCGCGGATGCCGTATTTCAGATCATAGGTGTAGTCGGCGTGGCCAGGACGGTAACGCTTGGCGATCTCGGAATAGTCCTTCGAACGCTGGTCGGTGTTCTCGATCAGCATGGAGATCGGCGTCCCGGTCGAGATCATCGTCTCGCCGTCCTCGTCGAACATCACGCCGGAGAGCACCTTGACGAGATCATCCTCGCGGCGCTGCGTCACGAAACGCGACTGCCCGGGCTTGCGCTTGTCGAGCCAGGCCTGAAGTTCGGCGAGCGTGAAACGGACGCCGGGCGGGCAACCATCCACCACGCAGCCAAGCGCCGGGCCGTGGCTTTCGCCCCAGGTGGTGACGCGGAAGAGGTGACCGAAAGTGTTATGCGACATGAAGGCTACCGGACCTTAAGCAAGCAACGGCCGTACGTTTTTCGTACACGGATGCCCTCTCTTAGTGGAAAGCCGGGGACGGGGAAAGACTTTTGCGCCTGCCGCCGTCGCTTCGTCACGATGCCAGGCGCAGGCCGCGGTCGGTCGCAAAGGCGAGGAACTTCTCCGCGCTCAACGGCCGGGAGAAGGCATAGCCCTGCAGGACGTCGCAGCCGAGGATGCCGAGCATCTCCGCATGTGCCATCGTCTCGACACCTTCGGCAACGGTCTCGATGTTGAGCGAGCGGGCGATCTCGATGATCGAACGGACCAGGGCCTGCTCCCGCCGCGCGCTCAGAACCGGAACGACGAGCTGCCGATCGATCTTCAGCCGCTTCGGCTTGATCTTCAGCAGGCTGACGATCGAGGTATGACCGGTGCCGAAGTCATCGAGCTCGATATCGATGCCGAGTTTCTTGATACCTTCGATGTTGGTGGCAACGATGTCGTCGCTCTCGTCGAGGAAGATCGATTCCACCAGTTCGAAACAGATCTGGCCGGGCGCGATGCTCAAGCCTTCGAGCGAGGACAGCAGATCATCCTCCTGAAGCCGCTTCGCCGAAACGTTGACGGAGATCTTGGGAACTCTGAGGCCGGCGGCCGCCCAGCGCATGTGGTCGATCAGCGATTTCTCCAGCACGAGGCGATCAAGCGCCGCCATGACATTCAATTCCTCCGCGATGCCAAGGAAACGATCCGGCGTCAGGATGCCCTCACGCGGGTGGTTCCAGCGCACCAGCGCCTCCACCCCGCACAGCGCAAGCGTGGTCGCGTCGAACTGTGGCTGATACCAGGGTTCGAACTCGTCCCGTTCGATGCCTTCGAGGATCTCGTCGGCGATCCGCTTGGCGGTCACCACTTCGGCCTGCAACACCTCGGTGAAGAACTGATAACGATTACGGCCCGCCTCCTTGGCCCGGTAGAGCGCGATATCGGCATTAACGAGCAGCTTGCGCGCATCGATCTCCGCGCCACGGCCCACCGCCACACCGATGCTGACACCGAAGCGGCAGGGAAAACCGTTGTAATCGACCGGCTGGCGCATCGCGGCGATGATCCGGTCACAGCGCGCCGCCAGCGCCGCCTCGCCCGGCGCACCGGTGACCGCGACCACGAACTCATCACCACCGATGCGGGCGATGATATCGCCGGGCCGGATATTTGCCCGGAGGATTTCGGAAGCGTGGATCAGCATGGCGTCGCCGGCTGCGTGGCCGAGCGTGTCATTGATCTGCTTGAAACGGTCGAGATCGATATGGAGGACGGCGATATCCTCGTGATCACCGGCCCTCGCCAGCCGCTCCAGCGCCTTGTCGAGCATGCGGCGGTTTCCAAGACCGGTCAGGGGATCGTGCAGGGCGTTGTGCTCGATCCGTACCCGCGCCTGCTCCAACTCGGCGTTCTTCGCATCCGCCATCGCCTTGGCTGCCCGCAACTGCTCGGTCATCAGCACGTCTTCGGTGACGTCGAGCGCCATGCCGACGAATTTGCGTGCGCCATCCGGCCCCACATGAAGCTTGCCGACCGACCGGATGTGGCGGACGCCGCCAGCCGGCAGAAACACGCGCGCCTGGTGCACATAGGTCTCGTCCGCCGCGATTGCGCGGTTGACCGCGTCCAGCGCCGGCGCCCGATCATCGGGATGAAGCGCGGTGAGCCATGTCTCCTCGTTGGTGGTCCCATCGGTGTAGACGAGGCCGTAGAGCTGGTGCATGCGGTCGTCCCAATAGGTCAGTCCGCTATCGAGGTCCGCCTCCCACATGCCGCATCGATAGGAATCGAGTGCCAGGTCGAGCCGGCGTGAAAGCAGTTCAAGATCCTGCTCACGCTCGTAAAGACCTTTCAGTGCCTGCTCGAGCTCGAGGTTCTGTTGATCGACCTGGGCCTTGGCCGCAGTCAGCCGCTCGGTCTTCATAACGTCGTCTGTGACGTCCCAACTGATGCCGGTGACCTTTGCGCGCCCATCGGCGCCGCGGTGGCTGGATCCGACGTTGCGGATGTGGCGCAAGGTTCCGTCAGACAGCACGACCCGGTATTGCGAGCGATATTCCAGGCCGTCGTCCAGGCTGCGGAACAGCGCGTTGGCGGCGATGCCGATGTCCTCCGGATGCACTGTTGCGCGCCACTCCTCATAGGTCGGTTCCTCCAGATGGACCTCCAGCCCATGCAGGTGGAACATGCGATCGTCCCAGGAGCGCTGCTGCGTTTCGACGTCGATCTCCCAGACGCCGATCTTGGACGCGTCGAGCGCGAGGTTCAGCCGGTGGGAGAGCGTCATCACCTCCCCTTCCCGCGCTTTCAGCTTGGCAATGTTGCGCTGCCGTTCGTTGAAGAGCCCGCCGGTCAAGAGGATCGGGATTACCACGATTGCGACAGCGGCGGCGATCGCCAAGCGAATGGCATCGATGTTTTCGGGAAGCTGGTCCCACTCGCCAACCGGCATGGCTGCGAGCTCCCAAGCGCCACCCGCCAGATCCAGCCGACGCGTCACCGGTGCCTTGCGGAAAAGCGCGTCGTCGCCGAAGAACGCATCCTGGATCCGCTCCTGCTCGGAGATATCCCTGATCGC
This sequence comes from Ensifer sp. EB106-03-01-XG145, assembly GCF_058792075.1. NCBI lineage: Bacteria > Pseudomonadati > Pseudomonadota > Alphaproteobacteria > Hyphomicrobiales > Rhizobiaceae > Ensifer > Ensifer sp. EB106-03-01-XG145. The sequence continues at coordinate 901,341 of NZ_JBYTEC010000001.1, read as the reverse complement.
GAGGTGAACGTCGACGTGGCGATGATCCTTCGTCAGTTCCGGCGTTTCGCTGCCCGCCTCCAAGAGGCGCGCGGCGCGATAGAGCGCCCTTTCATCGATGATGGCCTCGACATAGCCCCAGCGCTCCATCCGTCCCTGGATCTTGGAAAAGACAGGCAAGAAAAGCTCGAAGCCGTTGCGGCCGCTCGGCAAGCGAATGGGGCCGATCATCACGGGTCTCACCGTCGACGATGCGCGTTCTATCGCGTGCCTTGTCGCGCCGAACCTGTTGAAATCGGTGCCGACGAACCATTGCTGGCTTTCACGCGGAAAGGCGATCCGCACAACACCGGCGGGCGCAGCCGAAGCGCGCACCATCTGCGGGTTCTGGAGAAGAAGCTTCGTTGCCATGACGGTAAAATCGTCAGGCGTCATCGCCGGGTGCACGCCGATGCTGTTGGCAAATCCGTTCAGCGCGGCGATGTTGGTGTTTATCTCCGATTGCAACCGGTTGGCGATGAGGTTCAGTTCGTTCTCGACATCGATCCTGAGGTCACTCTGGAAGTTTTCGCGATTCTGCCGCTCATAGACGTACCCGCCGGCAAACACGACGAGGCCGGCGATCGCCGCTGGTATGAGCGATGGTTTCGCAAATCTGGCTGCCGCCCGAATGCGCTGGCGCAGAACGTCGATGATCTTCAATCTTTTCCCCTCGATCCCCAACCAAAGGTAGCGAGCGAACCTTAAGATTGGCTTTCGTCACAAATCCTTGGAAAACCCTATGATTCATGGGGAAATCAATATTCCGCCTCCCCTACTTCGACGCTCCCCCGCTTGAAAAAAACGATGTCGCCGTCCAGTCTTGCGGCGTCGGACAGGCCATCAAAAAACCGGGGCCTGACGGCCAAAAGCCAAGTTACAAGGCAATTTTTGCCACAATCGGGGACCAAGGGTGATGACAAGAATGTTCGCAGAATCGTTGAAAAGGGCAAGAAAGATGCGTTTTGTCATTGCCGCGCTCATGGCCGCCGCCGGCTTGCTTTCGCCTTTGTCCGCTCTTGCGGAAAGCGCCGACGTGGAAGCGACCATTACGGGTGTCGACACCGAACGTCTCAGCCTGCAGCTCGATGACGGCAAGAGCTACCAGGCACCCGAAGAATTCAATTTCGAGGGCCTGAAGGAGGGCGTGAAGGTGCTGGTCTTCTATACCGAAGTCGATGGCAAGCGGGTCATCAACGACCTCGAAATCGTACAGTAAGCAGCGACCCGTCCCTCAGATCACGCAATTCCGGACGGGAAACCGTTCCATACTTTTCCTGGCATTGCTTTGGGGCGGGTTATCGTTCCGGCCGTCAGATCCAGCCGATGGCACCGCCGGAAATGCGCAGAAGGCGATCCTGCGGGATCGCCGCAGACGCAGCCTCTTCGGCCTCCATTTCTCCAAAGAGCTTGAAAAGCGATCGGATGACACCGCCGTGGCTGACGCAGACGGTCGGCTTCGTCACGTCCTTTAGCCAGGCGGCAACACGCCAGGACAGGATTTCGTAACTCTCGGCATCAGGTCCCGGCGGAATGAAGTCCCACTTCACCGCGCGCCGTTCGGCGATCCTTTGCGGCGCCGAGCGCTTGAGCTCGGGAAGCGTGTGCCCTTCCCAGTCACCGAAGGATACCTCCTTCAGCCGTTCGTCGGTACGGTAGGCGGCGGGATCGAGCCCCATCGCCAGCCTCACGCGCTCCATGGTCTCGCGCGTGCGGCCAAGCGGGCTCGCGACGAAATCGAAATGCGCGGCGTCGGTGCCGAGGATACCGGCGAGTGCTGCGCCATTGCCGGTCGCCTGCTGGCGACCGAAATCATTGAGCGGGATGTCCTTCTGCCCCTGGAGCCGGCTTTCGGCATTCCAGTCGGTCTGTCCGTGACGGATCACATAGATCAGCACAACATGTCTCCGGGCAGCGGGGCCGTCGAACCGGCAAGCCGTGCCGATCAGTCCTTGAGCACGGAGATATCGGGCGCGTCCACCGCCTTCATGCCGACGACATGGTAACCGCTGTCGGCGTGGTGGACTTCACCGGTGACCGAACGCGAGAGGTCGGAGAGCATGTAGAGGCCGACGTCGCCGACTTCCTCGATCGTCACGGTGCGGCGCAGCGGCGCGTTGTACTCGTTCCACTTGAGGATATAGCGGAAGTCGCCGATGCCGGAGGCGGCCAGGGTCTTGATCGGGCCGGCGGAGATGGCGTTGACGCGAATGTTCTTCGGGCCGAGGTCGACCGCGAGGTACTTCACGCTGGCTTCGAGCGCAGCCTTGGCCACACCCATGACGTTGTAGTTCGGCATGACCTTTTCGGCGCCGTAGTAGGTCAGGGTCAGCATCGAGCCGCCATCGGTCATCAGCTTTTCAGCACGACGGGCAACCGCGGTGAACGAGTAGACCGAAATCTGCATCGTCTTGGCGAAGTTCTCGGGCGAGGTATCGACGTAGCGGCCGGTGAGTTCGTCCTTGTCGGAGAAACCGATCGCGTGCACCACGAAGTCGATCTTGCCCCATTGCTTTTCGAGCGTATCGAAGACGGCGTCGATGCTGGCTTCGTCGCTAACGTCGCAATGGCCGGCCATGAAGCCGTCGATCTCGGCGAGCAGCGGCTCGACGCGCTTCTTGAGCGCATCGCCCTGATAGGTCAACGCAACTTCACCACCCTGCGCGTGGATGGCCTTGGCAATGCCCCATGCGATGGAACGGTTGTTTGCAACGCCCATAATGACGCCGCGTTTGCCCTTCATCAGACCGGATGCCTGAGCCATGGTAAGTCCCCAATACTATTTCCAGCAACGGCCGGCGCCGGTGCCAAAGTTCACAAATGTCATACACACCCCACCGAACGGGTGCGGCAAATTGTCGAGAATTGCCTATGGCATAGTGGCAAGGGTGGTTCAAGCGCGCCTGAGATCAGGAACTGTTAGTCCCCGTAATATTGGTTCAAAGTGTCAGCGAACTGTCACAAATCGACCGTCACAGATAGAATCCGTCGCGCTGCGACTTCATCAGATCGGTCACCTTCTCATCCGGCGTGTCTTTCAGGACCAGCCGCAGCTCCACCAGGAGATCGCCATGGGTCCCGTAGGTTCCGGGCAGGCCTTGGCCTGCGAGACGGACGATCTTGTCCGAACCGGACCAGGCCGGCACGACGACGGTGACCGGACCAACCGGCGTCTCGATGCGCTCCTCGCAGCCGAGGACGGCACCCTGCAGATCGATCGGCAGGGTCGTAAGCACATCAAGACCGCGGGTGCGGAAGGTGCCGCTCTGATCGACCCTAAGCGTGACGACGACATCGCCGCGGCTCATGCCGGTGACGCGATAACCCTGTTCCGCCAGGCGAATGGTCTGCCCGTCGACGGCACCCGGGGGAATTTGAACCTTCAGGCTCTCGCCATCCGGAAGCTCGACCGTCAGGCGCTGGCGATTGATCAGGTCCTGGATGCTGACAGCCAGATCGATGGTAAGGTCGGGCACCTTCTCGGCGGTCTTTGCTGCGCGGCCGCGGATGCGCCGGACGATGGCTGCGACGAGTTCGGCTGCGGGCGCTGCGGCGCGCTGCATGAGCGGCGTATCCGTCTTGGCAACGACTTCCGGCTGCGCATCGGCCGCAGGTTCAGGCTTTGCCTCGGCAGCTTGAGCCGGGCGTTCCGGCTCCTTGGCCGCTGTCGGTTTCGGCGCGGGCTTGGGCGATGGGGTCGACGCCGGCTTCGGCGACGGCCGGGCCGACTTGGCACGTGCTTCGGCGCCGAAGATCTGCGAGATGGCGTCCTCGGCGGTCTCCGCGTCGACGGGCGCCTCCTCCTGGACATTGCCACGCATCTTTGCCTTCATCGCCTCCATGCGACGAAGCTCGGCCTCGCGGCGCGCATAGTCGTAGCGACTCCTGAGCTTCGGATCGCGCAGAAGCTCATAGGCCTTGCCTGCCTCGGCAAAGCGCTCGGCGGCAGTGGGGTCGTCCTGGTTATGGTCCGGATGCACGGCCTTTGCCAGCGAACGCCAGGCCGCCTTGATTTCGTCCTGCCCGGCGTTGCGCCGGACACCGAGGATCGCATAGGGATCACGCATGGCTTCTACCATCTTCTCTGATCGGCGGCCTCTCCCTGATGCCCGCCTTATGCCCCGATTGAAGGCGTCATTGTCGCCCGTCCACTGAGCACCGATGATCCGGAGAACTTGCTAAATAGTGGTTAGCCGCAACGGCGCCACCGGCTCTGGAATGAGCGCCGCGGACGATCGTTCGCACTTTTAGAGAATTGTGGTTAATCGCCGATTGCCGCGCTATCTCAGGCGCGCGGGCCGAAGCTCGTCAGATACCAGGCGCCATCGCCGCCCTGGCACGTGCTGCCGTCGAACTTTGCGATGCCCTCGTAGGAATGGCGCGTCGTGGTGAAGCGGCGGCAGAGCATACCGCTCGCGCGGTCTTCCTGAATGATGCTGATGACACCGGCGCTGCCGGAAGTCGCGTTGGCCCAGGGGATCGGGTTGATCGAGCCGCCACCGAGTTCGGCCGATGTCACGGCATTGCGAACCATCACGGCGTCGGAGAGGCCATCGGAGGTCTTGGCAACCGGAACGGTACCCGTCGAGACCGTGCGGTCGACGCCGCTGCCAAAGAAATCGAGACCCGCGCCCATGCAGCCAGAAAGCGACAGGACCGGCAGGCAAATTGCCGCGCTACGCAGCAAGGCGAAGGAATACCCCTTCTTGGTATCGATCCACTTTGCTATGTCTTGCACGGCAATCCTGTCAGACTCGCTGGAGCCGCACGCTGCTCGAGAAGGTCAACGTACAGGCTCCGACATTTTTGATGCGGAAATACCGGTCGGGCTCATCCCGAAGCATTTCCGCGCCAGACATCACGGCATTGGAAGGCAATAATGGCGGCGAATGAGTTAACAAGCGGTGACTTCACCGAATCAAATGAGCCCTTTTCCCTGTTTGGCACATGGCTGAAGGACGCGGAAGGCAGCGAAATCAACGACCCGAACGCGGTCGCGCTTGCCACCGTCGACAGCGACGGACTGCCGAACGTCCGCATGGTTTTGCTGAAGGGCTTCGACGAACGCGGTTTCGTTTTCTACACGAATTTCGAGAGCCAGAAGGGCCAGGAAATCCTTGGCGCCCGCAAGGCGGCCATGTGCTTCCACTGGAAATCCCTGAGGCGGCAGGTGCGCGTGCGCGGTCCGGTCGAGATCGTGACCGACGAAGAGGCAGACGAATACTTCAAGAGCCGGCCGCGCGGCAGCCGCATCGGCGCCTGGGCATCGAAACAGTCACGCCCACTTGAAGGCCGCTTCGCACTGGAAAAGGCCGTCGCCGAATACACCGCCCGCCACGCACTCGGCGAGATCCCGCGCCCGAGCTACTGGTCCGGCTTCCGCATCCGCCCGACCTCGATCGAATTCTGGCACGACCGCCCCTTCCGGCTGCATGACCGGATGGAGTTCCGCCGGGCAACACCCGAAGGCGGCTGGGAAAAGGTGCGCATGTACCCTTAATTGGCGGCCGTTCAGGCGCCCGCCAAGCGGAATGGGATACCGGACGCCAGCGCCGAGACGTAACGTGCCCGCTGGAAATGACCATTCAGCGAAATGCGCGGCAGCGCATGAAGGCTGGATGTCGCGCGTTCGACGAGCGTTCCGGGCCGGGTGGTGACCGCGAGGGAAAAACCGAGATCGGCGACGATGCGATGATCGCGTGCCGAGACGGCTGGTGCGTCGCCATAGGGATAGGCGAAGGCCAGAGGCTGCCGGCCGGTAATGGCCTCGACACGCTCCGCCGACTGGCGAATTTCTCGCCTTGCGTCGTCGCCGCTCAGGCGCGCGATTGAGCGATGGCTGATCGTGTGCGCGCCGAGGCTGGCCAGCGGGCTTTCGATCAACCGCCGAAGCCCTGTCTGATCCAAAGTCAGCCGTTCGGTAATCGCCAGCGGATCGATGCCGTGTTCGATCGCTACGGCGTTCAGCAATGCAATGGCCGTCGCTTCATCGCGGCTATGAACGACCGCCGCGACACGATTGAAGGCCGCCTGCTTGTCCGCAGTCGTACGCGTTGGCAGCGTCTCGACACCGTGACCGAAGTCGAACCGCAGCGTCTCCTTCGTCGCGAGCACGTCGGCGAGCGTTTCCCACCAGAGCGTATGGGTTCGATCGATGAAGCCCCCAGCGACAAACACGGTGAAGGGTGCAGCATGGCGCTCGAACACCGGCAGCGCATGCGCGAGATTGTTCCGGTAGCCGTCATCAAGCGTAAAACAGGCGATCGGCCCGCCTCCGGTGGCCAGCGCATCCGGCAACTGTTCGAGCGGGACGAAACGATAGCCGTCACGCTTCAGCGTCGTCAAAGCTGCGTCGAGGAATTCCGGCGTGATCTCCAGATGGGCGTTGGGATCGAAGGCACGCGCAAGCCTCGGCCGGACATGGTGCAGCGTGAAGATCGCCCCCTTTCCGCGCGCGCCACCCATCAGCCCGACGCGGCTCAGCCCTCCGGCGACCTCCAGTCCGCCGGCGATGGCGGCGCGGCGAACAATTGTCGCGATCGTGCTCTTGATGTTCGGCCCCATGTTTCCCCGCGGCATACAGGCCTGGAAAGTTAACGGCGAGGGCGTTAAACCTTGTTGAACGGAGAGGACATTCATTGGCCATTTACCACGGCCCCGAAAACAGGGCGGGACCGCCACATTCCGCCCTAAAGTTGCAACAAAGACACGCACCTTGTCACAAAACGAAACAGCTTTGCGCCCGGCCGACGGCGCTTTCCGACGGGGATCGACATGAAAACTTTGCGCTGCCTCCTGCTTGCGATCTTCGCTTTCGCGCTTGGGTCCGCAACGGCAATCGCCGGAACCGCCTCGCTGGTACTGGATGCGCGCACCGGCAAAGTCCTGTCGGCCGAAAACCCTGACGTGCTCAACCATCCGGCCTCGCTGACCAAGATGATGACGGTCTACATGACCTTCGAGGCGCTGCGGCGCGGCGAACTTTCGTGGGACAGCAAAATCAAGGTCTCGAAGGCAGCCGCCGCCAAGCCACCGATGCGCCTCGGCCTCAAGTCCGGCATGACTATCACGGTTCGCGAGGCCGTGCTCGGCATGATCGTGCGCTCAGGCAACGACGCGGCGACGGCGATGGCGGAAAGGCTCGGAGGCTCCGAGGCCAACTTCGCCCGGATGATGACCGCCAAGGCGCGGCAGCTCGGCATGCGCAAGACGGTCTTCACCAACGCCTCCGGCTTGCCGGCCAGCCAGCAGGTGACGACAGCGCGTGAGATGGCGACGCTTGCCGTCGCGCTGATGCGCGACTTTCCCAGGGAATACCGGCTGTTTGCCACCGAGAGCTTCAGCTTCCGCGGCCGCAAGGTCCGCGGCCACAACAATCTGATGTATCGCTACGAGGGCATGGACGGCATCAAGACCGGCTATACCAACGCTTCCGGCTTCAATCTCGTCAGCGCCGTCAAGGACGGCAATCGCCGGGTGGTCGGCGTCGTGCTCGGTGGGCGGTCGGCGCGCAGCCGCGATGCCAAGATGGCGGCACTTCTCGATCGCCATGTCGGCAAGGCTTCGACTAAGATCGGGCGGCAGCTGGTCGCGTCCACCCGCGGCGGGAAGGTGGTCGAGGTGACGTCGGCCGCGACATTGGACGTTCCAATGCCCTTTGCCGCGCCCCAGCGGACGAAGCAGGATTCCGTTGCCGCTTTGATTGCGGCAACATCCACAGCCGCTATACCTGCGGAACGTCCCACCGAGGTGGCTGAGATCGAAACGACGGCGGCGGCACCGGCTGCAGCTGGCGGTTGGCAGATCCAGATTTCGGCGGCACCGTCTGCCGAGGCAGCCCGCATGCTGCTCGCTCAGGCACGCTCCGAAGCCGGCGCTCCCCTCGCCGGAGCCACACCCTACACTGAAGCTGTCGGCAAGGGCGCCAATGCCATCTACCGCGCCCGCTTCGTCGGCTTCTCGAGCCGGGACGCCGCGGCCGCGGCCTGCGATGCGCTCAAGCAGCGCTCCTATGATTGCATGATGCTGCCGTCGCGCGGGTGAGCTTTAAGGCGCGGGCCATCTTTCGGCCCCGAAGAGCGCTAATGGCGGCGCGGCTCTTGCTTATGCAGAGCCTGCCGCCCACAGGGATGGGCGCGGCACCCATCACCGGAACAGCCGAGACCGTTCTTACGCCTGCGTGCCGCCGACGGTGATTTGATCCATGCGCAGATGCGGCTGGCCGACGCCGACGGGCACCCACTGGCCGGCCTTGCCGCAATTGCCGATGCCGGTGTCGAGCTTGGTATCGTTGCCGACCATCGTCACACGCTTCATCGCGTCCGGGCCGTTGCCGATCAGCATGGCGCCCTTCACGGGCGCGCCGATCTTGCCGTTCTCGATCAGGTAGGCCTCGGTGCAGCCGAAGACGAACTTGCCGGAGGTGATGTCCACCTGGCCGCCACCGAAGGAAACGGCATAGATACCCTTCTTGACCGACGCGATGATTTCCTCCGGCGTCCTGTCGCCAGAGAGCATGTAGGTATTGGTCATGCGCGGCATCGGCACATGGGCGTAGCCCTGGCGGCGGCCATTGCCGGTGGGCGTCATGCCCATCAGCCGGGCGTTCTGCCGGTCCTGCATGTAGCCGACGAGCTTGCCGTCCTCGATCAGAACGTTGTAGCCGGACGGCGTGCCTTCGTCGTCGATGGAAATCGAACCCCGGCGCGCCTCGATGGTGCCATCGTCGACGACAGTGACGCCCTTGGCAGCGACCTGCTCGCCCAAAAGGCCGGCGAAAGCCGACGTTTTCTTGCGGTTGAAATCACCTTCGAGGCCATGGCCGACCGCTTCATGCAGCATGACGCCCGGCCAGCCTGAAGCGAGCACCACGTCCATGGTGCCGGCCGGTGCATCGATCGCTTCGAGATTGACCAGCGCCTGGCGCAGCGCCTCGTCGGCGCCCATCTTCCAGTTTTCCTCGGTGACGAAATCGCCGAAGCCGCGACGCCCGCCGGTGCCGAAAGAACCACTTTCCTGGCGATCGCCGTCACCGGTGACGACGGAGATGTTGATGCGGGTCATCGGCCTGACGTCATGCACGCGGTGGCCGTCGGCACGGAGGATGTCGACAACCTGCCAGCTTGCCGCGATCGACGCGGTGACCTGCCGAACCTTGGGATCCTTGGCGCGCAGGTAGGCGTCGATCTCCTGCAAGAGGGCGACCTTCGCCTCAAAGCTCGGCTCGCCGATCGGGTTCTCGTCGCCATAGAGCTTTTTGTTGGTGCGCTGCGGCGCGGCCGCGTAGGAGCCGGCATAACCGCGGGTGACCTGCGCCACCGCGTCGGAAGCGCGGCGAAGCGCCGACAGCGAAAGCTCGCCTGAATGGGCGTAGCCGACCGCCTCGCCGGCGACGGCACGAAGACCGAAACCCTGGTCGGTGTTGAAGCTACCGCCCTTCAGACGGCCGTTGTCGAAGGACAGGACCTCCGCCTGCGCATGTTCAAGGAACAGTTCGCCGTCGTCGGCGCCGGCGAGCGTCTCCGAGAGAACCTTGCGGATCGTTGCCTCGTCGGCATCGAAGAGGCTCATCAGATCGGTGTTCATGGCAGTGCGCTCCCGCATCGAGAAATTCTATCGCCTCCATTTAGGAAGGCCGCGGGTTCAAGCCAAGGAAAATATCACGTAAGCGATGCGTTCCAGCCTTCGAGACGCTCGACCCGATCGACGCCGGCAAAGCGGGCCACCCGCTCGAGCTCCGCATCGATCCGCTCCAGGCGGCCTGCCGACGCGCGGACGCCCGTCTCGAGCCAGAGCTTGCGCACATCGAGGCTGCCGCGCTTGCGGTCCGCCTTCATGTCGATGCGGCCGATCATTCGGTCACCTTCGATCAGTGGAAAGACATAGTAGCCGTATTCGCGCTTGGCCTCGGGCACGAAGATCTCGATGCGATAGAAGAAGCCGAACAGGCGCTCCGTGCGGTTGCGGTCGCGCAGCAGCGGGTCGAAGGGGCTGAGCACCCGGACACGGCCCGGAGGTTCCGGGATATCGCCGAGCGCTTGCGGAAAACCGGTGAAGGCGAAGGCGGCGCGCGGACGGCCACCATCGATCGCCTCGATCAACACTTCGCAAAGTTCATCGCGATGCTCGGCAACCCAGGTCTTCGCCTCGTCGGGGGATACGAGATCCCAGAAGGCGGCGATCTCGCCGTGGGTGGCAAAGCCCAGGCGTTCGAGCGCGCTGCGGCAAGCCCAATCGATGAACTCCTGGTGGCTGACGTCGCCATCCTGATGATGCGGCGGGATCACCCGCTCGGTCAGATCATAGACCTTCTGAAAATTCTCACGCCGCGCGATCGCCAGCTTTCCGGTGCGCCAGAGCACTTCGAGCGCGGTCTTCGAGGGATGCCAGTTCCACCAGCCGCCGGACTCATGCTCGGCTTCCTTGAGGTCGCGCGCCAGCACCGGTCCGCCCTCGGCGATGCGCTGATAGGTCTCGTCACAGCCCTTCTCGAAGCCCTCGCCGCGCCATTTCTGCCAGCGCTCGACGATCGTCTCGCCCTCCCATTTGAAGCGATGCTTCCAGTAGCGGAAGAAGCTGCTCGGGATGATCGAGGCGTCGTGTGTCCAGTGCTCGAACAGGTCGCGATCGTCTTCCAGAAGCGCCGTCAGATGTTCGCGCCGGTAGGTCTGGTTGCGGGCAAACAGGATCTGGTGATGGGCGCGCTCGACCGTGGCGATGCTGTCCACCTGCACGAAGCCGATGTCGTGGATGAGCTTCAGCAGCCCCTCCTTGCCGAGCGCACGGTTCGGAGCGCCGGAAAGGCCCTGCTTGGCGAGGAAGATGCGACGGGCGTCGCTGTTGGAAAGGCGAATCGACATGGCAAGAAGAATAGGCTTTTATTCCCATAATTCAAACTCACGCGGGATGAGGAAATGTATGCGCCGTGTTCTGCTCGCATCTCGGTCCCGCTCCACCGCATTGCCCTTGTTGCCGGACTTGGCCTATAGAGCACCCCGAAAGCGGCGCGGGCCGAAGATAGCGAGGGACGGAATGGACATCCGCTTTACCGATTGCGCGGTCCGCTTCGGCGAGCGGGTGGCCTTGCACCCACTGAACTTGGCGCTCAGTGAAAAGCGCGTCGGTATCATCGGTCTCAACGGTTCCGGCAAGACCACTTTCGCCCGGCTGATCAATGGCCTGGTCAAGCCTTCCTCGGGTCGAGTGACGGTCAACGGGCTGAACACGGTCGAAGACGATCGCGCCGTGCTTTCCGAAGCCGGCTTTATCTTCCAGAACCCGCAGCACCAGCTCATCATGCCCATCGTTGCCGAAGACATCGCCTTCGGCTTGAAGAACCGCGGGCTTCCTCGCGAGGAAATCGACCGCCGCATGCAAGGCGCGCTGTCGCGCTTCGGTATCGAACATCTGGCACGACGGCGCGTGCACGAGCTTTCGGGCGGAGAGACGCAGCTCGTCGCCATGGCGAGCGTCGTCGTCACCGATCCGAAAATCCTCATCCTCGATGAGCCGACGAACCAGCTCGACCTGCGCAATCGACGCCGCGTCGCCGAAACGATCGAGGGGCTGCCGGAGGATACGGTGGTGATCACCCACGATCTTGCACTCGTCGAGAATGTCGACCGGCTGCTGCTCTTCCATGAAGGGCGGCTTGCGGCCGACGGCGACCCGCACGAGACCATTCGCCGCTACCACGAGATCGCCGGATGCTGACGAGCCTGCACATCGAAGGCGACAGCCTGCTGCACCGCCTGCCGGTGAGAGTGAAGCTCATTGCACTCGTAGCCCTGAGCATCGTCCTCTTCCTCAGCGGTTCACTGGTGCTGCAGGCGATCGCCTTCGTCCTTGCTGCCGGCCTCTATCTTTCCGTTGGGCTCTCCCTGAAGGAGGCAATCGCGCGCGTCGGCTTCGTCTTCCTGACGATCTTCTTTCTGGCCGCGGTCAACCTTTTTCTGCTGCCGGTCGGCGAGGTCGCGACCCTGACATTGAGGCTGATGGCCTTGGTGCTGTTTGCGGCCGCGGTCACGGCGACTACGACGATCAGCGCCTTCATGGACGAGATCACCATCCTCTTGACCCCTTTCGAACGGTTGGGTTGGCTGCGGGCGGCCGATGTCAGCCTGGCGCTCGGGCTGGTGCTGCGCTTCGTCCCCGACATCTTCGCGCGCTACGAGGCGATCCGCGAGGCGCACCGCGCCCGCGGCCTGCCGATCCGACCGTTGACGATCATCGGGCCGCTGATCATCCTGACGCTCAAAGATGCCGATACCATCGCGGCGGCAATTGACGCGCGCGGATTTCGTCGCCAATAGATGCGAAAAAACTAATACACAGGGAACCGCAACGTCATGAACACCAGAGATCTCGTCCTCATCGCCCTCTTCGCCGCGATCGTCGTCGTGCTTGGCCTCATTCCGCCGATCACGCTCGGCTTCATTCCGGTGCCGATCACCGCCCAGTCGATGGGCGTGATGCTCGCGGGGTGCATTCTCGGCGCCAAGCGCGGCGCGCTCGCCTTTCTCCTGTTCCTGCTTTTGGTCGCCATCGGCCTGCCGGTGCTCTCGGGTGGTCGCGGCGGCCTTGCCGTGTTGGCCGGCCCATCGGGCGGCTTCATCATCGGCTGGGTCGTCGCCACCTTTGTCACCGGCCTGATTGCCCAGCGCACCGTGCGCGAGGGCCAGGCGGAAACGCGCCAGTTCATCGGCTTCTTCCTCGCCTCCGTCCTCGGCGGCATCGTCGTGCTTTATGCGATCGGCATGCCCTGGGTTTCGGCGGTTACCGGCACGCCGCTCCTGACCGTCGCCACCGGTTCGCTCGCCTTCATCCCGGGCGACCTCTTGAAGGCAGCGATCGCGACGCTGGCCGCGCGCGCCGTCTATGCCGGCTATCCGCTGCTGCCGGCGCGCGCCTGAACCGATGCCGTTGGCCGCCGCGGTCCATCGCCACGCGGACGAACATCCGTATGCCCCGGCCTTCCGTATGGAGGGCCGGGTTTTCACTTTCGATAAGCTGGAGCGCCTCGCCGGACAGCTCTTTGCGGCATTCGACGGTTTGGCGGGGAGCGCCGGGCACCGCAGCGTGCTTGGAAACCGCGCGCGCCTGATCGTACTTGAGGCCGGCAATCATCCACTCTTCGCCGCCGCCTTTCTCGCCGCCACCAGCCAAGGCTATTGCGTCGCGCTGATCGACCCGCATCTGCCGGCCGCAACCCGCCAGGCCATGCGCGACCGCTTGTCTCCCGATCTTATCGTCAGCGCCAATGGCGCGGACTTGTCTCTTCACGCTCCGGCAAGCGGCGAGACGCGATCCTTCCACGAGAGCGACGGCAAAGAGCGAGCGCCACTCGCAGCCGGCAAAGAAAGCGAGCCGTTTCTGGTCGTTTTCACCTCGGGAACGACCGGCGCGCCGAAAGCGATCATCCGTGATCGCGGCTCGTGGCGCAGGAGCCTGGCCACCGGCGCGCGCTTTTTTGGCATCGACCATGGCACCCGCACCTTTGCTCCCGGTCCCCTGGCGCACGGGCTGACGCTCTACGCGCTCGCAGAAACGCTCGTCGCCGGCGCCGAATTCATCGGGGCGGCTCATTTCGACGCAGCGCGAGCGCTAACCATCATCGAGACGGAGAAAGTGAAACGCCTGGTGCTGGTACCGACGATGCTGCGGCGGCTCTGCGCAGCGGCCACGAACAGACCGCAGGCCTGCGTCACACAGATCACCGTCGCCGGCGCCAAACTGACGGCGAGCGATCGCGCCGTCGCCGCACTCGCTTTTCCGAAAGCGGAGGTCATCGAATATTACGGCGCCTCGGAACTGGGCTTCATCAGCGTCGCAACAAAGGACGACACCGCTTCGGCCACCGCCGTCGGCAGCGCCTTTCCCGGCGTTGCGCTCAGCATTCGCAATGACACAGGGGATGAAGTGCCCACAGGCGAAACGGGGACGATCTTCGTCGACAGCGCCCTCATCTCCGACGGTTATGTCGGCGACGCCGATGGCGCCGGTTTCCGCCGTCTTGGCCAGCTTGCGACGGTGGGCGACATCGGCTTCCTCGAGGACGACGGTACGCTTCATCTTCTCGGGCGCGCCGGCGGTATGGTGCTGTCGGGCGGCAACAACATCTACCCGCAGGAAGTGGAGGCGACACTTGTCGCCTACCCTGACGTTCACGCTGCGCTCGTCCTCGGCCTTGATCATCCCGACCTCGGCAGCGAACTCGTCGCCGTCATCGAGCCGGATGGCAGCATATTTGACCGAGAAGCACTTGAGCGTCATCTCGCTGCCCATCTGCCGCGCTACAAACATCCGCGCCGCATCTGGCTCTGCCCGAAGATGCCGATGACGCAGTCGGGCAAGGTAGCGGCGGGCACGCTCAGGCAATGGATCGCGGATGGAAACGATGCTCTCGAACTCATCGACTGAGCCGGCACGCATACCGGTGATCATCGCCGCGCTCCGGACGCCAATCGGCCGGGTCAACGGCACGCTTCGCGATATCGAACCGTCGCAGCTGGCAGCACCGCTGATCGCCCGTATTCTCGGCGATGTCGGGCTGGAAGCGACCGATATCGACGACGTCATTCTCGGCAATGCCGCAAACAGCGCCGGCAATCTCGCCCGGCTCGCAGCGCTCGAAGCAGGCCTGCCGGTCTCGACGCCGGGCGTGACCGTCGATCGGCAATGCGGCTCCGGGCTGGAGGCGATCACGCTCGCGGCGCGGATGATCCAGGCGGGTGCCGGCCGCTTCTACCTGGCCGGCGGGACCGAGAGCGCCAGCCGCGCGCATATCCGTCTGAGGCCGCCGCTGGAGCGCGGCGGCGAGCTCGCGCCCGTCAAGCGCGCCCGCATGGCACCGGACGAGATCGGCGATCCGGACATGGGCGTCGCCGCCGAAAACGTCGCGACCGCCTGTAGGATCTCTCGCGAACGGCAGGATGCCTTTGCGCTTCAAAGCCATCGCCGCGCCGTTGAAGCCGAGCTTGCCGGCCGTTTCGTCCGCGAGATCGTGCCGATCGAGACCGCAGCGGGCTTTGTGTCTCGCGATGAGTGCCCGCGTCCGAACGCGTCGATGGAAACACTGCAGCGGCTGAAGCCGGTCTTCGTCGAGGGTGGCACGGTGACCGCCGGCAATGCCTGCCCGATCAATGATGGCGCGGCGCTCGTGTTGGTAACGAGCCTCGCGGAGGCGAAACGGCTCGGCGTTCCCTTCGCGCTCGAATTCGTCGATGCGGCGACGGCCGGCGTGCACCCCAACCTTCTCGGCCTCGGCCCCGTGCCGGCGATGCAGAAGCTGAAAGTGCGGCAACCCGCGCTCGACCCGGCCAAGGTCGATTTCATCGAATTCAACGAGGCCTTCGCTTCACAGGTGCTTGGTAGCCTCGACCAGCTCGAAATTGCCAAGGAAAGGGTCAATCTCGATGGCGGCGCCATCGCGCTCGGCCATCCCTATGGCGCGTCAGGGGCAATCCTTACGGTCCGGCTTTTCTCGCAAATGTTGACCGCGCCCGCCGGCACCGAAGGACTGGCGATGATGGGCGTTGGCGGCGGCATGGGCATCGTCGCCCTGTTTCGCGCGGTTTGAGCGCGCGCAATTGCGGACGGAAAACCGCTTCGCACTTTTCCTGCAATTGCTTTGGTTCAGACCGTATAGGCCGCCAGCCATTCCCGTGTCGCGGTCGGCAGCGGCAGCGGGGTGTGGCGTTGCGGATCGACCGCCACCCAGACGACCTCCACTTCCGCCACAAGTTGGCCGCGCGCCTCGACCTTGACGGCGAAGCTGATCGAGCTGCCGCCGATTTTTGTTACGTTGACAGTGAAACGGGCCGGTTCGTCGTAACGCAGGCCGCGGTGATAGACGCAGGCCGAGCGGCGCACGAGATAGCTCGGCTCGTTCACCACATGCGGGCGGTGGCGCCAGAGACAGGAAAGGGCTGCTTCCGCATGGGCATAATAGGCGGCATTGTGCATATGGCCGTGCATGTCTATATCGCGAAACGGAATACGGATTTCCGTAACGTTCTCCAGCTCCCTGCCGTCCATGCGAGGCTCCCCGACGATGCGCTCCACCCTCGTTAGACAGTTCGGCGACCCCCGGCAAGTGATTGCGCTCGTCGATGGGGAACGCGTCGCACCGGGACCGGGCGAAGTCGAAGTAGCGCTGTCGCTTGCCGCCATCAACCCGTCCGATCTCATCCCGGTGACCGGCGCCTATAGCGCCCGCACCACCCTGCCCTTCGTTCCGGGCTTCGAGGGCTTCGGTACGGTGACGCGCGTCGGCGGCGGCGTGACTTCGCTGAAACCCGGCGACCGCGTGGTGCCGATCGGCGCCAGCGGCCTCTGGCAGGAGTATCTGCTGCGACCGGCCGAATGGTGTTTCACACTGCCCGACGACATCAGTGAGACCGGTGCGGCGACCTGCTACGTCAATCCGCTGACGGCGCTGCAGCTGATCGAGGCCCTGCGCGCGCATTTCGGCGCGCTCGACCGGCGCCGCATCGGCGTCACGGCGGCAGGGTCCGCGATCGGCGGGATGCTGATGAAGCTGCTTGCCGGCGAAGGCGCCGACGCGGTCGGCATCGTACGCAGTCAGCGCAGTGCCGATCGACTCGCCGTCGAGGCTCCCGGTCGCATCGTTCTTGGCGACGAGAGCCGCTTACCCGACCTCCGGCTCGACGCGATCGTCGACGCCGTCGGCGGTCCGTTTGCCGGCGACCTTATCATCCGCGCGATCGAGCCTGGCGGCGCCTTTATCCAGTATGGCGCTCTAAGCGGCATTCCGGTGCCGCAGGCGGCCATCCAGTCGCGGTCGGATATCCGCTTTTCGTTCCTGTGGCTCCGCACCTGGGTGCATTCGGCCGGACGGCTCGCGATTGAGGCCGCCTTTGCGAAAAGTTTCGACGGCCTGCGCACCGGTCTCTTTTCCAGCCGGATCGCGGAGATCTATCCCTTGAGCCAGCTCGGCGCGGCGCTTGCGCATCAGGCAGATGCGGGCCGCGACGGTAAACTGCTGCTCGATCCGCGCTGTTGAAAATTCCGCCTTTCGACTGCCTCGCCATGGACCTTGCAGGGTGACAGCACTAGGTTTCGCGACATGACCACGTTCCTCTATGAAAATCCGGTCTTTCTGGAACACGAGGTTCCGGAGGGGCATCCCGAACGGCCGGACCGGCTGAAGGCGCTGAACCTTGCGCTCGAACATCCGAACTTCGCCGATCTCAAGCGGATCGAGGCGAAGAAGGTGAGCGAAGATCTCGTTCTGCTCGTTCACCCGGAAGAACACCTGCGTAACGTCAAGCGCGCCATCCCGGCGGAAGGCATCAACCATTTCGAGGCGGACACCTATGCCAGCCCCTTGAGCCTCGAAGCCGCACTGACGGGCATCGGCGGGGCGACCGCCGCGGTTGACGCGGTCTTCACCGGCAAAGCCGACAACGCCTTCGTCGCGGCGCGCCCGCCCGGTCATCACGCCGAGAAAAACAAGGCGATGGGCTTCTGTCTGTTCAACACCGTGGCGATTGCCGCCCGGTACGCCCAGAAGGCCCATGGCGCCGAGCGCGTTGCGATCGTCGACTGGGACGTGCACCACGGCAACGGCACGCAGGACATTTTCTGGAACGATCCGTCCGTGCTCTTCTGCTCGACGCACCAGATGCCGCTTTACCCCGGCACCGGCGCCAAGGACGAGACGGGCATCAAGGGCAACATCGTCAACGCGCCGCTGTCGCCGAACATGGGCAGCGAGCAATTCCGCGAGGCGTTCCGCAGCCGCGTGCTTGCGGCGCTCACCAATTTCCGGCCGGACTTCATCCTGATTTCCGCCGGCTTCGACGCCCATCACCGCGATCCGCTGGCACAGATCAACCTCGTCGCCGAGGATTTCGACTGGGCGACCGGGCGCCTGCACGAGATCGCCGACCGCAGCGCCGGCAACCGCATGGTCAGCCTGCTCGAAGGCGGCTATGACCTTCAAGGCCTAGCCGAATCGGCCGGCCTGCATATCTCAAGACTGATGAGAGGGTAACCATGAACAACACCACGCAACCGGACGTTTCCGCCCTCACCTTCGAGCAGGCCGTCGAGGAACTGGAGCGGATCGTCTCGGCGCTGGAGCGCGGCGACGTCGCCCTCGACAAGTCGATCGAGATCTACGAGCGCGGCGAAGCGCTGAAAAAGCATTGCGAGGCGCTGCTGAAGGCTGCCGAAGACCGCATCGAAAAGATCCGCCTCGACCGCGCCGGCAAGCCGCAGGGCGTGGAGCCGCTCGACGCCGATTGAGAAGCGGATTGATTGCTCCGCGGAAACGCTTCGTATCGGATTGGTCCCTAGCCGCCTCAGTGCGCAGGCGCTAGTTATTGATATGACAGCAAGAAACGGGAGCACGCGCCATGTCTTTCTTTCCAGGCCCCGATCCGCTCGCCGGCGACAAACCCGCCTGTGACGCCATCGAACATCTGATCGTTCCGCGCACCAGCGATATCGGCGGGCTGCAGGTTCGCCGCGCCCTGCCGTCGGCGAAGCGGCGCCTGGTCGGCCCCTTCATCTTCTTCGACCGCATGGGTCCGGCGCTGTTGCGCGCCGGCGAGGCAATCGACGTGCGCCCGCATCCGCATATCGGGCTTTCGACCGTCACCTCTCTCTTCGACGGCGAGATCAAGCATCGCGACAGCCTCGGCACCGAGATGGTCATCCGCCCCGGCGACGTGAACCTGATGACCGCGGGCCGCGGCATCGTGCATTCCGAGCGCTCGCCGGAAAACCAGCGCGGCCACGCCCGCTCGATCTCCGGCTTGCAAACCTGGCTGGCGCTACCCGACCACAAGGAAGAAATCGACCCGATTTTCAGCCACACCGAGGAGCGCATGCTGCCGCATATGAGTGATGACGGCATCAAGGCGCGGGTGGTCCTCGGCAATTTCGAAGGCGCGAAGTCGCCCGTCTCGGTCTTCACCGACACCATCTATGTCGACCTCAACATCGCTCCGGGCAAAAGCGCCCCCTTTGCCGCACAGTGGGAAGAACGCGCGCTCTACATTCTCTCCGGCGAGGCGATCATCGCCGGCGACCACTTTGCCGACAACCAGCTGCTCGTCTTCCGTCCGGGCGACGAGATCACGGTGACCGCCGGGCCTGAGGGCTGTCACGTCATGCTCTTCGGCGGTGCAGCACTTGGCTCCGCCCGCCACATCTGGTGGAACTTCGTCTCCTCCTCCAAGGAGCGCATCGAGAAGGCCAAGGAAGAGTGGCGCACCGGCCGCTTCGACATCGTGCCCGGCGACGAGGAAGAATTTGTTCCGCTGCCCGAAAGCTGATCTCGACCGCAAGTAGAACGGCATAAGCGCATAAAACCGCGCAACATTGCCTCATGGCGCTTGAATCGATTTCGATTCACAGAATCATGCGCTAGTCTCTTGGTTGACGACGCAGGAACGCCTAATTTTGCATTCAGCAACGATTGCGTCTAAAGAGCCGCTTCGACGGTACCACCAACTATCGCGCGCCTGACCCCACGGCGCGCATGAGGCATGCAGCGTGACACAACTGCCAACCAATCCGATGCCGGCTACTCCCTTGCTCGACAAGGTGACTTTCCCCGACGATCTGAAGAAGATCGACGACAAGGATCTGCCGCAGCTTGCCGGTGAGGTCCGAGCGGAAATGATCGACGCGGTGTCGCGCACCGGCGGCCATCTCGGCGCCGGCCTCGGCGTTGTCGAACTGACGATTGCCATCCACAAGGTCTTCAACACGCCGGATGACCGGCTGATCTTCGACGTCGGCCACCAGTGCTATCCGCACAAGATCCTGACCGGCCGTCGCGACCGCATCCGGACGCTGCGCCAGGAAGGCGGCCTTTCCGGCTTCACCCGCCGTGCCGAGAGCGAGTACGACCCCTTCGGCGCCGCCCACTCCTCGACCTCGATTTCTGCCGGCCTCGGCATGGCGGTCGCCGCCGATCTCGACGGCAAGAACCGCAACGTCATCGCCGTCATCGGCGACGGCGCGCTTTCGGCCGGCATGGCCTATGAGGCGCTCAACAATGCCGGCGCGCTCGACGCCCGCCTGATCGTCATCCTCAACGACAACGACATGTCGATTGCGCCGCCGACCGGCGCGATGAGCGCCTATCTGGCACGCCTTGCCTCGGGCCGCACCTATATGGGCATCCGCGAGGTTGGTAAGAAGCTGACCGCCTATCTCGGCAAGACCGTCGACCGGGCGATCACCCGCGCTGTCGAGCATGCCCGCGGCTACGTCACCGGCGGCACGCTCTTCGAAGAGATGGGCTTCTACCATATCGGCCCGATCGATGGGCACTCCTTCGACCATCTCCTGCCGGTGCTGCGCAATGTGCGCGACAATGCCAAGGGTCCGGTGCTGATCCATGTGGTGACGCAGAAGGGCAAGGGCTATCCGCCGGCGGAAGCCGCGGCCGACAAGTATCACGGGGTCAACAAGTTCGACGTCATCACCGGCGCCCAGGCGAAGGCCAAGCCGAATGCCCCGGCCTATACCTCGGTCTTTGCCGATGCGCTGACGCAGGAAGCCGGTTTCGACGACAAGATCGTCGCCGTCACCGCCGCAATGCCGTCCGGCACCGGTCTCGACAAATTCGCCAAGGTCCATCCGTCGCGCTGCTTCGACGTCGGCATTGCCGAGCAGCACGCCGTAACCTTTGCCGCCGGTCTTGCTTCCGAAGGCTACAAGCCCTTTGCAGCGCTTTACTCCACCTTCCTCCAGCGTGGCTACGACCAGGTGGTGCACGATGTGGCGATCCAGGGGCTGCCCGTGCGCTTCCCGATCGACCGCGCCGGCTTCGTCGGCGCCGACGGTCCGACCCATGCAGGCTCCTTCGACACGACCTATCTCGCCACACTCCCCGGCTTCGTCGTGATGGCCGCCGCCGACGAGGCGGAATTGAAACACATGGTGCGCACTGCCGCCGCCTATGATGCCGGACCGATTTCGTTCCGCTACCCGCGCGGCGAGGGCGTCGGCGTCGAAATGCCGGAGCGCGGCCAGATCCTCGAGATCGGCAAGGGCCGCGTCGTCAAGCAGGGATCGAAGGTGGCGCTGCTCTCCTTCGGCACGCGCCTTGCCGACTGTCTGCTGGCCGCAGAAGACCTCGATGCCGCCGGCCTTTCGACGACCGTTGCCGACGCCCGCTTCGCCAAGCCGCTTGACCATGACCTCATCCGCCAGCTGGCCCGTAACCATGAGGTGCTGATCACCATCGAGGAAGGCGCCGTCGGCGGCTTCGCCAGCCATGTGCTGCAGTTTCTCGCTGAAGACGGCCTGCTCGACGGCGGCCTCAAGGTCCGCCCGATGGTCATGCCCGACATCTGGATGGAGCAGGCCAAGCCCGAAGCGATGTATGCCGCCGCCGGTCTCGACCGTGCCGGCATCGTCTCTACTGTTTTCAAGGCGCTCGGCCAGAAGCAGGATATCGGCATCGGCGCTGCCGGCTGACACGAACGGCGCCCCGTTTAAAAGCAAAACCCCGGCTCTGGTCGGGGTTTTGCTTTTTGTGGATACCGTCGGAGTTCCCGTCTGCGCCATCGCTGTGTTCCCACGAGACAAAGATCTGCGGGGTTGAACCACTCGGCGGAGGCAACTGGTGTAGCGTGGCGCAGGCGGCGGACGGTAAGTATTCCCCGATTTCTTGGGTTTCCTAGCTGTTAAGCCCAAAGCGGGTCATCGCTCCGAGCGCGAGGGGCTTGCCATTGGGGCGGCAAGTCGCCATGAGAAGCACATGTCAGAAGAACGCCAGAATGAAGAACACAGAAACAGGGTGCGCCTGGATCAGTTGCTGCTCAACACGGGACTGGTCGCCAGCCGCGCCCGCGCCCGAGACGCGATCCAGCGCGGCACCGTCAAGGTCGATGGCCGCACAGTGACCAAGCCGTCATTGATGTTCGCCGAAAGCGTGACGATCACCATTGATGACCCGGCGCAGGACTATGTCTCCCGCGCGGCGCTGAAACTTGTCGCGGCACTCGATCATTTCGCGCTCGATCCCTCGGGCGAAAGCTGTCTCGATATCGGTGCCTCGACCGGCGGCTTCACCGAAGTGCTGTTGAAGCGCGGGGCAGAGCACGTGGTTGCCATCGACGTCGGTCACGGCCAGATCCATCCGCGCATCGAAGGTGACCCGCGTGTCACCAGCATCGAGGGCCTCAACGCCCGCGCGATGACTGAGGACGACGTCGACAACCGAGAAGTCACCTTCGTCGTCTCGGACGTCTCGTTCATCTCGCTGAAGCTCGCCCTCCCCCCGGCGCTCGAGATGGCGCTTCCCGGCGCGCACTGCATCCTGCTGGTGAAACCGCAATTCGAGGCCGGCCGCGATGCAATCAGCAAGGCGGGGCTGCTCAAGGATCCCGACAGCGCTCCGGCCGTTGCTGCCGAACTGGAACGTTGGCTTGTGGAGGACATGGGCTGGCAGAGCCTCGGCCTCATCCCCTCGCCCATTGCCGGCGGCGACGGCAATGTCGAATTCCTGCTGGCGGGCAAGAAGCCATGAGCACCGAGACCGTCACCATCAACCGGCTCGGCGCCCAGGGCGACGGTATTGCAGAAGGCCCTGACGGGCCGATCTATGCGCCCTTCACGCTGCCCGGCGAAAGTGTGGCGCTCGCGGTCAACAAGTCGCACGGCACGCTGATCTCGCTGAGGGAACCGTCACCCGAGCGCATCGAGCCGCACTGTCGGCATTTCGGGCCCGATGGTGTCAACGGCACCTGCGGCGGCTGCACGCTGCAGCATGCGTCAGACACGCTCTATCACGGCTTCAAGCGCGATCTCGTCATCGCTGCCTTGAAGTCGAAAGGCCTGAAGCCCGAGGTGGCCCCCCTCATTACCGCCCAGCCGGGTCAGCGCCGGCGCGCGGTCTTCACTGCCCGCAAGACCGAGAAGGATCTGCTTCTCGGTTTCAACCAGGCCGAAAGCCACCACATCGTCGCGATCTCCGAATGTCCGATCGCGAGCCCGGGCATCGTCTCGAAGCTCGCAACCATCGCCAGAATCGGCACGGCGATGGCCGTCAATGCCGAGCCTTTCCGTATCACCGTGCTCGAAACGCTCTCCGGCCTCGACCTCGCTGTCGATGGCATCAAGAAGCTCGACGACCGCGAGCGCCGCCGCACGGTCGAAGCGGTGCTTGGCGAGCGTGGCATCGCCCGCGTCAGCCTCAATGGCGAAATCATCGTCGAGCCGGTGAGACCGGTGATCGATTTCGGCGGCGTTTCCGTTTCACCGCCCCCAGGCAGCTTCACCCAGGCGACGGCGCAAGCCGAGGAAGCGATGGCGAAGCTGGTGCTCGACCATCTCGGCAAGGCCAAGCGCGTCGCCGATCTCTTTGCCGGCTGCGGCACCTTCGCACTGCGCATCGCCCGCAAGGCGCGCGTTCATGCGGTCGAGGGCGAGGACAAGGCGCTCAAGGCGCTCGATTTCGCCGCGCGCAACACGCAAGGGCTGAAGCCCGTGACGATCGAAAAGCGCGACCTCTTCCGCCGCCCGGTCATGGCGCAGGAGTTGAAGGTGTTTGACGCGATCGTCTTCGACCCGCCGCGGGCCGGCGCCGAGGCGCAATGCCAAGAGATCGCCCGCTCCGGCGTCAAGAAGATCGTGGCCGTTTCCTGCAATCCGGTCACGCTGGCCCGCGACCTCTCGATCCTGACCGCCGCCGGCTACCGCATCACCTCGGTGACGCCGATCGACCAGTTCCTCTGGTCGTCTCATGTCGAGGCGGTGGCGACACTGGAGAAATAAGACAAGGCCGAGAAGTCGGCGGACGGCGTCAAGAACACCCCAATGACAAGGGCCCGGTTTCCCGGGCCTTTGTCATGTCAGGCTTGAAGCACTTGCGACACCGATTCACGACAGTGGTCTTATCGCTTTGTTATTGCAGCGTTCTGTCGATGGCCACGCTGAGCTCCGCTCAAGCCGCGCGACGACGGCCACCACTTACCGTCGGCACTTCGCCGAGGTTGAACTGGGCGAGCAGCGCATTGAGCGAAGCGGCTTCGGAGGCGAGACCATGGCTTGCCGCCGTCTGCTCCTCGACCATCGCCGCGTTCTGCTGGGTGCCCTGGTCCATGGTGTTGACGGCCGTGTTGATCTCCTGAAGACCCGTCGACTGTTCGCGCGTCGCGGTCACGATTGCGCTCACGTGCTTGTTGATCTCCTGGACTTCGGCGACGATCGTCTCCAACGCCTTGCCGGTATCGCCGACGAGCGTCACGCCGTTGCGCACCTGGTTGCCCGAGGTGGTGATCAGCGCCTTGATCTCCTTGGCGGCATTGGCCGAACGCTGGGCAAGCTCGCGCACTTCCTGGGCGACGACGGCAAAGCCCTTGCCGGCCTCGCCGGCACGGGCGGCTTCGACGCCGGCGTTCAGCGCCAGCAGGTTCGTCTGGAAGGCGATGTCGTCGATGACGCCGATGATGTTGGAGATTTCGCCCGAAGACTTCTCGATCGCGTGCATCGCCTCGACAGCGTTCGCAACGACTTCGCCTGATTTCTCGGCGCCGGCACGGGTGCGGGCAACGAGAGCGCCGACTTCCTCGGCCCGGCGGGCGGAATCCTTGACGGTCGTGGTGATCTCTTCCAGAGCAGCAGCAGTCTCTTCGACCGAGGCTGCCTGCTGCTCGGTGCGGCGGGCAAGATCGTCGGCGGCCGAGCGGATTTCCGTTGCACCGGCACCGATGCCTCGGGCGTTGGCGCCGACAGCGCGGAGCGTGTCGTGCAGCTTGGCGACCGAGTTGTTGAAGTCGGCCCTTAGACGGTCAAGGCGATCGGCAAACGGGTTGTCGATCCGGTAAGCGAGATCGCCTTCGGCCAGGCGGCCGAGGCCGGACGCCAGACCATCGACGGCCTGCTGGATTTCCGCCGCATCCCGCGCCTTCTGCGCCTCGCGCTCCAGACGCTCACGTTCCGACAGCGAACGGTTCGCATCCGCTTCGCTTTCGAGACGGGCACGCTCGACGGCATTCGCCTTGAAGATGGCGACGGCCGCGGCCATCGAGCCGATCTGGTCGGTACGCTCTTCGCCGGGAATTTCGACGTTGTGGTTGCCCGAAGCGAGCTTCTCCATCGCGCCGGTCATCTCCGTCACCGGACGGATGACCAGACGGTTGAGGAAGGTCGCAAGGAAGACCAGCATCACGCCGACGGCCAGGATGGTGGCGATGGTGGCGGCGATGCGGAACTGGTCGATCGCCGAGTAGGCGGCGTCGGCATCAATGACGAAGCCGACATACCATTCGACCGACGGCAGACCCTGGACCGGAACGAAGCTCACCAGCATCGGCTTGCCGCCGAGCTCGGTGTTCATGATGCCGGAGCCGATCGTCGGCGTGTCGATCGGGAAGGCGTCGGTGAGCGACTTGGTGACGAGCTTGGCATCCGGATGCACGAGGATCTGGCCGTCCTTGCTGGCGAGGAAGGCGAAGCCTTCACCGCCGACATCGACGCCCTTGATCATTGCCACCAGCGTATCGAGCGAAAAGTCGCTGGCCGCAACGCCATAGAGCTTGCCATCACGCTTGACCGGGACGGCGGCGCTGATGATCAGCGCGCCACTGGAGGCGTCGACATAGGGCTCGGTCAAGACGCGGGCGTCGGCCTTGACGGCCTGCTGGTACCAGGGGCGCTGGCGCGGATCGTAGCCGGCCGGCATCGGATTGTCCGGCCAGGTGATGAACTTGCCGCTTTCATTGCCGACATAGGTCGACATGAACTCGCTGGTCAGAACGTCGTTCTTCAGGATCGGCTGGATGGCGCTATCGTCCGCGACGTTGCCGGTGGCATTGGCCACCATCGCCGTCAGCGTAACGCGGCCGTTCAGCCACTTGGCGACGCTCTGGGCGGCCTGCGTGCCGGATGAGGCAATGTTCTCCTCGACGGCCTTGGTCGTGGTGCCACGCTGCAGCGTGTCGATGTAAACGGAAAAGCCGGCAAAGGCGCCGACAACGACACAGGACGCGGCAACCAGAATGCGCGTCATGAGGTTCGATCGCTTGGACAAGATGGGCTCCCAATGGGTGCCGGCGCTCACCGCCGGACATGAGCTCTCGATGATTTTCGCGCAGCACCCTTCGCCCGTCTGGATGACGGCGAGCAGATGCGTACGGAAAACGTTGAACATGCCAGAAGGCGGAGCCAGCCATGCTTCATGCGGCTGGGGCCTCTCGAAGTGAGGATAGGCCTATCGCGCCGCACGCTAGCGATCGCTATTTAAGAACAAATTAAAATTGAACTATGCAAGTTCGCGATGCCGACGGCAACGCGATCTTTACTGTCCGGAGGCTAGGACATCCCCCCGAACGCAAAACGGGCGCCGTTCGGCACCCGTATCTCGCCTCGCAATGGGCAAGACGTATCAGCGGCGCATAAAGGCCTCGAATGCGGCACGCGCCTCGGCACTCTTCAACTGCGCGGCGAAATGCTTGGCTTCCTCGTCGATGCGCGCAAGAACGTCGTTGCGGTCGCCACGGACGAGGTCGCGGGCGATGCGAAGCGCTTCCGGCGGCTTTTTGGCGAGACGGGCGGCGAGTGCCAGCGTTTCTTCTTCCACCGCGTCCTGGCCGACGATCTTCCAGATCAGCCCTGCGTCCAACGCACCTTTGGCATCGAGCGGCTCGCCCGCCGCAAGCAAGGCGAAAGCCCGCTGATGGCCCATGATGCGCGGCGCTATCAGGCTCGACGCGGCTTCCGGCACCAGCGCCAGATCGACGAAGGGCGTCTTGAACAGCGAACGTTCAGAGGAGATCGTCAGGTCGCAATGCAGATGGATCGTCGTGCCGATGCCGATCGCCAGGCCATCGACGCCCGAGACGATGGGTTTGGTTGCGGTCGCCAGCGCCTTCAGGAACTCGATCACCTCCATGCCCATGGAGCCACCCATGGCGAAGGCGAGAAAATCGGCCATGTCGTTGCCGGCGGAGAAACAACCATCGGTGCCCAGGAAGGCGGTGGCGCGCACGGCCGGATCGCTTGAGGCAACCGTCAGCGCATTGGTCATCTTCGCGTACATGTCGCGGGTGATGGCGTTCTTCTTTTCCGGCCGGTTGAAGCGGATCACCTGGACGCCGGGATAGGCTTCCGGCCGCTCGATGAGCACGTGGTCGGTCATGACAATTCCTCTCAAGCCAGAACGGCGCGGGCGACGGCCAGGCTGTCGGCGCCGTTGACGACACGATCCTTCAGGGCGGTCGTTTCCGCCAGGAGGTTTTCGGCGGTGAAGCGGCAGAGTGCGATGCGCTGGTCTTCCTTGCCGTCAGCCACTTCGGCCAGACCGCCCTTCGCCAGATAGGCGCCGCTCAGCGTCAGGCCGAACAGGCGCTGATAGGCCGTCGCGCCAGCGAGCGCTTCGGCGAGCTTGCCGCCGGCGACGGCCGCGATCAGCCACTCCGTCGCAGCCGAAAGATCATCCAGTGCCGCATCAAGGCGCGCCGCCGTCTCGCCGAAACCATTCCGGTTCGAGGCGCGCACGGCCTGCGCGATCTCGCGCAGTTCGCCGATGAAGCCGCGCACATGCGCGCCGTCGGAGAGCGGCAGCTTGCGGGTGACGAGATCGATCGCCTGGATGCCGTTGGTGCCCTCGTAGATCGGGGCGATGCGGGCGTCCCGCAGGTAGCGGGCGGCACCGGTTTCCTCGATAAAGCCCATGCCGCCATGCACCTGGATGCCCATCGAGGCGACGTCGACGCCGGCGTCGGTCGAGAAGGACTTGGCAATCGGCGTCAGCAGGCTGGAGCGCTCCTGCCAGTATTTTGCTTTTTCGCCTTCAGCCGCATGCGCCATGTCGACGGCGTGGGCACAGGCATAGGAGATCGCGCGCGACCCTTGCGTCAGCGCCTTCATCGTCAGAAGCGTGCGGGCGACATCGGGATGCTCGATGATCGGGCTCATGCCCTGCCCCGTCCAGCCGGGCGCTTTGCCCTGGGTGCGTTCCTTGGCAAAGGCGATCGCCTTCTGGGTGGCGGCGTCTGCGATGGCGACGCCCTGCATGCCGACGGCGAGACGCGCATTGTTCATCATGGTGAACATGCAGGCGAGACCGCGGTTTTCCTCGCCGATCAGATAGCCGATCGCGCCCTTCTCTGCGCCGAACTTGCCGTCGCCGTAGATCATCGTGCAGGTCGGCGAACCGTGGATGCCGAGCTTGTGTTCGAGCGAATGGCAGAAGAGATCATTGCGTTCGCCGAGCGAACCGTCATCCTTGACCAGGAACTTCGGCACCAGGAAGAGCGAAATACCCCTCGTCCCCGCCGGCGCGTCGGGAAGCCGGGCAAGCACCAGATGGATGATGTTGTCGGTGAAGTCGTGTTCGCCCCAGGTGATGAAGATCTTCTGGCCGAAGATGCGGTAGGTGCCGTCGTCGCGGCGCTCGGCGCGGGTCTTCAGCACGCCGAGATCGGAGCCGGCATGCGGCTCGGTCAGGTTCATCGTGCCGGTCCATTCGCCAGAGACCATCTTCGGCAGATAGGTGGCTTTCAGCGCTTCAGAGCCGTGCTTTTCCAGCGCCTCGACGGCGCCCATGGTGAGTGTCGGACCAAGCGCGAAGGCCATGGAGCCGGCGTTCCACATCTCCATGGCGGCGACATGCAGCATGTGCGGCAGGTTCTGGCCGCCGAATTCTTCTGGAGCCGTCAACCCGTTCCAGCCGCCAGCGATCCAATTGTGATAGAGGTCACGCCAGCCATCCGGCGTCTCGACCTTTCCTTCGACCAGACGCGAGCCCTGACGGTCGCCGACGTCGCCGAGGGGCGCCACCTCCTCCGTCGCGAATCGGCCCGCTTCCGACAGGATGGCATCGACCAGATCTTCGCCGAGGTCGCCGAGCGCACCCGATTGCAGCGCGTCGCCCATGCCTGCCACGTGTTTCAGCGTAAACGCGATCTCGTCGACGGGTGCCTTGTACATGATGATCCTCCCAGATAGCCAGGTCGCGCAGGGCGCATCCTCGTTGCGCCGAACACTATTGATTTTTACGTAAACGTCAACGTCAATTGCCGCACTCTGCCACGACGTCGCGCCGCTTCGACTGTAACAAAACTGTCATCAACGGCGCATAGAAGCCAAGGCATAAGGCTTTTGCCAAGGCGTTCAGATGAACCTGATTTCCCCCGAAATACCCGGCATCGTCTGGGCCTATCGTTTCCTGCCAGGCGAAAGCCGCTGCCAGCGCATCGCCACCGACGCTTCGGTCGACAGCCTGCTGACCGGCGAAGGATGGGTCTGGGTTCATCTGGCGCTCTCCGATGCACGCACGCCTGCCCTCATCGAGCGGATCGGCAACCTTCCGCCACTCGCGGTCACCGCGCTGACCAGCCACGACACGCAGGCCGCGATTACGGTTTCGGATGATATCGTACACGGCACGCTCGTCGACTTCGAGCGCACCTTCGATGCCGTGACCAAGACGATCGGCTGGCTGCATTTCGCCGTCAGCGACCGGATCATCATCACCACACGCCTGCATCCGCTGCGCAGCATCGACCGCGTCAAGGCGGCCGTGGAGAAGAGCACGAAATGTGCCCGCCCGATCGACCTCTTCGAGATGATCGTGGTCGAGTTCCAGCGCACCTTGATCTCGCTGGTTCTGGAATTGACCGAGGAGCTGAACGTCATCGAGGATCATGTCTATGGGGCGGCGGGACATCGCCAGCAGCCGGGGCTTGCGCCGCTCCGCCGCACGGTGGTGCGGCTTCATCGGCATCTGCGCACGATCCTGGCTTTGCTGAGGCGGGCGGCCGCCTCGGATGAAGACGAGGTGCCGCCCGGCTTCATCGACGTTGCCGAGCGGCTTTCGGACCGGCTCGAGGCGGTCGACCGCGACGTCTTCGCTTTGCAGGAACGGGCACGACTGCTGCACGAAGAAATCGACAGCAAGATCTCCTCGGAGACCAACCGCCACCTTTACATCCTGTCGCTGATGACCGCGTTCCTGCTGCCGCCGACGCTCGTGACCGGCTTCTTCGGCATGAACACCGGGGCGCTCCCCTTCGCCGATGGCAGCGGCACGCTCTATGCCGCGCTGTTCATCGCGTTTTCCATGGGCTTTGCCTGGTGGATCCTCAGGCGGATCGGGATTCTTTGAATGTCAGAGAAGAGGCCGGCGGCGAAAGCCCCCGGCCCTGCTCACCCTTAGCTATAGGGCGAATAGCACTGCTGGCGCGGGCCGCCATAGGGCTGATAAGTATTGTCATAGGCCCTGTAGGACCGGTACCGGTTGGCGCACCATTGCACATGGCGGCTGCCATAGACGGGAGCCGGACGCTCGTAGCGCGGAGGCTGGGCGATTGCCCCGCCGATGATCACGCCGGTGCCGAAGGCGGCCATCGGGTACCACCAACCGTTATAGTAACGGTATCCCGGACGGCGGTAGTTATAACCGCGGTAGCCATTGTAGTAGTAATAGTTGCCGCGGCGTTCATACCCCGGCCTGCGATACTGAACGTTCGTCGCGTCGTTCTGCCGCTCGACGCGCGGCGGCGTCGGCATGAACGCCTGCGACGGGGCCGCGGACGTCATCAGGACTGCCACGGCAATGATCGAAGAAAACCACCGGCTCTTCCCGGTCTTCAGCAAAGTCTTCATCAAAACCTCCATAACCGAATCCACGCTCCGCAGGGTGCCGAAAAATCGGGCAACCACGGGAACTTCAGCCTCTGCGTGATTTCACCCGGTTCGCTGCAAACCGGGGATGACCCTCAGCCGGGAAATCCGAAGCCAACCAGCAACGCATAAGTCACCGGTTTTGTTCCATCTTCAGGCATCGCGGCTGCTGCGGATCAGCAGCTGCAGATCGGCAGCAGTGACGGCTTTGGCGCATTCGTTCATCCGCCTGTCGGCGTCGAAGGCATCACGCGACACACCAATATTATGCAAGGCATTGCTCATATACAGCCGGAGGTCGGTATACTTTCGCGCGCCGCTCCAGCACAGTCCGCCTCGGGGGCTGGGATTTACGATACATTAACGATACTGTCGGCAATCTCAGAGAATGGCAAAGCGGTATATCTCCACCACAGGGATGATTCTGCGCCTCGCGACCTTTCTAGGTCTGGCTTTCGCGGCGGCGATCGCACGCGCCGGTGAACTGGAGCCCTGGAAGACCAAGTCCAACGCCATCATCGTCGATGCCTATGAGATGAACAGCATCGACTGGGAAACGATGCTTGCGGACAAGCGCATCTCCGGCTTCATCGCCAAGGCCTCCGACGGCCTGCCCGAAAGCTTCTCCTGCACCGGCGACCACAACGGCGACACCTTCAACCACTGCAAGACCATGTGGCGCAAATACGCAGTCAGCCGCGAGCTCTACCAGACCCGACGCATGATCGCCCGCACGCACGGGCTGCTGTGGGGTGCCTACCATCTCGCCCGTCCCGGCAATCCCGTCGACCAAGCAAACCATTTCCTCGACTACGCCGAGCCGCGCGACGACGAGTTGATGGTTCTCGATCTCGAGGGCATCGATGCCGAGAAATACATGTCGCTAGAGGATGCCGCGATCTTCGCCGGCCACGTCAAGACCCGCACCGGACGTTATCCGATCCTCTATACCAACCACATCACGGCCAAATATATCGCCGCGCACCGCGCCAAGCACCGGCTGCTGTCGCGCCTGCCGCTCTGGTACGCGCGCTACAAGCCGGATATCCGCCAGGTCTTCCCGATGGGCAATTGGGAAAGCTATGCGTTGTGGCAGTTCTCGTCCGGCATCAATTGCGGCAAGCGGCGTTGCCCCTACCGGGTACCGGGGACGCTCGACGATATCGACGTGAATGTCGCTGCAATGTCGCCGCTGGCGCTGAAAGCGATTTGGGCGCAGGGTGCCTTGCTGCCTGAAAAGCCATTGCCGCTCGCCCTCGTCGCTCAAGCCGAGCAAGGGACGGGCATGCACGCGGTCGCACGGGCGACCGCAACGCTTAGCGAGCCGCTGCTTGTCAGCCGTGCCGGTGCCACGAGCGGCGCCGGCAGCGGCGTCGACATGTTGGTGACAGGCTCGATCGACTTCGCTCGCCACGAGCGCGCCCTACAGGTGGCGGTCGCCGCCGATGACGCGGCACAGGGCGGTTGTGGCAGCGCAGTTGCCAATGCCGACACGCTACGGCGCGTTGCAATCAAGCCTGCGCCCTGCAACACGCCCTGATCCTTCAGGCTTCGATCTGGACATCTCCCAGCGGCCGCGAGCAGCAGGCGAGGATGTAGCCCTCGTCGATCTCGTCATCGAGAATACCGCCATTGTGGTTCATCTCGACCTCGCCCGCGACCTTCATCACCCGGCAGGTGCCGCAGATACCGCCCTCGCAGGCAGCGCCGATCCTCACACCATTGGCACGCGCCGTCTGCAGGATCGTTTGGCCGGGTTTCGCCTCGACCTCCTTGCCGCTCATGGTGAAGGCGACCTTGGCCGCCTGAACCTCACCATCATCGCCGGCACCGGCGCGCACGGCGATCTCTTCCGCGGCAGGTGCTGCCGCCGGCTGGAAGCTCTCCTCGTGATAGCGGGCCATGTCGAAGCCGGCTGCCTTCAGCATCTCGCGCACACCGCGCATGAACGGTTCCGGACCGCAGCAGAACACCGTGCGCTCCTGGAAGTCGGGAGCGAGCAACGGTAGCTTGGCACCGTCGATGCGGCCGCGCAGGCCATGCCAGCCGTGACGCGCCTCGTGCCCCTCGACGATGAAGCCGAGGTTCAGCCCGGACATCTGTGTCGCCAGAACCTCGAGCTCCGAGCGAAACAGAAGGTCGTCCGGCCGGCGAGCACAGGAGATGAAGGTGACATCGGTCTCCGGCACGCAGTCGGCCATCCAGCGCGTCATCGACATCATCGGGGTGATGCCGGATCCGGCGGAGATAAACAGGTACTTTTCGCCGGGATGACGGACGAAGCTGAAATCTCCGAGCGGTCCAAAAGCCCGGAGCTTCATGCCCGGCTTCAGGTGATCGAACATCCAGCGGGTGCCGACGCTGTCGGCCTGCGCCTTCACCGTGACGGCAATTGACAGCGGTCGCGATGGCGTCGACGACAGGGTGTAGGTGCGCATGACCGGTTCGTCGGCGACCGGCAATTCGAGGGTGACGAACTGGCCGGGCAGATAACGAAACCAGGCGGGCTTCTCCGCACGGAAGGTGAAGGTCATGACATCGGCGGTTTCGACAACCGCCGATGTGCATTCGAGCATCTGCTGCCGGTCGATCCAGACATGCAGTTCGTCGAAATGATGGAAGGAGGACGCCATCTGCATGTCAGGCGACCTTTGAGAGCGGAGCCGCATCGCCCTGCAGGCGCTGCTCCATGAACTTGCAGTACCATTCGACGAACTGCATCACGCCACCCTCGTGCTCCGGCGAATACGGACCGGGCTCATAGGCCGGCGAGCGGATGCCGAAGGCATTTTCCTCGACGATCTGGCGATCCTGGTCGTTGGTCTCGGTCCAGACATGAGTCAGATCCTCGAGCGTGTAGTCGACACCTTCGACCGCGTCCTTGTGGACCAGCCACTTCGTTGTCACCTGCGTGAGTTCCGGCCCCAGCGGCAACACGCGGAAGGTGATGGCGTGATCCGAAAGCACGTGGTTCCAGGTCGTGGGGTAATGGAACATCAGGAGCGTGCCGATCTGCTTCTGCCTGACATCGGCCGACAGCGCCCTTTTTACGGCGGGCGCACCCGACATGGTGTAGCTTTCGGCATTATCGACCAGCGGCATGCGCGCGGCGCGGAACTGGCCGGTCGGCGACATCCGGAACTCGCTCGGCAGGCCCTCGGCCTCGCACTTCGCCCAATGGGCGGCAATCACCGGATCGTCCTTGGCGCCCTGCACCCCGGTCGCGGTCGGCGCTTCCGGATAGGTCCGGCAGAGTTCGGGGTGATTGGCGGCGCAGTGGTAGCACTCGCGGTTGTTCTCCCAGACGAGCTTCCAGTTGCCCTTTTCGATGATGGTGCTTTCGAAGGCGACCTTGGTCTCTCCCAGCCGGTGCGGCGCGAGGTAGGGGAATGCCAGCTCGCGGAAGGCGGCGAAATCCGCCGGCGTCTCCGACAGGTTGATGAAGATGTAGCCGCCGACCGTTTCGCAATGGATCTGCTTCAGGCTGTGGGCTGCCTTGTCGAAGTCTTCGCCCATCTGGCGTGCGAAGAGCAGCGAGCCGTCGAGCTCGTAGGTCCATTGATGATAGGGACAGACGAGCTTTGCCGAAGAGCCCTTGTGCTGCGTGCAGACGCGGGAGCCGCGGTGGCGGCAGGAGTTGTGGAGCGCGCGGATCGTGCCCTGGCGATCGCGGGTGATGACGACCGGATAGTCGCCGACCTGGACGGTGAAATAGTTGCCGGCCCGCGGGATTTCGCAATCGTGGCCGATGAACAGCCAATCCCGATACCAGATGTTTTCCAGGTCCTGCCGGTAATAGTCGGGGTCGATGTAGAAGGCCCGATCGAGGCTGTAGCCGTCACGCCGGCCCTTCAGCTTGCGAAGCATATCGGTCTTGGTATCCATGTCCTGTCCTCATGCGCCATGTTTCGGAGAGGCAGGACAGGAACCCGCATGGGCGCACGCCCATGCGTTTTAGGCTCCGATCCGGCTGCCCGCCGCAACCCGTTACGGTTATGTCTGTCAAGGCTGGTTTCCGGGCTCAGGAGCCGTCCTTCGAAGGACCAGCCCGGCGCCTTCCCGGACGGAAAACCGTCCAGTGGCCTTTTGCCGAGGCTTTCGCTCCACCACCGTTGCGGGGGCAGCGCCGGGATTTGACCGGCTTCCCAATTCTCCGCCTTCCCCTTTGGAAGACGACACCTTGAGTAAGGATATGTAAGCGCGGAAGGCGCCTCGGCAGGCGCCGGATAGCGACATTCAATTCCAGAATGACGACACGATCGAAACCGCCTTTTGGAAACGGATGCGAGAATTTTTCACTTTATAAACATATAGATAGATCAAAAATTGGGCAGATGCCGGCTTTTGTGACTGACATGACGCAGACACAGGAAGGCTTCGCCCGTTTGCGACATTCCCATGAATGTGCAGGGGCATCTTCCGCGAACGAAAGGAAATCCTTCATTAACCATAAGCCACTAGGCTTGCCGGCGGACGAAGATGTCCGGCAGGCAGACGGCGCACTGACGATCATGGCAAAGTTCAGATATTACGACGCTGCGGCCGAGAAGCCGCCGGCGGTCATGCCGAAGACGGCCGTGCACACCGAGTTTCTGCGCACCGGCAGGATCAACCGCCGGCAATGGCTGCCGAGCGAGCGACGGTATCTGAGCTACGAAGAAGTCGCGGACAGGACCGGCAAGAAGCTCGCGACCGCCGGTGACACGACGCACAAGCGGATCAACGGCTTTCATGCCTCGATCCAGTTTCCCAAGCTGATTTTTCACCGCACGCTCGTCGGCAAGCCGCATCTCGGCTATTGCCATGTGACGGCGGCGCGGACGGCGGTCACGCCTTCCAAGGACATCAACTGGTCGTTCTACTTCGCCAATTTCTTCAGCGACCTTGGTGATGAGACGCATTTCTTCGACCGTATCCAGAGCGGCTATTCCCGCATGTATTTCGCGGTCGCGATCGAGCCGAACGCCGAAGACGGACAGATGGTCATCAACCGCAACGTCCGCGACAACGGGCTCCTCTTCCGCACGGACGACCCCAAGGTTGCTCTCAAGAACGTGCTGATGCTGGGTGCCCGGGACTCCGCGCTGCGCCGCATTATCCGCAGTCTCTGAGGCAGCAACCGAACGCCCCCAAAAAAATCGTTCTGTTTTCCCGGCACGTCCGTTAAGGAAGCGTCGGAAAGGAAACGGCATGGCAGAGATCATCGACACAGGCAGGGAACCGGACCGCGCGATCGAACGCGCCTGCGCCGTTCTTGCCGAAGGCGAACCGGTCGCGATTCCCACCGAAACCGTCTATGGCCTTGCCGCCGACGCCACCAATCCCGATGCGATCAGCCGCATCTACGAGATGAAGGGCCGGCCGCGCTTCAATCCGCTGATCTCGCATGTCTCCGACATGGCGATGGCCGAGGCCCATGTGCGCTTCGACCCGATTTCCCGACGCCTGGCGGAAACCTTCTGGCCCGGACCCCTGACGCTGATCTTGCCGCAGCGGCCCGATAGCAGCGTGCATGCGCTGGCCTCGGCCGGCCTCGACACGCTTGGCATCCGCATGCCCGACGGCTTTTCGCGCCGGGTGATCGCCCGCTTCGGGCGGCCGCTCGCAGCGCCCAGCGCCAACACCTCGGGCAAGATCAGCCCGACCAGTGCGGTCCATGTCGATGCGGATCTCGGCGAAAAGCTGAAACTGATCCTCGACGCAGGCCCGGCCGAAATCGGCTTGGAGTCCACGATCATCAAGGTCGATGGCGACGAGATCCGGCTGCTCCGCCCCGGCGGCCTCGATGCCGCAGAAATCGAGCGCCTGCTCGATCGTCCGGTGATCCGACCGGAAACGGCGGGAGCAACGATCGAGGCGCCGGGCATGCTGGCCTCCCACTACGCGCCCGGCGCGGCCGTCAGGCTCGATGTTGCCGATGTGCGTGCGGGCGAGGCCTTGATCCGCTACGGCGGCGGCCGGATCGCCGGCGAGGAACAGGCGGCCATCGTTCTCGATCTCAGCCCGACCGGAAATCTTCACGAAGCGGCAGCCAATCTCTTCGACTACATGAAGCGGGCCGACGCCAGCGGCGCTGCGACGATCGCCTTCGGGCCGATCCCTTCGGAAGGATTGGGAGAAGCGATCATCGACCGGCTGCAGCGTGCGGCGGCGCCGCGAGGGTGAGATCGCGTGCGGCTTCTCCTCCGCACCCCGCCCTCACCGGACGGCCGCGATTGCGGTTATGATCGCAGCCGATAGGAACCGAGGATCGTGTCTTCAGATCGACCGATCCGATAGCGCGCTCAAGCGCAGTGCGAAGGCAGACTCATGACGACCCTTCCCTCTCCTGAACTCATCGCCTCCTTCGTCGAGATCGTCGGCAGCGCCAATGCGCTCACCGCCGAAGCGGACAAGGCGCGCTATCTCGTCGAATCCCGCGGGCTCTTTCGCGGCACGACGCCGATGGTGCTTCGCCCCGGTTCGGTCGACGAAGTCTCTCGCATCATGAAACTCGCCAGCGCGACCCGCACCGCGATCGTACCGCAGGGCGGCAACACCGGCCACGTGGCCGGACAGATCCCGCGGGAAGGCAAAGCGGACATCGTGCTTTCGCTCGAACGGCTGAACCGGATTCGCGACGTGGATCCGGTCGGCAACGTGATCGTCGCGGACGCCGGATGCATTCTCGCCGACATCCAGAAGGCAGCGGACGATCACAATCGCCTGTTCCCGCTGTCGCTCGGATCGGAAGGCTCCGCGCGTATCGGCGGCAATCTCTCCACCAATGCCGGCGGCACGGCGGTGCTCGCCTATGGCAACATGCGCCAGCTCTGCCTCGGCCTCGAGGTCGTGTTGCCAACCGGCGAAATTTGGGACGGGCTGCGCCGGCTGAAGAAGGACAATACCGGCTACGACCTGCGCGACCTCTTCATCGGCGCCGAGGGCACGCTCGGCGTCATCACCGGCGCGGTGCTCAAGCTATTCCCGAAACCGCTTGGACATCAGGTAGCCTTCGCCGGTGTCGGCAGTGTGGAGCATGCGCTCGCTCTCTTCGAAAAGGCCGCCAGCCTTTGCGGGCCGGCGCTGACCGGCTTCGAGCTGATGCCGCGCCTCGGCGTCGAATTCACGACGAAACATATTCCCGGCGTTCGCGACCCGATGGACACCGTCCATCCTTGGTACGCGCTGATCGACATCTCGACCTCGGATTCGGCCGAAAGCGCCGAGCGCATGGTCAACGACCTCCTGGAACAGGGCTTTGCCGCCGGTCTCGTCGAAAACGCCGTGATCGCCGCCAACGAGACGCAAGGCAAGGCGCTGTGGCATATGCGCGAAAGCATGTCGCCGGCGCAGAAACCCGAGGGCGGCTCGATCAAGCACGACGTCTCAGTGCCCGTTTCCAGCATTCCTGCCTTTATGAAGGAGGCGGACGCCGCCGTCATGAAGGCGATCCCAGGCGCGCGCATCTGCTCTTTCGGCCACATGGGCGAC
Organism: Ensifer sp. EB106-03-01-XG145; assembly: GCF_058792075.1. Taxonomy (NCBI): domain Bacteria; kingdom Pseudomonadati; phylum Pseudomonadota; class Alphaproteobacteria; order Hyphomicrobiales; family Rhizobiaceae; genus Ensifer; species Ensifer sp. EB106-03-01-XG145. Next base: position 863,235 of record NZ_JBYTEC010000001.1, on the reverse strand, counting down.
GGCAACATCCACTACAACATTTCGCAGCCGGTCGGCGCCGACAAGCAGGCCTTCCTCGATCGCTGGCGCGAGATCAACGCGATCGTGCACGGTATCGTTCTGAGATATAACGGCTCGATCTCGGCCGAACACGGCATAGGCCAGCTGAAGCGCGACGAGCTCGCAGAAATCCGCGCACCGATCGAGATCGAGCTGATGCAACGGATCAAGCACGCCTTCGATCCGGCGGGCATCATGAACCCTGACAAGGTGCTGCGCGCCGACCGGTGAAGCGGGCAGTCTTCTGCGGCAGGCTTAAGCACCTGCCGCAAAGGGCTCGCTGCACTTTACGCAACCTGACTCAGCGACCGCCTGCGCGCAACTGCGAGAGAGACAGGAGCGTCTCGGCGCTGACGCCGCCTCCGCCGCTACCGCTGAGGATCGCCAGCCCCGGTGATACGTCCGTGTTGTTTTCGACGTCATAAAGTGCCGTGAACCGCTGCAGGAGCTTCTCGAGCTTCCCGGGATCCTGCAGATCCTTGATGTTGACGACGCGCTCGATATAGGCGGCCTGCGCCTCGATCTTGGCGTTCTGCAGCCCCTCCGGCATGCTGTAGGCCGTCTTGATAACCTGGAACAGGGCGGTCTCGGCCAGGATGTCGTAAGCCGTGTTGATCTCCGGGGCCTTGCGCTTGAAATAGAGCGCCAGGCGAACGCCGCCGTTGTCGGCGCCTTCGGACTCCTCGAGCGACTGATTGAGATAGAGGTCGACCGTGGTGATCAATCCGCGCCGGGTCTGGATCTGGCCGGCCTCGCCCCGGACGATCTTGCCGTCTGTGTCGAAGTTGAAGGAGGCGACGATCCCGCGGTACTTCAGCCCGTTCGGATCGGTATTGATGAAGCTCTTGGGATCGTCCAGGTTGGACGTGAACATGTCCTTGAGGTATTCGGTCTTGACCGTTCCCGGATCGATGCCGGACCCGACGAGCACGAAATCGACCAGCCGCCGGTTCGCCAGGAAGGCGTCGAGCGTCTCGATCTTCTCGATCTCGGCCGTGTAGTACTTGGCTTCCTCCTGCGCCTTGACCTTGGCGACCTTCTTCTCTTCATCCGTGCCGAACCGGGACTTGGCGATCACATAGGCCTTGGCCGTATTCATGATGTCGGCTTCGCTCTGCGCCAACTTTGGTGCGCCGAGCGTGCCGTCCGGATTGAAGTTGAATGCCTTTACCAGCTTGACGTAGCGCTCATCGCGCAGCGTGTTGGCATAGCTTCTGGGATCGTTGAGGTCGCTGGTCAGAATCCGCTTCAGCGTTCGGCTGCTCAGATCCTCATTATCGAGGCCGAAGGCGCGCAGCATGAATTTCTTCATGTCATTGTTGGCGAGCAACTCGTCGACCGATTTCATCGTGCCGATCAGGAGTTTGAAGCGTTTGACCAGCGCTTCGTCCTCGGCATCACTCTTGTCGTTGTAGCGCACCATGTAGCCGTCGGACGTCGTCTTCATCTGGTCCGCATCCTGCGCGGTCTTGCCGGCTGGCAGCGTACCGTCAGTCTGGAGGTTGAAGGCGGCAAGCATCTTCTTGTAGGCGGCGTTGTATTCGCCGCCATATTTGTTGACGTAGCTCTCCGGGTCGTTGATGTCGCTGGTGAGGATGTTTTCGACCGTAGAGGGCATCGTCGTCGCGGACGGCAAGCCGAAGGCGGTGATGATGTAGTTGAGCAGGCGGTTATCGGCGATCAGGTCCGAGACCTTGGTAATGCTGCCGATCTTCTGTTCGTAGTATTCCTTGTTGAGCAGCGCCCCGGCGCCGGTCAATCGTGCAGCGCCCGACGGTGTGACGCCGGGCCGCAGGAAGACATAGGCCTCGTTGAGCAGCGCCTTCTTTTCGTCGCTGATCGCCTTCTCACCGGCAGGCACGCTGCCGTCGGCATTGAAATTGAATGTCGAGGCGAGCTGGATATAGATATCGAGACTGCTGATCTGCCTGGCAAGCGTGTTCACCTCCAGGGAGAGCTGCGTCTTCAGCGCCGGCGCCTGGTCGCGCGGCGGCAGCCGTGCATCGAGGTCGGTGACGATTGCGTTCTGCTCATCGATCTTCGTCTGGATGGCAGGCTTGTCGGCATCGGGCGCCGCGGCCAGTTGGGCTGTCAGGCTGACGATCTGGGCGAGAGCGGTGTCGCGCGCGCCGAGATCCGTCAGCTGCTTGCTCGCTTCGGTCAACCGCGTCTTGGCTGCCGTCTGGTTGGCGGTCAAGGTCGCGGGATCGCTGGTCAACGCATTGCGAACTTCCGTGTACGAAAAGGTCTTCGGGTTCAGTCCGAACACGGTGAAGGCAAAGGAGCGCAGCTTTTCGTTGCCCAGGAACTGGTCGACATCGGTGACCAGATCCATGGCCGCGCCAAAATAGGCCATCTCTTGCCGCATGACTGTATCGAGATCGTTGATGCGGTCGTTGTAGAGGCCGATCAGCGCATCCTGCTGTGCGCTGGTTTGAGCCACCGCGGTTGCCGAACTGAAGTTGAAGGCCTGCGCAAAATTGCGGTAGCGTTCATCCGTGAGACGGTTGGCAAAACTGTTATCGTCCTTCAGGTCACTTTCCAGAACCTTGCGCATGAAGGCCTTGGCATAGGTCATGTCCTCCAGGCCATGCGCCTTCATCGCGTAGGAGTAGAGCCGGTAGTCGTCGAGGAACGCGTCGACGGTTTTCACGCGGTCGATGTTTTCCCGGTAATATTGGGCCTCGCGCGCGATCTGCGGCTGCTGGGCAACACGATTGAGGCTGCTGCGCAAATCACGCGTGATGCGACTATAGTCGAGATAGGTCGATACCATGCCTGGCCCCGTCGGTTACCCATGGGGCGGCCGAACCAACCCCGAAACAGAATTCTGACGCGTCATGATTGCAGCACTGGCTTGTGTGTGGCTTTTGGCCGGCCGCCGACAGGCCGCTTGTTGCGTCCGATCGGAACAAGACCGTCCGACCCGTTGACGAAACAGAAACCCTGAGCGGTCGGCTTTTGCTAACCATCGAAAAACGCAAAGTTTTCTTAACCGCGATTCTTAAGCCGTTCGGAAAGGGGGGCGCCTATTCTCAGCCCATAGAGGACGAAAAAGTCCCGACGAGAAGACCGGAAACGGCTCTCAAGGAAAAACAAGGGCGATTGAAATGCGCAACACACTCTCTCAACCCGCATGGGTCGAAAACACGCTCCGTCTTGATCCGAAGCGCTTTCCACAGCAGGCAAGCTACGCCTTGCGCGGTCACACGGGTAATGTCACGATCAGCCTGGACGAGCGTGGCGCAGTTCTGCGCAAGGTGCTACCATCGAGCGGCCTGCCGCTTTCGATCGCACTGCCGGCGCGGGCATTCAAAGGGGTCGCGGCTCGCGCGATCGATCACGGCGACGGAGACGTTACAGTGACGCTGGAACTTCATCACGACGACCCGGACCTCTGCGTTCCGCTGCTCGTCGCACACGACCTGTCCGACATCGCGGCCGACTGGCGCGCCTGGGCGGAGGCCTATCGCATTCCCATGCTGATGGTCGAAGCGGATGGCGTCGCAAGGCCCCTCGAAGAGCATCTCGGCGACGTGCGCACCGCGCCGGTCAAGCCGCGGCGCCGCCACTCCTTCTTCGCCGAGCGCCGGCCGCGTTTCCTCGTGCGCCGTTCCACCGGCACGCTTGGCGTTCACATGAAGATCGACGGGCGCGAGATCATCGCCCGCAGCTAATTCCGCAGCAGTACCTCCAGCGCAACAGCCGGCCGTTCCCTGCGGCCGGCTGTTGTCGTTTGATCTCCGCGCTGCCGATTTTGGGGCTGCCGATTTTGGGATGCCGTTGCGGACGGCAAGCCATTTCACAGGTTTTCTGGGATTGCTCGAGATGTTCCCACGGAAACAGCTCCGCCGCCTTCTTCGTGCCATATCGGGTTCATAGCCAAGATCACGAAAGAAGGAGAAACCCGATGCGCAAGCATATCGCCGCCGCCGTTGCTGTCATCCTGTCCAGCTTCCGTGCGCGTCACGAGGCGAAGGAGCGCAAGGCCGCCCGCGAGATCAGCTGGGCCTGAAGCTTTTGCGGCCCGCCACTACAGCGCCGCGCGTCTTTTCAGACGCGCAAAGGTCGCTGTAGCAATTTCAGGGCTGCATGTTTTTATCCTTAAACCGACTAGGATTTAAGGAAACATGCAGAAGCGGGACGGACCGAATGCATGAAGAGGATCCTCCGCCGCGACGGAGGATTTTTCATATCAGGCGAATAAGAAACGCCAGCACCAGGCCGACAAAGATGATCAGGCCCACGACCCCATTGAACTTGAACAGCGCCAGGCACTGTGCCGGATCGTGGATGTTCAACACCAGGATCTGATAGGTCAGCATCGCCGCGGCAATCAGAAGTCCGATATAGGCAATGGTGCCGGCACCGGCAGCCACGAAGGACAGCAGCAACAGCAGCGTCGCGATGCCATAAAGGCCGATCAGCCACGGTCGCGGATTTTCGCCGAACCGCCTTGCCGTCGAACGCACGCCGATCAGCTCGTCGTCCTCTCTGTCCTGGTAGGCGTAGATCGTGTCATAGCCGATCGTCCAGGCAATGGCCGCACCGTAGAGCAGCACGGCTGCCAGCGACAGCGTGCCGAACGCGGCTGCCCAACCCATCAGCGCGCCCCAGGAGAAGGCGAGGCCCAGGAAGAATTGCGGCCAATCGGTAAACCGCTTGGCGAAGGGATAGATCGCCACGATCGCGAGCGACAGAATGCCGAGCACGATCGAGAAAGTATTGAACTGCAGCAGTACGACAAGGCCGACGAGCGCCTGCAGCACCATGAACACCTTCGCCTGAAGACGCGAAACGCGTCCCGACGGCAGCGGCCGCGAGCGGGTGCGCGCAACCTCCATATCGATGTCGTGGTCGACGATGTCGTTGTAGGTGCACCCGGCGCCGCGCATGGCAATCGCGCCGGCGGTGAACAGGAAGCAATGATACAGGAAGCGGCCGAACGAGAATTCTTCGGTGCCCGCCGCTGCGCCCGTCGCCAGCGCCACGGACCAGAGGCAGGGCAACAGCAGCAATTGCCAGCCGATCGGACGATCCCAACGGGCAAGCTGCGCATAGGGCCAGAGCGCACGCGGCAGCACGCGATAAACCCAGTTGTTGGAGGGCGCGTCGTGGACGCGGCCGGAATCGGCGGAGAACGTGTTCATCCCCCTGTTTGACGCCGCCCGTCCGGCCGGTCAAGCGGCGAGATCGTCGCGGCGCCGGACCAGCGCAATGTCAGGGAAGGGTGAAGTCGAAGCGGTAGGTCGCCGACAGACCGACCAGGACCTGGTTGCGGCTGCCACGCTCTTGAACGAGGCTGGAATCGGCGGCAGGGCCAAGCAGGCGCCGATACTCGGCATAGGCACTCGTCTCAAGCTTCTCCGTTGCCTGCCAGGTGATCGCGGCGCCGACGCCGGCGGATCCGACGCCGCCATGCGGATAATACGTGGCGAGGCCGGATGCGGCAGACTCGCGGTCGTTCACGCCATAATAGGCGCCGTAGTAGTCGCTGGTCGCAGCGGTCAGGCGCGGGCCGCCGGAGATGCGGACATTGCTGCTGACATCGGTGAAGGCGTCGGCCGCGACGTCTGCGACGACGCCGTGGTGGCTGCGAATGCCCTGGCGGACTTCGGCGCGCACCCGCAGCCAGTCCGTCGGATAGACCTCCGCAAAGCCGCCGACTTCACCGCCGAACTTGATCGGATCGAGGCCCTTCAGGTCGCTGGAGGTGCTGGCGTCGCGCTCGAAGATCAGCTTGCCGACGAGACCGGCACGGAAACTTCCCTGGTCGACGAGCGCATAGGACATGTTGTCGTTGCGCGAGGAGAAGCGGACCGAGCTGCCGGCCTTGCCGAGCGAGATCAGGGGCGCGGCCTGGAACATGCGCTTCGAGGCGCCTTCATACTTCGGGCCGAGGAAGCCGGTGGCACCGACCTTCAGATACCAGTCACCGGACCAGAAATACTGGCCGTCAGCGGCAGAGGCGGCGTTGGCCGACAGCAAAAGGGTTCCAGAAAGGAGGACGAGAGAACGGATACGCAAGAAACAACTCCGGAAGAATCATTCGCCGGGGCGAAGTTTGACCGTGCCGTTGCGCCGAGGGAGGGAGGTGGGCAGGAACGACACGAGGGCGGTTTATTGCGGCTTGTTCCTACGATTCCGTTAACCAGGTCAATTCAACCTTCCTTTGCCATACCCGGTTGGCGAACCCCGGTCACTGGCCAAGATAGGTCTTGAGATAGACGCTCGGCGGGCTGCCGAGCATGCGGCGAAACATGGTGGTGAAGGCCGCGACATTCTCATAGCCGGCATCAAGGGCCACATTGGTGATTGGCTCGCCATCGGCAAGGAGCGGCAAGGAAGCGAAGATACAGGCCTGTTGGCGCCAGGTGACAAAGCTAACGCCCGTCTCCTTGCGGAAGAACCGCGTGAATGATCGCCGGCTGAGGCGCATGCGATCCGCCCACTGGTCGATGCTCGCTGCCGCCGATGGCGCCTGCAGGAACTGTCGGCACAGCGCCGCGAGCTTCTCGTCGCGCGGAAACGGCAGGCCGAGCGGGCGTTCCTGCAGTCGGCCGATTTCTTCCAGAAGCAGATCCGTGACCAGTTGTTCGCGCCGCGCCGACATCGTCTCGTTCTCGACGCTGACGAGCGCATCGACAAGGCTGCCGGCGAGCGGATTGATTTCCATGACCATCGGCCGTTCGGCGCGCAGCAGTTCCGGCGCGAAGTAGATCGAGTGCATGCGCACGTCACTGATCATCTCGGCCGAGTGCTCCATACCGGCCGGGATCAGCAGGGCATGGCCGGGCGGAACCATCCACCGCCCGCGCTCGGTGCGCATCAGCACGACGCCGCCGCGCGCCCACCAGAGCTGCGTGCGCGTATGGCTGTGGAAGGGAACCAGAAGACCGGCGCTATAGTCTCGTCCGAGCGCCAGCACCGGGGCGTTTCCCGTCTCGACCCAATCGAGGTTCCGGAAGTGATCGTCATCGGGAAGCTGCGGCAAGGGATATCGGCGGATCGGCATTTGGCCCACTCACGAAAGAAATCGACCAGATCACAAAAGCAGGCCAATCGCAACCTCAGTACAGATAGCCCTTGCCGCATACAACCTTCGAGACGGCAAGGAATCACCCATGTCTACCGTGACCTCAACTTCCGGGATCTCGCCGGAAAAGACGGCCTTCTCCGTCATCCTGGCCGTCAGCTTCTGCCATATGCTGAACGACATCATGCAGTCGCTGCTGACCGCGCTCTATCCGCTGCTCAAGGCGAACTATTCGCTCGATTTCGTGCAGATCGGCCTCTTGACCTTTACCTTCCAGCTGACGGCGTCGATGCTGCAGCCGGCCGTCGGCATCATCACCGACCGCTGGGCGCTGCCCTATTCGCTGCCGCTCGCCATGCTTTCGACCTGCAGCGGCCTGATCCTGCTCGCGAATGCGCATGATTTCTGGGTCCTGCTGGTGGCCGCGAGCCTGATCGGCATCGGCTCGGCGATCTTCCATCCGGAATCGTCGCGCATCGCCCGCCTCGCCTCCGGCGGTCGCCACGGATTGGCGCAATCGCTCTTCCAGGTGGGTGGCAATGCCGGCAGTGCCATGGGTCCGCTGCTTGCCGCCTTCATCGTCATTCCCTTCGGCCAGGGAAGCCTCAGCTGGTTCTCGATCGTCGCGATCATCGGCTTCTTCGTGCTCTCCTGGGTCAGCACCTGGTATGTGCGCCATCGCCGCACCACGATGAGCCGGCCGGCACCGAGCCGTGCCCTTCCGCTGCCGAAGGGGCGGGTCATGTGGGCGGTTGCCGTGCTCGTGCTCCTGACCGCCACCAAGAACGTCTACATGGCGAGCATCTCCAGCTACTTCACCTTCTTCGTCATCGAGAAGTTCGGCATCGACGTGCAGCAGGCGCAGCTCATGCTGTTCCTGTTCCTCGGCGCGGCCGCGGCCGGAACCTTCCTCGGCGGTCCGATCGGCGACCGTTACGGCGCCCGCTTCGTCATCTGGTTCTCGATCCTTGGCGTCATCCCCTTCGCCTTGCTGCTGCCCTATGCGAACCTCTTCTGGACCGGCGTCCTGTCGATCATCATCGGCCTGATCTTCTCCTCGGCCTTCTCGGCGATCGTCGTCTTCGCCCAGGAGCTGGTGCCGGGCCGAGTGGGGCTGATCGCCGGCGTCTTCTTCGGTTTCGCCTTCGGCTTCGGCGGCATGGGCGCGGCCGTGCTCGGCATCTTTGCCGACCGGCAGGGCATCGAGTTCGTCTACACCATCTGCTCCTATCTGCCGCTGCTTGGCATCCTCACGATCCTGCTGCCGAAGATTCCCGCGCGATAGGCTCTTCGCGCCGAAATCGCTTCCGTTTTCACCGGGCGCCGCCATGCGGCGCCCGGTTTTCGTCTTGCGCCACAAGCAGCACTCGACACCCATCCCCCGTCGCAGCCCTACGTAATCATTCATCAATTTTTGCGCGCTACGGTCGCCTGACGGGCTTGGGCAGGGGTATAGAATGCAGGGGCGAACGGCGATTCCGGCCTTTCTGGGGACGTTGCTATTTGCAACGGCGGCATCGGCCGAGACCCTGAACCTGCTGATCTGGGAATCCTACATCGACCAGAAGATCCTTGATCGCTGGACGTCGATAACCGGCGTCGCGGTGCACCAGGTCTATTACGATAGCGGCGACACCCGCGACGAGGTGCTGGCCGATCCGAACAGCCGCGTCGACCTGGTGGTAACCGGCGAAAACAGCGCCGCCCTCTTCGGTCGCAAGGGCGTGCTCGAAAAGCTCGACGAGACCAACGTCGCCTCGCTCCGGGACTATGACGAAAGCTGGCGCAAGCGCTGCTCGGGCCGCGGCCTGCCCTATCTCTGGGGCACGATGGGCATCCTCTACCGATCGGACGTCGTTCCGGAGGCGCCGGCCTCCTGGCAGGACCTCATGCGCCCAGCCCCGGCACTCGCGAAGCATGTCGCCATGTACGACGACCACAACGAGGCCTTCGTCGCGCCTCTGATGTTGCTCGGCCAATCGATCAACACCAACGATAGCGCGACGCTGAAAGCGGCATTCGGCCTGATGAAGGAACAGGCGCCCTCGGTGCTCACCTACGAATATATCATCAGCTCGATCCAGAACCCGACGGTCAGCAAGGACATCTATATGGCGCTGGGCTATAGCGGCGACCAGCACGTGCTGAACGACAAGGCAGGTACGCCCGGCGTCTGGCGCTACGCCGTTCCCAAGGAGGGCACGCTTTCCTGGCTCGATTGCATGTCGGTCGTCGCCAAATCGCCGAACAAGGATCGGGCGCTCGCTCTGCTCGACTATCTCGGTTCGCCCGGAAGCGCTGCCGCGAACGCGCTGGCGCTCAACATGCCGACGGCAAGCCAGGCAGCCTATGCGCTCCTGCCGGAAGAAGTCCGCGCCGACCCCGCCATCTACCCCTCACCCGACATCCTGGCCAAGAGCCAGTATCAACAGGAACTGTCCACAGAGTCGGTGCAATTGCGCCGGCGCATCATCAGCACATTGGCGAACTTCCAGTGAATCTCGGCAAACGCGCGCTCATCCTGATCTTCCCCGTCGTTCTCGCTGGCTACCTACTGGCGGCAGTCTCGGTCCACGTCACGCAGAGCCGCTCCATCCGCGCGCTCGAACACGCCAAACTGTCGCAGCGCCTGGAACATGCGGCCGCCGTGTTCCAGAACGAGATCGGCCGCAGCAAGGGCTTCCTCAATGCGCTCTTGAACGGCAACTCGCTGCGCCAGTATGTGTCCGAAACGGATGAGAACTACCGCGCCAATGCGCTTGGTGTCAGGCTGCAGGAAAGCATCAAATCACTCCTGGACGACCCGACGGGCTACGTGTCGCTGGCGCTGCTGACTTCCGATCTGAAGACGGACTACTATTTCGAAAACAGCTGGGACCCCTTCGCCCAGATCGACGAGGCCCAGCTCAACCTCGCCCGCCGCTTGATCCGCGAAGACACGCTCGCCGACTGGACCTATCTTTACGAAGCGGGACAAAGACCACGCATCGTTTATTCCTTCTTCCTCGATCCGGTCGCCTTCACCCGGCCGCTGCCGAGCAAGAAATCGAGCGCTCTGCTCGTCCAGGTCGCGATCCAGCCGGACCGCTTCCTCGACATGCAGCAGGCACTGAAGAAGGAATACGGCTCCGACATCGTGCTCCAGCCCTGGCCGCTGGCGATTACCGAAGACCTTTCGGCAAGCGTTCATCTCGGGCCCTCGCTCTATGCGACGCTCACGGTTTCGAGCGAACATTTCGATGCGCTGTTGGCCAGGCAGAAGATCCTGCTGGCGCTCGGCGCCGTGGCGATGAGCCTGTTCTCGATCTGGCTGATCATCATGCTGATCCGCCGCTTCATTACCGACCCGATCGCAAGCCTCGACGCCAACGTGATGGCGGTGATGGTGGGCGCGCGCGACGAGATCCGCGACATGGAGGAGAAAGGCGAGATCGGGCGGCTGACGGAAAATATCCGCGAATTGCATCGGCAGTCGGTGCAATCGCTGAAACTCGTGCAACGCAGTTCCTGGACCGACACCCTTACCGGCATCAGCAACCGCGGCCATTTCAACGCGCTTGCCGCCGGCGCCGTGCGCGAGGCAATCGCCGCCGGCGAGAAGTGCAGCCTGCTGTTTATCGACATCGACAACTTCAAGTTCGTCAATGACAAGCACGGCCACGAGATCGGCGACGAGCTCCTGAAGACGCTGGCCGTCCGCATCGGCGAGCGTGTCGATGCCATTACCAAGCGGCGCGGCCAGAAGCCGGCCATTCTTGCCCGCCTCTCCGGCGACGAATTCGCCGTTTTCGTGCGATCGCGACCCGGCGACGGAACGGTCCGGGAAATCTCGGCCGCCATTCTGGGATTGTTCGAGGACGGCTTCGAAGTCTCCGACAAACGCTACCCGGTGACCGCAAGCATCGGCGCGGCGATCTGCCCGGACGATGCGACCAACCTTGCCGAGCTGATTTCGAATGCCGATGCCGCGATGTATCAGGCGAAGACCAGCGGCAAGAATCGTTCGGCCCGTTTCTCGCGCGCGCTTCACGATAAGCGCACGCGGCTGCGCCAGATCCAGGACGAGCTGCGCGCGCTCGATCCGGACGAACAGTTCCATCTCGTCTACATGCCGATGGTCGACACCGAAGGCCGCGTCACCGGCTGCGAAGCGCTGCTGCGCTGGTACTCGCCGGTCCTCGGCAATGTTACCCCGGATGAATTCGTGCCGATCGCCGAAAGCTCCGGTCTCTTCACCAAGATCGACTGGTGGGTGATCAACAAGGCGATGTCCGATTGCCGGCAGCTCAAGGCGCTGTTCGGCCCGGAAACGGTGCTGGCAATCAACATCTCCTCGGCCGAACTGCACTCCAAGGCGATTGCCGACCATTTCTCTGACTGCCTGGAGCGACATGGGCTGGAGGCGCGTTCGATCGAGATCGAGCTCACCGAAACCTTCGCCGTCAAGTTCAGCGACCAGCTTCGCCGCAACATCGACGCCCTGCGCCAGAATGGCTTCCGCCTTTCGATCGACGATTTCGGCGCCGGCTACACGTCCGTGCAGCAGATCATCGAATACACGGCCGATACTATCAAGCTCGACCGGGCGCTGGTCTCGAACCTCACCGCGTCGCAGTCGCTGCCGGTGCTCAAGGCGCTCATCGCGCTCTGCCACGCCAAGGACGTCGCCGTCGTCGGCGAAGGCATCGACACGCCAGAGAAGCTCTCGATGCTGACTGCAGCCGGTTGCGATCTGTTCCAGGGCTATCTCATCAGCAAGCCGCTGCCGATTGAAGATCTCGGCATCTGGGCGCTGACGCGCACCGCCCGCTACGCGCACGACGAAGGGCTGGATGACGTACAAACTCGGCAGGCCATCGCCTGAACGGTGGCGATTGCGGGAATCGCTGCCCGGACTCCCGTTTTCCCTTGACCTTGCCGCCCTGCCGTCCTAACCGCAGCGCAGCAATTTCGGGATATCGGGGGCTGCAATGAAGGTTCTTCTCATCGGATCGGGTGGGCGCGAGCACGCCCTTGCATGGAAGATTGCGCAGTCTCCCAAACTGACGAAGCTCTACGCGGCACCGGGCAATCCCGGCATCGCCGAAGAAGCCGTCATCGTCGCGCTCGACACGGACGATCATGCGGCCGTCACCGATTTCTGCCGCAAGGAAGCGATCGATTTCGTCGTGGTCGGTCCTGAGGGCCCGTTGGTCGCCGGCCTCGCCGACGTCCTGCGCGTAGCCGGCATCGCCGTCTTCGGCCCGTCTGCCGCCGCCGCCCAGCTCGAAGGCTCCAAGGGCTTCACCAAGGATCTTTGCGCCCGCTATGACATTCCGACCGGCGCCTATGGCCGCTTCACCGATGCCGAAAGCGCCAAGGCCTATGTGCGCGAACAGGGTGCGCCCATCGTGATCAAGGCCGATGGCCTGGCAGCCGGCAAGGGTGTCACCGTCGCCATGTCGCTCGATGAGGCGCTCGCTGCCGTCGACGATTGTTTTGCCGGCGCCTTTGGTGCTGCCGGCGCCGAAGTGGTGGTCGAGGCCTATCTCGACGGCGAAGAAGCAAGCTTCTTCTGCTTGTGCGACGGCAAGACCGCGCTGGCACTCGCCTCCGCGCAGGACCACAAGCGCGTCGGCGACGGCGATACCGGGCCGAATACCGGCGGCATGGGCGCCTACTCGCCCGCCCCGGTCATGACCACGGAAATGATCGAACGGACGATGAAGGAGATCATCGAGCCGACGATGCGCGGCATGGCGGAAAGCGGCCATCCCTTCTCCGGCGTCTTCTTTGCCGGGCTGATGATCACCGCCAAGGGCCCGGAACTCATCGAATACAATGTCCGCTTCGGCGACCCGGAATGCCAGGTGCTGATGATGCGGATGAAGAGCGATCTGCTGCCTCTACTCTATGCCGCGGCGACCGGCACGCTCGCCGGCATGGTGGCCGATTGGCGCGAGGAGACGGCGCTGACCGTCGTGATGGCCTCCAAGGGCTATCCTGGCAGCTACGCCAAGAACACGCCGATCACCGCCCTGCCCGTGGCCTCGGCCACCACCAAGGTGTTCCACGCTGGCACAGCGATGAAGGATGGCGCCCTGGTCGCGACCGGTGGCCGCGTGCTCAACATCACCGCAACAGGCGCAAATGCAGGCACGGCCAAGGACAGAGCCTATGCGGCGGTCTCGGCCGTTTCCTGGGACAACGGCTTCTACCGGCACGATATCGGCTGGCGTGCGGTTGCACGCGAGAAAGCGTGATCCGGAGCGGAACTCATTTCCGGATCATTCTATTTTTACCAATTCTCCTGACGGGAAAGTAAGGGAGTGCGCATATTCTCGCCGCTAACAATTGCGGGAGAAAGCGTATGCGCCTGTTGCTGATTACCACCGTCCTCGGGCTTGCCGCCGGCAACGCAGAGGCGTCGTCGATCGAGGCGCTCGCGTCGGGCACGACCGACAACGCCAGTGTCGCCACCGTCTCCTGCGCCGCGTGCCCGCCGCTGCAGTCGAAGAAGAAGGTGACCTATGTGGTACCCACGATCGCTGCGGGCGACGAAACGGTCGAGCTCAAGAAAATCAACGGCGAGATGAAGATGGTGCGCACCGAAGCCTGGCTCGGTGGCTCCCCGGTCGTCTTCGTCAGCAAGCCTTCGCCGGAGATCATCAAGGCGGTTTCCACCGACAGTGATGCCTCCCCGACGGTCGTCGTCTCGACGAATGCGGACGACCAGAACCCGGTGGCGGACGACGCGAAGATGATCGCGATCGACCAGACCGCAAAGACCGCCGCGGTCACGCCGATCGGCGCCTCCATGGGCGGCACGGTTGCACCGCCAACCGAAGACGGCTCACAGCAATTTGATCCGTCCACCCTCGAACTTCGGCTAGACTGATCTCCTATCGGGAAAGTTCCCTGCCCCGCTCAGCTGTCCCCTGCATGCAAGGCTGACGGGCGTTTCGCTGCACAGCGAGAGATTGCGCCCCTGAGAGAAGCAGGGGCGCAATCTTTTATTGTGGGCCTTCCAATCCTTCGATCCGCGCGACCAGCGCCTCGATCTGCCTGTCCGAATAGACTTCGATGCCACTGCCGGCGAGCAATGCTGCCGTCACACCTTCGCCCGGATGGCGAGCGCCGGAAAAGCTGCCGTCATAGACGAAGCCGGATCCGCAGGACGGGCTGCCATCGATCAGCAGCGCAAAACGACAGCCGGTTTCCTTCGCCAGCGAAAGCGCGTTTTCGGCGGCCCGCACGAAGTCTTCGGTCACATCGCGGCCGTTGATCTCCACCACCCTCGCCTCGCCTTCGAGCACATCCTTGCCGACGGCGCCTGAAGCAATTTCCGCTGGCAGGCGCGGCACCGGCATGCCGGCAGACATTTCCGGACAGATGGTCACGAGACGGCCTTCGGCCCGCCAGCGATCGACCGCCGGATGAATGAGCGGTTTCGACTGACCGTCATAACGGACGGCATGGCCCATGAGACAGGCGCTGACGAGGATCTTTGCGGGCATATGCCTTCCTACTCCGAGGCGGGATGGTCATCAAGCGCGATCCCGACCCTACAGCGCCGCGCTGCATGAATTCGTCCTCAAATCGAGGTCGATTTGAGACATGCAGTGAGCAGCCACGCGCGTCAGATCCAGCGGATCGTTTTCCGCCGTGCGTTCGCCGCCCTCATGGCCGGTGTTGAGGGTGCCGCGCGGCTCGATCAGCAGCATCTTCACCTCGCGCTCCGCATAGGGCTTGTGCTCGACACCCTTCGGCACGACGTACATCTCTCCTGGCCCAAGCGTCACCGACCCGTCGTGGAAATCGATGCGCAGTGTACCTTCAAGCACGATGAACGCCTCGTCGGTATCCTTGTGATCATGCCAGATGAAGTCGCCCTCGATACGCACGATCTTGAACTGATAATCATTGAGTTCGGCAATGACGCGCGGCTGCCACTGATCCCTGAAGAGCGAGAGTTTTTCGGCGAAATTGATCGGCTTGTGGGTCCTCGTCGCGGTATCCATCGGCTGTCTCCATCTGCGTGATGGAGACAGGTTATAGGTCGCCTCACGGCGACCCGCTTGAACGTTTGTGCGGGAGCAACAGCGGATGCTTCCGGAGCCGGCAGCCGACCTTTTCGCCTTAGCCTGCGATCTTGGAGAAGTCCGCGACAGTGCCGGTTGCCGAACGGATCAGGCCAAGCAGCGCCAGCCGGTTCGCTCGGATCGCGGCATCGTCATCATTGACCAGCACGTCGTTGAAGAACTGATCGACCGGCTCGCGCAGCCTTGCCAGCGCTTCCATCGCCGAACGGAAGTCTTCCTTGGCGATCGCGTTGCGCGCTTCGCCCGAACCGGTTTCGACCGCCTGGTGCAGCGCCTTTTCGGCATCGAGACGAAAGAGGCCGGCATCGACGGCGTCGGCGACAGTCGTTCCCTTCTTCTCTTCGGCCGCGAGAATCTGCGTTGCACGCTTGGTGCCGGCCAGGAGGTTGCGGCCTTCCTCGTCGGTGATGAAGGCCGTCAGCGCCTCGACGCGGCGGGCAATCATCAGCAGGTCGTCCGAATCCGACGTCAGAACCGCGTCGATCAGGTCGTGACGGGCGCCGAGATCGCGCAGATAGACCTTGAGCCGGTCATGGAAGAAGGAGAGCAGATCGGCGGAAACGTCGCCTGCAAGCGCCGGCTTCTGTGCTCGGAGAGCAACGAGCGCGGCTTCGAAGGCCGGGAGCAACGCCAGGCGCGCCTTGCCTTCCAGGATCAGGCGGATAACGCCGAGTGCCGCGCGGCGCAGCGCATAAGGGTCCTTCGAGCCGGTCGGCTTTTCGTCGATCGCCCAGAAGCCGACGAGCGTGTCGAGCTTGTCGGCAAGCGCGACGGTCACCGCCACCGGATCGGTCGGCACGCGATCGGACGGGCCCTGAGGCTTGTAGTGATCCTCGAGCGCATCGGCGACCGACTGCTCTTCGCCTTGAAGCAGCGCGTATTTGTGACCCATGATGCCCTGAAGCTCGGGGAATTCACCGACCGCTTCGGTGCGCAGGTCCGCCTTGGCGAGCACCACGGCGCGGTCGACGAGCTTCTGATCCGCGCCGATCACCTTGGCGAGTTCAGCGGCCAGCGCCCGGATGCGGGCGACGCGTTCGCCCTGCGTGCCGAGCTTGGCGTGGAAGGTGACGTTCAGCGCGTCGAGCTTGGCCATGCGCTGGTCGAGCGGCTTCTTGAGATCGAGAGCGAACTTTTCCGCGGACGCTTCCAGCGTTTCGAGATCCGGCAGGTTGCCCTGGTCGCGGTGCCAGAAATGGGCGGCGTCCGAAAGGCGGGCGCGCACGACCTTGCCGTTGCCGTGCACGATCTCCTTGCCGCCGTCCTTCGCCTCGATGTTCGAAACGAGGATGAACTTGTTGGAGAGCGTTTCGGCGCCAGGTGCGCGGGTGACGAAGCACTTCTGGTTGGTCTTGATCGTCAGACGGATGATTTCCGAGGGGATTTCGAGGTAGGCGTCCTCGAAGCTGCCCATCAGCACCTGCGGCCATTCGACGAGGCCGGAGACCTCTTCCAGAAGACCTTCGTCTTCAACGAGCTCAAGCCCGTTGGCGAAAGCCACGTTGCGCGCATCGGCAAGGATCATCTCCTTGCGGCGTTCGCCGTCGAGAACGACCTTCGCCTTTTCGAGCTTTTCGGCGTAGTCGGCAAAGCGGCGAACCGTAATCGCTTCCGGTGCGTGGAAACGGTGACCATAGGTGACGTTCGAGGCGACGATGCCGTCGACTTCAAACGGGATCACATGCGTTTCCTCGGTTTCCGAGCCGAAGGTGCAGACGATCGACTGCAGCGGGCGGACCCAGCGAAGCGCACCGGGCTTTGCCGACGCCACGCCGGAGCGCATCGGCTTCGGCCAAGGGAAATTGCGGATGATGCCGGGCATCGCCTCGGCGATGATCTCTTCGGCCGGACGGCCCGGCTTGACGATGTGAGCGACATAGAAATCGCCCTTCTTCGGATCGCTGTGAACATGCGCCTCGCTGATCGAGGAGAGGCCGGCGCCACGCAGGAAGCCTTCGATCGCCTTCTCGTTGGCGTCGGTGCGCGGGCCCTTGCGCTCTTCGCGAATATCCGCGGAGCGGGCGTTGAGGCCACGGATATCGAGCGTCAGCCGGCGCGGCGTCCAATATTCGCGCGCACCCTCATAGGTCAGGCCCGCCTCCACCAGGGCATCGGTCAGCAGCTTCTTGAGGTCGCCGGCCGCCTTGCGCTGCAGGCGGGCAGGAATTTCCTCGGAGCGGAGTTCGATAAGAAGATCGGGCATGGGAGCGACTTTTTCTGTTCCTGACGGTTGCGGCGGACTTAGCAATCTCTGGCAACATTGTCACCAAGCGCCGCGATGATTTTGGCTTTCTATGCCCGAGCGCGCTGCGGATTCACCAACCACCACCGCCGCCACCGCCACCGCCGCCGCCGGAGAAGCCGCCGCCGGTCGAAAAGCCTGACGATGACGATTTGGGCGGGGGAGGCAGGGACGAGGTCATCGTGTCCGCCATCGAACCGGCAAATCCGCCGATACGGTCGCCGAAGGTGCTCGAGCCGAAGCCGTCGCCGTGATACCAGCTCGGTTGATAGGCGGCCGCCGCCGCCGCTCCCGCCGCGGCGGCGAGCAGCCATCGATCGAAGGTCTCTGTCCACGGTTTCTCGACGCCGAGCGCTACCGCATAGGGCAGAAGCGTCTCGAAATGCCGGGGCGACATTTCAGGCGCGCCCTGCATGTTCATCCGGTCCTTTTCGGCGAGCGTCATGTACTGCCTAAGCCCGTCGATACCATCCATCATCCGCGTGCCGAGCGGCGTCGGCGCACCCATCAGGAAGAAGAACAACACGTTGACGAGGACGATGGCGCCGATCACGAACAACAGCGGCAACTCATCGGTTTCGGCTGCCGAGTAGGAGACGGCTGCGAGGATCGCCGAGAAGATCGTGAAGGCCACGAAGCCGATGAAGGCGACCACCACGATCGACATGATCCGGCTCATCAGGCTCTTCTCACGGCGCAGCGACTTGCCGAATGAGACGGCGAGGATCGACACGAAGAAGGCGATGAAGACGGGAACGATTACCAGCGGCAGGCTGTCTTCGCTGAGATCGCCGAAGAGGAAGACCGCCGCGACCGCCAGGACCGACAGGACGACCCCGGCGACGATGTAGCCGCTGTTCGCCAGGTAGTACTTGCCGCGATGCTCGCGCTCCATGGCATTGCGAAAATCCGCACCGGTCGCCTGCACTCGTGTGCCATGAGCGCGATCGATCGTGAGCGTGCCGCCGGCCGCATTGACCGCCTTCATGACGGCCGCTTCGCCGGTCGGCAGTTTTTCGTTGCTTCCCTTGCCGGTGGCGGCGATGACGATGGCGTTCTTGAGATCTTCGAGAACCACGTGGCCCTTGACCGCGAGGTTGAGTGCTGCCGCCGACAGTGCGGTCCAGCCTTCGCCGGAAAAACCCTTGTTGTCGATGTAGTTGACCAGCGCCGGCGAGATGCCTTCCGGCGGATCCCAGCGCGGCACCATGACGCCGCGGTCCGGGTCACGCCCGACCCGCAACCAGGCCTGGCTGTAATAGATGAGGACGAGGACAAGCCCGGCACCGGCGATGACAAGCGCGAGGTGGTCACGCAGCCACCAGGCGTTCTCCTGGCTGGAGGACGGCCTGATGATGCTGCCCTTCGGCATCTTGATGGCGATCGTCAGCCCTTCGCGCGGATCGAGACGGCGGGTGGTGGCGAAAAAGATCTCGCTGCCGTCCCGCGAGGCTCGGGCGTCCTTGCCGGTCGCGCCGTAGCCGCCGGTGAAGAAATCGAGTGCTTCCGCCCTGACGCCTTCCGGCAGGGTCACCGTGGCGCTCGCCTCGTCGATCGGGAAATCCCACTCCGTGCCGGTCGCGTTCCAGTAGAGTTCGTCGTGATCGTCGAAGAAACGGATCTGCCGGCCGGTCTCATAGGTGAACTGGAAGGTGTGCTCACCCGGCTCGAGAAACACCTCGGCCGATCCGGTGTAGATACGGATGCCGCCGCTGATCGATTCGGTACGGTAGGGCTCCTCCTCGCCGTCGCGCTCGACCGACAGCAGCTCGAAGTCGACCTTGCTGCGCTTGCCCTTCGCGTCGGTGAAGGTCAAAGGCAGGTCGCGATAGATGCCGCGGCGGATCTTGTTGCCTTCGACCGTCGCCGTGATCGTCTCGGTGACGGTCATCGTGCCGTCCTTGGCGACATCGATGACGGAGCGGTAGGCGGAGAAGACCTCCTCCGCCCGCCCGATGCCCGCCGTCGCCAGCAAAAGAACCAGAACGGCGAATGCGGCAGCGAGGCGGGCCATGCGGATCAAGCTTTCTTCCGGTTGAGGGTCAAGTTCCGGTGGGGGTCAAGGCGCGGCGATTTGATAAGTTAGAGCGGGATGCGGGCGGAAAACCCCATACACTTTTCCTCATCCCGCTCTCGCTCACGGCCGATCGCCGGTAAATTCGACGCCGAGGGATGCGAGCGCGTCCCAGTAGGCCGGATAGGTCTTGGCGACGCAGCCAGGGTCCTCGATGGTGATGCCGTGGATCTTCAGGCCGGCAAGCGCGAAGCTCATGGCGATGCGATGATCGGCAAAGGTGTCGATCGATGCCGGCAGGGTCTGGCCGGCAAGACCCGGGTCGGAAGAGACGATGAGGTCGTCGCCTTCCTCATGCGCAAGGTTTGGCCGGATCGCCGTCAGGCCCAGTGACAGCGCGCGCACGCGGTCGCATTCCTTGACGCGCAGATTGGCGAGACCGACGAAGCGCACCGGCGTGTTGTTGAAGGCGGCGAGCACCGCAATCGTCGGGATCGCGTCCTGCATCTGCGAACCGTCGATGACATCAGGCAGGTTCGGGAAGCTTGAGATCACCGCATGGGCGCGTGCATCCGGCTGGGAGAAGGCCGTTGCCGGGACGCCCAGGTCGATGGCGCCGCCGGTCAGCACTTCCGCCGCCCAGAGATAGGTGGCCGCCGACGCGTCAGGCTCGATGACATAGTCGGCCGCACGATAACCGGTCGGGGCGACCTGCCATACGGACGGGCTCACCTGCTCGACCTCGGCCCCGAAGGCGCGCATGGCGGCAACCGTCAGGTCGATGTAACCACGCGCGCCGATCTCGTCGCCGGCAAGCTCGATGCTGACAGGCCCCTTGGCGCCCGGAGCCGCCATCAGCAAGGCAGAGACATACTGGCTGGAAAGGCCGGCATCGATGACGACGCGGCCGGCCGGAAAGCCGCCGGTGCCCTTGACGGTGACCGGCGGGCAGCCGGTCTCGGAGGTGACCTCGACGCCGAGGGCGCCGAGTGCTTCGACCAGCGGCTTGATCGGGCGCTTGCGCATATGCTGGTCGCCGTCGACGACGACTGTGCCATCGACGAGAGCGGCCGCCGCCGTCAGGAAGCGCGTCGCCGTTCCGGCATTGCCGAGGAACAGCGGTGCAGCCGGCGGGAGCAGCTTGCCCGTGCTGGTCACGACAAATGTGGTTTCATCCGGCTCGCTGACCTCGACACCCATCGCCCTGAGCGCATCCGACATGTAGCGGGTGTCGTCGCTCTTCAAGGCACCCGTCAATCGGCTCGTGCCTTTCGCAAGGCCGGCCAGCAAAAGCGCGCGGTTGGTGATCGACTTCGAGCCCGGCGGGCGCACATGGCCGCGAAGCGGATGGTCGGTCGGCAGGATGGTCAGCTTCTTCATGGTATCGGTGGTCATCGAATAGGTCTCTTGATGCGAATGAGCCGCGGCGGGAGCCCGCGGCCGGGATGTTCGTGGCGATCGGAACCGCGGATGGATAAGGTCAGAACTTGACCTGCGGCACCGCGCGATCGGCTTCGTTGGTGATCTCGAAATAGCCGGCTTTGACGAAACGGAAGGCGTTGGCGATCAGGTTCGACGGAAAGCTCTCGACCTTGACATTGAGATCGCGGGCAGCGCCGTTGTAATAGCGGCGCGACATCTGGATCTCGCCCTCGATCGTCTCCAGTGAGCGCTGCAGTTCGGCGAAATTCTCGTTGGCCTTCAGATCCGGATAGGCTTCGGCAAGCGCGAACAGCTTGCCGAGCGCCTGGGACAGCGCGCCTTCGGCCTGAGCCCGCCCCTCGACATCGCCTGATGGCACAGCTTGCGCCCGGTTGCGCATGGCGATCACCTCTTCCAGCGTCGACTTCTCGTGCGCCGCGTAGCCCTTCACGGTTTCGATCAGGTTGGGGATGAGATCGGCGCGACGCTTCAGCTGCACATCGATCCCGGACCAGGCCTCCTCGGCGATCTGCCGTGCCTTGACGAGACCGTTATAGACGAAAACCAGATACAGGATCACGACGACGGCGATTGCCAGACCGATCATAGGGTGCCCTCCAAAATTGCCCGGCCGAGATTAGCACCGGCTTTCAAGCTGCAAAGGCCTTTCTACCGCAATTGCGCGGAGAAACGCACTCCTCCCCAACTGTCGCTGCGAACGGAGGCAATGCGCATACCCCTCGTGAACACAGTGTTCGCGTGCGGCGTCCAATCCCTGTTCCTGCGGGAACGGCAGCATTGCTGACCTTCAGCCATATTCCAGTCCAGAGAGCAACTCCTGGAAAACGAAGCTAAGGTCATGAAAACGTTCGCAACCCTCATCAACGCAATCGCCTTCACGGCGCTTTTCGTTGCCTATGCGAACGTGTCCATCGCAGAGGAAAAGCCCGTCGGCGTTCGTCGCGCCTTGCAGACCTACGCTGGTCAGATCTACACCGGCGCCTACCCCACGCTGGATCAGGCCAGCAAGGCCGCCGCCATCGTCAAAGTTGTTTGATCACGCAAGGATACGGCCGGCGATATACTCGGCGGCCTCATTGGCGCCAAGCGTCGTCACATCGATCTCGACAACCGCATGACCATTGCCCCGCAGCAATCTGTGTTTGGCCCTAAGGTCCAAAAGGATCGCAGGATCGGTCAGCTTGTGTTGCTTTGACCGTCCGGCCCTTGTCAGCCGCTTGAGATTTTCCTCGACATCGCAATCGATGACGACCGCAACGAAGCGGGCGCCGCGCAGGCGCGCAAGCTCGGCGTAGTCTTCGAAGGCGCGGGTGTCGGAGGCGTCATCCGAGAGCGCATCGGTAAAAACGAAGGATTGTTCTGCCGGCGCCCTCGCCAAATGGTCCAACACACTCTCACGGATCGCCGCGCGCAGAGATCGATAGAGCGGTGTGCCGCGCGCAAACAGCGCCTCGGCCGGATTGATCAGCGTGTGGTTGTCGGCAAGCCGCGCGCCCAGCCTTTCGGCCAGATGGCGCGCGATCGTCAGTTTGCCAGTTCCGGGCCAGCCGTTGATGTGAACGACGAGGCCGGACCGTTGCGTGGTCAAGCCGCGTCCCGGTTGAAGTTCGCGCCACCAGCGTCGGTCAGCAGGAAGGCTTCGCCGCAGGCCTTGGCCAGCGTACGGACGCGCAGGATGTAGCTCTGGCGTTCGGTGACCGAGATGACGCCACGGGCATCGAGCAGGTTGAAGACATGGCTCGCCTTGATGCACTGGTCATAGGCGGGGAAGACGCATTTGTGCAGCTGATTGTTGCTGTGATCGCCGGGTGCGCCGGCCGCCAGCAACGCCTGGCACTCCGCTTCGGCATCGATGAAGTGCTGATGCAGCATGGCGGTGTTGGCGTATTCGAAATTGTAGCGCGAATATTCCTGTTCGGCCTGCAGGAAAACGTCGCCATAGCTGATCTTCTCGGCGCCTTCGCGGCCGTTGAAATTCAGGTCGTAGACGTTGTCGACACCCTGGACATACATGGCCAGGCGCTCGAGACCGTAGGTCAGTTCACCGGAGACCGGCGAGCATTCGATGCCGCAGACCTGCTGAAAGTAAGTGAACTGCGACACTTCCATGCCGTCGCACCAGCATTCCCAGCCGAGGCCCCAGGCGCCGAGCGTCGGGCTTTCCCAGTCGTCCTCGACAAAGCGGATATCGTGCAGCAGCGGATCGAGGCCGATCGCCTCCAACGAGCCGAGATAGAGCTCCTGCAGGTTGGACGGGTTCGGCTTCAAGAGCACCTGGTACTGATAGTAGTGCTGCAGGCGGTTCGGGTTTTCGCCGTAGCGGCCATCGGTCGGACGACGCGACGGCTGCACATAGGCTGCGCGCCAGGGGCGCGGACCAAGCGCGCGCAGGGTCGTTGCCGGATGGAAGGTACCGGCGCCCACTTCCATGTCGTAGGGTTGCAGGACGGCGCAACCCTTGTCGGCCCAGTAGTTGTGCAAAGTCAGGATCAGAGCCTGAAACGAGCGCTTCGGGTTCATATGATCGGGCAGAGTGGTCATGGATCGCGTCCGGATTTCTTCATAAAAATTGAGCCGGACAGGTGCCACGCCTGATGGCAGGGGTCAAGCACTACGGCGCCGGCCCGGCATTTAGACGCGCCGGAGCGTCCGCGTCCCTCGATCTCGCTATTCGTCTTCGCGTTTCAGCCTGTACTCACCGGTTTCCGGATCCTGGACCAGCGTGCCCTGCGCCCCGGTCCGCTCCTCGCGGCGGGCCTGTTCACGCTGGCGCGTCAATTTCTGCGCATCGGCCACGAACTTGCGATAACCGAGCCAGAAGATGAAACCTGCGATCAGGAGCAGGATGAGTTGCGGCATTTTTCCTCCAAAGACATCACGCGTGAGTCAGGGCGCTTCCGATCAAATGCAGTCGTGGAAACGCCCTATCTCATTCCGGATGCGAAACCGTCTTACAATTTCGCTGGAATTGCTTGGGCTCAAAGCCCGAACCGCGCCCACAATGCCCTTTCCTCGATTGCTTCGGCAAGACCCGCTGCCGCCGACGCCGCCAAGGGCTCGACAAGGGCGCCGGCAACGGCCGTGCCGGTCTGCCGTCGGCCGAAAAGGCTGCGCACCGGCTGGATGAGTTCTAGCCGCGCCTTGTCGCCGTAACGCTTCTTCACCTCGCCGCGCAGATCGCCAAGACCGTCGATTAGCCCCAGCTCCAGCCCGCGCCGGCCGGTCCAGAAAAGGCCGGAAAAGATATCCGGATCATCGGCGAGCATCTGCCCGCGACGTGCCTTGACCATCTGGATGAAGGTATCATGGATGTCGAGTTGCAGGTTCTTCAGAAATGCGATGTCCTGCTCCTTTTCCGGCTGGAACGGGTCGAGCATCACCTTGTTTTCGCCGGCGGTGTAAACACGCCGCTCGACACCGATCTTCTTCAGCAGTTCCGGAAAGCCGAAACCGCCGGACACGACACCGATCGAGCCGACGATCGAGGTCGGATCGGCGATGATCTCGTCACCGGCGAGCGCGATCATGTAACCGCCAGACGCAGCGACGTCCTCGACGAAGATCAGGACGCGCTTCTTCTTCTCCTGGGCGAGGTCCCGGATACGCTGATAGATCAGGCGCGACTGCACCGGGGAGCCGCCGGGCGAATTGACGGAGATCGTAACCGCAGGCGCTTCCTTGATTGCAAAGGCCTTTTCCAGAAGCGGTGCCGCCGTTGCCAGGTTGAGCGCCGGCCGGAATTGCCCGCCGCCAGCCATGATCGCACCGTGAAGCCGGACAACGGGGATCGTCACGCCTTCCCTGCGAAATCGCCTCGGCAACAACCGTCTCAGGAACGCCTTCATTTCAACTCCTGCCTACTGGATCGCTTTGGAGCAGCGTGAGGAAAACGGCATGGCACCTTTCCTCATGCCGCTCCGATGGCCAAATGTATTGGCCCATCCATGGCATGTATGCACTGCCACGACAAACGCAATGCCGCATACGGTAAATCAGCGGCGGCGATAGGCGGCACGACCGTTGTTGAGATCGTCGACATGATCAGCGAAGCGATGCCCCTCCTCATGCATGACGAGTGGCGCGCGCAACACCAGCCGCTTGCGGCTCTGCTTGATCGCCGTCACCAGGATGCGCACGGCGTTTTCGCCGACGCGCGGATGCAGCGCCGTGATCTCGATGCCGCCGAAGCGGCGGCCGCAGGCGGCGATGATCTCGGCGATCGATTCCGGCCGGGCAATCAACGACAGTTGCCCGCCCGGCTTCATGATCGCGCCAGCCGTCTTCACCCAGACCTCGAAGAGCCCGTCGCTCATCGCATGGGCCTCAGCCTTGAGGCTGTCCGGCGTCTTGCGATCGGAAGCGTCGTTGAAGGGCGGATTCATGATCACGTGGTCGAAGCTGTCATCCGCCAGACCCGCCGCGACACGCGCCTTGCCGGCAAGCGAGACATCGGCCTCCAGCACCGAGACCCGCGAAGCAAAGCGGGCATTCTCAGCCAGCAGCAGGCTGCGACGGGCATACTCCGCCATGATCGGTGAGCGCTCCACCAGCACCACCTCCGCAGCTGCGATCCGCGAAGCGACGGCCATGCCGGCGGCGCCCGCACCGGCGCCAAGATCGGCGATGCGGCAGGGATGATCCGAGGAAACGAGCGATGCCAGCAGCATCGCGTCCATGCCCGAGCGATGTCCCTGCCCCAGCGGCTGAACGACATGGAACTTGCCGCGATGGAAGGCATCGACGGTTTCGGTTGCGGCCGCCAGCACTGGGTCCGAGTTCACGACCGCAACTCCGCCTCGAGCCCGGCGTCGATCAATATCCGCCGCGCGGCTTCCGCGTCCTCGTCCGCGACCAGAAAACGGCGGGGCAGCAGGCCGAGCGAGCCTTCCAGAATGCTCATCCCCTGATCGGCGATGAGACTTGCGATGCCGGCATCCTTCATCAGGCTCTCGGCAAAGGAGAGCACGACGGCATCGTTGGTACGGATCAATTCCTTCATCCGGCGGTTTTTCCTGTCCTATTTCAGCAAGCGGGACAATTCGCCTCTTGCCGCACGGGACACCCCTTCCTATTGTCGAAAGCGACAATGAAAACAGGAGTCCCGGTGTGGGCGTAGTGATACCGCTGGAAGACAGCAAAAACAAACAGGCGTCCGTTAAGCCGCTCGTCGACCTGACAGCGCCGGACATGGAGCGCGTCAACCAGCTCATCCTGTCGAAGGCCGGTTCCGACGTTCAGATGATTCCCGAAGTCGCCAACCACCTGATTTCTTCCGGCGGCAAGCGCCTGCGCCCGATGCTGACGCTCGCCTCCGCCTCGATGTTCGGCTATGAGGGCGACGCCCACGTCAAGCTCGCCACCAGCGTCGAATTCATGCATACGGCGACGCTGCTGCACGACGATGTCGTCGACGAAAGCGACCTTCGCCGCGGCAAGTCCACCGCGCGCACGATCTGGGGCAACCAGGCGAGTGTTCTTGTCGGCGACTTCCTGCTCGGCCAGGCCTTCCGCATGATGGTCGATGTCGGCTCGCTCGACGCGCTCGACGTGCTCTCGACGGCTGCTTCCGTCATCGCCGAAGGCGAAGTTCTCCAGCTTTCCGTCGCCAAGAACATGGAAACGACCGAGGACGATTATCTCCAGGTCATTCGCGCGAAGACCGCGGCACTCTTTGCCGCTGCCGCCGAAGTCGGACCGATCGTCGCCCAGACGAGCAAATCCGACCGCAATGCGCTGAAATCCTACGGCATGAACCTTGGCCTCGCCTTCCAGCTCGTCGACGACGTGCTCGACTATGGCGGCTCGTCGAGCGACCTCGGCAAGAATGTCGGCGACGACTTCCGCGAAGGAAAGATCACGCTTCCGGTGATCCTGTCCTACCGCCGCGGAACGGCGGAAGACCGGGCCTTCTGGCGCGAGGCGATCGAAGGCGGCGACAGCAGCGATCAGAACCTCGAAAAGGCGCTCGGCCTGATCAAGCGCTATGGCGGCTTGAGCGACACCATCGCGCGCGCCCAGCACTACGGCACGATTGCCCGCGATGCGCTGGCGCCGCTGCCGGCGTCCCCCTGGAAGTCGGCGCTCACAGAAGTGATCGACTTCTGCATCGACCGGGTAAGCTGACGGGACTTCAACCGTACCGGGACGACCGACAGGATTTTCTTGCCGCATTGCGCCAAAAAAGCCATTCTGTTCCTCAAGAGTTGTGCTGGGCTATATGTGGCTGACTCCGGAAACAACCCTCAGTGGTGCGCAAGACCGAGCAATCGGCACGAAAGGTTTGACATGCGGCAAATGACGATCCTCCGCCTCCTTAGCGGCGCAGCACTGCTGGCTCTCGCCGCAGTCAGCGGCAGCCACCAGGCCTTCGCGGAAGACAAGGTCGCCGCTGTCGAGGAAAGCGAACCCTTTGACATCAAGACGGTGAATACTTTCGCCGGCGCCTTCCTCGCTGCCCGTACCGCCGATACGGACCGCGACTTCGCGTCCGCCACCGAGCTCTACAAGATCGCGCTGCAGTTCGAACCAAACAACAACGACGTCAAGCAGCGGCTGATGATCACCCTGCTGATGGCCGGCCAGTTCGATGAAGGCGCCAAGATTGCCGAGCAGCTGAAGTCAGACCCGGCCGTCGAGCGCATCACCACCGTGATCCGCGCGATCGAAGCGATCCGCAAGCGCGAGTATCGCAATGCGCAGAAGCTCCTCAACTACCAAGGCCCCAACGATCTCGACCGGCTGATGAACGGCCTGCTTTCCGCCTGGGCGAAGTTCGGCCAGGGCAAGCCGAAGGAAGCGCTGGCACAGATCAACGGCCTGGAGGGCCCCGACTGGTTCCGCGTGTTCAAGAACTATCATGCAGGCGCGATCGCGGTTGCCGCGGGCGACAAGCAGACCGCACGGACCAGGCTCAACGATGCCATTCTGGATCGGGAAGGCGGAAGTGCTGCGCCTGACACCTTCATGCGGGCAGTCGAAGCGCTCGCTCGTTTCGAGGCGCGCGAAGGCAACAAGCAGAAGGCGCTCGATACCGTCGCCGTCGGCGAGAACATGGTCAACAACTACACGCCGCTGCAGGCGCTGAGGACCGACATCGAGAACGGTGTTCCGCAAGAACAGCAGGTCAAGAATGCCAGCCAGGGCGCTGCGGCCGTGCTCTTCTCGATTGGTGCTGCGCTCAATCGCGACGGCGCCGAGGATATCGTTTCGCTCTATCTGCAGACCGCCCGCCGGCTCGACCCCGACAGCGCCGACATCCTCGTGATGCTCGGCGGCATCGCCGAAAACCTGAAGAAGCCGAACGAGGCGATCGAACTCTACAAGGCTATCCCGGAGACCTCGCCGATGCGGCGCGTCTCTGAACTGCAACTCGGCCTGAGCTTGGCCAGCATCGGCAAAGTCGACGAAGCGAAGAAGCACCTGAAAGCGCTGATCGACGTCGATCCGAAGAACATCCGCAACTATCTCGCCTATGGCAGCGTGCTCTCCGACGCCAAGGACTACAAGGAGATGGGCACGCTCTACGACCAGGCCGTCGAACAGATCGGACCGGTGCCGAAGCGCAGCGACTGGACCGTGTTCTTCCAGCGCGGCATTGCCTACGAGCGCCAGAAGCTTTGGGACAAGGCCGAACCGAGCTTCAAGAAAGCGCTGGAACTCAACCCGGACCAGCCGCAGGTTTTGAACTATCTCGGCTATTCCTGGGTCGACATGAACATCAATCTCGACGAAGGCCTCGAGATGATCCGCAAGGCGGTCGAACTGAAGCCCGACGACGGCTACATCGTCGATTCGCTCGGCTGGGCCTATTTCCGCATGAACCGCTTCGACGATGCGGTGGTGGAACTGGAAAAAGCGGCTGAACTGATGGCCGGCGACCCGACGATCAACGATCACCTCGGTGACGCATACTGGCGCGTCGGCCGCAAGCTCGAAGCGGTGTTCCAATGGACACAGACGCTTGAGCTGAAGCCCGAGGAAGCCGAGATCCCGAAGATCAAGGCGAAGATCGAAAACGGCCTGCCGCCGCTGAAGGAAGAGGTTCCGGCCTCCGCCGATGCCAAGGAAACCGCGCCGAAGAAGGTGACCCCGGAAGCGGAAGCGCCGGCGCCGGACAAGAAGTCCTGATCGATCCATGATTGATGACGGCATCGCGGGCTTCACGCTGACGCGCGCGGCGCCCGCAAAGATCAATCTGGCGCTCCACGTCGTCGGCCAGCGGGCCGACGGCCACCACCTTCTCGAAAGCCTCGTCACCTTTGCCGATCGCGGCGACCGGATCGGCTTTGCATCGGCAGACGCCGACCTCTTTACCGTATCGGGGCCCTTTGCCGCAGAACTGCCAATGGATGCCAGCGCCCAGGGCGGCAATCTGGTCCTAAAGGCGCGAGATGTCCTGCGTGAGGAACTGCGGTCCCGCAACCTCGCCGCTGCCGGCCCTGTTCATCTGCATCTCGAAAAGAATTTGCCCCTCGCTTCCGGCATCGGCGGCGGTTCCGCCGACGCGGCGGCGACGCTTCTTGGGCTTCTCCAACTTTGGCACGCCGCGATCGAACCCTCCCGCCTCGATGCAATGGCATTGGCGCTCGGCGCCGACGTACCGATGTGCCTCGCCGGCATTCCTCTCGTGGCGAAAGGCATCGGTGAGGACATCACGCCGCTTGCCGACCTTCCATCCCTGCCCCTCGTACTGGTCAATCCGCTCGTTGCCGTTTCGACGCCGGTGGTGTTCCGGACGCTCGCGAACAAGACCAATGCGCCGCTCGTTTTGCCTCAGGCTTCGGGAACGCTCGACGCGTGGCTGGCGGCAATGGCAACGATGCGCAACGATCTGCAGCCGCCGGCGCAGCAGCTGCAGCCTGTCATCGGCGACGTCTGCCAGTCGCTGATGGAGGCCGGGGCCCTGCTGGTTCGGATGTCGGGCTCAGGCGCCACTTGCTTCGGCATTTTCGACAACGGTGAGCGTGCGGCTGCGACAGCGCGTACTCTTTCGGAGGCGCAGCCCGGCTGGTACGTTCTCGCCTGCAACACGATAGGAAGAGGCAAGTAGAATGGCTGGCATCGACGAAAAACGCCCCTTCGTTCCCGTCGGAATTGCTGTCCTCACGGTGTCCGACACCCGCACGCTCGCCGACGACAAATCGGGCGACACGCTGGAGGCGCGGGTGCGCGACGCAGGTCATCGCCTGGAAGCGCGCGCGATCGTGCCGGACGATCGGGCGCAGATTTACGACCAGGTGAAGGCCTGGACGCTCGAACCGACGATCGACGTGGTGATCACGACCGGTGGCACGGGCTTCACCGGCCGGGACGTGACGCCGGAGGCGCTGGAGCCGCTGTTCGAAAAGCGCATGGACGGCTTCTCCGAGGTTTTCCATCGGATCTCCTACGAGAAGATCGGCACCTCGACGATCCAGTCACGCGCAACCGGCGGCGTTGCCAACGCCACCTTCATTTTCGTTCTGCCCGGCTCACCCGGCGCCTGCCGCGATGCGTGGGACGGCATATTGAAGCAGCAGCTCGATTACCGGCACATGCCCTGCAATTTCGTCGAGATCATGCCCCGGCTCGACGAGCACCTCAAACGCGGTTAAGCCCGGATCCTCCACGTCCCATCGCACTTTCGGCCCGTCTGTTACCTTTGGAACTGACAGCCATTTTTCGTGCCTTTAGCGTCCGATCATCAGCCCACCGAAGATCGGACGCCGCACGTTTCTTTTCAGGCTGCAAAGACGCCTCCCCGCCGATATCCCCGGGCGGGGAGAACAAGGGGATACGACGTGCAGCCAGAATGCTGCCCGGCAAGAAATTTACCAGACAAGGTCATTTGAGAGCCACCTTGAGGTGCCGTCCCCTGGGACTGGCACCTTTTTAGTGCACAGCGATCAGGAGCGTCCCGGCGTCGGCTTGCTTTCGGTGACGACCCAGGCCGGAACGAGCTCCGTCGAGAGTTTGCGGACCGCCCGGACATTCGTCATGTCGCCGAGGCATCGATTGCCATCGGCCGCTGCGAGCGCATCATGCTTGTTCACCAGGAAACCCGTTTCCAGCGGCTTTCTTCGCCGGATCAGGCGGCGGAAGAACGGTTTGCGGTGCATTCTGGAATCGGAGAAGCGCGCGGGCGCCCTGTTGAGCGAGACGTATTCGGCAAGCTCGTCGATCCACCGGCCGATCGGACGGGCACCGGGTTCGAGCAGCATCAGCCATTCGCCGCGCGCCGAACGCACGACGTCGCCGAGATTCCAATCGACGTGAAAGCGGCAGCCGGCCGCTTCCGCCACACGCGACGAGCCGTCCTTGGAGCCGTGATCGAGGACAATCACATCACTGACGAGGCCCTCCACGGCGCCGGCGACGAGCACCGACAGCGTCTGCACCAGCTCGGCTTCGTTGTCCCGCGTTTCCATGATGATCGTCAGCATAGCCCGTCCTACCGCATCACACTCACAATTGCTACATGCACTGCTGGCTTGGCTGAAAACCAAACCGGGGAGCACGAAACTCCAAACGTACTGCTCCCGCTTTTTGTTCTTGAATTGTTCTCGCATTCGCGATAGGAAAATAATCAGAACAAAACGGGATCAAAGATCTGATTCCGGGGAGATTCCAATGAACGAGCTGTCTCAGATCAGGCAGGGTGCGCTTGCGCCCGCCAATACGGCAGATGTCGCCGAAGCGATGATGAGCGCAACAGGCTTGCGGATCGATATCGACCGCCGCCGCGGACGCGGCGCCGGGCTCAACACGTCCGGCCGCTTCGAGCCGCAGGCGCGGGAAAGCTTCGACGACGGCTGGGAAAGCCTGGAAGATCTGCCCCCCTTCAAGACCGAAGTCCAGGTCGAGAAGCCGCGGACGGTGATCACCCGAAATGAATCTCCCGATATCTCCTTTGACCGTTCGATCAACCCCTATCGCGGATGCGAGCACGGCTGCATCTATTGTTTCGCCCGCCCCACACACGCCTTCATGGGCCTGTCGGCGGGTCTGGATTTCGAGGCGAAGCTCTTCGCCAAGCCGGATGCCGCGCGGCTCCTGGAGCGCGAACTGGCGCGACCGGATTACAAGGTCAGGCCCATCGCCATCGGCACCAACACCGATCCCTATCAGCCGATTGAAAAGGAATGGCGCATCATGCGCCAGATCCTCGAAGTGCTGAGGGACGCCAACCACCCGGTCATGATCGTCACCAAATCGGCGATGGTCACCCGCGACATCGACATCCTCGCGCCAATGGCCGAGAAGGGACTGGCGCGGGTCGGCATTTCAGTCACCACGCTCGACCGCAAGCTGGCGAGGACAATGGAGCCCCGCGCCGCAACGCCGCCCAAGCGGCTGGAGGCGATGCGTGCCATTGCCGAGGCCGGCATCCCCGCCGGGGTTCTCGTCTCTCCGATCATCCCGGCGCTCAACGACCATGAGATCGAGCGGGTTCTCGAAGCGGCAAGGACGGCCGGTGCGACGGAGGCGAGCTATGTGCTGTTGCGCTTGCCGCTCGAAGTCAGCCCGCTGTTTCGTGACTGGCTTCTGCGCAACTATCCGGACCGCTACCGCCACGTCATGTCGCTCGTCCGCTCCATGCGTGGCGGCAAGGACTATGACGCCGAGTTCGGCAAGCGCATGAAAGGCGCCGGCCCCTATGCCTGGCAGATCGGCCGCCGCTTCGATCTCGCCACCAAGCGCCTCGGCTTCAACCCGACACGCCGCCAGCTTCGCGACGATCTGTTCGTGCCGCCGCTCGGAACGGGGGTGCAACTCTCGCTTCTTTGAAGGTTTTCCGGAATGGCCGCACGATGGCTATTTCGGGTTTGTGGCCAGCGATAGGCGCCGAGGATGCCCGGGAAATGGGAGAGCTGTCACCGCTCCCCTCAGGCAAGCCGGTGTGAACGCTAGAAGGTCGCAAAACAGTTCCGGTGCCCCGCCCCCGCCTGGGGCATCGGCCATCCCCCCGTCCGCCGCCGCACTCGGACCTGGGGGCTTGAAGAGAATCGGTCGATCATGCGAATTAGACTTATGTCTCGCAGGTCGTCCGATTCTCCCCTTTTTCCCGATATCATCGAAGCACCCGATTTCAGTTTTGAACTCTCGGCAAGAGGTGATGGATTTTGGCCGGTCGCCGGCGCCGATGAAGCTGGTCGCGGCCCGCTCGCAGGACCGGTCGTAGCGGCTGCGGTCATTCTCAATCCCGACGCCATTCCCGAGGGCCTCGATGACAGCAAGAAGCTCAGCGCGCAGGCGCGCGAGAAGCTGTTCGACGAAATCCTCGCGACATCGGAGGTATCGATCGCCTCGGCCTCGGCCGGCACGATCGATGCCACGGATATCCGCAAGGCAAGCCTGGAGGCGATGCGACGCGCAGTGGCGGGTCTTCCCTCGACCGTACGCTTCGTACTCGTCGACGGCCGCGACGTGCCGCCCGGGCTTTCATGCCATGCCAAGGCAGTCGTAAAGGGCGACGCACGGTCGCTATCGATCGCCGCCGCTTCGATCGTCGCCAAGGTTACGCGCGATCGTATGATGGCTCGCGCCGACCTCGCGCATCCCGGCTACGGCTTTGCGCTCCATGCCGGCTACGCGACCGTAACCCACCGGCGCGCCATAGAAACGCATGGTCCCTGCGCCCTGCACCGCATGAGCTTCCGGCCCCTGCGGCAGGACTAATAGCGGCTGAGCGGTTCTTGGGAGCGCCGGTTCCGGCTCGCCCGTTTGCAGAAGAAATCTTGTCTGAGACACCAGCGCGTGCCCCATAGGGCCACGCGCCGACGAATATGCGCGCGTAAAGGTTTAACGGGGTCACCGGCCCCGCGCGAGGCGGCCCGCCGTGAACCGGGGTAGGCGCGCTATCGTCTCAGCGATCCACCCAGCGTATCGCCGGGAGGCCAGTGCCTGCAGCCAAACCTGGTGCATAGCCCAAACAAAAAGCCCCGCACAGGGCGGGGCTTTTCAAATCCGGAATGTCCTGAGGACTAGTTCAGGCGTGCCTTGACTTCGCCAAGCGCTTTCGTGAACAGATCGCTCTGTGCACCGGCGTCGGCCTTGGCGGCGACGACCTTCTCGGCAGCGGCAATCGCCAGATCGACGGCAGCGGAACGGACGGCGTTGATCGCGTCGCTTTCAGCCTGCTTGATCTTCTGCTCCGAGAGAGCCGTGCGGCGAGCAACGTATTCCTCGGTCTTCTGCTTGGCTTCCGCCGTCAGCATTTCGGCTTCGCGCTGAGCGGCAGCGACGATACCGGCAGCTTCCGCTTCGGCATCCTTACGCTTGCGCTGGTACTCGGCGACAAGGCTCTGTGCTTCTTCGCGCAGACGCTTGGCTTCGGTCAGCTCGTTGCCGATCTTTTCGGCGCGGGCGTCGAGCGCCTTGCCGATCATGCCCGGAACCTTGAGATAGGCGATCAGGGCGAAGAACAGGATCAGGCCGACGAGGGCATAGAAGGTCGCATCAAGATGCATGGTTCAGTGCTCCTCAGTTACCGGCCGATGCCTTGACGGCAGCGGTGATCTCGGCCTTGGTGACGGTTCCACCGATCAGCTGCTTGACGACAGCGGTCGCGGTTTCCTCAGCGATGGCGCCGACGTCGGCCAGTGCCTTTGCCTTGATGTCGGCGATGCGGTCTTCCGCAGCCGAGATCTTCTTGGCGAGATCGGCTTCGACGGCTGTGCGGTCTGCATTGGCCTTGGCCTTTGCGGATTCGCGAGCGTCGTCAGCGATCTTGTGACCCTTGGACTTGGCCGTTGCCAGATCCTGCTCGTAGGAAGCGATGGCCGCGTCGGCTTCGCCCTTGAGGCGGGACGCTTCATCGAGATCCTGAGCGATCCGATCGTGACGGGTTTCGAGAATTCCGCCGATACGCGGAATGATAACCTTCGACATCAGGATATAGAAGAGGCCGAACGTGATCGCGAGCCAAAGCAGCTGCGATGCGAAATGGGTCGAATCGAAGGGCGGGAACACGCCGGGGCCAGCCTCGCCTTCGTGGGCCACACCCGTTTCGGTGTGCACCTCACCGGCCGCAGCGGCATCGTGTGCTTCGGCGCCTTCAGTGGTGGTTGACTGCTGGGCATAGGCCGCGGTCACAAACATGCTCACCTCCAGGTGCACTCAAGAATATGCGCGGCCGCGACCTTTTGACGGGCCGCGGCCGAAACTCCAGCCGATATTAGACGGCGAAGAGGAGGAGCAGGGCTACGAGCAGCGAGAAGATGCCCAGAGCTTCCGTAACGGCGAAGCCGAATACGAGGCGGCCGAACTGACCGTCAGCAGCCGACGGGTTGCGCAGTGCGCCGGACAGGTAGCTGCCGAAGATGTTGCCGAGGCCGAGAGCCGTGCCGGCCATACCGAGGCAAGCGAGACCTGCGCCGATGTACTTTGCTGCTTCCGCTTCCATGTTTGAACTCCTTCGAATGGTGTTGCGGCTTAGGATTGTGCTTCCGGCGGAGGGCCGGCCGAAAGCAAGCGACTGTTATTCCTTAGTGGCTTCCGGGATGGACAGCGTCGTTGAGGTACATGCAGGTCAGTACCGCAAAGACATAGGCCTGGAGGAAGCAGACGAGGAACTCAAGACCGGTGATGGCGACGGTCATGATGAGCGGCAGGATCGCGCCACCGATGCCGAGCGCGCCAAGGGCGCTGAGCGACGTGACGAAGCCTGCAAAGACCTTCAGCGTGATGTGGCCGGCCAGCATGTTGGCGAAAAGACGGACCGAGAGGCTGATGGGGCGGGAAAGGAACGAGATGATTTCGATCGCGACGACAAGCGGCAGAAGCACGCCAGGAACGCCATGCGGCACGAAAAGCTTCAGGAAACCGAAACCGTGCTTGTAGAAACCGTAGAGAATGACGGTACCGATCACGAACAGCGCCAGCGCGAAGGTAACGATGATCTGGCTGGTGATCGTGAAGAAGTACGGGAACATGCCGAGCAGGTTCGCCGTCAGGATGAACATGAACAGCGAGAACACCATCGGGAAGAACTTCATGCCGCCGCTGCCGGCGCCTTCGCGCAGCATCGAGGCGATGAACTCGTAGGACATTTCGGAGACCGACTGCATGCGGTTCGGGATCAGACCGCGCTGCGACGTCGTCAGATACAGGAAGCCTGCGGCAGCACCCACGGTCGCGACCATGAACAGCGACGCATTGGTGAAGGAAAAGTCAATTCCGCCAATCTCGATCGGGACAATCTTGTTGACCAGGAACTGGTGGGTCGGATCGTTTGACACCGCGCTTCTCTTTCGTTCTGCCCGCCCAAGAGCGGAAACCGTTTTCTTCGGGACAACGCCTCAGTGGGCGTCTCCGTCCTTCTTGTCATCCTCAGGGCCGCCTCTTCCAGCTTCCGGTGTTGCCACCATACCGGCCGAGCGCAGCACATTCAGCACGCCAGCGCAGAAGCCAAGAAGCAGGAGGATGATCATGCCCCACGGCCCTGTACCCGCAAAGTGGTCCAAAAGATAGCCCAGAAACGCGCCGACAACGATGCCGGCGATGAATTCGCTCGACAGCTTCATCGCCGCCGCATAGCCCTTACGGCTTTCGGCGGCACGGGCCTCCGCTGCATCAGACGTATGAGGCTTCTTGGCCTCAATCTTATCGCCGAGCTGCTTCAGCCGCGCTTCCAGACTTTCTTCAGGTTTCTCCGCCACGTGGCCACTCCCTTGCCGTCCTAATCGGGTCTCAGACCGCGATTTCGGTCATACAATAGGCCATCGTTCAAGCCACGTTTCGGCCCCATTTGAAGTCGCGCGCAACATAGTTTTAGGCACCCGCATAGTCAAGGCATGGGGGCAGCATGGCCGTGGACAATATTATTACGATAATTCAAATAGTTAGAATTGCAAAGCACAATCCGCGACAAGGTTGTCGCAGGATTCCTGCACTCTGTCGGCTGGAATCTCGGTTCTACGGCTAGACAGGAAAAGACGGCGGAATCGCGTCAGGCGCCGATCAGCTCCAGCCGCCGCCATAGGTGCGGTAGAAGACGTGCATGCCGATCTTGCCGACCCGCTTCATCGTCTTTGCCCAGGGCGGATTGACGTAAGTCGCATGGTAATGGGTGGCAGAGCCCACTTCCGGCAGCCAGATCTTGCCGGCCGTGACCGCCATCGCGACTTCCTTGGCCATCTTCCAGTGCGAGCGGGAGTAGATCAGGTCGCGGATCATGTCGCAGGCGAAGGAAAACTGGCAACGGTTGCGCCAGGTCTTGTTCTGATAGACGACGCCGCAGATGGTTTTCGGATAGGTCGGATTGCGGACGCGGTTGAGAATCACCTGAGCGACGGCCGCCTGGCCCTTGAGCGACTCGCTGCGCGCTTCGAAATAGATGCCTTCGGCCAGGCAGGCCTGCTCTTCCTTGCTGAATACGGTCGAGGGCAGCACCGTTGCCGCCCAGGCGTGGTCGTCAGGCGCGATTTCGGGAATGAAGCGGCCAGCGTTCTTGTCTTCGCGCAGGATCGAATCGAAGGGTGATTCACGCGCATAGTCCGGCTCGGGCCGGACGTAAGCAGTCGCAAGAATGTCGGGCTTGTCGTTCGTCACGAGCTTGGCCAGCATCGGCGAAACGCCGGGATCCGCCTTTGGTGGCTTCTTTCTATAGAAGGCCGTGGCGATCTCGATCTCCTTGCCCTTGATGCGCGCCTTGGCGAAGACCATTTTCTCGCCTTCCTCGAAGCGCGGCTCCGTGAGGGAACTCGTGCGCTGCAGGATGGAACCGGCGGTGAAATCCTTGGGCGGCGTCACCGGCGTGACGGCGACGATGCGCCCCTTCTTGTCGCGGCGGTTGATACGCTCCTCGTCTGGCGTGCCGGAATGCTTGGTCTCGGACGTGAGTGCGACGCGGCTGCCGTCGGGCATGTTGATGCCGGCGCCGCCATCGAGCGCGCCCGTCGTGATCGGATCGGCAAAGACCATTTCGACTTCGTGGATCGAGCCCGCCGGCGACGGCGTCATGTACATGCGCCAGCGCTCACCACCACGATTGATGCCGGAGAGAAAGGTCGCGAGATCCGCATAGGCCGCAACGGAAGGGAAGCCGAGATAGAGCGCGAGGCCGATGATTGCAGGCGCCATCCACGTGGACACGTTCAGGCGAGACTTTTGACGCAGGTTCCGACTCTTACGCACCAACCGACTCCACGCAACGCTTGACGAACGGCACGGCTTTGCCCGCGCCGGCAAGAAGCCAGCGTCGGAGATTCCGCGCGGGAAGCTAAGACAATGAGGCGGCCGGACACCCCGCCGGAGCCGCTTCGTTCGAGCTTTGAAAATGAAGCATTAACCTTGATGTTTGGTTAATGCAGCCTCGCTGAAGAACACGGCCGTCATAACGCGAACGGAGCCGCCCCGGCCGGGAACGGCTTCGTTTTATCTCACTGTGTATGCGAAGCCCCCTGCCCGGCACACTCGGTTGAGGGAAGCAAGGATCAGATGATGACGTGCGAGCCGAGTTCGACGACGCGGTTGGTCGGCAGGCGGAAATAGTCCGAGGGGTCGATCGCCGCATTGGCCAGTGCGATGAACAGCCGGTCCTGCCAATGAGGCATGCCGGATTCGGCATCGGGCACGAGCTTGCGGCGACCGAGATAGAAGGAGGTCGACATGATGTCGAACTTCAGCCCCGATTTGCGGAAAAGGCCGAGCGCCTGCGAGACGTTCTGCGTTTCCATGAAGCCGAAGCGCATCTCGAGCAGCGTGAAGCGATCCGAAAGCGGCTGCATACTCACCCGCTCCGACTTCGGCACTTTCGGTGTGTTGGCGGTACGGATCGTCAGAATGAAGTTCTGATTGTGCAGCACATGATTGTGCTTGATGTTGTGGAGCAGTGCGGCCGGGGTCGACTCCGGATCGCTCGTCAGGAACACGGCCGTGCCGGGAACGGCCACCGGTGCATGCTCGCTCTTGCGCTCGATCGACTTGATGAAGCTTGCAAGTGGAATGTCGATGTGGCGGGTCTTGGCGTGCAGGATCTCGGTTCCGCGCCGCCAGGTCCACATAATGACGATGAAGGTGGCGGCGATCAGCACCGGCACGTAACCGCCGTCGTGGATCTTCAGCATGTTGGCGCCGAGGAAGATGAACTCCAGCCCAAACAGCGGCAGCAGCAGCGCCGCCGCCCAGAGCCCGGACCAATTCCAGCGCGTGCGCAGGAACTCGAACGAAAGCACCGTCGTCACCACCATCGCGCCGGTGACCGAGATGCCGTAGGCAGTGGCGAGCGATTCCGACGAACCGAAGACGAAGACGAGCGCCATGACGCCGAACATCAGCAGCGTGTTGACGTTCGGAAGATAGATCTGGCCCGTATGCGTCTCCGACGTGTGGAAGATCGCCATGCGCGGCAGGAAGCCCAGGTGGATCGCCTGACGTGTCAGCGAAAAGGCCCCTGTTATCACCGCTTGGCTGGCAATGATGGTCGCCGCCGTCGCCAGAATGACGACCGGTAGCAGCGCCCATTTCGGGAACATCAGGAAGAACGGATCGGACATCGCTTCCGGGTTCTGCAGCACGAAGGCACCTTGCCCCAGATAGTTGAGGGTCAGCGCCGGGAAGACGACCAGGAACCAGGCCCATTGGATCGGTCGGCGACCGAAATGTCCGAGGTCGGCGTAGAGCGCCTCGGCACCCGTCACCGTCAGGAAAACGGCGCCAAGGACGATGATGCCGACATAGCCTTCATTCAGCATGAAGCTCACGGCATAGTAAGGATTGAAGGCCTTGAAGATCGTCAGGTCGTCGGAAATGTGGACGAGGCCGATCCAGCCCATCACCAGGAACCAGACCAGCGTGATCGGCCCGAAGAAGTTGGAGACGGCCGCCGTTCCCTTTGACTGCACCGCAAAGAGCATGAGCAGGATGACCACTGCGATCGGAACCACGTATTCCGATAGCGCCGGCGTCACCAGCTTCAGACCTTCGACCGCCGAAAGAACGGACAAGGCCGGCGTGATCATCGCATCACCGATGAAAAGTGCTGCACCCGCGATCCCCATGAAGAAGAGGATCGATGCGTGCCCGTTGGCGGACTTCATCAGAAGAGCGAGCAACGACAGCGTGCCGCCCTCCCCCTGGTTGTCGGCGCGCAGCAGGAACAGCACGTACTTGATCGTGACGATAATCGTCAGCGTCCAGATCATCAGCGAGATCAGGCCGATGATCTCCACGTCGGTCACGCCGTCGTGGGAAACCGGGCGCAGCGCTTCGCGAAAGGCATAGAGCGGGCTGGTGCCGATGTCGCCGTAGACGACACCGATCGAGCCAAGCCCGAGGATCAGCAGGCGTCGCAGATCCTTCGGCTCGTGGGAGGGGGCATGCGGTTGGGTCATGCAAACCTACTGGCGTTCACAGCCAGCCTTTCCAGCGGAAAAAGAAAAAGGGGATGACGGCCGATATCACCATCGCCGCAATCGCCCAGGGATAGCCGAAGTGCCATTCCAGTTCGGGCATAACGCGGAAGTTCATGCCGTAGACCGAAGCGACCAGGGTCGGCGGCAGCAGGACGACCGATGCGATCGAGAAAATCTTGATGATGGCGTTCTGCTCGACGTTGATCAGACCCAGCGACGCATCAAGCAGGAAGGTGATGTTGCCGGAAATGAAACTTGCGTGCTCGGAAAGCGACTGGATGTCGCGGGAGATCGAACGGCAGAGTTCGCGCGTGTCCTTGTCTTCCTGCACCTCCGGAACAGTGTAGACGAAGGTCAGCAGGCGCGAGAGCGAGGCAAGGCTGTCACGCGTCTTGGCGACGAGGCGATGATGGCCAGCGACATCACGCAAGCGCGCCTCGAGATAATGCGGCGAGCGGCGCTTGCCTGCAGCCTTGTCGCTGAAGACGTCGATCGACAGATCGTCGATCTTGGTGACCGCCTGCTCGAGAATCTCGGCGGTTCGGTCGGCGACCGTTTCCAGAAGCCGGGTCAGGACAACCGCGCCATCGCGGCAACCGCCCGGGAAGCGATGCATCGATGTCTTGAAGAGGGTGAACGACCGGGGCTCGGCATAGCGGATGGTCACAAGCCGGCCACCCGACAGGATGAAGCCGACATCCGTCAGTCCGGGGATATCCGTATCCGAACGGAACACCAGTGACGCCGTCATGAACACGGCACCCTCCTCGACATAGAGGCGGCTCGACGGTTCGATGTCCTTCAGATCGTCGCGTGTCGGGATGGAAATGCCGAGAAGCTTCTCCATCATCAGGTCTTCTGCCTTGGTGGGCTCGACCAGATCCAGCCAGATGACATCGGGACGCAATTTTTCGGGTGGTTCGGCCGGTGTCAGAACGACGGCTGTCCCATCGGCGCAATAGCCGGTGATCATGCGACCGTCCTCGTCATGCGAAGCTGACAGCGCCGCCCGTCTTCTGAGACGCGCAAGGGTCGCTGCAACACATTGAGCGGCTGCATAATTTTATCCTTAAATCGATTCCGATCTAAGCAATCATGCAGCGTGCCGAACCGCGAAGGCGAAAGGTCGTGCGCCACAAAATACCCGCAATAGAGATCCATCGGATGGAGCGTTCCGCCAGTCAGGACAAAGTCTTCAACTCAGTCATCGCGCGAGGCCAAAATCTCCGGCGAGCGGGCGTCAAGTTGGGCACCTTCGCAAGTGCGGCAAGGCATATGGCGCAACGCAAACGCAAAATCAATGCCCCCTTGCAATCTGGCACGCGGGCATGTGCCGCCATACCGGCACCACCCTACCGCATGTTTGCTTAAATCAAAATCGAATCAAGGGCAAAACGATTCGGTGCCGAGCGTCACGTCATGCCTGACGTGCAAAGTCGCTGTAGCGCCTTGAATTGCGGCCTGTTCCGGAACAGGCGTAACCGCGGCCCGGAAAGACCAGACAGCCTTCCCGGAAACCGTCACTCGAAGACAATGGTCGGCGCGGCGCGGCTCTTGTCCTGCTGCGCGGCGGATATCTGATCCCAGACCTTGGTGGCGATTTCGCGATAGACACGCGCGATCTCACCGCTCGGGTCAGACGCGACGAGCGGTGTCCCGGCGTCCGACGTTTCGCGAATTCCCATGGTCAGGGGCACTTCGCCGAGGAACGGGACGCCGATGCGCTCGGCTTCCTTGCGCGCACCGCCATGGCCGAAGATATCGTAGCGCTTGCCGGTGTCGGGCGCGATGAAATAGCTCATGTTCTCGACGATGCCGAGAACCGGGACTTCTACCTTGCGGAACATGGCGAGGCCCTTGCGGGCATCGATCAGCGCCAGATCCTGCGGCGTCGAGACGATGACGGCGCCGGCGAGCGGCACCTGCTGGGCCATGGTGAGCTGGGCGTCGCCCGTGCCGGGGGGCATGTCGACGACCAGCACATCGAGATCGCCCCAGGCGACTTCCCGCAGCATCTGCAGCAGGGCCGACTGGATCATCGGTCCGCGCCAGATCATCGCCACTTCCTCATCGACGAGGAAGCCCATGGACATGACCTTGAGACCATAATTCTCCATCGGGCGGATAAGGCGCCCTTCGATCTGTTGCGGCCTTCCGGAAATCTTCAGAAGGCGCGGCATCGACGGGCCGTAGATATCGGCATCGAGCAGGCCGACCTTCAGGCCGTTTGCCTTCAGCGCCAGCGCCAGGTTGACCGAGGTCGTCGACTTGCCGACACCGCCCTTGCCGGAGGCGACGGCGATGATGGCGCCGACGCCCGGAATTCCAGCCTTGGCCGGCGGGCCGCCGGCGGGACGCGGCGCATGGGAATGGCCGGCATGAGGCGCTGCCGAGGGCTGCGGACGCTGCACCGGGGCGCCGGCGGGCGCCGCCTTGCGGTCGGCGGTCAGTGCAACCATGGCCGCCGTGATCCCCGGGATGTCGCGCACGACGCGCTCGGCTGCGGCCCGCATCGGCTCCAGTTCCTTGGCGCGCTCGGCCGGCACGGTGATCGAGAAATAGGCCTTGCCATCGGAGATGAAGACATCAGACACAAGTCCGAGGTCGACGATGTTGCCTTCCATGCCCGGGCCACGCACCGTGCGCAGCTTCTCAAGGACCACTTCTTTCGTGACTTCCGGCATCGCGCCCTCTCATTCTTCTGTTATCCCTTAGATAGTCGAGGCGGGGCGCTTCGCCAATGCGACATAACGGAAAAAGGAAGGGCCACCGTCCACCCCGGTGTCCGTACATCCGGGATCACCTTGAGGCGGGCAGTGGCCCTTTCGATCGCGACCTTCGTGGGCGCTGTCTTCTTTTTAGTCCCCTCTGGACATGCCGATAGAAATGCAGGATGCGTGCCAGATTCAAATTCGGCAATAATAACAAGCAATTTCAAATAGATGGATGATTTCTCAACGCCTGATACGGCTGGGGCATCTGCTCAGATTCTGAGCAACTCTCTGCAAAATGTCCAAGGATGGAGCAATTCGGCTGCGGTGGTGGGCGATCTCAGCGGCATAGGAACGCAGGCGCGGCGATTGCTGCAGCCTTCGTGATCGCAACGGAGACGGAGGGCAAGCGAGAAGAGGCAAACGGCCTTCGACGCCGGGAGGGCTAGCTGATGTAGCCCTTCTTCATCGCCTTCACGACCGCCTGCGTGCGGTTCACGGCGTCGAGCTTCTTGGTCACGTGATTGAGGTAGTGATTGACCGTATGTTCGGAGAGCCCGAGGATGCCGGCGATCTCGGCACTGGTCTTTCCGGCCGCCGTCCAGCTCAGGCACTGAATCTCGCGCTCCGAAAGCGCCGCGCCGCTGCTCTTCCACACAGAGCCGATTTCGGCGAGGCGATTGTAGACATGGATCGCAATCATCTGCAGCTCCATGGTCACCGTCATCGGCAATTCGACCAGCGGGCCCATGAGAATGACCGCGCCGCGGCCGCCCTCGGCGTCATGAACAGGGAAATAGCTTGCCTGGAAGATGCCGTTCTCGCGCAGCATCGCGATGTACTCGGCCGCCGTCTCCGGTTTGCCGCCCTCGCCTTCCCAGGCGTCCAGCGTCACCTGGAACGGCGTCGTCGTCTCGCGCAGGCGGCGCACGCCGGTGCTGAAGCGCAGCATCGACAGGCTATCATATTTGTTCAGCAGTTCCGCCGGCATATTGGAGATGACCGTGCTCGCAGCCAGCCGCTCCACGTCGATCGAGGGGATCGAGCAGATCAGAAAGGTCTTGAAGCCGAAGACCTGCGTAATCCGCCGCATATAGCGGATGATATCGAATTGGGTCTCAAGCTTTGCGATCTCGGACGCGAAATCACCGCCCCGGGGCAGATCTGCGTCAGTCATCCCGGTCGTCATCGTATCCTGCATTCGCGCGTTCCATGGCATTCATCAAGTATCAAATAGACCGAGCGGCCTGCCAATGCCAACAGATGATCGAGATTCCCTGCTTCCTCGGCCCAAAAGTCTGTGTATTTCTCTCGCGAAGCGCAGGCAGTGCCGTTCGCTTCAGGCGCAGCCGGCACCGATCTCAATTGATGAGACCAGCGCGCATGGCCTTCGCGACGGTCTGGACGCGGTTGACCGAATCCAGCTTGCGCGTCGCACGGTTGAGGTAGTGGTTGACCGTATACTCGGACAGCGCCAGGATTTTCGCCATCTCACTGGTGGTCTTGCCGGCAGCCGCCCAGCGCAGGCACTCCACCTCGCGGCGCGAAAGACTGCCCGGCCCGCGCCGATCGCGGTCGCGAACTTCCATGTACTTGCTATAGAGCAGGCCCGCCCACAGATTGAGTTCCTGCAACTCATCGTTCGAGACGACGGAACGATCACCGCCAAAAGCGATGGCCGCGCGATGGCCGCTCGCATCATGTACCGGCAGATAGAG
Organism: Ensifer sp. EB106-03-01-XG145; assembly: GCF_058792075.1. Classification (NCBI taxonomy): domain Bacteria; kingdom Pseudomonadati; phylum Pseudomonadota; class Alphaproteobacteria; order Hyphomicrobiales; family Rhizobiaceae; genus Ensifer; species Ensifer sp. EB106-03-01-XG145. The sequence continues at coordinate 818,617 of NZ_JBYTEC010000001.1, read as the reverse complement.
GCCACGCGGCATGTTCGCCTGTTCAAAGACACAAATGGCCGCATCGCCCTTGCCGTCGGACCGACGGCGCGCCAGCTGATGCGCGTCATAGGTGAAGGGAATGGTGCTGCGGCGCAGGCGCTGGATCACCGGGCTGCCACTAATCAGGCCAGCGCTGTCATACCCCTGCAAGAACGCGGTCGGATAATTGGTCATAAGTGCATTGGCCGTCAGGCTGCTGCAGCCCGTCTCCGGAACTGCAAGAACCAGAAAGCCGCGGAAGCCATAGGCATCCGCTACCTGGGCGATCACTCGCCGAAAGTCTTCTTCGCAACAGATTGGCCCCCTGATGCTCCGCCCATCAGGAAGCGTCAACGACGACAAATTCGCGCTGAAATCGATCATCTTCCGCCCTTCTCCACATCCGGCGCCAAAGAAAGGCCGGCCGCTGACGCCGCATGAAGACCACGTCAATAATTCTATAAATACCAAAACCAAACCAGACTAAGACCATCCACGAACCTGAGTCTGATATATTAAAGCTATCGAGCTTGACGCGCCGCGTCCAGTCGATGTTTCTAATTTACCGTAAAGTGAATTCAAGGTCCACCACGTCCGGGCCCAAGCCGGATCGCGGCCTCCTCGGCAATCGCCCGAGCCGCTTCGCGCACAGGTGCCGCCCAAGCCACCAGTTGCTCCATGCTCACCCTGTAGGCCGGCCCCGTCACCGATATCCCCGCCGCAAGCTCGCTACCGGGGATAGCAATGGGTGCAGCCACGCAACGAATTTCCGCTTCATGCTCCTCGCAATCGAAGGCATGGCCGTCGCGCCTGATCTCTTCGACTTCCGCCAGCAGCGTGGCCGCCGAACGATGCGTGTGCGAAGTGAAAGGGTGAAACGCCGTTCTCGCCAGCACATGCTTCAGCACCGGCTGCGCCAGCAAGGACAACGCCGCCTTGCCGATGCCGGTGCAATAGGCGGGCGAGGCCTTGCCGATCTGCGAGCTCATGCGCACCGTCTGACGGCTCTCGACCTTGTCGACATAGACGATCTCCGTTTCGCGCAGGATGCCGAGATGCACGGTCTCGCCGGTCAATTCGTGCAGGCGCTGCAGGTGCGGTTCGGCAACGTCGCGAAAGCGGTTGGCCGACCAGGAACGATAGGCAAGCGTCAGCAGCCGGAGGCCGGGCTCATAGGAGAGATCCCGGCGCTGAATGAGCAGCCCTTCCTCGACGAGGTGGCTGAGCAACCGGTGCAATGTGCCGCGCGGCTGGCCGGATCGGGCAAGAATATCGGTAAAGCGCTGCGGGCCGTCTGCCGTGACCACCGCTTCCAGCACGGCAATCGCCTTGCCGAGCGTGCCGGTACCGGCCTCCCCTCGCCCCTCGTCCGCCACCATCATGTCGTTTGTCATCGTCGTTCGCTTGTCTTCAAGTGGCGTCGCGTCGCGCGCCTGATCTTGACAAGATAGACGCTTCGACACGATAATTCCACATACTAAAATCAAGTTCCAAATAATGGAACAAATCATAGGCTTAGAACGGTCTTACGAGGGAATGCGGGACATGCCGGCGCCCAAGGCACAATTTCACGATTTGCGCGACCGCTGCGTGCTGGTAACCGGCGGCGGCTCGGGCATCGGCGCGGCCCTGGTCGAGGGTTTCGTGCGCCAGGGCGCGCGGGTCGCCTTCGCCGATATCGACGAGCGGGCAAGTGCCGAGCTCGTCGAACGGCTTGCTGATCAAACGGGCTACAAGCCGCATTTCATCCCCGGCGACCTGCGCGATATCGAAGCGGTGCGTCATACGGCGGAAGCGGCGGCGGCATCGCTCGGTGCGATCCATGTGCTCGTCAACAATGCGGCGCGCGATGATCGCCAGGCATTGGAAGCCGTGACTGAAGAGATCTGGGACGAAAGCCAGGCGGTCAATCTCAGGCACCTCTTCTTCATGAGCCAGTCGATCGTGCCACACATGCGGCAAGCGGGCGGCGGCTCGATCGTCAATTTCTCCTCGATCGCCTTTCTGCTCAACATGGGCGAGATTCCAGCCTATGCCACGGCGAAGGCCGGTATCGTCGGTCTGACCAAATCGCTCGCCGGCAGGCTCGGGCCCGACAATATCCGCGTCAACGCAATCCTGCCCGGCATGATCGTCACCGAACGGCAGAAGCGGCTGTGGCTGAACGACGTGGCGATCGCCGAGATGCAGGAAAGGCAGTGCCTGAAACGCAGCCTAACCGCCGACGATCTCGTCGGGCCCTGCCTTTACCTCGCGTCGGACTGCTCCGCGGGCATGACGGCGCAAACAATGATCATCGATGGAGGCGCACTGTGATGACGGCAGCCTATTATGCGGCAGTCGACTGGGGAACGACGAGTTTCCGACTGTGGATCATCGGCGAGGATGGCTCGGTGCTTGCCGAACGCCGCAGCGGCGAAGGCATGACGACCGCCAGCAAGGCCGGTTTCCACACGATCCTGGAACGCCACCTCGCTGCCGTCGACGCGCCGAGCCACCTGCCGGCGATCATCTGCGGCATGGCCGGCGCCAAGCAGGGCTGGGTCGAGGCCGGCTATATTGATACCCCCGCGGCCCTTGCCGACATCGCTTCCCATGCGGTTGCGGTGCCGGATCGCGATCGTGACATCCGCATCCTGCCGGGTCTCGCGCAACGCGACATGCGGCACCCGGACGTCATGCGCGGCGAGGAGACGCAATTGCTCGGCGCTGCCGGCGAACTCGGCCGCGGCCGACACCTCGTCTGCATGCCGGGCACGCACAGCAAATGGGTTCGCCTCGAAGACGGCGCCGTTAGCGGCTTTTCCACTTTCATGACCGGCGAACTGTTCGACGTGATTTCGAAGCACTCGATCCTCAGCCACTCGATCGCAGATGCCCATGCGTTTTCCGGCGATCACCCTGCCTTCGCGGCGGCGGTAGCCGAGGCACGCACCAATCCCGCCTTGGGGACCAGCTTGGTCTTCGGCGCGCGCGCCGGACAATTGCTGCACGGCGCCAGTGCGACCGACGCCAAGGCCTTGTTGTCGGGCACGTTGATCGGCCTTGAGATCGCCGGCGCGCTGGCTTCAGCCAAGACGATCGACAGCATCTGCCTCGTGGCCTCCGGTTCACTCGGTACACTTTATCAAGCCGCGCTTGAAAGCCTCGACCGCCCGCTTCGGGTCGTCGACGCCGACACGGCAGTCCGCGCCGGCCTTTCGACCGCCGCCCAGGCGATCTGGCCTCTCTGAACGAAAGACAAGCTCATGACCCGCATTCCCTTCCCGCCGATGAAGTACCCGCTGATCGCGATCCTGCGTGGCCTCAAGCCCGAGGAGACCGAAGGCGTCGTCGGGGCGCTGATCGAAACCGGCTTCACTGCGATCGAGATCCCGCTGAACTCCCCCGATCCGTTCCGCTCGATCGAGACGGCGGTGAAAATGGCACCGGAAAATTGCCTGATCGGCGCCGGCACGGTGCTGACGACGGCACAGGTGGAGCAGCTTGCCGATGTCGGGGGCCAATTGATGGTCAGCCCGAACGTCGAACCGGCGGTGATTTCGCTTGCGGCACAGAAGGGCATGGTTACCATGCCCGGCGTGCTCACCCCGACCGAGGCGCTTTCGGCCGCGGCAGCGGGCGCGACCGGCCTCAAGTTCTTCCCGGCAAGCGTGCTCGGGCCATCGGGCATTACCGCGATCCGCGCGATCCTGCCGCCCGACCTCGAGATTGCCGCCGTCGGTGGCGTTTCCGATGCCAACTTCGGCGACTACGCCAAGGCCGGCATTCGCAGCTTCGGCCTCGGCTCGAGCCTCTACAAGCCGGGCATGAGCGGCGCCGAAGTCCGCGAACGCGCCGTCGCAACGATCAAGGCCTATGACGCCGTCTACGGAGCACGCTGATGAGCGATACCATTCCTTTTTCCGGCAGCATCCTTTGCGAATCGCCCTCGATTCTCGGGGAAGGCCCGACCTATGACCCCGTCAGCGGCACCGCCTGGTGGTTCAACATCAAGGGCCAGGAACTGCATGAGCTACATCTCGAAACCGGCCGCAAGGCTGTACATAACCTGCCATTCCTCGGCAGCGTGCTTGCCGTCATCGATCCATCCCGGCAACTGATTGCCTCCGATCAGGGGCTTTTCCTCAGGGATACGCAGACAGGCACCTTCAGCCTCCTGACCACGCTTGAGGACAAGCCCGGCAATCGCTCAAACGACGGCCGCGTGCACGCTTCCGGTTCGTTGTGGATCGGCACCATGGGCCGCAGCGCCGAGAAGGGCGCCGGCGCGATCTATCACGTCGCCGGCACGAAGGTGACGAAGCTCTACGACAGGATCACCATTCCCAACAGCATCTGCTTTTCGCCGGATGGGACGATCGCCTACTTCGTCGACACCGACATCAACCACCTGATGCGCGTCGATATCGATGCCGAGACCGGGCTGCCGAAGGGCGAGCCCACCCTGCTTGTCGACAGCAGTGGCGAAGCCGGTGGCATCGACGGCTCCGTGTGCGATGCCGATGGTCTGATATGGAATGCCCGCTGGGGCAGCGGCACGGTCGACGTCTACAGGCCCGACGGTGCACGGATCGCGCGCTACGCGATGCCGGCAACGCAGCCGAGCTGCACAGCCTTCATCGGGGTGAAGGCCGACCGCATGCTGGTGACATCCGCCTGGCAAGACCTGGACGATGCAGCGCGCGCGGCCGATCCGCATGCCGGCAAGACCTTCGATCTCGGCATCAGCGTCAAGGGCCGGTTTGAACCATCGTTCCGCCTCTGAGCGGAAGCGCGACTAACCTCTTGGCGAAGCGCCAATAAAAAGTCATACAATTCGGCCACGCGTTTCATCGCATGGTGAGGAGGAAGCTCGCATGAGCGACAAGAAGAAAGAACTGCGCAGCCGTCACTGGTACGGCGGCACCGACAAGGATGGATTTATCCATCGCTCCTGGATGAAGAACCAGGGATTTCCGGACCACGTTTTCGACGGCCGTCCGATCATCGGTATCTGCAACACCTGGTCGGAACTGACGCCCTGCAACAGCCACCTTCGCATCCTTGCCGAAGGGGTGAAGCGTGGCGTCTGGGAAGCCGGCGGCTTCCCGGTCGAGTTCCCGGTGTCTTCGCTCGGCGAGACGCAGATGCGCCCGACCGCGATGCTCTTCCGCAACCTGCTCGCGATGGACGTCGAAGAGGCGATCCGCGCCTATGGCATCGACGGCGTGGTTCTGCTCGGCGGCTGCGACAAGACGACGCCAGGCCAGCTGATGGGCGCTGCCTCCGTCGACCTGCCGACCATCGTCGTCTCCTCCGGACCGATGCTCAACGGCAAATGGAAGGGCAAGGACATCGGCTCCGGCACGGATGTCTGGAAGTTCTCCGAGGCCGTGCGCGCCGGCGAAATGAGCCTGCAGGAATTCATGGCGGCCGAAAGCGGCATGTCGCGGTCGCCGGGCGTGTGCATGACGATGGGCACGGCCACCACCATGGCCTCGATCGTCGAGGCGATGGGGCTGTCGTTGCCGACCAATGCGGCGCTTCCGGCCGTCGACGCCCGCCGCATGGCGCTGTCGCACATGACCGGCAAACGCATCGTCGAGATGGTGCATGAAGACCTGCGCCTGTCGAAGGTGCTGACCAAGAAGAATTTCGAGAACGGCATCATCGCCAATGCCGCCGTCGGCGGCTCGACAAATGCTGTCGTTCACATGCTGGCGATCGCCGGCCGTGCCGGCGTCGATCTCTGTCTTGAGGATTTCGACCGGGTCGGCAGCCAGGTGCCGTGCATCGTCAACTGCATGCCGTCGGGCAAGTATCTGATCGAGGATCTCGCCTATGCCGGCGGCCTGCCGGCGGTGATGAACCGCATCCAGCATCTGCTGCATGCCGATGCACCGACCGTCTTCGGCGTGCCGATCAGCAAGTACTGGGAAGATGCCGAGGTCTATAACGACGACGTCATCCGGCCGCTCGACAATCCGCTGCGCGCCGCAGCCGGCATCCGCGTTCTCAAGGGCAACCTTGCGCCGAACGGCGCCGTCATCAAGCCATCGGCGGCGAGCGAGCATCTGCTCGTTCATGAAGGCCCGGCCTATGTCTTCGAAACGATCGAGGAACTGAAGGCGAAGATCGACGATCCGGATCTGCCGGTGACCGAGGATACCATTCTTGTGCTCAAGGGCTGCGGACCGAAAGGCTATCCGGGCATGGCCGAGGTCGGCAACATGCCGATCCCGCGGCGGCTGGTGGAAAAAGGCGTGCGCGACATGGTGCGCGTTTCGGACGCCCGCATGTCGGGCACCGCCTTCGGCACCGTGGTCTTGCATGTCAGCCCGGAATCGAATGCCGGCGGGCCGCTCGCCATCGTCAAGACCGGCGATCGTATCCGCCTCGACGCGATGAAGGGCGAACTCAACCTGATGATCAGCGAGGAAGAGTTTGCGACGCGCATGGCCGCCTGGCAGGCGCCGCCGCAGAAATGGACGCGCGGCTACTACAAGCTCTACCAGGATACGGTGCTGCAGGCCGACAAGGGCGCAGACCTGGATTTCCTCGTCGGTGGCAGCGGCAGCGAGGTCCTGCGCGAAAGCCACTGACGACGACGCGTCGCAACGGCAATTCGACGTGCTCAGTACCCCGCCACTCCGGCGGGGTATTTTTATCCGGCGAGCGGATGCGAGTTGAAGGGGCGTGTTGCAGCCGATGCCGTGACGGGCGAACGCAGACGCGACCAGGTCTGAACGCCGTAAAGCGCCAGGCCAAGGGCAATGAAGAATTCCTTGTATTCGGTCGGGTCCCAGAGCCGAACGAGCAGTGAAGCCTGCAGGATAAACAGCTCCTGGATGGCAACGATCAGGACGGCGCCGATCGTCAGCACGATGAACTCGCGCCAGTGACCCGCCTTCAGTGCGATATCCGCAATCACCAGCAGCATGATCACGGTCATCATCACCATCATCTGCGTCGGCAGCATGCTCCAGTTGTCGCTGTTGAAGGCGGCCATAGGCGCGCTTGCCACCAACACGAGCACACCCGGCGCGAAGGCGTCGAGCCGGCCAAGGCTCACGCCCTTGCGAAGATGGAGCCAAATGAAGGTGGCAAGCGTCAGCAGCACGAAACTGCTGGTGTAGTAGAGCAACTCGGAAAAGCCGGTTGAAATGTTGTGCAGGTTCAATTCCTGCTGCTTGTTGGCGGCCATTAGCCCTTCCGGCGTGGAGATGCCGAAGATGCGCTGCATCCAGGATATCTCCTCCATGCCAATCACGAAGAAGCCGGCGCTCAGAAGCGCCGCGGCGCTTGCGGCGATCCACGCAAGCCGCGTTCCCCCGGCGAGGGCTGCACGAAGCTGGCCCGTGGCGGCCGTGGCAAGGAACCCGCTGGCGATGAAGATCAGCAGGGCGGACGACCACTCGACCAGGCCGTCCTCGCGCGCCAGGACACTGAAAACGTTCGGATCGATCGCGAAGACCAGTGCCATGAGCGTAGCAAGCGTCCATGTCGCCACGCAGATCCACAGCTCGCGACGCGAGGCCAGCCGGAGCACCGGCTCTCCGAGCCTGGAGACATCGCGGGTGAACCCCTGAACCGCGGCGAGCGACAGGCTGAGCGCGACCCAGGCATGCCAGAGGTTATAGGGCTGAACCTGAGGCGCACGCTCGGAGAAATAGCGAGCGCCGAAAAGGTTGCGCTCGATGGAAACGAGAGCGGCCATCGCCAGGACAGACAGGAGGGAGACCGAAAGAAAGCGCCGCGGCAGAAACATGGTGATGTCGTCCAGTATGACAGGACGAAGCAGCTCTGCGTTCTATATCCTGTGTTCCGGGAAGTATCTGCAAGAACAATCAAGAATCCGTCAACGAATAGAAGACCATTATAAACCTCTAAAATACATGAGTGCAGAATATAAAGACAACTCCCGTGAAAAATTGGCCGGTAATCTCCCGCTAAGTTCCAAAGGACATCGGGGATGAACGCAAGTTCGGCCTTACCCATTGAGATTTTGACTGTTTTTTCCGGAACCGTTTGGGCGCTTAGGCGTTGACGTCATATCACCGGTGCGGTGGATCTGGCGACAGCAGCCAGGCCCGTACCTTGATCTGAAACGTCAAGGAAAGGCAGTTTGACATGACTAAGAAACTCGTAACAACCGTCGCGGCTGGCGCGCTCTTCGCGGGTCTTGCTGTCGCCCCGGTAGCTTACACCCAGGATACGACACAGCCTCAGCCCGACCAGACGCAGACCATGCAGCCGGCACCGACCACGGAAGCTCCGGCTAATGAGGCTCAGACGACGACGCCTCCGGCCGCAGGTGAAGCACCTGCCGACGTCGCGAAGTCGGATGCCACCTATCTGACCGAGCAGGCGAGCGACCAGATTGCAGCCAGCACCTATATGGGCCAGACCGTCTACAATGCCGGTGACGAGAGCATCGGTGAGATCAACGACCTGATCATCAAGAAGGATGGTGCCGTCGAGGCGGCCGTGATCGGCGTCGGTGGCTTCCTGGGTCTGGGCGAAAAGAATGTTGCGGTCCCGTTTGATCGCATCGCGATCGCCGAACAGCCCAATACGGACGCATTGAAGCTGACAACGACGGAAACCGCCGACACGCTGAAGGCGGCTCCGGAGTTCAAGACAAAGGCGCAGCAGGTGGCCGAGCAGAACGCCAACCAGCCGGTTGACACCTCGACGACCTCTTCGACGGGCACGGCACCGGCTCAGCCGCAGCAGTAATCAGTATCAGGCTGTCTTCAGTGCACCTACAGAGAGCGGCGGTACCTATCGCCGCTCTATCCTTGTTCAAACGGGCTTTGCTTAGACGAGCACTCCATAACGAAGGGCGTCATAGATGCCCGCATGGATGTTGCGACTGGACACGGCGTCGCCGATCCGGAACATGTCGAAGCCGGCCGCGGGGTTTCGCTGCGGAATCGGATCCTCGCCGCGAAGCAGCGCCTTGTAGTCGACAGCGCCCAGATTGCGCGACAGCGGCTTCAGTTCACGATAGAGCTCATCCATCGGCAACGTACCGTGCTCGACCACGACCTGGGCCACGCGCCGTTCGACGACGGCTTTCTCCGAGAAGTCCGACCCCAGCGTCGCAATCAGCCCATTGCCATCGCGCCGAACGGATCTGAGCCGCGTGTTGATCGTCACCCGCACATTCTTCTCGGCGAAGGCGGCCGCATAGGGCACATGGTTCATGCCACCGATCTCCGGCGCGAACATGCGCTCGGGCGAAACGATCTCGAGCTCGACGCCGGCGCGCGCGATCAGTTCGGCAGCCGTCATGCCGCTATGGGCACCGTTGTCATCATAGAGCAGCACCGGGCCTTCCGGCTTCACCGCTCCGGCTATGATATCCCAGCTCGACACCACCAGGTCGTCGCCTGCATCGAGCACAGGATTTTGCGCAATACCGCCGGTCGCAACCACGACGAGATCAGGGGCACGCTCCTCTATGTCGTCCACCCCGGCAAAGACGTCGTAGTGGATTGGAACGCCCAACCGCTCCAGCTCGGCCAGCCGCCAGTCGATGATGCCGATCAGTTCGCGGCGCCGCGGATTGCGCCGCGCCAGCAATATCTGGCCGCCAGCTGCTCCCGTCGCCTCCAGCACCTCGACCTGGTGGCCGCGCTCGGCAAGCACCCGGGCAGCTTCGAGCCCAGCCGGACCGGCGCCGACGACGACCGCCTTGCGTTTCGGCCCTTCGCTCTTCCGGATGACGTGCGGCACGATCGCCTCGCGCCCGGTCGCAGCGTTGTGGATACAGAGCGCCCCGCCGCCTTCATAGATACGGTCGAGACAGTAGGTCGCGCCAACGCAGGGACGGATTTCCGCCTCCCTGCCCTCTTCGATCTTCCGGACGATATGCGGGTCGGCGATATGGGCGCGGGTCATGCCGACCATGTCGAGCTTGCCTTCGGCAATCGCGTGGCGGGCGGTCGCGACATCGGCGATGCGCGCGGCATGAAAGACCGGAAACTTCGTCGCCGCCCTCACCTCGCCGGCGAAATCGAGATGCGGCGATGCGGCCATGCCCTGGATCGGAATGACCTTGGTCAACGGCGCGTCATGATCGATATGGCCTCGAATGATGTTGAGGAAGTCGACCCTGCCGGAACCCGCCAGCCGCCGGGCGATTTCGATGCCCTCCTCCTTTGAGAGCCCCTTGTCCCAATCCTCGTCTGCGACCATGCGGATGCCGACGATGAAATCCGCGCCGACGGAGGCGCGGATTGCGTCGAGCACCATGTTGGTGAACCGCAGCCGGTTGTCGAGCGAGCCGCCGAAATCGTCGTCACGATGGTTCGTCGCCGGTGACCAGAAGCCATCCATCAGGTGGCCGTAGGCCTCGAGCTCGATGCCGTCGAGGCCGGCGGCCTGCATGCGCGCGGCGGCCGCCGCATAGTCGCCGACGATACGCTCGATATCCCAGTCCTCGATCTCCTTGGGAAAGGAGCGGTGCGCGGCTTCACGCACCGGCGATGCGGAGAGAACTGGCAGCCAGTCGCCCTTGTTCCAGCCGGTGCGGCGCCCGAGATGGGTGAGCTGGATCATCACCGCGCAATCATGCTCGTGACAGTCGTCGGCGATCTTCTTCAGCCACGGCACGATCTCATCCGAATAGGCGTAGAGATTGCCGAAGGCCGGCGGCGAATCCTCAGACACGATCGCCGAGCCCGCGGTCATCGTCAGCGCCATGCCGCCCTTGGCCTTTTCCAGGTGATAAAGCCGGTAGCGATCCTTCGGCATGCCGTCTTCGGAATAGGCCGGCTCGTGCGCCGTCGACATGATCCGGTTCTTGAGCGTCAGATGCTTGAGGCGATAGGGCTGGAGCAGCGGGTCTTTCGACGATGTCATTTCCTGTTCCTTGAAAGGCGATCGAGCATGCCGGTTTCGTCAGTACCAGGCATCCGCCATGCTCTCCTTGCGGCGCGTGACATAATCGATCAGCGCCTCGTCGAGTGCCACATCCAGCGGCGGCGCTTCGTATTCGGCAAGCGTCTTCTTCCAGGCGCGGTTGGCGCGCGTTGCCATATCGGTCTCGCCCTCCTCGACCCACTTCTCGAACGGTTCGTTGTCGGAGAGCGCCGAATCCCAGAAGGCGGTCTGGTAATTGCGCATGGTGTGATCGCAACCGAGGAAATGGCTGCCGGGACCGACCTGGAGGAAAGCGTCCATCGCCAGCGTGTTGTCGTCGACGACGACACCGGCGAGATAGGAATGCAGCGCGCCGCAGAAGTCGGTATCCATGACGAACTTCTCGTAGGACATGGCGAGCAGCCCATCGACAAAGCCCGCCGAATGCAGAATGAAATTGGCGCCGCAATGCACCGCCGACAGCATCGACATCGCGCCTTCCTGCATCGCCTGCGCGTCGGGCAGCTTCGAATTGGAGAAATTGCCGGCACAGCGCAGCGGCAGGCCGAGCCGGCGCGCAAGCTGGCCGACGACCATACTGCCGATCGCCGGCTCCGGCGTGCCGAAAGTCGGCGAGCCCGAACGCAGCGACATGGACGACAGGAAATTGCCGAAGATCACCGGTGCCCCCTTGCGTTCGAGTTGGGTCAAGGCACAGCCGGCGAGCGTCTCGGCATAGGATTGGGCAATGGCGCCGGCATTGGTGACCGGGCCCATGGCGCCGCCGAGAATAAAGGGCACGATGACCGCGGCCTGGTTTGCCCGCGCATAGGCGCGCAGCGACCTCGTCATCGTCCCGTCCCAGACGAGCGGCGAGTTGACGTTGACGTTGCCGAGGATGACGCAGTTCCGGTCGACGAAATCGCGACCGAAAAGAATGCGCGCCATCTCGATCGAATCCTCGGCCCGCTCTTCGGCCGTGATCGAGCCCATGAAGGCGCGGTCGGAATACTTGATATGGCTGTAGACCATGTCGAGGTGGCGCTTGTTGACGGGCACATCGACCGGCTCGCAGATGGTGCCGCCGGAATGGTGCAGCCAAGGGCTCGACTGCGCCAGCTTGATCAGGTTGCGAAAGTCCTCGATCGTGCCATAGCGCCGGCCCTTGTCGAGATCCATGACGAAGGGCGACCCATAGGCCGGGGAGAAGACGACGTTGTTGCCGCCGATCTCGACATTGCGGGCGGGATTGCGGGCATGCTGGGTGAACTGCCGTGGTGCCGAGGCGACGATTTCCTTGAGCATGCCGGGCTCGAAGGTTACGCGCACGCCATCAATCTTGGCGCCGGCCCGCTTCCAATGGTCGAGCCCTTCGGGGTCGTCGCGGAACTCGATGCCGACCTCGGCAAGGATACGATCGGCGACCGCTTCGATCCGCAGCAGGCTCTCTTCGCCGAGGATATCGTAGGTCGGGATGTTGCGGACGATGTAGGGAACGCCGAGGCTTCGGCCCGCGCCTTCGCGCCGTTGCGGTCTTGAGCCCCGCGTCCGTCTCGGTGCCGCCTCGCCTGCTGCCAGTACAGTGTCCATTCTCACGTCCTCCCATCACCTGAGATGATGCTATTGACGAAAAATTCCATTGTAACGCTGGAAAAATTCGAGCCATGCGATAAGCATGATTTATGGAAAACCTGCGCCGCCTGCTTCCCTCCGCCGCAAGCCTCATCGTTTTCGAGGCGGCCGGCCGTCACCAGAACTTCACCCGAGCCGCCAGCGAGCTCGGCATGACGCAGGCGGCGGTCTCCTACGCCATCCGCGGCCTCGAAGACCAGTTGGGCGTGCCGCTGTTTCACCGCGTGCACCGGGCGGTGGAACTGACCGAGGCGGGAGAGAAGTTTCACGCCGACGTGTCGGTCGGTCTGTCGCGCATTCAGAAGTCGGCCGAGGACATCCGCGCCAAGGGCCGTGAAACCAACGTGACGCTTGCGGCGTCGACTGCCTTTGCCTCGATGTGGATGCTGCCGCGCCTCAACCGCATGCGCGAGGACCTGCCGGAGATCGACCTTCGCATCCAGACGAGCGTGCGCGATCTCGATCTTGAGGAAGAGCCGATCCCGCTCGGCATCCGCGGCGGCGACCCCAGTCACTGGCCGCGCTATCATGCCGCCCAGCTCGCCGAGGAGGTCGTCAACGCCGTCGCAACGCCGGCCTATATCGAGGAGCACGGGCTGCCGGGGACCGCAGCCGACCTGCAGCGGCACAACCTCATTCATCTCGAGGAACCGGTGCGACGGGCCTGCGACTGGACCGAATGGTTTGCGAGCGCCGGCCTCACCTATCCCAAGCAGGCACGCCGCCTGACGATCAACGATTATGTTCTGGTCATGCAGGCGGTGCTCGCGGGCGAAGGCGTGGCGCTCGGCTGGGAACACCTGATCAACCCGCAGATCCGCTCCGGCGCCCTGATGCCGGTCGCCGGACACGTGCTCAAGACCGGTCTCGCTTTTTATGTCGTCTGGCCGCGGTCACGCGAGCTCAACGCCCAGGCAAAACGGGTCCGCGACTGGTTGTTGGAAGAGGGGCGGCGGGATCGCGTGGCGCTCTCGGGAACCGGTGAATAGACCGATCAGGCCTGGGTCGAAACACCGCCATAACGATCGGAAAGGTACCGCATCGTCGCAACGGCATCGGCCGGTTTTCCATAGAAGTAGCCCTGCCCGAGGCCGCAACCGAGCGCCTTCAGCTTCAAGGCTTCGGAAAAGTCCTCGATGCCCTCGGCGACGACTTCCAGTTCGAGGCCCTCGCACATCGAGACGATCGCCTTGATGATGTGCTCCGAAGCGCGATCGGCGGAAATGCGCGAGACGAAGGCGCGATCGATCTTGACCTTGTCGAAGGAAAAATCGCGAAGGCGACCCAGGCTCGACTGCCCGGTGCCGAAGTCGTCGAGCGAGACGCGCACGCCGGCGGCACGCAGTTCCGCAACGATCTTCTGGGCGATGTCGGCATCGGCCATGACAGCCGTCTCGGTGATCTCCAATTCCAATCGCCTGGGATCGAGGCCGATCTGATGGATGATCGACAGCAACCGGTGGCTGGTCGCCGGATCCATGAGCTGCGCCGAGGAGAGATTGAAGGAGAGGAAAAGCTCCTTCGGCCAGGAGAGCGCCGCATGCGCCGCCTTGCGCAACAGCACTTCGGCGAGAGATTCGATAAACCCGCGCTCCTCGGCCAGCGGCACGAAAACAGCCGGCGAAACATAGCCGAGATCGGCATCGCACCAGCGCGCCAAGGCTTCGAAACCGACGACCGCATCATTGCGCAGATCGACGATCGGCTGGAAATGCACATCGACTTCGTTGGCGATGATGGCATTTCGCAGCGCCTGCTCAAGCTGCGTCGCGCGCTTCATCTCCTGAGCGATTTCCTGCGAATAGACGGTGATCTGGCCACGGCCGCGACGCTTCGAGCGATAGAGCGCTGTATCGGCGCTTTTCAGCAGGTCCTCGAACACTTCGCCGGCAAAGGGGTAGACCGCAAAACCGAAGGACGCGGACAGACGCACGTGGCGGTCGCCGAGATCGAAGGGCGCCGACAGCACCTCCTTCAACATCTGCCCGACCTTCTCCGCCCCCTTGCGCTCGAAGACGAGCGGCAGCACGAAGGCGAATTCGTCACTTTCCGAACGGGTGATCGTCGCCCCCTCGGGCGCACAGGCTTTCAGCCGGTAGGCCACCTGGCAGAGGATCTCGTCACCAGCCGCCGGCCCAAACAGGTCATTGATCGGCTTGAAACCATCGATATTGGCAAGGCCGATGGTGAAGGGCGCGGGATCGCTGGCACGTTCCCTGGCGAGATCAAGCACGGTCTGGCGCAGGCAGCGGGAATTACCGAGCCCCGTCAACAGATCGACGTTGCCCGTCACGGCGGGCATCTCGAGGCCGATGCGGTGATAGGGGGTCTCAACCGCCGTCATTGCCGCGTCTCCACAGCTCGGTCAGCAGAATGCGGACGACGCTCCGCTGCCGGCGAAACCGCACGCCACGGCGCGAACCGGCAATGTCGTTCCGACACGGTCCGGACATGGGCAACGGGATGGGCGCAATGCATTCGGGCGGGCTCTACACTTTAACGGCAATTCGGTGCAGACGATCGCAATCGGCGGTTAACAATCCGATATCGCTCTGCTCCTAGATCTGCCATTAGCCTCCCCAATTCTAGCGAGTTGACACGTCTTTCATTCAACCTGCCGTTCGCATCGCCTTTGCCGGCATGAATTTTCTAAGCACCGCCTCGATCATGTCGGGGCTCACGGGCTTCATGATATGGTCGTCCATGCCCGATGCCTTGCACTGCTGCAGGTCGATATCCAGCGCCTGCGCGGTGACCGCGATGATCGGCGTTTTCTGCCCTCTGGTATTTTCTGCCGACCGGATGGCGACCGTGGCATCGAAGCCGTTCATGATCGGCATCGAGACGTCCATCAGCACCAGAGCCGGTTGCAGTTCATGCCAGAGCTCGACGGCCTCGCGGCCGTTGGCGGCGATCCGATGCGAGACGCCGAGCCCCTCCAGGATTTGCGTGAACACGAACTGGTTGATCTGATTGTCTTCGGCAACGAGCACGTCGACCTGTGGCGTCGGCGGCGGTGCAGCAATCCCCTCGCCTTCAAACGACAACGACCAATCGGGCTGCAGCGTCGGAGACGCCGTAGTCCGCTCGGAGCAGACGCGGAACACTTCGGCCAGCACCGCAGCGCCGTCCTGCTGCGCGGAAAGCGGCAGGACCGGGCAATGACGCCAGGCCGAAACGATCTGCTGTCTCTCGGAAAACGCCAGGTCGAGAAGCAGGACATCGAGCTTGATGCCGGCGTCCTCGACCGCATGTCCGAAGGCACGAAGCTCACCCGCATCGCGAACAGCGCAGGCGTCGAGCCCAGAGCCACGCAGACGCCCGACGAGCCGGTCTTCCATCGCCCGGTCGGTCGTGGCAACCAGGACACGAAGACCGCGGGCCGGCAGGGTCTCGATCATCGATCCCGCTTCCACGAGTTGCTGGACATTCAGCGCCCGGAACGGGTCGTAGAAATTCTGCGCCGCCGCGAAGATGCTGTAATCGCGGATCTGCAGGCCAACTTCGGCCGGAGGTTCATCGCTACTCTGATGCAAGAGGGCGATATCGGTGACGTCGTTCATGCAGGTCACGACGAAATGACGGCCGGGCATGCCGACGCGGTACTTGCGCGTGAGCACCCAGAGATCGCTGCCATCGGCGCGCACGATGTGCTCGGCCTGCGAGTATGGCTTGCCGGTCTCGAGCACCATGCGGTCGGACTGCTCGAAACGTTCGGCAAGCTCGCTTTCGACCAGATCCCAGGCGGAACGGCCGAGAATGGCATCCTGCTGCAGATCATGGATCAGGCAGAAGGCCTTGTTGACGGCGATATAGTTGAGGTTGCGATCCTTGACGCAGATCGGATTGGGCTGGGCATCGAGGATCTGTTCGGTCAGCTCGACGCGCTCCAGGTCCGTCTGAAGCTGCTCGTCGCGCTTCTTCTGATCGGAAACGTCACTGATCGACAGGATGCCGATGCCGCTCGATAGCCGACGCTTGCGCATCGAAACCCAGCGGGTACGGCCGGCGCGCTCGACGCTTTCGTAACGTTCGCGCCAGTGCAGCGCCATATGCTCGGCAATCCAGTCCTCGCGATTGGTGCGGCGGCGGCTGCTTTCCGGAACGGTGCCCGGGCGAACGCCGGTGTCATAAACGGCGCCGAGAAAATCTCGCAGACGCGTGCCCGGCATCAGGATTTCCGACGGCACAGGGAAGAACTGCAGCATCGTGCGGCTGGCAAAGAGAATGGTGTCGTCTCGACTGCAGACAAGCACAGCGATGCCGAGTGCGTCGCAGCTCGACTCCAGAATGATCCGGTTGATGTCCGCGCCGTTCGACGCCCCATCGCTCATTGCGCTGTCCTCACTCGCCTACCGCATGCTTCAATCGTCCCCGATCTGAGGAAACATGCGGCCATTCACAGTGCTACAGCGACCTCAGCGCGCCCAGTAGGACGCGCGGCGCTGCGGCGGCGGTTCATTTCGGGACATGCTGGGAAGGCCTTGGCAGGCGTCTCTTCGAGCGGCGGGAGTACGGCGTCCAGCTACGCCGCAATGCTCAAAAGACAAAACCCGTGATCATTCAGGTTGTTGTGGAAAATCGCAGCAGAGTGTTAAGGGGCGATTAAACCGCCCGCTCATTTTTCCGCAACGAAGACCGCGTTCATTTAAGGCCGCGGACGAGGCGCCATTTCCCCTTTCGTTTCCCAAGCGAATCCGGGAAAATGGGACATGGCCATCAAGCAACTTTCAGAAACCCTCATCAACCAGATCGCCGCCGGCGAAGTCATCGAACGCCCCGCCAGCGCCGCCAAGGAACTGATTGAGAACGCCCTCGACGCCGGCGCCACGCGCATCGAAATCGCGACCGCAGGCGGCGGCAAGACGCTCCTGCGCGTGACCGACAATGGCTCAGGCATGACGCCGAACGATCTCGAACTGGCGGTGCGCCGGCACTGTACGTCGAAGCTCGACGACAGCCTGTTCGACATTCGCACGCTCGGCTTTCGGGGCGAGGCGCTGCCTTCGATCGGCTCGGTCGCTCGCCTCTCGATCACCACACGCACGGCCGGCGCCACTGAAGGCGCGGTCATCGCCGTCACCGGCGGCAAGACCGATCCGGTTCGCCCGTCGCCCGCCAATACCGGCACGGTTGTCGAGGTCCGCGACCTCTTCTTCGCGACGCCGGCGCGGCTGAAATTCATGAAGTCCGAGAAGGCGGAAGCGGCGGCGATCTCCGAGATCGTACGCCGCATGGCGATCGCCTTCCCGGCGGTCCGCTTCGTGCTCTCAGGCAGCGACCGCTCGACGCTGGAATTCCCGGCGACCGGCGACGATCGTCTGGCGCGCATGGCCCAGGTGCTCGGCAAGGATTTCCGCGACAACGCGATCGAAATCGATGCGACACGCGAAGATGTCGGGCTCACCGGCTTTGCCGGCGTGCCGACCTACAATCGCGGCAACTCGCTGCAGCAATATGTCTTCGTCAATGGCCGCCCGGTGCAGGACAAGCTGTTGCTGTCGGCGATCCGGGCCGCCTATTCCGAAACGATCCCGAGCAGCCGCTATCCGGTCGCGGTGCTGTCGATCGCGCTCGACCCGGCGCTCGTCGACGTCAACGTGCATCCGGCGAAATCCGATGTGCGCTTCCGCGACCCGGGCCTCATCCGCGGGCTGATCATCGGTGCCATCCGCGAGGCGCTGACGCGCGAAGGCGACCGGGCGGCAACCACCGGCGCCAGTGGTCTGATGCGGGCCTTCCGACCGGAGTCCTATCGGCCGCAGGCGCCGTGGACGCCGGAAACTTCGCCATCACGACCCATGCAATTCGAGACGGTGAACGGCCGCTTCTCCGAACAGCCGCAGGCGAGCTTCGCTGCCTTTGCGGCACCATCGGCACGGACTGGCGCCCCGTCCGAGCGTGAGGCAGCGGTCGCGCAACAGGAAACGCCGGCACCGCCATCCTTCCCGCTCGGCGCGGTCAGGGCGCAGCTCCATGAGAACTACATCGTCGCCCAGACGAATGACGGCCTCGTCATCGTCGACCAGCATGCCGCCCATGAGCGGCTGGTGTTCGAGGCGATGCGCACGGCGCTGCATTCACGGCCCGTCGCGGCGCAGGCTTTGCTGATCCCGGAAATCGTCGATCTGGCCGAAGACGATTGCGACCGGCTGATGGCGCATGCGGCGGAGTTCGCCCGCCTTGGCCTTGCCATCGAACGCTTCGGCCCGGGGGCGATCGCCGTGCGCGAGACGCCTGCCATGCTCGGCGAAATGGATGCCGTCGGCCTGGTGCGCCAGCTTGCCGACGAACTTGCCGAATGGGACACCGCCAACGGCCTCACAAGCCGGCTCGAATATCTTGCCGCGACGATGGCCTGCCATGGATCGGTGCGCTCCGGCCGACGCATGCGCACCGAGGAAATGAACGCTTTGCTGCGGCAGATGGAGGCGACGCCCGGCTCCGGCCAATGCAACCACGGGCGGCCGACCTATATCGAGCTCAAGCTTTCCGATATTGAACGGCTGTTCGGCCGAAGCTGATCGCGCGCGGCGGCGAAATGCGGCTGGCATTTTGCCGGATGGCGAGCTAGACCAGAGAACAGACCACAGAGACGCAATAGGCAACGAACATGATGAACCGGTTTGAAGGAAGCGCGTCGCGCGAGGCGAAAATCCGTTATCTCGACGGCGACTTTCAGATCATTCTCGCCGGCTCGCATGTGATCTGCGCGATGACCGGCAAGACCATTCCCGTCGACGAGCTGCGCTACTGGAGCGTCGCCCGGCAGGAAGCCTATGTCGATGCGGACGCCTCGCTCGAGGCGGAAAAGCGCGCCGGCGCGCTGCCGAACCAGCGCCGCTGAGGCTCAGCCCGGCTTCTCCCACCACCGATAAGTGATTACTTGCCCGCGCCTTCGCGCAGCTTTCGCGCGCGCGCGGCAGCAAGTGCCGTCTCGATAATCTTCTTGGGCGCCATAGGGTCGTCGAAGCGCACGTCGATCTCGATCACCCGGCTGGCCGCGGCCAGCTCGGCTGCGCGGCCATGACCGGGCTCGAGCCGCACCATGTCCTTGGCGGTCGTGACAAGCGTGCAGCCCAAGGCCGCCGCTCGATCGAGCAGGTCGGCGATCTCGTCGTCGGAGAAATGGTGATGATCCGGAAAGCTGCGAGTTTCCTCGACGATGGCGCCGGTCTCGCGCACCGTGCGATAGAATTTCTCCGGATCGGCGATACCGGCCCAGGCAAGGACCTTGACGCCTTTCAGCGACCCGTCGTCGAGCCTCACCACATCGGCCTCGTAGATCTGCTTTCCGGCGCGGGCTGCGCGGCGGATCAGGGCATCGGCCTCCGTGCCGCCGCCGATCTTCAGCAATGCCGTGGCGTGCCGAAGTTGATTGGGCAGCGGCGCCCGCACCGGGCCTGCCGGCACCAGATAGCCGTTGCCGATGCCGCGGCGCGAGTCGATCACCAAAAGCGCAAAGTCGAAGGCGAGCCGCGCGCTCTGGAAGCCGTCGTCCATGATGATGATATCGACACCTTCCTTCACCAAGCGGCGAGCGCCATCGACACGGCGGCGGCAGACGACGGTCAACGCCTCACGCGCCAGAAGCAGGGGCTCGTCGCCGACATCGCGCGCACGGTGATGCTCCGGATCGACGACGGTCGTCACGTCGAGCGAGCCGCCATAGCCGCGGCTCAGGAACCCGGGTTTCAACCCTTTCTGACGGATGACGCGGGCAAGCGCGATCGCGGTCGGCGTCTTGCCGGCGCCGCCGACGGTGAAGTTGCCGATGCAGATGACCGGAACCGGAACCGAGGCTCGATGGGCTCGGTCCATGCGCAGGCCGGCAATCCGGCCATATACCCATGAAAACGGCCACAACGCGCGCGCACGCCAATCCGCCTTTGTCCACCAGAATGGTGGCGCTTCCGATACCATCTTCGTTCCGTGCCCCAGCCGGTGTCGTCCATCCGCTCCGGGAGGACATATGTCGTTCTTGCCGCCGGAAGCCGGCGGATCGCCCAAAAAACGTCAGAATGTGAAAAAACGCAAGCTATGGATACGATTGCAGCGACCTGGGCCGGCGGCCGCGCGGCAGAATGGCCTGCCGACAGACAAGTGCTTCACGCTTTTCCCGGATTTGCGACTAGAGCGTCCCGCTTTCAAGCGGAATCACGTGAAAGCGGAAAGATGCTCTAGAAACAAAGTGCTAGAGCGTCCTTAGTGCGTTCATCTGAACACACGGCGCTCTAGAGGACAGCCTCAAGTTCGGTGATGTCGGCAAGGCAATGGTCCGAAGCCGCCGCGAGCGACTGGCGCGAACCGGTCCCGGTCAGCACCGCGACCGTCATGCCGACGCCGGCACTGCGGCCCATGTGCATGTCGTGATTGTTGTCGCCGACGACGACGACCTGATGCGGCTCCAGGCCTGTTGCGGCACAAAAGCCGAGCACCATGCCAGGCTCCGGCTTGACGCCGTAGCCGCTGTCATAACCCGCTACATAATGCAGGTAACCATCGAAACCGAAGCGTTTGGCGGTCTCGCGGATCGATTTTTCGTTGTCGCTGGAGGCGACCCCAAGCCGATAGCCCTTGGCATGCAGACCGGCGAAGAATGTGCCAAGATCGGTGACCGGGACGGCATATTCCGCCGAGCGCGCGAACAGGCTGTCGAACAGGGTGGTGAGATCCGCCACGGTAAAGGGCGCGCCCGCCCCCACGAAACCGGTCGCGATCTCAACCGTGTTGCCCGCCGCAAGCAGGCTGTCAGGCAGTACATGGCCGGTGTCGGCGTCCATGCCGCCCGCTTTCAGCAATACGCGGGCCAATGCCTCATCACCCTTGGCCGCAAGCCGTGCCAGCTCATAGTTCACCGGCACCCAGCTCTTTGCGTAGTCGAGCAGGGTTCCGTCCTTGTCGAACAGGATGCCGGCTATGGCCTTGGGTGCGGTCATGATGAGGGATCGTCTCCTGTTTGTGTCAGCTTTCGGTCGGGGGATTGAGACGCGCCTTGACGATGAGCGGATTGATATAGGGCTCGAGGCCCTTCATCGTCGCCGACAGAGCGCCGCGCATCTCTTGCACGGTTTCGAGGCCGGCATCGATCATCGAGCGACGCATGTCGTCGTTGGCGAGCAGATAGTTGACGCCCTTCGCCAGCATCTCGACGTCGCGCACGATCTTGGCGCTGCCGTTCTTTGCAAGCGTCTGATAAGTCTCGCGAAAATTTTGCACATTGCCGCCGGACAGGATAGCGCAGCCGAGCATCGCCGGCTCCAGCGGGTTCTGGCCGCCTTCGGCAAAGAGCGAGCGGCCGACAAAGGCGACTTCGGTCAGGCGCAGATAGAGGCCCATTTCACCGATGGTGTCGCCGAGGAAGACATCGACATCCGGCGTCAGCGGATCACGCCGCGTGCGGCGCGCGACCTTCAGGCCCTTGGCCGTCAGCGCCGCCTCGATCGCATCACTGCGCTCGGGATGGCGCGGCACGATGATCGTCAGGAGGCCGGTCCGTTCCTTCAGCGCGCGGTGCACGACGCCGGCCGCGTTTTCCTCGCCGTCGAAGGTCGAGATCGCCGCCCAGGTCTTCCGCGTGCCGATCTGCTGCTCATACTCCTTCAGCGCCAGCGGATCATGCGGCGGCGCATCAGTGTCGACCTTCAGATTGCCGGAGACCATGACCGGCAGCGCGCCGAGCGTGCGGAAGCGCTCCGCATCGACGTCGGACTGTGCGATGACCAGCGCCAGGTTTTCAAAAAGCGCGTCGGCAAGCGCCGGCCGCCGCTTCCACCGGGCGAAGGTGCGATCGGACAGACGGCCGTTCACCAGAACCTGCGGAATATGGCGCCGGCCGAGCTCCAGGATGGTCATCGGCCAGATTTCGGACTCGGCGATGATCGCGAGATCCGGCTCCCAATAGTTCAGAAACCGGCTGACCGCCGGCTTGAAATCGAGCGGGACATACTGGTGGATGACGCCTGTTCCCAGGCGCTGGGCAACGACACGTGCCGAGGTCATCGTACCCGTCGTCAGCACGACATTGATGCCGCGCCTGCGGATTTCCTTGATCAATGGGATGACCGCATTGGTCTCGCCGACACTGGCGGCGTGAAACCAGACGAGCGGGCCTTGCGGCCGTGGTGCGCTCGCATGGCCGTAGCGCTCGCGACGGCGAGCCGGATCCTCCTTGCCCTTCGCCGCGCGAATGGCAAGGTAGGACCAAACCAGGGGATAGATGGCCGAGCCGATCCAGCGATAGCTGGAGAGCGCCAGGCGCGCGCGAAAGCTGCTCATGACGAGACACCTTCCCCAGCCGTCTCAGCGGCGAGAAACTTAGGGGCGACTGGCATGCGGGTTTGCGCCGCGCATCCCGACCTCATCGGCATCAGCCGTTTTCCGGGTCGAGCAGACGATGCATGTGGACGATGAAATAGCGCATGTGAGCGTTGTCGACGGTCATCTGCGCCTTGGATTTCCAGGCAACGAGAGCGCTATCGTAGTCCGGGTAGATGCCGACGATATCGAGCTTGTCCAGATCGCGGAAGTGGACGTCCGTCAGCGTGGTGAGTTCACCGCCAAAGACGAGGTGCAGACGTTGTTTCTTCTCGGATTCGTGAGCCATCGGAATTCCATTTTTCTTTTTGGGTATGGGCGTTGATTTGAGGCATTCGGCCCCAAAGGTCAATGGGGCTCCATCGACCGCGATGCGGCGATCAGGCCTGGCAAGAGCGGCTTTGCCGCTGCGCAGAGAACGCCGTGAACGACGCTGGAGCGATTGTAGGACAAGGGCTGCTCGTCGAGATCGACGAGCGCGCCACCGGCCCGGGCGAGAATGAGATCGGCCGCAGCCAGATCCCAATCATGGGAATTCTTCTTCACCAGCGTACCGTCGATCCGCCCGTCGGCAACCATGGCCAGCCGATAGGCAAGCGACGGAACATGCGGCACGCGCGTGACGGTGTTGCGATAGACGGCCGGAAGCTTGCCGACCGTATCTTCGGCGGCCGCCAGATGCAGCATTTCCCCGGCCTTTGCCTCTCGCACCGAGATCGCCGTGCCGTTCTTCAGCGCGCTACCGCCGGCGACCGCCTCGAAGAGTTCGTCAAGCGCCGGAGCATAGAGGACGCCGGCGACGGGCTGCCCCCGGTGGACGACGGCAACACTGACGCACCAGAGTTCCTTGCCGGCGATGAAGGCACGCGTGCCGTCGATCGGATCGACGACGAAGACCGTTTCGCGGGTCAGGCGGCTGGAGTCGTCGTCGGTCTCTTCCGACAGCCAGCCGTAGTGGGGCCGCGCCGCAAGCAGCCGCGTCTTCAGCACATCGTTTGCCGCCAGATCCGCTTCGCTGACCGGCGAGCGGCCCTCGTTCTTCCAGCGGACGTCGGGCGATTTGCGAAAATAACCGAGCGCCGTTTCCCCGGCGACGACCGCGGCGGCGCGGATCAACTCGAGATCCGGCTTCCAGTCCGCGCCCGATGGTGCTGTGTCAAACATTCAAAACCCCGTCAGCCCGCCTCTCCTATAGCACGAGAGCCGGATCGGCGCGGGTCCCCGCGCCGGTTTGTCTTCGGCCTGTTTAGAGACCAGCGAGCGTCATGCCCTCGATGGCAAGCGTCGGTGCGGCAACGCCGAACTTGCGATCGATGTCGTCTGCCGGCGTCAATGCCATGAACATGTCCTTGAGATTGGACGCGATCGTCACCTCGGAGACGGCAAAGGTGAGTTCGCCGTTCTCGATCCAGAAGCCGGAGGCGCCGCGGCTGTATTCGCCGGTCACCATGTTGACGCCCTGGCCGATCAGTTCGGTCACGTAGAAGCCGTTGCCGACACCGCGGATCAGATCCTCACGCGAGATCGAACCCGGCTCGAGCGCCAGATTGGTCGAGGCCGGGTTGACCGTCGGGCCGCCGCGCACACCGCGGCCGTTGGTCTCCAGACCGAGTTCGGCCGCTGCCGAGGTCGACAGGAACCAATGGTTCAGCACCCCGTCCTCGACCATCACGAGCTTTTCGCCACTGACACCTTCGCCGTCGAAGGGACGCGAAGAGGAGCCGCGCACGATCAGCGGGTCGTCGGTCACAGAAAGACCCGCCTTCATCACCTGCTTGCCCATCCGGTCACGCAGGAAGCTCGTCTTGCGGGCGACGGCCGCACCGTTGATCGCGCCCGCCAGATGGCCGACGAAGCCGCGCGCCATGCGCGGATCGAAGACGACGGTGACGTTCTTGGCCGTCGGCACCTGGCGCGGATTGAGGCGTGCCACCGCGCGCTCGCCGGCAAGGCGGCCGATCTCCTCGGCCGGCCGGAGATCACCGACATAGAGGCGGCTGTCGAAATCATAGTCGCGCTCCATCTTCGTGCCTTCGCCGGCAATCGCGCTGACGGAGCAACCGAAACGGGTCGCCATGTAGGAGCCGGAGAAACCGTGCGAGGTAACGAGAACCAGACCGCCCATGCCGGCCGAAGCGCCAGCGCCGCTGGAGTTGGTGACGCCTGAGACCGCAAGTGCTGCCTCTTCGGCAGCCAATGCCGCTTCCGTCAACGAATCCGTGGAAACGGCGGTGGGGTCGAAGAGGTCGAGGTCGGGGTAGGAGCTTGCCAGCCGGTCCGCATCGGCGAGCGAGGCAAAGGGATCCTCCGGCGAAGCCTTGGCCATGGCGACGGCGCGTTCGGCGAGCAGCTTCAGATCGAAGCCCGGATTGGCCGAGACGCTGGCGACGCGTCGCCCGACGAATACTCGGAGCGAGAAATCGTCGCTTTCGGAGGCTTCCGTCGCTTCGACCTTGCCGAGGCGCACGGAGACGGAACGGGAGCGCCCGCGCACCACCACCGCATCCGCCGCATCGGCGCCGGCCTTGCGGGCGAGGTCCACGAGTTCGGAGGCGCGTTTTTCGAGGTCGGCAGAATCGATCGTGTCTGACATGATGTAGCCTTTCATTCCTGCCCCATTTATTGTGCAGTGACGCAGGCATCAAGGGCATCGGCCTGATTCCCGCCCATACACCGCAAATGACCGCTCTCGAAAGCTCCCTCATCGGGGCCGGGTGCCCAATAGTGAAAGCCGCAGGCATGGCAACGACACCGATCATCTATTCTCAGGCGCTGATGCTGCTCGGCGGCGCAGTGGTCGCCGCACCAATCTTCAAGCGGCTCGGCCTCGGCACTATCCTCGGCTATCTCTGCGCCGGCGTGCTCATCGGTCCGGTCGCCCAAAGCATCACCGATGGCGAGCAGATCCTGCATGTCTCGGAGCTCGGCGTCGTGTTCCTGCTGTTCATCATCGGCCTCGAATTGAAACCGTCACGTCTCTGGCAGATGCGGCGCGATATCTTCGGCCTCGGCACGGCTCAGGTCGTGCTGACCGGCATCGTGCTCTCTTCCATGATCTATGCCCTCGGGCTCCTCGGCCAGGGCGGCAGCATCATCGCCGGCTTCGGCCTGGCGCTGTCGTCGACCGCCTTTGCCATGCAGATCCTCGACGAGGGCAACGACCGCAACACCCGCTACGGGCAGCGATCCTTCTCCATTCTCCTGCTGCAGGATCTCGCGATCGTGCCGCTGCTGGCGCTGATCCCGCTTATGGCAGCGCAAGCGCCTGAGGATACGACACCGCCGCTCGAGGATTTTGCGATCGCCACCACAGCGATCGTCGTGCTCTTCGCTGCCGGCCGCTACCTCGTTAACCCCCTGTTCCAGATCATCGGCCGCACGGGCGCCCGCGACGTCATGATCGCCGCCGCCCTGCTCGTCGTCATGGGCGCGGCGACCATGATGCAGCTTGCCGGACTCTCCATGGCGATGGGTGCCTTCCTCGCGGGTGTGCTCTTGGCGGAATCCTCCTATCGCCATGAACTCGAAGCGGATATCGAACCGTTCCGCGGTATCCTGCAGGCTCTGTTCTTCATGGCCGTCGGTCTGTCGCTGGAGCTTGGCGTCATCGTCGAGCGCTACCAGCTGATCATCATCGCCGTGCCGCTCTTGATGGCGTTGAAGAGCCTGGTGCTCTACTGGCTCTGCCGGCTCACCGGATCACACCACAACGACGCGGTGCGCATCAGCCTGCTCCTGCCGCAGGGCGGCGAATTCGGCTTCGTGCTGTTCACCGCGGCGGCAACCGCTGGCGTCTTCTCGGATGGCGACGCCTCGTTGCTGGTTGCGATCGTGACGCTGTCGATGGCGCTGACGCCGCTTGCCTCCATGCTGGCCGCAAAGCTGATGCACGAACAGGACGAGATGGACGAGGAGATCGAAGAAGATTTCGACGGCGCCAATGCCGACGTGCTGATGATCGGCTTTTCCCGCTTCGGCCAGATCGCGGCGCAGATCCTGCTCGCCGGCGGCCGCGACGTGACGATCATCGACCATTCGGCCGCACGCGTGCGCCAGGCCGCGACCTTCGGTTTCCGTATCTATTTCGGCGACGGCAATCGTCTCGACGTGCTGCGCGCGGCCGGCATCGAGCGGGCCAAGATCGTCGCCGTCTGTACCCAAAAGAAGGAAACGACCGACCACATCATCGACCTCGTGCAGTCCGAATATCCAAATGCACGCATCTACGCCCGCTCCTACGACCGCCTGCATACGCTGGAACTGCGCGCCAAAGGCGTCGACTACGAATTGCGCGAGACTTTCGAGTCCGGCCTGCTCTTCGGCCGCAAGACACTGGAGGCTTTGGGGGTCGGCGACGACGAGGCAATCGCCATCATGGACGACATCCGCAAGCGCGACGAGGCCCGGCTCGTGCTGCAGGAGGCCGAAGGCATCACAGCCGGTCGCGACATGCTGCATTCGCGTCCCGTCCGACCGGAGCCGCTGGTCAAGCCGAAGCGCGAGGTCGATCACTCCCAGGAGACTGGCGAACGGATCCTGCCAGGGCTTCCTGCGGACGAGCGCGAAAGCGCGTAGTCTCGCTGGGGCGAACCGGCCCTCAGTCGTCGGCGCTCACTTGAGCTTCGGCGCCCGCATCCGCTCGTCGAGCGCCCGTTTCAGCTGGTCCTTGATGGCGACGGTTCCGTTCAGCACGTCCTGGGCCCGCAGAAAATCCATCACCCGGTAGCGGCCGACATCTGGGCGCAGCAGGATATCCGGTGCACCTTCCTTGAGCTTCATCGCGATGATCGACTGCATCATTAATTGGCTCGCACCGAACAGGCTGTCGATGCGGCTCGGGATCGTCTTGCCGTCGCCGTCAGGACCACCGACGACATCGACGGCGATGACGATGTCCGCCAGCCCGCGCAGATGATCGAAGGGGATAGGGTTGTAGATACCGCCGTCGATCATCACGCGCCCGCCGATCTTCACCGGGATGAAGATCGCAGGCAGGGCAGCGGAGGCAGCCAGCGCCTGCCACAGGTCACCCTTTTCGCAGATATGTTCTGTCTGGCCGTAATAGTCGGTGGCGACCACCTTGAGCGGGATGCCGAGATCCGAGAACTTCGGCGGAATGGCCTCGGGCAGAAAAGCCCTGAGAACGCGCTCGACATTGAATTGCCCGAAGCGAAAACCGTTCGCCATGGCTTCGGAAAGGCTCGACGGCCGCAATTGCCAGAGCCGATTGAGGACCTCGCGGCGATGGCCGATGGTCGAGAGCGTGTGCGCCCTGATCTCTTCGCCGCGCATGCCGGCGGCCATGCCGGCACCCATGATTGCGCCGATCGAAGAGCCGGCGATCGCCACCGGGCGAATGCCGAGCTCGTCCAGTGCTTCGATGACGTGAATATGCGCAAGCCCGCGCGCGCCGCCGCCGCCAAGCGCCAAGGCCACCGTCGGCTGGCTCGTCACCTGGGTCGGCCCCTTCGTCATCGAAAGATCCTGCTTCATCGGCATGCCCTCCGCTTCTGCATGATTCCCTAAATCGGAATCATTTTAAGGACAAATTATGCAGAAGGTCGCCGTAAGGCGAGGAATACGGAAACTTGCATGGTCGCGTCAGCGTATCGTCGCAAGGAAATCGAAAATATGACGGTCAGGCGCCGCGAAAGCGGTAGAAGTGCATGCGGGTATCGCCGAAGACCCTGACGTCGAGGTTCTCAAACACGGCCGTCGGCGCGGGCTGAACATCCGCCCGCTCTTCGAGGATCACCAGTGCATCGGGGACGAGCCAGTTGCCGGCGGCGGCAGATTCCAGCGCCTTCTCGCCGAGACCCTTCGCGTAGGGCGGATCGGCGAAAACCAGATGAAACGGCTCCATGGTTCCGACGCCGCCGAGGCTGGTCGCATCACGGCGGAAGACCTTGGCTCGGCCCTGGAGGCCGAGCGTTTCGATGTTCGTCTGCAGAAGTCCCCTGCCCTCGACGCCCTGCTCGACGAAGAGTGCCTGCCGGCACCCGCGTGAGAGAGCCTCGAAGCCAACGGCGCCGGTGCCCGCAAAAAGGTCGAGCACCCGGGTGCCGTCGAGCGCCTCCGGATAGGAATGGCTCAGGATGTTGAACAGGCTTTCGCGCGTCCGGTCCGTGGTCGGACGGATATCGTTGGACTTGGGGGTCGCCAGGCTGCGCCCCCGAAACTCTCCACCGACGATACGCACCGCCGCTTAGTTTCCTCTGCCGCGCGGCTTGCCGCCGCCGCCCGGGCGTCCGCCACCACCGGAGCGTCCAGCGCCGCCGGGGCGTCCACCGCCGGGTTTGCCGCCGCCAGGTTTGCCGCCGCGCGGGCCGCCAGTGCGTTCGCCAAAGGACTTTCCACCGGACGGCTTGCCCCCGAAGGACTTGCCGCGGGGTTTATCGCCGAACGGACGGTCCCCGCCTTCACGGCGCGGCGGACGATCGCCCTCGGCGCGTGGGGCTCTTGGCTTGTCAGAATAGCTGCGCGGTCCACCTTCGGCGCGGGCAGGCCGATCACCGAACGGTCGGTCTCCACCTTCGCGGCGTGGCGGACGATCGCCCTCGGCACGCGGGGTCCTCGGCTTGTCGGAATAGCTGCGTGGACCACCCTCGGAGCGGGCAGGTCGATCACCACGCGGGCGGTCGCCACCTTCGCGGCGGGCAGGCCGGTCGCCATCGGCGCGCGGGAACCGCGGCTTGTCGGAGAAGCTGCGCGGCCCGCCTTCAGAACGAGCAGGACGGTCGCCGCCTTCACGGCGCGCAGGACGGTCACCGTGATCGCGCGACCTGCGGTCTCCCGCGTCGCCCGCCTTGCGCCGACCGAAGCCGCCATCCCGGCCCTCGTCCTTGCCGCGACGGGCAGGCTCGCTGGCGCTGATCCATTCGCCCTCTTCGTCGCGACGCTTGACCGGCGCGGCCGCAGCGGGACGATCGAAGTCCCTGTGCGAGCCGCCCTTGCGGTCCGGGTCGAACTTGCCGGATGTCTTCGTCGCAAAGCCATCCTTGCTGCGACCGTAGCGCTTGGTCTTCGGCGCGCCTTCCGGACGCTCGCGACGGGCGGGCTTCTCCGTGGCGTCGCCTTCAGCGGATTTCGGCTTCTTTTCGGCCAGCGGACGGGCGCCCGGCGCCATCCAGACATTGGCAGTGCGGGCGCGCTGCGCCGGCGCGCGCTTCGGCCGGTCCTCAAACTTAGCGTCACGGTCGTCGCGGGAGCCGCCCTTGCCACGAGGACCGTCCTTGCGGCCACCGTCGCGACGCGTGTCGAGCCGGGCCAGAGCACGCTCGCGCTTGTCCTCCGGCTTTTCCCAGCGGTTGGCACGTTCAGGCCGGCGCGTATCGGCGGTATCATCCTCCGGCGCGTCGCCGGCTACGGTCGCTGCCTGATCGTTGTAAAGCGGTGCGTCGAAGTTTGCCTTGGCATCCTCGATCAGGCGCGGCCCGAGCTGATCGCGGAGCGTCCGGCCACGGATTTCCTGGACATGTCCCTCCGGCAGTTCGCCGAGCTGGAAGGGTCCATAGGAAATGCGGATGAGGCGGTTGACGTCGAGACCGAGCGCGCCGAGCACGTTCTTGATCTCGCGGTTCTTGCCTTCGCGCAGCCCCATGGTGATCCAGACGTTCGAGCCCTGCACCCGGTCCAGCGTCGCCTCGATCGCGCCATAGAGCACGCCGTCGACGGCGATGCCGTCCTTCAGCCGGTCGAGCGCTTCCTGATCGATCTCGCCGTGGGCGCGAACACGGTAGCGGCGCAGCCAGCCGGTCGACGGTAGCTCGAGCACACGGGCAAGACCACCGTCGTTGGTCAAAAGCAGCAGGCCCTCGGTGTTGATGTCGAGGCGGCCGATCGACAGAACGCGCGGCAGTTCGTCGGGCAGGTTGTCGAATACGGTCGGGCGGCCTTCCGGATCGGCATTGGTGGTCACCAGGCCAGCCGGCTTGTGGTAGAGCCAGAGGCGCGTGCGCTCGATGCCGCGGATCGGCTGGCCATCGACCTCGATCGCATCGGCAAGCGTCGCGTTGACGACCGGCGTATCGAGAATGACGCCGTTGAGCTTGATGCGGCCTTCCATGATCATGCGCTCGACATCGCGGCGCGAGGCGACGCCGGCGCGTGCCAGGATCTTGGAGATGCGCTGCGGTTCGTCAACGCCCGGAGCAGCCGCGTTCGGGCGCTCCCTGGCCGGACGCGAAGCGCCGGTCTTTGGTCCGAAGGACTTGGGGCCGTCAGCCTTCGGTCCGGAGGTCTTGGAGCCAAAAGTCTTCGGACCTGCAGCCTTTTTCGGTGCTCCAGCCTTCTTTTCGGCGAAATGCGGTTTCTTGTCCCGGCCGGCGGACTTGCCGCCAGGCCGTGTGGGCTTGTCTTTGGATGTCATTTGTGTTGCCTGCCTTTTGCGGCTGTCCTATCAGGTCGCGGCCCGTGGGTTAAGAGAAATTATTGTTTGAGCGATGGCTGAGACGACACACTTCATGGATGTGGCCCTTGAGGAGGCCAGGAAGGCGGCAGAACGCGGCGAAGTGCCGATCGGCGCCGTCGTCGTTTTCGATGGCCAGATCGTCTCCCGCGCCGGCAATCGCACCCGTGAACTCAACGACGTGACTGCGCATGCGGAGATCGTCGCCATCCGCGAGGCTGCTGCAGTCCTCAAGGACGAAAGGCTGACGGGCGCCGATCTCTACGTCACCCTCGAACCCTGCACCATGTGCGCGGCGGCGATTTCGTTCGCCCGCATCCGCCGCCTCTACTACGGCGCGGACGATCCGAAGGGCGGCGCGGTGGACAGCGGCGTGCGCTTCTTCGGTTCGCCCACCTGCCACCACGTGCCGGACGTCTATTCAGGTCTCGCCGAGCGCGAGGCTGCCGACATTCTCAGGGATTTCTTCGCCGGCAAGCGGTGAAACCAGTCCGACTCTCGACGCGACCCCGTTTCAGATTTCTTGAGATCGCCTCAGTCGGCCGCGAAGCTTTCGAGGGCCTCGCCGGAGAGACGGTAGCGCGTCCATTCGGACATCGGCTCGGCACCGACCGCCTCGTAGACCCGGATGGCCGGCTCGTTCCAGTCGAGCACGCTCCATTCGAAGCGGCCACAGCCTTCCTCGACGGCAATTTTCGCCAGATGCTTCAGCAGCATCTTGCCAGCGCCGGAGCCACGGCAATCCGGCGTGACGTAAAGGTCCTCAAGGTAGAGACCCTTGCGTGCCTGCCAGGTCGAATAGTTGTAGAACCACATGGCGAAGCCTGCGGGCTTGCCGTCCTTCTCGCAGATCACGGCGCGGGTAATGGCGCCCGGACCAAAGAGCGAGGCCTGCAACATCTCGACCGTCGCCTCGACTGCGTCGGGCTCCTTCTCGTAGATGGCAAGTTCGGTGATGAAGCGCAGAATGGTCTGCGCGTCTTCCGGGCGAGCGTCGCGAATGCTGATCGTCATGGCTTATGCGCTGCTTAGAAGGGCCAATACCACTTGGAGCCGGAATTCTTGATCTGCGCCTCCTTCTTGCGGCGGCGCTCCTTGTCCTTCTCCGGCTCGCCGAGTTCGGTCTCGGTACCCTCCGGCAGGCGGCGGTAGTCAAGCGGCGGATCGCTGAGGAAGCGGCGCTTGTCGGAATAGGCACCCATCTCGATCTTGCGGGCCGCGCGATAAGCTTCCTGCTGCTCCTTGGCCGAGAGCCGGCGGCCGTTGGCGCTAGCCTTGGCGAGCGGGGAAACGTAGTTCGGGTTGTTCTTGTTGGCGTCGGCCTCTTCGCGCAGACGGTTGCGAACCTCTTCCGGAGACTCGACCCATTCCGGGTTCGCCTCACGGCTGGCAAGCGACTTCTGCGGCTCGACGAGAGCAGTCTGCTGCGCCGACGGCGGCAGAACGAGGCCGGGGCGCGGCTGATACTTGACCGGATCACGCTTCGGCGGACCGAAGCTGGCGACGCTGCCGAGGTCGTCCATGAGCTGTTCGCCGGCGGTCTTGTCCGTGCCATAGGTCGGGCCGCCGATGCAGCCCGAAAGCACCAGGCCGCTCGTCAAAATGGCGGCCACGCTGGCAAACACTCGCAACTCTCGCGTCATTTCCATGAGATTCCTTCCAGCCGGCCACCGGTCAGCGCGGCCACTCAAGCGCCCATGGCGGAGAAATCCGCCAAATTTCGGGCAGGTTTTACCGGATGAACGCAACGAGTGCAATTCATCCGGTAACAATGCGTTAAGCCTTGAAACCAAGTTCGCGCAAGGCAGCGGCGTCACGGGCCGACACGTCGGGGTAGGTCGGGTCGGAACCGACATCGGTCGTGATCCGCCAGGAGCGGGCGCATTTCTGGCCCTCGGCAAGCTTCGGCTCCACGCTCACCTTGGCCACGTCGGCAAGGCGGAACGCCTCCGCAGGGCCTTCCGCAGCTTCGATCACGATGCCCGAAGTGATGCAGATCTCCGCGAAGTCCTGGCCTTCCAGCGCCTTCAAAAGTTCCGGATCGGCGACGTAGACGACCGGAGCCGCTTCCAGCGACGAGCCGATGCGCTTGTCCTTGCGCTCGATCTCGAGCGCGCCGGTGACAACGGTGCGGACCGTACGGATCTTGTCCCACTTGGCTTCGAGCGCATCGTTCTTCCACTCCGCCGGGATCGCCGGGAACTGTTCGAGATGCACCGAAACCGCATCGGGCTTCCTCGACAGCCAGGCTTCTTCCGTGGTGAACGGCAGCATCGGCGCCAGCCACAGGACGAGGCAATCGAAGAGCTTGCGGATGACGGCGAGCGCCGAACGGCGGCGCAGGCTCGACGGCGCATCGCAGTAGAGCGCGTCCTTGCGCACGTCGAAATAGAAAGCCGAGAGCTCGACGTTCGAGAAATCGATCAGCGCACGGGCGATCTTCTTGAAGTCGAAGGCATCGTAGCCTTCGCGCACAAGCTGATCGAGTTCCGCCAGCCGATGCAGCATCAGCTTTTCGAGTTCCGGCATGTCGGCATAGGCGATCTCTTCACCCTTGTCGTGGGCGAGCGTGCCGAGCATCCAGCGGACCGTGTTGCGCAGCTTGCGATAGGCGTCGATGTTGGTCTGGATGATCGTCTTGCCGAGACGCTGATCTTCCCAATAGTCCGTCGTCATCACCCACAGGCGCAGGATGTCGGCGCCGGCATCCTTCATCACCTCCTGCGGCGTGACGGTATTGCCCTTGGACTTGGACATCTTCTCGCCCTTCTCATCCATGGTGAAGCCATGGGTGACAACGGCGTTGTAGGGCGCGCGGCCGCGCGTCGCGCAGGCCTCGAGCAGCGAGGAATGGAACCAGCCGCGATGCTGGTCCGAACCTTCGAGATAGACGTCGGCCGGCCACTTCAGGTCCGGACGGTCTTCGAGCGTGAAGGTGTGGGTCGAACCGGAATCGAACCACACGTCGAGGATGTCCATCACCTGGTGCCACTTTTCGTGGTCGTGGTCGTTGCCGAGGAAGCGATCCTTGGCACCTTCGGCAAACCAGGCATCGGCGCCCTCCTGCTCGAACGCGTCGAGGATGCGGGCGTTGACGGCCTCGTCGATCAGGATCTCGCCCTGGTCGTCGGCAAAGATCGCGATCGGCACGCCCCAGGCGCGCTGACGCGAGAGCACCCAGTCCGGGCGTCCCTCGATCATCGCGCGCAGGCGGTTCTGGCCGGCGCCGGGAACGAAGCGGGTGTCGTCGATGGCCGAAAGCGCACGCGAACGCAGCGTTGTGCCGTCGCCGAACGCCTTGTCCATATAGACGAACCATTGCGGCGTGTTGCGGAAGATGACCGGCTTCTTGGAACGCCAGGAATGCGGATAGGAGTGTTTCAGGCGGCCGCGGGCAAAGAGCGCATGACGGGCGATCAGCGCCTTGATGACGCGATCGTTGGCGTCGCCCTTCTTGCCCTTGTCGTCGATGACGCGGCCGGCGCCACCTTCGGCATCGGGACCGAAGCCATGGGCGTCGGCAGTGAAGTAGCCGGCATCGTCGACCGTGAACGGGATCGCCGAGGAGATACCGCGGGCTTCGAGCGCGCGGGCACTGTCCATCCAGGCATCAAAGTCCTCGCGGCCGTGACCGGGGGCGGTGTGCACGAAGCCGGTGCCGGCATCGTCGGTGACATGATCGCCATCGAGCAGCGGCACCTTGAAAGCGTAACCGCCACCGAGACCATGCAGCGGATGGGCGCAGGTGACGGCAGAAAGCTCGTTGGCCTCAAGGTCGCGAACGAAATTGAAGGTGAGCTTGGCCTTGGCTGCGGATTCGTCGGCCAGGCGCTTGGCGAAGATCAACTTCTCGCCCGGCTGCGGGCCGAAGTCGTTCTCGGCGGTCGCCACTTCATAGAGGCCATAGGCATAACGCGACGAGAAGGCGATGGCGCGGTTGCCCGGGATGGTCCAGGGCGTTGTCGTCCAGATCACGACGAAGGCGCCGGAAAGCGCGTCCGGACCTTCGGTGACCGGGAACTTCACCCAGATCATGTCGCTCTCGACATCGGCATATTCGACTTCGGCTTCGGCAAGCGCGGTGCGCTCGACGACCGACCACATGACCGGCTTGGAGCCGCGGTAGAGCTGGCCGAGCTTGGCGATCTTCATCAATTCGCCGGCGATGCGGGCTTCCGCATGGAAGTTCATCGTCGTGTAGGGATTGTCGAAGTCGCCCTCGATGCCGAGGCGCTTGAACTCCTCGGCCTGGACCTGGATCCAGCCGGAGGCGAAATCACGGCATTCCTTGCGGAATTCGTTGACAGGGACCTCGTCCTTGTTCTGGCCCTTCTCGCGGTACTTCTCCTCGATCTTCCACTCGATCGGCAGACCGTGGCAGTCCCAGCCGGGCACATAGTTGGCGTCAAAGCCGCGCATCTGGAACGAGCGGTTGATGACGTCCTTGAGGATCTTGTTCAGCGCGTGGCCGATGTGGATGTTGCCGTTGGCATAGGGCGGGCCGTCATGCAGCACGAACTTGTCGCGGCCGGCGGCCGATGCGCGCAGCTTCTTGTAGAGGCCCATCTGCTGCCAGCGGGCCACCGTTTCCGGCTCCTTCTGCGGCAGGCCGGCGCGCATCGGGAATTCCGTCTGCGGCAGATAGAGGGTCGAGGAGTAGTCGATCTTTTCAGCGGTGTCGGTCATGGTCTTTGCAATCGCTTCTTCGCGCGAGGGGCCGCGCATACGAAATGGGCTCGGTATCGAGAGATGACTGGGGCGTCGGAAACGCCGAAATCCCGGACCTTCCGGCTGACTAAAGCGCGCGGAAGGCCGGGCCAATAATTCGCTGATCGATGATCAATCGACGGTGCCGGGTCATGGTGGCCGGTTGTTTAAGGCGTTTTCGGGCTTTTGAAAAGGTCCGCCGCCACAGCAACGCCGAAATCTTTTATCGGGCGAAGTTGAGCTTGCGGTCGATGTCGCCGAGCGGCTGCACACCGGAGAGCAACGCCCGCGCCTCTGCCTCGTCCTGGCGGATCTGCGCCACCAGCGGATCGAGCCCGTCGAATTTCAGCTCGTCGCGCAGGTGGCCGAAGAAGGTGACCGCACAGATCTCGCCGTAGAGATTGCCCGAAAAGTCGAAGACGAAGGTTTCGAGCAAGGGCTCACCGTCGCTATCGACTGTCGGGCGGCGCCCGAAGCTCGCGACGCCGTCGTAGAGCGAGCCGTCGGCCCGACGGAAACGCACGGCGTATATGCCAGGCCTCAGTTCCACCTCGGGCGCAAGCCGCATATTGGCGGTGGGAAAGCCGAGTTCGCGGCCGAGCTTCTTGCCGCCGATCACTTCCGCCTCGACCAGATAGCGATAGCCGAGCATGCCGGCAGCTTGCGAGACATCACCTTCGCCAAGCAGCGAGCGCACGTAACTGGACGAGATGACCGATGCGTTTTCGTCGCGGAAGGCATCGACGAGCGTCACGCCAAATCCGTTATCGCCGCCGGCCGCCATCAGGAAGGCGGGGCCGCCCTCGCGCCCCTTGCCGAAGTGAAAATCGAAACCGGTGACGACATGCGAGGCGTGCAGCCATTCGAGCAGGATACGGTGGATAAAATCCGATGCGGAAAGCTGCGAGAAGGTGCGGTCGAACGGATACTCGATGACGGCGCCGAAACCCATGCCTTCGAGAATGCGCGCCTTCAGCGGTGCCGGCGTCAGTCGGAAGACCGGGGTTTCCGGACGGAACACGGTTCTCGGATGCGGCTCGAAGGTCAGCACGAGCGCCGGCACACCGCGCGCATTGGCCTCCTCCAGCGCCCGATTGAGCACCGACTGGTGACCACGGTGCACGCCGTCGAAGTTACCGATCGCGACGACGCCGCCGCGCAGATGCTGCGGAAGCGGATCACGGGTCTCGTTGCGATGAAAAACCGTCATCTCCGTCTTCCCGTCAGGCGAGCCGCGGCATCCAATATTTCGGCGACGCGCCTTCCTTCTTCAGGAAGGCGGCGAGCTTCGCCTCGTCGGTGCGGCTTTCGTTCATGTATTCCTGGGCGTGGATACCGGCACTGATATAGAGCAGATCGAAGCCGGCATCCTGGGCACCCTTGACGTCCGTCGGCATGCCGTCGCCAACGGCGATGACACGCGACAGGTCAAGCGCGCCGCGAACGGCCTTCGCCTCGGTCAGCGCCGCACGGTAGATGGCGATATAGGGCTTGCCGGCAATGCGCGCCTCGCCACCGAGCTCTTCATAGAGCTTGGCGATTGCGCCGGCACAGGGGATCAGCCTGTGGCCGCGCTCGACCACCAGATCCGGATTGGCACAGATGAACGGGATCTTGCGCTTGGCAAGCCCCGTCAGTGTCGCGCGGTAATGCTCCGGCGTTTCGGTTTCGTCGTCATAGAAGCCGGCACAAACGACCGTCTCAGCATCTTCCGACGAAACGATCTGCGTTCCCAGGCCTTCGAGCAGCGGCAGGTCGCGCTCGGCACCGATGAAGAAGATCTTTTTGGCGGCGGCGGCGATCAGCGCGCGGGTCACATCGCCCGAGGTCACGATCCGGTCGTAGGCTTCGTCCGGCACGCCGAGACCGCGGATCTGGATCTTCACACCCGGATGCGGACGCGGCGAGTTGGTGATCAGCACCACAGTCAGGCCGGCGGCACGCGCCTCGGCCAACGCCTCGCAAGCGGAGGCAAAGGCCTGCACGCCGTTATGAAGAACGCCCCAGACATCGCACAGCACCACGTCGTAGCGCGCAGCGATTTCCCGAAAACTGTTGATCCTTGCGGCCATTCTGGCTTCCTGCAAACACGGTTTCCGGCTTGCATGGCAAGGAAGGCAGGAGATTACAAGTCTCGGCGCCCGAAAAAGGCGCCCCCTCCCAAGGATTCCGGCGGTGTCGGGCGTCAAAGAAAAGTGCATTGCCGATGCCGCCCGCTTCGCCAAAGCACTTTGTAGCGGTTATCAACCGTCAAAATCCCGCCAATGCCATTCGTCGACGCGATCGCCTACATTTCGCCAAGAATGGGGCTAGGCTGCCTACGCCCTCGCCTGCTGCGCTCGCCCAAGGCTACTGCCGCCGGCAAAAAATCTAGGCGCCGATCCTTGACTCACCCCATACCCAGGCTTATCTCGGCATCGCTAGCACTCGATAAATGAGAGTGCTAACACCCATCCATCGGGTCGATCAGCGATCCGTAATGTCATTTGATCGAGGGATTAGACTAATGGCAAGCACCAACTTCCGCCCGCTGCACGACCGCGTCGTCGTTCGCCGCGTCGAGTCTGAAGAGAAGACCAAGGGCGGTATCATCATTCCGGACACCGCCAAGGAAAAGCCGCAGGAAGGCGAAATCGTCGCCGTCGGTTCGGGCGCCCGTGACGAAAGCGGCAAGGTTGTTGCTCTCGACGTCAAGGCTGGCGACCGCGTTCTGTTCGGCAAGTGGTCGGGCACCGAAGTCAAGATCAACGGCGAAGACCTTCTGATCATGAAGGAAGCCGACATCATGGGCATCATCGGCTGATCAGCCGTCGTCCACCCCTTTTTATGACAACCAATGGGCAATGAGCCCGGGAGTTTTCTCTAATGGCTGCAAAAGAAATCAAGTTCGGCCGCACCGCGCGCGAAAAGATGCTGCGTGGCGTCGACATCCTCGCTGACGCGGTAAAGGTCACGCTCGGCCCGAAGGGTCGTAACGTCATCATCGACAAGTCCTTCGGCGCTCCGCGCATCACCAAGGACGGCGTATCGGTCGCCAAGGAAATCGAACTCGAAGACAAGTTCGAAAACATGGGCGCCCAGATGGTCCGCGAAGTTGCTTCGAAGACCAACGACATCGCCGGCGACGGCACCACGACTGCAACCGTTCTTGCCCAGGCGATCGTTCGCGAAGGCGCCAAGGCCGTTGCTGCCGGCATGAACCCGATGGACCTGAAGCGCGGTATCGACCTCGCCGTCACCGAAGTC
The DNA here is from genome assembly GCF_058792075.1 of Ensifer sp. EB106-03-01-XG145. Taxonomy (NCBI): domain Bacteria; kingdom Pseudomonadati; phylum Pseudomonadota; class Alphaproteobacteria; order Hyphomicrobiales; family Rhizobiaceae; genus Ensifer; species Ensifer sp. EB106-03-01-XG145. Next base: position 779,457 of record NZ_JBYTEC010000001.1, on the reverse strand, counting down.
GTCAAGGATCTCCAGGCCAAGGCCAAGAAGATCAACACTTCGGAAGAAGTCGCACAGGTCGGCACGATCTCGGCAAACGGCGAGCGTCAGATCGGCCTCGACATTGCTGAAGCGATGCAGAAGGTCGGCAACGAAGGCGTCATCACGGTTGAAGAAGCCAAGACCGCCGAAACCGAACTCGAAGTCGTCGAAGGCATGCAGTTCGACCGCGGCTACCTCAGCCCCTACTTCGTCACCAACCCGGAAAAGATGGTCGCTGACCTCGACGACGTCTTCGTTCTCCTCCACGAGAAGAAGCTCTCGAACCTCCAGGCCATGCTCCCGGTTCTCGAAGCTGTCGTTCAGACCGGCAAGCCGCTCCTCATCATCGCTGAAGACGTCGAAGGCGAAGCTCTTGCAACGCTCGTCGTCAACAAGCTGCGTGGCGGCCTGAAGATCGCTGCCGTCAAGGCTCCGGGCTTCGGCGATCGCCGCAAGGCCATGCTCGAAGACATCGCCATCCTGACCGGCGGTACCGTGATCTCCGAAGACCTCGGCATCAAGCTCGAAAACGTCACGCTCGACATGCTCGGCCGTGCGAAGAAGGTTTCGATCTCCAAGGAAAACACGACGATCGTCGACGGCGCCGGCCAGAAGGCCGACATCGAAGGCCGCGTTGCCCAGATCAAGGCCCAGATCGAAGAAACCACCTCCGACTACGACCGCGAAAAGCTGCAGGAACGTCTTGCCAAGCTCGCTGGCGGCGTTGCCGTGATCCGCGTTGGCGGCTCGACGGAAGTCGAAGTGAAGGAAAAGAAGGACCGCATCGACGACGCTCTCAACGCGACGCGCGCTGCTGTTCAGGAAGGCATCGTACCGGGCGGCGGCGTTGCCCTGCTGCGTTCTTCCGTCAAGATCACCGTCAAGGGTGCCAACGACGACCAGGAAGCCGGCATCAACATCGTTCGTCGCGCTCTGCAGGCTCCGGCCCGCCAGATCGCAGAGAACGCTGGTGACGAAGCTTCGATCGTTGTCGGCAAGATCCTCGACAAGGACCAGGACAACTTCGGCTACAACGCCCAGACCGGCGAATATGGCGACATGATCGCCATGGGCATCATCGACCCGGTCAAGGTCGTTCGCACCGCCCTTCAGGACGCAGCTTCGGTTGCCGGCCTCCTCGTCACGACGGAAGCCATGATCGCCGAACTGCCGAAGAAGGATGCACCTGCTGGCATGCCGGGCGGCATGGGCGGCATGGGTGGAATGGACATGATGTGATAAGGCGATAGCCTTTTCGCATTAGCGATCCATCCGGATCGGAAGGGCGGCCCTCGGGTCGCCCTTTCTCGTTTTTTATCAATGCCGTTCGCGGCTGGGCGAGCCCCCGCCAATCTCTCCGCAGAAAAAAGCCGCCGGTTGTAGTCCGGTTTCAAAAAACCGTTGAAGTCGAAAAAAAACGAACTATAACAGCGCCCCAAGTGGGCGGAGATTCATGGGAGATCGGGTAGCGAACTCAAGCGGGCGAACAATCGCCGAAGCTTTTTCGCACCAACCGAACATCCGAGACCTCTTCGAGAATATCACGAAAAGCATATAAGTATTTAATCGCAAATTGAGCCGACCTCCCCGACGAAATTACTTCGTAGGCGAGCTTCATTACTATCTCGCGACCTTTCGAGTTGAACAAACGCCCGCAATAGGTGGCGTGTACTCTTGCATTGGTTGATGGTTGGGCGGAATTTGCACAATAGGACGTGTTTCCTGGGGCGTCGAAGACGATGTCCAGGAATGCTGCTGGGGTAGACCGTGTTCAAGATCACGAGAGCAAATTCCGTTCCCCTCGGCTCTCCGGGACAGCCGCACCTTGACCTGCCACATCATGAGTTCCTGCAACAGTTCTGTGCGGCGGAAGGCTGGTCGGGCGACTTGTCCACGGGGCTGTTCCGGCTTGGCGAGAAAGCTGCCGCCATCCATGGCCTGCGCGACGGCGAATGCGGCCTGCTCAACTTCGTGCGCTGCTACGACCCAGCCGACCGCAACCACGTGCTCGAGCTTTTCGAGCAGGCGGCGACAAGCTGCTCATCCTTCTGCTTTTCGACGACGATCGCACTCGAAGAGCACGGCCAGAAACAGCCGCTGTTCTGCATCGGCGAATCCTCAGGCCTCGAACAGCGCTATTCCGGCACGATAACGGGTGTCTTCTTCTTCCCGCGCTTCCTGGTGGAAGGCGCCGGCCGGACGTTGCTGCGGCAATAGCGCAAGCCTGACCCGGCCGACAGTTCGCGCAGACAAGGCGCTCGCCATGGACGCGACCCTCGCGATGATGACGTCCGCCGATCAGGCGGCGGCCGCCTCTTCGTCGCCGCTGAACAGGAGCGTTATCGGGGCCGGCCGGCCGAGCAGATAGCCCTGTGCCTCGTCGCAGCCTTCCGCCTGCAGGATATCGAGCTGCGTCTGCGTCTCGACGCCCTCGGCAAGGACCGGCACCGACAGGCTCTGTCCGAGCGCCAGGATGGCGCGGACGATCGCCTTGGCCTGCGGGCTGCCCTCCACTTCCCACATGAAGCTCTTGTCGAGCTTGATCTTGTCGAAGGGGAAGGAGCGGAGCGTTTCAAGCGACGAGTACCCGGTGCCGAAATCGTCGATCGCGATCGTCACGCCGAGCTCCTTGATCTGACGCAGGGTCAGCAGCGCGCGCTCCTTGTCGTCGATGATCGTCGACTCCGTGATCTCAAGCTCCAACCGGTTCGGATTGAGCCCGGTCTCGGCAAGCACGTCCTGCACCAGGCTGACGATATCGCCATTGGCGAGTTGGACCGGCGACAGGTTGACGGCGATCTTGTGGTTGCTCTCCCAGCCAGCCGCCTCGCGGCAGGCTTCGCGCAGCACCCACTCGCCGATCGGCAGGATTGCACCGCACTCTTCGGCGAGTGGAATGAATTCGCTGGGCGGCACCATGCCGCGTTCGGGATGATGCCAGCGCAGGAGCACCTCGTAGCCGATGACGACGCCGGTCATCACCGACTTCTGCACCTGGTAGTGCAGAGCAAGCTGCTTCTTGTCGACGGAATCCCAGAGATCGTTGGCAAGTGCGCGCCGCTGGCGGGCAGCCTCGTCCATCGAAACCTCGTAGAAGCAGACGGTCTGGTTGAGCGCGGCCTTCGCCCGGTACATCGCAAGGTCGGCATTGTTGATCAGCGTATCGGCCGTTTCCGCATCCTGCGGGTAGATGGCGACGCCCATGCTGCCGCCGGACTTCAGCTCGAAATCGCCGAAGCGCATTTCCTCGTGCAAGCTCTTCTCGATCCGCCGCAGGAAGTCGTTGAGTTCGGCCAGTTCCTCGAAGCGTTTGACCGCGGCGAACTCGTCGCCGCCGAGGCGCGCCACGAACTCGCCTTCCTGCAACAGGCCCTTCACGCGCTGGGCAATCGTCACCAGCACGAAATCGCCGGCGGCATGACCGTGCAGGTCGTTGACTTCCTTGAATTTGTTGAGGTCGATGCCGATGACGGCAACCTTGCGGTTGAACCAGGCGGCCGCATCCAGTTCCTCTTCGAGGTAGCTGCTGAACTGCAACCGGTTCGGCAGGCCCGTCAGGCTGTCGTGACGCGCAAGGAAGGTGATCTGTTCCTCGGTATCCAGGCGCTCGGTAATGTCTTCATAGGTGCTGACCCAGCCACCATCGGGCAGCGTGCGGTGCTTGGTCAGGATCGAGCGGCCGTTGGCGAGCTTCTCGACGATATCGCCACCGCCCTTGCCGACCATTTCGATCCGGTGTTTCTGATAGAGTTCCTCGGCCTTGGCTCGCGCAATTTCGGGCTCGGCGTAAATGCGGGCGAAGACGATATCGACGATCTCGCGGAAGGTCAGGCCTTTGCCGGCAAGTGTCTCGGAGAAGCCGAAGATCTCGCGGCAGCGCCGGTTCGACAGGAGCAGCCGGTCATCGCTATCGAACAGGCAGATACCCTGCGACATGTTCTCGAGCGCGACATCGAGGTTGTTGCTGACCTCGGCGATGCGATCGGCATCGGCCTTCGCCTTGGTGGTGTCCTTGACGATCTTGATGAAGCCGGCGTGCTTGCCCTCCTCGTCCAAGAACGGATCGATCACCACATGCGCCCAGAAGCGAGAGCCGTCCTTGCGATAGCGCCAACCCTCGTTCTCAAACTTGCCCTGGGCCACGGCAACCTCAAGCGCGCGGCGCGGCAGGCCATCGCGCTGATCGTCGTCCGAATAGAAGCAGGCGAAATTCTTGCCGATGATTTCCTCGGCGGCATAACCCTTGTTGGCCTCGGCGCCGGCATTCCAGCTCGCCACGCGGCCATCGACGTCGAGCATGTAGATCGCGTAGTCCTTCACGCTGCGGACGAAGCGCGTGAACTCCCGTTCGGTCGCGGCGGCGGAGAGCTCGGCATGATGGGCAAAGCCGGCGGCAACCAGCACCAAGGACAGAAGGAAGAAGGCGGTTCCGGCAATGACGAAGGCAAGCAGATGCGGCTGGATCATGCCTTCATAGGTCGGGGTGATGAGACCGACTTCGATCGTCACGGCGCCCATGGCGGTGAAATGCAGTGCGACGATGCCGAGCGTCATCAGGAGCGTCGCGATGATCTTCGCCTTCAGCGGCTTGCCCATACGGGCAATCGTGCCGAGTGCGCCGATGTCGAACAGCGAGCCGAGCACGATCGACGCGACAACGAGCGTGGCGTCCCAGCGCAGGTTGCCGGGAACATCGAGGGCGGCCATGCCGAGGAAATGCATGCAGGCAACACCGGCGCCGAGCACTAGGCCGCCGGCAATCCAGGCCAGCCGATCCTGCACGCAGGTCGCGATCAGCAGCGCTGTCGTGGTCAGCACGATCGCAACGGCCAACGACAGGGCCGTCAGATCCATCTGGTAGCCAAGGACGACCCCGGGGTCGTAGGCAAGCATGGCGATGAAGTGGGTGGCCCAGATGCCGAAGCCGCTGGCAATGCCTGCAGCCACCGCCCAGATCGTCCGCGCCTTGCCGGAAGATCCACGAGCGCGCTGCAACAGCGCCACCGCGCCGTAGCTGGACAGGAAGCATATGAGCGCCGCCAACGCGACCAGCTTCGGATTATGCTCCACCACCAGGCATGTAAGAACCTTGAACATCGCAATCGCCTAAATCAACAACCGCCGGGAAACGAGACCTTTCGCCTCCAGTTAAGCGGCCTGTGTTGACGGCAGGTGATTTAAGGAAATGATAAATCGTCGCTCCAGCGCACAATTGCGTGGCCAAACAGTCGTTTCGTCGTTAACGAAATTTGAAATTGGACCGCCTGCAAGTTGCAGCAGGTGGAAAGCGCGGCCAGGCGTGGTCCCGCTCAGGGCTGCGATAGCAGCGCCTTGAGGTCCGATTGCGGATCGGCAATGACGGCCCGGTCGGGATTGATGCCGGTCTCGAGGAGCTTCTTGCCCGTCACATAGGCCTTGGCGTCATTGATCGCATCGACCGCCACGAAGCGTCCCTGCTTAAAGTACCAGACGGACACACTGCCCTCGCGCTGACCGGGCCTGACGATGGTTTCGTCATGACCGAGTCCAAAGCCGGCGATCTGCAGCTTGACGTCGTACTGGTCGGACCAGAACCAGGGCTTGGGTTCGTAGGGGTGTTCGCTACCGGCGAGGATTGCCGCAACGGCCTCGGCCTGCTCGACGGCGTTCTGCACCGATTCCAGCCGGATGCGCAGGTCCTCCCAGGGAAGCACGGCACAATCGCCCATAGCGAAAATCGCCGGGTCGGCAGTTCGCCCGAAGGCATCGACGACAATGCCGTTTGCCGTTTCGAGGCCGGCGTCATGCGCCAGGCGGTCATTGGCGGTGACACCGATCCCGACGATGACGACATCGACCGGCAAGACCGAACCGTCGGAGAGTTCAGCGGCGGTGACGCGGCCGTTTTCGCCGACGAGACGATTGAGGCCGGTCCCCTCGCGGATATCGACGCCGCGGGCGTGGTGAATATCGCGCACCAGGCCGGATGTCGCCGATGAGGCAACGCGCTGCAGGATGCGATCGGCCATCTCGATGACCGTGACCTCGAGCCCGCAGGTCCGGGCGACCGCCGCCGCTTCAAGGCCGATATAACCGCCGCCGACGACCAGGGCGCGACGGCCGGGCTTCATTTCCTCGGCAAGGCGATCCGCGTCCTGGAAGTCGCGCACGACGAACACGCCGTCGAGATCACCGCCGACGGAAGCCGGCAACCGGCGCGGCGTGGCGCCGGTCGCAAAGGCGAGCACCTCGTATTCGAGCGAGGTCCCGTCGCTGAGCGTCACGCGCTTGCCGGTGCGATCAAGGCCGGTCACGGTCGTCTCGAGCCGTATGTCGACATTGTGCTCGCCGTACCAGGCCTCCGGCCGATAGAGCAGTCGATCGAGGCTCATCTCGCGCAGCAGGTATTTCTTGGAAAGCGGTGGGCGTTGATAGGGCAGGCTCGCTTCGGAGGCGACGATGGCGATCGGCCGCTCGTCCTTGAGGGCACGCAGCTTGGCAACCAGGGCAAAGGCGGCCTGACCGCCACCGACAACTACAAGCCTTCCCGACACGCTTCTCACCTGCTTCTTATTCGTCTGTACAGCAAGGCCTAGCCTTGCGCCCGAGCTTCGTCAACTCAGGCACAGAGCCGTCGTGATTGCTATTCCTTGCGCGGCACTTCCATGCCCTTTAGAGCCGCCGGGCGCGACAGACCGCGCTCGACCCAGGCCATCACGTTCGGGAAGCTCTTGTAATCCAGGACTTCGGCGCCGCCATAGAACCTGCGAGCGCCTTCGACCCAGGGGTAAGTGGCGATGTCGGCGATCGTGTAATCGTCACCCATCAGCCATTGCCGCCCCTCAAGGCGCGCTTCCAGCACACCGAGAAGGCGCTTCGCTTCGTCACGGTAACGCTCGACGGGATAGGAATTGTTGGCGACCTTATCGGCAGCGAACTTGAAGAAATGACCGAACTGACCGAGCATCGGGCCAATGCCACCCATCTGGAACATCACCCAGCAGATGGTCTCGTAGCGACCGGCCGCATCGGCCGGCAGCAGTTTTCCGGTCTTTTCCGCCAGATAGATCAGGATCGCGCCGGATTCGAACAGGCCGATCGGCTTGCCGTCCGGGCCATTGGGATCGATGATCGCCGGAATGCGGCCATTCGGATTGAGCGAGACGAACTCCGGCGATTTCTGCTCGTTGGCATCGAAGGCAACCCGGTGAGGCTCGTAGGCGAGACCCAGCTCTTCGAGCGCGATCGAGACCTTCACGCCATTCGGCGTCGGCAGCGAATAGAGTTGGATAATATCGGGGTTTTTCGCCGGCCAGCGCTTGGTGATCGGAAAGGCGGAAAGATCGGCCATGAAGGTCTCCTGGAAACGAAGCGGCAAGGGCGCCGTCTGCACGCCTTACATAGGAGCGGAGGGCGCGCTTTGTGAGGGCCCTACTTTAATTTTTGCAGTCCACGGGGCCAGCGAGATAGCCGTAGGCTCCGCCCTGCCCCGTTCGCAGCGTCAAAGCACGCCGCGAACCGCCGCAATAACCCGTGCCACGACCGGATCGCCGGCATGCGCCGATTTACGCGCCCGCACCAGGCAGGCCTCGGAACGCAGGATCACGCCGTCCGTCAGGATCTTCAGATGGTTCGCCTTCAGCGTCGAGCCGGTCGAGGTGATATCGACGATGATGTCGGCCGAGCCGGACGCCGGCGCGCCTTCGGTCGCACCGAGGCTTTCGACGATGCGATAGAGCTGGATGCCGTGGCTTCCCGAGAAATGGTTCTGCGTCAGTCGCCAGTACTTGGTCGCGATCGCCAGGCGGCGGCCATGGCGGGCACGGAAGTCGGCGGCAACGTCGCCGAGATCGGCCATGGTGTCGACGTCGTACCAAATCTCCGGCACTGCGACGACGACATCGGCATGACCGAAGCCGAGACGGGCGCAGAACTCGACGCGGGCATCGGCATTGGCGAGCCCCTCGCGCACCAGGTCTTCGCCGGTGACGCCGAAATCGATCGAGCCATTGCCAAGTTCGCGGGAAATCTCGGAGGCCGACAGGAACGCGATCTCCACATCATCAGAACCTTCGACCCGGCCGCGATAGGAGCGATCGTTGCCGACGGCGACGATCTTCATTCCGGCCCGCTCAAAGATCGCCGAGGCGTCATCCTTCATCCGCCCCTTGGACGGCAGCGCGATGGTGATGGTCATTGAACGCCTCCCTGGGAGGTAATCGCCTTTTCGATGCGGTCGAGCCAGAGCGAGAAACCGACAGCGGGAATGTGTTCGCGGGCGCCGAGCAGCGTCAGCAGCCGGTCAAAGCGACCTCCGCCGGCCAGAACTGCCTGAATGCCGGCGACTTCGACCTCGAAGACGAGGCCTGTGTAATAGTCGAGCGGACGACCGAAGGCCGCGCGGTAGCGGATCGCGCCGATGTCGGCACCGGCCGCGGAAAGTGCTGCGACACGGGCATCGAAGCGGGCGAGCGCCTCATCGAGCTTGAGGCCGGACTTCTGCGCGAAGGCGAAGAGTGCGGCCGGAGCATCGGCGAGCGGAACGTCGAGCGCCAGGAACGCGCCAACCTGGTCCAGCGTCTTGCGATCGAGCTGCGTGTTCGCCAGCTCCATCTTTTCCTTCAGCCGCCGGGCGATGTCCTGCGGCGAGCGGCTGGCATTGGTGGAGTAGCCGGTCGATTCCATCGTTTCGGCGATATAGGCGATGAGGCGGGCTTCATCCTCAAGCAATCCGTCCATCGACAGGCGCACGACCTCGGGACCGAAGACACCGACCGTCCGCGGATGAGCGAGTTCGGTGAGCAGCTTCTGCAGGTGCTTCTGGTCGCCAAAGGCATGGATCAGCCGCTTCTGCCAGCCGGCCGGCAGGCCGCAGGCGCCGACGACGGCTTCGAACACCGCCTGGTCACCGAGCGTCACGTTGAGACCCCGGCCCGGCAAGCGGTTGGCAACGACACGCATCGCGTTACCGACAATGCGTGCATCGGCTGTGGCGATATCCGTATCGCCGAGATCCTCGATGCCGGCCTGGTAAAATTCGTTGCCGCCCTCGCGGCGCTGGCGGAAGACCTCGCCGAGATAGGCGTAGCGCTTCGGCGTGCCGGTCACCGTCTCGATGTGGCGGAGGCAGACCGGAATGGTGAATTCCGGGCGCAGGCAGAGGCTCTCGCCGGTCTCGCTCTCGGTCATGAAGATACGGCGGCGCAGATCCTCGCCAGCCATGGCGAGGAAGGGTTCGGCCGGCTGGATCACCGGTGTGTCGACACGCTGCGTGCCAAGGCTTTCAAAGTCGGCAAGCAGATCGTCGGCGAAGGCAGGCAGATTGATGAGGGCCATGACCGTCAGCCCCTTGCCCGATCCTCGGCCTGCGCCGCCAGCATCTCGCGTACCTTTTCCACCAGCTCGGCCACAGGCACGGAAACCTGGGCCACGCGCGCCTCGCGCCAGGCCGCATTGTCCTCGATCTCGCCCGACAGGCGCTTGCCCTCGATCAGATCCTTGATCTGCACGAGACCGGCGGCGCGTTCGTCGCCACCCTGGATGATCGCCAGCGGCGAGCCGCGGCGGTCGGCATATTTCAGCTGATCGCCAAAATTCTTCTTGTTGCCCTGGTACATCTCAGCGCGGATGCCGGCGTGGCGCAGCTGCTGCACGAAACGCTGGTAGTGTCCCATGCTTTCGATGTCGCGGTCCATGACACAGACGACGACCGGGGCGAGCACTTCCGACGCGCCGAGCTTGCCGAGGTTCTTCAGCGCCGTCATCAGACGGGAAACGCCGATCGAGAAACCGGTGGCCGGCACCGGCTGGCCCATGAAGCGCGACACGAGGCCATCATAGCGGCCGCCGCCGCCAACCGAACCGAAGACGACCTTCTCGCCCTTCTCGTTGGTGACGGCAAACTGCAGCTCGGCCTCGAAGACTGGGCCGGTGTAGTATTCAAGACCGCGCACGACCGAGGGGTCGATCTTGATACGATCGGCCTCGTAGCCGACGCTCAGAACCAGACTGCGGATCGTGTTCAGTTCCTCGACGCCTTCCCCACCCTTGGCCGTACCGGCAACCAGGGCAGCGAGATCGGCGGCGCTTTCGGCATAGTCCTTGATGCCGACGAAGAAGAGCACCTTGTCGATCTGCTCGGCACTCAGGCCGGCGCCCTTGGTGAAGTCGCCGCTCTCATCCTTGCGGCCTTCGCCGAGCAGGAGCCGCACGCCTTCGGTGCCGAACTTGTCAAGCTTGTCGATGGCGCGCAGCACCGTCAGGCGCGCGTTCGCCTTGTCGTCACCGCCGAGACCGATCGCCTCCATGACGCCGTCGAGCACCTTGCGGTTATTGACGCGGATCACGTAGTCGCCGCGCGCGATGCCGAGGGCTTCCATGGTGTCGGCCATCATCATGCACATTTCGGCATCCGCCTGGACGCCGGCGGCACCGACCGTATCGGCGTCGAACTGCATGAACTGGCGGAAGCGGCCCGGACCCGGCTTTTCGTTGCGGAAGACGTAACCGGCACGGTAGGTGCGGAACGGCAGCTGGATCTCGTTGAAATTCTCGGCAACGTGGCGGGCGAGCGGCGCCGTCAGGTCGTAGCGCAGCGACATCCACTGGTCGTCATCGTCCGTCAGCGAGAAGACGCCTTCGTTGGGCCGGTCGCTATCCGGCAGGAACTTGCCGAGCGCGTCGGTATATTCGAACAGCGGCGTTTCGACCGGATCGAAACCATAATGCTCGTAGACCGCCCGGATCTTGCCGATCATTTCGTCGGTCGCACGGATATCGGCGGCGGAGCGATCGACAAAGCCGCGCGGCAGGCGCGCCTTGAGCTTCTGCGGTTTCTTCTGTTTCTCGGTCATGGGAGCATTCCGGACTGTCAGCGTGTTGGCTGCTTTCCCTATCGGATCAAGTGGGGGGCGGCAAGGGTTTGCACCGCGCAAAGCGCGCGTCGCGCTGGTCGTAGCAAGCGATGCGGGGTACTCGGCGCGAGCCGAAGCTGGACCCGGTCGTCTCGACCTATCGATCGGAACGGGTTGACTTCAACCATAAGGCGCAATAAATCGCCAACAATCACTAAAAGTTTATCGCTCGATCGATCGCCGACGTTTCGATCATGGAGATCATCGGCTATTTTCGGTCCGGCATTTACCCGCAGGTCACTCCGGATGCAATGCGAGCATCGGACCTAATACCCCAACGGCAAAATGGAACGGCGAACCATTTCATCGGGAATGGCGGATTTCTGCGGAGACGTCTCGCCGTCGGCGCGAAGAGAGGGATGGGCATCATGTTGAGATTCATGACACCGGGCTGCGGGGCGATCCGGCCCGGACATCTGGGCGCACATGACAATTGGATGCGGGGCCTCGACGAGGGGACCTACCTCATCGAAGCCTGGCGCTGCGATCTCGCGACCGGCATTTTCCAGCTCGGCCAAAATACCGCCGCCTTGCTCGGCATCTCCGCTCCTTCCTGCGGTGTCATCGATCTGGTGCGCGCTTATGACCGCAAGGATCGCCCAACCGTGCTCAACATACTCGAACAGGCGACCGCCTCGTCATCCTCGTTCTGCTTTACCGCCATGGTGCGCGCGCCGACATCGCAAGCGGCGCAGCTTATCTGCGTCGGGCGGTCCGTGCTCGATACCCCAACCGGCGAGGATCTGCTGCAAGGCGTCTTTGCCTTTCCGCGCGAGCGCGTGATACTCTGCGCTTGAGCGCAAAACTTGAAACCGCAGACCCTTTTCCCTTGGACTGAAGCAGCTCTATGAGGCGCCTCGATGGCGCTCCCTCACCGGGAAACGCCCATCGCCAAGCTGACGACGGGCGCTTCACTCAGGCCACGCGAGCCCTGGGTCTTGCGAGCTTGCCACGCAATTCCTCGACAACCACACGGCAATGGCAGCCTTCGATGTGATCGTTGACGAGGCCCATGGCCTGCATGAAGGCGTAGATCGTCGTCGGGCCGACGAAAGTCCAGCCGCGCTTCTTCAGGTCCTTGGAAATCCGCGTCGAGGTCGGGGTCGTCGGGTTGGCGACGATCGCCTCGTAGGTTACCAGTTTCGGGCGCTCGGCTGCCTGCGGCTCGTAGGACCAGAAATAGCCCGCGAGCGAACCGAATTCCTGCCTGAGTTCCTGGGCGCGACGGGCATTGTTGATGGTCGAGACGATCTTGCCGCGATGGCGCACGATGCCGGTATCGGCAAGGCAGCGCTCGATATCGGTCTCATCGAACATCGCGACCTTGTCGAAATCGAAGCCGGCAAAGGCGGCACGGAATGCCTCGCGCTTGCGCAGGATCGTCAGCCATGACAGGCCGGACTGGAACCCTTCGAGGCAGATCTTCTCGAACAGGCGGCGATCGTCGGTGACCGGACGGCCCCATTCGTCGTCATGATAGCGACGGTAGTCGTCGAGATTGCCCTGCCAGGCGCAGCGCTGAAGTCCGTCCTCGCCGATCACTATGCCCTTGACCGTCATCGCTTTCCTCGCTCCATCCTGTTCATTTCCTTGCCTTTACCATTTGCAAACCAGATTCCTAAAGCGGCGGATAACCCTACCCAAAGCTTTATCGGCGCCTTCGCCTTTTAATGAAGCGCCGTTTACCATTCGGTGGCCCCCCGGTGACACGATCGCGCCATTGCCAAGGCGCATACCCCCCGCTCGAGCGTCCGGTTCTTCGGCTGTCTGCGCCCCCTTGATGAATTTCGGCGAAAGGTAGCGAGTCCGTCCGATGTTGAAAAAATCCCTTCTTTTAGCAGTCTCCCTGCTGACCCTCGTCGCCGCTCCCGCCGTGGCGCAGGATCGGTATCAGAACCGGCCTCCGGTGGTCGTCAGCCCCGACCTCACCGCCCCCTGGGTAATGCAGCTCGGCGTGCAGCAGGCCCGCACGCGGCAGGTCATCTACCGGCAGCAGATTCCGGCAGCCACCCGAAAACAGTATTATCAGGGACAGGTCGCGCAGCCGCAGGTCAAACGCCGCGCCATCAACCCGCTGATCCAGCCGGCCAACGCCATGCGCGCCCAGCGGCCGGTCAAGTCGAAATTCGACCCGCAGTACCTGCCGCAGACGGTCGCCTATGAGAGCAAGGAAAAGCCGGGCACGATCGTCATCGATACGAACAACCGCTTTCTCTATCTGGTGACCGGCAACGGCGAGGCACGGCGCTATGGCGTCGGCGTCGGCAAGCCGGGCTTCGAATGGGCAGGCGCCCACAAGGTCACCCGCAAGGCGGAGTGGCCGAGCTGGACGCCGCCGCAGGAGATGATCAGCCGCGAAGCCGCCAAGGGCCACTACCTGCCGGCGCGCATGGACGGCGGCCCGGAAAACCCGCTTGGCGCGCGCGCCATGTATCTCGGCTCGACGCTCTATCGAATCCACGGCACCAATGCGCCCTGGACGATCGGCTATGCCGTTTCCTCCGGCTGCATCCGCATGCGCAATGAAGACGTCGTCGACCTTTACGAGCACGTGAAGGTGGGCACGAAGGTTATCGTCATATAATTGGAGCATAGCATAGAATATTCCCTCCCCCTCGCACGTTTTGCTATTGCCTATGCGTGATTTTCAGGCAACAGCAGCATGAACAGATATAAGTTCGGCGGTCCGCCGGCTGTATGGCAGGCTTGAACTTCGGCGCATTTTGCTTAGCCTGCCTGCAACGAGGGTTAGAGGGAATCGTATATGAAGCGTCATGCCAGCAAAGTGGTCGCGATCGCCATCGCGACCAGCACTATTCTTGTCGCCGCCAGCGCCTCGGCTTTCACGCCGACGCCGGCGACAGGCTCCAAGGTCAAATCATCAGACGTTGTACTCGTGGCCACGCCGAAGAAGCCGGCAAAACAATACTGGCGCACCAAGGTTCGCTTCCGCACCGACGAAGCCCCCGGCACGATCATCGTCGATACCAACAACAAGTACCTTTACTACATCGACGGCCCGAACCGCGCGACGCGCTACGGCATCGGTGTCGGCCGCGACGGCTTCGGCTGGTCGGGTGTCGTGAAGGTTGGCCGCAAGGCCGAATGGCCGACCTGGACACCGCCGGCGGAGATGCGCCAGCGCGAGGCTGCCAAGGGCCGCATCCTGCCGGTCACCCAGGAAGGCGGCATCGACAACCCGCTCGGCGCCCGCGCCATGTATCTCTACAAGGGAGGCCGCGACACCATCTTCCGGATCCATGGCACCAACCAGCCCTGGACCATCGGCCAGAACATGTCATCCGGCTGCATCCGCATGATGAACGACGACGTGGAACACCTCTACGATCGCGCCGACATCGGCACCAAGGTCATCGTCATCGGCCCCGGCAGCAAAGCCGGCGACACCTATTTCGACGATCGCGGCGTCGACATCTTCCGCCAGATCTTCGGCGGCTGACGGTCATCGACCATACACAGTTTGAAAGGCCGGTTCCTCACGGAGCCGGCTTTTGCCTGTCCATCAGAGCCCCTTGGGCTTTGCTCCACCATAGGCCCAGTCGAGCAGTTCGACCGTGTGCAGGATGGGGATCGCAGTACCGCTGGCGATCTGGGTGATGCAGCCGATGTTGCCGGTCGCGATCGCATCCGGCTTCGTCGCCTCGATGTTCTTGACCTTGCGCGCCTTCAGCTTCGCCGAGATTTCCGGCTGCAGGATGTTGTAGGTGCCGGCCGAACCGCAGCAGAGGTGGCCTTCGGCCGGATCGCGGACGACGAAGCCAGCACGCTTCAAAAGCTGCTTCGGCGCCATTGTGATCTTCTGGCCGTGCTGCATCGAACAGGCGGAATGATAGGCAAGCGTCATGCCCCTCGCATCCTGTTCCGGCAGGTCTAGCGTAGACAGGTACTCGGTGATGTCTTTTGTCAGCGCCGAGACACGTGCCGCCTTTTCCGCATACTCAGGATCGAGCCGCAGCATGTGGCCGTAGTCCTTGATCGTCGTTCCGCAGCCCGAAGCGGTGATGACGATGGCATCGAGCCCGCCCTCGTCTGCGATCTTCAGCCAGGCGTCGACGTTGCGGCGCGCCGCCTCAAGCGCCTGATTCTCGCGCCCCATGTGGTGCACCAGGGCGCCACAACAGCCTTCGCCGGCCGAGACAACCACTTCGACGCCAAAGCGCGTCAGCAGTCTTATCGTCGCCTCGTTGATTTCGGGCTTCAGCACCGGCTGGGCACATCCGTTCAGGAGCGCGACACGACCAACACGTTTTCCCTGCGCCGTGTGGACGCCGGGCATGGCGGAAGTAGAGGGCTGCGGCACAGCGCTTGGCGCGAGATCGAGCATGACGCCGAAGGTCTTCAGCAACGGCATGCGCTTCATCATCCCTGCGAAGGGCCGGGCAAGGCCGGCCGCCTTCAGCGACAGGCGGAAGCGCGCGGGATAGGGCAGCACCGCCGCCAGCACGGAACGCGCCAGTCTGTCCTTAAACGGGCGCCGATAGGTGTTTTCGATGTGGACGCGCGCATGGTCGACCAGATGCATGTAGTCGACGCCGGAGGGACAGGTGGTTGTGCAGGCGAGACAAGAGAGACAGCGGTCGATGTGGGTGACCGTTTCCTTGTCGGCCGCCCTGCCGTTTTCCAGCATGTCCTTGATGAGATAGATGCGCCCGCGCGGACTATCGAGTTCGTCGCCGAGCGTCACATAGGTCGGACAGGTGGCGGTGCAGAAGCCGCAGTGCACGCATTTGCGCAGGATGGCCTCGGATTCGGCCACATGCGGGTCGGCAAGCTGCGCGGGGGTAAAATTGGTCTGCAAACGCGAACTCCACTTTCCGGTTCCGCGGTAACGGGCACTTGCGACGTGCTTCGGTCACCGCGGCATTCTCATTTCAGCATCCTTCGACCGGACCCGGTTTCAGGGTTTGCGCCGTGGTCTACACCATCCAGCTTTCGGGATTGGTGATCGGCTCCTGGCGCGCGGCCCGTTGCAGGCCGACGACGCAGCGCACGACGATCCAGACGGCGGAGGCGATGAAACCGAGAACGCCGATCAACAGCACCGTCAGCAGCAACGATATTACGCCGAACAACAGGGCGATCCAAAAGGTCCGGATCGCCCATTCATAGTGCGTCTGGACCCACGGCGCACCCTTGCCGCGATTGAGATAGGCCATCACCACGCCGATGATCGGAGTGATCCCCACCGCAAAGCCCACGAGATAAAGGACATAGATCACCTGGACATTGATCTTGCCCGGCTCCAGCCAGCGATCAGTCTCGCGGGAAAACGGTGTCTGCGGACCATTATCGCTCATCAACTCCTCCCATGTTCCACCGCCGTCGCCTCAGGAGACCGCAGCCATGCGGCCCGGATTGAAGATCCGGTGCGGATCGAACTTCGCGCGGACGCGCTCGCTCAATTGTGCCACGGCCAAGGGTTGTGGTTCAAACGATGGAATGGCGGCACGATAGCCTTCTTCGGCCCTGACGAGGGTCGCGTGGCCGCCACCGAGAACCTTGATATAGCGGCGCACGAGTTCCGCTTCGGGGTCGGCCTCCATGCGCAGCCAGACGAGACCGCCCTGCCAGTCATAGAAGGCATCGACGCCGGTCTGCAGCCTGAGCGCCGCCACCAATTGATGGCCGAGCGACGGGGCGATGGAGATGCGCCAGAGCGGCTTCCTGGTGCCGTCGGCAAAGGGTTTGACGTCGCGGATCTCGGCCCAGAGCCTCGATGTCCTGATTGCATCGAGCCGGGTCACCGCGCCGAAGCGGCCGACCGCGTTCGTCAGCTTTTCAGCCCGGAGCGCAACCGATGCCTCCAGTCCTTCGAGCCGCAGTACCGTCGCGGCGCCGTCCGGAAGCCCGCCATCCAGGAACCGCCCGCGCACGCTTTCCGGCAGATGTGCGGCACCCGAAACTTCCACCGTCTGCGCCATCGCCTCGGCCATGACCGCCGCGGCTTCGGCATCGTTGAGCCCGGAAACCACAATGGTATCAGACGCCGGCGGCAGCGGCAGGACGCGGAAGGTGACTTCGGTGAGGATGCCGAGCGTGCCGTGCGAGCCGGCCAAAAGCTTGACCAGATCCAGGCCGGTGACGTTCTTCATCACCCGTCCGCCGGCCTTGATTGCCTCCCCCTCACCGTTGACGAAGCGCACCCCGAGCAGGCTGTCGCGGGCGGCCCCTGAAACGTAGCGCCTGGGGCCGGACACGTTGGCGGCGAAGACCCCGCCGATCGTCGGCTCGCCCGAGGACGCGAAAATCGGCCGATGGTCCATCGGTTCGAAGGCAAGCATCTGCCGGTTGTCCGCCAGTACCTCTTCGATCGCGCGCAGCGGCGTTCCCGAAAGCGCAGTGATCGTCATCTCGGCCGGATTGTAGCTGACGATGCCGGACAAGCGGCGCGTCGACAGCACCCGGTCGGCGCGCACGGGATTGCCGAGACCCAAGCGCGTGTTGCCGCCGATCAGCGCGAGCGAAGCCCGATCGGCCGCCATCGCGCGAACGACGGTCGCAATCCCCTCTTCGCTTGCCGGTTCGAAATGCACGATCATGCGGCGGGACGCCCTTCGAGCGGGAAGACCTTGGACGGGTTCAGTATCCATTGCGGATCGAAGGCGGCCCGTGCCGCCATCTGCTGGTCGAGGTCGATCCGGTTGTACTGGTGTAGCATGAGGTCCCGCTTTTCGATGCCCACGCCGTGCTCGCCCGTCAGGCAACCGCCGGCGTCAACACAGAGCTTGAGGATATCGTTGCCGGCGGCTTCGGCGCGCGCCGCATCCTCCGGGTCGTTGATGTTGTAGAGGATCAGCGGATGCATGTTGCCGTCGCCGGCGTGGAAGACATTGGCGACGCGCAGGCCGTAGCTCGCAACGATCTCACCGGTGCGACGCAGCACATGCGAGAGCTGGCTGAGCGGCACCGTACCGTCCATGCAGATATAGTCGGCGATGCGGCCGGTGGCACCGAAGGCGGATTTCCGTCCTTTCCAGATCGCAGCCGCTTCCATGGCCGACTGGCACTCCCTGATCGTCGCCACCCCATGACGGCGCGCGACAGCGACGATGCCGGCGAGCGTCGCATCCATTTCCGGCTCGGAGCCTTCGACTTCGACGATCAGCAGCGCTTCGACATCGAGCGGATAGCCGGCATGGGCGAAGGCTTCGCAGATCTCGATCGCCGGCTTGTCCATGAACTCGATCGCGACGGGGATGATGCCGGAGCCGATGACATCGGCGACGCAAGCGCCGGCCGCTTCCGAAGAGGCGAAGCCGAAGAGCACGGGGCGAGCTCCCTCCGGCTTGGCGATCAGCCGCACCGTCGCCTCGGTGACGATGCCGAGCTGCCCCTCGGAACCGCAGACGAGGCCGAGCAGATCGTAGCCCGCCGAATCCAGCCCCTTGCCGCCGAGCTCAATAACCGTGCCGTCGAACAGCACCATCTTCACGCCGAGCAGATTGTTGGTGGTGACGCCGTATTTCAGG
Organism: Ensifer sp. EB106-03-01-XG145; assembly: GCF_058792075.1. Classification (NCBI taxonomy): domain Bacteria; kingdom Pseudomonadati; phylum Pseudomonadota; class Alphaproteobacteria; order Hyphomicrobiales; family Rhizobiaceae; genus Ensifer; species Ensifer sp. EB106-03-01-XG145. The sequence continues at coordinate 761,054 of NZ_JBYTEC010000001.1, read as the reverse complement.
CAATGGGCGCCGCCGGAATTCATGCCGATGTTGCCGCCGATTGTGCAGGCAAGCTGCGAACTCGGGTCCGGCGCGTAGAAGAAGCCGTCAGCTGAAACCGCCTCGGAAATATTGAGATTGGTGACGCCTGCCTGGACGGTGGCAGTGCGATTGAAGAGGTCGATATCGAGAATGCGCGACATCTTCGAAAGGCCGATGACGACTGCATCCTCCTGCGGGATGGCACCGCCCGAAAGCGAGGTTCCGGCGCCGCGCGGCACGACCGGGATGCCATAGCGGCTGCAATATTTGAGAAGGGCTGCGACCTGCTCGGTCGTCTCCGGCAGCGCGACGGCAAGCGGCATGCGACGATAGGCGATAAAGGCATCTGTCTCGAAGGGCTTCAGCCCGCGCTCGTCGCTGATCAGGCAGCCCTCGGGCAACAGGTCGGCGAGGTCGGCGACGATCTCGCGGCGCCGGGCGATAACAGCCTGTTTCGGTTGCAGAAAACCGATCGTCTCCGCCATCAGTTTCTCCCGCCGCATGTAAATTGGTCTATTTTCTTTACCACTAGGCTAGAGTCCCTGCAAATGCTATTGAGCTTTTCCGTTTTGGAAACAATGGCAACGATTGATGACGAATTTAGGCGATCTTGAGATTTTTGCACGGGTCGTTTCCACCGGCAGTATGTCGGCAGCGGGGCGGGCGCTGGGGTTTTCCCCAGCTGTGATCTCCAAGCGCATCAAGAGGCTCGAAGATCGCCTCGGAACGCGGCTTCTGCAGCGCACGACACGCCAGATCTCTCTGACCGAAGCCGGCCAGGGGTTCTACGATCGCGTACTCGGCATTCTCTCGGGCATCGAGGAGGCCGAGGCCTATGCCTCCGGACGCTCGTCGCATGCGCTCGGCGTGCTCAGAATCTCAGCGCCCACCTCCTTCGGCCGGATGCACATCGCGCCGCACCTGACGAAGTTCATGAAGGACCATCCGGACCTGAAACTGCACATCGTGCTGACGGACGAATTCACGGATATCGTCGCGGACGGCTTCGACATGGCGGTCAGGATCGGCGAATTGGTGGATTCGTCCCTGGTCGCACGGAAACTTGCGCCCGTCCGCCGGCTGCTCTGCGCCTCGCCGGAATACATTGCCCGCAATGGTGCGCCGACGGAAATTGGCGACCTCGCAGACCATCTCTGCCTGCCGGCGCACAACAACGACAACTGGAAGCTTGAAGGGCCGGAAGGCGCGCTGGTCTGGCACCCGGAGGGGCCGCTCGTGACCAATTCCTCCGAGATCGTGCGCGCCGCCGTCATCGCCGGCGCGGGGATTGCGCTGCGCTCCACCTGGGATATCGGCCCGGAATTGCGCAGCGGCCAGCTGGTACAGGTGCTGCCGCAATGGGAAGGCTCCAAGCAACTGACCCTCTCGGCCGTCTATCCGAGCCGCCAGTTCCTGCCGGCCAAGGTGCGCCTTTTCATCGACTACCTGGCCGGGCTTTACGGGCCGATCCCCTATTGGGAACAGTAGTTTCCAAGACGGGCTATTTGTTTTTCGCAATTCCGAACGCAAAACCGCTGCACACTTTTGCTGGAATTGCTTGTTTCTCGCAATTCCCGACGCAAAACCGCTGCACACTTTTGTTGGAATTGCTTACTTGTGCTCACCTTCCTCGTGATGGCGGCGGATGCGGCGCACGATCAGCCAGACGCCGGCAACGGCGAAGGGAACGGCAAGGCCAGTCAAGAGGCCCGGATCGATCGGCAGCTCGTGGCTGACGGCCTTGGCGAGATAGCCGAACAGGCCAACGACGTAGTAGGAAATGGCGGCGACCGACAGGCCTTCGACGGTCTGCTGCAGGCGTAGCTGCAGCTTGGCGCGCCGGTCCATCGAGTTCAAAAGCGCGCTGTTCTGCCGTTCGAGCTCGACATCGACCCAGCTTCTGAGAAGAGCGGTGGCGCGGGCGAGCTTCCGCGACAGGTTGGCCTGGCGCTCCTCGACCGACTGGCAGGTGCGCATCGCCGGCGCGAGGCGTCGTTCGAGGAAGGTGCCGATGGTCTCGTAGCCCGGAAGCGGCGTCTCGGAGAGCGTGCGAATGCGCTCCTGCACGATGCCGTAATAGGCGCGGCTGGCGCCGAAGCGATAGAGGCTGAGCGCGGCACCCGCCTCGAGGTCGGCGGCAAGCCGGGTGATCTCGGCCAGCATGTCGTCGGCCTCCTCGCGCACATTTTCCTTCATGCGCTGGGTGATTCCGGTCAAGCCATCCTCGGTCCGGCGGATCTCCGGCGACAGCGACTGGGCGAGCGGCAGGCCCATCATCGCCAGTGTCCGGTAGGTCTCGATATCGAGCAGGCGCTGAATGAGCGCGCCGGTGCCTGCCTCGGTCATGCCACGGTCGATAACCAGTATCTGCGTCAGGCCGTCGCCGTTCTGGCGGAAGTCGGTGACGATTACCGCCTGGCCGTTCTTGGTTTCGCTGTAGCAGAGGCTCGTCGGATCGAAGAGCCCGATCGCGTCACGGGTTTCGGGCGTGTCCGGCCGGATCTCCAGGCGGATGCCCGAGATCAGCGAGCCCGGCGGCGAAAAGCCGTCGCCGAAGGGATGGATCGGCACCTCGCCGCCGAACTGCTCCGGCGGCGGCGCATCCCAGAAGTAGGTGGAGAACTCGGTGTGACGCTCCCAACGCAACGTGCCCTGCCCCCAGGGCATTGCATGATGGTTCGCGTCCCGCCCCGGCGGTGCGATGCCGCGTGCGCGCGACAGCTCCGACAACACGGCATGATCGACGATCGAGCCGCCATCCGTCAGGAAGGCGAGCTGAAAGATCACCCGCGGCGTGGTGACCAGCGCATAGGGGCGCGAATGAACCTCGCCCAAGGCCAAGGCGCGCATCGGCGCCACCGGAAATGCAAAACTACCCTTTGCCATGAAGCGCTCTTGTCCCCCTCACGCGTTCATCACGACTCTCTTATCAATCGAACGAGCAAAAGAAAAAGGACGCATTGCCGCAGTTTGACTTTTGTCAGCCGCACAAAGTGGACAAGCAAATTGACCACTTGCCGCCGGCTGCCTAGATTGCGGCGCAGAGCGGTGCGAGCAACCTAGGCCGGATTTCCGTCCCCTCCCGCTCTAACCTATGAGAATCATGATCAATTTTGGGCCGAAAAGACCGAAATTCATCGTGATCCGGGAGACCAAGACGTGACCGACGACCAGATCGACCTCTTCGCCCGCATCAGCCACAGCCGCACGGCGGACGAAGTCGTGCATCAGATCGAGCTCCTGATCCTCGAAGGCGTGCTGCGCGACGGCGATCGTTTACCGGGCGAAAGGGAGCTTTCCAAACGCTTCGACGTATCGAGGCCGATCCTGCGCGAGGCGCTCAAGGAACTCGAAGGACGCGGCCTGGTCGAAAGCCACCATGGCGGCGGCACCTTCGTCGCCGATGTCGTAGGGAAGATTTTCTCCAGGCCGCTGATCGACCTGATTGCCCGTCATCACAAGGCGACCCAGGATTATCTCGAATACCGGCGCGAGCTGGAGGGCCTGACCGCAGAACTGGCCGCCACCCGCGCCACGGATTTCGACCGGGACATCCTGACCAGGATCATCGAGCGCATGCGTACAGCGCACGCCGCCGGCGACTTCGAGGCGGAGCTCGAGGCCGATATCGAGCTGCACCAGGCAATCGGTGAGAGCGCCCACAACATCATCCTGATGCATACGCTGCGCGCCTGTTATCGGCTGCTTCAGCAGGGCATCTTCTTTCACCGCAACTCGGTTTTCGATGCACCGGGCGCGCGCGATCGGCTGCTTGGCCAGCACGAGGCGATCTACGACGCGATCATGGCGAGGGATCCGGCGAAAGCAAAGGCCGCGTCGCAGAACCATATCGACTTCGTTGCCGCCGCAACCCGCGAGGCGGAGCGCACCGGCGAATGGAACCGTATCGCCCGCCTGCGCTTGCAGCAGCGCGACCGCGCGAACTGACGGAGCAGGCCTACGCCCACTTGCCCGCGATTGGCAAACCGACGCGGAAACACCATATTCTGTCGTATCTGAACCACAGTTCAGCGGAAAGCTGACTGCATATCCGGCTGCCCAATTGCCGTAACATTTACACGCAACAGGACGCTGCCATACTCGCTTTGACAGAAAACAAGAACACTGATTCGCTGAGAGGAGCGCTGACGACCTTGAACTTCTTGAACAGACTCACATCCGATGTCCAATTGATGCTGCGCCGCCCGGCGCGCATGCAATATGCCGCGCTCTGCTATCGGATCCGCAAGAAGACCAAGGCCCTCGAAATCCTCATGATCACCAGCCGTGACACCGGCCGCTGGGTCATTCCCAAGGGATGGCCGATGCAGGGCAAGCGCGCCCACGAGGTGGCCGAGCGGGAGGCCTATGAAGAGGCCGGCGTCAAAGGGCATGTGCAGAAGTCGACGATCGGATACTATCTTTACCAGAAGCGCATGGACCATGGCCTGAAGATCTCGGTCAAGGTGCAGGTTCATGCCCTCGAAGTCGACGACCTCTGCAAGCACTTCCCCGAGGAAGGCCGCAGGCAGCTCGAATGGGTCGACTACAAGGAGGCTGCTTCACGGGTGGCAGAGCCGTCGCTGAAGGACCTCATTCTCGCCTTCGGCGAACGCATGGCAGCACCGTCTGCGCCGATGCCGAAGGCTGCGATCGGCTAGCCTTCGAGATGATCCTCAGGGGCATCCAATGCCCTGAATACGGGTTCCCGGCGCGCGCAACGCCAATGTCCATCAAATCCACTTGAAAGCGTGTTGCAGTGGCCTTAGTGGCCATTGTGACAATGGAGTTCCAGGCAGTGGCACAGCCGCGCTTACGCCTCGCAAAACAGACGCTCGACAAAGACCTCGACAAGCTCAGTCTTGCCGAAGAGGCGTCGCAGCATGTCCGCCGCAGCCTGGCGGCGCCGGCGCTCGCCGGCCTATTTCTGCTGCTCAGCATGGCCTTTGCCGCGAGTTTCGTGACCCATTCCGCGAGCGCGCCGATCATCATCGCCGCGGCAGCGATCGCCGGCTACATGGCCATGAACATCGGCGCCAACGACGTGACCAACAACGTTGGTGCGGCCGTCGGCGCCAAAGCGATGTCGATGGCGACGGCGCTCATCATCGCTGCCATCTTCGAGATCGCCGGCGCGATGCTTGCCGGGCGCGAGGTCGCGCTGACGATCGAAGCAGGCATCGTCTACGGCGAAGATGTGCTCGGCCCGCAAGCGATCATCTGGATCATGATGTCGGCACTCGCTTCGGCTGCGGCCTGGATCAATATCGCCACCTATTCAGGGGCGCCTGTATCCACCACACACTCGATCATCGGCGGCATCGTCGGCGCCGGCATTGCCGCGGCCGGTTTTTCCAGCGTCCAATGGTGGTCGCTTGCCGGCATCACTTTGAGCTGGTCGGTCTCGCCGCTTCTCGGCGGCGCAATTGCCGCCGCATTCCTCGCCTTCCTCAAGGAATTCATCATCTACCGCGAGGACAAGATCGCTGCCGCAAGGCGATGGATGCCGGTCATTCTCAGTGTCACCGCGGGCTGCTTCACCGCATACCTCGCGGAGATTGCCCTAGTTCAGGTTGCGGCAATCTCTTTGCCAACAGGACTCAGCCTGGGCGTCATCATCGGTACTGCCGTCTATTTCCTGACCAAGCCGTGGATCTACAAACAGTCAGAGGGGCTGGACAACCGCAACCAGTCACTTCGCAAACTATTTCGCGCGCCGCTCATTCTGGCTGCAGCACTTCTCTCCTTCGCGCATGGCGCCAACGACGTCTCCAACGCAATCGGCCCGTTATCCGCGATCGTTTCGGCCCTGGACGGCGTCATCACCACGGAGAAATCGCCGGCTCCCTTGTGGGAACTGGCGATCGGCGCGCTCGGCATTTCGATCGGTCTTCTGCTCTATGGCCCGAAGCTTATCCGCGTCGTCGGTCAGGAAATCACCAAGCTCAATCCGATGCGCGCCTTCTGCGTCGCGCTCGCCACCGCGGTCACGGTGCTTTTGGCATCGGCGCTCGGACTGCCGATCAGTTCGACCCACACGGCCGTTGGTGCCGTCTTCGGCGTCGGCTTCTTCCGTGAATGGTACATCCGCAATTCCAAGCGTCGCCTACAATATGTCCGACAGCGCACAGGGCAGGCCGACTTCATGGAAACGGAAGAAACCAACTTCGCCGAAGTCCGGCGCCGGCGCCTTGTACGCCGTTCGCATTTCCTGACGATCGTCGGCGCCTGGGTCATCACCGTTCCCGCCTCGGCCGCGCTATCGGCCGTCCTCTACCTCATCCTCTCCAGCATTTTCATGTGAAGGCCCCGATATGCGCGCCAATTTTCGCATGCAGCGACTGTTCGTCGAACATACCCTCAATGCGGGCTCCGCCCACGAGGCGACCAAGGAGCAGTTCAACTACCTGGTCAACGTTCTTCGCTATGAGGAAGGCTCCTCGATCCTCGTCTTCAACGGACGTGACGGCGAGTGGCGTGCGGAACTCTCCTTCGCCAGCAAGAAGAAGCTGGTGCTGACCGCAGTCGAGCAGACGCGCCCGCAGCCCGAACCTTGCGATCTTGTCTATCTTTTCGCGCCGCTGAAGGTCGGCAGGCTCGACTATCTCGTGCAGAAGGCCGTCGAAATGGGCGCAGGCGTGCTGCAGCCGGTCATGACGCAGCATGTGCAGGGCAAGCTCGGCAGCATCGAGCGCGTGCGCGCCAACGTCATCGAGGCGGCCGAACAATGCGGCGTGCTCGGCATTCCCGATGTCGAGGAGCCGCGACGACTGGAGGACGTGCTGGCCACCTGGCCCACCGACCGGCGCATCATCTTCTGCGACGAAGGCAGCGACAGCCAGAACCCGTTGCCAATTCTCGCCGCCGTCAAGGAGAAGAAACTCGCCTTGCTGATCGGTCCGGAAGGCGGTTTCTCCGAGACAGAGCGAACGTTGCTGCGCAGCCTCGATTTCGTCAGCAGCATTCCGCTCGGACCGCGGATCCTCAGGGCCGACACCGCCGCTGTCGCAGCCATGGCGGTCATCCAGGCGACTGTCGGCGACTGGCGATAGCCGGTCGCTCCGCAGCAAACGGGATGCCGCTCTTTCTCCTAGAAGGTGGCTCTTAGAAGAAGGGGACCTCTCAACACAAGGCATGGTTGGGTCGACGATACCCAGTTCCACGGAGCTTGCTCCAGCGCAAGCAATCGTCCTACTTTTTTTGATGAGATCTTGAAAGAAATTGACTTGCACCGCACCTGAATACGGTTCAAGCAGCCTTCATCAACTCCCGCTATCCAGTGGGAGCCGCCCAAACAAAAGAAGACGCTCATGGCCCGAGATACCACCGACCAGACGCCGGTAACCTCTGTCGCTGACCTGACCGCCTATCTGGCAGAAGGTTCGAAACCGGAGGAGCGGTTCCGGATCGGCACGGAGCACGAAAAGTTCGCCTTCTTTAAGGCGGACAACAGCCCCGTCCCCTATTTCGGCGAGGCCAGCATCCAGGCGCTTCTGAATGGAATGGCCGCAAAGAGCGGCTGGGAACCGATCGTCGACCAAGGCAACATCATCGGCCTTGCCGAGCAGTCGGGCAATGGCGCGATCTCGCTGGAGCCGGGCGGCCAGTTCGAGCTTTCCGGAGCGCCGCTCGAAAACCTGCACCAGACCTGCAAGGAATCGAACCAGCATTTGGCGGTTCTGCGCGAAGTCGCCGAACCGCTCGGCATCCGTTTCCTCGGCATCGGCGGCAGCCCGAAGTGGACCTTCGCCGAGACACCGCGCATGCCGAAATCGCGTTACGGCATCATGAGCCGCTACATGCCCAAGGTCGGCACCAGGGGCCTCGACATGATGTACCGCACCTGCACGATCCAGGTGAATCTCGACTTTTCCTCCGAAGAGGACATGCGCCGCAAGATGCAGGTGTCCTTGAAGCTGCAGCCGCTTTCGACGGCGCTGTTTGCGAGCTCGCCCTTTACCGACGGCAAACCGAACGGGCTGCTCTCCTGGCGCGGCGATATCTGGCGCGACACCGACAACCAGCGCGCCGGCCTGCTGCCCTCCGCCTTCCGTCCGGATTTCGGCTTTGCCGACTATGTCGAATGGGCGCTCGACGTGCCGATGTATTTCGTCGTGCGCGACGGCCACTACCATGACTGTACCCACGTCACCTTCCGCCAGTTCATGGGCGGCGCGCTGAAGGGCGAGATCGCCGACTGGCAGCCGAACATGGGCGACTGGACCAACCATCTTTCGACGCTGTTCCCCGACGTTCGGCTGAAGCGCTTCCTCGAAATGCGCGGCGCCGACGGCGGCCCGTGGCGGCGGATCTGTGCGCTGCCGGCCTTCTGGGTCGGCCTGCTCTATGATCGCGAAGCGCTCGATGCCGCCGAGACCCTGACCCGCGACTGGACCCTCGAAGAGGTGAGCGCGATGCGCGACGCCGTGCCCGTACAGGCGCTCGCGACAAAATTCCGCACAGGCAACCTCTACGACATTGCCCGTGAGGTCATCGCCATTTCGCGCGGCGGCCTGAAGCGCCGCAACCGGCTGAACGGCGACGGCGTCGACGAAAGCCAGTTCCTCGCGCCGCTCGACGAGGTGCTCGCCAAGAAGGCGACGCTCGCCGAAGATCTGCTGGCACTCTACAATGGTCGCTGGAACGGCTCGGTCGATCCGGTTTTCGCCGAATACCAATATTGAGGCGCCCGCCAGGCGCCCTTAAAAAGCGGTTTCCAGCCCCCGATTTCCCGTTATAGTGCAAGGATATGCGTCGCTTACAGCGCCGCGCGTCGAGATGCCGAAGGGGAACTGGGATGGCACCGCTTTTTGACATGTTCGCACAGGCCCAGAATGGTAAGGCCATCGAACTGATGGCTCAACAATTCGGCCTCGCCCAGGAGCAAATGACGAAGGCGACGGCAGCGTTGCTGCCCGCCTTCTCGGCCGCCTTCAAGCGCAACACCGCCAATCCATATGATTTCGGCGCGTTGCTCACGGCGCTCGGCAGCGGCAACTACGCCAAATACTTCGAAGACATGAGCCAGGCCTTCACGCCACAGGGCATGGTCGACGGCAACGGTGTTCTCGGACAGCTGTTCGGATCGAAGGAAATGTCGCGCGCGATCGCCGCGCAGGCCGCGCAGGTCACCGGCATCAGCCAGGAGATCTACAAGCAGATGCTGCCGGTCATGGCAGATACGCTGATGGGCGGGCTGTTCAAGCAGACGACCGGGCAATTCGCCGCCGCAAGCGACGCCTTCGCCAACAACCCAATGGCAGCGGCGATGCGCCAATGGATGGAAGCGGCCGGCTTTGCCAAGAAGCCGGAGCCGCAGCCGAACCCCTTCGACAACCCCTTCACGCAGGCGATGCAGGGCTTCTTCGGCATGGCCAAGAAAGAGGAGAAGGCCAAGACCTCAGACGTCTTTGCCGACAACCCCTTCGTCAAGGCATTTCAGGACATGATGCAGGCGGGCGCCGCCGGCGCGCAGAAGCCCGCACCGGACAATCCGGCCCTTGCCCAGTTCTCCCAGGTGATGAACAGCATGTTCGACACCGGGCTGGAAATGCAGAAGGAATATCAGAAGAACGTCGAGTCGCTGTTCGACATCTACAAGACCGGGCCTGGCACAAAGAGCTGAAACGCCCCTTCCCTATCCATACCCCGTTGGTCGGCGCAACCTTCTGCGCCTGCCAGAGTGTGCGCTTGCCTGAGCAAATCTCAAAAGAAAAAGGCCCGGTACATGTCTTGGTCATGTACCGGGCCAAGCGGCAGGGTCTATTGGCTCTACCCTGCGGGGAACGTTTGGGCGCGCGACCTCTAACGATCAGCAGCGCCGAACTCTGAAATTCGCAGCATGATCCGCGGCGGCGGCTGGCTTTCGCGGATCATGCTCGACTGGCACACCCTAAGCGGCGGGATGCGCCGTGAAGCGGGCCGAGGATGCGGTTTCCCGCTTTCATCCCGCTCCAACTCGTCAACGGTCAGTCGTGGCGGGTCCCCTTGTAGAAGAGGCTCGCCCGGTTTCGCGAAGCGCGCGTCAGGTAACTCGCCGGATTGTCGAAGAAGGGCGAGGTGATCGCCTCGCGCACATCTTCTCGCTTTAGCCCCATATCGAGGAGCTGGCGGTCATCCATGTCATTCAGACGGCCGATCGCATATCGGTTTCGGAGCTGGTGCCACGCGGACGTGAGCATGCCTGTCACGCCGACGGCGCGGGACTGCTTTCCTGCAACGAAGTCGAGATCGAGGACGTGCTGTGTCGTGCGCATGACAATTCTCCTTTTCAGGCACGAAGAGGCCCATCCCCTGCGGGGAGGTCAAACGCAGGGGCGGGCCAAAGGGTTTGGGAATCGCCGGCGAAATTGCCGGCCGGGGATCGATGAATTTGCCCCTAATTGATCGCAAATCCTTATTGATCAGTCCAACGAATGTTTTTAATGATATTCATCAAACAATTTTATGGATGCATCACGGCCATGTCCGCACCGCTCGATATCGACCAGCTCCAGACCTTTGTCGCGATCGCCGACACGGGCAGTTTCACCAAGGCGGCCGACCGGGTCTTCAAGACTCAATCCGCCGTGTCGATGCAGATGCGCCGCCTGGAAGAGCGCATCGGCAAGGCGCTGTTCATGAAGGATGGCCGCGGCAACCGGCTGACGGTCGAAGGCGACCGTCTGCTCAATTTCGCCCGCCGGATGATCCGCCTCAACAATGAAGCGATCGCCTCCTTTGACGACAACCGTCTTGAAGGAACGCTCCGCATCGGCACGCCCGACGACTACGCCGACCGCTACATGCCCGAGATCATCATGCGGTTTGCCAAGACGCATCCGAATGTCGAGCTCTATATCATCTGCGAACCTTCGGTGGATCTCGCCGAGAAGATGGCGAAGGGCGACCTCGACATCGCGCTCGTCACGCACAATCCGCGTGCACGCGCCTCGGATGTCGTGCGGACCGAACCGCTCTGCTGGGTGAGCTCGATCAACCATCCGCTGCCGGAAAACGCGCCGATCCCGCTCGCCGTCGGCCGGCGCGACTGCCTCTGGCGGCAGGCTGCCTGCGCGGCACTCGACGCGACCGGCCGCGAATACCAGATCCTGTTCACAAGCTGGTCGTCGACGGTCGTCGCCGCGGCCGTGCTTGCCGGCATGGCCGTCTCGGTCCTGCCGGAATCGGCGCTCCGCCCCGGCATGAAGGTGCTGACGCTCGCCGACGGCTTCCCGGCGCTGGCACCGGTGCAGATCGGCATCATGAAGCGGCCGGGCCTTTCGCCCTCGCTCTCCAACGCGATCAGCAACCACATCACCGCCTGCCTCGACAACATCACGCCGATCAGCGCCAATGACGACCTCGAAGCCGACATTAAGGGCTTCCCGCGCTATCCGCGCCTGCGGCAGAGCCACATGCTGCCGGGCTGGTAAGAGCCGGTAGAAACCAAAAAAGGGCCACGCACCGACAGGTACGTGGCCTTTTTCTTTTCCGAAGACTGGCGCCCGCTTCGAGCGCCCGTCCAGCTCACTCCGCAGCCGTGCCGATCGCCTCGGCCTCATAACGATGCGCTGCACGAAGAGCCACACGTACGCCGGCCTCATAGTCCGGATGGACAAGCTTGAAATGGGCAAGCTGACGCTCGACGATCATCCCCGGCACCCCGCCCATGGCGGCCGCGATATTGGAGAACAGCCGCGCCTTCTGTCCCGCATCGAACAGGTTGAAGAGCGCCCGCGGCTGGCTGTAGTCGTCGTTGCCTTCACGGTGGTCGTAGCGGGCCATATCGCCGCTGATGCGCAGCGGAGGCTCCATTGCGGACGGCTGCTCGACCGGGCCGTTGAACGAGTTCGGCTCGTAATAGGCATCCGGATTGCCGGTCTGGATGCCGCCGAACGTGTTCATCTGGCCATCACGGTGATAGTGATGCACCGGGCATTTCGGTCGGTTGACCGGGATGTGCTCGTAGTGTGTGCCGAGCCGATAGCGGTGGGCATCGGCATAGGAGAAGAGCCGCGCCTGCAGCATCTTGTCCGGCGAGAAGCCGATGCCGGGCACGATGTTCGACGGCGAGAAGGCGGCGTTCTCGACCTCGGCGAAATAGTTCTCCGGGTTGCGGTTGAGCTCCAGAACGCCGACCTCGATCGGCGGATAGTCCGCATGCGTCCAGACCTTGGTGACGTCGAAGGGATTGTAGGGTGTCTTCTCCGCGTCGAGTTCCGGCATGATCTGCACCTGCAGCGTCCAGCGGGGATAGTTGCCCTCCTCGATCGCGCCATAGAGCGCTTCCTGATAGCTTTCGCGCGTCCGGCCGATCACCTCGGCGGCTTCCGCATTGGTGTAGAACTTGTGGCCGTGCTGGGTCTTGAAGTGGAACTTCACCCAATAGCGCTCGCCGGCGTCGTTCCAGAAGGAGAAGGTGTGGGAGCCGTAGCCGTTCATGTGCAACGGCGATACCGGACATCCGCGGTCCGACATCAGGATCGTCACCTGGTGCAGGCTTTCCGGCGAAAGCGACCAAAAATCCCACATGGCGGTCGCCGAACGCAGGTTGGTCTTCGGGTGGCGCTTCTGTGTGTGGATGAAATCCGGGAACTTGTAGGCATCGCGGACGAAGAAGATCGGCGTGTTGTTGCCGACGAGATCCCAATTGCCCTCGGGCGTATAGAATTTCAGCGCGAAGCCGCGCACGTCGCGTTCGGCGTCGGCAGCACCCAGTTCACCGGCAACAGTCGAGAAGCGCGCCAGCATCGGGGTCTCAGCGCCCGGCTGCAGAACCTTGGCCTTGGTGTATCTGGAGATATCGCCTGTGATCTTCAGCGTCCCATAGGCGCCCCAGCCCTTGGCGTGCACCGCGCGCTCGGGAATGCGCTCGCGGTTTTGATGCGACAGCTTTTCGATAAGCTGGTAGTCCTGCATCATGACGCCGCCACGCGGACCGGCCGTCAGCGAATTCTGGTTGTCGGGCACCGGCGCTCCGGCACTCGTCGTCAATATGGGTCGATCTGACATCGCGTCCTCCTGTCATAGGGTTCGCGCCCGGGAGATCGGACAAGATCTGCCCGACAGCAGCCTGAGGGGCTGCCAGCCGCAATTCGCGCGGCGCTCAAAGCCCGGACGCCTTGGCCAGACGGTTTTCCCACAGGGCTTCGATAATCTCCAATTGCATAAAAATTAAAAATTGATAGGATTTTCTTATCATGCTTACACTTCGACAGATGCGCTATTTCGAGGCTCTTGCCTCCGCTCGCCACTTCGGCAAGGCCGCCGAACTGGTCCATGTCAGCCAGCCGGCGCTCTCCGCCCAGATCATGGAAATGGAAAACCACCTGGGGGTGAAGCTGGTGGAGCGCAGCCGCAGCGGCGTTTTCCTCACTCGCAAGGGTGAAGAGGTGCTGGCCCGCACCCGCACCATCCTCGCCGACGTGGACATGCTGGAACAGAGCGCACGCGCCAGCTCCGGCACGCTCGAAGGGCGGATCCGCATCGGCGTCATCCCGACGCTTGCGCCCTATCTCGTGCCGCGGCTGGTGCCGCATCTGCGCCGCGTCTATCCGGCGATCGAGATCGAGTTGAAGGAATCGGTGACATCGAGGCTGGTCGCCGATCTCGGCGAGGGTCTGCTCGACGCCGTCGTCGCGGCCCTGCCGATCGAAACCGACGGGCTGTCGACGAAACCGCTCTTTTCCGACCGCTTCTACATGGCGATGGCGGACGACGAGCGAAACATCCTGATGTCGCCGCTGACCGAAGATCAGGTGGATGTCGAACAGTTGCTCCTGCTCGAAGAAGGCCATTGCCTGCGCGACCAGGCGCTCGCCGTCTGCAGCACCGCCGGCAAGCGCCGCCTTGTCTCGTTCGGCGCGACCTCGATGACGACGCTCCTGCAGATGGTTGCCAATGGCATGGGCATGACGCTGATCCCTGAAATCGCCATTGCGACCGAGGCCGCACGCAATTCGATCCGCATCGTGCCCTTCGCCGCACCCGAGCCGGCCCGCGAGATCGGCCTCGTCTGGCGGCGCAGCAGTCCGCGCGAGCGCGACATGGAAGCGCTCGCAACGGCAATCAGCGACTGCGCCGACGATATTATCCGGGCGGCGGCCGCCTGAGTTAAGACGCGCTCAGGCGAGCTTGGCCTTCAGGAATTCCACCGTCCGGCCCCAGGCGAGATCGGCGGCAGCCTTGTCATAGCGCGCGGCCGAGGTGTCGTTGTTGAAGGCATGGTTGACGCCGTCATAGACATAGATCGTCGCGTCCTTGCCGTCGTCTTTCAGCGCCTTTTGATAGGCGTCGATGCCGGCATTGATGCGTTCGTCGAGCCCGGCATAGTGCAGCAGCAGGGCGGCTTTGATCTTCGGCACATCCTCCGCCTTGGGCTGCGCGCCGTAATAGGCGACGCCGGCCCTGAGATCGGGCGAGCCGACAGCAAGCCGGTTGACGAGGCCACCTCCCCAGCAGAAGCCGATGGCACCAACCTTCCCCGTCGATTGCTGGTGCCCTTCCAGGAAGGCCACGGTCGCAACTGCATTCGCCGTCGTTGCTGCCGCATCCAGCGCGCCGATCATCTCGCGTGCCTTGTCCTCGTCCGTCGGCGTTCCACCCGACGGCGACAGGAAGTCCGGTGCAAGCGCCAGGAAGCCTTCGAGCGCCATCCGTCGAGCAACGTCGCGGATATGCGGATTGAGCCCGCGGTTCTCGTGAATGACGATCACCGCCGGCAGTTTTCCGCTCACCTCCGCTGGGCGAACGAGGTAACCCTTCATGTCGCCGCCAGCCCCGGGGTAAGAGATATCCTCGCCGGTGATACGGGTATCGGTCGCCGCAACGATTTCCGCCTTGGCGCCGTTGGCAGCAAGCAGTGGTGCGATCGCCGCGGCCGCAGCCGCGGAACCGGCCAGTCCGGTGAGCTTTTCCATAAAACGGCGGCGATCGAGGGTCAGATGCGTGTATTCGTCATAGGCGTCAATCATCGCCTGTGTGATTGTCGGTTCCTGCATATCAGCCTCCTTCGGTTCGTTCTCCCGCGGCGGCAGACAGAACCGCCCGCGACAGAATAAGTCGGCGGGCGGTTGCGAACATACAAACTTGCGTTACTGCTGCGTGTTTCGTTTTGGCCGATCAGCCGTTGAGATCGAGCACGATCCGACCGTCGATCTTGCCTTCCTCCATGCGTTTGAAGATCGCGTTGATGTTCTCGATCTTGTCCCAGGTGAAGTGCGAGGCGACCTTGCCCTCGCCGGCGAACTCCAGCGACTCCTCGAGATCCTGCCGCGTGCCGACGATCGAACCGCGGATGGTGATGCGCTTCAGCACCGTATCGAAGATCGGCAGGCACATCTGGCCGGGTGGCAGGCCGACGAGCGCCATGGTCCCCTTGGAGCGCAGCATGTTGAACGCCTGCTCCATCGCCTTGGGTGCCACCGCCGTCACCAGTGCGCCGTGCACGCCGCCGGTCGCCTTCTGAACCTGCTCGACCGCGTCCTTGTCACGCGCATCGACGACGAGGTCAGCACCGAGTTTTCGCGCAAGCGCCAACTTGTCCGGGAAGATATCGACGGCGGCGACATGCATGCCCATTGCCTTGGCATATTGCACCGCCATGTGGCCGAGCCCGCCGATGCCGGAAATCAGCGCCCATTCGCCAGGACGCACTTCGGTTTCCTTCAGGCCCTTATAGACGGTGACGCCGGCGCAGAGGATCGGTGCGGCCGGTCCGAATTCAAGCTTTGCCGGCAGGCGCCCGACAAAATCCGGATCGGCAAGGCCGTATTGGGCAAAGGTGCCGTTGACGGAGTAGCCGGTATTCTGCTGGCTGCCGCAGAGCGTTTCCCAGCCGGTACGGCAGGGCGTGCAACCGCCGCAGGCCGTGTGCAGCCACGGCACGCCGACGCGGTCGCCTTCCTTCAGGTGTGTGACGCCGCTGCCAAGCTTGGCGACATAACCGACGCCTTCGTGTCCGGGGATAAAAGGCGGCTTCGGCTTTACCGGCCAATCGCCGTTGGCGGCGTGCAGGTCCGTATGGCAGACACCGGTCGCTTCGTATTTGATCAGCACCTGGCCGGGGCCCGGCTCCGGTATCGGCACATCCTCGATTACCAGCGGCTTGCCGAATTCGCGTACCACGGCGGCTTTCATCGTTGCGGTCATCTCGTCCTCCGATGCGTTGTCGTCCAACTCGGAAAGACTACCCGCAAAGGCGGCATCGGGTATTTGATACGCATCAAGGCGCGAGGATTGTTCGCGCAGACTGTCTCAGATTTGCGCCAATTCGCTTGGGGTGCGAACCGGGATCAGCTCATCGCCATCCAGACGGCAAGCCACACCCACATGGCGAAAAGCGTCGCGACGCCGCCCATGAACAGCGGGCGGCGATAGCGGATGCGGTTGTTCGTGACATGTACGAAGGCGTGCACGTAGCGCAGGACGACGAAAAGCCAGGCAAGCGCGAGGGAGACGATGTTGTCGGCCTCGGTGATGTAGAGCAGCACGCAGCAGACGTAGAAGAGAACGGGCAGCTCGAACTGGTTGGCGATGCTGTTCTTCACCACCAGGCTTTCGCCCGGCTCGTCACGGTTCTCGCGAAACTGGGCCGCATGCACCTTACCGGCGCGCACCAGCCGCCTGCGGCGGAAGGATAGGAGAGCGTAGAGGCAGAAGACGAGAAAGACATGGACCACGATCGGCCAGAAGATCTCGAAACCCGTCATGCGCTGCTCCCTGAAAAAAGCTTATTCTGAAAAACACTTAATCTGAAAAGGCGAAGGGCGCCGCGAGATGACGCGGCGCCCTTCGAATGCAATCGCGATCAGTGCGCGCCCGGATAGTTCGGGCTTTCGCGGGTGATCGTCACGTCATGGGCGTGGCTTTCGCGAAGGCCGGCGCCGGAGATACGTACGAACTGCGCGCGCTCCTGGTATTCCTTGATGGTCGGGCCACCGACATAGCCCATGGAGGCCTTGAGGCCGCCGGCGAGCTGGTGGAGCACGCCTGCAACCGGGCCCTTGTAGGGAACCTGGCCTTCGATGCCTTCCGGAACGAGCTTCAGCGTGTCGCGTACTTCCGCCTGGAAGTAGCGGTCCGCCGAGCCACGGGCCATGGCGCCGACGGAACCCATGCCGCGATAGGCCTTGAAGGAACGGCCCTGGTAGAGGAACACTTCGCCCGGGCTTTCATCGGTACCGGCAAGCAGCGAGCCGATCATGACGGCCGAAGCGCCGGCAGCGATCGCCTTGGCAAGGTCGCCGGAGAACTTGATGCCGCCGTCGGCGATGACGGGAATGCCGGCCGCCTGGGCAGCTTCGACGGCGCTCATGATCGCGGCCAGCTGCGGAACGCCGACACCGGCGACGATGCGGGTGGTGCAGATCGAGCCCGGGCCGATGCCGACCTTGACCGCATCCGCACCGGCATCGATCAGCGCCTTGGTGCCGGCGGCAGTGGCGACGTTGCCCGCCATGATGCGAACGGAGTTGGAGAGCTTCTTGACGCGGGCGACGGCGTCGAGCACGCGCTGCGAGTGGCCGTGGGCGGTGTCGACGACGATCAGGTCGACGCCGGCATCGATCAGACGCTCCGCACGCTCAAAACCATCGTCACCGACGGAGATGGCGGCGGCGGCACGAAGGCGCCCTTGTGCATCCTTCGAGGCGTTCGGGTTGAGCTGCGCCTTCTCGATGTCCTTGACGGTTATGAGACCGACGCAGCGACCGTCGGCGTCGACGACCAAAAGCTTCTCGATGCGGTGCGCGTGCAGGAGGCGCTTGGCTTCCTGCTGGTCGACGCTTTCCTTGACCGTGACCAGGTTCTCATGGGTCATCAGCTCATGGATCTTCTGGTTCGGATCGGAAGCGAAGCGGACGTCACGGTTGGTGAGGATGCCGACGAGACGACCCTGTTTCTGGCCACCGGCGCCGCCGTTCTCGACGACCGGGATACCGGAAATGCCGTGCTGCTTCATGAGGCCCAGCGCATCGGCGAGCTTGGCGTCGGGGCCGATCGTCACCGGGTTGACGACCATGCCGCTTTCGAACTTCTTGACCTGGCGAACCTCTTCGGCCTGCTCGGCCGGCGTCAGGTTGCGGTGGATGACACCAATGCCGCCGGCCTGTGCCATGGCGATCGCGAGGCGCCCTTCGGTCACCGTGTCCATCGCCGAAGACAGGATCGGCAGGTTGAGGTCAATGTCCTGGGCAATGGTGGTTGCGATATTGGTCTGACCCGGCATGACTTCGGAATGTCCGGGCAGGAGCAGAACGTCGTCGAAGGTCAAAGCCTCCAGACCAGTTGCCGTTTCGATGATGCGCGCCATGGCCAATTCCCTTCAATAAACGAAAACCCCCGGGGACGGGCTGCGATTTGTCCACCGGGCGACTTCAAAGCGTGTCTTGGAAGTTGGCGAGGGCTCGTAACACGGATATGTCAGGATGAAAATAGCCAAAGCCGGGAAATGTCCCGCCTTCGGCCGATATTTGTTGCAGAGCAGCAATTTCGCGAGATGCAGCCCCTCACCCGGCTCGATACCGATCAGATATCGAGCTGATAGCTGACGGGAACGAAGCGGTAGCCTTCGCCCTGTTTCTCGACGAAGCCGACGGCCGGGAACGGCATGTGGTAGCCGATGAAGGGCAGCCGGTCGCTGGCGATCATGTCGAAAACCCTGCGGCGCGTTTCGGCCGCCTTCGCCTTGTCCATGTCGAAGCGCACTTCCCAATCGGGGCGCTGCAACGACAGCACATAGTGGTTGGCGGTATCGGCCGTCAGCATCATGCCCTTGCCGTCGGAATCGAGACGGAACACCATGTGACCCGGCGAATGACCGAAGGCGGCGACGGCCGAGATACCGGGCACGATCTCGGCGCCGTCGCCGATGAAAGTCGTCTTCTCCGCCAGCGGCACTATCTTCTCCAGCACCGCCTTGTGCCCATTTTCCGCCGGCGTGCCTGCCCGTGCCGGGTCCTTCCAGAAGGCATATTCGGCTTCACCCATCACGTAGCGGGCATTGGCGAATGCCGGCTTGCCGGCCTCCATGAGGCCGCCGATGTGATCGCCGTGCATATGAGTCACCACCACGACCGAAATCTGCTCCGGCGCATAGCCGGCGGCACGGATGCCTTCGGCCAGGCGGCCCATACCGGCCTGGCGGCCGCCCTCGCCCCTGCCGGTATCGAAGAGCACGACATCCGTTCCGGTATCGACGAGAACCGGCGAGAAACTGTTGACCAGCGCTTCGGTCGGCAGAAAGTTCTGTTGCAGCAGTTCCGCAACCGCCTGCTGTGGCTGGTTGGTGCCATAGATCTCATGCGGTTTCTCGGTGACGCGCGTGCCGTCATTGACGACGACGAGCTTGAAACGCCAAGCTTGAGAGATCGGATCGGGGGATGGCTAGCGTTCATGTCGGTCTTTTCCGCCTTTTCCTCAGCCACCGCAACGCCCGTCATCAACGATGGCGCAGCCAGCACCCCAGCGTTCCCGCCCCCATCAAGGTCCGGCGCTTCATCGACATCTCACTCATGGTCCATCCCACTTCGTTGCCCTGTTGGATCCCGTTGCCCCATGGACAACTGGGCCAGAACTAGCGTCTTGACAGCGAGGGCCAGCCGGGATCACAGGCTTTTGATCCGCAATCACCGGTTTCGCCCCGACAAAAGCCATCACCGGCATTAGCTTCTCACTATCGCTGGCCGTCTTCGAAGCACATTCCATGAACCGTATCGTCCCGATGATCCTTGCCGTCGCTCTCTTCATGGAGCAGATGGACTCGACCGTGATTTCCACGTCGCTGCCGGCCATCGCCCGCGACATCGGCGTCGGGCCGATCACGCTCAAGCTGGCGCTGACCGCCTATATGGTGTCGCTTGCGATCTTCATTCCGCTTAGCGGCTGGATGGCGGACCGCTTCGGCGCCAAGAAGATTTTCCGCGCGGCGATCCTCGTCTTCATCGCCGGTTCCATTTTCTGCGCCATCTCCAACAGCCTTGTCGCCTTCGTTTTCTCGCGCTTCCTGCAGGGCATGGGCGGGGCGATGATGACGCCGGTCGCCCGCCTCGTGCTGGTGCGCGGCACGCCGCGCAGCGAACTCGTCTCGGCCATGGCGCTTTTGACGATCCCGGCTCTGGTCGGGCCGCTCGCCGGACCGCCGCTCGGCGGCTTCATCACCACCTATTTCTCCTGGCACTGGATCTTCCTGATCAACGTGCCTGTCGGCATCGCCGGCTACATCCTCTCGGGCATCTATCTGCCCAAAATGGAGCCGCGCGATCCTCCACCGGTCGACGCTGTCGGTTTCCTGCTCGGCGGCATCGCCGCCTCCGGCATCGTCTTCGGCCTGTCGGTGATCAGCCTGCCGGCCCTACCGCCGATCGTCGGTATCGCTTCGGTGGTCGTCGGCGCGGTCGCGACCCTGCTCTACATCCGTCACGCCCGGCGCCATCCGGCACCGGTTCTCGACCTCAACCTCTTCAAGGACAGCGCCTTTCGCGCCGCCTCGATCGGCGGCACGATCTTTCGCATCTCGGTCGGCGCGGTGCCTTTCCTGATGCCCTTGATGCTGCAGGTGGGCTTCGGGCTCAACCCGTTCCAGTCCGGCCTCATCACCTTCATCGGCGCAGTCGGAGCCATTACCACCAAGTTCTACGCGCGGCGCGTGCTTGCCTTCGCCGGCTTCCGTACGACCCTGATCCTCGCCGCAATCCTCGCCGCGATTACCACCTTCGCCAATGGCTTCTTCACGCCGGCGACGCCCTATCTGGTGATGATCACCATCCTGCTGATTGCAGGCTTCGCCCGTTCCTTCTTCTTTACCAGCGTCAACGCGCTTTCCTTCGCCGATATCGACGATGCGGACGCCAGCAAGGCGACCTCGATGAGCGCGGTGCTGCAGCAGATCAGCCTGGCGCTCGGCGTCGCCGTTGCCGGCGCGATCCTGGAAATCGAGACCAAACTCAGCGGCGGCCCGCTGCAGCTCGACGATTTCCACACCGCCTTCATGATCATCGCCGGCGCCAACCTGATCGCGGCGATCCCGTTCCTGACCATGGCGAAGAACGCCGGCGCCTCGGTTTCCGGGCACCGGCTACCAGTGCGCGAAGTCGAGTCGGCCGCGGGGAAGTAAGGATATTTCAGGGAAACGCGCGGCGATTTTCCGTCCGAAAGGACGGCGCCATAGCGAGTTTATTCAGGGCGCTCGCACACGGCGGCGATCTTGTTGCCGTCGAGATCGCGAACCCACGTGCCGTAGAAGTTCGCGTGGAACGGGCGCAGCCCCGGCGCACCCTCGTCCGTGCCGCCATTGGCAAGGGCTGCCGCGTGGAAGGCATCGACGGCTGAGCGCGTCTCGGCGTCAAACGCGATGCTCACGCCGTTGCCGTAGGTGGCGGGCGCGCGGTTGAAGGGCGTCACCACCCAGAAGCGGATGCGGTCGCCCGCAGCACCATAGCCGATTTCGGTTTCGTCCTGCCGCTGACGGTGATAGCCGAGCGCTGGCAGCACCGCGTCATAGAACGCGCCGGCGCGTTCGAGATCGTTGGTGCCAACGGTCACGTAGAGCAGCATGCTATTCCGCCGCCTCGTCTTCGGCTTCCGTCTCGCTGGCGGCCTTCTGGCGCCCCTTGAAGCCCTTGGCGAGCAGGAACATTTCGACCGATTCGGACCGCGACGATGCCGGCTTCACATGGATGACCTGACGGAAATTCTGCTTGAGCATATTGAGCAGTTCGCGCTCCGTGCCGCCCTGGAAGGTCTTCGCCAGGAAATGCCCGCCCTCGGCAAGCACGTCGACGGCGAAATAGGCGGCGACCTCGCAGAGATGCATGGTGCGCAGGTGGTCGGTCTGGCGGTGTCCGGTCGTCGGTGCCGCCATGTCCGAAATCACCAGATCCGGCGTACCGCCGATCGCTTCCTTGAGCTTTTCCGGCGCTTCAGGGTCGAGGAAGTCCATCTGCAGAATACGCACGCCCGGGATCGGGTCCACTTCGAGGAAGTCGATCGCCGCAACGCGGGGATCGGCATCGGTCGAATTGGTGACCTTGGCGGCGATCTGCGTCCAGCTTCCGGGGGCGGCACCGAGGTCGATGATGCGGCGAGCGCCGTTCAGGATCTTGTGCTTCTCGTCGATCTCCAAAAGCTTGAACGCCGCACGGGCGCGATAGCCCTCGAGCTGGGCGCGCTGCACATAGGGATCGTTGATGTGGCGCTCCAGCCAGCGGCGGGAGGATGCCTTGAGCTTGCCCTTCTTGACCTTCTGGCCAAGCTTGCGGCCGCTGCGGTTGCCGCCAACAGGGGGTTTCGTCATGCCTTGTTTCCTTCCTGGCTGCCGGCGTTGGCGCCGCGCTGGTGACGGCGCGGCCGCGAGCGGCGCCAGGCTCCGTCGTCCGCCATCATATCGGTGAGCAGCCCTTCGCGCAGGCCGCGATCGGCGACACGCATGCGCGTCGACGGCCAGCGGCGGCGGATCGCTTCGAGGATCGCACAGCCGGCCAGCACCAGGTCGGCACGATCCGGACCGATGCAGGGATTGGCGGCACGCGCATTGAAATCCCAGGAGAGCAGGCGCGCCTGCATGGCGGAGACTTCGTCATCGGTGAGCCACAGGCCATCGACGCGGCGGCGATCGTAGCGCGGCAGGTCGAGATGCACGCCGGCAAGTGTCGTGACCGTGCCGGATGTGCCGATCAGGTGGAAGCCGCTGCCGGAGGCGCCGTTTGCCAGCGCCTCGACCGGTGGGCTGTCGAAGCGGGAGAGCATGCCCTCCACCTCCTGCACCATCGCCTCGAAGCTTGCCGGCGTCACGTGCTGGCCGCCATGGCGCTCGGAGAGCGTGACGACGCCGACCGGCAGCGAGGTCCAGTGGGTGATGTGATTGGCAAGCCGGTTCGACCTGGAATCGCCGATGCGGATGACGGCGATCTCGGACGAGCCGCCGCCGATATCGAAGAGCACGACCGAACGGGTCTCGCGATCGACGAGCGACGAGCAGCCGGAGACGGCAAGCCGCGCTTCGGTTTCGCGGTTGATGATCTCGAGATCAAGGCCGGTCTCCCGCGCCACCCGCTCAAGGAAGCTTTCGCCGTTTTCGGCGGCGCGCGCGGCCTCCGTCGCGATCAGGCGGCTGCGGCGAATCGTGCGGGCACCGAGCTTCGAGGCGCAGATCTTCAACGCTTCGACCGCGCGCTCCATCGCCTCGTCTGACAACCGGCCGCTGGCACCGAGCCCCTCGCCCAGGCGAACGATGCGCGAAAAGGCGTCGACCACCCGGAACTGGCCGGGGCGCGTCGGCTGAGCGATCAAAAGCCGGCAATTGTTGGTGCCGAGGTCAAGCGCGGCATAAAGCGGCGCCGGCGGTTCGCTGGCGGCAACATAGGGCGCGCGCGGTTGATCGGCGCGCTGGCCCGGCCGCTGCTGTGACGCCGTCTGCCCGTTGGAGGCGGAGGGCCCCGATCGCCCATTGCCGCCATCGGCAGCCCTTTGCTGGGCCGGCTGGCGCTCGCCGCTCGTGAGCGGACGCCCCTGGAGCCCACGGCGATGCCGCGCCTTCTTGCTGCGCTTGTGGCCCTTGCGCTCGCCGAGCGACGACTCAACGAGTTGCGCGCTGCCGCCCTGCGGCGCGGACGCGACTGCGGCCTGTTGTTTTGCGGATTTCGAACGACGACGCCGTTTGCGCTTGCGCGCCGGTTCCGCCTCGTTCTCTCCTGCGGGACGCCCTGCCATGCCGGCAGTGCCGGGCTGGCTGGCAATTGCAGACGGCGAAGCAGACGACTTGCGTCGTTTCCGCTTGCCCTTGCCGTTGCGCGGACCGAGCTTCGATCCATCACTGCGGCCTGCTGCCGACGCCCCGGATTCGGACGGCTTTTCGCCGTGATCGGGGTCTTTCACTTGTCTCAACCATGGCGCCGCGCAAGCCCTAGGGCCGCTCAAGGCGCTCTCTCGATTTTTCGTTGGCGCGACTGTACCAGCGCAAGCCCCGTTCGCCAAACTGTTTTTGACTGTGCTGCCAAGGGGTAAGGCCGGATACGGTCAACACTGCGGACGGCGATGGCGATCTACACCCCCTCGCAATCGTGTCCAGCGCCGCCGCCCGGCCGCAAATGGGCGGCACTACGACGTACCGTCGGTACCGGCAAATCGGTGCAAAAATCCCGCCGCCACATCGAGTTCGCATTTTTTTTGCCAAAAGGTATTTGCATTGGTCGCGCTTTTGTTTATAAGCCCGCCACACCGACGCGACGGGCAGCGCCCGCCAGCGACCTTGGGGAATAGGTTAACGGTAGACCAGCGGACTCTGACTCCGTTAGTCCTGGTTCGAATCCAGGTTCCCCAGCCAACCACTTTCCATAATAGAATCAATAGCTTAAGACGAATAGCCGCATCCATTTCCGACGTATTTCATGTCGCACGTGTTGCAACAGGATTCCCTTGATTTCCAACGGTTTCAATGAGGACTCGGCAACTCCACGCGACATGAAACGCAACATGTCGCGTGGCCTAAACGCACCAATCCAGCCCTGCCTGGATGAGTCGTAATCCATAAAAAACCCGCCACATTGAAGCGGCGGGTCGTTCGGTGATAGCAATTTCTTCAAACAGGGTCTCCGCAGATCAGCACGAAACTATGCTCGTGTTCGATGACCGATCGCCAGCTTCGACCAGGATTGGCCCTGCGCATGGTGGCTGCAAGCTGCTCCGCGAGATAGCTCGCGACCTCCTGCGCGTCGGCTGTTTCGATCCAACCTTTTAAATCGAATGCGACCTCTTTCGACTGCGCAGCCACCGGGGGCGCGACGAGAGCGACCATCCCGCCAAGTACGTATCTCCTATTGACCAAAGTCATTGAACGCCCTCCTTTTGGCTCACACCCACGCTCCCGAACTGCTTCAAGGCATTTGCTTTCGCCTCAGCCAGCCACCAATGCGCAATGACTTCATCGCGTGTCTCATCTCGAAATTCAGCCGGCGCGTTGTCGTATGACCGGAGAATTTCCTCCAAAGTGGTTTCCTGAAGTCTCCGATAGCTGCCCCTGCCAGTGGGGACGACCGGGTTCTGCACCCGCCCGAGACCATCCAGAATTATCCCACACGAGTATTCCATCTTCTTCGATGGATAGATCACAGCATGGCAATCAAGTCCGTAGTCGTTGAGCGCATGAGATAGTTCGGCCGCGAGGCGGTTTATGCGCGCCAGCGGCAAATCGTCTTTAGGCAAGCCTTCGGCGGCTGCCTGAACTGTTGTGTTCGGCATAGCGAAATCCTTTCTTGCGTTAACCTTATGTAAATTCTATAACCTTATTAAACGCATCAGGTCAACATAATTCATTCAAGGTTGGTGTATTTTGTTAATATCTCCCGCACAGTGCAGAGCGGCCCGGGCCCTGATCGGTTGGTCTCAAGGCCAATTGGCCGAAGCAGCGAAAGTAGCCCCAGCGACAATCGCGACCTGGGAAAGAGGAAAGAGGACACCCTACGATCGGACGCTTCTAGACATCCAGGCAGCGCTGCAGGCTGCGGGAGTAGTGTTCGTTGCAGATGGGGAGACATCCACTGGCGGCGAAGGCGTTCGCATCGTCAAGTAATTGCGAGGAGAGGAAAATATGTCCGACAGCCCTTTGATCAAATTCGTAAGGGCACTCGCACGCCACAAGGCTAGGCAAGATGCGGCGGCCGGGATCATCGACGAATCGATCGAACGATATGCCACTGATCCGTCGGAGCAGAATGCAGCGGCGGTCTTGGCCTCGATGGGCCAGGCTTTGGAGAATTTATTCCAGCGTGGAACAACATCCGCGGCGGGACTACAACCACCTCTCGGTTCAACCATCTCACCAGAGAAGGAGCTGCCTCGCGTACTCACCCCTTCAATGCTCGCTGAAGAGTGGGCGTGCTCTGAACGACATGTGCGAAACCTAATTGCCAATGGAAAGCTGCCCCATTTCAAACTCGGTGGTAAGCTGGTCCGTATCCGCCGCGAAGATGTTGAAGCATTCGAACGAAATGTTTCGACGGCCGCGGACCAAGAGGCCGGTGCAGAAAAAGGGAAAGTTCCAGAACGTCCGGTTGCCGTACCGAAGCGAGAGAGGGCCGCACGACTGGACAGGCCTGGCTTGGCTCCGGTGCGAGGTCCTCGAAAACGGTAGTTATCGAACCGATGAGGTTTCGGCGATGGACAGTAACGACATTGGCGACGATGAACTGATTTCGCTCTCTCGGGCGGCGAAGCTCTTCTTTCGTGGTGAACTCACCAAATCATCGCTGCGCACCGAAGCTCGCAAGGGCAACCTCGAAATCATCAGGATCGCTAACAAGGATTTCGTGACTCGCAATGGCATTCGGAGAATGATCGAAAAATGCCGGCTGCCCGCGCCCAACGTGGGTAAGATTGAAGCGCCAGCGCCGATGAAAGGTATGACTGCCCAAGAGGCTCTCCGCTTAAAGCTTACTGCCCAACTGAGAGGCACACCGGCAAAGCGGCCGTCTAAAACCTAGATTGCTTCACTGGGCCAATACGGACCCGAATAATGTCGAGCGATTTGAAAAGTGCGATTACACCCGCCGCCGCGATTGCGCAGCTTCAGGCTGCCGGGGTGCATGTGTCGGAGCGAACTCTGCGGGCAAGAGCGAGAGCACTGGGTGCTTGCCGGATTATAGGGAACGTCATGTTCCTGCTTCCTGAAGATATTGAGGCAATCTTGGAGGCTAGTCGACCATGTCCCTCGTCATCTATCGTCGCGGCAAGATCTGGCACTATCGGGGCACGATTGCCCACAGAAGGCTACGAGGCTCTACTTTCACGGCTGACAAAGAAACAGCAGAAAGGATCGTCGCCCAAAGGGAGTCGACCGAGTGGAAAAGCGAACTCTACGGTCCCGAGGCAGTCCTGACATTTTCACAAGCCGTCTCGCTCTACCTAGATGCCCAAAAGTCCGATCGCTTCCTCGTTAAGCTAGTGAGCTACTGGAAGGATACCCTTGTCCGTTCAATCAACTCCGGAAAGGTAAGGCAGGCAGCAGTCGCTCTTTATCCGAACGGCTCAGCGGCCACGAGGAACAGACAAGTCATCGTGCCGATGCAGGCGGTCATCAACCATGCAGCGGACATGGATCTGTGCCGGCATCTCAAGGTGAAGCGCTTCCCGGTCGAGACGAAAGCCAAGGAACCGGCAACTTGGGAATGGGTGCAGAAGTTCATGGCGCAGGCGAACCCGCATCTTGGGGCGCTGTGCTGCTTCATGTTTCTGACTGGAGCCCGGATATCGGAAGCCGTGAACGTTCGTTGGAAAGACTTGGACTTGTCTTCGGGTACGGCGCTTATCCGACAGAGCAAGGTCAGAACAGAGCGGAAGGCTCACATGCCGTCGGTCCTCGTCGAGGCGATAGGCGGCATTCAGAGCAATAGAGAACCGAGTTCGAAGGTGTTCAAGTATTCATCGCTCTACAGCGCCAAGTGGCCATGGCGCGCGGCCGTCCAACGAGCCGGGATCAAGCCACTGACATTTCATTCTTGCCGCCACGGCTTCGCAACGGCGATGCTGCACAAAGGGGTTGACCCGATCACAGTCGCCAAGCTGGGAGGCTGGAAATCAGCCCACCACGTCTTTGCCACCTATGGGCACGCAATGAACGATGAGACGCTGGCAGATCGGATTGTCGACGCTTAAAGTTGATGTCGTACTCAGAGACTTGGAAAGCCGGACGTGACCACGAAGGCCCTCATCAAGCAGGCTGAACTAAACCGACTGGCGGCGGTGGCAAAACGCCATGGCATCACTATAGAGATCGAAACGGAGCACTATAAGCTCCGATTGTACTCGACCGACCCGACGGACGAAGAGGCGACAACTCCGGAACCGAACCCGTGGGACATCCCCTATAGCCAACATCCGCCCGAACCGATCCAGCCGCCTTTCGACCACCGTGAAGCGAAAGCGATGAAATATCTGATGGCATTCGGAGCCGAAACGCCGATCGACTGGTATAAGCTGAAGAACTTCGGACGGCACACTCAGGAGAAGCTTCAATCACGCGGATACATCGACGTGAGCGCGGAGTCGGATCGCCAAGGGAACCCGGATCAAATCTGGCTCACCAAGGCCGGCCAGAGAGCTATGCGTGCGCTCGATGCCCACCGGTCAAAGTACCCGGTACTTTGAAACGGCCCGAGGATCGCCAGACCCGAAACTGCGCGGTCGGGCGGATCCGAAGTGACGGCTCAGGCCTCGATCTCGTAGACGGTTTGCTCGTCGAGAGCATGCACCCCCTTGAACGAAGGGTGCCGCAGTTTGCCTTCCTGTGTCCATGCTCGATATTCGACCAAAGCGACGAACAGCGGTTCCGCGAAGACCGCGCCCTTTCTCTTCAGTGGGACCGGGGGACGTTTCGTCGGGATCGCGTCGAGCAGCTGCCGCAGGTCGGTCGATTCCTTGATGCTCCATCCAGTGCCGCACCCTCCGACGTAGACGAGATCATCACCCTTCCTCGCGGCCAGGAGCAGCCGGCCAATTGCGCCTGGCATGGTCGACGGCTCATAGCCGACGATCACGAACCAGTCGCGGCGAGCGCATTTGATCTTGAGCCATTCCGGTCGACGGCCAGAGTGATAGGGCTTATCTCGCCGCTTCGCGATGATGCCTTCTAGTCCAAGTTCGCAGGCGGCACGGAAGAATTCCGCCCCATCCGCATCGACCTCTTCGGAAAGAAGGATCGCGCCGTCGCGGCCGGCTAGAAGCTGCTTGAGAAACTGCCGGCGCTCGGCCTGCGGTTGCCGCCGCAGGTCGCGACCGTCGAGGTAAAGAAGATCGAAAGCCATAAGGAGGATTTCGCCGGGGCCATGTAAGCCCGGCCGGCGCCCGAGGGCGCGCTGCAGCAAGCCGAAGTCCGATCGGCCCTTATCGTCGAGCACGACAGCCTCGCCGTCGAGGATCGCGGTATTGACGCCGAGCTGCGGCGCCTCTGCTGCAATGGAGGGGAACCGATTGGTCCAGTCGTGACCATTGCGCGTCAGGATCCGCACCCGGCCGGGCTCAATATGCAATTCAGCCCTATAGCCGTCCCACTTCACTTCGTATGACCAAGCCGGCCCAGGTGGTGGCTTGTCGACAAGGGTCGCAACGCACGGACCGACCCAGCTCGGCATCGGATCTGCCGGCGGCGCGGGAGGCTGTAATTTCTTCGCTGTTTTAGCCATGGCGCATTAACGCATGGAACGCAGAAAACGTCTAAACTGGCTGCATCGTTAGCGCCGGCGGCACTGCTGGATCTCATCCTTTACGCTAGGGAATTCGCTCTCTAGCAGTTTGCACATGTCGTAGAGTGCCGAGTTATAGCCGTCCACGTATCCGTCGTCGTACGAATTTGAAGATGACTCGCTGCAGCCAGCAAGCAGCAGGGTCGCCACGATGATCAACTTTCGCAATGTTCCCCTCCCCACGTGTCAACCGCTCTTCATCCTAGCAACGCATAAGCCCAATAGGTCTCAACCATCTCAGTAGCTTTGCGTGCGGTGCCACCGGTATTTCGGCTGACAGGGCTCGGTCATGGGTCATACAGCTCCCGTCCGGCCGCTTTGCAGATCTTTCGCCAAACTCTTCCGCCAAGTAGGGGTATCCGGAGCAGTTCGGCCGATGGCACATTCTTCAAATCTTCAGCCGTCTCATATCCGAAGATTTTGAGCTCCTGAAGGAGCCATGGGTGCAAGTTCAAGTCTTCGAGCTTCGTCATGCCCGCATAAGAACAGACCCTGTCACAGGGCGCAATTGTCGGATTCGACATGGTGCGACCCGCATTCACAGACCGTTTCCCTTGGCCCCAGGTGCCGGCGGGGCCTGGACCCGGACCTAAGTCCGGCATGCTCAGGCAAAGGTCTTAGCCGCGTTGCTGGATCCGAATTCACCCGCCATGGTAGTTGCGCACCAATGAACACCGGACAGCCCTCCGTCATTGGCGCCAAGTGACCCCAGAGCGCGACCCCAGCCCCAAGCGACCCAGCGCTCTGGGGCCTGCCCTCAAGGGCGAGGTTCCACAAACAGCCGAGCGCGCGGCAGTTCATCTGAGGTTCAGGCTTGAGGGACCAAGCTGAGAACGAGAGAGGATGCGTCAAATGAATAAACTATTCCCCACCCTCGGAGCCGTAGTCCTAGCGGCATCCTTCGCACTACCGCTAAACGCCGCTCCGATCTTCGTGCCGAAACCCGAACAAGTGCAGGCCGGCGATGTCGAGCAGGTAAAAAACCGGAAACATCGTCATGAGCACGCGGATCGCCACTGGAAACGGCGATACGCCCACCGTCCCTGCGATTACTACGGCCGGTGCTACCCCCGCTATTCCCGGTATTACGGCTATCGTGATCATTACCGATACGGCTATCGAGACTATTACCGCTACGAACGGCGGCAAGGCGTGACAGTATACTTCGGTTACTAGCCGGCAGCACCCTGTTTGAGCAGCGCACTTTCCTTGGCTCCGCGAGACAGCGGGGCCATTTCTTTATCCGGCCCTGTCCCGAAATCTATCTAGGTGTCTCCGACAGTAGCGGCTTCTCGGCGTGGTGCTTCCGAAAGCACGCGGCACTAGTTCGTCGCATTCGAAAATGGCAGCAACGCTAATTTAGCATTTCAGACTCGACTCTTCATTAAGTTGTGCCATGATCCCCGAGGGAATTGGGGGTAATACAATTGAAATCTGTTATATTTTCGCGGCTTAGGCTGGCCGTGGCGATGGCGTTTGCCTTATCGAGCTGCACGACGACGCAGGCAGAATTTCGCAAAGATCCCGCTCGGGTGACGAAGTCCGCGCTCTGTCGGACCTTCATAACCAACACCGACCTGGCCTTCACACAGGAACTGACTGGCGAGCTGGCGCGTCGCCGCATCGACCCCATCGAATGCATGAATATGGTGCAGCAGGAGAATCAAGCTGCAGCCGCCGTTGTCGCTGTTGCATTGGTCGGAACCGCCATTGCCGTCTGCGCGAACAACAACTGCGGTAGCGGCTACTATCCTACCTACCCCGGGAATTGCCAATACGAGTGGCAAACGGATGCCCGAGGCAACCGTTGTGGTAGACGCAGCGCATCATCAAAGCCTGGGGGGTGGTAATGCGATTTGGGAAGTTTCCGATCCTCGCGCGGTATGCATTGGCCACAGCGCTGGCTCTCATTTCTACCACTTTCGCCTCCGCACACGGCGGGGGATGTCGAAAAAGCTCACCGCCTGGACAGTGCTGCCACATGGACAAAAAAGCTGGCTCTGTCCACTGCCACTGAGATCAAGACCCAAGAGAGGACTAAATGAACCGTATGATTTTGTTCGCCGTGACCGTCGTGCTTTCCGGTCCGGCTTACGGCTGGGACGGAACCGACACAGAAACGGGCGCGTCGATCGAGATCGGAAAGGGCAATTTAGTTCGGGAAGGACGGGATATTGAGATCTACGACTCCGAGACCGGCGACTATCGCGATGTGACGATCGAGAACATTGATCGGTACGGGTCAGACGTGGAGATCGAAGTTTACGACAGCGAAAGCGGGGAGTACCGCACTTTCGAGATGGAGGACAACTGATTGTCTGGCATCTGCAAAACAAAAGAATGCCTGATTGGGAGGCTCCTGTTGACTACGATGTTGCTGACTGTTTCGGTCCTTACGACCGGTTGCGACAATTGGCCGTGCAAAAAAGGTAAGCCGTGCGGCCACGCCTGCATTTCAAAGCAAGACACTTGCCACAAAGGTTGATCTGAACCTCTGGTCTCAGTGCCTCGTGGCCTCCGGCTTAACCTCTATGTATCGGCCGATCGATGATCTCGACGGATAGGCCGAAACCGAAGGAGCATTCTTCAATAATGTGCTATAATCGCAGCTAACCCCTCAGAGGGTAATTGACTGTTAATGGGTACGGCACTATCTCTCGACTCAAGTTGGATTTTCCGACAACGAGATAAACGGTGAGACAGCCCATCCGATAAGTGCTGCTATAGCGGTGCTTGGATGGGCTGGATCCGTTTAAGGGGGGCCATGTATCTCGCGCGGTATGCCATCTTGCTGGATGGCGGGTTCGTTACCCGGAAGCTCAAAGAGTCGCTGGGAAAACCAGCTACCGCTGATGACATTATGGCATTATGCGACGAAATTCGCGCGAATCCCAATCTCAAAAACTATGAGCTCTTGCGCATATACTACTATGACGCTCCACCGTCAGGCGAAACAATAAAACAGCCGGTCAGCGGTGAAGAGTTTCAGCTCGCGTCAACCGAGCGCTACCGCCACGCACAAAGCCTGTACGACCAGCTCGAACTGAAGGACGGGGTTGCGATTAGGATGGGGGAGACTCGTCTGACACCCCACCAGTGGAAAATGAAGCCGCGCTCGGCGCGACAATTGATCAAAGAACCGCGGCAAATCGAAGACCGAGATTTCGACCTTGATATCGGCCAGAAGGGCGTCGACATCCGGATTGGACTGGATATGGCTAGGCTCGCACTACGGGATACAGTCCGTGCTGTAGCAGTAGTCACAGGCGATAGTGATTTTGTGCCTGCGTTCAAATTTGTCCGCCGTGAGGGCGTTAAAGTCATGCTGTGCACGCTTGGGCATAAAGGCGCTCGCCGCGAACTCAAGGCGCACGCTGATTTCGTCCTCTCCTAGGAATGTTCGCATTGGAAGCGAGTGGTGCTTTCGCGCAAGGCATCATCTCTGAAGTTGTCCGCCTTCCCTCTGGCTCGCCTCAATCCGCTGTAGGATCTCACGAGTAACACGCATATCAGCTGCCAGGCTGTTTAGCGTGTTCTCCACCGCGCGCATCGAGGTCGCGGCCTCGGCGGCCTGCTTCTCGACAGAGACAAGCCTGAGTTCGTGGTTGTCGATCTGACGAATCGTCGTCTCGATCTTCGTCACGCGGTCCTCAAGCTTCCCGAGGCTTGTCGCGTGCGCATCCTGGTTCGCGGCCATTCGTTCCCATGTCATGCCCCAAGCAACCAGACCGCCGCAAAAGCCAGCGAGGATCGCGATGGTGTTTAGGTTCCACTCCCATTTCCAGACTGGTGCTCGGACGGTAGGCATCTCTTCATTCCCGCTGCTCACTCTTTGCCCCTCGTTTTTTCTGCAATGCCACACGTGATCAAAAAGACCGGCCCCCGAGGTTGAGAGCCGGCCGGATGATGCTTACTGCTGGTTCTTCGGCGCAAGGTAGGTCAGGACCGCTGGCAAGCCGATCGTGAGCGCGTAGAGCGCGAGATAACCGTACCAGGGCGTGCCTTCAGGCATGAACGGGATGCCGACAGTGCCGACACCGGCGCCGCCGACTGCGGCAGCAATTGCTTTCGAAACATTCTGCATGTTGGTTCCTTTCTACTGAGCCGCGCGGGCTTCTTTGAGGGCGAGGGAAACGGTGGCATAGGCCGTGGCCGCAACAACGAGCGCGTTGGCGGCCGTGACGCTGGACGGATCGGCGCAGATGACGCGGACGCCGTCGTAGGCGGCCTTCTCCTTGGCGATAGTCGAGGCTTTGATGTTGCCGGAGGCCGAGGCTGCGATGAACGCGGCGTGGGCCGTCTCGAGCAAGGCGCAGGTCTTCGGCAGGCCGTTCTTGATCGCGGTGTCGATCGAGCCGGTGGTAGTGGTGCAAGCGGACAGCACAAAGGCCGCCGCCGATACGATGATCAGCGAACGCATGTTCGATTCCTTCGATGTTGGGAGGTTGGTTAGAGGCGTGCTTTAACTTCGGCGCGCATCTTGTCGCCGCATGCTTTGGCGCCGATGACGTTCGGCGCGAACGGGAGCCGGGTGAAATCCCACTTCCCGGCTTGCTTGATGCCCAGGTTCGGCTTGACCTCGGCATGGGAAAGGATCGTCTTCGGGGTGACCGGGATTTTGTAGAACTCGGCGAGGTGCGCGATGACGTCCATGGCGCGATGCCACTGGGTTTCCGTCATCGGGAACTTGCCGGCATGGAACGGGCTCTCGATAGCTCCGGCCATGCAAGCGAGCGAAACGCCGATCGATCCGGTGTTGCAACCCCGCGTATGGGCGGCATAGTCGTCGTCGGCGGTGCTCACGTTGTCGGCAATGGTGTGATCGCCACGGACCACGTTACCCGAACCCTCGACGATGATGTGATAGTGCTCCTTGTCGAGTTCTGAGGCTCGATAGGCGCCGGCGCTCCAATGCGCGATGATACGCGACATCTTCACCGGCTGGAGCCATTCCAGCGGCAGGCGGTATGTCATCTTGAAAATACCTCTCAAAGGGACAGGTTGTAGAAAGACTGAAAAGCAACGGGGAGACGCGGCAACGGCTTTGAAGGGCTCCAAAGATCACGTCCGCGTGGAAAGGCTAAATTAACCCGCTCCCCGCAATCTATGGTCGATTGCCATTGTCCCTGCACGTTACAACTGGCACTCAGAGCCGCAGCCCCATAGACCCCGGGGCTGCGGTTTTGCCGTCGGGCCAACGCGGGGAAGTTCGGCAGGACAAGTGAGCTCGTCGTTTGGCGAGGTCGCTCGCAATTGAAATTTTGATTTAACTCTTCCTTGGCAGCGCCATCTTAGATTGCCCTGAAATAGGGGGAGAAAATGCAGAAACTCAGGGAACTAGGACGGCGCCGTCTATGGGTGAGAATGCCGAAATTTCGACGGGCGCTCGAAGCTGATGCCTGCCCGGCGGAGCTGAATGACCTTTTCGAGGCGTATGCACTCGCAGCCGAACGGTTAGAAGAACTGCGAGCAGCAGAACAGCCAGACCAATGTCTTGTATTCGAGTACGAGGTGGCAAGCAGAGGGATCGAAGAGGAGGTAACGCCCGTCTGAATGTTGCCAGCGTTGGCGATGCTGTTTTTGATGTTCCCGGCGTTCGCCAGGCCAGTTTGCACCGTGCCGGTGTTGCCCAGCTTATCCTGGATGGTGCCGCCGCTCGCGATCGAGGACATGACGTTCCCGGTTTTCGGCACGGTCGTTTGCAGAGTGGGGCCGGCACCATAACCAGTATACTGAGGCAGCCCGATTTTCGTCGGGTCGCCAGCAGCCGGTGCGCCGGACGTATCGACAGGACGCCCGAGCAGATCGTTCAGCTTCGCCGACTGACCAGCGGCCAAGGTCGCAAGGTTCAGTTCCGCCTTGTCGCTTTGGTTTTTGATGGCTTGCTGACCAGCAGACAGCGTTTGTGTCGCCGTATAGGTCGGAAGATCATAGACCTTGCCACTCGTGGGATCGGTCCACTGCTTCGTGCCGGTCTGGCTGTAAGTCAGGGCGCCATCGGGCGTCACCTGGTTGACGTTGCCGAGCGTCTGGTTCGCAATCGCCGTTCCGATGTTCGTGCCGGTCTGCGCGGCCGCGGTCTGTGCCGGATCCGGTGCCTTCGGTGCTTTGGGCTTGCCCATGTGTTACCTCCGATTGACGGGATGCGCCCGCCATTCGTCATCAGTTAAAGTGAACAGGATTTCCGCCTCATCCCGGCCGCGAAGCCGGGGAATCCGGTGAGCCGTGAAGCCGAAGCGCTCGGCGATTTCGATCATGACGGCGTTGCGCTCAGAGACGCGCAAAACGACCATCTGGCAGCTGAGCTGGTCGAAGGGATAGCCGAACATGCCCTTCAGCATCGGCCGGGTCAGCCAGCGCCGGCTGATTGAGGCCGCCGACAGTTCAATAACGCCAGCCTCTGGATTGTAGTTGTGGAAGACGACACCGGCAGCGAGCCGATCGGCGTCGATGAGCCCCAGCGACGTGAAATTCTCCCATCCGCGTTCGCAGCCCGGAATATTGGCGGCCACAAACGACCCAATCGCCCGGTTGATCTCCGGCGCGCTTTCGCCGCCCCAGAGAAGGAACGTCATGCGCTGGCCTCCCCTGCAGCCACCTGCAAAGTGGCGAGGTCTATTTCGAGGTCGAGTTTCACCGCACCGCCCGAGGTGATGACACACCCAACGGCAAGCATGTCGCCAGTGGCGCGAACGTTCTGGCGGGAATCGTATCTGATGAGTTCAGACACGCCATCCCATACCGCCACATCCCACAGACCGACGTCCCATTCCGATGAATTGATGTTTCCTTCGGTGACGTCAGAAAACGATGGGGTGGAGCGATCCAAATCAGCGCGGGCGAACAGCTTCACCTTCGGCTTGGACTTGCCGCGGAAATACATATGCGCCATCGAGGCCGCCGCACGCTGCCCGAACTGGCCGGCCGGCGAGAACTGCGAAAGATAGGTGGCGCTGAAGGTAAGCCCGTCATCGGTCCCGGTGATATCGCCTTGCCAGAAATAGCCGTCGAGAGCGCCGAAGAAGAGCCCGCCCTGAAGCGTGGCATAGCACAGCGCCTTCCAGTTGCTGATGGTCGACCAGCGCCCCGTCAGGACGTTGAGAACGAAGGTCGTATCACTTACGACAGTGTTTTCCGGGAAGCTGACGAAGACAAGGTTCTGCTCCGGCCATTGCGTCAGGGTCCAGCCGCCGCCCGTTGCGTTCGCTGCCTTCTTCCATTCGTCCTCGATCGGACGCGAGACCGAAACGAGGCTCAGGGCCTGCCGATCGCGCTGGAATACCTGGGAAATCGGCGTGAGGCCGTCACTCGTTGCAACGAGGACGTCACCGCCTGCCCGGATCCACG
Organism: Ensifer sp. EB106-03-01-XG145; assembly: GCF_058792075.1. Classification (NCBI taxonomy): domain Bacteria; kingdom Pseudomonadati; phylum Pseudomonadota; class Alphaproteobacteria; order Hyphomicrobiales; family Rhizobiaceae; genus Ensifer; species Ensifer sp. EB106-03-01-XG145. Next base: position 724,473 of record NZ_JBYTEC010000001.1, on the reverse strand, counting down.
CATTCTTTCCGAGCGGCTTGCCGATCTGGTACACGCCTCTGAGGCCGAAGGTCGACGCGCTGGCTGGATCTTCGCCGGCATAAACCGCGACCTCGCCCTCGGTCGAGATGAAAGCGCACATATCCGACAAGCCGTCGCCGCTTTCGAGCGACCAAGAAAAGCCCATCAGCAGAGAGCCGCCCTTTTTCATGACGCCGCCGAGCGGGAACACGACTGCGGCGCCGCCGATCGCGTTGACCGGTAGATAGTAGGCATCGAGGGTCGCGTTCTTCAGGAAGAACTGACGGTTCTTGAAGAGCCAGCCGTAATTGAGCTGGGCCATCGTCGTCGAATCCGAAAACGTGATCGCCGGAGAGGTCGACCAGGTGCTTCCGTTGTAGACCTGCCGAGTGTTCACCCCATTGAAGCAAATGAGGTTCGACGTGCCGGCATTGGTGTGCTGAAAGGTGCACCAGTCGCCACCCGCGAAACCGCTGACGGCCGCTGCGGTGGTGGCCGGTGGAACCGCTGGCGATGACATGTCGTAGATGGCGCTATTCGTGGCAACGAACAGCTTTTCAGTGGTGCCATACTTGTACTTGAAAGCACTTTTGATATCGCCGCCGTCGACGGCCAGCCCCTTCTTTACCGAACCTTCCGGTCGCGCTCGGCGTCGGCAAACATGCGGGAGCGGTCAATGAGGCGAGAAATCTGCTCGTTCGCTTCCCGGTGAGCCTCGGGGTCTTGCTCGGCGCTGGGCCGGCTCGCCTCCATAGCCTTCACCTTGGATCTGATACGGTCGTATTCGACGCTCATACGCGTCCTGAAGTCCAGGCGGAGATCGTCGCGGACATCCGGCGTATCCAGCAACAGACCCAGGCGCAAGGAACGCTGGAAGGTATTGTAGAAGAGCGCGACATCGAGAAAATCGTCGGCGTCGTCGCCGCCAGCATCGCCGAACACACAATCGAAATACCTGAGATCGTCGTGCTGCCCAGCCGCGAGGTCAACTTCTGGTTCGAGGATTTCGACCTCAAGGACTACGGACACATTCGCTACCAGCCGATTTCTGACAAAATCCGAATCCGCAACCTCCGTGACGACACGCAACGGGATCTGGCGCGGTCGGTGGCAGGTCCGAAGGAAGGGCAAATCGAGAACTACATCGTCAAGCACCTGATCGACATGGACCAGGTGGACTATGACACCCAGTCTGACCTGCTCTACAAGCTCGCCGGCCAAATGATTGCGCATCTGCGTAGCTACCTTGAAACCGAGGAAGATGTGGAGAACGTCGCGCTGGCACATGGCCGCTCGCTGGCGCAATTCATCTTCGAGCAGATGAGGGTCCATTACCGGGAAACGCCGGCCGATTATCGCGCCAAGATGGTGCGCTCATTCCGAATGCTGCGGCCTCAGGCGTTCGGCATTTCCTCGATCTCAAAGCGCTTGCCGATTGCCCAGGCGGCAAAGCCGCTCTCGGACACGCCTGGCTACATATTCTACGGCACAAAAAAGAGCCCCTATCAGCAACACAAGTTTGATTCAGACGCCGAGCGCCGTTTCGCGGCGCTGATCGACAATGGCTCTGAGGCCGATGTGCTTCGCTGGCTCAAGCCCGCCAGTGGCCAGTTTCAAATCGAATACCGCGCTGGCAAGGCCTATGAGCCCGACTTCGTGATCGAGACCTCGAGCGAAAAAGTCATCGCCGAGGTCAAAGCCGACAGGGAGATGAAGGACGAGGTCGTCGAGGAGAAGGCGCGTGCTGCCGAGAAATGGGTGCAGTTCGCCACCGAGCTCGCAAAGGAGACCGGAGCCAAACCCTGGAGCTATGCCCTTGTTGCCGACAGCGACATTACGGAGAGTGCAAGTTTCAAGGGCTTGATGGCCAGGTCACGGCGGACCTAGAAATAGATCTGGAGTCAACTTTGAGCGACATTAAGCTGTTTCACTTCAACGGCCCCCAAGTGACTGAGCTTGCCGGCGCGGCCGTCCAGGTCGAAAAATCGCTTCAGAAATTGTTCGAGGCAAATCTGGAAGCCCTGCTCGGGATCCGGTTTCTCGCCAGTGAGCATTCAACCGGTGCAGTGCACGGCGGCAGGATTGATACGCTCGGTCTGGATGAGGATAATTCGCCGGTCATCATCGAATACAAGCGCTCGGTGAACGAGAACGTCATCAACCAGGGGCTTTTCTATCTCGACTGGCTGCTCGATCACCGGAAGGAATTCCAGTGGTTGGTTATGGAGCGCCTTGGACCGGAGGCTGCCAAGGCAGTGGACTGGACCGCGCCGCGACTGCTCTGCATCGCCGGCGACTTCACCCGATATGACGAACACGCGGTGAAACAGATTGCCCGGAACATCGAGCTCATTCGCTATCGCCGCTTCGGCGACGAGCTCTTAATGATTGAGCTCGTCCATGCGCCGAAGGCCGCTAGGGTGATCGCGCCGGCAGTCCAGAAAGGCGCAGCACCGGAGACGTCGCAAAAGGAGGAAGGAGACGAAGCCGACCCCTACTGGAGGAACCGGATGGGCTATCGCCTCTCTCAAGCGTCAGCGGAATTGAGAGACATCTACGACGCCGTGCAGCAATTTGTCGTTGGACTCGGCGACGATGTGCAGGTCAAGGAACTGCAGCAGTATACGGGGTTCAAACGTTTCAAGAATTTCGTTTGCCTGCAGATCTACCCGCAGGCGCGAAGCGTGGTCGCCTACCTCAGACTGGATCCGTCCACAGTGGACCTCGAAGACGGGTTCTCCCGCGATGTGACGAATATCGGCCACCACGGGACTGGCGATTTGGAGCTGTCGCTGAAGTCGATGGCGGATTTCGAAAGAGCACAGCCCCTGCTGCGACGGGCGTATGAAGGGGGATGAGTTTGCAGGCCAACGTTATCTCCGTCGTCGGCTTTGATTCGGCCTGGACCGACAACCCGAAAGCCCCCGGAGCAATATGTGTAATTCGCCTGGATGGCGACGGCGCGCATTTGTATCTCGCGCCCCGGCTCGCCTCGTTTGCGGAGGCACTGGATGTTATCCGACGCGAGTGCAATGATGCGCAAAAATGTGTGGTCGCTCTGGATCAGCCGACAATCGTTCCGAACCTGACCGGCTCGCGTCCGGTCGACAAGGTCGCCGGCTCGCTGATTTCCTGGATCGGCGGCGGGGTTCAGCCTGCCAGTCGGTCGAAGAAAGGTATGTTCGATGACGCTGCCCCCATTTGGCGCTTCAAGCAGGCGCTGGGAGCGATAGAAGATCCCGAGTTGGCACGAACAGCATCGAGCGGCACCTTTCTGCTTGAAGTTTTTCCGGCGCTAGCACTGGCCGCTATCGAGAACGCGTTCTGTTCGCGGCTTGCAGCCCCGAAATATAATCCTGCCAACCGGAAGCGTTTCAGGATCAATGACTGGCAGGCAGTCGCCGAAGCCGTCAGACGATTCGGCATGCTGAATTCGCTGCGGCACCTGGACGAATGGTGTTCGGTATCGGCGAGCTCTGAGACGCCGAGGAAGGCCGACCAGGACAAGCTTGACGCATTACTCTGCGGTCTGGTCGGCTTGCATTGGCTTGTCGCTTCGCGCGACCAGTCAGTAATGATCGGCGATCTGGAGAGTGGCTACATGATTGCGCCGGCTTTGGAAGGCGTGCACAGCCGGCTGATCGCTGCGGCCACACTCCGTAACGTGCCTATTGCGTAGTGCTTGTGATGCCTGGATTTGGGTGAAAGACAAAGTGCAGTAGGGGCGGAGCGTGAAGAAAAGAGCGAATCCGATCAAACCGTCGAGCATCCGCTATATTAAGCTGGGACGCGGCGGAATATTTGCGAGAGATGGCATCGACAAGGGGCGCCTCAACTTTGGATATCATTCGATCGATCACAAGTTATGCCTCGCAAACAATTGGGATGGAGTTGAGGCACAGCTGCGTTCGAGCCGGAAGTCGCAAGGCGCGCTAACCAATGGCGTTCGCGAGCTTCGTGATTTCTATACCCTTGATGACAATTGCCTTTGGGTCACATTCGCGGACAAGCATCTCTATTGGGCTTTTGCCGAGCCCAGGGTCCATTTCGTGTCAACAGTTCCAGACACGCCGAGCCGCTATCGCCAAACGATCGATGGTTGGAAGAAAACTGACATCGAGCTCAATCCACTCAGAATGAGCGCGCTGAGCTCCCGTCTAACGCAACTTGCCGCCTACCGGGCGACGATATGTTCCATCAGGGACGAGGACTATCTGTTGCGCCAGATCAACTGCCGACCTGACCCTGTCATCCTGGAGGCGCGCCAGGCGCAGGAGAGACTCTTCGACTCGGCTGAGAGACTTATCAAAGGGCTTCATTGGTCGGACTTTGAAATTCTCGCCGATCTAATATTTGCCCGCTCCGGTTGGATCAGGAGCACCCAGGTTGGCGAGGGGCTCGCCGACATAGATATGGTCCTTGAACAGCCGACAATCCGTGAGCGTGCATTCGTGCAAGTCAAGTCTCGTGCGAGCCAATCGGTTCTAGACGACTACAGATTGAGATTTGTCGAGAGTGGATGCGACAGGTTCTTTTTTGTCTGCCATTCTCCGAAAGGCAATCTATCACTCGCCAGACCGAACGAGCATCTTTTTACAGGAAGAACCTTAGCCGAGACTGCGGTGCAGAACGGGCTCTTCCAATGGCTGATTGAACGCTCGGGATAGGGCTTGATCACGGCACTCGGACTGCACGCCACCGTTGCGAGATCTGCCGCACCCACGCGATGCTGATTTCTCTTGATCTCAGACGCCGGTGCGGAAAGTGACCGGGGTCGCACTTCGGGCACGACCTTATCAAGCGCTTTCGCCTTAGATGTATCGGGCAGCGTTTTGTTTCAGGATGACGCAAAGCGTTATGGTGAACCAGTTCAGTGCTGGCTTTATTAGTGGCTCGCAGGCTGCGTCCGATCCGCCCAACTTATCAAGATCCAAGTTCTCGGCAGAAAGCATATTGTGGAACAGTCGATTCCTGAAGGTCACAAAAAACGAAGGAAATTCGCCATAGGGAACGTCAATCTTGCTCGCAGCAGGATCTATCGTAGCTTTTAGCTTCTCTGCAGATATTACATAGTCCTGTATCTGCCTGATATACCTCGCGTCCCAGGCTAAATTCCCTTTTGAATAAAAGACCTCCATCTTCAAGTTGTCATAGCCGCCCTCTTTGGCGAGAACTGATACAAATTTTCGGAATATGGCTAGGTCTCCATCCCGCGGATTTTGCGGGAGTGCCTTCAAAAACTCGAGGGATTTATAGTAGTCATGCTCAACGCTCGTATAAAACAGAGGCAGGGCTACAGATGTCATTTCGAGAAGTCTATAAATGTGGAGGAAGGCCTGCGTATACTGATTTTCGCTCCAGCACGCCAGGGCCAAACAAAGCTCACCTTTAACCTTTTCCCAAAAATCGCCATTAATTCTTGAGGTTTTGCTTAGATATTTTTCGACGTCGTCAACCGATATATCTCCATCGAAGGCTGACGTTACTATTTCTTTAAGCGATGTCTTTTTCAGCTTTCTAGGATTTTGGGTTAGAAAGCAATGTCTCAGCTTGATTACCGAGCCATCTGCTTTGTTCTGCAGGTTGACGGTGCCGCAAAGTATCCTGAGGCACTCGAAGGCGTGCACTCCGTCTTCATTAAGGCCGAAAGGTTTCCGAATGCCGAGCTGCAATAGCCCATCTCTGATCCTGAAAGTCGACGGCATTTCAGTCAGTCATGGTTTCATTGAAAAATAATTCTTCGAGCTGGGATTGGTCAAACAAGCCGAGCTCAGCAATATTCTCAATATAAATCTTGCTTAGTTCTCTCCGGTATTTTCCGACATTTACCTTCGATGTATTAATCGCATCGAAGGCTGACTCGAAAGTGCTTATTTTCTCCCTGAATTCTTCAGGAGAAATCGCTCTTAGGTCGTCAAGAGATCGTTTCGCACCTACAGTAAAACCTATGATGTTATTTACCTGACGCATCCAGTCCTTGTTTTGATCAATAGCTTGAAGACGTCCAACTTCACCCAAGATATCTGAGAACGTGTATTCCTCGTTTGTTATATCCGATTCCATCACACGGCCGACTAGTATTTCGTCTAGCTTACTTTCGATTATTTTGGTGTTCTGGTTGTGCAAGCTGTCCGACAGATATGCAGTATAGGCTTCAGCAACATCGGACATCCGGAAGGCATTCCGTATCTTCGTTCCTTCTGTCTGCTTCTCACTTACTACTTCGAGGTCCGTGCCGGAAAGATCGATCGCTCCTTTTGTCAGCATCTCGATCTGATGTCGAGCAGTCATAGGTTTCTGGCCGTTATTGAGAGTGATCATCCTGTAAAGAAGTAGGTCATATCTTTCCGCGACGATCACATTAACGTATAGGGTGCGGCTTCCTAAGTATCCGGAAATCTCAGAGGCATCTTTGAGAGTTATCATCCTTTGCATACCGTCGAGGATGTATCCGTCAGAAATATTGGTGTTAATAAAATTACTCAGAGTCTGAGCATTTGCTTCAGTCGAAAGAGCCTGGTTTACAAAGGCAAGCGTAATCGGCGGCATGACGCAGCCAGAAACTATGTCATTCCGCAAGCGGTCATAAAATTTTTTGCTCTGCGCTTTCCTTTGTTCTCCAAAGCGATCTAATAAAGGAAATATATGTGCAATCGCGTAATCAAAGTTTGTGGCGGCGGAAATGAACGCGCTCTTGATGACGGCATCGTGTGAAACGTGCAAAGCCTCAATCATACATTGAGTCCGATCGTTATTCTCTTCCTCGGCTCGTGAGGAGAAGCATGAATTCTGTTTAACCCGACAATGTTGCTGCAACGTCGGATGGTGATTCCGAATGTTCAGCACACTCGGCGGGTCGCGTCCAGGGGCTTTGCAATGCTGCTATTCTATGAACGTTTGTCGTAGCCGTTCGAACTCCCGCGCCTAGATCAAAAACCCCGACGTTCCGAGCTTATCCTTGGCGCCCCTGCCAGGGCGTCCTACGCATGATCTCCAACACAACAGGAGGTCGAAATGGCAACCATCAGGAAGCTCAGGGGGCGCTCGCAAGCGCAGGTTCGTCAACGCGGAGTTAAACCCCGTCGCAAGTCCTTCGATAACAAACCTGACACGAACATCCCCGAGAGCACGACGCTAGAGCAACTCCTGCGGCGCTACCAGAGTGACATTCTATCAAGTAGCGCCTGTTGTGGCTCTGGAATTTCGCCCGGGAGCCAAAGGCCTTCGAACTCTCCCCGCCTCTCAATGCCCCATGTCTCACTGACTGCTGCGACATTCCAGGCGAACTTTGGCTGATGGTCAAAAGAGCGCTGCTCGACGAGGCGGCTGACAGGTGAAGTAAGAGGGCCATGTCGAGCAGAGTTTTCCAACGAGTCGCAGTCGCTTGGACGTCGTAGACGGTTGCAGCTTCGCGCCACACCTTTACATAACGGAGGACTCAGCACTGCTTATGTCAAGGTCGATGGAGGAATACCTTTACAAATACCAATTCAAGGTTGCACTCGATCTTGTCATAAAATCCGAAATCATTGCGGATTTGCCCTCTACCTTGACACTACCTTTCCCAAAAATTGACAGAAATCCGGAAATTCAACGTTTTTGATACTCACGTAAAGGTGGTCGGACACGATCTGGTTGCATGGGAATAGTTCGATGCCATTGTCATAGGCGCTTGAGCACCAACTGACGGAATTTGCCGTGCGATCTGTTTCAATTATCCTTTCATCCGTGCCGGGACACCTTAATTGCCAGCGTCGAAAACATATTCGGACCCACTAGCGTCGCACGCGAAGAATGATCAGCAGAGCACCACCCGATCTCTCTGCGTGAACGAAAGCGGTTCCGACGAAGAGTGATATCCGGGGGCCATCGATCAGGCTCTGCTCCTGGCGGACGATGTCCCAGCACGCGCCCCGTTCTTGTCCGCAACCATCCGGCGCCCGCTAGCCTCCTGAGTCCGTTGACGCGCGACGTATGGGGCAAGCTCCTCACTCGTTACCCGAACATCGATGTCCTAGGAACGGGGTGCATGTATGATGGGGATGCCTTCCACGCCCGAGACGTATCGGAGACTGGAACCTCCCATGCCTGAAATGCAGCGCGCCCTGCGGATCAAGGCTTGACCTATAATTTAGCTCGGCAGGCTCACCAACAACCGAAGACGGCGCCGTAACTGAGGGGTCAACTCAGGAACGTTTCCGGAATAGAATTCCCGCAAAAAGTCGATCCACCTTTGCTCCGCTGATGAGGCAGAGCCATCTGCAAACACCTCTTCGAGCATCCTGACGAAATCCGTATCGAACCAGCTGTTGAGAACGAGCAGGAAAAGCCGCCGCCTATCGCAACCCAGCGCCTCAGCCAACACCTGCACCTTATCCAGCGGAACCTTCCGATCCCCGCGACAAAAACCTTCAACCATGTCAGTGCTCTGAAACCCAAGGAGGAGAGTCATCTCCTCCACGGTATAGGCACTCTTCTCGAGGTGCATCTGAATGAAACTCGCCACTTCGGAATTGCGTCCTGAACTCATTTTATGTCTCTCACATATTGCTTCTCTCAATTTGAATATAGCGATATTTAAACGGAGATATTCATTTTATAGACGACAATCTCGATCAAACTGTAAGTAAATAATTACTTACTGTTTGGCAATCTCTAGTTTATACTTGAAAAGATTGCTGAAATACGATAGGGAATGCGTCGACAACCAATTGAGCCAATGCGATGAACCCGTATAGAAATCCCCATGCCGCATTGCGCGTCGGTCAGATCATAAAGGCACATCTCACGAAATCGGAGCTGTCGTATCGAGATCTCGCCCATCGACTGGGAGTGTCAGACACCAAGATTTTATACTTTGTGACAGGCAGACATTACTTCCCTGTAGAATTTGCGAAACCGGCCGCAGAAGCTCTCGGCATCGCACGGGGCGAATTCATCTACTCCATTCTGCTGCAGTATTTCCTCAAGGTGGAGGTGGACGCCATTTGGGAAGCTATTGCCACGCACATCCTTGCACAGCAGGATTCAGGCGAGGAGGAATCGGATGATGAAAGACGCGAAAAACGGAAGAAGAAGCGGAAGAAGTCTCGCTAGCACCGCGGCGAGTTGATTGGGGCGAGGCTCGGCATTTCTCATGACACAAACGACAAATGAAGTTCGGAATCCTGCTTCCTCCCAGGCTGATATCGATACATGGCGCATACTCAAGAAGGCGCTGAAAACAGGACTGTCAGATCGAGGCTTCACAATCGACGCCGAAGAAGCATCCCTGATCGCGCGTTTCATGCTGGAGCAGATCGAGACTAGCGGCCTGCGTGTCGTGCCTGTGAAGCCGACAACAGAAATGCAGCAGGCCATCAAGCAGGCTCTTGATCAAGGCAAGCGAATGTCCGTTGCTTGGGTCAAGCCTCGCACGAAACAACGGTGGCGCTATCAGGCCGCGGTTGAAGCGGCTCCCAACTGGCGCCGCGGCTATCTACTGGACCTTGGGCTCGATGGCGGACAGCCGAAGCGTGAAGCTATGTCGCGTCCTCCAACGCATCTGCCGGCCTCAAGTGATCCAAGATCAATCCGGGATAGGAGATCGAGTTCACCAGCTTGACGCGCCCATCGAGCATCCCCTGTGGTAAGGTGCCGTAGCGTTGCGTCATCGTGCCGGACGTATGGCCCAGAATGAAGCCAAACTGGTCATCAAGAAAGCCGGCACGACGAAGTGCGTCGGCCGCGCCATGCCTAAAGCTGTATAGAGACAAACCGCGGCCGTCCTTCAGGCCGATCTTTGTCAGATACCGTGGGAAGTCGCGGCTGAAATCTGCGATCATCTGACCGCGCTCATTGCGCTCTGCGAGCGGGAACAGACGCTTCTCTGCGCGCTCCTTCAGGTCGGCATGATACTTCAGCAAGCCGAGCTTCACCAACTCCGGGTGCACCGGCACGACGCGCATAGAGCCTGCCGTCTTTACGGATTTATCACCATCGCCTTCAGTCGTGATGTGCATGATCCAATGGCCGCGATCTTCGCGCACGTCGTCAACGCCGAGCTGCGCTATCTCTGCCGGGCGTGCACCGGAATAGAGCATGATCAGTGGCACCCAGTAACGATGGTCGCGGATAAGGACGTTGCCCGGCTTGCTCCAAAACCGGGGAGCTTCATCGTTCTGGCATCCGGTGAAGAACGGCGACTTGAACAAGGCGTTCATTTCGTCAACCGTGAAGGGCTTCGTGGTCTTCTCCTTCGACTTCTTCAGGAACATATCCGCGGCGGGGTTTGCCGTAAGGTAGCCATGATTCGTCAGCCAAGTGCAAAACGCGCTGAAGCCGGAAAGATAACGGTTGACGGTTGTCGTGCTGATCGTTGGCTTCTTCACCGTCTGATTGTGCTTGACGATTTGGGTGAGTTTCATCCCTTCGAACGCTTTCGTCTCGGTCGCCTTGACCGGATATTGAAGCAAGAGCGCTTTCCACTCGCGAACGGCCTTCTTGTCGATTCGATGCACCGGGAACGTGCTGCCGACGTATTCAACGAAAAGACCAACGTCCCGGCGAGCCTGGGCAAGCGTGTCGGGCTTGATCTGGTTCGGGTTCTCGCGGGAATAGCTTTCGAACAGCTCCATGACGGCTTCGCCTGGCGCCGCTGCTTCGCGGGCTCCGCCGATCGAGGGCTTGACGATTGGATCTTTGGGCGTGCCGGTGAAGTCGCCCTTGTCGCGCTCCAGGGTGCGCTGCAAACCCTCGATTTCCGCCCGCGTCATGAGGGCGCAAAGCTCACGGTATTCGTCGGAACCTCCATCAACAAGAAGCCGATGCCGAACAACGAAATCCTTGACTGCCGGATCGATCAAACGCGCGTCGCCGGACGTGAGCGCGACCTTCAGAGCATCAAGACGGCGGGCGCGAAGGTTTGCGTCGTCCACGCGTGCCCGAAGCATAAGCTCATAATCGGTGTAGGCGTTGATCATGCCGATAAAGTTTTCGGAGGTGATCTCCCCCATCTCGATCCGACGATAAAGGCGCTGCAATTCTGCGTCCGTCTGTTCGGGTGTCGGCATGTCACGCTGCTTGCGGTCGTAGCTGTCGAGCGTGGCCTCATAGTGCTGCCAGACGGCAACCGACTTATCGTCTGAGGTGATTTCGCGGCGCGCGCGAACCTCTTCGAACTCAGCGCGCCAGCCCTCTATGACCGGCCAGAGCCGCTTCTTCGCCTCGTTCTCATCCTTGGTGCGCAGCGACTTCTTGCGCGTCGTCGTTCCGTAGTGGCCCACCAGGTCAAGCGGGACATCGAGTCTCGCGTAGTAGGTAGCGCCACGTCTTTCGAGGTATGTAACCCTTGCCATAATCGCTCATCCGTAGCACTATTCCGGAACACCCAACCGGAACAGTCATAGGAAATAAGCTATTTATTTGCAATAGGTTGTTGTGGATCAAAAGCTTGAGAAAAGTTGGATTACTTTCCAGGTTCCCCAGCCAAACTCTTCCTGCGATAGAACCGAATTTATGGCGAAACGAGCGCCCGCGGCCCAGCATCATCGCACCTTTTCATGCGCGGTGTGACCAACGGCAGTCCGCTAGCCCTAGAAAGCCAGGGCGCAGCCGTCCTTGCGCGGATCCGAGCCCGTCTGCAACACGCCGTTGACCGAATCGATCAGGATCGCCTGGCCGCCGCCGTGCGGCATCTCGGCCATCTTGATCTCGTGGCCGAATGCGGCGAGCCCTTTCAGCACGTCCTCGCGGATGCCGCGTTCAGCCTCGAAGCGGCCCATCTGGTGGAAACCGCGGGCGCAGTCGATCGCCTCCTGCACGTTCATGCCGAAATCGACGATGTTGGTCAGCACGTGGCTCTGCCCAACCGGTTGGAAGCCGCCGCCCATCACCCCGAAGGAGAGCCACGGCTTGCCATCCTTCATCGCCATCGCCGGGATGATCGTGTGCAGCGGGCGTTTGCGCGGTCCCACGCAATTGGGGTGCGCAGGATCAACGCGAAAGCCGACACCGCGGTTTTGCAGCAGAACGCCGGTCTTCGGGCTGCTGATGCCCGTGCCGTAAGGCCAGAACAGCGAATTGATGAAGGAACAGGCGTTGCCCTTTTCGTCGACGACGCTGATGTAGACCGTGTCGCGATAGGTGGTGGCACCGGCTGGACCAACCACCGGCATGGCCTTCTTCAGGTCGATGCGGTCGCGCAGCTCGTCGGCAAAGGCGGCCGAAAGCAGCTTTTGTACCGGCACATCGGCAAAGTCGGGGTCGGCGACATACCTGTCACGCGCCTGGAAGGCCAGCCTCGTCGCCTCGGCTTCGATATGGAAACGCTCGACGCCGACCGGATCGTATTTCTTCAGATCGAAGCCGCTCAGGATATTGAGTATCAGCAAGGTGGTAATGCCGACTCCGCTTGGCGGGATTTCCAGAAGTTCTATGCCGCGATAGGTCGTAGAAATCGGATCGACCCAGAAGGCCTCCTGCGTGGCGAAATCGTCGAGCGCGTGCATGCCGCCGAGGCTGCGCAGGTAGCCCACCATGTCCTCGGCGACCCAGCCTGAATAGAAACCATCGCGGCCCTTGGCGGCGATCTCGCGCAGGACTTTCGCGTGCTCGGGCTGGCGGAAGACCTCACCGGTCCGCAGGGCGCGACCGTCCTTCAACCACATGCGGGCGCTGTTGGGGTCCGCCTTCAGCTTGTCTTCGTTGCGGTTCCAATCGACGGCGACCCTTTCGGTGACCGCAAATCCCTCCTCCGCGTGGCGGATGGCGGGCTGCAGCAGTTCACCGAGCGGCATGGAACCGAAACGCCGGTTCAGCTTGCTCCAAGCATCGACCGCGCCGGGGATGGTGACGGCGTGCACCGAGGTGAGCGGGATCTCGTTCAGTCCCTGTTTCAGCAGGTGTTCGGCGGTGAGGCCCTCGGGCGCGCGACCCGAACCGTTGAGGCCATAGACCCGATCGCCTTCGGCGAGATTGGTGCCGGCGGGGGCGAAGAGAACGAAATTGTCGCCGCCGATGCCGGTCGAGCCCGGCTCGACCACGCATTGCACGGCGCAGGCGGCAATCGCGGCGTCGGCGGCATTGCCGCCGCGACGCAGAATCTCGATGGCGGCGAGCGTGGCAAGGGCGTGCGAGGTGGCGGCGGCGCCATGCCGGCCCATGACGACGGAGCGGCCAGGCAAGTGCAGGTCACGCATGGAACGGGAACTCCCGGGAACAAGGACAACTCAGGCTCGCGAGCCTATGCGCCTGCCGGGCGGATGAAAAGGCCGATGTTGACGCGCCGGGGGACTGGTGCGGCGCATGCTGCAGAGGCGATTGGCGGGAGAACACGTCCGGGCTGCCCAAAGCTCCGCAGCAGGCGCATAATGGCCACTTGCAAGCGATCACAGGCGGAGGACGGCCCATGTTCGATGCTGGCAGAAAGACGGACGCCGAATATGCGATCGAGTATATCCAGGAAAATCCGGAAGCCGGTCTTTGTTGCGAGAATCGGCGCTGGTGGATTACGCCGAACGCGAACGAAACCGATCGGCAGGTCCTGTTTCTCGACGCCGCAGAGGCGGAACGGCTGAAGGACGATGCGCGGCTTCAAGTCGTGCCCGACATCGCCCACCCCGGCCGGGCGCTCTGGGTCATGCGGAAAATGACGTAGCTGCCCGCGACCGGAATAGGTCGGGCAAAGGAAGCGGCCGATCGCGCTAAAGCAGGCCGCGTCCCGCGAGGTTGCGCATCAGCGCCGCCGCGCCGAAACTCCAGGGCGCGCATTCCGTCGAGAGCCTGACGGTGTTGGTCAGCCGGCCGAGTTCGGCATTGGCAATCGTCACCACGTCGCCAAGCTTGTGGGTAAAACCCTGGCCGGGTTCGTCGCGGTCTTCGACAGGGGCAAAGAGCGTGCCCATGAACAGCATGACGCCATCGGGATACTGGTGGTGCGGACCGATGGTCTGGGCGACGAGATCGAGCGGATCGCGGCTGATCTCCGCCATCGAGCTTCGGCCGGTGAGCCGGTAGCCGTCCTCCCCTTCGACAAGCAGGGTGAGCTCGGCCTTGCGGACATCGTCGATCGTGTAGGTTTCGTCGAAAAGGCGAATGAAGGGGCCGACGGCGCAGGAGGCATTGTTGTCCTTGGCCTTGCCGAGAAGCAGCGCGGAGCGGCCCTCGATATCGCGCAGGTTGACGTCGTTGCCGAGTGCTGCGCCCTTGACCTGGCCGCTGGAGCAGACCGCGAGCACTATCTCCGGCTCCGGATTGTTCCAGCGCGAGGCAGGGTGCAGACCGACATCGGCACCAGGGCCGACCACCGAGAGCACCTGGGCCTTGGTGAAAACTTCGGCATCCGGGCCGATGCCCACCTCAAGATATTGCGACCAGACGCCCTCCTCCTGGAGCGCTGCCTTGACGCGGGCTGCTTCCGCCGAGCCGGGTTTCAGGTTGCGCAGGCTGTCACCGATGACGGCGGTGACGCGGCTGCGGATTGCTTCGGCGCGGGACGCATCGCCCGCCGCCCGCTCCTCGATGACGCGCTCGATCATCGAGCGCGCAAAGGTGACGCCACAGGCCTTCACTGCTTGCAGGTCCGAGGGGGCGATGAGATGGAGGGCCGATGCATCCGCTTTCCGCGCGAGACACGCGTCAAGCGAGGCCAGCCGCTCGCCGGATACGGAGCGCACATGCGCAACCGGATCCGGGAGCTCAAGCAGGTCGCGCATCGTCGGCGTTGCCTTCGAGGTGATGTCGAACAGAGCGCCGTCGCGGATCGTGACAAGCGACGGCCCGCCGAGATCGGGACGCCAGACGCGGCCGACAAAAGTGCCCTTGCCAAACGCTGTATCGGTCATGCCGCCCATCCTCCGTGCGCACTCTATTTCTTGCAGCCGAGAAGGGAGATGTAAAGCCGACGGCAGCGCGCAAGCGTCCCTTGGGTTGTAGCGTCCGGAACATTGCATATTTTCACGCGTTTACGGTTATGCCACGCGCCCTCTGGGCGCCCTTGTCGCTTCGCGACGGCGCGAAATCCGCTGCCTACGGCTGCCTAGGAAGGTTCAGGAGCAGTCGCCTGAGGCCAGGAGGACGCCAAGAAAAGGATGAACGCAATGAACCAGCACGAAGAGTTCAAGGAAAAGCCGGTGATCGATCCGGTGACAGGGCAGCCTCTGCCGCAGACGCAAGCGCAGATGAGCGATGTGCCTCCGGCCCGGTCGGGGCGCAGCAACTGGCCGATCGTCATCATCCTGCTCGCCGGCCTGGTGTTGGCGCTGATCGCCTGGCTGCCGGCTGAACTGAGCCGGGATACCGCCGATACCGCGGCACCGCCGCCGACTACGGACCAGCCGGCAACGGGTCAGGCAACTCCGGACACGACGGCACCGGGTACCGCGACACCAGGCACGACGGATCGGGTTACTCCGCCGGCCGATAGCAGCACGGCGCCCTCTGGTGAAACGACGACCCAGCCGGCGCCCGAAGCGACGCCGCAGCAAGGCACCCCGACGCCCGAAACGCAGGGTTCGACCCCGAACTCGACGCCGGGCACAACTCCCGGCATGACCCAGCCGGCACAGTAACGGCTGACCGACGGCCTTGGCTGGAGGGCTCTCCCTCCGGCCATTGACGCTTTAAGACAAGCGCTCAGTTCGGCCGCTCAGTTCGGCTTGATCGATGCCGCGACCATGGCGTCCCAGCCGGCGGCGGCGCAGTCGGCGATCGCCAGCAAGGTTTCCCGTGTTGCCCCGTCGCGGGCTTCGATCGACATTCCATGCTGGAGCGAGGCGACATAGGCCGCGATTGCCGCGCACGGCGTGCCCTCAGGCAGATCGCCGTCCGCAACGCCGCGCTCAAGCCGCCGCTCCAGTGCGACCTGCTTCTCAAGCCGGCGCGCCTTCAACGCCTCACAGACCTCCGCATCCCCGCCCGCCATCTGCGGCGCCGAAAGCACGACCATGCAGCCGCGCGGCTCCGCGCCGCGGGTGAAATTGTCAGCGGTCCGTCTCAAGAGGTCATGGACCGCCGCCTTGGCCGTTGGGGCCGTTTCCAGCTCATCCCAGATGCCGGCGCCGTCCGTCCGGCCATAGAGATCGACGGCCTCGATGAAGAGCTGTGCCTTGCTGCCGAAGGCGGCGTAGAGGCTCGGCGGTTTCAGCCCCATCGCCTGGGTCAGATCGGTTAGCGACGTGTTGTCGTAGCCCTTGTCCCAGAAGAGCCGCATGGCGCTCGCGAGCGCCTCCTCTCGGGAAAAATTGCGTGGACGGCCACGGCTCGACATCGGAACGGCTCCTTTCTGTATCGATCAATACATAAATCGCTTGACAGCGACTGGCAAGTCGTCTCTCCATATATGTATCGATCACTACAGATATGGAGAGACCAGTGACGAGCTTAAAAAACAAGGTGGCTCTGGTGACGGGCGGCAGTCGCGGCATCGGCGCGGCGATCGCAAAACGTCTGGCGGATGAAGGCGCAACCGTCGCGGTGACCTACAGCCAGTCCAAGGCAAAGGCTGAGGCACTGGTGGCGGAGATCACCAAGGGCGGCGGCAGGGCGCTGGCGATTCTGGCGGACAACCGCGATCCGGGCGCGGTCGAGGCTGCTGTCGGCGCGGTTGCCGAGAAGCACGGCCGCATCGACATCCTCGTCAACAATGCCGGCGTGTTCGATGCCGGAACAGTGACGGAGGTGACTGCCGAGGATTTCGACCGGACGATCGACGTCAATGTGAAGGCGGTGTTCCTTGCAACGCGTGCTGCAGCGGCGCACATGCCCGAGGGCGGACGCGTCATCTCGATCGGCAGCAACCTTGCCGCCCGCGTTCCGTGGCCGGGGATGAGCCTCTATGTGCTGAGCAAATCCGCGCTCGTCGGCTTTACCAAGGCGGTGGCGCGGGACCTCGGGCCGAGGGGCATTACCGTCAACATCGTCCATCCCGGTTCGACCGATACCGACATGAACCCCGCCGATGGTGAGCACGCCGGTCCGCAGCGCGGGCTGATGGCCATTCCCCGCTTCAACGACGCCACAGACGTGGCGGGTCTCGTCACCTGGCTTGCGGGCCCCGATAGCCGCGGCGTCACCGGCGCCGAATTCACCATCGACGGCGGCACCAACGCCTAGACCGGCTTGTCAAAAGCAAACAAGGCCGGAAGCATTACTCCGGCCTTGTTCAAACATTGCCAGGCAGCCTCCCGCACGTGGCTTATTCTCCTTGAAATGGTGCAATTCCGGGAGAAAACCGCTTCGCACTTTTCCTGGACTTGCTTTAGACGAGGAAACGCTCCGGGCGGTATGGCGCGATATCGATGACCGTCTTTTCTCCGGTCATCGCTTCCGCCAGTGCCCGTCCGGTGACTGGCCCGAGCGTCATGCCGTGATGCGCATGGCCGAAGGCAAACCACAGGCCCTCGTGGCGCGGCGCCTTGCCGATGACAGGCATCATATCCGGCGTGCAGGGGCGCGCGCCCATCCACGGCTCTTCGTCGCGGCGTTCGGCAAGCGGGAAGAATTCGCGCGCCACCCGTTCGGCGCGGGTCAATTGTACCGGCGTCTTCGGCGCATCGCGCCAGGCGAATTCGGCGCCGGTCGTCAGACGGATGCCGCGCAGCATCGGCGCCAGGAAATAGCCTTTCTCGGCATCAAGCACCCAGTTGTTGAGCTGCGCGCCCTCCTGCATGCCATAGTGCATGTGGTAGCCGCGCTTGACCGCGAGCGGGATATGGTAGCCGAGCTTGCGAGTGACCGTGTCGGCCCAAGGACCGAGCGCCACGACGACTTCGCGGGTCTCGAGCGGGCCCTCCGGTGTCGCGACGCGCCAACCGGGACCTTCGAGGATATGTTCAGTCGTGGCTGCGTCGCCGGAAACGAGGCGCCCGCCCAGCGATTGGAAATAGGCGAGATAAGCCTTGTTGAGACTGTGCGGGTCGCGGATCGACCAGGGATCGCTCCAGCGCAGACCGCCGACGAGATCAGCCTTGATGGACGGTTCGATCGTCTTCAGTTCGCTTGAAGACAGTTTCTGGTGATTGACGCCGAAGCCAGCCGAAAGCTTCTCCGCCTCCTTGTAGGCCGAATCGCGCTGCTTCTCGGTGCGGAAAACCTTCATCCAGCCGTCTTTACGGATGAGTTCGCCCGCGCCTGACGCCGCGATCAGGTCCTGGTGTTCGCTGATCGAATGCTCGATCAGCGGCGCATAGAGATGGGCGATGCGTTGGTGCTGGGTAAAGCCCGAATGCCACCAGTACCGCGCCAGGAACGGCACCAGCCCCGGCAAGGCCCGGAAATGATAGGACGCGTCGATCGTGTTGTTCAGCGCGTAACGGAAGAGCGCGCCGAAATCATGCGGGAAGCCATAGGGAAACACACCCTCGCGCTGGATCAGCCCCGCATTGCCGTAGGAGGTTTCCTCGCCGGCGCCGCGACGGTCGAGAAGCACCACCGACTTGCCGCGCCGCGCCAGATGGATGGCGGTGGAGATACCGACGATGCCGGCGCCGAGAACCACTACGTCAGTCTTCATTTGCAGCTGCCCCGTTTTCCGATCAAGACAAGCCGCGGCTTTGCTCGAGCCACGGCGCCAACGTCATTTCTTCTTCAGCGAGCGGCTGGAGAGGATGATCTGCTCGACGAGCAGTTCCAGCGATTTCATGATCTTCGGTATCCTCAAGGCAAAAGCGGCGGTATCGGCATCAATAGCCAAGCGGGCCTGCAAGGGCAAGCAAGGCGAGCCGACGGAGCGGACCTGCGGATGCAAGAAGGGCGACGTTGCCGCCGCCCATGTCCAACTACCTTGCGTTTGCGACCGCTCCGTCAGCCTCGACGCACCAGGCCCGCGACCAGCGAAATCACCAGGAAGACGAGGAAGAGGAAGAAAAGGACCTGCGCGATACCCGCCGAGGTACCCGCAACGCCACCGAAACCAAGTACACCCGCTATGATTGCCACAACGAGGAAGACAAGCGCATAGTATAACATAGCAATTCTCCTTGCCAGGATTACTGCAAAGCAAACGCCACAACTATCACTTTGTTCCAAATATCTTATGAAATGCGCTCTGAGAAAATCTTCATTCCCACGGACATTAACCATTCATTTACCATGATAGACAAAAGAGTCCCAAATCGAGACGGTTTGTACCGGAAATGCCCGGAACATTCGAGATACTCTGACGTTCCTCCTCCATGGAATATGCAGGGTCGAAATGAAGATGCCGATAGCACATATCTGGAAAACGGCGGTTGCAGCGGGTCGGGAGAGAAAAGATCTCCAGGCTGGCAATCTTCACATCGGTAAGACGATGCGCGATCTTTACGTCAATAGCAGCGAAGATCAGAGTGCGAAACTCGAACATCTTCTCGAAGAACTTCGCCGGCGCGAACGGATGGCACAGAAGAAATAACCAAGCTTCCGCAAGACAATTGAAAAGCCGCCGCGGCCAGGGCCGGGCGGTTTTTCTTATGTCATCGCCTGTCTTCTTCTGTTTGCAACTTTACGCGCCTCTGGTTGCCGAGCTTGTGTCGACCCTTTTCCTAGCGCCGTGACATCCACTCGTCGATCTGACGCTCCGCCTCGTCGCGTGCGACCCCGTAGCGGGCCTGAATACGCCCCGCAAGCTCCTGCCGACGACCATCGATGACGTCGAGATCGTCGTTGGTGAGCTTGCCCCATTGCGCCTGCACCTTGCCTTTCAGTTCATGCCATTTGCCTTCGACGATATCCCAATTCATTGCTTTGCCTTTCGGTTTGATGGGCCGCCACACGCGCGGCCCGTGAACTCAGTTGCGGGTCTTCGCATGGCTGTCGTGGCGCGCGGCAACCGTGTAACTGCCATCATCGACCTGCACCTTGACCTGCAAGCGGCCCGCAGGAGTGACGTGCCATTCGATGGTCGCGTCCTCGACAAGCAGAGCCGGGTCAACCTCGGCGCAGGCACCATAGGCGTGCTTGAAGGCCCCGGCGGTCGCCTTGATCGCCGGCGAAAGCAGTTCGCGGCATTCGTCTACGGTTTCGAACGCCTCGGTCGGCGCCGGCACCTCGCGGCAGGCGTCCGTGGCCTGCATGCAGCCGACCAGGACCATGATGGCAGCTATGTGTTCCATGGGCATGCTCCCCAACGTCAAACTTGAGAACGGCAAACGGGGACGACTGCCCTCCTGTTCCACCGGACGAGATCTAATTTTTGTTGGAACCTTTGCCCACGTAGCGCGTTCGCCGCGCCCATGCCTCGCGCTTCAGATGCGCATGGACGCCGTTCCGGCAGCCGTCGCTGCCGGCGAGAGATGCTATGCCGGACCGGCGGCTATGGAACAAAACGCAGCAGTCGTCGTTTTCGCAACGATAACAAGTGCTGCGACTGCGGCCGAGCGATGGAGGAGATGCTGGGAGGCAAGGACACACCACACGTAGCTCGCCCATTGCGAGCAAGTCAAAGCTGGCCAATGACGCGGCACCGGGTGCGACAGATGCCTCATTGTCGTCATTCTGTTCGTCATCAGTCCCGACAAATCAATTTCAAGTAACCGATTCTATGTTCAACAGAGCAACCGGATAGGAACGCGTCATGAAGAAGATACTGATCGTAGCAAGCCTCATTCTCCCGCTGGCCGCCTGCACGCAAACAGAAAAGGGTGCGGCAATCGGCGCAACCGGTGGCGCCATTGTCGGCGGCGCAGCAACGGGCAATGTCAGAGGTGCTGCCGTGGGCGCAGCGATCGGCGGCGTTGCCGGTGCACTCATCGGGAATGCCAACGAACCGGGCCGCTGCATCTATCGCGACCGCTACGGCCGCCGCTATGAGGCCGCCTGCTGATCGGCACGAACAATGGAGAAACGGGCCTTGGCCCGTTTCTTCCGTTAAGGCGGGTTAGGCTCAAGGCCCGCGCTCAGCCGCCGCCGCTTCCGCTTTCTCCAGCTTTTCAAGCAGATCGACGAAGAGCTCAGGAACCGGCTCCTGTTCCAGCGCTTGATAGAGCGCCTTCAATCTGGCGCCGATCAGCCCGTGGGCATCCGAATTTTCCGCGGCCACACCCGGTCCTCCGCCCTGCCCTTCCCGTCTTTCGGTCCCGTCGTCCATGTTCTGAATCTACCGCCGCTTGCGGCCTTCCCGTTGTTTTCCACCCATCCGCACAGAAGACCGCCTGGCGAGTGTGCCGGATTTGCTCTAGGCCGAAAAACGTGTTCAAAACCATTCACGTATTCCGCCAGATGTCCCCTATCCTCAGAAAACAAACGAATCGTATTGCACCTAAGGAAGTCGTTGATGTCCCTTTCGACCCGGATCGCGCCACACCTGCCCTTCCTGCGCCGCTACGCCCGCGCCGTCACCGGTTCGCAGGCCGCGGGTGACGGATATGTGGCCGCCGTTCTCGAAGCCCTCATCGAGGACATCGGCCTCTTCCCGGATACGTCGAACGATCGAATCAGCCTCTACAAACTATTCTGCTCGCAGTTCGAGAAGATTTCGATCGATCTGACGGAAAACGCCTCGCCCTTTGCCTGGGAACAACAGGCGGCCGCGAACCTGTCGCTGATCGCGCCTGCGCCGCGCCAAGCCTTCCTGCTCGTCTCGGTCGAAGGCTTCTCGATCGCCGATGCGGCGGAGATCATGGGTCTGAGCCAGGGCGAATTTTCGAAGCTCTTGACGGTTGCCTCGGAAGACATCTCACGCCAGGTCGCAACCGATGTGTTGATCATCGAGGACGAGCCGCTGATCGCGCTCGACATCGAAGACATGGTGACAAGCCTCGGCCACAGGGTGACGGGCATCGCCCGCACCCATACTGAGGCGTTGGATCTCTATCGCAAGACATCCCCGAGGATGGTGCTCGCCGACATCCAGCTCGCCGATGGCAGCTCGGGCATCGATGCCGTCAACGAAATCCTCACTCAGGCGACGGTGCCGGTGATCTTCATCACCGCCTTCCCCGAGCGACTGCTCACTGGCAAGCGGCCGGAACCGGCCTTCCTCGTGACCAAGCCGTTCAATCCGGACATGGTGAAGGCTCTGATCAGTCAGGCGTTGTTCTTCGACGAGCACGCCCGCTCGGCTCGGCGCTGATCTTTCCCCTTCAGCCAGGCAGTTGCCGTTCCGGCGGCTGCTCACGGATTTCTTCGACGATTGCAAGGACGATGAGAGAAAGCGGCAGCGCCAGCATGGCGCCGACCGCGCCCCACATCCAGGTCCAGAAGACGATCGCAATGAACACCAGAAACGGATTCACCTCGAGTTCACTGCCGAGGATGGCCGGAATGGCGAGATTTTCCATGGCCAGGTGAACGACGAAGAAAGCCACGGCCGGCGCCAGCGCCAGCCACAGCACCTCGTGCGTCATCAGCCCGCCGACGACAAGGCTCAGCGTCATCACCGTCACGCCGAGATAGGGAATGAAGCTTGAGACAAAAGCAAACAGGCCCCAGAGCGGCGGCATGGCGAGGCCACCGACGAGTGCGATGACCATCGTCACAGTTCCGAGTGCCAGATAGATCAGGCTGGCGATGGAGAAGTACCGCGCCAGTGCATCTTCAATGGCATTCATGATGCGGATGGCGCTGAGGCGCTGCTCGCGGCCGGCAAAGGCGAGAATGATGGCTTTGCGCAGTTCCAGCCGGCCAAGCAGAAACAAACCGAGCGCTGCGAGAAAGATCAAAGTCTGTACGAGGGCCGGTGTCAGTCCCCCGACGGTGGCAGCGAGCATCGGGCCGGCGTTCTTCATAACGGTATCGGCAATCGCATCGTTCCCTACGCTCCGCGCGACCGCCAGCCGCAACCACTCAAACCGGTCGACAAAGGGCATGATGCGCGCCACGACGCCCTCGGCAAGCTTCGGCGCTTCGGAGGCGAGTGCCGTCAGCGGGCCGAGCAATGCGTTGACGAGGAAGGACAGACCGATCACGAAAATCATCGCCAGCAGCAGGCCGCCGAAGATCGGCGGCAAACCATAGCGCGCCAGTGCGTCAGCCGTGCGCCCGAGAACGATACCGACAACGATCGCGAGCGTGATGGGCAGCAGGATCGTCTCCATGGTGTAGATGGCAGCGGACCCGGCAATGACGAAGAGGCCGACGATGCTCCAGGCAACCATCAGATCGATACCGTCACGCCGCGGCGCTGTCGACGGCGCCGCCGTCGCAACGGCCGCCTCCTCTTCGACAATGCGTCTTGCGCGCTTGTACTCGTGTGAAGCACCGGCTCGCCGCAAGGTTTCCAAGATCACGCCTCGCTGTCCCTCAGGCATGCCTCGCTGTCCTTCATGCACGGACGCGCGACTGCCGTCCGGTCTTGCGGGCAGGACATCGAACTGCCCAGCCGCAGGCTTCGCCTCAGATTGCGGCACGCCGCCTGGATCGCGCTCGATCAATGACGTTCCGGTGGAAAGATATGCAGGGTCAGCGAGAGCAGACCGAGGCCGAGAATGATGACGAGCAAGGTGTTAGCGACACCCGCAGCGGTGTCCGGAATGAGACCGAAAGCGATCAGGACGCCCGCGAAAAGAAGGACACAGACCCGTGGTAGCCAATAGAGCATAGACAGTCCTCCCAAAGGTTGGCCCGGTTTTTTGGCCAGATTCTTGGTTCGGACGATAACGTGCGGGCTCGCCAATTGGTTCCCTGCGCGACCCAAGCGGCGCCACGAAAAACGCCGCCGGACAGGAGGTCCGACGGCGCTGAAAGCGTGATGCGGAAAAGCCCGTACCGCAGGGCTTAGGCGGCAGCGACGACGATGACCTCGACGAGGTATTCCGGGGTCGCAAGCTTGGCTTCGCCGGTAGCGCGCGCGGGGGTATGGCCCTGCGGAGCCCAGGCATCCCAGACGGAGTTCATCTTCGGGAAATCGGCCATGTCGGCAAGCCAGATGGTGGCCGAGAGGATGCGGGTCTTGTCGGTGCCGGCGAGCGCCAGAAGACGGTCGACTTCGGCAAGCGCCTGCTTCGTCTGCGTCACGACATCGTCACCGGCGTTACCGACCTGGCCGGCGAGGTAAACGGTGTTGTTGTAGACCACGGCCTGGCTCATACGGGGGCCGGTTTCGAAACGCTTGATTTCCATGATCGTGTTCCTGAGGTTGGGCCGAACGGTCGTCCGGCCGAAAAGCGGCTGCCCGCCGCCCAGAGGCGAGAAGTGAAGGCGGCGCGACACCTCTACACCATCGTGTCTTGATGTCAAAGAAGCCGGGCAGTGGCTGCCCGGCTTCTCTTGTTTCCTCGGCGAAAATCAGCGGTGATGGATCAGGCCGCCTGCTTCTTCTTCGCCAATCGTGCCTTGATGCTCTCCACGTCCGCACGCGGCGTCGCGGCAAACAGCGTCCTGGTATAGCTGTGTTTCGGATCGGCGAAGACCTCGTCACGGCTGCCATATTCGACGGCTTCGCCGAAATACATCACCATGACGTCGTCGGCGATGTAACGCACGACCGAGAGGTCATGGCTGATGAAGACGTAGGTCAGCTTGAGCTCGTCCTGCAGATCGGCGAGCAGGTTCAAGACCTGTGCCTGAACCGAAAGGTCGAGCGCCGATACCGGCTCGTCGAGCACCAGCAGCTTCGGGTTCAGCATCAGCGCGCGCGCAATGGCGATACGCTGGCGCTGGCCACCGGAGAACATGTGCGGGTAGCGGTTGAAGTGCAGGTCGGTGAGACCGACCTTCTTCAACATCGTCATCGCCCGATCGCGACGCTCGTCGGCGGGCGTATCGGTATTGATGACCAGCGGCTCCATCAGGATGTCGCCGATCTTCTGACGCGGGTTGAGCGAGCCGTAAGGGTTCTGGAAGACGATCTGCACCTTGCGGCGCATCTCCGGCGTCATGTCGCCCTTGGCGATGTCGATCTTCTTGCCTTCGATCAACAGCTCGCCCGAGGTCGCCGGGTCGATCAGAGTGAGGATGCGGCCAAGCGTGGACTTGCCGCAGCCGCTCTCGCCGACGATCGCCAGCGTCTTGCCCTGTTCGACGCTGAAGCTCACGCCCTTCAAGGCATGAACGGTCTTTGCCTTCTTTATAAGGCCGCCGGGGATATGGTAGTCGCGCACCAGGTTGCGCGCTTCAAGGATCACGCTCATTGGGCCGCTCCTTCATCGACGAAGAGTTCGGAGATCGTCGGCAGACGATCGCCGGTCGCGTTGTCCGGCAAAGCCGCCAGAAGTGCGCGGGTATAGTTGCTCTTCGGATTTTCGAAGAGCGTCAGCACGTCGGCCTCTTCCATCTTGCGGCCCTTGTACTGCACGACCACCCGGTCGGCGGTCTCCGCGACCACGCCCATGTTGTGCGTGATCATGATCAGGCCCATCTTGTGCTCGGCCTGCAGCTTCATCAGCAGGTCGAGGATCTGCTTCTGGATCGTCACGTCGAGCGCGGTGGTCGGCTCGTCGGCGATCAGAAGCTTCGGGTTGCAGGCGATCGCGATCGCGATCATCACACGCTGGCACTGGCCGCCCGACATCTGATGCGGGAAGTGACCGAGCCGCTCGGCCGGATCGGGAATGCCGACCGCCTCGAACAGTTCGATGGCGCGCTTGCGGCGGCCGGCCTTGTCGAGACCCATGTGGATGCGCAGCACTTCCTCGATCTGGAAGCCGACGGTGAAGCACGGGTTGAGGCTGGCGATCGGCTCCTGGAAGATCATGGCAATATCCTTGCCGATGATCTTGCGTCGCTCGTTCGCCGACATGCCCAAGAGGTCGCGGCCGTTGAAGGTGAGCTTGTCGGCCGTCACCTTCGCCGTCCAGGGCAGAAGTCCCATGGCGGCCAGCATCGACACGGACTTGCCCGAGCCGCTCTCGCCGACGATCGCCAGAACCTCGCGTTCGTGGACCTTCATGGAGACGCCGTTGACGGCGCGGAAGGGACCGGCGGCCGTCTGGAATTCGACGACCAGGTTTTCGATTTCGAGAAGCGCCATGATCAGGACCTCTTCAGCTTGGGATCGAGAGCATCGCGCAGGCCGTCCCCCATCAGGTTGATTGCCAGCACCGTGATCAGGATCGCGATACCCGGAAGCGTGACCACCCACCAGTGGCTGCTGATGAACTCGCGGGCCTCGGCGAGCATCGTGCCCCATTCCGGTGTCGGCGGCTGGGCGCCCATGCCGAGGAAGCCGAGGGCTGCAGCGTCGAGAATGGCGCTCGAGAAGGAGAGCGTCGCCTGGACGATCAGCGGCGCCATGCAGTTGGGCAGGATCGTCTTGAACATCAGGCGGCCATGTCCGGCGCCGGCGACCTTGGCGGCAACCACGTAGTCACGGGTCTTTTCGCTCATGACGGCCGCACGCGTCAGGCGCACGAAGTGCGGCTGGAAGACGAGCGCGATCGCGATCATGGCGTTGACGAGGCCCGGCCCAAGAACCGCGACAAGCACCAGGGCGAGCAGCAGCGACGGGAAGGCGAGGATGATGTCCATCACGCGCATGATGACGGTATCGACCCAGCCACGGAAGTAGCCGGCGATGACGCCAAGCGCGATGCCGCCGACGAGCGACAACGTCGTCACGATGACGCCGACGAACAGCGAGAAGCGCGTGCCGTAGATCAGACGGGACAGCATGTCGCGGCCGACGGCGTCGGTACCGAGCAGGTAGCCGGCGCGGCCGCCCTCCTGCCAGACCGGCGGAACCAGAACCGCATCACGGTACTGCGCCACCGGATCATGGGGCGCGATCCACGGCGCAAAGACCGCCAGCAGGACGAGGAGCAGGAAGAACACGAGGCCGATGACAGCGCCGCGGTTCTCGGAGAAATAATACCAGAACTCGGCCAGTCGCGCCCGGCGGGACGGATCGGTCGAAACGGCGCTTGTTGCAGCAGCTTGAGACATGACGCCCTCCTTAGTGCCGGATACGCGGATTGATCAGACCGTAGAGCAGGTCGACGATGAGATTGACCACCATGATCACCGCAGCGATGACCAGCAGGCCCCCCTGGATGACGGCGTAGTCACGACGCGACACCGAATCCACCATCCACTTGCCGATACCCGGCCACGAGAAGATCGTCTCCGTCAGGATCGCGCCGGCGAGCATGACGCCCACCTGCAGACCGATGGTGGTGACCACCGGGATCAACGCGTTGCGCAGCGCATGGACGCCAACGACGCGGAAGGTCGAAAGGCCCTTGGCGCGCGCCGTGCGGACGTAATCTTCAGAGAGGACTTCAAGCATCGCCGAGCGCGTCTGGCGCGCGATGACCGCAAGCGGAATGGTGCCAAGCACGATCGTCGGCAGGATCAGGTGGCTGACCGCCGACTTGAAGGCGCCGGCCTGGCCGGACAACAGCGAGTCGATCAGCATGAAACCGGTAACCGGCGGGAAGAAGTACATCAGCGAGATACGGCCCGAGACCGGCGTCCACTGCAGCATGCCGGAGACCAGCATGATGAGCAGCAGGCCCCACCAGAAGATCGGCATGGAGAAGCCGACGAGTGCGGTGCCCATCATCGCCTGGTCGATGGCCGAGCCGCGCTTGATCGCCGCAATCACGCCGGCCGGAATGCCGAGGATGATCGCAAACAGGATCGCGCAGAGCGAAAGCTCGACGGTGGCCGGGAACAGCTCGAAGAACTGGTCGATGACCGGCTTCTTGGTCACGATCGAAGTACCGAAATCCCCGTGGAGCACGCCCCAGAGATAGTCGAGGTACTGAACCACGATCGGCCGGTCGAAACCGAGCGCATGTGAAATTTCCGCATGCCGCTCCGGCGACATGACGCGCTCGCCCGAAAGCAGCGCAACCGGATCGCCCGGAAGCAGGCGAATGAAGGAGAAGGCGATGATGGAGACCCCGACGAAGGTCGGTATCAGGACAGCCAATCGCCCCAAGAGAAATCGGAACATGTTAAACCCCGCGCCATGTTGCCGCGGCATTGTATCCCGCCGCTGGCACCACTGCATGCTTTCCCACTTAACGGCGAAGCATACAGCAAGTCGAAATGCCACAGCGACCTTTTGCGCTCCAGGAGGAACTCGGGTCGCTATAGTGGATGCAAAGAGGGGCGCTTGCCCTTGGCAAACGCCCCCTTAAGGATCAGTTAACTAAATTACTCGGTGATGTCCACGCCGTCGAAGGCAAAATCGCCGAGCGGGCTCTGAACGAAGCCCTCGACATTCTTGCGCATCGGCACGACGGAGAGCGAGTGGTCGATCGTCGCCCACGGCGCCTCGCGCTTGAAGACGGCCTGGGCCTCTTCGTAGAGCTTGGTGCGCTCGGCGATATCCGAGGTTTCCTTCGCCTTCTTCACGAGGGTGTCGAATTCCTGGTTGCACCACTGCGCACGGTTGTTGCCGCCGACAGCATTGCAGCCGAGAAGCGTGTCGAGGAAGTTGTCCGGGTCGCCGTTGTCGCCGGTCCAGCCGAGGATGACGGCACCGTCACGATCCTTCGCCTTGGACTTGTCGAGGTATTCGGCCCATTCGTAAGAGACGATCTCGACCTTGACGCCGACCTTGGCGAAGTCCGACTGCATCAGTTCAGCTGCGCGGCGAGCGTTCAGCATGTACGGACGCGAAACCGGCATTGCCCAGAGCTTCATCGACAGGTCCTTGACGCCTGCGTCCTCGAGCATCTTCTTGGCTGCTTCCGGCTCGTAGGTGTCGTCTTCAAGCTTGTCGTTGTAGGACCACATCGTCGGCGGGATCGGGTTGACGGCCGGCTGGGCAGCGCCCTGGAAGACGGCGTCGACGATTGCCTGCTTGTTGATCGCCTTGTTCAGCGCCTTGCGCACTTCCGGCTTGTCGAACGGAGCCTGGGTCGTGTTGTAGGCGAGGTAGGCGACGTTGAGGCCGGCCTGTTCCATGACCTTCAGGTTCGGGTCAGCCTTCATCTTTTCGACGTCGGCAGCGTTCGGGTACGGCATCAGGTGGCATTCGCCGGCCTGGAGCTTCTGGAAGCGAACGGAAGCGTCGGTGGTGATTGCGAAGACGAGGTCGTCGATCTTCTGCTTGCCGCCCCAGTAGTCCGGGTTCGCCTTGTAGCGGATGACAGCGTCCTGCTGATAAGCGACGAAAGCGAACGGACCGGTGCCGAGCGGCATCTGGTTCATCTGCTCCATCTTGCCGTCAGCCTGCAGCTTGTCGGCATATTCCTTCGACAGGATCGAAGCAAACGGCATCGCGATATTGGCGAGGAACGGAGCTTCCTTGCGCGTCAGGGTGAACTTGACGGTCAGGTCGTCAACCTTTTCGACCGACTTGATGACTTCCGGGAAGCCCATGCCGGCTGCGTATTCCCACGAAGCGCCGGTGATGTACTTGTTCCACGGATTGTCGGCCTTCAGCTGGCGCTCGTAGGAGAACACCACGTCGTCAGCGGTCAGCTCGCGGGTCGGCGTGAAGAACTCGGTCGTCTGGAACTTGACGCCCGGACGCAGCTTGAACGTGTATACGAGACCGTCGTCGGAAATCGTCCAGCTCTCGGCAAGGCCCGGCTCGACTTCGGTCGTGCCCTTCTTGAACTCGAGCAGGCGGTTGTAGACCGTGTGTGCCGCCGCGTCGAACGTCGTGCCGGCGGTATACAGGCCCGGGTCAAAACCCTCAGGCGAACCTTCCGAGCAATAGACGAACGTCTTCGACCAGGCAGAGCCGGCCATCAGCGTGGCAAGCGCCGTCGCTGCAAACAGAGTAGTGAGCTTTTTCATGAGCTTTGCTTCCCAGATTTGTTTTTGTTCTCGTGTTTTCCTGACGCGGAATGCCGTTGCCCCCCGGTCAAGGCCGGATGGAACGACATTTGGCGTCGCATTGCAATAAGTCGCCGCATAAATTTGTCTATGCGAAAAATTCGCCCGCAGGTAGAGCCTGGATCTCTGTCCACTGTTTTAGAATCGACTGACGAATCAATGCAGCGCGACACCTTCGAACCAAGGCTTCCCGGCTGTTTCCGCAGGGTTTACAACGTGCCTTGTTCGTCCCTCCACCGGGGCTAGTCTCGCCCCGGATGCCCGCCTTTATTCTAGCGCGAACGGCGGGCCTGCGGAATACACGATCATCCGCCTCACGAGAGTGAGATTCGGTACCGACAGGTTTCCGTCAATCCCAAGATACTATGGTAGAAATCACCAACAGGATTGTGCAATAGAATGTATACAAAACTCGGGGGAGACAATCGACGTGCCCAGACGTCCTTGGGAGGGACCGGCAGCCGCCTTTTACAGTTTGCCGTCTTTCGGCAGGTTTGCCGAGGGACGGGCATGATGCTTGCTGCCAGCAATGCCGGCGCCGATCTTTGCCGGTTGATCGCTCCGGCGCGCCGGATAGACTGCCGCGCGACGACAAGGGGATAGCCATTCCGTGGCGGCTTTGCTGGAAAATCACAGGCGATACGATCTTCGCGACGAACTTGAGAAAGCGCTGAACCGCGTAGACTTCTTCCGCATCTTCCACACGATGGCGCTCAGGTTCGGCTTCAGCCATTTCGGCATTCTTCAGCTCGGCAACGAGAACGACGCGTGCATGCTGTCCACCCGCCTGGTGCTGCATGATCTTCCCTCCGGGCTTGCCGAGGAATACGACAAGCGCCACCGCTTCGGTGACTCCCTCTTCTACAAGACGCTGCACCGGTCGGCGATTTCCTCCGTCTGGCGGACGGACGACCCGGGCTGCGACACCAGCCAGAATTTGCTCGTGCAGCTCGGTTTCGAGCTGCTGCTCAGCGTGCCCGTGCATGCGGCTGCCACCGGCGCGCGCTACGCCGTTCTCTTTCTCGGTGATGGCGATGACATCGGCCGCACCGAGCATGTCGAAGTCGCCTATGACGCGGTCTCAGCCTTCGACTACTTCTATCGCATCGCGCTGGCCAACAAGACCGGCATGGGCCTAACGCCGCGGGAGACCGAAATTCTCAAGTGGATCTCGCACGGGAAGACGGCAAGCGAGATCGCTCTCATCGTTTCCGTGTCGGAGCACACCGTGAATTCCCACACCGCAACGATCCTGAAGAAGCTTGATGTCGTCAACCGCACCCAGATGGTGGCGAAGGCGATCCGAGAACAGATCATCCAGTGACAGCCGATGCGTGGTATCCCACTACACCACGCCCAACGAACAGGACGCCTGAAATCAGCAAGGGTATCGGTCATGACGCGAAAAGCTCACATCCTGCTCGTTGACGACGATCCGACTGAAAACCTGATCCTGCGCGCCTTGATCCGCAAGGTGAGCAATATCGAGATCGAGCTGCATTACTGCCAGACGATGGAGGGCGCGCTGGAGTTCCTGCGCTCGGGCAAGCCGGTGTCGATGATCCTCCTGGACAACCGACTTCAGCCGCAGCGCGATTTCCGCGAGACCGTGCCGGCGCTTCGGCACCAGGGTTACATCGGGCCGATCGGGGTGATTTCGGCGTCGCTCGCCGATCCCTACTTTCAGAATCTGGAGGAGTATGGTGCCGACTTCCGCATCGACAAGGCGGAAATCGACCCGACCGCGATCGATTTCATATTGCGGGAATATCTGCCGCAGGGGTGAACCCAGCGAAGCTCCGCTACAGCGCCGCGCGTTCTATCAGACGCGCAAAGGTCGCTGTAGCACTTTGATTTGCTGCATATCTTTGTCCTTAAAACGAGGTCGATTTAAGGTGACATGCAGTAGGCCCTGGATCGTCAGGCAGCCGTGGTCTGCGGACGCTTCGTTTCTTCGAGACCGAGCAGGAAGTTGATCTGGGGACGCGCCTTGACGAGGTCGTCGATCGTGTAGCCCTGAAGCACCTCAAAGAAGGCGTTGAGCGCCTTGCGGAGCGCCGAATTGAGGCCACAGCTATCGACGAGCGGACAGTCGATCTCGCCGGCCTCGAAGCATTCCGCCATGGCGAAGCTGTCTTCCGTTACCTTGACGACATCGAACAGGGTGATGGCGGATGCGGGCTTCGGCAGGCGCACGCCGCCATTGCGGCCGCGGACGGTCTCGACAAGGCCGGCCTTGGTCAGCGGCTGCAGGATCTTGAAGAGAAACAACTCGGAAACGCCATAGGCCCTGGCGATTTCGGGAATGCGGCTGAGCTTTTCTCCGTTGGCGGCGCAGTACATCAACATGCGAACCGCGTAGTTCGTTTGTTTCGTCAGACGCATCATTCACTCCGGCATTCGAGAGGTTCACGAGTTCATCATATAGGACGGATCGTAGTTTGGAACAATTCCAAAAAGCTCGAAAATTCACTTCTTGTTGAGTGTTAACCGTTTCCCGATTGACTGTTCTGGGCGCTGAGGTCAAGAAAGATGAGCATTTTTGTTAACTTAGCTCAAACAAGAAAATGGAGGAAGCGATGTCCGTTTCAAGAGCAGCGATGGGCGTTTTGTCCCTGACGGCAACCCTGCTTACGACGAGCGCCGCCTGGGCCGACGGTGAGGTCAATATCTATTCCTACCGGCAGCCCGATCTGATCAAGCCGCTGCTCGACGCCTTCACCAAGGAAACCGGCATCACCACCAACGTGCTCTTCCTCGACAAGGGCCTCGTCGAGCGCATCCAGGCCGAAGGCGCCAACTCGCCGGCCGACGTGATCCTGACGGTCGACATCAGCCGCCTGACCGAAGCCAAGGACGCAGGCGTCACCCAGCCGGTCGTCAACGAGACGATCAGCAAGGACATCCCGGCACATTTCCGCGATCCTGACGGCAACTGGTTCGGCCTCACCACGCGCGGCCGCGTCGTCTACGCTTCCAAGGACCGCGTCGCCCAGGACGACATCACCTATGAAGAACTTGCCGATCCGAAGTGGAAGGGCAAGATCTGCACCCGCGACGGCCAGCACTCCTACAACATCGGCCTGTTCGCCTCGATGATCGCCCACCATGGCGAAGCCGAAACCGAGAAGTGGCTGACGGGCCTCAAGAACAATCTCGCCAAAAAGCCCGACGGCGGCGACCGCGACCAGGCCAAAGCGATTCTCGCCGGCGAATGCGACCTCGCACTCGGCAACACCTACTATGTCGGTCTGATGCTGACCAACGAGAAGGAGCCGGAACAGAAGGATTGGGCTGCCGCCATCAAGGTGCTCTTCCCGAACGCCAAGGACCGCGGCACGCACGTCAACATCTCGGGCATGGCACTCGCCAAGAACGCCCCGAACAAGGACAACGCGCTGAAGCTGATGGAATTCCTGTCGGAAGGCGAAGCCCAGAAGATCTACGCCGAGCAGGTCTACGAATATCCGGTTCTTCCGGGCGCCGAGCCGTCAGACGTCGTGAAGTCCTTCGGCACGATCAAGCCGGACGAATTGCCTCTCGCCGACATCGCCGCCAACCGCAAGAAGGCATCGGAACTGGTCGACAAGGTCGGCTACAACGACGGCCCGCAGGACTGATCGCGAACCGAACTCGCGTTACGGACAGCGGGCCTCGGCCCGCTGTTTTCGTTTCAGGTCGCTGGACGGCAAGAACCGCAGGCTCATTGGGCCCCGGCACGCAACTGGGCAGCATAGTCGAGGATTGCCTTGCGACGCTCGGGCGTGCCGGGATGGGTCGACAGGATGCTGGTGTCGCCGTGGTCATCGAGCTTGTCTTCGAGCAGATCAAAGAAGCGGGCGATCGCCGTCGAATCCCTGCCGGCCTTCTGCATCAACTCGACCGAGTGCCTGTCCGCAGCACTTTCCGCGCCGCGTGAGTAGGACAACGTCAAAAGACCGGCGCCCTGTACCAGAATGTCTTCAGCACCGGACCCGATGTCGCCGCCGATCATCATGATCAGCCCGGCGACGCCGGCGGCACGGTAGATCTGCCGCAGGCTATGCTCGAGCTCGACGTGACCGATCTCGTGCGCCAGCACACCGATGATCATTTCGGTATCGTCGCCGGCAAGCTCGATCAGCTCATCGGTGACAATCAGCGTGCCGTCGGGTAGCGCAAAGGCATTCGGGCCGATGGTGCCACCCTTGCGGAATTTGAGGCTATATCCGCCCTCGCCGCGATCGGACTGGCGCGCGATCGCGTTGAACCCGTCACGGATCCTGTTCTGCCGCTCAGCTGAAAGCGCCGACGTGTCGAGCAGCGTTCGATCCATTGTTTCCAAGGTGCTTGCCGACATGATCTTCGGCACGATCGGCGGCGTCACCAGCACGGCGACTTCGACGAGCGCCGGCACGGCATAACGATAGATGGCCACGCCGCAGAGCACGGTCGCCAAAACGACCGCGATCAGGCGCGGGTGGAAACGCTCCCACTCGTGGACGAGACTGGTTTTTCCCTTCCGTTTGAGGAAGCGATCCATGGCGTCGTTGTCGGTCGTCTCGAACAGCGAACCGTCGGGAAACTCGACACGACGCGGAATGGCGCCGACACGCGCGGAAATGTCGACGGCGGCAAGCACGCCGCCTGCAAGTTCGACACCGTCCTCACCCAAGGCTTTGACGCCGCCGCCATCTTCGATCAGCCGCGAGGGCACCGACCGGCTGGAACCGGCGGGATGCCACTCGCCAACCGCAATCTCTGTGACGCTAGAAGCCAAAGTCGAAGCCTTCGAAATCCATGAACTCCGAACCAACGGCCGAACCTTCCTGGGCGATCTTGTCGAACATCTCGCCGACATTACCTTCGAAATGTACACCCGTATGTTCATTGACATAGCGCGTCATGCGCACCGCAGCCCAGGGACGCATCAGGCCCAGTGTGAGGAGGGTGACGATCACGTTGGTGATCGTGATCCAGGCGTAACGGCCCCGCGACAGATCGCTCGTCAGCTGATGCTTGCCGTCGAAGGTCGTTGCCGACCAGGCGACGTTGCGAACGCCAGCACGATAGAACAGCGTCGCGACCCCGAAGATCGAGAAGAACGCGATGTAGCCGATGACGAACAACGCAATCATCGAAACCTGCAATTCCGGGGTGGCCACATAGGAACCGTCGAACAGCGTCATGATCACGGCCAGGTTGAGGAAACCGATAAAGGCGATGATCAGCAGGCCAGCAACGATGATGGCCGCCGACAGGAACCAGGACTTGTAGATCGCACCGACCGAAGGATCGGTCGTAAATGCCCTTTGTCCGTAACGCAGGTTGCTGCCGATGTAGCGGTAGGACCAGCGGCTGGCGAGCGGCACCAGGATTCCGAGCGTCAGAACCGAGATGACCGGACCGACAATAAAGGCGAGGAACGCACCGCCGACGCCGCCGACGAAATCGAACCGCACATTGCGATAGCTGGTGACGCGGGCGCTGAAACGCAGGCCCCTGACGACCAGCCACGGCACGAAGACCACCAGCAGCAGCGCAAGGATGATGCCGGCGATCGGCACGAAGGTCAGCATGACGTTGTAGAAAATCAGGTAGGCGAACACGATCACCCGGCCGATCAGGATCTGCTTGCCCTTCGCATGATATTCGAAGGCGCGCCCGAGCAGCACAGTATTGCCATAGAAATAGCGGTTGCGGCGGACTTTTGCCCAGGCGGAATAGATGCCGAGCGTGATGATCGTCAGCAGCACGTTAACGATCCAGATGCCAAAATACTCTTTTCCGCTACCGCTGAACGACAGGCGGTGGAAATTGTCCGGTACCCTCTGCGTCGACGTCCCTTGCATCGACGCCGTTTCGGCCACGACCATGATAAAACCTCTCTCAATGAAATCAGCTTGCGGCCGCCCGCTAACAGACAGGCGCCGCGTTGCGACAGGATGACGTCATTTGTGAACCCAGCGAACTGTGGCTATCCCCCCGGATGAGCCTTCCATGCAAAAGAACGATCGAAATGCCTGCAATATTCGACCGAGGCGCGAATCAATTTTCAGCGCCTCGGGGATATCAAATTAGTTGCAGCGCAGTATGGCATGCAACAGGAAAGGAGCTCCCGAGGGAGGTCCCCGGCGCGCAACAAAAAAGGGCCTCCCGAAGGAGGCCCTGGAGGCGGGAGGATCTTTGTCCCGTCGTTACTTCATCGTCGGCATGACGAACTCGGCACCATCCTTGATGCCCGAGGGCCAGCGCTCGGTGATGGTCTTCGTGCGGGTCCAGAACTTGATCGAGTCCGGGCCATGCTGGTTCAGGTCGCCGAAGGACGAGGACTTCCAGCCGCCAAAGGAGTGGTAGGCGAGCGGAACCGGGATCGGCACGTTGACGCCAACCATGCCGATGTTGATGCGCGAGGCGAAGTCGCGGGCCGCATCGCCGTCACGGGTGTAGATCGCGACGCCGTTGCCATATTCGTGCTTCATCGGCAGGTCGAGGGCTTCCTCGTAGTTCTTGGCGCGAACGACCGAGAGAACCGGTCCGAAGATTTCCGTCTTGTAGATGTCCATGTCCGGGGTGACATGGTCGAACAGGCAGCCGCCGATGAAGTGGCCGTTTTCATAGCCCTGCAGCTTGAAGTCGCGGCCGTCGACCACGAGCTCAGCACCCTGCTCGACACCGCTGTCGATCAGGCTTCTGATGCGCTGCTCGGCTTCCTTGGTGACGACCGGACCCATGTCGGCCTTTTCGTCGGTGTAGGGACCGATGCGCAGGCTTTCGACCATCGGGGTCAGCTTCTGGATCAGGCGGTTGGCGGTTTCTTCACCGACCGGGACGGCAACCGAGATCGCCATGCAGCGCTCGCCGGCCGAGCCGTAGCCGGCGCCCATCAGCGCATTGGCGGCCTGGTCGAGATCGGCGTCGGGCATGATGATCATATGGTTCTTGGCGCCGCCGAAGCACTGGGCGCGCTTGCCGTTCATCGCTGCCGTGCCATAGACGTAGCGGGCAATCGGGGTCGAGCCGACGAAGGTAACGGCGGCAATATCCGGATGGGTGAGGATCGCGTCGACGGCGCCCTTGTCGCCGTTGACGACGTTGAGGATACCTGCCGGCAGGCCGGCTTCAATCATCAGTTCTGCGAGGCGCATCGGAACGGACGGGTCACGCTCGGACGGCTTCAGGATGAAGGCGTTGCCGCAGGCGATCGCCGGGGCGAACATCCACATCGGGATCATCGCCGGGAAGTTGAACGGCGTGATGCCGGCGCCGATGCCGACGGCCTGGCGGATCGAATACATGTCGATGCCGGGGCCTGCACCTTCGGTAAATTCGCTCTTCTGCAGATGCGGAATGCCGATGACGAATTCGCAGACTTCGAGGCCGCGGACGAGGTCACCCTTGGCGTCTTCGACGGTCTTGCCGTGTTCGCGCGAGAGGATCTCGGCGAGTTCGTTCATATGCGTGTTCAGGAGCTCGACGAACTTCATGAAGACGCGGGCACGGCGCTGCGGGTTGGTGGCCGCCCATTTCGGCTGCGCCGCCTTGGCGCTTTCGACCGCTGCCGCAAGCTCCGCGTCGCTTGCGAGCGCCACCGTGCCCTGCACTTCGCCGGTTGCCGGGTTGAAGATGTTGGCAACGCGACCGCTCTTGCCGGCGACGCGCTTGCCATCGATGAAATGACCGAGTTCGTACATGGTTGGTTCCTCCAGACCTTGATTGTGGCGGCATGATCGCACTACGATTTCAACAAAGCAATTTCCGATATTCAGCAACCGTTGTGCAAAAACTAAAGTCCATGGTGTTGAGACGAGGTAACTGCCTATGAATTGGGACGATGTGAGAATGTTTCTAGCCGTGGCGCGCACCGGGCAGATCCTGGCGGCATCGAAGCGGCTGGGCGTCAACCATGCCACGCTCAGCCGCCGGGTGACGGCGCTTGAGGAAACCTTGAAGACCCGGCTGCTGGTGCGCCGGCCGAATGGCTGCGAGCTGACCGCCGAAGGGGAAATCTTCCTGACGGCAGCCGAGCGGATGGAGACGGAGATGCTGGCGGCGCAATCGCAGATCGGCCGGATCGACACGGCAATCGCCGGCACGGTGCGCATCGGCGCGCCCGACGGCTTCGGCGTCTCGTTCCTGGCGCCGCGCCTCGGGCGCCTGACGGCCCGCTATCCGGAGCTGAAGCTGCAACTGGTGCCGGTGCCGCGTTCCTTTTCGCTGTCGCAGCGCGAGGCCGATATCGCAATCACCATCGAGCGACCGGAACAGGGCCGCCTCGTCTCCTCGAAGCTTACGGATTACACGCTCGGTCTTTACGCCTCATGGGACTACCTGGAAAAACACGGGACGCCGCAGACGATCGACGATCTGAGGGAACATCGCCGCATCGGCTATGTCGAGGACCTGATCTTCACGCCATCTCTGAATTTCTCCGCCGAGATCATGCGAAGCTGGGACGCCTCGTTCGAGATCTCCAGCGCCACCGGCCAGACGGAAGCCGTGCGCTCCAGCGCCGGCATCGGCATCCTGCACAACTATATCGCCCGCCACACGCCGGAGCTCAAACGCATCCTGCCGGAAACGACGATCCGCCGCGCCTATTGGACCACCTATCACGAAAGCGCCCGGGACCTCGTGCGCGTGCGCACGGTGGTGGCCTTCCTGCAGGAACTGGTGACAGCGGAACATCAGATCTTCGTCTGAGACCGGACCGGGCCAGGATGCACGAGAGACGGCGCGTCCGCGGGGCGCACGAGCACGATCAACGGGAGCGGCGCACCGAGGCGCTTCAAACGAGAAAGAGAAGAAATAAGGAGAATGGTACGGTTGCCAGAAGCCGTTTTTTTGTCCCACATTTTTCGAAGTGCCTGAGTTTGCTTGCTTTTCAGAATTCCTGCGGGCCCACCATGCGTCACATCGCATCGTAAACTCTGAAGTCTGAAACTGCGGGCTCTGGGACGCAAATCCCCAAAGCCCGCAAATTAAGGTTTACGGCTGCAGATTGACGGTAAGCTTTGCGATTTCACCGTTAAAGGCGAACGGGACCTGATAATCAGTTTCATCTACACCTGTGCGAGTATCGACGCCCACATCGAAAGTCTCATCCCAAGGCATGAGCGCCGGGATCGTGTGTGGTATTTTCGCGTTCGCGACCTCCTTGCCGTCCACCTTCAGGACGCCAGTGCCGCCCTTGCCCATGCCGGGTCCGTCAGATTTGAAATCGAACACCAGCGTGTGCTTGCCGGATGAAAGGGTGTCCTGCCCCTCCCAACGGAAGCGCTCCATATTGACGAAGTTGTACAGAAATACGGGTTTGCCCTTGAGGAGATAGAACCCGTATCCACCGAAGCGCCCCCCTGTGGTGACGAGCATACCCTCGCCGCCGTTTTCAGGAACGGTTACCTCTGCGGTGATCGTGTAGGATTTGTTGATGACGCTGGGTGCATTGCTTGTCGGAAGACCTGACACTACGCCGGCGTAGCTAAACTCCTTCCGTCCGGCGGTGGTGCTCGGCCGTGGAGTCTCAAGGCGTTCCAGGATCGAGTTGTCCAATGGGAAGACGTCGTACTTCGCCGCTTCCATCAGAAACAGTTCCTGCATCTGGTGCAATTTTTCCGGCATTTTTGCAGCAAGGTCGTTGTTCTGGGAATAGTCCTCAGTGAGGTTGTACAGTTCCCATTTATAGCCATCGACGACGTCCGGCATCGCCGTCGTGCCCATCAACCACGGCGCTGCTGGTGGTGTCGTGCAGGCATACCAGCCATCGCTGTAGATGCCGCGATTGCCGAACATTTCAAAGTATTGCGTTTTGCGGGCAGATGAGGCTTGGGCATTGTCCCATGTATAGGCCATGCTCACGCCTTCGATCGGTTTCTGCGCAACGCCATCGACCATAACCGGGGCGGTTATGCCTGTTGCTTCGAGGATCGTAGGAACGATATCGATCATGTGGTGGAACTGAGTGCGAACTCCACCGGCTTCCTTGATCCGTGCGGGCCAGGACATCGCCATGCCCTGACGCGTGCCGCCGAAGTGCGAAGCAACCTGCTTCGTCCATTTGAACGGCGTGTCAAACGCCCATGACCAGGCAACCGACATATGCGGATAGGTTTGGTTGGAGCCCCATTTATCATAGAACGCCATCTGCTCTGCGACCGGCATCTGCATGCCTTCGATCGTGATCAGTTCGTTCGGGGTTCCGAGCACGCTTCCTTCGGCGCTGGTGCCGTTGTCACCTTCAATGTAGATGACGAGGGTGTTGTCGAGCTTACCCAGATCATCGACGGCCTGGATAACCCGCCCGATCTCATGGTCCGAGTAGGCCACGTAGGCAGCAAACACCTCAGCCTGGTGCGCGAACAGCTTCTTGCTCTCTTCGTCGAGAGAATCCCATTTCGGGAGGCTCTCTGGCCATTCGGTTAGCTGCGTGTTGGCGGGAATGACGCCGAGCTTTTTCTGATTGGCGAAAATCTGCTCGCGCAACTCGTTCCACCCCATGTCAAACTTGCCCTTGAACTTGTCGATCCATTCCTTGGTTGGATGGTGGGGGGCATGAGTGGCACCGGGCACGTAGTAAACGAGGAACGGCTTGTCGGGTGCTGCCGCATTTAGCTGCTTTATATGATCAATGGCGTTGTCGGCCGTGTCCGTTATGAGGTTGTAGTCGGGCTTACCGGTCCAGGGGAAAATCTGGGTGGTGTTCTGGAACAGGTACGGCTCCCATTGATTGGTGTCGCCACCCATGAACCCATAGAAGTAGTCGAAGCCCATACCCGTCGGCCATTGATCGAACGGACCAGCGGCGCTGTACTGAAAAGCGGGCGTGTTGTGGTTCTTTCCGAACCAGGACGTGGCGTAGCCGTTCTGCTTCAGGATCTCGCCGATCGTAGCGTTCTCTATGCCGATGATCGAGTCATAGCCGGGATAGCCGGTTGCCTGCTCGGAGATGACGCCGAAACCCGCTGAATGGTGATTGCGGCCGGTGATAAGCGCGGCGCGCGACGGCGAGCAGAGCGCGGTGGAATGGAACTGCGTAAAGCGCAACCCCGCGTTTGCGACACGGTCGAGTGCCGGCGTGGGGATCACGCCTCCGAAAGTGCCCGCAACGCCGTATCCAGCGTCATCGGTCATGATCAGAAGGATGTTCGGGGCGCCCTTTCGGGGGACGATCTGCGGTGGCCAATAGGGTTTTGAGGCTTTCGCGTCGAGGCCGATTTCTCCACCGAACGCCGCCGGCGGGTTCGGTAGATATCGACCGTCGATCGTCGTTGTTGCGCTGGGCGAACCCAATTCACCCGTGGTTTCCTGCGCATTGGCATTGAAATTCGAAGCTGCCGTCAAACTCAAGGTGGCAAGAAAGAGCGTACCTAGTCTTAGCATGTCGCTTCTCCTCCGGTGAAAAAAAGAGAATTACAGAATGCTAAAATTAGGCAAGGTTGTAACAGTTACGAAGCCGGTTCGCATGTCCTGCGGACTGGGTGTCAGCGTGGGACAATCTGA
This sequence comes from Ensifer sp. EB106-03-01-XG145, assembly GCF_058792075.1. Lineage (NCBI taxonomy): Bacteria > Pseudomonadati > Pseudomonadota > Alphaproteobacteria > Hyphomicrobiales > Rhizobiaceae > Ensifer > Ensifer sp. EB106-03-01-XG145. The sequence goes on along the minus strand of NZ_JBYTEC010000001.1, from coordinate 683,367 downwards.
GGGAAACGCATAACGTTGCGTGGGGACGACACTGCGATAGGTTCTTTAGATTTCAAACGCTTATCAGCTGCATCGGCATCATCTGCGGTGCAAACTACTATGCAAAATCTCACCCCCTCCGCCCGCCGATGAGAACACTCCAAGGCGATGCTGACGCGATCATTCGCACGCTGCTCGCCGACCGCACGCACCTGCGCTGACAGCTAGCGCTCGCCGAGACCTCGGCGCGCACCAGCTTAGCTCGAGGATGGCGTCCTCGCGGCGACAGGCAAACCGTACGTAGCACATGAGCGACGAGACGACCAGAAGTGCCAGTCAGGGCTCCATACGGAACCAAGGCCCATGTGCCATCCACACGACTAAAAGATGCTTCCAAACAGCGCGGAATAGACAATCACGGCTATCGCGAGCGTAAACCCAAGCGCGACGAACAGTCGGGTGAAATCGTACGTATAGAATCGAGCGAGAGTAAAGTTCCTCACGGCGACCTCCTAATTTTCATTTTGGTTGCGATGCCAGTGCACGGCGTCCACAGCAACTCAGGACAATGAGCGACTGCAATTCGTACCGACCTTGCCTACGAGACCTGCCGGAACTTGGATATCGGTCATGATTGCGGCTACGAATTCATCGCGTTTCGCACGATTGTCGAAGCCTTTGATTGCAGCGAGGTCCGTGCTTCTGGCAGTAGCCATTCGTCCTGCTGCGCTTGAACAGATGCCCGCAAATGCATCCACCTGAGCGGTTTCCGCCGCCCGCGTGCTGGCAGTCGTGGTCGTAAGCCATCCAGCATTGAAACCGACAATCGGCGCCGCGAAAAGCCCAATGCCTAAACCAATGGCGTAGGGTCTTGTCCATTCAAAAATTCGATCGAGTGTCATGACTTTGCTCCCTCTAATCAGGTGATTATCGGGATCGTTACAGGCCCGCGCTCGGACCATGAGCCAATGGCAATCCAGATTTTCCAGTTTGCGCTTTAAAAACGTCAATGTAAACAATCAATAATCGATGTTAATGTGAAATATTCGATATTTAATTATTGATACTAATATTTATAGAAATACATAATTCTTGATCTTTCTCTGGATTTATATATATCAACTGACGTCGAATTCTCCAGAATTTTTTCATGAGTCCGTCTAATACTCCCAAAATATCTTGGTAAAGCCTCAATCATCGGATACAGATTAAACGTCGTTCTTAGGCCAGCTTGGCTTTTTGCTTCGTCAGAGGCTCCAGACCGCCAAACTCACCAATCATCGATCCTTGACGGCAGTTGTTCGCGCTGCATTGGCGCCAGACCAGCCCGATTTGGCTGAACCTTGCGAACGGCGTTCGCCATAAGAAAGGGGGCAGTATGTTTACCCGTACGAAATACCGAACCGTCCATTTCGATGAACCGTTCTGGATGCCAGGCCTCTGCGAGATGGTGGCCCCGGGCGACTACGAAGTTGATGAGGACGAGGAGTTGATTGAAGGCATCTCCTGGCTGGCTTATCGCCGCGTGGCGACCCTCATCAAGCTGCCGGCGACGGTCGAGAACAAATACCAAATGCGACTTGTTGCCATCGATCCTGAGGAGCTTGAAGGCCTCATCGCAGTGGACCGCGACAGGCACGCAATCTCCCTCTCGCCCAAATCGGAGAGACAGCAATTCGATGGGTAACGGCGTTTGCCGCTTGGCTCGTCAGTTAGCCCCAAAAGTCGAACGAAGATGTCGGCCTATGCGACCGAAACCTATCGCCCTCATCACAGAAGTAAGGATGCATCGGTGCTGTTCAGACGATTTTCTTCAGGAAGCCATCCAGAGAGACAGACGGCTTTGAACATTGGAACACACACCGAAACCGAGGTTAGGGACGCGATATGAAAAATAGCGACGAAGAACACGCACTCGCCATTAGTGTATGGGAATCGGAAGGCGGGGCGCCCAACAGATCCATGAGGCTCTATCAATACGGACGCCGCGTCGAATGCGACAGGTCGTACACCATCTACCATGTGTTCACGGGCGTGCCGGCAAGGATCGGTTCATGGACGATGACGGGGCTCAGCCAAAAGAATGCGGCGCGGGCTCTGCGTACTCTCAACACGCCCTAAAGCATGTCGCGCAAAAAGTGCGCAGCGGTTTGGCGATAGCGACACGCGTGAAATCAAACTGTCGAAGCGCGTTGCACGAGGCCGTTTAAACGCGACGCGCCCCGGGGCACCCGCAGATGTTCAACAATTGAAAGAGAGGCTCTATGCACGGGTACTCCGATGATATCGTCCCGGCATTGAGTGAGACCGAAATTGGCGTGCTCCGGCGCGTATTTGACGCGGCTTGTGCTGAGTGCGGAATATCGCGGCAGGGCCAACAAATTCAGCGGCTGGCGCAATTTCTCATGACCGAGTTCCGCCTCTACCCACTGGACGAAGAGGCGCTGCTGACAGCCGCACGGGCATTCTATTGCAAACAGAAACGTAAGCCCGGCAGCTCGGAATAATGTCGCCTATTTCGCGGGAAGGCGCTTGTTTCCATTTAATCAAATAACACCTTGGGCCCACCCTCGGAGGAGAAGTACAAACTGCCGAACATGGCCAGAGCACGGCTATAGTCGATCACAAACAAAATAAGAAAGGAAGAAAACCATGAGATCGTACATTGGAAGCTTCGGATATCAATTCAGATTCGTTGACTTCATGATCCGGTCATCGCTTGCGATTTCCCTTGGGGTCATAATCTACATCACATTCTATGGAATTTTCTGGTGAAAGCTCGTCACAAAAGGTCCACCGCTCATCGCGCCGCTTGGCTGACGCCCATCCGCCGCGCCTACTGACCTCCTATCACGAAAGCGCCCGCGAGCTCGTGCGCGTGCGCACAGTCGTGGCTTTCCTGCAGGAACTGGTGACGGCGGAACATCAGATCTTCGTCTGACACGCCTGAATCGGAGAAATCCGCCACAATCGCGCGTCGGCAACCCGGCGGCCTCGTCGAGCGAATTTTCGCTATCAATGTGCGACTTGTGAAGCGGCCGCCATCAGTTCCTTGGGATTGAGCGCCTGGCACATATTTTGACCTTGGTCCTCAACTTCTGTAAAGCTCCAGCGCACCACACCTTCTCGATCGAGCAGAAAATGGCCGACAAGCTGCATATGACCGGGTGTCCTCACCTGCTGATCGGCGTCTGTGATTTCGTACCCATCCTTTTCGCTCAGAAGGTCACCGGCGGCCGCCGGGTCCATCGGTTCAGGCAATTCCCCCGGCCGATCGACCCGCATCGTCTTGACCAGGTCCATTCCGACCTTGTGTGGCCAGTCGGTTTCTTCCTCCGTGAACTCGAGGAGGGGTAAGCCGAAGGCGCGGTGTGACGCCCGCTCCGGGTCGGATGCAGCAAGAAGGCCGGGTATCGGATGATAGCGGAAATAGAGCCGCGCGCGTTCGACCGGGGTGTTCACCACCGCCAGAGAGTCCACGCCTTTTTCGCGCAGGGCCGGGTTTAACTGTGCCATTGCCGCAACATGGCGACGGCAGAAGGGACATAGCAGGCCCCGATACAACCCGACCAACAATGGGCGACGGCCGCGAAAATCATCAAGGGCGATCTTGCCCTCGCGTGAGATCGCATCCAGCACAAAGTTCGGAGCCTGGTCGCCCAGTCGTAACGGATGGTCCTGATATTGTGGAGACATGGTCAACCTCCTCGTCCGAAGGACCAATAAAGAAGAGGCCGCACAGCATCGCACGGCCTGACCTCTCGTCTTAGCGTATAGCCAGGATCAACCTGAGAATGGTCCCACATTGGCTCGCGAGCAAGCAGTAAACGGTGAATCGTGCCACGGGACGCTACCCCGGCAAGGCCGCATGGACTTCCTGACACGCGCCCCTCCCCTCGTTAATGAGCGATGGTCCAGAAGCGATGGATCAGAGCGTCTCAGAACGCATGCTGTCCGGTGTCGCATCTAAAGGGAAATGCCGGCTTCCCGTAGTCCATCCACCAGGCGGCCGAGCACGGCAGGGTCCCGATAGGGCAAGGCCCGTTTGAGGTGGTCGATGGAGAAATTCGGGTTGACCTCGAACACCTCGTGCCAATAGCGCCGAGCCTCCTCGTGACGCCCGGTGCGACCGTAGAGGCAGGCGAGATAGAAGCGCGTCATGTCGGATCGCGGCGCCAGCGCCAGCCGGCGCATGAAGGCGATCTCGGCCTCGTCGAAACGGCCGAGGTTCAGCAAGGTCCGCCCAAGGAAATGCAGCGACAGGTCGAACTGCGGATCGAGCCGATGCGCCCGCGTATAGAACGGCAGCGCGTCTTCGAACTGGCTCTGAAAATCCCGGATCGTGCCGAGGGCGGTATGGCCACCGGCGGAATTGGGATCGAGCTTGATCATCCGTTGGGCGGCGCTTTCGGCCTCATCGAAACGCCGCATCCAGCAGAGCGCGATTGAAAGCGCGTGATAGCCATGCGGCTCGTTGTCGTCGGTATCAACAGCCTTCTGCGCCAGTTCCAAGGCACGCTCCAGATTGTCCACCGTCCCGCCGTTCCATCGGTTGATGAAATCGGTCAAGGCGATGATCGAGAGGGACGCGTAGGCGGCTGCCAAACCCGGATCGATGGCGATAGCGCGCTCGAGCATGCTGCGCGCCTCCGCTGACGACACGGCATCGAACCGCAGAATGGCCTGACGGGACCGGACGAGCAGATCATAGGATTCCGGATCGACCTTACCGCGGCTTTCGCGTCGCTCTTCCTCGCCGGCCGTCAGCTTCACCTTGAGCGCCGTGACGATGGTGCGGGTCACTTCGTCCTGAACCTCGAAAATGTCTTCGATGCCGCGGTCGTAGCGCTCGGCCCAGAGATGACCGCCCGTCGTGCCGTCGATCATCTGGGCGTTGATGCGGATGCGGTTGGCGGCGCGGCGCACGCTGCCTTCAAGAACATAGCGCACACCAAGTTCCTGGCTCACCTTGCGGATATCCGGCGACTTGCCCTTGTAGGCAAAGGAGGAATTGCGGGCGATGACGAAGAGGCCGGAAACCTTCGAGAGATCGGTGATGATGTCCTCGGTGATGCCGTCGGCGAAATAACCCTGCTCCGGATCGCCGGACATGTTGTCGAACGGCAGCACGGCGATCGAGGGCCGAGCCGGTAGCTGCGGCGGAGTTTCGGCGACGACCTCGACAGAAGCGCCCGCGTACTCGTCCGGCGACCAGCTCCAGATGTGCACCGGGCGTTCGATGTTCTTGACCTCGTGGTGACCGCTGTCGGTGAAGTGGAGGTCGATGCGGCCGTGCATATATTCATGAACACCATCCGAGATGGCGACGCCGCCGGGTCTGGCGAGCGCCTCGATCCGGGCCGCGACATTCACGCCATCACCATAGAGATCGCTGTCGGCGACCATGATATCGCCCATATTGACGCCGACGCGAAGCACGATCGCCTGATCCGCCGGGACATCCCTGTTTGCGGCCATCATTTCCCGCTGAAGTGCTGCGGCGCATTCGACGGCATTGACGGCGCTGGAGAATTCGACGAGCACGCCGTCCCCTGTCGTCTTGAAGACCCGGCCCTGGTGGGTGGCGACGAGCGGCTCCAGCACCTCTTTCCACCGCGCCATGAGCCGCGTGTAGGTGCTCGTCTCGTCACGCTCCATCAGCCGGCTGTAGCCGACGACGTCAGCAGCCAGGATGGCGGCGAGTCTGCGCTTGATGGATTCGTTGGCCATGGATTGCGGCGCCTTCCGAGAATCCTTTCTCAAAATTTTACCGGCGGATGGCCCCAATGTCTATTCAGTCTGCGGTCGGTCTGCGGCTTGCCTGTTCACGCCTGAGACCCGCCATAGGCAGTTGGCCCAACTGGACCGTCTCTCATCCACCTCGGGCGGCAGCCATGCAGCCGATTAGCCCGATTTGGGTAGCGCAGCGGCAGGAACAGAGAGTTGTCTTCCTGCGTTTCTGCTCCATCGGAAAAACCCTGTGCGATGGCTCAGGGCGACCGCGATGAACAGGCGGCCCGCCCCAGAAGCGGTTCGCATACGGATTTGAGGAAGGAGGATGGAACGATGCTTGTCGCTGTTACGGGCCGGCCAATCCTGCCGGGTGAATTCATCAAGATCGAAGACGTCTTCAGGGATGCGATACGAGAGAGAAATCTTCCGCGCCGCTCATCGGAGGCCAAGGAGCTGGCAGTCCGGCTGTTCGAGCTTTACCAGAATGGCGTCGATGACGTGGTGGCGCTGAGAGCGATGGCCAAGCTGTTCTGAGCGCGCGATGTTTGCGGCGATGGCTGCTACGCAAGCGCTTCAATATCAATGAGATAAGAAGGAAATGGTACGGTTGGTGGGAATCGAACCTACGACCTCAGGTGCCACAAACCTGCGCTCTAACCAACTGAGCTACAACCGCACTGCTCGCGACATGTGTGTCGCTTGGCGGCTCACATACGGAGACTTCCGTCGCTTTGCAAGCCTTAACTTGAGATTATCCTGCAAAAAGACCGGATGGCAACCCATCCGGTCTTTTTGGATTTTGGCGCGCCCGGCAGATCCGGTGGCGACAAGGGTCTGTCGCTCCCCGCCAGGCAGCACAGTCGGTCGGCTTAGACCTTCTTGAAGGAGGACATTGCCTTTTCGGCAGCTTCCTTGCCCGGCTTTGCGACGTTCTCGGCAACCTTCTTGGTCGCTTCCTGCATCGACTTGGCCTGCTCGACGGCAAGCTCGGCCTGCTTGCGGACAAAGCTCGTCTGCAGTTCGACAAACTCGGAGAGCGACTTCACGCCGAGCAGCGCTTCCATGTGCGAGAGCGAGTTTTCCGCATTGGTGCGCAGCGCGTCGATCGCCTTGAGGCCGATTTCGACGGTGCCGGTCTGAGCGCTTTCAAGCGTGGCTTCGACGGTCTTCGTCGCCTCTTCGGCGGCGGTCTTCATCTTGGCATAGGCTTCCTTCGACTGGGCGGCACCCTTTTCCGCGAAATCGCGGAAGCTGTCGGTGATCTTCGCCGGGTCGAACGAGGAAAGGGAAAATACGTCGTCGGTCTTCTTGGTAGCCATGAAAGCGCTCCTTGGTGTCAGGCCCTCTTCTGAGGCGCCGTTGCTTGATGCGCACTATATAGTCGATCTCCTTGTGCATTGCAATAAAATTGTGCAGCGCACAAAAACCCGGGCATTAACCTTTCGCGGTGAAAGCCGGGACGAAGCTTCGGGCCTCGCTGGACCCCCGCGGATCCGCCGGGTATTAATAGAGTGTTAACCCGTAAGCGATCCGTCAATAGGCCCGTTCATGCCCGCGAGACAGTATCCTTTCATCGACATCGCCGTGCATGCGCGGGTGCGAGAGCATTTCGCCCGTGGCGATGCGGCGATCCTGTTTTCGCGGGACTTCGCACGCATCCTCTGGGCAAACGATCAGGGCGCCGCGTTCTTCGGTGCCGGATCGATCTATGACTTCATCGATGCAGGACCGGAACAGAACGATCTTTCGCTGCGCCAGTTGCGCGCCGCAGCCGCGCAACTCGTGCGCGTCGGCGATCGCCGCCAGCTTTCGATCCGCAAGTACTCAGGCTTTCGCGGCACGCCGCTCAATGTCGCCGTCGAAATGATCCGCGTTCGGCCGGACGAGGATGCCGTGCTCTTCACCGCGCCGCATGCAGGCGCACCGCTTTCGATCGAAGATCGGGCCGCACGCATGATCGCCGGCCTGGACGGCCCCGACACCCACATGGCCGTGCTCGACAGCGAGGGCGCCGTTGTCGCGCATTCCTCGGGTTTTCCCGACCTCGGCATGTCGGACGAGACGCGCAAGCAACTCGTCGTCGCGGTCTCGCGCGACCACGACTGGCTGATCAAACGGCCGGTCGCCACCCGCAAGGGCCATCTGCCGGCAGCCGTCGGCAAGATCGCCGACGATCCGTCGCTGCACCTGCTCTTTGCCGTCGAGACCATTCTCGGCACTCTCGACCCCGAGGAACACTCTCCTGCAGCCGAGCAAGCGCCGGTGTTGCCGCCCGTCCAGGATCAGGGTCCGGACGAAAGCGAGATTGCGACCGACGCCGAATTGGCAACCGACGAAATGGGCGACGAACCGGCCGCAAGCCTGGCGCCGCTCGAGCCGTTGGAAACGGCTGACGAACCCGACGCATCGGACGTCGAACAGCAGATCGACAACGGTGTCGAGGTCACGGATGAAGTGGGCGTCCTGGCGGACGCTGTCATCGAGCCGGAGCCGTCCAGTACCGCCGACGAGACGACAATTGCACCGTCCGCGGACGAACCCGACGCAGAGGACCTGAGCGTCGAGACCACTGAAATCGCTGCCGAAGCGGCTGTCGTCGAGGCAGCCGAAGACGAAACGGCCGAAATCACCGAAGTGGACAAGGCTGCCGGGGAGCCGGCGGAGTTCGTCTTCACGCCCGGCGGTCGTGCGGTGCGTTTCGTCTGGAAAATCGATGCCGAGGGCCGCTTCAGCGAAATCTCCGAGGAATTCGCAACCGCGGTCGGCCCGCGCGCGGCCGACGTGATTGGCGCAAGCTTCACCGAAGTCGCGGTACGCTACGACCTCGACCGCGACCACAAGATCGGCACGCTGCTGCAGCGACGCGACACCTGGTCCGGCAAGACGATTTTCTGGCCCATTCAAGGCACGAGCCTCAAGGTTCCGGTCGATCTTGCGGCTTTACCCACCTATTCCCGCTCGCGCGAATTCGACGGCTTCCGCGGTTTCGGCATCGTGCGCCTGGCCGATGCCGTCGAGGACGAGAACGCCAACGGCCTGGCGCTCGGCCTCACCGAGGCGGAGACGGACGAGCCCCTGCCAGAACGGGCCGAGAGCGAAAGTCCAGCCGGCGAGGCTGAGGCCGAAGGCCGGGTTGCGGCCGGACCGCAGGCCGAAGAACAACCGTCGCCCGCACCTGAACCTGCGACAGAGACTATCACGGGCGAAGGCAGCGCTGCCGAACCCGAAGACCTGCCGCTTTTCTCGGTCGTGCCGGAAGCAACGGAACTTCCACCTGAAGAGGAAAGCCTTGTCGAAGAGCCCACGCCCCCCTCGAATCCCTTCCAGGGCGAGCGCCCGGTGCTGCGCGTCGTCGAGACACCAGGCCGGCGAACCTCCGACAAGGTCGTCGAGCTTGAGCAGCACCGCGCGGCGAACGGGCTGACACGCGGCGAACAGGCGGCCTTTCGCGAGATCGCCCGGCAACTGGGCGAGAATTTCGGCAAGCCGCCTGAAGAGGAAGACGCCGCGTCGGAAAGCGGCAAAACAGTCAGCGCGGCAACAGACGGGCCCCTCCTTGCGGGTGAGAACGACGACACCGCTTCGCTGCAGCCCCCGTCGGACGAGCCGGAAATTGAGGACGCAGCACCTGTCGCGGCAAGCGGAAGCGAAACCGAGCTTGACGCAGAGACACGCGACGCCGCCAGCGAGACCGACGTCCAGCAGCAAACGGCCGACATCGGTCTTAGCGGCGAGATCCTCGACAGCCTGCCGATCGGCATGCTCGTCCATCGCGGCGAGCAATTGCTGCATGCCAATCCGGAGTTCCTGCGGCTCACGGCCTATAGCGATCTCGGCGCGTTCGCACAGGAAGGCGGCATAGACGCGCTGTTTGCCAACGGCGAAGAGGCGATCGACGGCGAACCCGACGGCACGATGACGCTGATCCGCAAGGACGGCCAATTGCGGCCGGTCATCGCGCGCCTGCACTCGATCCGCTGGGGCGGCAACAGCGCGCTGATGCTGGCACTGACGCCGGCAAGCGCGCCAAGCGTCCAGCCGGCCAAGAGTGACGAGGCGGTGGCAGGCGGCGAACAGGTCGATCGCCTGAAGACGGAAATCGACGAGCTCAAATCCATTCTGGAAACGGCCACCGATGGCGTGGTCGTTCTCGGCCATGACGGCGATATCCGCTCGGTGAACCGCTCGGCGAGCGCGCTCTTCAACTATGACGAGGCCGAGATCCGCGGCAAACCCTTCGCGGCGCTCTTTGCCCATGAAAGCCAGAAGGCCGTGATCGACTACCTGCACGGCCTTTCCGGCCACGGCGTCGCAAGCGTGCTGAACGACGGCCGCGAGGTGATCGGGCGGGAGGCCAATGGCGGCTTCATCCCTCTGTTCATGACCATCGGAAGGCTTTCGGCATCGAACGGCTTCTGCGCCGTGATCCGCGACATCACCCAGTGGAAGCGGACGGAAGAAGAGCTCCGGAACGCCAAGCGCGCGGCGGAAACGGCAAACGCCCACAAGACCGAGTTCCTAGCCCGCGTCAGCCACGAGATCCGCACGCCGCTCAACGCGATCATCGGCTTCTCCGACATGATGGCGAGTGAACATTTCGGCCCGGTCGGCCACCCGCGCTATATCGAATATGCCGGCGATATCGGCCGCTCCGGCCGCCATGTGCTCGATATCGTCAACGATCTCCTGGATATCTCGAAGATCGAAGCCGGAGAGATGGAGCTCGACTTCGGCGCCGTCGAGATCAACGAGGCGGTTTCCGAGGCCGTGTCTCTCGTCCAGCCCCAGGCCAACAGCCAGCGCGTCATCATCCGCACCTCGCTTTCGGCAGCCGTGCCGAACGTCGTCGCCGATGGCCGCTCGATCAAGCAGATCGCGCTCAACATCCTGGCCAATGCCATCCGCTTCACGCCCTCAGGCGGTCAGATCGTCGTGTCGACCTCCTACGAGGCGAACGGCAGCGTCATCCTGCGGATCCGCGACACCGGCGTCGGCATGACGCGCAACGAGCTGGACCAGGCGATGAAGCCATTCCGACAGGTGACGACGGGCGCACGCAAGCGCGGCGACGGCACCGGGCTTGGCCTGCCGCTGACGAAGGCCATGGCCGAAGCGAACCGGGCGCACTTCTCGATCACCTCCGCGCCGAACGAAGGCACACTGGTGGAAATCTCCTTCCCGTCACAACGCGTCTTGGCGAACTGAGACCGGATGTTATAAGGAAATGTTGACTCACGGTGGCCAGTTTGCTGGCTGCCGGTTAGCTATTCCTGCCGTCTCGCTTCGGAATCGATCGATTGCAGTCCATCACTCAGAGAACAAAGCGGCGTCTTGCACGTGCAGGAACCGGTCTTTCCCATCCTCTCCTGGCGACCTGGGCCGGCCTGACGTCGGTGATCGTGCTGATGCCGATCATTGCGATCGCGTGGCTCGCTGTTTCGGGCGGGGGCGGCAACTGGCCGCATCTCATGGAAAACGTCATTCCGCGCGCAACCGGGCGAACGCTGCTCCTCGTTTCGCTGACCGGTGCCACCACGGCAATCATCGGCATCCTGACCGCCTGGCTGGTGGCAAGCTGCGAGTTTCCGCTTCGCCGATTTCTTTCCGCCGCCCTGGTGCTGCCGCTCGCCATCCCCGCCTATCTTGCGGCCTATGCCTTCGGTGAGCTCTTCACCTTCACCGGGCCGGTGCAGAGCCTGATCCGCTTGATCTTCGGCTTCAAGACGAGCCGCGACTATTGGTTTCCGGATATCCGCTCGCTCGGCGGCGCGGTGCTGGTGCTGAGCTCGGTGCTCTATCCCTACATCTACCTCGCCTGCCGCTCGATGTTCCTGATGCAGGGACGGGCGGCTGCGGACGTCGCGCGCACGCTCGGCGCCGGTCCGCTGAAAGTGTTCTTCCGCATCCAGATCCCGATGGCGCGCCCGGCGATCATGATCGGCCTGACGCTGGTTGCGATGGAGACCTTGAACGATATCGGTGCCGTCGAATTCCTCGGCGTGCAGACGCTGACCTTCTCGATCTTCGATACCTGGCTGAACCGCGGCAGTCTTGCGGGCGCCGCGCAGATCGCCTGCATCATGCTGGTCTTCGTCATCGGCCTGATGATGATCGAACGGGCCGCACGCCGTCGCCAGCGTTTTTCCAGCCAGAAGACGACCTCAGCCGTCCACGACGCCGTCCGGCTGTCGCTGACCGGCTGGAAGAAGTGGGCGGCAATGTTCGCCTGCCTGCTGCCCGTCCTCTCCGGTTTCGCCGTGCCGTTCTTCATCCTCGGCAATTTTGCCCTGAAGCGGATCGACCAGTTCGTGGAGCCTCGCCTTCTGAACGCGCTCTTCCACAGCATCCTGGTTTCGGGCGCGACGGCGATGGCCACGGTATTGCTCGGCTTCGTGCTGGCCTATGCGGCGCGCACCGGGCACTCCCGCGTCTCCGACACGGCCGGGCGGCTCGCCTCCTTCGGCTACGGTGTGCCCGGCACGGTGCTGGCGATCGGCGTGCTCTTTCCGCTCGCTGCTCTCGACAATGCGATCGACGCCGGCATGCGGGAAACCTTCGGCATCTCCACCGGCCTGATGATGACCGGCACCGGCTTTGCCATCATTTATGCCTGCAGCGTGCGCTTTCTTACAATGGCGGAAGGCACGCTCGAAGCCGGCTTCCAGAAGCTCTCTCCGCATCTCGACATGGCCGCGCGCGCGCTCGGGCGCACGGGCGGACAGACCCTGCGCACCGTGTTGCTGCCGATGATGCGCCCAGCCGTTCTGACTGCAGCCCTGCTCGTCTTCATCGAAACGATGAAAGAGCTTTCCGCCACGATCATGCTGAGACCCTTCAACTTCAACACGCTCGCGACCCTCGTCTACGAGGACGCCTCGCGAGCGAAGGTGGAGGATGCTTCGGTCGCCGCCATGATCATCGTCATCGCCGGCATGATCCCGGTCATTGCCGTGTCGCGGTCTCTCGAAGGCCGATCCTGATAGGTATCGGGAAGCCCGCCCTGCGAGTTTCTGACGGCAGCAACGGCATAAAAAAAAGGTGGCTGGGAGGCCACCTCGATAATCGAATGCTAAACCAACAAGTGCTCGAGAAGGGATGACATCATGTCTGCGGCGGCATCGCTGCCGAGCGCCGACTTACATCGACCGGCCTCAAGTTGACATGACCATGCGCCCCCAATTCTTAACAAGACCTTACCAGGCGGCTCCGCAATTTTAGTGATTTTTCAGCAAGTCTGAAGGCGTGGTTAATTCGGGGAGCGCCAACAAGTTAACGCGCCCTCAATTTTTAAGGGCCTCGAGCCCGGCAAAAAGGTCGAGCGCCTCGGGGTTGGCGAGCGCCTCCTTGTTCTTCACCGGACGGCCGTGCACGACGTCACGAACGGCAAGCTCGACGATCTTGCCCGACTTGGTGCGGGGGATGTCGGCGACCGCGATCACCTTCGCCGGCACGTGGCGCGGCGACGCGCCGATGCGGATGCGGTTCTTGATCGCCTTGGTCAGATCGTCGGTGAGCGCGATACCAGATGCGAGGCGAACGAAGAGAACGACGCGTACGTCGTCTTCCCAATCCTGCCCGATGCAGAGGGCTTCTGCGACCTCCTCCATCTGCTCGACCTGATTGTAGATCTCCGCAGTGCCGATGCGCACGCCGCCGGGGTTCAAAGTCGCGTCGGAGCGGCCGTGAATGACGATGCCGCCATGTTCGGTCCATTCGGCAAAGTCGCCATGGCACCAGATATTGTCGAAGCGCTCGAAATAGGCGGCGCGATACTTGGCACCCTCCGGGTCGTTCCAGAACATCACCGGCATCGACGGGAACGCCTTGGTGCAGACGAGCTCGCCCTTTTCACCGCGCACGGATTGCCCCTCGTCGTTCCAAACGTCGACCGCCAATCCGAGGCCGGGCCCCTGAATCTCGCCGCGCCAGACCGGCTTCAAGGGATTGCCGAGCACGAAACAGGAGACGATATCGGTGCCGCCGGAGATCGAGGCGAGCTGGACGTCCGACTTGATGCCTTCGTAGACGAAGGAGAAGCCTTCCGGCGACAAGGGCGAACCGGTGGAGGTGAGCAGCCTCAGGGTGGAGAGATCATGGGTCTTGGCCGGCACGAAGCCGCCCTTGCGGACCGCATCGATGTACTTGGCCGAGGTGCCGAACACGGCGAACTTCTCGGCGGCGGCATAGTCGAAGAGCACGTTGCCGTCGGGATAGAAGGGCGAGCCGTCGAAGAGGCAAAGCGTGGCGCCGACCGCCAGGCCCGAGACCAGCCAGTTCCACATCATCCAGCCGCAGGTGGTGAAGTAGAAGAGGTTTTCGCCGCGGCGCAGGCCGCAATGGAATCGGTGCTCCTTCAGGTGCTGCAGCAAGGTGCCGCCGGCCGAATGAACGATGCACTTCGGAACACCCGTCGTGCCCGACGAAAACAGCACATAGAGCGGATGGCTGAACGGAAGCCGTTCGAACGTCAGCGCCTTCGCCTCGAACGGCGCGATGAAATCTCCGAGAGTCTTGCCGCCCGCGATCGAGGCCGCAAGCGCTGCGCTGTCGCCGGCATAGGGTATGATCAGCGCCGGCACTGCAAGGCTCGCGGAGACCGCGCGCACCTTCGCGTCGACGTCCTGGCGCTTGCCGTTATACCAGTAGCCGTCGCAGGCGATGAACAGCTTCGGCGCGATCTGGCCGAACCGATCGAGAACGCCCTGCTCGCCGAAATCGGGAGAGCAGGACGACCAGATCGCCCCGATCGAGGCGGTCGCCAACATCAGCGCGATGGTTTCCGGCATGTTCGGCATCATCGCCGCGACGCGATCGCCCGGGCCGATGCCCTGCGCTTTCAGCGCCTGCTGTAGTCGCGACACCAAAGCACGCAGATCATTCCACGACAGGCGGTAGTCGACCTTGTCCTCACCGCGGAAGACAAGCGCATCGCCATCGCCGGTTTCGCGAAGCAGGTTCTCCGCGAAGTTCAGTTTCGCTTCGGGGAAGAAACGGGCATCGAGCATCCGGTCGCCATTGACGAGGGCAGTCGCGCCACGCTCGCCGACGACGTTGCAATGCTCCCAGACGGCGGTCCAGAAGTCACCACGCTCGGCCACCGACCATGCATGGAACGCGTCATAATCCGCAAAGGTTCTGCCGAAGCGTTCGCTGCACCAGGCGATGAATTCAGCCATGGGGCTATGCGCACGGATCTCGGGACTCGGAACCCACAACGGCTGCTCTGCTTGCATGCTTTCCTCCACTCCTACTCCATGCTCTCTATACCATGCTGCATCGCAAAATAAACAGTACCTGCAGTCGTCTCGGCATCGCGCCGGCGACATTTACCTGTCTGTTTCCTGTCCGTCGCATTTGATTTCTGAAGACCGAAGGCCTATCCAACATGCGAGATCCAAGCGATGGCGACCGGGCAGACATGACACGGAATTTCCTGCATAAGATGCGCGACGCACGCCTGCGGTCGCGGCTCAGCCGTCGCCACTTCCTGTGGGCCGCAGCGATCGGAGTGGGGCTTGCTGTCGCCTACAATGCCGCACTGCCTCTGCTGATTTCGACCGCCGACGTGCGCCCGACGGTGGAGCACATGCTCGACGCCTGGTCAGGTGGGAAAAGCCGGATAACAGGCAATCCCGAGATCAGCTTCTGGCCAGAACCGACCCTCATCCTGCGCTCCGCGACGATCGAGACGGCAGATGGCACATCGCGCAAGCTCGTGCATATCGGCAGCATAACCGCGTCCTTCAGCCTGCTTTCAGCCATCGATGGCGACCCGGACCTCGAGGACATCCGCTTGATCGAGCCGGTCGTCACGCTGGAAAGGCGGACGGATGGCACGCTCAACTGGCAACGCCCACACTGGTTGACTGTGCCGGAGCGATCGACCTCCGGCGACGATACGCCCTTCGGTGACGTCACGGTCGAAAACGGACGCCTGCAGGTCATCGATCTCATTACCAATCAGACCCGTGAATTTTCCGGCATCTCCGGAACGGTCAAGTGGCCGTCCTTCTCCGAGCCTCTGGGCGCCCAGTTCTCGGGCAGCCTTGGTGGACAGCTGGTGACCTGGACGCTCGACTGCAACGAACCGCTGGCGCTTCTTGCCGGCCGCGATACGACGCTCAGGACATCGCTGACCTCAACGCCATTGAACCTCTCTTTCGAAGGCGTCGGCAGTCTCTCACAAACACCGATCAGTTCGGGCCGGCTCCAGCTTTCGACGGCATCCCTGCAAACGCTGGCGGCCTGGTTCGAGGGCAAAGCCGAGCGTGCCCTGCCCGATAGCAGTTTCAACCTCAGCGCCAATGTCACGACAGGTGATCGCTCCCTGAAACTCGACGATCTGCAGCTTGCTCTGGGCGGCGCCAACGCGACCGGTGTTCTCGACGTCTCCACGCCAGCCAACGATACGCCCCGTATTGAGGGCACGCTCGCCTTCGACCGCATCGGCCTCAACGGTTTGCAACCCCTCATCGATCAATTGCCGGTGGAGCCTGACGACATCGCCAAGCAGCTCGGTGACGCTTTCGCGCGGACCTGGCGTGCCGATGTCCGCCTGTCGGCGCAGGAGGCATTGGTCGGCCCGCTGCGGCTTGTGGATGTGGCGGCCGGCATCATCATCGACCATGGGCGCGCTTCCATCGACATCGCCGACAGCACCTATGCCAATGGCCGGCTCAGTGGCCGGATCGCCGTCTCGGAAGCCGGGTTGGCAAAGGGCGGCAAACTCGAACTTGTCCTGAAAAATGCCGACCTCGCCGCAGCACTCGCGGACTTCGGGTTTACCGGCCCGATCCCGTCCGGCCGCGGCAACGTCAACTTCGACCTGGTGACCGAGCATCCGTTCTGGACTGAGCAGGCGGCCGAGGCTTCGGGCCGCATCAGGCTCTCGCTCGCCAACGGCACCCTCTCCGGTTTCGACGCAAACGCCTTTGCGGACCTGGTCAGGGCGGGAGAGTTCTTCTCGTTGGCTCAGGCGAGCGATGGCAGCTTCGCCTTTCAAACGGCGGACATCGAAGCCAGTTTCGGCCAGGGGTCGGCGCGGCTGAACCAGGCGCTTTTCACCGGCCAAACCGGCAGTCTCTCGGTCAATGGCGTCATTCCCTATCGCACCGGCAGCCTGGCGCTCGCCGGCACGTTCATCGACACGCTCAATGCCGGACAAAGGCTGCGCTTCTTCGTCGGCGGGTCCTGGCCGAATGCGGTGATCTCGCCCCTGTCGGTCCTCGGCGAACCCAACTGAAAACGGCCGGCGTCGAGACACTGGCCGTTGGCTTGCGGTTCATAACGGACAAAAGCCGCTTCACGCCAAGCGTGGAGCTTCTCCCGCTCCGGATTGCGCAAAGGCCGCGCGCTCGTCTCGCTCGCGCTGCGCCTCGCGCTGCTTGGTGACGATGGAGGCAACGACGACCCCGATTGCGACAATGCCGATGAGGATCGTGCAGATCGCATTGATTTCCGGCGTCACGCCGAGCCTCACCTGGCTGTAGATCTTCATCGGCAGCGTCGTGGCGCCCGGTCCCGTCGTGAAGCTCGAAATCACCAGATCATCCAGCGACAGCGTGAAGGCCAGCACCCAGCCGGAAAACACTGCCGGCGCGATAACCGGCAGCGTGATCGCAAAGAAGGTGCGGACCGGGGTGGCGCCGAGATCGAGCGCTGCCTCTTCGATCGACTGGTCGAAGCTTAAGAGCCGTGACTGCACGACCACGGCGACGAAGCACATGGTGAAGGTGATGTGCGCCAGCGTGATCGTCCAGAAGCCGCGGTCAAGGCCGATCGCGACGAAGAGCAACAGCAGCGACAGGCCGGTGATCACCTCGGGCATCACGAGCGGCGCGTAGACCATGCCGGAAAACAGCATGCGACCACGGAAGCGCGTGAAGCGGACGAGCGCCAATGCGGCGAGCGTGCCGAGCACGGTCGCGCAGGTCGCCGAGATCAGTGCGACGCGGATCGTCACCCAGGCGGCATCGAGCAGCGCCTGATTGTGCCAGAGCTGCGTGTACCATTTGGTCGAAAAGCCCGCCCAGACCGTGACAAGCTTCGACTCGTTGAACGAGAAGATCACCAGAAGCACGATCGGCAGGTAGAGGAACCCGAAGCCGAGCACGATCGAGGCGATGTTGAAGCGAGACCAGGTGCCCATCTCCTACTTCCCCTCGCTGTCGGCTTTGGCCTGCGCGTTCTGGAAATAGACGATCGGCAGCACCAGGATCAGAAGCAGAATCGTCGCCACTGCCGAGGATACCGGCCAGTCGCGGTTGGCATTGAACTCGTTCCAGAGGGTCTTGCCGATCATCAGCGTTTCCGAGCCGCCGAGCAGGTCGGGGATAACGAACTCGCCGACCGCCGGGATGAAGACGAGCAGGCAGCCGGCGACGACGCCCGCGAGCGAGAGCGGGAAGGTCACGCGCCAGAAGGCCGTAAACGGCGTGCAGCCGAGGTCGAGTGCCGCTTCGGTCAGGGTGTGGTCCATCTTCTCGAGCGACGAATAGATCGGCAGCACCATGAAGGGCAGATAGGAATAGACGATGCCGATATAGATCGCCCAGTTGGTGTTGAGGATGATCAACGGCTGGTCGATGACGTTGATACTCATCAGGAACTGATTGAGCAGGCCCTCGGGCTTCAGGATCGCGATCCAGGCGTAGACGCGGATCAGGAAGCTCGTCCAGAACGGCAGGATCACCAGCATCAAGAGCGTCGGCCGAATGGTCTTCGGTGCCTTCGCCATGCCGTAGGCGACCGGATAGGCGATCAGCAGCGTCAGGACAGTCGAAACCGCCGCGATGATGACGCTCGATACATAGGCGTTGAAGTAGAGGACGTCTTCCGTCAGCCAGACATAGTTGTCGAACGAGAACTCCCGCGCCTTTTCAAGGATTCCGGACAGGCCGCCAAAGAGATCGAAGACCGGCGTATAGGGCGGCATCGCCACTGCCGTCTGCGACAGCGAGATGCGGAAGACGATGAAGAAGGGGATGAGGAAGAAAAACAGCAGCCAGGCATAGGGGATGATGATGACGAGGCGGCTGAAGAGAGCGGATGCGACGCGTGTCATGGTCTCAATCCTTCAGAACGACGCCGGCGTCTTCGCCGAAGGAAATCCAGACCTCCTGGTCGTAGCCGAGTGGATCCTCAACCGCGCGCACCGCATTCAGCGACGACGCCTTGATCACGCGTCCGTCCTTCAGGCGCACGTGGAAGACGGTCATGTCGCCGAGATAACCGATATCCCAGATCTCCCCCTGGACGGCGTTGACGGGCGCGTGTGCCGGCGGCTGGCGGCTGACACGAATCTTTTCCGGGCGGACGGCGACGGCGGACTTGCCGCCTGTAGCCGGTCTTTCGGGCGACGCCATGCGGATCGGGAAGCCGTTGGTGCCTTCAAGGCGCACGTAGCCGCCGTCAGCCCCGCCGACTGCTCCTTCGAAAATGTTGACGTCGCCGATGAAGTCCGCGACGAAACGGGAATTCGGCGCCTCATAGATCTCGGCCGGGGTCGCGACCTGGATGACCTTGCCGTGGCTCATCACCGCAATGCGGTCGGCCATGGTCATCGCCTCCTCCTGGTCGTGCGTCACGACGACGAAGGTGAGGCCGAGTTCCTGCTGCAGGTCCATCAGTTCGAACTGGGTTTCCTCGCGCAGCTTCTTGTCGAGCGCGCCGAGCGGCTCGTCGAGGAGCAGCACCTTCGGCCGCTTGGCAAGCGAGCGGGCGAGCGCGACGCGCTGACGCTGGCCGCCGGAAAGCTGGTGCGGCTTGCGCTGGGAAAACTTTTCGAGCTTCACCAGCTTCAGCATCTGCGCGACGCGCGCAGCGATATCCGCTTTCGGCATGCCGTCCTGCTTGAGGCCGAAGGCGATGTTGTTCTCGACCGTCATGTGCGGAAAGAGCGCGTAGGACTGGAACATCATGTTGACCGGCCGCCGGTAGGGCGGGATGCCGGCGAGGCTCTGCCCGTCGAGAATGATCTCACCCGACGTCGGCTGCTCGAAGCCGGCAAGCATGCGCAGGAGCGTCGACTTCCCGCAGCCCGACGCGCCGAGGAGCGCAAAGAACTCGCGTGTGTAGATATCAAGCGAAAGGTCGTCGACGGCGGTGAAATCGCCGAACCGCTTTGTCACGTTCTTGACGGAAATGAATGGCTTGGAAGCGGGATCCGCCCAGGGGGCAAAGGACCGCCGAATACTGCCGAGAGACTTCATCATCTATCCCCGAATGATACAGCCGATTGGGCGCTCTTGTTTTCCCCGGCGCCCATTAAGAAAATTGCCCGGATTTTGAGGTCCGGGCAATTCGTTTTCCGCTCTTACTGGCCGGTTACGACCTTTGTCCAGAGTCGGGTCAATACCCTCTGTTCCTTCGCCTCGAAGGGCGTCACCGTGAACAGTTTCTGCATCACCTCTTCCGACGGATAGATGGCGGTATCTTCCAGAACGGCCTTGTCGAGGAACTGCTGCGAGGCCTTGTTGCCGTTGGCGTAGAAGACGTAGTTCGATGCCTTGGCGACGACTTCAGGTTTCATCATGTAGTTGAGGAAGGCATGGGCTTCCTCGACGTGCTGCGCATCGGCAGGGATCGCGAACATGTCGAACCACATCTGCGCACCCTGCGACGGGATCGCATAGTCGACGGTCACGCCGGCCTTCGCTTCGGCCGCGCGGTCACGGGCCTGGAAGACGTCGCCGGAGAAACCGACCGCAAGGCAGATGTCGCCGTTGGCGAGCGCGTTGATGTATTCCGAGGAATGGAACTTGCGCACGTTGGGACGGATGCTTGCCAGGAGTTCGGCCGCCTTTTCCAGATCGGCAGCATCGTGGCTATCCGGATTGAGGCCGAGATAGGCAAGCGCCGACGGCATGACGTCGGTCGGGGAATCGAGGATGTGGATGCCGCAATCCTTGAACTTCGCCGCCAGTTCCGGCTTGAAGATCACGTCCCAGTTGGGCTTCTCGTCCGTGCCCAGGATCGCCTTCATCTTGTCGACATTGTAGCCGATGCCGGTGGTGCCCCACATGTAGTCGACGGCGTATTCGTTGCCCGGATCGTACTTCGCCGTACGCTCCATGATCACGTCCCACATATTGGAAAGGTTCGGCAGCTTCGACTTGTCGAGCTTCTGGAACACGCCGGCGGCGATCTGCCGCTGCAGGAAGGTTGCCGTCGGCACGACCACGTCGTAACCCGAACCGCCCGCGAGCAGCTTCGTCTCCAGGATCTCGTTGGAATCGAAGACGTCATAGACGACCTTGATACCGGTCTCCTTGGTGAAGTCTTCCAGAATGCTGCTGTCGATGTAATCCGACCAGTTGTAGACGTTGACCACGCGCTCCTGCGCCGAGGCCAGCATGGTCGAACCGGCCAGTACGGCTGCCGCCAGGGTTGTGACGATGAGCTTGGACATACAACTCCCCTTTTGATTTTTCGTATCGGGCCCGGCATGCCGGGACACCGTCCAATCCGCTTCGCTCAGGCCGGAGGTTAGGCATGTTTCTCGATAACCTCAAGCGCTTTCGTGCCAACAAAAGGCGCCGCCGCATCGGTCGGTGTTTTTCACAAGCCAAGGAAAATCGGGCACTTATGGCAAGCCGCCGGGCGGCTGCTTAAACCGGGCGTCACCGCTCGCCGCAGTTAACCATGTCGATGCTCGACATGTACGGACCGACGTTTACAATTGATTAACCATGATCGCCGTGCGATTTTCCGGCCGGTTGTGCATCAAGGCTTGGGTATTGCGATGGGCGAGAAGATCGTTGGCGAGAAGGCCACAGGCGGACGAAGCCGCAGGATCGACCCGAAGGAACTGAAACGCCTTTCCGTGCTCGAGCCGCACAAGGCGCTGGGCGCAATCGCTTTCGATTGGGTGATGATCGCAGCGGCGATCGCCGTCAGCGAATATGCCAGCAATCCGCTGGTCTATCTGCTCGCCGTTGTGCTGATCGCCGGACGCATGCATGCACACGGCTGCATGATCCACGAGGCCGCGCATTACCGCATCGTCCGCAACAGAAAACTCAGCGACTGGATGAGCGACCTGTTGCTCGCCTGGCCGGTGCTTGCCACCGTCGACGGCTATCGCCAGAACCATCTCGCGCACCACCAGCATGCCAATACCGACGAGGATCCGGACTGGACGGCGAAGCTCGGCATGCCGCAATTCACCTTCCCGCAGAAGCTTGCTCGCGGCATAACACAGTTGCTTGGCTACCTCGTTGCGGTCAATTCGCTGCGCGACATGCTGCACATGGCCAAACGCATGGGAAAGAACGACCGCTCGACGCTTCAATACAAGCTGCTGCGCATCGGCTTCTATGTGGCCGCCGCGGCGATCTTCACGCTGCTCGGCATCTGGCGGGAAGTGGCGCTCTACTGGGTGGTGCCGTTCCTCACTTTCTTCTGCCTGTTCCTTTATATACGCAGCGTCGCCGAGCACTTTGGCAGCATGGACTATAGCGACGAACTCACGAGTTCACGCACGGTCTATCCGCATGCCTGGGAGAAGCTGTTCTTCGCCCCCCACAACATCAACTATCACCTCGAGCACCACCTCTATCCGGGCGTGCCGTTCTACAACCTGCCGGAGTTGCACGCGATCCTGATGCGCAACAAGGCCTATGCGGACAAGGCGCATATCACCCGCGGCTATACGACGGGCCTTCCGGCGGAATGCTTCGCGCCGGATGCACCGCTGCTGCCGAACCAGCATCCCGTCAGCTATTGAAAATCGAAAACGCTGAGCCCGGTCGCCATCTCATCGAGCCCCAGCGGCCGCGTGACCGGCGGCTCGGCGCGTGCCAGACAGCCCTGCCGTTCACAGAGCCGGCAGGCGGCACCAATCGCGACCGCCGGCGGCATCCCCGCACCGTAGACCACCTCATCAGCGAAGGACGCTTCGCAACCGAGGAGTAAGGCCGTGCGCCGAACCCGCTCCTGAAACGCCGCCTGCGGGCCATCCAGCGTGCGCGCCACTGTCAGAAATGCAGCGCCATCGGGCATTTCGACACGATCGACCAGAACCTGGCCCGGCACCGAGAAGGCGGCGTGGATATTGAGCTTCGGACAGCCGCCGCCGAATTTCGCCTGCGGGAAGCCTGAAGCGCCGGCCCGCCGCAAGCGGTGGCCGGCATTGTCGATCTCCGTCAGAAAGAAGGGCACGCCTTGTGCGCCCGGCCGCTGCAGCATGGTCAGCCGATTGGCGGCCTGCTCGAAGGAGACCTGAAAGCGCGCACGCAGAACGTCGACATCATACTTCGCGCGCTGCGCGGCGGCGAGGAAGGCGGCATAGGGCATCATCAGCGCATGCGCGCCATAGCGCGCAAGCTCGAAACGGGCGATGCGTCGCGCCTCCGCCGTCGAGAAACGCAAAGGCTCGAGTTCGGCGATGATCGCCTCATGGCAGGCGATCGATACGGCCTCCATGGCGATCTCGCGGAGCTGGTCATACGGCGATAGCCGCTCGGAGATGAAGAGGCGCATGGAATGCCGGTCGAAACGGCGGCGCAGATTGGGCATGGCATGCACCGGCAGGCTGCGCACCACCAGGCCATGCTCCTTCTTCAGCCAGTTCCTGAGAGCACCCACGAGATCATCGCCTGGCGACAGCGCCTCATGAAAGGCTTCCGCCGCTGCCTCGATCGCAGCAAAATGATTGGGCCGCGCCTCGAAGGTTTCGCGCACCTCGTCCATCGGCAGCCGCGTGCCCGAAAGCGCCTCCATATGCCCCTGCCCCGCCAGCAGGTCGGCGAGATCCTTCAGGCGTGCTGCCTGCTCGCGATAGGCGCGATAGAGCTTGACGACACCGCCGGCGGCATTGGGGGCGGCTTCCGCCACCTCGATCAGCTCCTGCTCTCCGGGCAGTTCGGCTGACAGCAGCGGATCGGCGAAGACCTCGCGCAATTGCGAGAGGCTGCCACCGGTTTCTCCCTGCAGCTCGTCGAGATCGACCTTGTAGACCGACGCGAGTTTCAAAAGCAGCTGAACAGTCAACGGCCGCTGATTGCGCTCGATCAGATTGAGGTAGGACGGCGAGATGCCGAGAGCCTCGGCCATGGCCGTCTGCGTCAGCGAGAGACCGTTGCGAATACGCCTGACCCGCGGACCAGCGAAGATCTTGTTCTCGGCCATTTGTAACTACCTTTACAATCTGCAACGAACGCGACGCTTTACACTTTTTACAAATTTACTTCGCGCTTCTGTCAAAGGCAAGACAAGATAACCCTTTTGACCGCGCCATTTCATTGTTTCCAATAGCCGAATATCGCAGCGCAATGTAAAACCTGTCACATGAACTCGAAACACAAAGCGCCGTGCGACGAAAGTCGAATGGAAGTCCGATTTTGACAGGAGGATGTAATGACTGATTTTTACAAGCTCGTTCCGAGCGCACCGCAAGGCCGCTTCGATGGCGTCGAACGCCCCTATACCGCCGAGACCGTGAAGCGGCTGCGCGGGTCGGTCGAGATCCGCTATTCGCTGGCCGAAATGGGCGCGAACCGCTTGTGGAAACTCATTCACGAGGATGACTTCGTCAACGCGCTTGGAGCGCTCTCCGGCAACCAGGCCATGCAGATGGTCCGCGCCGGCCTGAAGGCGATCTATCTCTCCGGCTGGCAGGTTGCTGCCGACGCCAACACCGCTTCGGCAATGTATCCGGACCAGTCGCTCTATCCGGCCAATGCGGCGCCCGAGCTCGCAAAGCGCATCAACCGCACGCTGCAGCGTGCGGACCAGATCGAGACCTCCGAAGGCAAGGGTCTTTCGGTCGACACCTGGTTCGCGCCGATCGTTGCCGATGCCGAAGCCGGCTTCGGCGGCCCGCTCAATGCCTTCGAGATCATGAAGGCGTTCATCGAAGCCGGGGCTGCCGGCGTTCACTACGAAGACCAGCTCGCGTCTGAAAAGAAGTGCGGCCACCTCGGCGGCAAGGTTCTAATCCCGACGGCCGCCCATATCCGCAACCTGAACGCGGCACGCCTTGCCGCCGACGTCATGGGCACGCCGACGCTGGTCATCGCCCGTACCGATGCGGAAGCGGCAAAGCTGCTCACTTCCGATATCGACGAGCGCGACCGTCCTTTCGTCGACTATGACGCCGGGCGCACGGTCGAAGGCTTCTACCAGGTGAAGAACGGGCTGGAGCCCTGCATCGCCCGAGCCATCGCCTATGCACCGCATTGCGACCTCATCTGGTGCGAGACCTCGAAGCCAGATCTGGAGCAGGCCCGCAAGTTCGCCGAAGGCGTCCACAAGGCGCATCCGGGCAAGCTGCTCGCCTACAACTGCTCGCCGTCGTTCAACTGGAAGAAGAACCTCGACGACGCGACGATCGCCAAGTTCCAGCGCGAGCTGGGCGCGATGGGCTACAAGTTCCAGTTCATCACGCTCGCTGGCTTCCATCAGCTGAACTTCGGCATGTTCGAACTGGCACGCGGCTACAAGGCGAGACAGATGGCCGCCTATTCGGAACTGCAGGAAGCGGAGTTCGCAGCCGAGGTCAACGGCTACACCGCGACCAAGCACCAGCGCGAAGTGGGCACCGGCTATTTCGACGCCGTTTCGATGGCGATTACCGGTGGCCAGTCCTCAACGACCGCGATGAAGGAATCGACCGAGCACGACCAGTTCCGCCCGGCCGCAGAGTGAAAGCCCGGCGGGAGCGCGGCAATCCCTGCCCGCTGCGCTCCTGCCGATCCTCATAAATCAGAGCGGGACACGGACGGAAACTGCAGACACGCCTCCGCATCCCACTCTAGCCTCGAACCTCAAGGAGAAGTCCAATGACAGTCCAGACACGCGTCAAGGAACGGGCCGAGGAACAGTCTTCGGCGATGACCCCGGACCAGCAGGCAGCGATCCGCATGGTCGCCAACGACCTGCACCGCCTCAACCAGTCCGTCATGAAGGCCGTCGATGCCGGCGTTTCGGTCGAGCTCGTTCGCTCGGCCCGCCACCACGGCGGTGAAGGCAACTGGGGCGACCTCCTGATCCCGGTCATCGTGACCCAGGGCAGGCCATGACACTCGTGGCGATGACGCTTGCGATGGCCTTGCTTTCATCCGACTCGCTTCGTCCGCTCGCTGCATCTTTCGTTCGAAGCGCAATTTATCGTTGAACATCATTGAAACTGCAGCGCGAGATCTCGGCGCACAAGATCGGAAAGGCCGGCAGCGATGCCGGCCTTTCCGTGCTCGCGGTGATCGTTCACGACGCAACGATCACCGGCAACCCACTATTTCAGGTTGATCGAACCGCCCGCTCCTGCCTATATTAGCCAAACCTACCTTAGGCAGAGGTGCGCATGCATCGATCGACGAGAGCTGCCGATACGGCCGAACTGACGGAGTTGATCTACGGCGCCGCATTTGGTGACTGCAGCTGGCAGGACTTTCTTGATCGACTGACCACGACGATGCCCGGCGGGCGCTCGGCGCTCCATTACCACGATCTCACATCGCCGGCGTCATGCGTGCCCTATGTCTCCGGCTTTACGCCGGAAGCCATCGACCAGTTCAACAGCCACTTCGCGGCGATCAATCCCTGGATACCGAAGTCGGTCCTCGTGCCCGTCGGCCGCGGTCTCGCCGGCGAGCATATCGTCTCGCGCGCGGATTTGCTGAAATCGGAATTCTACAATGACTGGCTGAAGGGCCAGACCGGCTGCGAGACCACGGTGGGCGTCACCATCGTGCGCAGCGCGACGCGCACATTGCTCGTATCGACCTGTACATCGTCCACGGACGAGGAACTCAACCGGCAGGCGGCCGATCAATATACCCTTCTTGCCCCTCATCTGAAACGCGCCTTCGATTTCCTGCGCCGACGGGACCTGATGATGGCCGAGCAGCATGAGGGCCAGACGCTTCTCGATACGATCGGCGTCGGCGTCATTTATGTCGGCGACAATCTTCGCATCCGCTCGATGAACGTCAACGCCGAACGCATGGCGGCGAAGGGTTCTCCGTTTCGCGTCACGATCGGCGGACGCTTGTTCATGGACGAACCGGAAGCCAACGCGGCACTGGAGCTTCTGGCCTCACCGGTCGGCACTCCCGCACAGCCGCAGGTTCGCATCGTCAGGACCGCGGAGAATGGCGCCTTTCGGATCACGCTCGTCCGGCGAAGCGCCAGTATCTTCACCGAACTCCTCGATGGCCCCACCGTCGCGGTGCTGGTCGAGCCGGCGTCCTCGCTGGTTTTTGACCAACGCCTCACCCACCTGAAAGACAGCTACGGCCTCACGCCGGCCGAAATCCGCATCGCGTCAGGCGTCGTTGCCGGCCTGACGCTGAAGGAAATGTCGCATGCCAACGGCGTCAGCTACGAGACGACCCGTACGCAGCTTAAAAGCATCTATTCCAAGACCCGGGTCAATTCTCAGGCCGCCCTGGTCAAGCTCCTGATGCGCTGACCGAAGGCGCCAGAACCCACGACCCGTCGTTCTGGATGCGGGCCGGTCGCGCGCATGCTCAGCCGCGACGCGGCCGTTTTCCGGCAAAGACGTCAGCATGGCTACGCAACAGCTTCGTCATGCGATCGACCACCGTGCGGATTTCCTTTCGGTGCCGATCCTCGTTGTTCATCACGATCCATTGCCGATGCCTGAGCGCCGGGATTTCGTCACCCGCCCGCTCCAGCATCGGATCGAGATCGCCGACGAAACAGGGAAGCACGGCGCACCCGGCGCCGGCACGGGCGAGATCCAGGAGCGAACGCGGCCGTGTGATCGTCGCGACGATCCTGCCCTCTGCCTGCTGGTGAGGCCAGCGAAGATAGGCCGAGATCGCCTCCTCTTCGCCCACGGCCACCCACCGACTGTTGGCAGCTGACGCTGCGTTCTTCTGGCGATAGGCGGCGTAGGCGACGTCACCGATCAGGCTCGCCGCCAGATAGCTTTCCTCGGGCTCGAAAGCACGGATGCCGATATCGGTCTCACGATAGGCGAGGCTTGCGCGTGTCTCGCCAACCGTTATCGCCAGGCTGAAACCATCCCTCTCGCTGCAAAGTGCCGGGAAATTCTCGGCAAGAAGCCAGGCATTCCAGGTGCCGACGGTGATGCGGACTGTCGCGCCTTCACCCTCGCGCCGCCAGCTTTCGACCAGGCGCGCCGCCGTCTCCATCTCCTGAAGCTGCTCGAAAAGAAGCTCACCGTCGCCAGTGAGCTGATAGCCGGTCTGGCTGCGCAGGAATAGGGCGCGGCCCGTCCGCTCCTCGAGCTCCAGCATCCGCCGCCCGACCGTGGCCGGGCTCGAACCGAGCGCCTGTGCCGCGCCGGTCAGGCCCCCGGTGCGCGCCACGCTCATGAAACAGCGGTAGATATCCCAATCCATGTTTTTCATTACTGAAAAATATAGCGCGATATCCGGTGTATGTAAAACTGCTTTGGATGCATAAAAGACGTGATGCCCACCAAGTGAGGAGCATCACCATGGAAATGATGGCAATGGTCTATATCGCCGACATGGCCTTGAAGAACCGGCGTTGGGACGAAGACTTCGATCCGAAGCCGCCGGGATATCTTCGGCGCCTCTTTAACGCCCTGTCCGTCAGGATTGCCCAGCGGCGCATGAGGCGCCTTGACGCTGAAGAAAAGAGCACCGCGGAGCCCTGCGGCCACGCGGTGCAATGTTAGCCCCTGCCCTTGTTATGTCGCACGGCGATACCGGTTTGCCGTGCCTTCGCCTGAAGGCGGAACGTCCGCCGTCAGCGAATTCGATTGCCGGCCGCCTCAGGCGGCCCGGTAATTGTAGTCGTCTGCCTGCGGCTCCAGCCGGAACTGCTCGACAAGCATCATCAACGTGTCGGCCTGGTGCGCGAGCGACCGGCTCGTCGCCGTGGCTTCCTCGACCATGGAAGCGTTCTGCTGTGTCATCTGGTCCATCTGGTTGACCGAGCCGTTGACCTCGTTGAGCGCAACGGCCTGATCGCGGCTAGCGGTCGCGATCATCTCCACATGCTGGCTGACGGTGACAATCTGCGCGCTGATCGATGCCAACACTTCGCCCGTTTCCTTGACCAGGTGCGAACCGGCATTGACCTCGTTCGTCGACTTGTTGATGAGCCCCTTGATCTCGCGCGCGGCCTCCGCCGAACGCTGCGCCAGTTCACGCACTTCCTGAGCGACAACGGCAAAACCCTTGCCTGCTTCACCCGCACGCGCCGCTTCGATGCCGGCGTTCAGCGCCAATAGGTTCGTCTGGAAGGCGATGTCGTCGATAACCTCGATGATTTGCTCGATCTGGCGCGAGGCCTCCTCGATGCGTCCCATGGCGGCAATCGCGTTGGTGACGACGGTCGCCGAGCTGTCGGCACTGCGCTTCGTCTGGATCACGGCATGGTTGGCTTCGCCGGCACGCTCGGCCGAAGAGCGAACGGTCACGGTGATCTGGTCGACCGCAGCGGCGGTTTCTTCAAGCGATGCCGCCTGGGCTTCCGTCCGCTTCGACAGCGAATCGGCTGCATGGTGCATGCTGGAACCGCTTTCCTGGATCGCCTGCGCATTGGCACGGATCTGGGAGAGCGTGTCCTGCAGCCGGATCAGCGAGCCATTGAAGTCCTCGCGCAACTGTTCGAGACGACCGTGGAACGGAACCTCGATCTGGCGTGAGAGGTCGCCCTGCGCGAGACGGCCGAGACCGGCGGCAAGCTCGCTGACGGCAAGATCGATCTGGCGATCGAGCTCCCGCTTTTCCTGATCGTTGCGGCTGCGCTCCATTTCGGCGCGGGTACGCTGCTCTTCGCTCTCGGCCTCGATCCGCACCTTGGAAAGCGCGTTCTCCTTGAAGACGCCGAGCGCGCGCGCCATGTCGCCGATTTCGTCACGACGGGCGTCGCCGTCGATCGCCGTGTCGAGGCGGCCATCGGCGAGGCGCCGCATGGCAGCGGTGATCTGACCGATCGGCTTCTTCAGCGTCAGCGTCAACGCAATGCCGGCAAGCAGCGCGATGACGACGCCGCCGACGGTTGCGGCCACCGAGATCTGGTTTGCTTCCTGGCGTTCTGTTCCGGCGGCCACCTTCTGCTGCTCGGCAAAGCCGGTGAGATCGCCCCAGATCTGGTCGATCGATTGGCCGGCAGCGTCGAAGTCGGCGGTCCGCTTGACGGTGATTTCGACGAGCGCTGCGGCATCCTTCTTCATCGCCGTCAGGATCGGCATCAGCGTATCGGCGATCTTGTCGAAGGAAGCGCCGTCACTGGCAACACCACGCAGCGTCGCCATGTTCTGTTGAACGGCAAGCGACTTGTCGAGCAGCTTCTGGCGGTTCTCTTCGTTCGTCTGCCCCATGAAAGTCGCAGCGGAAATCTGAATGTCCGTGATCGACGCGGCGAGCCGGCGGGTTGCGGTCAGTACCGATTCCGTCGTGACGATCTGCTCGTCGAGTTCGGCGAAGATCCGCGTCGCGTCACGCATCTTGCCGACCGATGCCGCCTCCAGGCGGAAGCTCGCAGTGCGGAAACGGTCGACATATTTGGAGATGCCGGCAAGCGTCTCCGGGCCGGCCGGCGCCTTCAGCAGCGAACCGATCTCGCTCGAAGCCGACGTGATCGTTTCGGCAAGCGATTTCTCGTCCTTCGGCAGCAGACGGAAGATGTCGCGCTCGGTGCGGCCGATCATCGGGAAGCGTTCCTTGACGGCCTTGAGCTTGTCGTCGACGGTGATCGCCTTGCTGACCTCGGTGCCGAATTCGTTGAAGAAGCGGCTGGCGCGCATCAGCTTTTCGGCTTCGCGCAACATGGTCTTGGCAGCGTTTTCGTTCTTCCGCACGGCGTATTGCAGCCGGTTCGATTCCTCGTTGATCTTGGAGCGCTCGATCAGCAGCGCGTCGAGGTTTGCCGCCATCGCTGCGCGCAGCTCCTGCTCGCCGACATGCAGCTTCCAGAGGCCATCAATGCGTGCCTCGATGTCGTTTGTCGCGGCGATTGCGGCCGTCAACTCGTCCTGACCGCTCTGGCCGGCGACCTGCGCGGCCGTCGCCGCAAGCACGTCCTTCTGAGCCGAAATCTTCGACTGGACGGCTTGCCTGGTTTCCTCGGTCGTCGAATGCAGGAAGGCGTTCATGCCCGCATAGACATCCTTGAAGCCGCTCAATGTCTGCAGCACGCTGTTGGAAATCTCCATGCGGCCCTGAAGCAGGCCGGATGCATAGAGACCGGTGATACCGACGGCACAGATGCTGACGACGAAGGGCAGGATGAAAAAGAGCACCTTCGTCTGGATCTTGAAACGGGCAAGAATTCTATCAATGAACATTGAAAACACCTTGGCTCGCAGCTCGCATTCGCCTCCCCCGGCAGCTCGAGACGTCTCCGCCTTCAACGACAGGGCGTGAAGGTGCGAGCGATCGAGAGCCACCCGATGCGCAAACAGGCTGATGTTTTTCGGAAAATCATACGGCGCACGCCGCAAGTCCGTCGGCAATCATTGCGGATCCGCGTCACCACTCCTAGGCAACGTGGACCTGACGAACTCACATCGTCGCACTATCCAATTTGAACGATTAAAATTTATATAAGCGCGTTTCACCTGCGGCAGAAAATCCGAAGGGCGCGGGGCGCTTCAATGGCGCCCGAGGAACCGGCCGTCTAGGGCCGGTTGCCTGAGATCAGAACCAAAGGGCCGGAACGGTTGCAAGCGCGGCTACGGCGAAGAAAGCGATGAGGGCGAGGCGCGTGATCGCGGCCTTCTGCTGACGGCTTTCATCGGTGCGGGCGACCGCGATGGCGCGGGGACGGCGGCGTGGTTGGTTCATGGCATCCTGTCCTTGTCACATTCACCGGCAACCATCGGCCCGGATGAACCGGCTTGCCAGTCACACGTATATTGCAGCCATGCCGTGGCGGAGGAAAGTCAAAAAATAGGAAACAGTGTTATTTCCGTTTACGCGACAATCCGATCACACCAACCGCCGGCTGTGCCGACGAGAAACAAGGTTCGATCAGACCCGTTAACAATCGCTGAAGCACGACCCACCAAAAGCGGGGAGATCAGGCGTCCTGCCCGGCAGCAAAGCCCGATGCCCAGGCCCATTGGAAATTGTAGCCGCCGAGCCAGCCGGCCACATCGACGCATTCGCCGATGAAGTAGAGCCCCGGCACCGCCTTCGCCTGCATCGTCTTGGAATCGAGCCCTTTGGTATCGACGCCGCCGAGCGTGACCTCGGCCGTGCGATAGCCTTCCGATCCGGCGGGCTTGATCGTCCAGGCCTGGATCGAGGCCGAAAGCTGGTTGATCGTCTTGTCCGAGAGGTCGGCAAGCTGACGGCCGGTCAGCTTCGCGCCGTCGGCGAAAAACTGTGCGAGCCGGCGCGGCAGGATATCGCCAAGCGCCGTCTGCACCGCCTGCTTACCGTGGGTGCGGCGGATCTCCTTGAGGATCGCGGCGATGTCGATATCGGGCATCAGCCGCAACTCGATCTCCTGTCCCTCGCGCCAATAGGAAGAGATCTGCAGGATCGCCGGGCCGCTCAGGCCACGATGGGTGATCAGCACCGCCTCGCGAAAGGCCGCCTTGCCGAACCGGGCTTCGGCGTCGGCTGCGACACCCGCCAGTTCGCCGATCGTTTGGAGTTGCGCCGGATCGAGGGTCAGCGGCACGAGGCCCGGCCGCGTTTCGACGATGCCAAGTCCGAACTGTTCGGCGATCCGGTAGGCGAGCCCGGT
Source organism: Ensifer sp. EB106-03-01-XG145 (assembly GCF_058792075.1). Classification (NCBI taxonomy): domain Bacteria; kingdom Pseudomonadati; phylum Pseudomonadota; class Alphaproteobacteria; order Hyphomicrobiales; family Rhizobiaceae; genus Ensifer; species Ensifer sp. EB106-03-01-XG145. Next base: position 650,994 of record NZ_JBYTEC010000001.1, on the reverse strand, counting down.
CGCACCCATCTTCGGGATCGACTTGCCGCCGCTGGCTATGACGAGCGATTGGGCATCGATGGGCCCCTCATCCGTCATGACGCGGAAGCCCGCCCCGTGGCGTTCGACGCTTTCGATCGTTGTCTCCAGCCGCAACTCGGCGTGCACATCGCGCATTTCCGCGAGCAGCATCCTGATGATGTCCTTGGCCGAGTGGTCGCAGAAGAGCTGGCCGAGCGTCTTTTCGTGCCAAGCGATGCCGTGCTTTTCGACAAGGCCAAGGAAATCGCGCGGCGTAAAGCGCGCCAGCGCCGACTTGCAGAAATGGGGGTTTGCCGAAAGGAAGTTCTTCGGCCCCGCATGGATATTGGTGAAGTTGCAGCGACCACCGCCGGAGATGCGGATCTTCTCACCGGGTGCCTTGGCATGGTCGAGCACAGCCGCACGGCGGCCGCGCTTGCCCGCTTCGATGGCGCACATCATGCCCGCGGCACCGGCGCCGATGATGACCACATCCTTCTTCTCAGCCACGAAACACCCCAGCTCTTTTGTCTTTCCTTCCCGGTGGCAAAGAAGAAAGTCAATGACCAAGCCCATCTAGCCAATTGCCAATCTGTGGTTATGATGCGTCATCCGAAGCCAAAACCGGTGATTTATGCCCTCCAAGAGAAGTGCTGCCCAACAAACAACGAAAATCAGCAAAACTTCGAAAATACCCCCCGCCTTGCACTCCCTCCGTGGTGTGAAGACCTGGAAGGAAGCCACGGACTGGCTCAAGATCCGCGGCATCGAAGACGTCGAATGCATCACGCCCGACCTTGCCGGCGTGCCGCGCGGCAAGATGATGCCGACCTCGAAATTCACGTCCAACACCTCGCTGGCGCTCCCCTCGGCCGTCTACCGGCACACGATCTCGGGCGAATATCCTGACGAAACCGGGCAGTTCCGCTACGATTCGCGCGACAGCGATATCAAGCTCGTGCCTGATCTCTCCACCCTTTCGGTCGTGCCCTGGGAGACCGACCCGACGGCGCAGGTGATCTGCGACATCGTCGGTTCGCAGGGTGAGCAGATCAGCTACACGCCGCGCAACGTCCTGAAGCGCGTGGTCGACCTTTACAAGAAGAAGGGCTGGAAACCGGTCGTCGCACCGGAAATCGAATTCTACCTCGTCGCCACCAATGACGACCCTGACTATCCCCTGCATCCACCGAAAGGTCGCTCCGGTCGCTCGATCCTTGGCGGTCAGGGCTATTCGATTGCCGGCATCAACGAGTTCGACGAGCTGATCGACGACATCTACCACTTCTCCGAGAAGCAGGGTCTCGAGATCGACACGCTGATCCATGAAGAGGGACCGGCGCAGCTCGAGATCAACCTTCGCCACGGCGACCCGATCGAGCTGGCCGACCAGGTCTTCCTGTTCAAGCGCACGATCCGCGAGGCGGCGCTGAAACACGGCATCTATGCCACCTTTATGGCCAAGCCGATGCAGGGCCAGCCGGGTTCGGCGATGCACATCCACCAGTCGGTGGTCGAAATCAACACCGGCCGGAACCTGTTTTCGAACCCGGATGGATCGGCATCGAAGGAATTCTTCCACTTCATCGGCGGCATGCAGCACTACGTGCCGCGCACGCTGGTCATGATGGCGCCCTATGTGAACTCCTTCCGCCGGCTGACGCCCGACATGTCGGCGCCGGTTAATACCGCCTGGGGCTACGACAACCGCACGACCGCCTTCCGCATCCCGGTGTCGGAACCGGTCGCCCGGCGCATCGAGAACCGGCTGCCGAGCTCGGATGCCAACCCCTACCTGGCGCTCGCGGCCTCGCTTGCCTGCGGCTATCTCGGCATCGTCGAACAGCGGGAGCCGACGGCACCGACCGAGGACACGGCCAACGAGGGCGAGATCGACCTGCCGCGCGGCCTGCTCGAAGCTGTCGCTCTGCTCGAATCGGCACCATCGCTTGCGGAGGTGCTGAGCCCTGAGTTCATCGCCATCTATGCCGGCGTCAAACGTGGCGAGTTCGAAACCTTCATGCAGGTCATCAGTCCCTGGGAACGCGAATTCCTGCTTCTCAACGTCTGACCTCAGAGGTTCTCCATGCCCTGGCAAAGCCCGATCTCGCCCGGTTACTCCTGGTATGAGGCGACCGTTCCGGATCGACCGGAGTATCCCGCCATGCCCGGATCGCGGAAAGCCAATGTCGCGATCGTCGGCGGTGGCTATACCGGGCTGCAGGCCGCCTGGAACCTGGCGCGGCAGGGCGTCGACGTCACCTTGATCGACGCCTGCCGCTTCGGCGACGGTGCCTCCGGCCGCAATGGCGGCCAGTTCGGCACCGGGCAGCGCGCCTGGGCGGACGAGACCGAAGAAAACCTTGGTCATGAGCAGGCACAGGCGCTCTTCGACATGGCGGAGAATGCCAAGCGCTACGTGCTCGACTTCGCAAACACGCACGAAATCGACATCGAGTTCGTGCCCGGTCAGCTCTCGGTCGGCCACAAGAAGAGCCTCGAAAAAGACTATCGCGACCATGCGGAAGCGATGGCAACGCGCTTCGGCTATCCGCATCTCTCCTTCATGGATCGCGAGGAAACCGCAAGCCGGCTCGGATCGAGCCATTACCACTTCGGCATCCGCGATGCCGGCACCGGCCATATCCACCCGATGAAGCTGCTGGTCGGCCTTGCGAAACAGGCCGCCCTTGCCGGTGCCAATCTCTTCGAGCAGACGAAGGCAACCAAGATCGAGCGCCAAAGCGGCACGATCGTCATTACCACCGACCGCGGCACGATCACCGCCGACCGCGTGCTCGTCGCCTGCAACGCCTATATCGGCAATCTCGAGCCGGTGAGCGCCAGCCACGTGATGCCGATCCGCTCCTTCATCGGCGCAACGACGGTGCTTTCCGACCACCCAAAGGTCATTCCCGGCGGCGAATCGGTCGATGATTCGCGCTTCGTCGTGCGCTATTTCCGCAAGTCGCGGGACGGGCGGCTGCTCTTCGGCGGCCGCGAGGCCTATACCGCTGACAATCCGCTCGATATCTCGACCCACATCCGCCGGCAGATCAGCGAGATCTATCCGGAACTTGCCAATATCGAGATCACCCATGCCTGGGGCGGCTCGGTCGGCATCACCATGCCGCGCACGCCCTTCTGTCGCGAAGTGATGCCCGGCGTCACCTCGATCGGCGGCTATTCCGGCCACGGCGTGATGCTCTCCAACTATTGCGGCAAGCTCTATGCCGACCTGGCGCTCGGCAAGGATACCGAGCTCGATCTGCTGAAAGCCCTGAAAATCCCGGCTTTTCCCGGTGGTACGCGGTTCCGCTCCGCCCTTCTCTTCCTCGCGTTAAGCTGGTACGCATTACGTGACAGGTTCTGAGAAGCCCTCGCGGCGGCATTTTATTGCGCCGCACCCTAGCGCATTTAAATCGATTAGATTATATGTGTCCGTGACCTGAACAGATCGAGATATCCCATGAGCAGCCAGATCATTCCCGTCGAACCATTTGACTATGTGGTGTTCGGGGGCACCGGCGATCTTGCGGAGCGCAAGCTGTTGCCGGCGCTCTATCACCGGCAACTGGAAGGCCAGATCACCGAGCCGACCCGCATCATCGGGGCGTCGCGCGCAGCACTGAGCCATGAGGACTATCGCAAATTCGCCGTCGATGCGCTGAAGGAACATCTGAAGGCGGACGAGTACAAGGAAGAGGAAGTCGCCAAGTTCGCCGCGCGCCTGTTCTATGTTTCCGTCGACGCCAAGTCGGACCAGGGCTGGGACGCACTGAAGAAGATCCTCGAAGAGGGCAAGGAGCGTATCCGCGCCTTCTATCTCGCTGTCGGCCCGGCGATCTTCGGCGACATTTCCGAACGCATCCGCGATCACAAGCTGATCACCAAGAATACCCGCATCGTCGTCGAAAAGCCGATCGGCCGCGACCTCGCATCGGCGACCGAGCTCAACGACACGATCGGCAAGGTCTTCCGCGAAGAGCAGATCTTCCGTATCGACCACTATCTCGGCAAGGAGACGGTGCAGAACCTGATGGCGCTGCGCTTCGCCAATGCGCTCTACGAGCCGCTGTGGAACTCCGCCCATATCGACCACGTGCAGATCACCGTGGCGGAAGCCGTCGGCCTCGAAAACCGCGCCGGCTATTACGACAAGGCCGGTGCACTTCGCGACATGGTGCAGAACCACATCCTCCAGCTCGTCTGCTTCGTCGCCATGGAAGCGCCGACCTCGATGGACGCGGAAGCGGTCCGCGACGAAAAGCTCAAGGTTCTGCGCGCGCTGAAGCCGATCACCTCGTCCAACGTCGAACAGGTGACGGTGCGCGGCCAGTACCGCGCCGGCGCCTCTGCCGGCGGTCCGGTCAAGGGCTATCTCGAAGAGCTCGAAGGCGGCGTTTCGAACACCGAGACCTTCGTGGCGATCAAGACCGAGGTCAGCAACTGGCGCTGGGCCGGCGTGCCCTTCTACATCCGTACAGGCAAGCGCCTTGCCGGCCGCATGTCGGAAATCGTCATCACCTTCAAGCAGATTCCGCACTCGATCTTCGACAACAACGCCGGCCGTATCTCCGCCAACCAGCTGGTCATTCGCCTGCAGCCGAACGAAGGCGTGAAGCAGTCGCTGATGATCAAGGATCCTGGCCCGGGCGGCATGCGCCTGCGTAACGTTTCGCTCGATATGAGCTTTGCCGAGGCATTTGCCGTGCGCAATGCCGACGCCTATGAGCGGCTGCTCTTCGACGTCGTCCGCAACAACCAGACGCTGTTCGTACGCCGCGACGAGGTCGAGGCCGCATGGAAGTGGGTCGACCCGATCCTGAAGGCCTGGGAGGAAACCGGGCAGCAGGTTCAGGGCTATACCGCCGGCACCTGGGGTCCGAGCCAGTCGATCGCGCTGATCGAGCGCGACGGCCGCACTTGGAACGATGCGATATAGGTGCGACCATGACGACAGAGCTTCATACATTTGAAAACGGTGCGGCACTCGCAGAGGGCTTGGCTGACGCCGTAAGCAGCGCACTTTCTGCCGGCATTGCAGCACGCGGTTCGGCGAGCATCGCAGTCTCCGGCGGCTCGACCCCCAAGGCTTTCTTCAAGGCGCTGTCCAAAAAGGACATCGCCTGGGACAAGGTAACCGTGACGCTCGTTGACGAACGTTTCGTGCCGCCGGAAAGTGATCGCTCCAACCATGGCCTGGTTGCCAGCAACCTGCTTCAGGACAAGGCGGCCGCGGCCAAGTTCATGCCGCTCTACCATGCGGCCCCGACCGCCGAGGCGGCCGCTGAAATCGCAAGCCGGGAAACGGCAGCAATCGGCGCGCCGTTCGACGTCGCCATTCTCGGCATGGGAACGGACGGGCACACCGCGTCCTTCTTCCCGGGCGGATCGCAACTCGCGCGTGCCATCGATCCGGCGACGCCGCGCGGCGTGATCACCATGGAGGCGGAAGGTGCCGGCGAAACCCGCCTGACGCTGACCTTCGCCAGCCTTCAGGATGCGCGGCTTCTGGTGCTGCACATCGAAGGCGAAGGCAAGAAGACCGTTCTCGCCAAGGCTGAAGAGGCCGGCGACGAGAAGGACATGCCGATCCGCGCGATGCTGCGCCGTGCCGCATCGCCGGTGCAGATTTATTGGGCGCCGTAGATCGACTGCTGTTGGGTTGAATTGGCCCAATATCAAAGTGGAGACACGTTCAGCCGGTGGCGCGCTCCCGCCTGAACGGGAAAGTGTTTCTGAGAACATGCCGGGACGCGACGTGCGCTCTCCCAAGCTCGCCGCGCTCCGGACCGATGACTGGATGAAGATGAGGAGCTTCAAGGCTCCGGAACAGGATTTGCCATGTCCGCCGATTCCCGCATTGCCGCGATCACCGCTCGCATCGTCGAGCGCTCGAAACCGCACCGCGAACCCTATCTCGACCGCGTCCGCCGGGCGGCGTCGAGCGGCCCGCACCGCAGCGTGCTCGGCTGCGGCAACCTAGCGCACGGGTTTGCCGTCTGTTCCCCCGCCGAGAAGGTGGCGCTTGCGGGCGACCGCGTGGCCAATCTCGGCATCATCACCTCCTATAATGACATGCTCTCGGCGCACCAGCCGTTCGAGACCTATCCGGCGCTCATCCGCGATGCGGCGCGCGAAGCGGGCGGCGTCGCACAGGTTGCCGGCGGTGTGCCGGCCATGTGCGATGGCGTCACCCAGGGGCAGCCGGGCATGGAGCTCTCGCTCTTCTCGCGCGACCTGATCGCCATGGCTGCCGGCGTCGGCCTGTCGCACAACATGTTCGATTCCACCGTCTATCTCGGCGTCTGCGACAAGATCGTACCGGGTCTCGTCATTGCGGCGCTGACCTTCGGCCATCTGCCCGCCATCTTCGTGCCCGCAGGTCCGATGACCTCGGGCCTCCCGAACGACGAGAAGGCGCGGGTGCGCCAGCTCTTCGCCGAAGGCAAGGTCGGCCGCGACGAGCTTCTCGAAGCAGAGTCCAAGTCCTACCACGGGCCGGGCACCTGCACCTTCTATGGCACGGCCAACTCCAACCAGATGCTGATGGAGATCATGGGCTTCCACCTGCCCGGCGCCTCCTTCATCAATCCCGGCACGCCGCTGCGCGACGCGCTGACGAAGGAGGCCGCCAAGCGGGCGCTGGCGATCACCGCCATGGGCAACGAGTTCACGCCCGCCGGCGAGATGATCGACGAGCGCTCGATCGTCAACGGCGTCGTCGGCCTGCATGCGACCGGCGGCTCGACCAACCACACGATGCACCTGGTTGCCATGGCGCGCGCCGCCGGCATCGTCTTGACCTGGCAGGACATTTCCGAGCTTTCGGATATCGTGCCGCTCTTGGCCCGCGTCTATCCGAACGGCCTTGCCGATGTGAACCACTTCCATGCCGCCGGCGGCATGGGCTTCCTGATCAGCCAGTTGCTGCGGGGCGGGCTGCTGCACGATGACGTCCGCACCGTCGTCGGCCAGGGTCTCGACGCCTACAAGATCGACGTTCGGCTTGGAGCCGACGGCGGCGTCGAGCGCGTGCCGACACCGAAGGAAAGTGCTGACCCGAAGGTGCTTGCGACCATCGACCAACCGTTCCAGCATACCGGCGGCCTGAAGATGCTGACCGGCAATCTCGGCAAGGCGGTCATCAAGATTTCCGCCGTGAAACCGGATCGCCACGTCATCGAGGCCCCGGCGAAGATCTTCCACGACCAGGCCGAGCTCAATGCCGCCTTCAAGGCCGGCAAGCTCGAGGGCGATTTCGTCGCCGTCGTGCGCTTCCAGGGCCCGAAGGCGAACGGCATGCCGGAGTTGCACAAGCTGACGACCGTGCTCGGCATCCTGCAGGATCGCGGCCAGCGCGTCGCCATCCTTACCGACGGGCGCATGTCCGGCGCCTCCGGCAAGGTACCGGCGGCGATCCACGTGACACCGGAAGCCAAGGACGGCGGCCCGATCGCCCGGATCCAGGAAGGCGATATCGTGCGTATCGACGCGGTCGCCGGGACGATCGAAGTGCTGGTCGAGGACATCGCGCTGAAGACGCGGGTACCTGCGCATGCCGACCTCTCGGACAACGATTTCGGCATGGGCCGTGAGCTTTTCGCGCCGTTCCGGGCGATTGCAGGCGCTGCCGACCATGGAGCGAGCGTTCTCTTCCACTAGGACGCAAATAGCGCCGCCTCCTGAGCCAGGGCGGCGCTCTTTTCTAGCGAACTTTTCTTCGAGGCAGCGGCGAGCTGGGCGCCCACACCATCCGCTTACGGCAGCGGGCCGGGAAACATGTCATCGCGCCCATCGTAGCGCTCGATCTCCAGCGTAAATACATCGACTCCTTCGATGCAGCGGGCATTGATGGAGATCTTGTTGTCCGGATAGCCGCCGCGCATGATCGGCGTCGAGCAGGTCGGGCAGAAGTGATGGCCCTCGTTGAGACCGCGCCAGATGTAGCTCGACAGGCGACGTTTCTCGGTGAGCAGCTTCACCTTGGCGGCGTCCACCTTCCAATGAAGGAAGCCGGAGCGCCGGCAGGTCGAACAGTTGCATTCGACGAGGCCAGAAAGCTCCTCGTCAACCTCGACTGCGATGTCGCCGCAATGGCAGGAAAGCCGATAGGGTCGCTGCATGGTTCCGGTCCGAGTCTGTTGAAGAAGACCGCAACCATTCATTGCGCCGACAGGACGGTCAGGCCCCACACCTCAAGCCGCGTTCGGCCTCAGCGATAGATATCGAGCGTTCGGTTGCGATGGTTCGGATGGGTGCTGTAAACGAAGATCCGATTGAGATCGCGGTCGGTCAGCAGGCGGAGGAACCGCGCTTCGATGACGTTGTTGGCATGCACGCGCTTCAGCAGGCAGCCGACCATCTGGATGCGGGCACTCGGGATATCGAGATAGAAGTTCTGCGGAAGCTGATACTGCGTCAGGATACTGATGACGGCGCCGCTTTTGGAGAGCTTGATGATCTCGCAGCGGCGGGAACTCAGCTGCGTCATGCCCTTCTCGGTATATTCGATGCGCGCCTCGTTCCGTGTGTCCTCCATCGGAAAGTTCGCTTCCCGATCGTACATGAAGGACTCTTCCTTGTTCAGGAAGTGCTGCTGCATTGCGGGCGCCGCGCCTCTCATCGATATGCCTTTCCTATCCCCTTTTGAAACAGATTAGCGGCAGAGATTTAACAGAGGGTTTGATCCGTAGGTTGCATTGAAAAAACCCGCCCGATTTTACGGGCGGGTCGAAATGACCATCTGTTCGTTAGACAAATCCGGACGGAGGGCCGCTACGCACCTCTCCTGGAACTGATCTTCCAAGCCGCAAGTCCGGACGGAAAACCGCTACGCACTTTTCCTGGAATTGATCTTCCAGGCCGCAATTCCGGACGGAAAACCGCTGCGCACTTTTCCTGGAATTGCTTACGCGCGATAGCTGCGACCGTCAGCATCGAACAGGTGCAGTTTGGCCTTGTCGGCGGTGAAGCGCACCTTGTCGCCGCGATGAACCGGCAGGATGCCGGGGATCTTGGCGATGATCGGCTCCTTGTCGACCAGACCTTCGATATAGAGCAGCGTCACTTCGCCAAGTGCCTCAACGATGGCGACCGTGCCCTCGAACAGGAAGTCCTCGCCAGTGGAGACCTGCAGGTCTTCCGGCCGGACGCCGAAGCTCGCCATCTTGCCGTTCTGCGATGCGTCCGTGGCTATATCGAGCGTGACGCTCTTGCCGCCGGTCAGCTTCACCGTGGTCTGCGCGCCGGTGGCGGTAATCGCCGAGGGGATGATGTTCATCGCCGGCGAGCCGATGAAGCGCGCGACGAAGAGATTGGCCGGCCGCTCGTAAAGTTCCAGCGGCGCACCCACCTGCTCGATATGGCCCTGCGACAGCACGACGATGCGGTCGGCGAGCGTCATCGCCTCCACCTGGTCGTGGGTGACATAGATCATCGTGGTATCAGCCATCTGCTCGTTGAGCTTGGCGATCTCGATGCGGGTGGCAACGCGCAAGGCCGCGTCGAGGTTCGACAGCGGCTCGTCGAACAAGAAGACCTTGGGGTCGCGGCAGATCGCCCGGCCGATCGCAACGCGCTGGCGTTGACCGCCCGAAAGCGCTTTCGGCAGACGATCAAGGTATTTGGTGAGCTGCAGGATATCGGCGGCCGCGCGCACGCGCCGGTCGATCTCCTCTTTCGATTCCTTGGCAATCCGCATGCCGAAGGCCATGTTGTCGTAGACGGTCATATGCGGATAGAGCGCATAGGACTGGAACACCATGGCGATGCCGCGCTTCGACGGCGGCACGGTGTTGACGCGCTCGCCATCGATGAACATGTCGCCGCCGGTGATCTCCTCGAGACCCGCGATCATGCGCAGCAGCGTCGACTTTCCGCAGCCGGACGGACCGACGAAGACGATGAACTCGCCCTGCTTGATGTCGAGATTGATGCCGTGAATGACATCGACCGCGCCGTAGGACTTGCGGATATCTTTAAGCAGCAGACCCGTCATTGCACCCTCCCCTTCGGTTCTTCCCGTCAGTTCTTGCTCTCATCATTGTTCAGCCGGCGTCACACCAACCGGGCGAAGTACGCGCCCCAGGCCGGCAGGTTGACCGTTCTGTCCTTCACCTCGGCTGCAAAGCCGTGCCCTTCAAGCGCGGCGACCGGTTCGTTCGGCAGCGTGGCCGCAGCCGGCGTACCGCTCATGTTGAACAGGCAGAAAAGCTTCTCGTTGCCATAGCTGCGCACGAAGGCGAGCACCTGTCCATCCGTGTTCAGGAACTCGATCTCGCCCTTGGCGAAAGCCGGATGCGCCTTGCGGAAATGCAGGAAGCGGCGGTAGTGCTCGAGCACCGACGCCTGGTCGCCCTGCTGCGCCGATACGGCGCGTTGGAGGTGCTCTGCCGGCACGGGCAGCCAGGGTTTCGCGCTGCCGAAGCCGCCATTGACCGCGGATCCGTCCCAGACCATCGGTGTACGGCAGCCATCGCGGCCCTTGAAGTCGGGCCAGAACTGGATGCCATAGGGATCCTTCAGGTCCTCATAAGCGAGTTCGGCTTCGCTCAGCGCCAGCTCCTCGCCCTGATAGATGCAGACCGAGCCGCGCAGCGACATCAAGAGGCTCGCAAGCAGCTTTGCATGCGCGTCGCGATCGGCAACGCCAGCGCCCCAGCGGCTGACATGGCGCACGACGTCGTGGTTGGAGAAGGCCCAGCAGGCCCAGCCCTCGGGCGCTGCCTTCTGGAAATTGCGGAGAACCTCGGCGACGGTCGCCGGTGTCAGCGGATCGGGCGCCAGGAACTCGAAGGCATAGCACATCTGCATCTTGTCGCCGCCGGAGGTGTATTCGCCGGCGATCTCCAGGCCGCGCTGGCTGTCACCGACCTCGCCAACAGCGGCGATCGCCGGAAACTCGTCCATGACGGCGCGGAACCGCTTCAGGAATGCCAGGTTCTCCGGCTGGTTCTTATCGTACAGATGTTCCTGATAGTTGTACGGGTTGACCGCCGGTGCGGTCTGGGCGTTGCGGCGTTCCGGCGCCAGCGCCGGATTGTCGCGCAGCTGCTTGTCGTGGAAGTAGAAGTTGATGGTATCGAGGCGGAAGCCGTCGACGCCGCGCTCCAGCCAGAAACGCTCGACACCAAGCAGCGCTTCCTGAACTTCCGTATTGTGCAGGTTGAGATCCGGCTGCGAGGTCAGGAAGTTGTGCAGGTAATATTGCAGGCGCGTCGGATCCCAGGCCCAGGCCGAGCCGCCGAAGATCGACAGCCAGTTGTTAGGCGGGGTGCCATCCGGCTTGGAGTCGGCCCAGACGTACCAGTCGGCCTTGGCGTTGGTCCGGCTTGCGCGGCTTTCGACGAACCAGGGATGCTGATCCGAGGTATGCGAGAGAACGAGGTCGATCATCACCCGGATGCCGAGGCGGTGCGCTTCCGCGATCACGGCGTCGAAATCGGCAAGGCTGCCGAAGATCTGGTCGACATCGGTGTAGTTGGAGACGTCGTAACCGAAGTCCTTCATCGGCGAGGTGAAGAACGGCGAAATCCAGATTGCGTCGGCGCCGAGGGCGGCAATGTGCGGCAACCGGGCAACGATGCCCTTGAGGTCGCCGATGCCGTCGCCGTTGGAGTCCTGGTAGGAGCGCGGGTAGATCTGGTAGATCACCGCGCCGCGCCACCAGTCCCGATCCGGCTGCAAAGTGGAAGTGCTCATTTCGGTCATGCTCATTTTCTCTGGAGGTCCTTGATAGTCAGCCGCCCTTGACCGAGCCCGCCAGCAGACCGCGCACGAGATAGCGCTGCAGGCTGAAGAAGACGATCAGCGGAACGATGATGGTAATGAAGGCGGAAGCCGTCAGGATTTCCCAGTTGCCGCCGCGGGAACCGAGCAGGTTGACGAGCCGGCCGGTCAGAACCAGTTCATCGGGGCCTGCGCCCAGGAATACGATCGCCACCAGCAGGTCGTTCCAGGTCCACAGGAACTGGAAGATCGCGAAGGAGGCGAGCGCCGGGAAGGACAGCGGCAGAATGATCTTGACGAAGATATCGAAATCGCTGGCACCGTCGACGCGGGCGGATTCCATGATTTCGCGCGGCAGGCCGGCCATGTAGTTGCGAAGCAGATAGATCGCCAGCGGCAGGCCGAACCCGGTATGGGCCAGCCAGATGCCGACATAGGTCTTGGCCGGCACGCCCAGGATCGTGCCAACGCCGTTGTAGAGCTTCAGCAGCGGGATCAGCGACATCTGCAGCGGCACGACGAGAAGACCGACGACCACGGCGATCAGGATCGCCCGGCCGGGGAACGGCATCCAGGCAAGCGCATAGGCGGCGAAGGCCGCGATCATGATCGGGATGATCGTCGCGGGTACGGCAACCGTCAGCGAATTGATGAAGGAGCGGCCGATGTTTTCGGCACCCAGCACCTCGGCATAATTGTCGAAGGTGAAACGCGGCGGCGACGACGCCGTCACGAAGACGCGCTGGCCGCGGCTTCCTTCCATCTTCTTGTCGGAAACGATCTCGAAGTTGCCGTCGGCCTGAACGGTCAGCTTTTCGCCGTCGTTGAGTTCGGCGGTTTCGCCGGCCTTGAACGCAGTCGGCTCGCGGCTGTTAAAGCCGAAGGCGGAGATTTGGCCCGGCTGACCTTCGAGCAGGTTGCCGGAGATCACGAACTTGCCTTCGCGCTCGACCTGGCGTTCTGGGCCTGGCGCCCGGACGACGGTGTTCTGCGACGAGGTCGAAAGTGCGGTCCACCAGCCGGAAACGGCGAGCTGATCCTTGTCGCGCAGAGACGAGATCAACAGGCCGGCGGTCGGCAACGTCCAGAGCGCGACGATCAAAAGGACCGAGAGGTGGACGACCCACATGAGGGGTGAGCGTGTCGCTGGATTCATCTCAGTGCCCCTTCATTTCCTTGGCCGCATTGCGGATGTTCCAGACCATGATCGGAATGACGAGGATCATGATGACGACGGCGATCGCCGCACCGCGGCCAAAGTCGCCGCCCCCGCGGAACATCCAGTCGAACATCAGGTTGGCGAGCACCTGGCTCTGCCATTGGCCGTTGGTCATCGCCAGCACGATGTCGAAGACCTTCAGCACGAGAATGGTGATGGTCGTCCAGACGACGGCGATCGTGCCCCAGATCTGCGGCACCATGATCTTGAAGAAGATCTGCCAGCCATTGGCGCCGTCGATGACAGCGGCTTCGATCGTTTCCTCAGGGATGCCGCGAAGGGCAGCGGACAGGATGACCATCGCAAAGCCCGTCTGGATCCAGACGAGGATCGCCATCAGGAAGAAATTGTTCCAGAAGGGCAGCGTGATCCAGGCCTGCGGCGCGCCGCCGAAGGCGACGACGATGGCGTTCAGGAGGCCGATCTGCTCTGCGCCTTCGGGACGGAAATCGTAGATGAACTTCCAGATGACCGCGGCACCGACGAACGAGATCGCCATCGGCATGAAGATCAGCGTCTTGGCGATGTTGCCCCACCAGATGCGGTCGGTGAGTGCTGCGATGACCAGGCCGAAGAAGGTCGCGAGCGCTGGAACGACCAGCAGCCAGAGGAAATTATTGTAGATCGACTGGCGGAACTCACCGTCGTTGACCATCCAGGCATAGTTGCTGACGCCGACGAAGTTCTGTCCGGCGCGATCATGGACGCTGTACCAGAGCGACATGAAGACGGGATAGATAAGGTACACTGTCAGCGCAAGGAGCGCTGGTCCCAGAAACAACCACGGACGGATGGCGTTGGTGATACGCAGATTTCTTGACGCGACGGCACCTGATTTTCCCTTCGACGGGAACATCAGGTCGAGAATGAAACTGGTTCCCCAGAAATAGGCGGCGCAGCCGATGACCCCGCCCAACATGAACCCTGCAGCCTTCAAAAGCTGAAACAACATGACATGTCCCTCCCCCTCGGTGCACGGTCGCGTGCAGGGCTGGCGATTGTCGCCGTTCTCATTGGGGTGCGCTGCTTCTCATAGACGAAGGCGGGAAGCGAACGGAAAACCGCATACACTTTTCCTCTGCCCGCCTCTGCAGCGAACCCGGATCGGCAACGGGCGGCATCGCCGCCGCCCGTCATCCGGTTCTTACTTGATGGCGTCCCACGCCTTCTGCACGCCATCGGCGACATCTGCCGACGACTTGCCGCCGACGAAATCGACCATCCCGGTCCAGAACGCGCCCGCGCCGATCTTGCCCGGCATCAGGTCGGAACCGTCGAAGCGGAAGGTGGTGGCGTTGAGCAGGATCTCGCCCTGCTTCTTCAGCGGCGGGTTGCCGTAGGTGTCGACGTTGACGCTCTTGTACGGCGTGAGGAAGCTCGTCTGCGCCATCCAGACTTCATGGGCGATCGGCGTCTTCAGGAATTCGATGAAGGCGCGCGCGGCCGGCGTGTCCTTGGTGATCATCGCCAGCGTACCGGCGCCGAGCACCGGATTGCCGAGCTCCTTCTTGCTCTCGTAGGGCGGCATGTAGAAGAAGTCGGCGTCCTCGCCGATCTTGGTGCCCTCAGGGAAGAAGGATGGGATGAACGACGCCTGGTGGTGCAGGTAGCACTTCGGCGGCGAGGCAAAGAGGCCCTTCGGGCTGTCGCGGAAGTCGGTGGAGGCAACGGCTGCAGCGCCGCCATCGACGAACTTGTCGTTCTTGGCAAACCAGCCGAACTCGTCGATCGCACCGACGACAGCCGGATCGGTGAAGGGAATCTCGTTCTTGACCCACTTGTCGTAGACATCAGCCGGCTGGGTGCGCAGCATCATGTCTTCCACCCAGTCGGTCGCCGGCCAGCCGGTCGCGCCGCCCGAGCCGAGGCCGATGCACCATGGCTTGCCGCCGTCAGCGGCGATCTTCTCGGTCAGCGCCTTCAGCTCTTCCATGGTCTTCGGCACTTCGTAGCCGGCATCCTCGAAGTTTTCGGGCGAGTACCAGACGAGCGACTTCACGTCGATCTTGTAGGGAAATGCATAGAGCGCGGCATTGCCGTCCTTGCCCTTGTAGGTCGAAAGATCGACCCAGGACTGGCCGGCGGCGTAGTTGTCGAGCAGCCACTTCTGGGTGTCGTCGCCGAGCGGCGTCAGGTAACCCTTGGAGGCGAGATCGCCGATCAGACCCGGCTGCGGGAGGACCGAGATTTCGGCCGGGCTGCCGGCCTGGGTGTCGATGACGATCTGCTGCTCATAGTTTTCCGAGGACGAATATTTGATCTCGGCGCCCGTCGCTTCGGTGAAGTAGGCATAGACGCTCTTGAACAGCGCCTCGTCCTCACCGCGCCAGGGGCCGAAGATCGTCAGCGTCTGGCCCTTGAGGTCATGACCCTTCTTGAACTCCTCGAAGCTCGCCCAGTTGAACTTCGAATCCTCGCCCGGCTTGAACTTGAGGTCAGCGGCGCCGGCAGCACCTGCCAACAGGGCAAACGCCGCCACGCCCAACAGCAATGATCTCTTCACGTTCTTCTCCTCCCAAAGATGAACCCGGATCCCACCGGGCAGACGATGATGCGCGAAAATTCAAAGCGCTTTGAGTTCGCTAACAAACCATTGCGACACGCGAGGAGTCAAGAGATTTCCCATCCCTGTCCTCAATGCGACGAATTTGTGCTTTGCGGTAACGTTTTGCACCGCGCAATGGTTGAATTCCGCTTTGTTGCTCGAAAAACGGATGCTACACCAACCCGAGGCGCTGGGACCAAACACCAAAAATCATACGGATATCCAAAGCGCTTTGGGAGGAATCCTGACCATGGCGGTCAATCTCAAGCAACTTGCGGAACTGCTCGGCCTGTCCCAGACGACGGTCAGCCGCGCATTGAACGGCTATCCGGAAGTGAATGCCGAGACCCGTCAGCGCGTGCTGCAGGCCGTGCGCGAGACCGGCTACAGGCCGAACCGCGCCGCCCAGCGACTGGCCACCGGCAGAGCCTTCTCCATCGGCATGGTCATGCCGATCGCGCCCGGTATCGATTCCGACGTGCACTTCGGCGAGTTCCTGGCGGGGCTTGCGGAAGAAGCGGTCAAGCACGACTTCCATTTCGTGCTCAATCCGAGTGCGCCGGAGGACGAGGAAGTGACGTTCCGGCGGCTGGCAGCCAGCGGCAATGTCGATGCGCTGTTCCTTGCCTATATGCGCGCCAACGACCCGCGCATCGCCATGCTGAAGTCGCTGTCGATCCCGTTTCTCGTCCACGGGCGCTCGATCGGCGAAAGCCGCGACTACCCCTTCCTCGACATCGACAACACCAGTGCCTTCTACGATGCGGCGCGACTTCTCATTCAACTCGGGCATCAACGGATCGCGCTGATCAATGGCCCGGAGTATCTGACTTTTTCCATCCGCCGCCAGAAGGGAATGCTCAGGGCGCTTACCGAACACGGCCTCACGCTCGACGAGGCGCTGGTCGAACATTCGCTGATGACCGACGAGCACGGCTACCGCAGCATGCAGCGCTTCCTACAGCATGCGCAGCCGCCGACCGCGGTGCTCTGCTCCAGTACGGTGCTGGCGCTCGGCGCGGTCCGGGCGATCAACCAGGCGGGCTTGAAAATCGGCGAGGACATCTCGCTGATCGCCCATGACGACGTGCTGCCGATGCTGAAGCCCGAGAATTTCAGCGTTCCGCTGACGACGACGCGCTCGTCGCTCAGGGCGGCCGGAGCCCGGATTGCCACACGGCTGATCGGCGGCATCCTGAAACGGGGCGACTATCCGGAACAGGAACTCTGGCGCGCCGAACTGATCGTGCGCGCCTCGACCGGGCCCGCTCCGCAAAAATGAAAACGCGCCGCAATCGCGACGCGTCTCGTCATTCGATGTGAGCAGGAATTAGAAGCGCGGCGGCCTGCGGCCCGCTTTGCGGTGAGCGGCAATCACGGTGTTGGCCATCAACATGGCGATGGTCATCGGGCCGACGCCGCCCGGCACCGGGGTAATCACGCTTGCGACCTCGGCGGCCTCGGCAAAGGCGACGTCGCCAACCAGCTTGGATTTCCCCTCGCCCTTTTCCGGCGCCGGCACGCGGTTGATGCCAACGTCGATCACCGTCGCGCCGGGCTTGACCCAGTCAGCCTTCACCATCTCTGGGCGGCCAACGGCGGCAACGAGGATATCCGCATTGCGGCAGACGGCGGCCAGGTCCTTGGTGCGCGAATGCGCCGTCGTCACGGTCGCATTGGCGGCGAGCAACAGCGCCGACATCGGCTTGCCGAAGAGGTTCGAACGGCCGATGACGACAGCGTTCAGCCCCGAGAGGTCATCGCCGTGTGTCTGGCGCACGAACACCATGGCGCCGGCCGGCGTGCAGGAGACGAGACCGCCTTCGAGATCGCCCGTCGCGAGCTTGCCGGCATTGACGATATGCAGGCCGTCGACGTCCTTTTCCGGAAGGATCGACTGGATGATCGGCTCGGAGTTCAGGTGCTTCGGCAACGGCAGCTGCACGAGGATGCCGTGAATGGAGGGATCCGCATTGAGCTCCGCAACCAGCGCGGCGAGTTCTTCCTGCGTGGTTGCCTCCGACAGGGTGTGCTGGATCGACAGGAAGCCGCACTCCTTGGCCATCTTGCTCTTCGAGGAAACATAGGCGTGGCTTGCCGGATCGTCGCCGACGATCACGACGGCAAGGCCTGCGCGAACACCGGCATCCGTCTCGAGCGCCTTGGTCGCGGCCTTCACAGTCTCGATGACCGAAGCGGCGACTTTCTTGCCATCAATCACAGTCGTCACGGCATGTTCCTCCTGGCTTCCTGTTCACGCGGCACACTCTAGTTCGCCCGGGAAAAGGCGATGGCCTCAAAGCGCCCTATGCTGTTCCAAACGCATAAATGCAAGAGGCGGCGGCGAGGTTGGCGGATGTTTCGTTCCACCGCGCGGCATTTCCTTTCACGGGTGAGAGGAGAGACGGCTTCGCTCAAAATCATGAGAGAGCGATCGCAACGTCGCACAGTCGGGGAATAGAGCCCACCCGTCGGCGATGGCTTAACCGCGTGCCAGCTTTTGAAGGGAGTAGTGTTCGACGCGGGTTCTCAGCGCTCGAAGATCTTCCTGGACCTTGGCGATTTCGGTATCGTTCTCCGCTTCCGCGTATGGTGGCGTGCGCCGGACCATAGCCCCTTCAGCTTCGCCACGACGCGCAGCGGCGTAGGCGGCTGTCAGCGATTGAGCATGATGCGCCGCTGGGCTGAACGGCGGCGGTAGATCGGACTTGGCAGGAGTGGGATCGGCCTGCGGCTGCTTGCGCGGCGAAGGTTCGGGATCGCCCTCCGGCTCTGGCGGCTCCGGATCCTGATCGCGCCGCGGCTCTGCACCAGGGCCGGCAAACAAACCGCGCATGCTGCGGTAGATGCCGAGCAAAACGCCGAGGCCGAAGCCGGCGAAGAAGCCGGCCATGGTGGCGGCAATCACGATGATCTTGCGCGAAGGACCCTTCGCCTGCAGCGCAGGCTCGGCCTTCGAGATCACCCGGATGTTCTTCGCCGTCAGCTTTTCCTCTTCGCGCGTTTCGCCGGCGCGCTTCAGGAAGGATTCGTAAATTGCGCGGGTGGCCGCGGCTTTCCGCTGCAGCTCACGCAGTTCGACGAATTCGGCGGAAGAATCGATCTGCCGCGCCTTCTGCACCGCAAGCTGCTGCAGCAGGTCCTGCTCGGTGCGCTGGGCGCGATCAAGCTCGGTTCCGGCCGCGGCGGCAATGCGGCGCAGTTCGTTGCCGATTTCGGAGCGCGAGGCCTCCAGCGCCTGCTGGGTGGCGATCCGTTGCGGGTGGCGTGGTCCGAGGCTCGCGTCAAGCGCACTCAATTGCGCCCTGGTCGCGGCAAATTGCTTGCGCAGTTCGGACAGCGCCAGCGAGCTGATTTCCTCCGGATAGGCCCCGGTCAAAACGTCGTTCAGCTGCACCTTGCCGGAGGCTTTCGCTTTCGCTTTTGCTTCGGCGATGCGGTTGCGGGCGGCGGCCACCTGGTCGCTGAGGCTCAGGAGCTGCTTGTCAGCGATCAGCTCGCCGCCGGCGCCGACGATGTCGTAGCTCGCCTTATAGTCCTCGACCGCCTTCTCGGCCGCATCGAGCTCGGCCTTCAATTCCTTGATGCGGACGTCGAGCGCCACCGTTGTTTTCTGGAAGAAGCCGGATTGCGCTGCGGTTTCTTCACCGAGAAAAGTTTCGACCAGCCGGTTGGTGATGAGCGCCGATTTCTCCGGGTTGCGCGTCTGCGCCTCGACCGTGACGATGAAGGTCTTCGGGTCGCGCCAAACCTGGATGGCCTCGCTCAGCTTCTTCAGCATACGGGCGGACGCGTCGCCGCCGGCCTTTCCTGCGAATTCCGGATCCTTCTCGAGGTCGAGGCCGGTTGCAACCTTCTCCATGACGGTGCGCGAGCGCAGCACTTCAAGCTGGCTGTCGACGAGCGCGAGAATGCCTTCGGTCGCCAGCGATTGTTTTGACAGATCGGAATCCGTCAGCCGCACCTCGCGCGGATCGATGTAGAGCTTGCTTTCGGAGACGTAGACGCTGGGTGTGGAAAGTGCGAGCAGTATGCCGCCCACAGCACCGAGCGCAGTCGTCGCAATAATGATCTTGCGCAGTTGCCAGACGGAGCGCAGGACGGTCTTGATGTCGACGAGAGGACGGTCACCGGGTGCGTCAGTGGCGGGCGCGGCTGTCGCCTGGGCATCGTCCCGGCTATCGGTCAACCATTGTACCAGCCTGTCGCCCATGCCGCTCAGGGCGCGACGATGCTTGGCCGTTCCACTCGTTCCCTTCGAGGCATTCTTGCCTATTGTCGGTTGCGCCGCCGAACGGGTCGCCTCGCGAGCGCCGGACTGGCCCGTCGGGCCTTCGGCTGCGGACAGGCGATTGAGCAGAGGAGAATTGGCCGCGGAAGCGCCGGCCACACGGGGCTTTTGCGCGCGCGCGGAACCGCGCGTGTCCTCGGCTACGAAATCGAGCAACGATGCACGCGGAACCGGGCGTTTCTCGTCGTCGATGTTGAACATGACTGATCCCGCGGCTGCCGAGACGGCGAATTCCGAATAGTGAAGCCAACCTAAGGAAACATGGAAAACAAATGGTTAATTTCTGTGGATCGACGCACGCAAACGGGTCAATCTCACGCCTTATTAAGCTTTCCCGCCTATGACGGAAGGCAGCAAAGCAGTTCCAGCAAATGCGACACGCGCCTTGCGCTCGGAACTCAGCATAAACAAAGAGATAGAGCGCTTCCAACGGCCGTGCCGGGAGACGCGCTGTTGGAACGTCGGCCGTGCCTCATCGCGTCAAAGCGCTTTATCTCCGCCACCAGGCGCTGATCCACGCCTATCTCTCCATGACCGGAGGCTCGGCCGGGCGGCTCGTGCTGTCGCTCGTCTACTTCATCGCCGTCGCGAACACGCTTGTCATCGCCGATTTTGGTCTCTTTGCCACAGCGTCAGCAGCCGGCATCATGATCTCGCGCGTGCTTGCCTTCGGCTTCATGTCGCCGCTCTATCGGGTCGCCACCGTAAAGCCCCTGCTGGTCGGGACCTACAGCGCCGGCTTCCTGGTGGGTGCGGTGCTCTCGCTGCCGCTGATCGCGATCATCTGCGCCATCATCTTCCTCGCCCTTTTTTCCCGGGACATGACGGCGAGCGCCTTTTCTGCGTTCATGCTGGCGGAAATCATCTGCTGGCGCGGACTGGAAACCGCGGTCATCGTGCTGAATGGCCTTGGCCGTTTCGGACGCGGGGCGCTGCTCGTGGTGATCGGTACGGCGATCCGCACCGGCGCTGCCTTGCTCTTTACTCTCCTATCCTGGAAGACGCTTGAGGCCTGGTCCTATTTCTACCTGGCTGCGAATGCGCTTGGCCTCGTCGTGGCGCTTTTGTGGTTCTACCCTCGCGTCCGGCTGCGCTGGAAGCCCAGGCTCTATTTCCGGCGCTGGTCCGATTCCGTCTCCGTCGCCGGTGCCGAGGTGCTGTTCTACATTCAGTCGGAATTCGACAAGATCGCCGTGCTTGCCATCGGCGGTCCGGCGGTTTCCGGCCTTTATGCCATCCTGATGCGGCTTGCGGACCTGACGGCGCTTCCGGTGCGGTCGTTCAACACCCTGCTCGTCCAGCGCATCATGCGTACGCCCGAGGCGATCGCGCGCTGGCGGATCAGGTTGTCGATCGAACTCCTGGTGGCGCTGGCTTCGCTTGCAGCCATGGCGGCCATGGCTCTCTATCTCTGGATCTTCCCGAACGGCCTCGGCCGCAACGTATCGGCCGCTGCTCCGATCATCGCGATGATCCTTCTCGTTCCCTCGTTCCGCAACCTGATCGAGTATCACTCCGAACTGCTCTATGCGACGGGCCGGACGGTGCGGCGCATGCTCAACCTGCTGATCGCCGGCGTGGTCAAGGTGGCTCTGCTGGTGCTGTTGCTGCGGACAACGACAGATGTTACCGCCTGGGCGCCGTCGCTCAACGCGATCTTCTTCGCGCTCTACGCCCTCTCCTTCGTCCTGACTTACACGGCGCTCCGGAAGCCGGCTGAACGCGTCATCTGACGCCGGTCGAACCCTCAGGCGGCGAGTTCGACCACCGCCCTGCGGATGTCATCGAGGTCGTGCCCGACGAAGGATTGAACGCCGATGCCGATCTGGTGCGGCTCCATATCCTTCAGGAAGTCCCTGAGGCCGGAGAGGTCCTGCCGGTAGCTGTCCTCGAACCAGAGCACGTGACAGAGCGCGGCATCGGAGGGCACATGCCCCTCCCCGCCGAGTACCTCGTCGACGAAGCGGCCATAGATCGTGCATTCGGAGAAGGCGCGGGTCCGCGTGATCGCCCGAACCCAATTGCGGCCGTGCTGCGCCTCGATGTGGTCGAGCAGCTTCCGGCACGTGTCCGTGCGCCAGGCGATCAGCGTGTTGATGTAGTCATTGGCCGGCAGGTTACAGGGGCCGATGCCGAGAAGGCGATCGGAATGGGCGAGCCATTCGAGATGGTTGGAGCGCATATGCGCGTCGATCGCGCCATCCTTGCGGTAGAGCGTCAGCCGGTCCGCCTGCCAGAGGCTGGCGGGATCGAAGGCACGCAGGAACACGACGTCGGAGTCGACCGCAAACATCGCCGCCTCGTCGATATGCCGCGCGAGCGCCAGGCGACGAAGCTGCTGCGCATGCCAGCCACGCAACGGCAAACCGAAGGGACTGAGCCATACCTTCCTGCGACCGGCGGATAGTGGATCCGTAACCGGATGCAGCCACCAGGGCAAAAGATCGCCCTCGCTGACGACCACCCGCCGCGCGCCTTCGAGTTGCCGAAAGAGCGTCACGTCAAAATCGGCGACCAGCAGATAGTGCTTCCAATCGCCCTGAAGCTTGCGGTCCATGCTTTCGCACATGAGCCGGCAACGCTCGAAATCGTTCGCATAGGACGCTGTGACAACCGCAGTGCGCATGGTCGGACCGTTCACGATGTCCCCGTTCGAAGGTTGGTGTCGGCGATCGTTTCGCGCGAGCGTCCAGACAGTTTGTGCCAGAGGACATGGCACAGGAAAAGCGGGTTTCCGAGAACGTAGCGGCGCCACATTCGCCGCGGTTCCATCGCCAGACGGAAGAACCACTCCAGCCGCAGCCGGCGCAGGAATTTTGGCGCCCGCGGAAACTCCTCCGCGACGAAGTCGAAGAGCGCGCCGACGGAAATGACCAGCCGGGCGTCCTGGGGGCCGACATGGGCATCGACCCATTTCTCCTGGCCCGGACTGCCCATCGCGACCAAAAGGATATCGGCCTTCAACGCACGGACTTCAGCGAGAATCTCCCGGGACCGTTCCCGGTCGAAGAAACCATCGGAAACCGGCAGAAACTCGTGCCACGGTGCGTGCGCCTGGAAATTCTCGGCGGCGCGCGCGAGCACCTTCGGCCTGGCGCCGATCATGGCGATGCGCAGCGGTCTTTCGATATAGGTCAGCAGCGACGGCACGAAGTCCGTGCCATTCAGATTGGCAGGAAACATGCGGCCGTAAAAAAGATAGGAAGCGATATCGACGCCGTGCCCATCCGGAAAGACAACCTGGCGCGCCAGCGCCGCACGGTATTCTCCGTCGCGCATCATCAGGTTGGCATTGTTGGCATTGAGGAAGGCAAGGACCGTTTGTCCGCCTGGCCGCGAAAGCGCTTCTGCAGCAAAGGCGAAAGCCTTCGTCCAGCCGAGATCGACGACCGGCATTCCGAGGATCAGACGCCGCGATAGAGAAACGTTCTTTGTGGCAACGATTTTCGTCACGATCGTCCCCCTTCATGAATCGTCAAGTCCGGCGGCAGCGACGGCCCGTCCGCAGCGCTCGCAGGCGCAAGGCCCGCCAGCACATTGCGCATCACCCGCATCAGCCGCACTTTCTGGGCACGGTGGAAGACCGAGCCGTCAAGACGCTGACGATCGCCGGCCCGCACCTTGGCAACCTTGTTGACCAAGAGGCGCGCGAATTCCGCGGGATCATCGGCCGCGGAGCAATTGTCGGGGATAGCCTCGATGCCACGCAACGACGCCTGCGTCGCGACGCAGGGCATGCCGAGTTCGAAGGTCTCGAGGCTCTTCAGCTGCACGCCGGTGCCGCCACGGCTGATGAGCGGGACGACCGCGCTTTCGGTGACGAAGGCGCGCGCGTCCGGCACCCTGCCTACGAAGCGGACACCGGGATGGGAGACCGTCGGCACGCCATCCATCTGACCGGCGATCGCGATCGTCATATCCTCTGGCAGATGCGGAACGACCTCGGCGAGGAACCAGTCGAGGCCCAGCCTGTTCGGTCGCCAGCTCCATGTGCCGATCAGCCCGAGATCGTGCTGGAGGTCTTGATCAGGTTCGCCGGTCCGAGCCGCCGGCGCGTCCCAACCCGTTACCAGCGGCAGAACGAAGGCACGCTCACTGACAGCGCGGCCGAAACCGAAACGATCTGCCTCGGCAAAAGTCCAGACAGCAACCGCATTGTGCGCCAGGTGCTGCTCGTAGTGTTCGAGATATTGCGCTTCGCGCCGGAAAAGAAAGCGCTCGATGGTGCCCTTTGCCCGCTCGGCACTCTCGAAGGCGGAATCCGCCTCGACATTGTGGGCGACATAGACCGACGGATAGGGTCGGAAGACCTGCGCGAAGGCGGCCGGCAATTGCACCGAATTGAGCACCAACCCATCGAATGGGGCGAGGCTGTCGAGGATCGACTGGATCCGGTTTGCCGATATCGTAAGCATCTTGCCGGATGAAACCGATGTGCGGTTGAGGAAGGCGGTCGCGAGCCAGCGCAGCTTCTGAAGCGTGCCGACCTTGGCATTGGTTACCTCGAGTTCGCCGAGGAGATTCATCTCGCAATCGAGCGCGGGTGTTTGTCCGGGCTGGAGAAAACCGATGACGCTGACCCGGTGACCGAGCGCACGAAGGCCGTCGAGCACGGCCCGGTTGGCGATGTCGAAGCCGGACGCCGGATTGGCGACGGGAACGAGCGAGGAAACCAGGACAAGATGCATTTTGCCACACGTCATGAATGGAGCTGGGCACTTCTTTAACAGCATGGGGTGAAAGAGCGCTTAAAGCCCCCTTTCAAAATCTGCCGTCCGGGTTCAGCATCTGTTTAGGAAGATTTGTTGTATTGCACATCAATTTTGCTTGCACAGGTTTCGCCATGACGTCGACCGGCCAGGACATTTCCGTCTACTTCCGGACAGAGCTGGAGGACGCCGGCGACATCGAACTCGTCGTCGTGCTGCCGACGTTTCGCCGGCCCGAACACGTCGTCAAGTCGCTGAAAACCATTGTTTCCCAGAGGCCTGATGTCTCCTTCGCCACGGTCGTCGTGGAGAACGACGATGAAGGATTGGCCGGCGCTCAGGCCGCCAAGGACTTTTTCCTGGGCCATCCCTCCGAATCGATCGTCATCGTCGCGCATCAGCGTGGCAACTGCCATGCGTACAATGCCGGCTGGTCGATGGCGCTCGAAACCTATCCGAACCTCAAGGCGATCGCGATCATCGATGACGACGAGGTCGCGGCACCCGAGTGGCTCGATTGCCTCATCACGGTACAGGAAACGACGGGCGCCGACATGGTCGGCGGGCCGCAGCTCCCGGTCTTCGAGGGCGACGGCGGGCAGAAGTGGAAGCGCCACCCGGTTTTCACGCCCCACTATGACACGACCGGACCGGTGCCGATCCTCTATTCCTCCGGCAACGTTCTCGTTACCCGGCCGGTGCTCGACAGGATGCCGCGGCCGTTCCTGGACCCGGCATTCAACTTTATCGGCGGCGGCGATGCGGATTTCTACAGCCGCAGCAAGGAACAGGGCTTCTGCTTCGCCTGGGCGGCGGATGCCTGGGTCGCCGAAACCGTGCCGGCGCGCCGCACGAGCGCATCCTGGATCCGGGCGCGCAGCCTGCGCAATGGCGCGATCTCGACGATGCTCGAGCATCGACGCGACCCAAGTTTCGGCGGGCGGATGCGGACCTTCGGCAAATCGCTGGCGCTGCTCGGCGCTTCGATCCCGCGCGGCATCGAACTCTGGAGCAAGAGCGGGCTGGCAAGCGCCGGGCTCTATCATTTCTATGTGGCGATCGGCCGGTTGATGGCCGAGTTTGGCCTCGTCAACGAACAGTACCGCACGCCCGAAAAGAACTGACGGCAATAATGTTCGCAGGCGCGTTTCCAGCAAATGCCTGGAACGGCCTTAGTCTGGAATCTCACAGCGTCAAAATGAGATGGTCGAGGTCGGAAAGCGAATGCAGGCGCTCGCGTTTCTCAGATCAATGCGAGCTGCTTGCGTTGATCGCGCCTTCCGGCAGCTTATCGCCGGCAACATTGCCGTTCTTGTCGACGATCGGAACCGGCTTCTGCCGCGGCACGTTCTGGCTGTTGGCAACGCGCTTGACGTCGTCCTTGGTGAGGTATTCGAGCTGTTCGACGAGCACCTCGGTGATCACCTCTTCGCCGAGCTTCTTGTTCAGGCCATCCTTCACCGTGGTCTTGAAGGTTGGCAGATCGAAGGTGCCGGTATCGGCAACGTCGATGAACTTCGAGCCGACGAGCAGATCGTAAAGCACGTCGGTGACCATCTGCCGGAGCGGAGCACGGAGATTGTTGATCCCCTCCTTGGTCGCAGAGAAGGAAAGCTTCGTGAGGAAATAGCCCTGGACCGAGCCCTCCTTGATCACCGGAATGGTGATCATCTCACCGGGAACATATTGTTCCGACGCGCGACGAGCTGCCTCGCCGTCCGTGACGACGGGCGCCGAAGCGCTTTGCATCGAAAAATAGACCGATCCGAGCGTGACCGCGCAGACCCAGACCCCGGTGAGAATGAGCTTGAGCATCAGAAATCGCTATAGCGGAACTGCGCTTCGGAATAGATGCCGTCCGCATCGGCATCCTGTGCAGCCGTCTTCAGGAGATCGACGACGGAGCGCACCGCTTCGAGATGCGCTTCCACCTTCTGCGAGTTGATCGCCAGCTTGTCACGCAGGTGACGAGCATGCGAGGAGAAGGTCGACGACGTCTCTCCCGGCAACATGTCGCGATGCAACATCGTCAGTTCGTAGAGGCAACGACTCTTGTGCGCGTTCGACGTCTTGATGTCGAATTCCGGGTCGAGACCGATGCGGCTGTTCTCGTTGTCGAGGATCATTTCCAGTCGCCCGAGCACGTTCTGGATCCGGACGTCATTGGATGCCACAGCTTCCATGAATCAACTCCCAATTAAGCTTGCTTGTTCTTGTCGTCTTCAGGCGTAAAGCCGGTCAGCGTCTTGCGCTCATATTCCTGCACGAGGCTTGCGGCGAGGTTTCGGCTGTTGCCATCGAGCGAGGCCTGGACCCGATCGGTCGCGCTGCCGCTCGCCAGCTGATCGGCGATGCCGATGCCGCCGCTCTTCGAGATGACGTCGCCGATCTGCTCGGCCATCATGCTCTTCCAGATATCGCCTGCGTTCCCTTTACCGAACACGTTCTCGCTGTCGGTCGGCAACATCGACTTCACGAAGTTCTGCAGCACCATGGCCTCGAACTTTCGATAGGTTTCAGGGATCTTCTTCTGCTCGACGCGGTTGTTGATATCGCCGAGCCCGGTCGAGCCCTCGGAAGAATTGAGGATGTTGACGGCGGCGGTGAAACCGTTGCCGTTTTCCGCGAGGCTCGTCGCCTTGAAAGCCGCACGATTGGCCTTCAGCCGCGCCTGCGCTTCCTGCACCTCGGTCGGGTCGGCGGCGCGCACGACATCCATCACCAGATCGCTGGGCGGAGAGATGGCCATGACGAATCCTCTCAAAATCGAGCCTGCATCGACCAGGGGCGATGCACAAAGGCAATAGTCGGACCGGCATCGCTCCACCGTCGGAGCATCCCCGGATGGCGTACTATCGCCCGTCAACCTTACCGGAAGCTGGCGCCTGCCCGGTAACGTGTTGATCGATCAGGTCATAGATGGAGTTGTCGGCTTCCTCGCGCTCCTCGGACTGGCGCGCTTCCTTCATGTTTTCCTCGAGCCGGTCGGCCTTTGCCCGCTCCCTCAGCATCCGCGCTTCATGCGTCTGCTGGATGCCGAGCAACATCTGGTCCTTCTGCACCAGACGCCCGACCTGCGAGGAATAGTGGCCGGAGAACATGCGATGCATCGGATGGGCCGAACCCATGGCATCGACGACCACGTCGATCGTCTCGGCCAAGGCCTCGCGTTGGCGCACCATCTCGACATAGTCGGCCTCGGCCATCTGCTCGAGATGGCGCTGGACGGCCACCAGGCGCTTGAGCTTCTGCGAACGCGTCTTCATCTGGCTATCCTCCCTGCATGACCGGCGCGAAACCGTCGCCGAACAGGCGCAGCATTGCGGCAATGCCGAGATAGAGCAGGAACATGCCGCCCATGATCAGATAGGGCTGCGAAATGAAGTAGATCGGGATCTGCGGGGCGAGCTTGTTGACCATGCCGATCGCTACGTTGAAAAGCAGGCCGTAGATGACGAAGGGGCTCGCGAGCCTCAGCATGATCATGAAGGTCTGCGCCAGCGAGTCCGTGAGCGTGATCAGCACGCCTTGCGGATCGAAGGCGGTACCGATCGGCATGGCGCGATAGGATTGCACGATCGCCTCGATCATCACGTGATGGAAATCGAGCATGAAGAGCACCATCAACCCGGCGAAGCTGATGAGGCTGGTCAACTGGTTTTCCGGCGTGTCCTCAATCACATCCGACGAGGGCGGGGAGCTGAAGCCCATCAACATGGTGATCGCCGCGCCGGCGAACTGCAGCCCGAGCACATAGTAGCGGGCGACGAGACCCATGACCACGCCGACGGCCGTCTCGGCGGCGATCAGATAGATATAGGTATGCCCCTTGCCGGTCACCTCAGGATAGATGTCCGTCCACATAACCGGCAGGATCGCCATGGACACCGCGACCGCGATGAACAGCCGGACCTGCATTGGAACGCGGGCAGAAGAAAACCCGGGCATGATCATGATGCAGCCACCGATCCGGCAAAAGGCCGCGAACAGCGCAAGCACCGAGCCCTCCGGGTCGGTGATCATGAAACTGAGCCGATGATCTTGATCTCGAGGCCCTTGGCAAGCTCGACATGCGAGAGCACGGGCAAAGTGGCAAAGAGACGCTCGATGATCATGCGAACATAAGAGCGGGATTCGGGCGAACTTACCAGTACGAAGGGCATGCCGCGATCGAGATGTTCACGGATAACTTTGGTCGCCTGTTCGCTGAATTCTTCCAGATGGCGCGGGTCGATGTCGAACTCGACGACTTCGCCCTTGGCGTCGCGCTTCAGTGCCTGGTGGAAGACCATGTCCCACTTGTTGCCGAGCCGCAGCACGCGCAGGACGCCATTGTCGGCGAGGTCGCCGCAAAGCTGCTGCGACATGCGCACGCGCACGTGCTCGACGATCTGTTCGGTCTTGCGCACATGCGGCGCAAGTTCGGCAACCGCTTCGAGGATCAGGTGCAGGTTGCGGATCGAGACGCGCTCAGCAAGCAGCAGCTTCAACACGGCCTGCAGGCCGGAATAGGACATGTGCGAGGTGCAAATTTCGTCGGCAAGCTTGCGGTATTCCGGATCGAGCCGTTCGATCAGCACCTTCACGTCCTTGTAGGAAAGCAGGTGCGGCAGGTTGTTGCGAATGACCTCGCTCAAATGCGTCAGCACTACCGAGACGTTATCGATCGGGTGGAAGCCTTCGCGCTTCAGGTCTTCGGTGAAGGTTTCGAGGATAGAAACCGCCGGCATGCCGAAGGCGGGTTCGCGGATCTCGTCGCCCGGCACGCTCGGCCGGCGGCCGCCGCCTGTCACCACCAGCACTTCGCCGACACGCACAGTGTTCGAGGCGATCGTCGTACCGTGGATACGGATATGATAGGCCTTGTCCGGAATGCTGATGTCGTCGGACACCTTGATTTCGGGAATGACGAGGCCGTATTGCCCGGCGAATTTGCGGCGCATCTTACCGACGCGGAAGGCCAGTTCCTGGTGGGCGCCGAGCAGGCGCGTCGAGACCTGTTTGCCGAGGAGAAGCTCGATCTCGGCGGTCTTCAGCACCGATTTGACGGAATCCGCCTCGCCTTCCTTGGTCTGCTGGACCTTGGCGGCCTCCTCGGCGCGGCGGGCCGCATTGGCCGCTTCGATCTGGCGCGGCACGAGCCAGCTCAGAAACGCCATGCCGCCGCCGAGAACGGCGAAGGGTAGGAACGGCAGGCCGGGGACGACCGCCAGGAGAATGATCAGACCGGAGGCGACCATCAGCGCCTTCGGATAGCCACCGAGCTGGCCGACGACGGCCTGATCGGTCGAACCCGAAGTACCACCGCGCGACACGAGCAGGCCGGCGGCGAGCGAGACGATCAGCGCCGGGATCTGCGAGACGAGACCGTCGCCGACCGAGAGCTTGACGAAGACGTCGGCCGCTTCTCCGATCGGCATGCCGTGGCGGAGATAGCCGATAATGATGCCGCCGAAGATGTTGATCGCGGTGATGATGAGGCCGGCGATCGCATCGCCGCGCACGAATTTCGAGGCACCGTCCATCGAGCCGTAGAAGGAGCTTTCCTCTTCGAGTTCGCGGCGGCGGCGCTGGGCCTCCTTTTCGTCGATCAGGCCGGCCGAGAGGTCGGCGTCGATCGACATCTGCTTGCCTGGGATCGCATCGAGGGTGAAGCGCGCGCCAACTTCGGCGATACGCGTCGCACCCTTGGTGATGACGATGAAGTTCACGGTGATCAGGATCAGGAAGACGATCAGACCGATGACGAAATCGCCGGACATGACGAGGCTGGCAAAGCCCGAAATGACGCCACCGGCAGCACCATGACCTTCATGGCCATGCGAAAGGATGACGCGGGTCGTGGCGATGTTCAGCGCCAGACGCACCATGGTCGAGATCAGCAGAATCGTCGGGAATGAGGAGAACTCGAGCGGGCGCTGGATCCACAGCGAGACCATCAGGATCAGAACCGAAAAGGCGATCGAGAAGGCCAGTCCCATGTCGATCAGGAACGGTGGAATGGGCAGGAAGAGGATCGACAGGATCATCACGATCCCGAGCGCAAAGCCGACGTCCCGGCCCTTCGGTGCCACTTTCGGGATGATCAGCGCTGCTTGTTGTGCCATGTCTCTTCCGTCTCATCATGAGAACAAGGCAGCATTCACACGCGCTGCCCCACTATAGAGACGGAGATACCGGTCCAAGCTTGTGCGAGGGTTTCACGGCCGCACGTGCAGATCGCCCCGCACTGCGAGCGGATCAGAAACCGGATTGGATGCGCGAGAAGATGATGTCGGTGAAGATCGAGATCTGGGCGCCGATGAAGGGCGCGGACACCGCAACGGTGATCATGACCGCAAGGATCTTCGGGACGAACGTGAGGGTCATTTCCTGGACCTGGGTCAGCGCCTGAATGAAGGCGATGACAACGCCGACAATCATGGCGGCGAGAACGGCGGGGCCCGAGGCCACGATCACGGTCCAGATCGCAGCCTGTACAATATCGAGGGCATCCGCCTCATTCATGGATGTGTCACTTCACCTTGACGCCCGGGCCGATAACAAGCTCCTTGCCGCTATCGAGCACCGCAATGATTCCGTCAGAGTATAGTTTCACTTCCTTAACCACGCCAGTGGTCTTGCCGTCCTCGCTGGTGACGGTGCGTCCGATCACGGCATCGGCTTCGCTCAGCGACGTGCGCTGGAGGAGGCTCTCGAGGTTCTTGTTGGTCTTGATCGTCTGTTCCACCTGCGAAAAGGTCGCGAGCTGGGCGATCTGCTGGGTCGCATCCATAGGTTGCGTCGGATCCTGGTTTTTCATCTGGGCGACCAGCAGCTTCAGGAAGCTCTCGTAGTTGAGCGATGCCTTGGCCGCGTCGCCGCCCGAATCCTGGCCGGAAACGATCGGGGTGTAGCTGTTGTTGTTGACGCCGCTTACCGCCACGGTGCGATCTCCTTGCGAATCTGCTCGACCGTCGCCGGCGTGATTTCCTGCGTGTTGAGAATGCGGTCTTCGATCGCGTAGAGGCCACGGATCGCTTTCAGCGCCTCGAATGCGCGGCCGTTGGTGACGAGACCGTCGACGCGCTTCAGTTCGGCCAGAATCTCTTCGTTCTTGAAGCAATTGAGCAGCATGACGACCGACTTGCGGAACATGGCGGTCGACTGTTCCGCACCTTCCGGATTGATGAGGATCATCTGCGCGATGAAGTAGAGCTGCTTCAGCGGCGTCGTCGCGTCTTCCGGCTGCAGCACGTGGTTTTCGAGCAGGAAGGTCACGTCGTTCAGAAATTCGACTGCGACCTTGCGGTCAACGCGAAGCACCGCACCGTTAACAAAAATCCGTTCGCCCGACTTCAGCGAAATACGCAGTGTGCTCTTCATTTCAGTCCATCCCTGATGATGGTGGTAATGTCAATTATGCCCTGGAAGTTGGAGGATTCGCGTTTGCGGATCTTCTCTGTCTCGTTGAGTATCCAGATGGCGATCGAAATCAGATTGGCGCGCAGCTCTTCGTTGAGCTGGTTTTCCGGAGCGCGCAGATCCTCGATGAAGCGGATCCACAGGCGCCGGGTGAAGTAGATGGCCTCGATGGCCTCTCTCGAATACCCTTTCTGCTGTTTCGCTGCTTCCATGAGCGCGATCGAGCGATCGAGTACCTGCCGTTCTCGATTTTTGGAGTCGGCGACGCCGTCCTCCATGATCTCGGCATAGGAAAACTGATACATTCAGACATCCTTCATGTTTGTCCGGTTCCCCATACTAGAGGAAATTGAGCAAGCTCATCTGCTGTAGTCGTGACGTTAGTGTATAGGACGTTTCCAACTGCACCTTTAGCGTGTTGATCCGGGTCGATGTCTCGATCGGATCGACGCCCTCGATGTCGGCGACATGCGTGTTGACGAGCTTGAGCTGCGCTTCGATGGAGGTATTCGCCTTCTTGACGCGCGCTTCAGAGAT
Organism: Ensifer sp. EB106-03-01-XG145; assembly: GCF_058792075.1. NCBI lineage: Bacteria > Pseudomonadati > Pseudomonadota > Alphaproteobacteria > Hyphomicrobiales > Rhizobiaceae > Ensifer > Ensifer sp. EB106-03-01-XG145. The sequence goes on along the minus strand of NZ_JBYTEC010000001.1, from coordinate 618,556 downwards.
ACCGAGCGAGCTGCGCTCCGCGTTGAGGCCGGCAATCCCCTGTTCCGCGTAGTCGAGGGCTGCGACGCCAATGGCCGAGCGCACCTCAGGCGTTACGTTCTTGTCCATCAGTTCAGCGGCGATCACGCTTGCCACCGCGAACATCCGGAAACCCTTGGTATTGGCGTTGGTCGAGCTCTCGATGACTTCGCTGGTGCTGATCCGGCTCGTCATGTTCTGGTTCGAAGCGTCGGACCAGTTGGCATCCCAGCCAGGTCCGGTGAACATCGGTTCGACGGTGTTCTTGATGAAGTCCTGCATTTGCGTGACGGAGAACTGGTTCATGCCGGTCAGCGGCGGAACCTGCGCAGCCATGAAGGTCGAGAGTGCATTGTCGAAAGCAGTCTTGGCGGCCGACGGCGGTGTCGTGTCGTAGTCGGCAACCGGCTTGGCATCCGTGTTGATGCCCGAAAACAGGAACTCGCCATTGAAAGAAGTGTTGGCCGCAGCAGTAAAGGTCTGCAGCGCGCCCATGATCTCGGTCTTCTGGATCTTCAACTGGCTGGCAGCATCGTTGCCCTTGTAGGTGACGAGCGTGTCGCGCACCTTTTCCGCCGCCTTCGCCATGGTCTCGAGAGCGCCCTGCGAACCGGAGAGACGCTGGGTCACGACCGAGTTCGTGCTCTTCATCGAGTTCAGCCGGTCCAGCTCGCGCTGAAGGTTGAGTGAACGTGACGCCGTCGCACCAAGCGCCAGGCCAACGTCATAGTGGCGGCCGGTGGTCTGCTCCTGGGTGAGTTTGAGCAGCTCCGACTGATTCTGCTGGATCGTCAGGCGCATTGCGCTCTGGATCGCCAGATTAGAAACGTAGGACGTCTTCATGATTACCTCACGGCTTCCATAAGGGCTGCCATCATGGCATCCACGGTACTGACCAGCTTGGCCGATGCTTTGTAGGATTGTTCGAGATCGAGCAGCAGCGACAGTTCTTCGTCGATGCTGACGCCCGTCTGCTTGCTGAGTGCTTCCTGGGTGCGCGCAAGCATTGCCTGCTTGTTGTCGTCCGCGGTCGAGGCCGTCTTGCGTGTCTGCTCGAGCCAGCCAACCGAACCGGTCGCAAAGTTCAAAAGGCTGCTATTACTATCGAGGCCAGTGGACGGGGCGAACGACATGTTCTCGCCCATCTTGTTGATGAAGCCGTCGAGCAGCGCGGTATAACCGGGGCTCGGATTGGCCGCACCGCCCGGGTTCGACACCACGCCATTGAAGCCGCCGTCTCGCAGCAGCAACGGGTTTGCTTTGGCCAAGGCGTTGACGGTGATCTTGGACGCCATGCCGGGGACGACGGTGCCCGTTGGCGGAACGCCAGCACTTCCCCAGGTGAACAGACCGGGCTGATACGCGATTGCCGGCGGGTTGCCTTCCTTGAAAAGCTCGACCAGACCGCGCGCGATCTCGTCTAGCTGCGACTGGAACTTCGGCGCGATATCGTCGCGCAGCTGCACCAGGCTCGCGAGCTTGCCCTTGGCTGTCGTGTCCGCGCCGGTTCCGGCTGCGATCGGCACGCCATCGACGAAAATCTTGTTTCCTGTGACGGTGGCGTCGAATGTGGTGGTAGGAGCGAAAGTGACCTGACGCGGAATGTTCTCGAAGAGCACCGTGCCGTCGGTGGTGAAGATCACCGTATCGCTGTTGCCGCGCGTGACGGTGGAGATGCCGATGATCTCCGAAACCTGCTTCAGGATCTTGTCGCGCTGGTCGAGCGCGTCGCTGGCGTCACTGCCTAGCGCCGTCGCCGACTTGACGGCGTTGTTGGCCTTCTCGAAATCCGCCAGCAAGCTATTCAGCTTGTCGACCTCAATCGCGATTTCCTTGTCGGCATCCTTGCGCAGATCCTGCACCGTGGTGGAGGTCTTGTTGAGCGAGTCGGCGAGATCCTGCGCATCGGAGACCGCCGTCGCCGCGATCGTCTTGTTTCCCGGCGTTGCGGCCAAGGTCTGCAGGCTGTTGCGGAAATCGGAAAGCAGCTTCGACGGCGCCGTTTCATAGTTGTTGCCGCCGAGCGCCGACTTCAGCAGTTCCAGCCCGTCGCGAAGCCGGGCCTGGCCCGAGGCTTCGCCGATGCTGGCGATGCTCTGCTTGAGCAACGCCTCGTTCTGGGCCCGGTAAATAGATACGACCTGCGCCCCGTTCGGCGTGCTGCCCAAGAGAGCGAGACGACGCGAATAATCCGCATTGCCCGCATTCGCGATGTTCTTCGACACGGTCGCGGTCTGCTGCGCCGTATTGCTGAAGGCCTGCTGTGCGATGGATATTGCGGAGGACAGCGACATGACGCGGACCGTATCTCTTTCAATTACCGTTTCAGGTTGACCAGCACGTCAAGCAGGTCCGAGGCGGTCTGGAACACCTTGGAGTTTGCCGTGTAGTTGCGCTGCGCCTCGATCATCGAGGTCAGTTCGTTGGCGATGTCGACGTTGGAGTTTTCAAGCGCCTTGGACTGGATGTTGCCGAATGCCCCGGAGCCGGCAAAACCGGTGACGATGACGCCGGAATCGGTGCCCTGCGAATAGACGTTGCCCGATTCTGGCTGCAGCTTGTCCGGGCTCTGCACGGTCGCCAGCGCGATGCGATACTTCGGAACGAGGTTGCCGTCGCCGTACTTGACATAGACGATGCCTTCCTTGTCGATCTCGAAACCCGACATCTTGCTCGGCTTGCTGCCGTCGATGCCGCCGCCGGTGCTGGTGAAGTCACCGCCGAGCTGCGTGGTCTTAGTGGTGTCGATCGTCAGCGCGCCGAGATTGGCGCCGGTGCCCGGCAGGTTGTTGATAGCCGTCGTCGTCAGTGTGGTGGGGACCGCGCCGGTGCGCTTGCCGGCCGCGTCGAAAGTCATGACCTGAGAGCCGATCACACCGGTGATCGGCGGGCCGGCCGAGTAAGTTGCACGGTCGCGGATCTCGAGCGACCACTCATTGACGTTGGTTTTCTTGTAGACGAAATCGAGGATACGGGTGTTGCCCTGGCTGTCATAAACGACGAGCGAGGTCGGCTTTTCGTCGCCGATCGCTGCACCCGACGGCAGGTTGGCTTCCATCGCGCCCTTGGTCGAACCGGAGGCCACCAGGCCTTCGTCCTTGAGCTTGACCTGCGTCAAGCCGTCAAAGCCGTTAACAACAACCGTCGGATCAGCGCCGGCCTTGTATTCGTAACCCATCAGCGTGAAGCCGGCGGTGTTGACGAGGTTGCCGTCCTTGTCGGGGACGAAGGAGCCGGCACGCGTCAGGAAATTCTGGCCGCCATTGCCCTGGACGATGAAGAAGCCGCCACCGTTGATGGCCAAGTCACTTGCTGACGTCGTGTAGCTCGTGCCGCCCTGCTGCGAGATGCTGTAGCGCACCTGGGTTTCGACGCCGCCGGAATTGTAGTTGCCGCCGCCCGAAGGCAGGATCATCGACGAGAACTCGGTCGAGGCGCGCTTGTAGCCCGTCGTGTTCGCATTCGCGATGTTTTCGGCGACCGTGCCGAGACGGTTGGACTGGGCGTTCATACCGGACACGCCCGTTCTCATGCTGCCATAGAGACTCATATCGGATCCTCATTTCCTTGTTACGGCGACACTAGGAAGCGGGCCTTGCGTGAACCTGTCTTTGTTCGGCGCCCGCTCAACCGCGTGGCGTTCAGTTCCAGTCGATGCAGTAGCCAAGGAAGCGCTTGGAATCGATCGGATCGAAGCCGAGCTTCTTGCGCAGTTTCTTGCGCAGCTTGCTGATGTGGCTCTCGACGACGTTTTCTTCGACGTCCTCGTCGAAGATCCCGTAGATCGCGTTGAAGATCTGCGACTTGGATACGCGGCGGCCGCGGTTTGCGACCAAATATTCGAGAATCCGTCGTTCGCGGCGCGGCAGGGCGAAGACGTCGCCGTTGATCTCCGGATCACGGCCATCGGCAAAGACGCGGATCGGACCGATGTCGGTGAAGTTGGTAATCGCCTTCAGGCGTCGGCGGATTGCGGCGACGCGGGCGAGGATTTCGCGGGGGTGAACCGGCTTGCGCACGACGTCGTCGACGCCACAATCAAAGAGCGCAAGCGTGTTTTCCAGAGAGGGGGTGTCGCTGACGGCGATGACGGGCGCCATCGACCGATCGCGGATGGCACGAGGCAGCGTGAAGGTGGCGTCGCCCTGGCCGATCAGGAAGGCCTCGACGGCATCGATATCCGAATCAGCCGCCGCATTTACCCACTCGCCAAACTCCCTGGGGTCGAAGCCCGTCGAGGGAATTCCTTCACGCCCGAAGAGCGACGTATAGCCGTCCTTCACAAGCTCTCTTTCATCAACCACTACGATCATTCGCCCGCCTCCGAATCAGTATGGCTCCGCACTGATCGAGAGGTACGAATCGAGGGATTCATGAACAACTAGAGGAAGTTACTGGGTGGAATTAATAATTGATTAACCATGTTTCGCCGATTTGATCTATATCTAGTGGCACCCCGTTAACGTCGGCACTAAAATAATGTGGAAAAGTTAACGGACTACGACAAATCCGCTTGCCGTCACATTGTCCACGCATTGTCGCCACAATGCGGCAGCGCCTTCAAAAATACAATTATTGGTTGCTCACTGACAGAACTGCGTGGCGTTCGGCGTCCACTTGCCGTAGCCAGTCGCGACAAGATTCGCGATCACCCGACAGACATATTTCTTCTGCGCCGGGTCGTTGTTCGGGCCCGCGTGATAGCGGGCAACAGCCATAGTCCAAGTCTCATGCTTGGCGTGCAGATTGGCCAGGAAGCGCGCGGCATATTCGACATTCTTGCGCGGGTCAAGCATCTCCTGCGGCGAGCTGAAATGCTCGCCATGGAAGTAATAGTTGATCTGCATGCAGCCAAGATCGATGAGCTTGGCGCCCTGCGCACGGGCATTGCCGAACTGCGTGAGAACGTCCTGTTCACTGGTGCCGAAATAGGCCTTGCCTTCGATGTTCATCGCATAGGGCTGCAGCGAGCCCTTGCGGCCGGTTTCGGTCAGCCCGACGGAATAGAGTATCCCGGCAGGGATGTCGTATTTCGCCGCGGCGTTCATGATCTCGCGTTCGCAGACGCCGGCGCTGGCCAAGGCACTACATGTAGACGTGACCAGTGCGAGAGCGCTCAGTGCCGGCAGCCGCATCGTCCGTCCCGCCATTGCCAACCCACCTTTCCGCCATCGAAGCCTGGCCGTCGTCCTGTCGCTGCTGACGTCCCTGGCCGTTCCCGTCAGCCCGCTCGCGTCCCTGCTGCCCGGCCTGGGCTTGTGCCTGAGCCTGCGAGCCTCCACCCGAGGACGTGTCGCCGCCCGAATTGAAGACGATGTTGACCTGGTCGACCGCGAAGCCCTGCGCACGCAGGGCCTTCACCATCTCGCTCTGGTCGTCGCGCAACTGCCGGAACGCTTCGCCGGTCTCCACCTTCAGCTCGACCTGCAATTCGTCATCCTTGAGCCTCAGCGTGGCGGTGACGAGACCGAGTTCGATCGGATGGAGCTGGATCTTCAGCGTGTTCAGCGTCTTGCCTGCCTGGGTCCAGGCGCCTGGCTGGCTGAGTGCCGCGCTCGGCTGCAACGGGCTGGCGCCGACTTCGCCTGCGATCGCGTCCGCCACGGCGCTCGTGTTCGGATTCATCGAGATGCCCAGATAGCGCCGAGCCTCAAGCACCGTGACGTTCTCGACCTTGGCAGCCTGCGAACGGGTGCCGTCGAACGCAGCCTCTCCATCCTTGGAAAGGCTCATGGTTACGGCCTGTCCCTTCCCGTCGGCCCGGGCGAAGCGGAAGAGCCGATCCACATCGCCCTCGCCTGCCGCGGACTCGGCCTTGGCGCCGTGCTCGCCGGTCCCAGCGACATGCATGCCTGCAGCCTCGCCCGTGCCAGTCGCCGGCTGACGGCCGGCCTTGGTCGTTTCGCCGAGCGCCTGCCCGACCGCCTGGCCGCCGCCGAGCAGCGTCAACAGGTCATCCATATCCATCTTCGATGCCGACGTCGCTTCGCCGCCCTCGCCATTGGCGGCATCGGCGTCGCCTGCCGCCGTCGTTTCGCCGTTTGCCTGCGCCTTTGCCAGCCGCTCCGCAAGGTCGGCAATGCGCTCTGCGAGTTCGTCCGGGACGGTCGCGTTGCTCAAACCGGCCGGATCCGCGTTCGCCTTGGCCGTATCGGCCTTGTTCGCCGTGCGACGCGCGCCAAGGTCGCGTTCCGTTGCTGGGAAACGGTCGTGGGGCGCGTGTTCGCCAAGTGCCTGTTCGTCGCGGCCGATGGCAATGCTGCGCGCCGCCGCGCCGTGCCTGCCGGCGCTCTTGGCAATGTTGTCCTTGTCGATCAAGGCTCCAGCCTCCGTGTCGTCGCCGGCAGCGGTGTCGCCGAGGCCTTTGCCGGTTCCCGCCTGATCATTCGCCTTCTGCCGTCCAGCATTTGCCACGGCGTCCTCGAAGGCACCGCCCAAGGCGCCACCCGCCTGCTCCTTGCCGCCGGCGCGCCCATTTCCCTTGCCGGCAGGGGCCGGGGGCAGGCCGCGCAGGCTATCATCAAGAGCCCTCATTTCCCTTCTCCCTTCAGGAGAGCATCGATCTCTTCGATCTTCGACCTCCCCTTCGCCACGAACCCGTCGTGTTCGGGATCGCCGGCCGCACCGGCGTCGATTTCCGCCGCGCCTTCGGCTGCGGCCACCGGGATCGGCGTATTGCCGAAGGGGCTTAGGCCACTGCCTGTCTCCTCACCCGCTTCCGAGATGTCGGCTTCGACCGGTCTATCGGGTTTAGTCGCAAACGCTTGCGTGAGGCTTTCATCATTCGGCGGCCTGACGACCGCATCTGCGACGGCTCTTGCGGCATCACGCAACGCGCGGTCGCGTGGCGAAAGCTCGGCATCCGGTATCGCTGCTATACTTGCTGTCGCGGCGAACACATCGCTGGAGGGAACGGACGCCAGGCCCGCATAGAAACCGGCGAGCACTTTCGGCTGCATCGCGCCGTCGGCACCAAGCGCTTCGGCCCGCTCAGAAGCCTGCTTCGCCAATGCCTGCTTGCCGGCAATCGCTGCGCGCCGGGCGACACGCAGATAGACCTCGCGCTGGCGCGGCGCGTCCATGAAGTCGAGAATCTCGAAGATCCGCCCCTGGGCTTCTCCGTCGAAATGCGCGACGGCAAGCTCGACGAAGACGTCGGCGAACTGGCTGGCATAGGGAGACGTCAGGTAGCGGCGTGCATAGGTCAGCGCGTAGTGAAAGCCCTTGTCCGGCGCGTCGGCCTGCACCGCAAGGAACACGGAGCGACGCAAGGCCGCCTCCTCGATGATCGTGCCGGGAGCCGTCAAACGCGCCCAATCGTAATACTTCATCGCCGCAACCGGATCCTGCTGCGAGGTCGCATTGCCAAGAATGAGATAGAGATAGGGACCGATGCGGGCGTTTCGATATTCCGGGGCAGCCCTGGACAGGTTCTCGACGATCAGACCGCCCTTGCCGTTCAGATACTGCCGTAGCGCTTCGGTCACGCGGGAATCGAAATTGCCGGCCACGTCATGATCCGAAAGGTACTTCAGCGTCTCGGGATTGCCGCCGCTCATCGCATAGACAAGCGCCGCATCGACGTTGCGCGGGTCGCTAAACACCGAGGCATCGGCGGCGCGCAACCGCTTGTCGATCGCCCCGAGCATGAAACGCTGCATCTCGATCGCGGAATGATCGCCGAGCACCACGGAGTCCTGCACATATTGCAGCGACCGGATCATCTTGAAGGGCGCGAGTTCCTCGATATCGTTCGCCCTGGCGCTCCCGTTTGCAAACGGGGTCGCCAGCACGCAGCAGGTCATCAGGATCGATCGCAGGCGTCTCAGCATCATGTTTAACCCGGAGCCGATTGCAGCAGGATCTCGATGCGCCGGTTGCCCGGCGCATAGGGATCAGCCGGGATCTGCAGCCGCCGGTCGGCGAAGCCAGTGATCTGGCTGACGCGGTCTTCCTTCAGACCACCGCGAACGAGCATGTAATAGGCACTCTGGGCGCGTGCGGCGGAGAGCCGCCAGTTGTCATAGGTGCCGTCCTTGAACGGGCGGCCGTCGGTGTGGCCGCGGATCGCGACCGCACCCTGCCGCTCGGCGAGCAGATGGCCGATCTTTTCCATCGCCAGCACCAGTTCCTTCTGCGGCACGGCCGAACCGATGGCGAACATCTGCGCGTCCGTGCGCTCGCTGATCGTAACCATGAGACCGCCCTCGGCCGGCGTTACGACAAGGCCTTCCGCCAGCTGGCCAGCCTCACCGGCAAGTTGCTTCTTGAGCTCGGCCTGGAGTTCTTCGGCCTGCTTCTCCGCGGTCGCCTCGGCCGTCTCGGTCTTCGGCTTGTCGCCGCCGTCGCTCTCGGTCGTTTTGTCCGTGCCGTCTTCTGCCTTCGCCTGCTCCGCCTGTGTTTCATCCTCGGTCTTGTCGACCGCCGGAGCGCCACCTGCCTGCATCGCCGACGCCGCGGCGAGCGCCACGTCGCTCTTGGTCGTATTGCCCGCGTCGGTCAGTTCGACCTGCTTGGTCCAGAAATCCGGATCGAACGGATCGCGATAGGCTTCGCCGCCGTCGGCGCCGGTTGCCGGACCGGACTGAGCCGCTCCGCCCTCACCCTTGACGCTGATGTTGGCCTGCTGGCCGACTTCGCGGGCGATTTCGGAGAGCACCGAATAGGGGTTCTCGAAGAAGTCTGCGTCGGAATACTTGGTTTCTTCGCCCGAGGTCGCGGTCAACTGGTCGCCCGTCTTGGCCGACCCACCGGACTTTTCCTGCTCGCCATCGACCTTGGAGCGCTGCTGCGTCTCCTCGCCCTGCGCATCCTTCGCCGGATCCTTCAAGCCGCGTTCGGCAGGCTTCTGGTCGGTCAATTGCACCGGATTGAAATAGGAGGCGATCGCCGCCTTCGTTTCCTCGTTGGCAGCGTTGATCAGCCACATGACGAGGAAGAAGGCCATCATTGCCGTCATGAAGTCGGCATAGGCGATCTTCCACGAGCCGCCGTGATGCCCGTCATGGCCACCGTTGTGGCGCTTGACGATAATGATCTCATGTTTGCCGTTGTGATGGTTTTCGTCGCTCATGCGAGAACTTTCCGGACGGTATCGGCCCAGGCGGCCATGCGTGTCACCAGGATCGTACCGTCCATTTCGACAGCGAGATCGATGTCGTCGGTTTCGACGTGGCGGAACAAAGGCATGTCCTCCCCGAGCTGGCGCTTCAGCGCCTCGAAGAGTTGGGTTGGGGCCTTGACGACGACGGTGCAACCTTCGCCGGCCACCAGGCCCTGCTTAATCATCTGCGCCATATCGGCGACGGCGCGCTGCAGGAGGGCATCCTCCATGACCGGCGCAAGGACCCGAGCGGTCTGATCTCCGAGCGCGACCACCAGACTGTCGGCCATGTCGGCAAAACGCTCTGCCAGGCGGTTGGCGGTCTCTGCTTCGAGGCGTTGGGTCAAGGCCGCGAGCTCGGCCGCATGGGTCGCCTGCAGGTCGGCAATCTGGCGCTCGTGTTCGAAGACGAGCTCGGCCGTCGCCTCGGCGCGGCCTTCTGCGAAGGCGCGTCGGCGCTCCGCGTCGATGTCAATCTCTGGCATGGCTGGCCTCGCGCCGAGGCGGTCGCCATCGGCATAGTCGCTGTCCAGGTCGGGGAAATATTTTTGGGGCATCAGCGACAGCTCGACTTTCGGCGCGCTGAAATCCTTGAGGTAGCGGGAGAGCATCGCACTCATGACCGGTCACTCGCGGCGGCGCAGCGATACGGCAATCCCCGTCTGATCACGAGACGGCACCCTCTGGCGCGGACTTCCATGGCTCCTGGCACTGCTGACATGTCTCCCACGGGTCCAGCCGCGGATGCGAAGAACCCAACATTCTTGACGTACATCGGCGATGTTCGGGCTAGTCGTTCCCGGAGCGATCCGATGCAGGCGGCGGCCAAGATTCATTTTGGCCGGCAGTCATGCGACAGGACTGCGAGAGAAGGCTATTCGGTCAAACTTGTGCGAAAATGAATGTGTTGGACCGCGCCAGGGCAATTAGCGCGGTCCAACCGTTTCCACCGGGGCCGTGACCGACGACGTGGCAGAACTCAAACTTTGCCGCCCCCATTCCGGGAAAGCGGAAGCGTTTTGGCGGATCCGCCGGGCGCAGCCGGCCGCTCTCCGCCGATGCGCCTTACTGTTGGAACAGGCGCAGGATGTTCTCGGAGTTCGTATTGGCGATCGAGAGCGCCTGGATGCCGAGCTGCTGCTGCGTCTGCAGTGCCTTGAGGCGCGTCGATTCCTCGTTCATGTCGGCATCGACGAGGCGACCGACACCCTTGTCGATCGTATCCATCAGGTTGGCGATGAAGCTCTCCTGCATGTCGATGCGCTTGGTGATGGCGCCGAGCGTGGAACCGGCATCCGTCAACTGGCCGAGGATGTGGTCGACGACGCGGATCATGTCGTCCATCTGGGCGTCGGTGGTCGCTGCCGTCAGCTTGACTTCCGACGAGGTCGCATTCGGGGTGGTCACCGGTGCGCCGATCAGGTGGAAAAGCTTGGCCGAGGTGCCGACCGGCGACGTGAGCAGCGAGGCGTCGTAGCTTCTGGTCAGGAGGCCACGGCTCGCATTGGCCGTATCGATCAGCATGGATTGCGCCGTGTCGAAGTCGAGCGTGGTGACCGACACGTTGCCGTTGGCATCGCGGTTGAACGAGGCAACGATCGACTTGGTGCCGACGGAAGCCGCATTCGCGTTATAGAGCCAGTTTTCGCTGGAGAAGGATGCGGACTGCGCGGCAGCCAGGAGCTGGTTCTTGAGTTCGGTGATTTCCTTGTCGATCTTCAGCTTGTCGACGCCCGGCTCGCGCGCGGCAACCAGCTTGCGCTTGATCTCGCTGACGACGTCGATGGACGAATTCATCGCCGCATAGGCCGTGTCGATCTTGGCTGCACCGAGGCCGAGTGCGTCTTCGACGGTCGACAGCGCCGCATTGTCGGAGCGCATGGTGGTCGCGATCGACCAGTAGGCGGCATTATCCGCAGCGGTCTGCACGCGGTAGCCGGAGGAAATCCGATCCTGGACCTCGGCCATGTCGGTATTGATGGAACGCAAGGTCTGAAGCGCCGCCATGGCGGCGGTATTGGTCATGATGCTGGTCATTGGTCACCTGCCCGGAATGAATTTCTGAAGACATTCCGGAGTGCAGAACCGGCAGCGATGGGACTGGCATCATGCGAATCGCCCCTGTTTTGCCCTGGAGGCGACCCTTCGCTCTTAACCAAGATGTAACGATTGCATGGTTAACAAATGGTTAACGCCGTTAGTAAGTCGGTAACAAAGGTGAACAAAAATAAGGGAATATGGATGAAAGGTTAAAGGCGGATCGCGCCCGCTGCCAAAGTTTGAAGCGCAAAACGAAAAAGGCCGCACGACCCCGTTGGGCGTGCGGCCTTTCTGCTGTGTGCGCAAGAGGGGCGAAAAATCGCCCGTCTTGCCTGTCGTTCGCTTAGCGGAACAGCGACAGGATGTTCTGCGAGTTGGTGTTGGCGATCGTGAGCGCCTGGATACCGAGCTGCTGCTGCGTCTGCAGAGCCTTCAGGCGGGTCGACTCTTCGTTCATGTCAGCGTCGACGAGGCGGCCAACGCCCTTCTCGATCGAGTCCGAGAGGTCGCGGACGAAGTTCTGCTGCAGTTCAACGCGGCTGTTGAGCGCACCGAGATCGGCAGCAGCGTCGGTCATCTGCAGAAGCGTTGCGTCAACGCCCGAGATGGCTTCTGCCAGAGCGCCCATCGTCATGTTGGTGATGTCGAGCGACAGCACGCTGTAGCCGGTCGTAACCGTCGCACCGTTGGTCGCCAGCTTGTATTCCATGTAGCTGGATAGCAGGCCGGTGCCGCCGGTCGTAACGTTAGCGCCGGTGGCGTCGACCTGGATCAGCGAGCTCTTGTTCGTGTCGAACTGGAGCGTCGTCAGGCTGACGTTGCCCTGGGCGTCGCGGTTGAACGAACCGACGATCGACTTGGTGGCAGCCGTGTTGTTGGCGTCGTTGTAGACCCAGTTTTCGCCGGAGAACGAAGCTGACTTGGCAATGCTCACGAGCTGGCTCTGCAGCTCCTTGATTTCCTTCTGGATCTTGCTCTTGTCGACGCCCGGCTCGCTGGCGGCAACCAGCTTTTTCTTGATCTCGTCGACGACGTCCTTGGAGTTTTCCATGGCCGTGTAGGCAACGTCGGTCTTGGCAGCGCCGAGGCCAAGAGCGTCTTCAACGGTCGAGAGTGCCTTGTTGTCCGAACGCATGGTGGTTGCGATCGACCAGTAAGCGGCGTTGTCCGCAGCGCTACCGACGCGCAGGCCCGATGAGATGCGGTCCTGGGTGGTTTCCATCGAGGAATTGATCGAACGCAGGGTCTGAAGAGCCGACATTGCGGCGGTGTTCGTCATGATGCTGGTCATTGGCTGAGTGCCCCTTGTTGGCTGATTTGGAATGAAAAGGGACATTCCGGGATTACCGGGAAGCAGCGGTCAGCCTCATGCCTGTTAATGTTGATTAACCCGCCGTTTCGTTGGCCACAGAAAACACCATCGTGGTTAACAAATGCTGAAGCTCAGTCGATAATTTCGGCACGCGTGGCTGAAATAGACCAACAAAAAACCGCGCCTCTTGCGAAGCGCGGTTTCGATTTTCTGCAGTCGGGCGCGAGCCGGGACCCGCGCCGCCTGGCGCCCGATTAACGGAACAGCGACAGGATGTTCTGCGAGTTCGAGTTGGCGATCGTGAGCGCCTGGATACCGAGCTGCTGCTGCGTCTGCAGAGCCTTCAGGCGGGTCGACTCTTCGTTCATGTCAGCGTCGACGAGCTTGCCGATGCCCTTCTCGATCGAGTCCGAGAGGTCCTGAACGAAGTTCTTCTGCAGTTCAACGCGGCTGTTGAGCGCACCGAGATCGGCAGCAGCGTCGGTCATCTGCAGGAGCGTCGCATCAACGCCCGAGATGGCTTCGGCCAGAGCGCCCACCGTCATGTTGGTGATGTCGAGCGACAGCACGCTGTAGCCGGTCGTAACCGTCGCACCGTTGGTCGCCAGCTTGTATTCCATGTAGCTGGAGAGCAGGCCGGTGCCGCCGGTCGTGACGTTAGCGCCGGTAGCGTCGACCTGGATCAGCGAGCTCTTGTTCGTGTCGAACTGGAGCGTAGTCAGGCTGACATTGCCCTGGGCGTCGCGGTTGAACGAACCGACGATCGACTTGGTGGCAGCCGTGTTGTTGGCGTCGTTGTAGACCCAGTTTTCGCCGGAGAACGAAGCCGACTTGGAAATGCTGATGAGCTGGTTCTGCAGCTCCTTGATTTCCTTCTGGATCTTGCTCTTGTCAACACCCGGCTCGCTGGCGGCAACCAGCTTCTTCTTGATCTCGTCGACGACGTCCTTGGAGTTTTCCATGGCGGTGTAGGCAACGTCGGTCTTGGCAGCGCCGAGGCCGAGGGCGTCCTGAACCGTGCCGAGAGCCTTGTTGTCCGAACGCATGGTGGTCGCGATCGACCAGTAAGCGGCGTTGTCGGCAGCGGAACCGACGCGCAGGCCCGACGAGATGCGGTCCTGGGTGGTTTCCATATCCGAATTGATCGAACGCAGAGTGGAGAGAGCCGCCATTGCGGCGGTGTTCGTCATGATGCTGGTCATTGGCTGAGTGCCCCTTGTTGGCAATACTCGTGAAAAAGGGACATTCCGGGAGCTACCGGGAAGCAGCGGTCAGCCTCATGCCTGTTAACCGGTTGTTGTTGTTGGTTAACCCGCTCCTTCGATGGACACAGCAAACACCATCGTGGTTAACGGCAACCTAAGACGCCGCGATTATTTTTCGAAACGCTCCAACATCCGATTTGGCACAACAAAAAACCGCGCCTCTTGCGAAGCGCGGTTTCGATTTTCTGCAGTCGGGCGCGGGCCGGGACCCGCGCCGCCTGGCGCCCGATTAACGGAACAACGACAGGATGTTCTGCGAGTTCGAGTTGGCGATCGAGAGCGCCTGGATACCGAGCTGCTGCTGCGTCTGCAGAGCCTTCAGGCGGGTCGACTCTTCGTTCATGTCAGCGTCGACGAGCTTGCCGATGCCCTTCTCGATCGAGTCCGAGAGGTCCTGAACGAAGTTCTTCTGCAGCTCGACGCGGCTGTTGAGCGCACCGAGGTCGGAAGCGGCGTCGGTCATCTGCAGCAGCGTTGCGTCAACGCCCGAGATGGCTTCTGCCAGAGCACCGGTGGTCATGTTGGTGATGTCCATCGACAGCACGCTGTAGCCGGTCGTGACCGTCGAACCGTTGGTCGCCAGCTTGTATTCCATGTAGCTGGAGAGCAGGCCGGTGCCGCCGGTCGTAACGTTAGCGCCGGTGGCGTCGACCTGGATCAGCGAGCTCTTGTTCGTGTCGAACTGGAGCTGCGTCAGGCTGACATTGCCCTGGTTGTCGCGGTTGAACGAACCGACGATCGACTTGGTGGCAGCCGTGTTGTTGGCGTCGTTGTAGACCCAGTTTTCGCCGGAGAACGAAGCCGACTTCGCGATGCTCACGAGCTGGTTCTGCAGCTCCTTGACTTCCTTCTGGATCTTGCTCTTGTCAACACCCGGCTCGCTGGCGGCAACCAGCTTCTTCTTGATCTCGTCGACGACGTTCTTGGAGTTTTCCATGGCCGTGTAGGCAACGTCGGTCTTGGCAGCGCCGAGGCCGAGTGCGTCCTGAACGGTCGAGAGCGCCTTGTTGTCCGAACGCATGGTGGTCGCGATCGACCAGTAAGCGGCGTTGTCGGCAGCGGAACCGACGCGCAGGCCCGACGAGATGCGGTCCTGGGTGGTTTCCATATCCGAATTGATCGAACGCAGGGTAGCGAGAGCGCCCATTGCGGCGGAATTGGTCATGATGCTCGTCATTAGAGTGTCCCTTTATTACTTAAGACGATTGGGGGACATACCGGACTGTTTACACTACCGGTGATGATGGATCGGCTTCATGCCTCTCGGTTCCAACGACTTTCTCGGAAGAAACCAAACCCGTCATGTGAGGCCGAATATCGAGCCCAATGCTTGCGAATTCCTTAAATGCCGAAGCGGCCTCAACGAGAGATAATTTATACTTAACAACGCCTTAAGTGGACGGTCCGGGTCGCCAAACGCGCCGTTCGAATGGCCCCTTGCGAGACAGGACCAGGCTTTGATCGGGGTTGACGCGTCATGCCTGAGGCAAGCTCCCATTACTACGATGGCCACGAGACCTGCTTTGCGACATCGAGGTGCCAAGCCATTGATGCCGGCAGCCCAGACGACGGAGCTATCAGTGAACGCCCAAGCCATTTTCTCGACCGCTTCCCGGCAATATCAGAAAGGCCAGTACACGGACGCGCTCGACCAGCTAAACATCCTGATGAATATCAATCGGGATACGAAGACCTTTGTGCTGCTCGCCAAGGTTCTGCTGAAGCTCGGCTTCAAGCCCGAGGCAGCACGCGCCTACCAGCTCGCTGGAGAGGCCGGCGGTTCGCGGTCGCAGGACTATCTGACCGAGGCGATGAAACTCTATTTCGTCAATGGACACGAGGACGAAGCTCTGGCCATCGGCCTCCCGCTGCTGGAGAAAGCCAAGACGGATCCGGAGATCGCATTCATCATTGCTTCGATCTTCCTCAAGCGCGACCAGAAGGAAATCCTCGGCCTGTTCAAGGCACCGCTGTCGACCAGCGCCAATCGCCATCATCAATCGCTGGCATTCAAACTTTTGACAGCCGATGTCAACGATGCGCTAGACCGTGAGGCCGTCGCAAATCTCTTCAAGACGCACCCCAAGAACACGACATTGCGCTCCGCCTATCTCGTCTATGCCCGCGAGGCAAACGACTTTGCCGAAGTCGAGAAACACAGCCGCGACATCGACCGAGCGCTGAGGCTCGGCGAGGCGGATATCCTCGCCGCCGAGGCGCCCTATTACCATATCACCTGGTGCGGCGACGAACGGCTGAACCGGATTGCCGGCGCGCAGCACCGTCCCTTCCCTGCCGGACTGACGGAAGCCCGCCGCGCCATGCCACATGCCTGGAACGACCGCATCCGTATCGGCTATGTCTCTTCCGACTTCTGGCACGACCACGCGACCATGAAGCTGCTCGCAGCCGTGCTCACGGCGCACGATCGCTCGCGTTTCGATATCACTCTCTTCTGCCACACATCGCCCAACAACGTCGTGCGCGACGACGGGTCCCGCGAAAAGTGGGGCAAGATCGTTTCCATCAACGACCTTAGCGATGACCAAGCGGCGGAGGTCATCCGTTCCGAGAACATCGACATTCTTGTCGACCTCAAAGGACACACGCTCGAGAGCCGGGTGAACATCTTCAACCGGCAGACCGCTCCGGTTCAGGTGAGCTGGCTCGGCTTTCCCGGGACGACGGTCAATGTGGACCTCGACTACATCATCGGCGACCCCCATGTCCTGCCGGATGGCAGCGAACCGCACTACTACGAGAAATACTGCCGGCTTCCCGACACCTATCAGCCGAACGACCCTCTCAACCGCCCGCTGCCGCAGCCATTGTCGCGTCGCCAGCTCGGCCTTCCCGAGGAAGTATTCGTCTTCGCGTCGTTCAACGCCAACCGCAAGATCTCGTTGCAGACGATCAACCTGTGGATCGAGATCCTTCAGCAGACCCCGGACAGCGTGCTCTGGCTGATGTGCAGCCGCCCGGATGCGCGAGCGAACATCATCGCAAAGTTCAAGAGTGCCGGCCTCGACACCAAGCGCATCATCGTCTGCCCCAAGGTCCTCTATCAAGACCACATCAGCCGTATCCCGGTCGCCGACATCGGCCTCGACACCTATCCCTATAACGGCCACACGACGACCTCGGAACAGCTCTGGGCCGGCCTTCCGGTGCTGACCTTCAAAGGCACCAACTTCGCCTCACGCGTGAGTGAGAGCCTGCTCAACGCCATTGGCGTGCCGGAACTCGTAGCCGCCGGGCCGGAGGACTATGTTCGCGAGGCGGTCGCGCTCTACAACAACCGAGACAGGATCGCCGACTATCGAAAGACCCTCGAGGAGAACCGGTTCCGCATGCCGTTGTTCGATGCCGAACGCTTCTGCCGCCACCTGGAACAGGGCTACGAAATGATGGCTGACCGCGCGAAGAGAGGTCTGGTACCGGATCACATCGACGTTCCGGCGCTACCGGCGCGGACTGGTTCGTTCGAACGCTAAGCGATCCGACCCTCGACCCCGAACGACGAAAGGCAGCGCCGAGGCGCTGCCTTTTTTGTTTGCGCCTTTCGAAGCGCCCAAACCTTTAATGACAGGTATCTAGCTGAAGGAGCGCACCAGGCTGCCGACGAGCAGATTCCATCCGTCGATCAGCACGAAGAACAGGATCTTGAAGGGCAGCGAGATCGCCGTCGGCGGCAGCATCATCATGCCCATGGCCATGGTGATGGTGGCAACGATCAGGTCGATCACCAAGAATGGCAGCATGATCAAGAAGCCGATTTCGAAGCCGCGGCGAATTTCGGAGATCATGAAGGCCGGCACGACAGCGCGCAGATCCACCTTGTCGTCCACGACCACCGTCTGGCCCTTTTCCTTGGCGATATCGATGAAGAGCTGCAGGTCCTTGTCGCGGGTGTTGGCGAGCATGAATTCGCGGAACGGCTCGCTGATCCGCGGGATCGCCTCGGCCTCGGTGATCTGGTTCTTCATGAGCGGATCGATGCCGTCGCGCCATGCGCGATCGAAGGTCGGCCCCATGACATAGAAGGTCATGAATAGGGCCAGCGACACCATGATCATGTTCGACGGCGTGGTCGCCAGGCCCATGCCGGTGCGCAGGATCGCAAAGGCGATCACGAAGCGCGGAAAGCTGGTGACCATGATCAGGATGCCCGGGGCCACCGACAGAACGGTCAGAAGACCGAAAGTGCGGATGATCCACGAGGCGGCCGACCCGTCGATAGGTGTATTCAGGATATCAGAGGGAAAACTCTGGGCGCCGGCAATACCGGACATCGCCATCATGGCGACTATGAAGGCGACAAGCCGGACCATTTATCGAATCATTGGATGACGAAGGTTCTGAACATCACATTGGTTACGCGCCCATCGGAGCGCAGGTCAACCCGCTCTTGAATGTCATCCCGGAGATATTGAAAGCCGCGCGGCCCCTGGATCTGCTGCAGCGAGACCGTCTTCAGATAGGCGGCGATATCCTGGTGGATCTGTTCCGCTAGTTTGGGATCGGGCGCGCCGTCGAACTGCAGCGCCACCTCGAGCCGTATCCAGTTCTCCGAAGGATAGGCAAGGTTGGTGGTGATCGGCTCCAGCTGAACGACACCGTTCGCTTCGGTCGCGAGCTTCGGCAGGCCCTCTTCGCCCGTGGCGTTGGCGGCCGGTTCCTTGGTCGCGTCGACCTGCTCCTTCGGCGGAGGCGGCGCGAGCAGGCCGCCGACCAGCCAGCCGCCGCCGCCGGCAACGAGCGTCAGCACGGCGACGATCGCGATGGTCATCACCTTTGACGGCGACTTCGGCGCGGTGGCGGTATCCAATTCTTCCATCTTGCCGTCCCTGCCGATCAGATCGGCGAAAATAGGTCCATGAACTGCTGGCCGTAGGGCGGCTGCTGCACCTCGGTCAAGCGACCGCGGCCGCCATAGGAGATGCGTGCCTCGGCGATGCGGTCGTAGTTGATGACGTTCTCGGCATCGACATCCCGCGGCCGCACGATGCCGGCAACGTTGAGGATGCGCAGTTCGTGATTGACGCGCACTTCCTGCGAACCGCTGATCAAGAGGTTGCCGTTTTCGAGAACTCCGGTCACGACTGCGGCGACGAGCACCCTCAGCTTTTCCGAACGCTCGGTCGTGCCGTCGCCCTCGGTCTTGGTATTCGACCCATATTTCAGGTCGCCCTCCCAGCCGAAATCGCTGGCCTCCGACTTGCCGTTGGCACCGACGTTGAAGCCACTGCTGTTCTTGCGGCTGCGATCCGTCTTGTTGTCGAAGGTAGCGCCTTCATTGATCTTGATGTCGACCGTGAGGATGTCGCCGACATTGATCGCGCGCGCGTCCTTGAACAGGGCGGCCTGCTGGTCGTTCCAGAGCGAGTAGCCACTTACCACCTGGCGCGGCTGCTTCGGATACATGGCAAGCTGCGGCGTCTGGGAATATTGCAGACCGCTGCCGATCGGGCTCATCGAAGGCGCCCGACCAATCTCGTTGAACGCCTGGTTCTGGCATCCGGCAAGGAGACCCGCCGTCAGCACGGCCGTTAGACGCATTTTCATGATGGTTCCTTCGAGGTGTTCGGGTCGCTGGCGCTCGAGATGATATTGGTAAGGATAGCCGCCCTTTCGTCCGTCATTTCGCTGAGGATCAGAGACGACTGTCGTGGCGGCAGCTGCATGACGATCGCGGCCGCGATCTCCGGATTGACCATTTCCAGCTTGCCGGCAGCCGCATCCGGCTTCATCGTCTTGTAGATGTCGACAAGACCGAGCTGGGCCTGTTTCAAAAAGTCGTTGCGGCGTTTCAGCCAGTCCTCGTATTCGTCGCGTCGCTTCTCCAGCGTGGCGATGCGTTCGTCGATACTTGCCTGCAAGGTCTCGAGGTCCTTGCGCTGCAGCACGTAGCGCTGGTCGCGGGCGGCGTCGGCAATATTCGTGCAGAACTGTTGGATCTCATTCTGCGTCGCGTCGGTTGCCGGAGGCGCGGTGACGTCCTGAGCGAAGGCGCCGGGCATCGTCAGCATCGAAGCGGCGGCCGCGCCGACAAGCAACAGATTGCGGACTTTGCCGAAAGATGGGTTCATGTTCGCCGTCATTGCAGCACTAGCTCCGCCTGAAGGGCCCCGGCCGTTTTGATGCTTTGCAGGATCGCAATGATGCCGTCCGGCTTGACACCGATGTTGTTAAGACCGGCGACGAGCGAGCGAAGGCTCGATCCGTTGAGGATCGCCACCGTGCCGCCATCTGACTGCGCGTTGATGGTGGTGTTCGGTTCCACCTCCGTTCGTCCACGCGAGAATGGCAGCGGCTGAACCACCGTCGGCGTCTCGCTGACCTCGACGGTCAGGGTGCCGTAGCTCACCGCCACCTCGTTGATGCGAACGTCCTGGCCAATCACGATCGTGCCGGTGCGTTCGTTGATGACGACGCGGGCCGGGACGTCCGTCTCGATCACGATGTTCTCGATATCGGCCATCAGCCGAGCGAGATCGGCCATCTTCGGCTTTTCGACGAGCACGGATTGAGAATCGCGTGCCTCGGCAATGCGACCGCCATATTGCTGGGCGGCATATTTGTTGATCGCCGCAGCCATGCCGACAGCCGTCGAGAAGTCCGGGTTGCGCAGTTGCAGAACGAGGTTGAAGCCATCCTTGAACTTGGACGGCAGCTCGCGCTCGATGATTGCGCCATTGGGCACGCGCCCGGCCGTCGTCACACCCTGGTTGAGGGTTGCCGCATCGCCCTGCGCGGCAAAGCCCGTCACGACGACGGACCCTTGCGCGACTGCATAGATCTGGCCGTCCGCGCCGGAGAGCGAGGTCATCACCAGGGTGCCGCCGCGAAGCGAGGTGGAGTCGCCGAGCGAACCGACGGTCACATCGACGCGGCTGCCGGGGCTTGCGAACGGCGGCAGCGTCGCCGTCACCAGAACGGCCGCAACGTTGCGCGTGCGGGAATCGCCGCCCTGGGTGGAGATGCCGAGGTTCTGCAGCATCGCCCGGACCGACTGGTCGGTGAAGGGCGAGGCACGCAGGCTGTCGCCGGTTCCCTGAAGGCCGACGACGAGGCCATAGCCGATGAGCTGGTTGTCGCGTCCCGCCTGGAGCGAGGCGACGTCCTTGATCCTGGACGCGCCGAAAGCCGGCGTCAGCGCCGTCGAGATCGCGACGGCCAGCGTCAGGAACCATTTGCAGGCAAGCATTTTCATTTCGCCACCACATGGACAGTGCCGTCGGCCATTACCGTTCCGGAAACGATGATGCCGGTATCGATGTTGCGCGCCCGGATCAGTTCGCCGACGGCGGCATCCTGGAGCGGTGATCCGGCGGCGCTGATAGTCAGGCCGCCATTGCTGAAGACGAGGCGCACGGTGGAGCCGCGCTCGACGGCATACTGCTCGCGCAGTGCGTTTGCGAGGATCACCCGACCGGGCAGAAGCGTGCGCTTGGTGACCTTGCCATCGATTTCGTTGAGGGTCCTGATGTAGCCGTCCGCGAGATCGGGGTTGGTAACGTCGACAACCTCGACGCGGCTGCGGTCGATCGTTTCGCCCGGATAGATCGTCCGGGTCGGGATCACCGCGGTCGGCCGCTCCGCAAGGCTCGCCGAAGGCAACAGGAAAGTGGCGGCAAGCAAGGCGCCAGCCGCCAGACGAAGCGCCTTGGATGCACTGTCGCCCTTCGATACCTTGATGTCTGCGGATCGGCGAAACATCATGTTTGCCCCCTCTTTCGTTACCTGAGGTTCTTGCTCACCGTGGCCGCCATTTCATCGGCCGCCTGGATGATCTTGGAGTTCATCTCGTAGGCGCGCTGGGCCGAGATCAGGTCGGTGATTTCCTTCACCGGATCGACGTTGGACGCCTCGAGATACTTCTGCTTGATCTGCGCGAAGCCCGGGTCCGCCGGCGTGCCGACGATCGCGTCGCCGGAAGCCGGGGTCTGCTTGAAGAGGTTGTCACCCTGCGGCTCGAGACCGGCCTCGTTGACGAAGTTGGCGATCGTCAGCTGACCGATTTCCTGCATCGCGGGATCGTTGCCGATGCGCACCATCACCTGGCCGGAGCTGGTGAAGGCGATTTCCGTCGCATCCTGCGGAACCGTGATGCCGGGGACGACCGTGTAACCGTCGATGGTCACGAGCTGGCCCTGGGCATTCTTGTTGAAGGCGCCGGAGCGCGTATAAACCGTCTCGCCATCTGGCGTCTCGACCTGGAACCAGCCGCGGCCCATCAGCGCCAGGTCATAGTCGTTACCAGTGTTGACCATGCTGCCCTGGATATGCAGGTTGCGCACGGCAGCCGTCTGGACGCCGAGACCGATGATCGCGCCTTCCGGTACGATGGCCTGGTTGGAGCGGTTCGGCACGCCCTGGGCGCGCTCAGTCTGATAAAGCAGATCGGAGAATTCTGCGCGGGCGCGCTTGTAACCGGTCGTGTTGATGTTCGCGATGTTGTTCGCGATCACTTCGAGGTTCAGCTGCTGGGCGTTCATGCCGGTTGCGGCAATGGAAAGGGCCTTCATGTCTCGTTCCTTCAGATCTGCATGCGCGCGATTTCGAGGTAGGCGGTGACCACCTTGTCGCGGATGGCGAGTGCTGTCTGGAGCGACTGTTCGGCGTTCATGACAGCATCGACAACTTCACGGGTGTTTGCCTGACCGCGGATGCCGTCGAGCGATGCGCCCTCGGCCTTTTTCATCGCGTTGATTGTGTCGGTCGCCATATCCCCGAGGACCGAGGCGAAGCTTTGCCCCTGCGGCACGCCCGGCGTGGCGGCCGGCATGCCGAAGATCGACGACGAGGAGGATGTGGAACGGGTACCGTCGGTCTCTTTGGTGACCGAGAACGCGCCGAGGGATTTGACTGCATCGATCATTATTGCGAGGCTCTCAACAGGTCGATTGTCTGGGAAATCAGATCGCGGGACTGCTTGATGGTCTGGAGATTGGCCTCGTAAGCGCGGTTGGCTTCGCGCATGTCGGCCATCTCAACCAGGATGTTCACGTTCGGCATCTTGACCATGCCCTTCTCGTCGGCCGCCGGATTGCCCGGATCGAACTCGATGTTGTAGTCCGAATCATCCGTGCCTTGCCGTTCGATCTCGACAAGCGAGGCGCCGCTTGCCCGGTCGACTTCGGCAGCAAAGCTGATGGTCTTGCGGCGGTAGGGTTCCGAACCCGGCGTGTCGCCGGTCGAGCGGGCGTTGGCGATGTTTTCGGAGACGATACGCAGACGGGTCGATTCCGCCTGGAGGCCGGAAGCCGATACCTTGAGGGCTGAGGTCAATGGATCCATGGTTCTTACTTCCGTACCGTCATCAGCATCATGCGGTGAAACGCCTTCACAAGCCCGGCGCTGAGCTCGTAGTCGCGCTTGATCTCGCCGGTCTTCATCATTTCCTGCTCGATCGCGACGCTATTGCCGGACTGCTGGATCTGCACACCGTCGACCATGCCGACTTCGGCAACCTGCGAGGCTTCGAGGCCTTCGGTAAAATGCGCCTTGTGGGTCGCGGCCATCTGCATGCCGGTATCCTGCAGCACGCTTTCGAACGGCTTGACGTCCTTCGCCTTGTAATGCGGCGTGTTCGCATTGGCGATGTTGCCGGCCACCACGTTCTGGCGAACGGTCAGCCACTGGGCCTGCCGGGACGCGAGTTCGAAAAGCTGAATCGGTTGCATCAAAAGCTCCATGCTTGGTGATGCGAACCTAGGCCGGTAATCTTGCGTGGGACTTTCGTCGGAGGTCGCTGCGGTCCGGACGCTTGCATTCCGCTTCGGGCGAACAGCAGCGCGCCGCGCATCCGAAGCGATGCGCGACCATCAACTCTGACGATGGGCTGCTAAATCAGTTGGCCTGGTAGACTTCGCCTGACGAGGTGACCATCACCCAATGGCCGTCGCGCTGCTCGAGCGTGGCAAGCCGGGTGTTGTCAGGCAGGACGGAGCCGATGCGCACGATATACATGCCGCTCGCATCCTCGATCAGCGCCCGGCCATTGGCGACATGCATCAGCTTGAAGCCGGACTTGCCCGGAAAGGGCTGTGACAGCCCCTCTTCCGCCGCGGTCCCCTCGGGACCCGGACCGCCGGCGATGCCGGGCACGGTCGCCGTCGTCAGCTGGTCGATTGCAGCCATGGTCTCGCCGTCCGCGTCGGGCATCGCCAGCGGCGAAACCGAGACGACGTTGCGGGCGGCGCGCTCCGGCAGATCGCGGGTGGAACCCTGCCAGAGCGGCGGCATGGTGAACTTGTCCTGGTGGAAGAAGGCGTACCAGGGAAAGAAAGTCGCAAACGCGGCAAGCGCGACGCCCGTCGCGGCCAGGAACTTGTCGGTCATCGGCATGCGGCTGCTTCGCTTGCGCTGATGAACCATTTCGTCCGCATCGTAATCGGTCACCGCCATCACCTCGCTCTCGCGCCCGGTTGATTACCCATCGCCGCCGCCTTCAATGCATTGGCGAGATCGGCAAAGGCGTCCTGCGCCGGGCGCTCACCGGCGGTCTGCGTCAGCACGTCGTAGATAACCGGCACCTGCTTGATCGCCATGTCGAGGTCGGGATCGCCACCGGGGCGGTAGCCGCCGATCAGGCGAAGATCGCGGGTTTCCTCGAAGCGGTGGATCAGCGCCTTCAACCGCGACACCAGCTTTTCCTGGTCGGGAGTCCAAGCCTTGCGCGCCAGGCGCGAGATGGAGGCGAGCGGATTGATCGGCGGATAACGTCCCTCTTCCGCAAGGCTGCGTTCGAGCACGATGTGGCCATCGAGGATGCCGCGCGTGGAGTCGGCGACCGGGTCGTTATGGTTGTCACCGTCGACGAGAATGGAGATGATCGCCGTGATCGTGCCCGAGCCTTCGGTGCCGGGTCCGGCACGCTCGAGCAGACGCGGCAGTTCTGTGAAAACGGAGGCCGGGTAACCGCGCGCGATCGGCGGCTCGCCGGAAGCCGTCGCCACTTCGCGGATCGCGTGTGCGAAACGGGTGACGCTGTCGACGATCAGCAGCACGTTGTCGCCATTGTCGCGATAGTGCTCGGCGATGGTGACGGCGGTCAGTGGCGCCATCTTGCGCAGCATCGGGCTTTCGTCGCTGGTTGCCACTACCGCGACCGACTTTGCGAGATTGTCGCCAAGCGTATCCTCGATGAATTCGCGCACTTCGCGGCCGCGCTCGCCGACGAGCGCGATCACCACCTTGTCGAAGGCGTCTGCGCGCGCCAGCATGGAGAGCAGCGTCGACTTGCCGACGCCGGAGCCGGCGAAGATGCCGAGACGCTGGCCGAGGCAGAGGGGCGAAAAGATGTCGATCGCCCTGACCCCGGTGAGAAAGCCCTTCTCGACCCGCTTGCGGCTCATCGACGGCGGCGCGGTGTTGGAGATCGAGCGGCGCACATCGCCCTGCAGCAGCGGCCCGAGACCATCGATCGGCTCGCCGAGCGCATTGATGGCACGGCCGCACCATTGATCGGTCGGAGCGACGCGGAAGGCACCTTTGCGGATCACGGTGTCATGGATGCCTATCGGATCGCCGGGTTCGATCGGGCAGACGACCACCCGCTCCGGTTCGACCCGCACCACCTCGCCGAGATGCGTTCCGGTGACACTCTTGTGGGCGACGAAATCACCGAGCCGCACATGCCGCGACAGACCGGTCACCGTGTAGTGACCGGGCGAAATCGTCTGCACGTGTCCGCCCGGAGCGATCGAGAATTCGGGCTTTGCGTAGCGCTCGACCAGACCGGCAAGTGCTGCCAGAGAGGTCGATCCCGCGCTTGTCTTCAGGCCTTCGCGTTGCATGCCGGTACCCGTCAGAAATTAGCGACTGCCGCCGAGCGTCTTGACCGCTTCTTCGAGCGATCCCTCGCTGTCACGCAACAGGCCAGTGATGTTGTCGAAGGCGCGCGTGACCATGATCAGCTGCGACATTTCCTGGATGGCATTGACGTTGGATTCCTCGACGAAGCCCTGCATCACGCCGACGTCGAAGCGATCGACCACCGGCGAGGCCTGTGCCGTCGGCTGAACAGCGCTGTTGTCGAGGCGCATGAAACCCTTGCTGAAATCTGCCTCATAGAGACCGAGCGAGGCGACAGCCACGCCGTTCTGATGGATCGCGCCATCGGCGCCGACGGTGATCTCGCCGCCGCTGCCGTTGAGCTGGATCGGCGCTCCGCCGGCGTCGAGCACCGGATAGCCACGGATGGTGACGAGTTCGCCGGTATCGGTGAGCGTGAAACGCCCGTCGCGCGTCAGCGCCGGGCCGGATGGCGTCTCGATCTGGAACCAGGCATCGCCCTTGATCGCAAAGTCGAGAGCCGAGCCCGTGCGCGACAGCGAGCCGTTGTTGGTGTTCAGGAACTCCTCGCCCTTGCTGACATAGGCAACCTTGGTCGGCTTGGTGTCGCCGAGCATCTGATTGAACTTTACCTCGGTGCCACGGAAACCGACGGTGCCGGAGTTCGCGATATTGTCGGCAAGAGTGTTGAGGCGCTTCTCGAGCGCCATCTGCGACGAAATCGCGACGTAAAGACCGGTTTGCACGTTCAATTTCCCCCGAGTTTCAGGCTGTTGATGGACAGGAGAAGATCGGAAGAAATGCCGTAGCCGCTCGAAGAGCCGAAGACTGCGAGCGGATCATAACCGTCCGTTGAATTTTTGGTTTCCCAGAGCGCCGTGAACCGGTCGAGAAACTCGGTCACCTTGCCCGGGTTCTGGAAATCCTTGAAATCGATCGCCGCTTCATAGACCTCGGCCTGACGATCGACATTGGTTGCCGCGAATTCGTCGGGCAATTGCAACGCGGTGCGCACCACCTGGGCGAGCGCCTCGTCGGCGATGATGGCGTAGCCACTGCTGATCGTCGGCGCCATGCGCGAAAAATAGAGGGCAAGCCGCACGCCGGCATTTTCCTCACCGGCGTTCTGCTCCAGCGTCTGGCGAGCATATTTGTCGGCGACGCCCTTCTGGGCACGGTCGAAGGATGTGGCGGCCGCGCCGTGGGCGGCGAAGTTCAGCGATTCGACGAGCTGCTTGTAGCGGTTGTCGGTCAGCTTGTTGGCAAAGGCGTCGTCCTTGTCGATGCCTTCGGTCAGCACCTTGCGCATGAAAGCCTTGGCATAGGCCATGTCTTCGAGACCGTGAGCCTTCATCGCGTAGTTGTAGAGCCTGGTATCGGCAAAGAAATCGTCGATCGTTTTGACGTCGCCGATCTTCGACAGGTAGTACTCCGTCTCGCGCGCCACATCCGGCTGCTCGGCAACGCGGGCCAGCGACTTCGTCAAGTCGGCCGTTATCAGCTTGTAGCTCGTGTAGGTCGTGGTCACGATCGGTTCGCCCCTGCCGGAATGACACAGACAGAGCATGCGCCCTGCCTTGACAAATCCTGACCGGATAGCCTTGCGCGAACCTGTTCCGATGAATGACCCCCATCGCCCGCGCCG
This sequence comes from Ensifer sp. EB106-03-01-XG145, assembly GCF_058792075.1. Classification (NCBI taxonomy): domain Bacteria; kingdom Pseudomonadati; phylum Pseudomonadota; class Alphaproteobacteria; order Hyphomicrobiales; family Rhizobiaceae; genus Ensifer; species Ensifer sp. EB106-03-01-XG145. The sequence goes on along the minus strand of NZ_JBYTEC010000001.1, from coordinate 591,374 downwards.
GCCAGCCTCACGCAAGGATGAAACCGTATCCCGTTAGCGGAAAATAGGATCGCGACAGGTATCGAAAATGAACATCATCATCGGGCTTCTTGTGACGTTCGGCTGTATTCTCGGCGGCTATCTGGCCATGGGCGGCCACATGGAGGTCCTCAACCAGCCTTTCGAACTGCTGATCATCGGCGGCGCCGGCATCGGCGGCTTCATCATGGCCAACTCGATGAAGGTGGTTAAGGATACCGGCAAGGCGCTCGGCGAAGCCTTTCGCCACAAGGTGCCGAAGGAGCGCGAATATCTCGACACGCTCGGCGTTCTCTATTCGCTGATGCGGGATCTGCGCACCAAGTCGCGCAACGAGATCGAAAGCCACATCGACAACCCGGAAGAATCCTCGATCTTCCAGGCAGCGCCGACGGTTCTGAAGAACAAGGAACTGACCGCCTTCATCTGCGATTACGTACGTCTGATCATCATCGGCAACGCCCGATCGCACGAGATCGAAGCGCTGATGGACGAAGAAATCCAGACCATCACCCACGACAAGATGAAGTGCTATCACGCGCTGAACACGATGGGCGACGCCTTCCCGGCGATCGGTATCGTCGCGGCGGTTCTCGGCGTCATCAAGGCGATGGGCGCGATCAGCGAGGCGCCGGAAGTTCTCGGTGCCAAGATCGCAGCCGCACTCGTCGGCACGCTGCTTGGCGTGTTCCTGTCCTATTCGATCGTCGCGCCGCTGGTCGCCAACATCAAATCGGTGCGCGAGAAGCAGAACCGCCTCTACATCATCGTCAAGCAAACGCTGCTTGCCTACATGAACGGCTCGGTACCGCAGGTCGCTCTCGAATACGGCCGCAAGACCATCTCGGCCTATGAGCGTCCGTCGATCGACGCGGTCGAGCAGGAAATGATGAACCCCGGCGGCGGCGGCGAAAGCAAGGCGGCTTGATCCCATGAATTCCGCAACATCCAACGTTCACGCATTCGACCGGAAACTCCTGGCGCGCATGACCGGCGCGCTCGGCGACGACAGGGTGATCGGCCGGCTGGCACTCGAACTCGGCCAGGTCTTCAGTGAGTTCCTGCCCGACATCTGCCGGGCGGAAACGGGTCTTGACGTCACGATCGGCTATGCCGGTTTCCGGACGGGGCTGCGGCGGGAGCTGATCGCCGGCCTAGGTACCGGCGTGGTGATCAGTGACGTGTCCTTGCGCAACTGGTGCGCGGATTTCCAGATCGGCTGCGACAGCCCGATCATCATCACCCTCGTCGAGGCGCTGCTCGGCGCCGAGCCGGCCGGGATCGAAGAGCCGCAGCCGCGTGCGCTCTCCCAGATCGAGATCGACGTCGCCGTGCCGCTTTTCGAAAAGATCGCCGACGTGTTGCGCACCGCCGTCAACGCGCCGGGCGGTTTCGAAGCGATCGTCGAACGTCCGCTCAACAGCGCATCGCGCCCCAAGCCCGATCCCATGATCGAGGACATCCATGCGGGCGCCATCGACATGACGATCGGCTTCGGCCCGGTCATGTCCACCTTCTCCGTCATCGTCCCGCAGAGCGTGCTCCTGAAGACCACCATCGTCTTCCCGAAGGGCAGCGGCCAGCAGCGCAAGGCGAAGGCCGAATGGACCGAGCAGCTCGAAGAACAGGTTCGCCGCTCTGCCGTCACGATCGAGGCGCGCATCCGGCTCGAAAGCCTGACGCTCGAAACGATCAGCCGGCTGCAGGCGGGCGACGTCATTCCCTTCCACGACGCCCAGGACGTTCGCGTCGACGTCAACGCCAATGGTCGCGACCTCTATGTCTGCGAATTCGGACGATCGGGATCGAAATACACGGTTCGGGTCAAGGATACCCACGGCTCCGAGCAGGACATCCTTCGCCACATCATGAGTTAAATCGGCCTGCCGCGCGCTCGCAGCATGCCTGAGGCAAGCTTCAACTGGAATAGTTCTCACATGGCACCCAAGAAAGCACCCATCAACGAACAGGCAGAAGCCGCTGTCGGAGACATGGAACTCGACCAGGCGATCAATGACCTGCGCGGTGTCCTCAAGCAGGATTCGGATGCGCCGGCAGCCTTCGGCTCGGATTTCGGCAGCGAACCCGCTGGCGCCGCAACCGACTTCGGTAGCGACTTCGGCGCACCGGCCGGCGGCCTCGACGCGTTCGGCGGCGATTTCGGCTCCAGCGACTTCGGCGCCGACCTCGGCGGCGGTTCCGTTTCGAGCGATTTCGGCGGCACGGATTTCGGTGCGACGTCCTTCGACAGCGCTGACGCTGCGATCGACGCGCCGCCCGGCAGCGGCATGACGGCCAACCTCGACCTGATCATGGATATCCCGATCGACGTCCAGATCGTGCTCGGCACAAGCCGCATGCAGGTGTCCGGTCTCATGAACTTGAGCGAAGGTGCAACGATCGCGCTGGATCGCCGGATCGGAGAGCCGGTCGAGATCATGGTCAACGGCCGGGTGATCGGCCGCGGCGAAATTACCGTTCTCGAAGGCGATGACACCCGATTCGGCGTCAAACTCATCGAGATCAAGGGCAGCAAGAAGTCATAAAACCCGATGATCGGGCGAAGGATGAATCCATGATGGATTTCGAAAGTTTCGAGGCTCAGGCGCTATCAAGGCCGCTGAGCCAGACGGACAAGGCGGCGGCCGTCCTGCTTGCCATGGGCAAGGGCGTCGCAAGCAAGCTCTTGAAGTTCTTCACCCAGAGCGAGTTGCAGTCGATCATCGCCGCGGCGCAGTCGCTGCGCGCCATTCCGCCGCATGAGCTGGAAGCACTCGTCAACGAGTTCGAAGACCTCTTCACCGAGGGCGCCGGGCTGATGGACAATGCCAAGGCGATTGAAAGCATCCTCGAAGAAGGCCTGACCCCGGACGAGGTCGACGGCCTGCTCGGCCGCCGCGCCACTTTCCAGTCCTACGAGGCCAGCATCTGGGATCGCCTGCAGGAATGCGACCCGGTCGCCGTATCGGTACAGCTTGCCAAGGAACATCCGCAGACGATCGCATACGTTTTGTCGATGATGCCTTCGGGCTTCGGCGCCAAGGTGCTGCTGCAGCTTTCCGAAGAGCAGCGGCCGGACATCCTGAAGCGCGCCGTCAACATGAAGGAAGTCAACGCGAAAGCCGCCGCGATCATCGAGAAGCGCGTCATGGAAATGATCGGCGAGATGGAAGCAGAACGCAATTCGGCCGGCCCGGCCAAGATCGCCGAGGTCATGAACGAACTCGACAAGCCGCAGGTGGACACCCTGCTCGCGTCGCTCGAATCGCTCAGCACCGCTTCCGCCAACAAGGTGCGCCCGAAGATCTTCCTCTTCGACGACGTGCTCTACATGCCGCAGCGCAGCCGCGTACAGCTCTTCAACGACGTGTCGACGGACATCATCACGATGGCGTTGCGCGGATCGACGGGAGAACTGCGCGAATCGGTACTTGCCTCGATCGGCGCACGCCAGCGCCGCATGATCGAATCCGATCTCGCCATGGGCGATGCCGGCATCAACCCGCGCGACATCGCGATCGCACGGCGCTCGATCACCCAGGAAGCCATTCGCCTGGCGGCCAGCGGCCAGCTCGAGCTCAAGGACAAGGACGCGCAGGCGGCCTGATCGGGTAGGCGCGCCGCATGGGCCCGTCGAGCGGACGGCTGGCGCGCCCCTCCTCACCGTATTTCCTGTTGAGCCCTGGCGAATGCCGGGGCTCAACGCTTGCCTGCCCAGCCTTCCGGGTACACTACTGCATTTTCCTTGGATCGGCCTCGATTTGAGGAGCACGCAGCAGCTCGACGCGTTGCAACGACCTTTGCGCCTCTTAACAGACGCACGGCGCTGCAGAAAACGCGATCGACGCTGCCCAGATGTAACCGGAGCCTTCCTGCTTCATGTCTGATGATCAGGATAAAGACAGCAAAACAGAGGCCCCGTCAGAGAAGAAGATCTCCGACGCTGCCGAGAAGGGTAACGTGCCCTTCTCCCGCGAGGCGACGATGTTCGCCTCGACGCTCGCGATCTACATCTTCTTCGTCTTCTTCCTTGCCGACGGCGTCAGCACCATGGCCGAGGCCCTCAAGGACATCTTCGAGCAGCCGGAAGCCTGGCGGCTGGAAAATTCGACCGACGTGGTGGCGCTCATCACCCATCTCGCATGGAAATCGACCGCGCTGGTCGTTCCGGCCTTCGTGCTGCTCATCCTCTTCGGTGTCGGCTCCTCGATCTTCCAGAACCTGCCGCGGCCGGTTCTCGACCGCGTCCAGCCGAAGCTGAACCGCATTTCGCCGATGGGCGGGCTCAAGCGCATCTTCGGCGTGCAGGGACTGGTCGAGTTCGGCAAGTCGCTGTTCAAGATCATCATCGTCTCCGTCGTCGTCGTGCTGGTGCTGTGGAACAACTACTTCGCGACGCTCGACCTGATGTTTTCGGACCCGGTCACGATGTTTTCGACCATGGCGAACGATCTCAACGAGATCATGATCGTCATCCTGTTTGCGACCGCGGTTCTGGCGATCGCCGACCTCTTCTGGTCACGGCACCATTGGTACACCGAACTGATGATGACCAAGCAGGAAGTGAAGGAGGAAATGAAGCAGGCCCAGGGCGACCCGATCGTCAAGTCGCGCCTGCGTTCGATGCAGCGTGACCGGGCGCGCAAGCGGATGATCTCGTCCGTACCGCGTGCCACGCTGGTGATCGCCAACCCGACTCACTACGCGGTCGCGTTGCGTTATGTCCGCGAGGAAAGCGACGCGCCCATCGTCGTGGCGATGGGCCAGGACCTGGTTGCCCTGAAAATCCGTGAAATTGCAGAGAAAAATGGCATCCCCGTCTTCGAGGATCCGCCACTTGCACGCTCCATGTTTGCACAAGTCTCGGTCGATAGTGTGATTCCACCCGTGTTTTACAAGGCTGTTGCCGAGCTCATTCACAGGGTGCATGCGTCGCAACCAAAACGGATGACATAACTCCGATGAAAAAGTGCGAATTCTCCGAGAAGCGGGAACAGATCGTAGCTGAAGCAATCCGCCCTGTGGCGACCGAACTGCGGCTCATCGACGCCGCCGATTTCATCGCCCTCTTGCGGTTCGAATCCTACGCCAGCCTCGCCGATCTCGTCGAATCCGCGGCAGAACTTTACTTTCTGCCCGGTACGGTCAACTTCGGTCTCGGCGGCAACTACAATCTCGATTGGGATTGCGAGCCGGAAATCGTTCTCGACCTGGAGCTTAAGCCCCGCGGTATCACCATCTATGTCCGCCTGTCCCTCGGCAACGAGACGGCCGGCATCGAGATCAGCCATATCAGCTTCCAGAACCCGTCGGCCGACCCGGACGAGAACACGGCCTTCCTGGCGCGGAGCCTGGCGGACGCAAAATTCATCAAATCCTACGAACTGCCGCTCGCAAGCTAAAAGAACCGCGCATGCGCGCACCTGTATTCTGCAGAAGGCGCCGGCGCTGAATGCGCTTAGCTGATGTAGCCAAGGCGGATCGCCTTGGCGATCGCCTGGATGCGGTTGACCGAATCGAGCTTGGTGGTCGCAGCGCCCAGATAGGCGTTGACCGTATGGACGGAGAGGCCCATGCGCTCGGCAATCTCTTCGCTGATATGGCCGTCGCCCGCCATCTGCAGGCAGGCGATCTCGCGGTCACTCAAGGTTTCGGCCGGCGCCATGCGCTTTTCATCGGCGGCCAGCAGGTCGGTCATGATCATGCAACTGCGACCATGCAGATCCACCACCTGTTCGGTCGAGGCATCGATGTAGCTGCCGGCGAAGATGACGTAGCCGTTGCCCTGGGCGCCGAGCCTGACAGGAAAGGCTATGCCCGAATAGGCAAGCTTGCGCACTTTCAACCGATACGCAAAGGGCGCGAGTTCCGAGACTTCCGCTGCCTGATGCTCCCCTGCCCCGTTCCAAAGCACCGGCAGCAGGGATTGATCGAGATGGGCAATCAGTTCCTCGCCATAGGCGGTGATGAGATCATGCGCGTTCGCTTCGGCCGTAAGGCCCCAGTTGTCGAGGACGCAGGTCAGCTTTCGGGCCGTGCCTTTACCGCTGAGGCGCAGCACGGCGAAATGCTTGGCATTGATCTGCCGCTGCATCGCTTGCAGACGCGTGACCAGGGTTGCGGCACGTGCGGCGCGGTTGCCCTGCCGGGCGAGCTTGTGGTCGTCGTCGATCCGCCCACCACCGAGAAAATGCGTCATCGCGCCCGTTCCTCACACAAGATTGTTGCGCACCGCGTAAGCTATCGCTTCCGATCGCGTCCTGGTCGCGGTCTTGCGCATGACGCTGGTGATGTAGTTGTTGATGGTGTTGCGCGAAATTCCGAGGATCACCGCGATCTCTTCGCTGGTTTTGCCCTCGGCGATCCAGAAGAGGCATTCGAGCTCGCGCTCCGTCAACTCGAAGTCTCGATCGTGCCGGACTTCGGCGCGCGTCGTGAAGCTTGCGAGGTAACCCGCAAGCAGCGTGACGTCCCGCAGGCTCTCCTGCGACAGGATCACGTCTTCCGGCATGAGCAGCATCAGCGAGAAGCGCAGCCGTCCGACGTTGAAGGTGACCGCACAATATTCGCGGCTGATACCGCGCGGCAGGTCGATGTCATCGGGCAGCGCGTAGAAACACGGCTGCAGCACCGCCAGGCATTTTTCAAGCTCGGTCGTCTTGGCGTGGAGCGACGTGACGACGCCGGAGAGGCGCCGCACCACGTCGAAGGGCCAATCGGAACAGACCACGAAGTCGAGCCCGTTGTCCTGCGAGATGTCATAGCGCGCCAGAAGATAGTGGCTCGCGCCGACATATTCGGTCAGCGCCGACAGACCGCTGCCAAGACCGCCCCGACCGGCGACTTCCCCCAGCCTTCGCAAAAGTTGTTCGCGCGAGAAACCGCCGCCGCGTGCACGTGTCGGTGCCGTCGGCAAAGGCCAGACAGCAATGTCTGCTTGCGAAATGTCCATGAGTTCAGCCCCCGTGCCGGATTCACATCCCGGAACTGCACTTGCACTGTCGCCGCCAACAGCCGGCCGAAGCCGAATATTACCACCAGTCGCAGATCAGGACGCGAATCAACTGTTAAAAATGTACATCGGCACGAGAAAAATACCACCGCCCTGTTCTGGCTATTTACTTCACATCCTGTGCATAGACCGATTCGACCCAGATAGGCCTCGCCTGTTCTGCCCAATGACGTTCATCGCCTTTGCCAAGGCACAACACATTGATAGACAACGCATTTCTACTTGAAAACCTGCCGTTCCCGCGCGTCAGCCGCGATCCTGGACAGCGCTATTGGCGTGGTTTTGCCCAACAAACGGGCGCTTATTGCCGAAATTCGAAAATTAGAACCTGAAGAAATTATACTTTGTTTTCACAGCTGTGGCTGAAATGCATCAGGAGTTTTTCAGGCTCTTCTCATTTTACCGATATATAAATTGTGAACTTTCAGAATAAATCTGAGTGCATGCGAAGTTATATTTCAGTTTGACTATGTATAGCTGGAATCCGGTATAGTAGATGACCGCACCGAATGCACGCCATGCGCGCGCGACGAATCTATAAATTAAGATATCGTTAAAATATTACCATTCTCGGCTCCCACAGGACTCAGCGGCCTCACTTCGAAACTTGAAGCAAATTTGCGGCAGTGGCGGCGGACGCGCCCGGACTCTCACAATATTTGGCCCGAACATAGACGACGCCGCCTGACATGCGGGAGCGACGCCACAAAGACAAATCCCACCACAAGGGCGGGATCTGTTTGATTGCGGCAGGGCTGCGGCGATATCAGGCGGCCTTGTCGAGGGCCCATTTGCGCAGGATTTTCGCCGCGCGTTCTTCGCTGATCTCGACCATCCGGGCCAGGCGCCTTTCCGGGCCCTCCTTGACGCGGCGGTTGAAGCCACCGTCTTCGCCCATATTGAGCAGGTCGTCGGTGCTGTCGAAACCGAAGTCCGACCCGAAGCCTTCCATGAGCGCCCCGCCGGCACCGGCATTGGCCGGAGAGAAGTCGGGCAGTTCGAGACCGGCGGCTTCGCCTTCCAGCTGGCCGGCAGTGCTGCCGAACCCGAGCTGACGGGCGAGCGGCCGCATGCCCCAGACGACCAGAGCGGCCACCACGATAAAGGCAAGGGCATTGATGATGCCGCCGAGATTGCGGGTCAGCGTTTCCATCACGCCGGGGCCAGCGACGGCCTGATCGAGCAATTGCGTTTCGACGAAGTCCATGGCGGTCAGGGTCACGACGTCGCCGCGGTTCGTATCAAGACCGGCAGCGGAAGCGACGATCTTCTGCATGTCCTGCAGATAGGCGTCGATCTTCGCCTGGTCGGCCGGCTCGCCGACCATCGCGGCCAGTCGGCCACGGTTGACGACGACGGCAATGGAGAGGCGTTCGATCGTGTAGCTGTTCTTGACGGTAGCAATCGTCTTGCTGTTGATCTCGTAGTTGGTCTGCTCTTCCTTCTTCTCGGCCTCGTCGCTCGACTTCGGGCCGGCGCCGCCGCTCGGGGCAGCCTGAGGAATGTTCTGCTGGACGGTGGCGGCATTGTCCGGCTGCTGCTGGCTGGACTTCTGCTCTTCCTTGGTCACGCGCGTGGAGCGTTCAACCCGCGATTCCGGATCGAAGACCGTTTCCTGGATCTGCTGGGTATCGGTGTTCAGCCGCGCGGTGACACTCGAACGGAAATTGTCCATTCCGAGGAAGGGCGCCAGCGCGTTGTCGATCTTCTTCTCGAGCTCGGTCTGCACATTCTGGACGACGCCGAGCGACTGGTTGAGAGCGCTGTTGGCCGGATCGTCGCCGGAGGCGAGCAACTGTCCGGTCGAATCAAGCACGGTCACGTCATCGACGTCGAGCCCCGGTACGGAAGAGGCGACGAGATGGCGGATCGAGGCAGCGGCGCTGCGGCCGACGGTGGCGCTGGCGCGGATCATGACCGAGGCTGTGGGGTTCTGGTCCGCCTTGCGGAAGCTGCCGCGTTCCGGCATCACGATGTGGACGCGGGCGGCGGCGATGCCGGAAATCTGCTGGATGGTACGGCCGATTTCGCCTTCGAGGGCACGCACCCGCGTCACTTCCTGCATGAAGGAGGTGAGGCCGAGCGAACCGACATTGTCGAAGAGTTCGTAACCGGCATTGGCACTGCTCGGCAGGCCACGCTCGGCGAGCAGGAGGCGCGCCTTGCTCGTCATGCCGACGGGAACCTGGAGGCTGGCGCCATCGGAGCCGACATTGAAATCGATATTGGCCTCAGCCAGCGCGATGCTGATCTGGGTGACATCGCTGCGTTCGAGCCCGACATAGAGCGTTTCGAACGAGGGTCTGTTGACGTAAATGCCCGCCCCGAGCACCAGGCCGACCGCGACCATGCCGGCTGCCGCCAGCGCGATCAGCTTGCCCTGCCCGAGATTGCTCAGGTTCTTCGTGACCGTCGAAAGTTGATCCAACAGACTCATTCTGTTTCCGCACCCAGTATCGCAGAGCTTTCAGGCCGGTCATCGGCCGAGCGCCCTGCGCAGTTCCAACATTCGGGTTTGCTGGGTATCGGCATGCTTTGTATCGACTTCCAATGCGCGCGAATCTACCAGCCCCGATCGGGACCGTAGGAAACGAAACTTGCGCGAAATTGGCTTGATCGGCTCAGATCGCCGATCGAATGGACGCATCGGCAGAGTTATCCACTGACTGACAGGAGCCCGTGAAAGCGGATATCCGGGGCAAACGGCATGAGCGGAGCGCTGGCCTGCGCGCCGCAAGCCGCTGATTTTGCGGCGCTATTGCCAGATTCGTGCGTCGCACAGACTTCCGACGAGCTCAAAACGCCTCGAAATCACCCGCTGCCTTGGTCAGCGGCTGGGAGTGGCCGTGGCGCAACATGCCGTTGCCAAGTGCCTTCTTCATATCGGCAAGCTTGACGAGACTGACGGCGGTGGTCACGTCGACGAGCCAGTCGTCGGGGATCGACGCCGTTATGGTGTCGATGAACTCCGCGAGGCCACGCGTCTTCTGCACAGCGAGGTCGACGCCCTGCAGCAGCATCATCTTGTCCGGATTAGCGAGCGCATCGGCCCCCTCATCACCTGCCAGCTGCGGTTCGATCCGTTCGATCAGATAGGCGACGTCATGCAATTCGGTGACGATGCGCATCAGCACTTCGGGCAGTGCTTCTTCCACGTGCGGCATGTGGCCCTGATAGTCGGTCTGCATTGGTATGTCTCACGTGGCTCGGGGCTTCGGTAGAAGGTCGTATTTGCGGCCTGCGAGGCGCCTGCCTCGCAGGATCAGAAGAATTCGATCGAGCTTTCGGCCAGCTTCGGCGCGATGACCGGACGCTCCTCCAACTGTACGGTGCGCTGCGTCTCGACGCCGGTCAGGGCATATTGTCGGGCCCGGCCGCTGGACGGCCAATACTCGAGCTTGCGGCCGTGCTCGCCGCCGGTGCTTTCGCCGACGATGCGGATGCCTTCGTCGAGCAGGAACTGCCGTGCGAAAGCGGCATTCTGTTCGCCGACATTGGAGAACCGCGCGATCGTCTTGGCGCCGCCAAAGATCTTGGCTTCAAGACGATCTCGACGCGCGCCCTGCTTCAGCAGTCCGTTGATCAGGAGTTCCATGAGATGGACCCCGTAGCGGGTCGCGTCGCCGCCGGAAGCAGGCGACGTCGCGGAACCTGGCAGCAGGAAATGGTTCATGCCGCCGACACCGACCACGGGATCGCGCATGCATGCCGCCACACAGGAGCCGAGAATGGTCGACAGCACGATATTGGGATCGTTGAAGACCTTGTACTCGCCCTGGATGACATGCACACGCTTGCCGGCGGCTTCCATGTTCATTTGAGCGCCCCGAATACGGCTTCGATCGCCGCCTTCATCTTTTCGATGGTGAAGGGCTTGGCGAGCACGTTGTTGGCACCGAGGGCCGCCGCCTTCTGGACGAGGGCACGATCGCCCTGGGCCGTCAGGATGATGAAGGCCGCCTTCTTGGTCGCCGGGTTGGAACGGACCGCCTGCAAGAGGCCAAGGCCGTCCATCTTCGGCATGTTGAAGTCGGAGATCACCAGATGGTGCGGGTTCTGGGCCATGATCTTCATGCCCTGCTCCCCGTCACCGGCGGCGGTGATCTGCTTGAAACCGAGCTGCTGCAGGGCATCACCCAGCAGCAGGCGGCTCGTCACCTGATCGTCAACGATCAGAACTTTGATTTTTTCGGCGATGGACATTATTCGCTTCCTTCCTTGCGGAGCGCCGCTGCTTTCAGGACCTCCTCCCCGATGGAACCGAGGGGGAGCTGGGTTTCAACGGCGCCCAATTCATAGGCGACTCTCGGCATGCCGTAGACGACACATGTCTTTTCGTTTTGTCCGAAGGTCTTTGCTCCGGCATGCCGCATTTTCAGGAGACCGGAGGCGCCATCGCGCCCCATGCCGGTCAGAATGACGCCGATCGCATTGCGGCCGGCGAGTTCAGCAACGGAATCAAACAGCACATCTACCGACGGCCGATGTCCGTTGACCGGGTCGCGATCGACCAGGCGGCAGCAGGGTGCCGTCGCGTTCGCGACCTGCAGATGGCGCTCGCCACCGGGTGCCAGGTAGACCTTGCCGATTTCGAGCCGCGCACCATCCGTCGCCTCCTGCACCGTCGGCGCGCACAGGCGGTTCAACCGCTCGGCAAAGCTCTTGGTGAAGGTGTGCGGCATGTGCTGCGTGATGACGGTCGGCGGGCAATTGGCCGGGAACTTCTGCAACACCGTGATCAGCGCTTCGACGCCGCCGGTCGACGCACCGATGGCGATGATCTTGCGGCCGGCCCGGTATTCCGAAGCCGTGTTCGCGTTGGCGGCAGCGGGAGAGCCCGCGATCTTGTTGCCGGTGATGATGAACTTGCGCTGCGAACGCGCTGCCGCCTTCACCTTGTCGACCAGGCCGGCGAAGGGATGTGGATCGCCCGGGTGCGGCTTGCCGACGCAATCGAAAGCACCGATTTCGAGTGCGGCGATCGTCGCCTCTGCGCCCTTGTGTGTCAGCGTCGAGACCATGATGACCGGCATCGGTCGGAGCCGCATGATCTTGTCGAGGAATTCGAGGCCGTTCATGTTCGGCATTTCGATGTCGAGCGTGACGACATCGGGGTCGAGTTGCTTGATCGCCTGGCGCGCTTCCATTGCGTCGGCCGCCTGGCCAACGACGGTCACATCAGGGTCGGCGTTCAGGACAGCGGTGATCAGGCCACGCATGGTGGCCGAATCGTCAACGACGAGAACACGAGCGGGAGCGGTCATGCCCGTCCTCCATGAAACTTGCCGGTATGGCGGTAGGTGGTGATACCGATGTTGTCGAAGTGCGACTTGGCGTCACCCGACACGCGCTCGGAATGCCCTATGTAAAGATGACCGTCGGTGTTCAGCATGCCGGCGAAGCGCGACCAGATCTTCATCTGCGTCGGTTCATCGAAATAGATGACGACGTTGCGGCAAAAGATGACGTCGAACGGGCCCTTGAACGGCCATTGCGCCATCAGGTTCAGCTCGTTGAAGGTGATCAGGCGCTTGACCCGATCGTCGACCTGCCACTTGAAGCGGCCGCCGGCATTGACCTCGGAGAACCACTGCTTGCGCATGGCGGGGTTGACGGTTTCAAGCGCGGTTGCGTCATAGGCGCCGGCACGGGCGAGTGCCAGGATCTTCGGATCGATGTCGGTCGCAAGGATGCGGAAGTCGTAGTCGGCCGCGTTCGGCAGCAGCGACAGAACCGTCAGCGCGATCGAATAGGGCTCCTGCCCGTCCGAGCAGGCCGCCGACCAGATACGCACCCGGCCGCCGGCCTTGGCGCGCGCGATCAGCTCCGGCAGCACTTCGGTCTTCAGGTGCTCAAAGTGGTGGTTCTCGCGGAAGAACCGCGTGAAGTTGGTGGTCAGGTGCGAAAGCATGTCGCGGCGCGCGGCGGCGCCGGCGGGCGAAGCGACCAGCTGGCAATAATCCCGGAAGCCCTTGAGCCCGAGATTGCGGATATGCTTCGACAGACGCGAATAGACGAGCGACGCCTTGCTTTCGTTGAGATAGATGCCGGCATCCGCATAGATCATCGCGGCGATCTCGGTGAGATCGCGGCGGGTCAATGGATATTCGCCGCTGGCCAGGCACTCGTCCGGCGACAGCTTCTGTTCGAATGCGACCTGGTTCCTCATGCCGCTTCCCTTTCTTCCTGCGGGAAGATTGCTTCCAGCTCTATGAGGCAGATCATCCGGCCTTCGATCGCCAGCACACCGCGGGCGAAGCTCTTCTCGAACTCCGACGAGACAACGTCGGGTGTCGGCTGGATCTTGTCATTGGTGATGGTCAGGATGTCGGAGACGGCATCGACCAGCAGACCGACGGCCTGGCTTTTGACCTGCGCAACGATGATGACGTGACGCACGGTCGGCTCGGCCGGCTTCATGCCGAGCCGGGCCGAAAGATCGATGATCGGCAACACGGCACCGCGCAGATTGATGATGCCGAGCATGTAGGTCGGCGCGTGCGGCATCGCCGTCGCCGGCGTCCATCCGCGGATTTCGCGCACAGACATCACGTTCACGCAGAACTCCTGATCGCCGACGCGGAAAGCGATCAGCTCGCGTCCGTCCGTGGTCAGACTTTTTGCGGCATAGGTCATCACATTCATCCAGCAGCAGCGAGAGACATTTCAGGCTTCAGCGAATGACCACGCGAGGCGGCCACGATCGTGTCGACGTCGAGAATGAGCGCCACGCGGCCGTCGCCGAGAATGGTCGCCGCAGCGATGCCCGGCACGTGGGTGTAGTTGGCCTCGAGGCTCTTGATCACCACCTGGCGCTGCCCCTGGATCGCATCGACCATCAGCGCACGCTGACCGCCACCTTCCGATTCCACCAGAAGTGCTACGCCCTCGACCGGGTTCGCCTGGATGGCGCGGAAATTCAGGATGCGGCCGACGTCGACGAGCGGGCAGAAGGAGTTGCGGATCGAGATCAGCCGCTGGTTGGAGCCGAAGGAATGGATTGCCGAAGCTTCCGGCTGCAGGGTCTCGACGATCGCGGTCAGCGGCACGACGAGCGTCTGGTTGGCGACGGTGACCACCATGCCGTCGAGCACGGCGAGCGTCAGCGGCAGGCTCATGGTGAAGACCGAACCGTGGCCGGGCTTGGAGGAGATGTTGATGCGGCCACCGAGCGCCTGGATCGAGCGCTTGACCACGTCCATGCCGACGCCGCGGCCGGAAATGTCGGAGATCTTGTCGGCCGTCGAGAAGCCGGCATGGAAGATCAGGTTGTCGATCTCTTCGTCCGAGAGATTTGCGTCGGCCGCGATCAGGTCGTTGTCGATCGCTTTCTGGCGTACCTTCTCGCGGTTGATGCCGGCGCCGTCGTCGGCAAGTTCGATGACGATACGGCCGGAGCGATGCTTGGCCGTCAGGCGCACGGTGCCTTCAGCGCTCTTGCCGGCGGCAAGTCGCTTCTCCGGCGTTTCGAGGCCGTGGTCAACCGCGTTGCGGATCATGTGGGTCAGCGGCTCGGCCAGCTTGTCGATGACCGTCTTGTCGACTTCGGTGTTTTCGCCTTCGGTGATCAGGCGGACAGACTTGCCGGTCATGTCGGCGATTTCGCGGACGATGCGCGACATGCGCTGGAACACCGGCTTCACCGGCTGCGCGCGGATCGCCATCACCGAGTCCTGGATCTCGCGGGTGAGCTGCTGCAGCTCTTCGAGACCCATGTTGATCGAGGACGTGCCGTTGGCGTCGTTCTCGACGACGCTCTGCGAGAGCATCGCCTGGTTGATGACCAGTTCGCCAACGAGGTTGATCAGGCGATCGACACGGTCGAGATCGACGCGGATGGTCGGCGTGCCGGCCGATGCGGCTGCCTGCTGGGCGGCAGCGCTCTGGGCCGCGCTGGCGGCGGGCGCTGCCTTTTCGGCAGGGGCGCGGGCTGCGGATTGCGCCATCTGCAGCACGTTGCTGGCGGTGCCTGCGGCCGAAACGGCGGCGTTGCGGATGTCCTGCTGTCGGGACGCGAGCTGTTCTTCCTCCTCGACGACACCGACCGAAACCGCCGGCTCATCATCAAGGATCGAAAGATCGAAAGGCACCGGCTGCATCGGCAGCTCTTCGCCCGACTGCGTAGCCTCGTCTTCGACCAGGGAAATCTCCAGGTCGCAATCCCACTCGGCGAATTCGAAGACGGTGCGGATCGCGTCCTCGCCCTTGTCGGTCGCAAGCTGGATCTTCCAGGAGAAATAGGCGCTCTCCGGGCTCAGCCGCTCGAGCGTCGGCAGTGCGCCCATGTCGCAATGGATGCTCATTTCGCCAAGGCGGGAGAGGTCGCGCAGAAGCAGCGTTGCCTCATTGCCCTTGGCATAGAGATCGGACTTCGGCTTGAAGACGATCTCGTAGGTGGGCATTTCCATCAGCGGCGGTTCTTCGGCAGCGTCGAAGTCGTCGAAGGAGAAAGCGACCGGCTGGAAGCCTTCGTCGTTGACCGGCGGCGGGGCCGCGGCGGCAACGGGCTTGGCAACCACTTCGACCGGCGCTGCGGACGCTTGCGGCACTTCGCCATTCGCCAAAGCCTCGAGCTCCTTGATCAGCTGACGGCTGCGCGCCTCGTCGACGCTGCCGCCGTCGCGGGCGGCATTGGTGAGGTCGGCGAGCACATCGGCCGACTTCAGCATGACCTTCAGAACCTCCGGACCGGGATCGAGCCGGTTGGAACGAACGCAATCAAGGGTCGTCTCGAACACATGCGCGAAGGAGACGAGGTCGTCGAGCCCAAAGGCGCCGGCGCCACCCTTGATCGAGTGCACCGCGCGGAACACCGCATTGACCGTTTCCGGGTCGCGGTCGCCGTCATTGAGCTTCAGCAGACCCGATTCCAGTTCGGCGAGTTGCTCCTCGCACTCCTGGAAGAAGATCTCTTTGATTTCGTTCATATCCATTGGAGGCTATCCCCGGACTTCAGGCCGTTACGCGCTCAATTGCATCGATGAGTTTGGTCGGGTCGAACGGCTTGACGATCCAGCCCGTTGCCCCCGCCTGGCGCGCGCGGTTCTTCTTTTCCGCATCACTTTCGGTGGTCAGCACCAGGATCGGGATGGCGCGGTAGCGATCGTTCTTGCGCACGCCTTCGATGAAACCGAAACCGTCGAGACGCGGCATGTTGATATCGGTGACGATCACATCGGGGTTGGCTTCTTCCAGAACCTCAAGTCCCTCGACGCCGTCCTCGGCCTGGATCGTTTCGAACCCGGCATTGTTCAGCGTGACCAGCAGCATGTTTCGGATCGTCCGGGAGTCGTCGACCGTCAGAACTCGCTTCTTCATTTCTCAAATCTCCTTTGCCACCAGATGATCGATCTCGACCCCGATGAGCTGTGTCGTTTTCTCGAAAGCGTCCGACACCTTGCTGAAGGTGAAAGACAAATGATCCTCTTCCCAGGTCTTGGCGCCGGCCATCAGCACCTGGACACAAAGCGTGCCCACCCGCTCGACCGCCGAAGCGTCGATCACGATGTCGCTGCCTTTCAGAGCGATCAGCTTCTCGTGCAACGCCGTCGCCTCATTCAGGTCCAGCACCGGAGCGAGGCTAAGCGTCTTCTGAGCGGTCTTCTTGCTGGCCATTCCTGTCTTCCTCGACTGCTAACTCTGTACTGCTCTTGAAATCAGCGCTGCCATCCGGCGAGCTGCCGTTGCGGCCCGTCGTCGAACAGCGGCAGTCCCGGCTCTTCAGCAACTACGCCCAGGGCCGGCCGGCTCGGTTCGCGACCGACAGCTGACGAAACGGGATGACGCCGCTCCAGACGAAACCGACGGATGGTTTCGCCAAGCTCGACGATGACGGTGTGGAGATCGTCCGACGAACGCGCGGTTTCTCCCGCCAGGGCAGCACTTGCCTGCACGCCCTGGGAGATCGTGCCGATCTCGGCGGCAACGCCCCGGAGGTCGCCGACCTGTTGCTCCGCTTCGCGGGCTATGCCGGAAACGGCCGAATTGATCGACGTGACCTGCTCGACGATGCTGCTGATCGCGTCCTGCGTGCGGCCGACGATCTCGACACCGGTTTCGACCTGCGCCTTGGTGCCGGAGACGAGCTGCTTGATTTCGCGGGCCGCCTCACCGGAGCGCTGCGCGAGCGCGCGCACTTCCTGGGCGACAACGGCAAAGCCGCGACCGCTGTCGCCGGCCCGCGCCGCTTCGATGCCGGCATTGAGCGCCAGCAGATTGGTCTGGAAGGCGATCTCGTCGATCACGCCGATGATCTGGCCGATCTTTTCGGCCGATGCCTCGATGTCGGCCATGGCGCTGATCGCCTGGCCGGCGATTTCGCCGCTGCGCTCGACGGCGATGCGGGTTTCGTTGGCCTTCGTCTCCGTGGCGCTGATGCGGCCGGAGCCGCTCGCCATGCGTCCAGCCATGTCGGCAAGTGCTGCAAGTTGCCCGGACAGCGCATCGGCTTCGACACTCGCCTTGTCCGAAAAGGTTGCCGCGTTTCCGCGCATGCGATCGACCAGAGCTTCGGCGGAACGGTTGTGGTGGTCAGATGCCTGCAGGCTCTGTTGAATTTGTTCCAGCGCCGCATTCAGACTGGCGACGATCGGCTGGTAGGCTTCCGCTGCCGCTTCCGGCAAGCGCGCACCAAGATCGCCCTGGCTCAGACTCTCGGCAAAGTCGCCGAAGAGCGCCTTGACTTCCTGTTCGTCGGCGCTGCGCTGCTCGGTCAGCTGCCGCTGGTGCTGCTGGCGCAGGGCATTGAAACGGAGCGAAACACCGATCTCGGTGTCGACGAAGACGGTGCGCACCAGCGCGGCGACGAGGTCGCAGAGCTCGCGGCGACGCGCCTTGCCCATCGGCAGGAAAGATCTCGGCCAGGCCTCTTCGATGAGACCGACGAGCAGATGTTCGAGCACGACCGCGTGGCTTGCCATCTGCCAGCGCGGATCGAGACCCATGCGGCTTGCCGTGTCGGCGAGCACCTTGACGCGCTCGGCATAGAGCCCATCGAAACGCGCGTCGGTCAGCACGTTCCAGTGCGACGACTGAAGATCCTGGAGGCGATCGATCTGGCGATCGCTGTCGAAATGGCGGGCGGCATCGGGATAGGTCTGGAGGCGCTGGAAAAGGTCGCGAAGCGCCTGGTCGATGCGGGGAGAAAGCTTCTGTCTATGATCCCGGACGCGGTTGCAGCTCTCATCGTCGAGCCCGGCAAAACGCAAGCGCTCCAGCAGGCTGCCTGCCTGGCCCTTCCTTGCCTGTTCTGACGATGCTTCCTGCCTCAACGCTGATCCCCGGGTAATGCGCGTTTTCGAATTTGCCCGGGGCGGTTCAAGGGGAGCCACAGTCCACCGGACGTGCACGCCACATCGATGAGATCAGCCCCCGCCAGCAGCGTCTGCTATCGTTCATCCCGCAAGTAAATTCGGTGAAGAATGGATACCGGACCGGAACCGGTACGGCGGGGCGGCATCATGCCTTGAGGAGACTTGTGAATTATCCCATTCCGACGTGTGGGACCATGTTTATGGTTAATTCCTTGCTTGAAGGTTAACGGTCCCTCGCCTCTAATCGGATTCACTAAAATTCGCAGGGTGTTTTCGCGGGCCATTTCTGCACTGCAACAAAACTGTAATAAAGCCCCTGGATTACAACAGGTTCTCACTCACAAGAGTTTAGAATTGTACTTCGACTTGCGCTCGCGTATCGAAGCGAAAGTGAAGTGGGCGCTCAATGCGCGAAGAAACCTTCGCAAGAGCGGGATGAGGAAAAGTGTGTGCGGTTTTCCTCCCGCATCCCGCTCTAACTAGTAAGAAATCGATCACGTTTATGATTGGGGTCGCTGCGACCCAAATCATCGTGATCTAGGCAAAGCGACATCATGATGATGCGCTTACAGGAAACGAACAATGATTGTTCTTGGTATTGGCGCCGCACTCACAGCAATCCTGACAATGATGGCAGTATCGATCGTGCTCAACATCGAGCATAACCGCTCGGCAAATCGCAGCTCTGTGTTTTGAGCGGGCTCGGGCCCGTATCTTACTGACACAGCCAAGCGTCTTGCGGCCGTGACCGGATGTTCTACGGCCGCTTTTCTTTGCCTGTATGCTTGAGTGCCGCCTCGCGCCATGCCTGCGCATAGATGACGAAGCTCTCGGGAATCTCGCCCGCAACCGGCTCGATCCCGGTCCTGACCCTCGATCCCTGGACGAGGCAGGCTGCACCGAGGCTCGTGCCCGTAACATTCTGGGGATCGGCGAAGACCGGCCTTCCGGTCGCCGCTGCGAGCATGCGCAGATAGGCCTTGTTTGCGGCAAACGGTCCCTCGACGACGACCTCCCCGCGCGCGCCGATCAGATCGAGGCAGGTGGCCGTCATCAGCGCCAGGTGAAACGAGACGACGGCAAAACGCTCGGCGGCGCCAAGCGCCTGTTCGTCGGTCGTCCAGATCGCCTTCGAAGCCGGAAAGGGACCAGACCCCTCGGGAATGGACGGCAGCAGCATGTGGCCGGCCTTGGCGACCGTCTCTTCCACATCCGGCGATGCGGGAACCGACCCCTCCCCCAGCAGAAGCTGGAAGGCGCGGCCGCCCATGAAGCGGGCCGAGGGCACGGGCTCGCCGAGCGCGTTGACGTTGATGAGCGTGTCGCGATGTTCGTCGAGCGCCTTCGGCTCTGCGCCGACCGCCAGCATGACGACCCAGGTACCAGTGGAGACCACCGAGAATGGCGAAGCGCGCGTCAGCAGATGCGGGAGCAGCGATGCGTTGGAATCATGAATGCCGCAATAGACGGGCGTCTCGGCGGCAATGCCGGTTGCGGCACAGAGTTCCGGTCGCAAGGCACCGGCGATATCGTTCGCCTTCAAAACCGGCGCAAAGAGTGGCCTCCAGCCCTGGCGTTCGACCAGAGACGAGAACGTGCCGGCTCGCGGGTTCCAAAGATCGGTATGACAACCGAGCGACGTCAGTTCGTTTGAGAGAACGCCGGTCAGGCGATAGGTCCAGTATTGCGCATAGGTGAGGATCGACGCGACCCGCGCAAAATCATCCGGAAAGGTCTTCTGCTGCCAATAGAGTTGCGCGCCGACATTGAGGCCCATAGGCAAGCGTGCAGAGCCAGTCTCTGAAAACGGGGGCCGCGCCACATCATATTCGGCGGCAAGGCTGTCGGGTCCGGCGTATTCATAGTCCAGCACCGGTAGCGCAAGGTGGCCTGCAGCATCGAGCACGACCGCTGTCGCGCCATGGGTGGTAATGGAGACTGCCTCGAAAGCGTGTTCGGCGTTAAGCGCCGCGAGGCTCTCAAGCAGGAAGGCCCAGAGGTGCTCGATATCGAAATGCGGATAGGGACCGGAAGTTAGCACCGCATTCGCCGTCTTGCGGACGGCGATCTCCTCGAACCGTTCGAGATCGACGGCCGCGACCTTCGCATTGGTCTTGCCGATATCGATGACGCAAACGACCCGCATCCGATCAGTCCATATGGAAGACGGTTTTGAGCGGCACCGCCACCGGCTCGTTATCGGCCTTGGTCTCCATGATATCGGCCATATAGGCCCACCATTTCCGCATGACGGGATGGGACGGCAGGTCGGCCATTCGGTGGTCGTCCGTGCGCCAGAGAACGCCGAAGAGCAGGCTGGTCTCCTCGTCCAGATGGATGGAATAGTCGGAGACGCCCGCCTCCTTCAGGAGCGCCGCCAGCTCCGGCCAGATGGCATCGTGCCGCGCCTTGTATTCGGCCGCCATGCCTGGGTTCAGCCGCATGCGGAAGGCGTATTTTTCCATCGGAACCTCAATGCGCGAGACGGCGGCGGGCACGCCGCCAGAGAATGGGGAGTGCGATGACCGAGATCAGCAGCATGCCGATGAAGATCGACATGACGATACCGGGCACGTTGAGAAGGCCGAAGCCGAAGGTCACCATGCCCATGATCAGCGCCGCGAGCACGACGCCGGGGATGGTTCCGGAGCCACCGAGAATGTTGACGCCTCCGAGCACCACCATCGTCACCACTTCGAGCTCCCAGCCGAGCGCGATCGACGGACGGGTCGAGCCGAGGCGCGAGGTCAGGCAGATCGAGGCGAGCCCCGCCATCAGACCGGTAAGCAGGAAGAGGATAAACTTGATGCGCGCGACCCGGATGCCGGAAAAAAGCGCTGCAGTCTGATTGTTGCCAATGGCATAGACCGCGCGGCCGAAATTGGTCTTGTGCAGAACGACGCCGTAGACGACCGCGAGGATGACGAACAGCGTGAACTCGAAGGAGAACACCCACCAGACATAGCCCTGGCCGAACCAGGAGAAACTGTCGGGATAACCGGTGAAGGCCTGGTCGCCGAGAATGATGAAGGAGAGCCCGCGGAAGAGGCTCATGGTGCCGATGGTCACCACGATCGACGGCAGCCCGAGACCAGTGATCAACAGGCCGTTGACCGCGCCGCAAATGAGGCCCACTGAGAGGCCGATCGCCACCAGCGCCGGCGTGTCGAAGCCGAGCTGGACGGCATAACCCATCGCCGTCGAGGCAAGCGCGATGATCGAGGCCACCGACAGATCGATCTCGCCGGAGATGATCACGAGCGCCATGGCAAAAGCGATCATCGCCTTTTCGGTGAAGTTGAAGGTGGCGTCCGAGAGGTTCCACGGATCGAGGAAGTAGGGAGACGCCAGTGAGTTGCCGAGGAAGATCAGGCAGGCGACGACGAACAGCAGGCTTTCCCAGCTCCTCAAAAGCCGGGCGCCGCGCCCTTCCAGCCGATCGGGGATGTGGCGGGGAGCCAGGTGGGTTTCGGCCATCAGACAGCCTCCGCTTTTCTCAGGATGACACGGCCCTTTCGCCGCTCGGCGCGGGCGTTGACGGCAACAGCGATAATGATGACCGTGCCGGAAATCGCCATCTGCGCGAAGGGCGAAATGTTGATGACCGGCAGGGCGTTCTTGATCACGCCGAGAAACAGCGCGCCGAGCACTGCACCCGCGACGGTACCGATACCGCCGGCGATCGAGATGCCGCCGATGACACAGGCCGCGATGATGTCGAGCTCGAAGCCGGCGGCGATGTCGACATAGGCGACGGCATAACGCGACACCCAGAGATAGCCGGATAGCCCGGCGAGCGCGCCCGAAAGGCAATAGGCCGAGAAGCGGGTGCGGCCGACATCGATGCCGGTATAGACGGCCGCATGCGGATTGCCGCCGACGGCATAGAAGGCGCGGCCGAGGGCCGTGCGGTTCATCAGCAGGAAGACGAGCCCGATCATGACCAGCGACAGCCAGGACAGAACCGGGAAGCCGAAGAGCGCGTCGCGCGGCAGCGCCTTGAATGCATCACTCATCTGGTGCGCGTTGATCCACTTGCCGTCGCTCAACAGGAAGATCAGGCCGCGATAGATGGTGAGCGTGCCGAGTGTCACGACGATCGGCGGAATATCGAGCTTCCAGACGAGCGCGCCGTTGATCATGCCAAGCGCGGTGCCGAGCGCGATCGCGGCGAGCATAATCAGTGGGATCGGCAGGCCGGGATAGGCGGCGTTCAGCATCGCCGCCACCATGCCGGAGAGCGCCAGGTTGGCAGCCATCGAAAGGTCGATGCAGCGCGTCAGGATCACCGCCATTTGGCCGAGCGCCAGGATGATGAGGATCGAGGTGTCGTTATAGACCCGCGCCAAGTTCGCGGGTGCGACGAAGGGCGGGAAGCGCCAGGTGATCAGCGCGAGCAGTACGGCAATCGCGCCAACGAGCAGAAGCTCACGATTCTTGAGAAACTTCGCCATCACGCGGCCTCCTGAATGCCGGCAGCGGCACGCACCAGCTTTTCGGCCGTCAGATCGACACGCTCGAAGCGCCCGGCGATCCGCCCCTCGCGCATGACGATGACGCGGTCGGACATGCCCATGATCTCGGGGATTTCCGAGGAGACCATGATGACGCTGAGGCCTTGAGCCGCAAGCTCGCTCATGAAGGCGTGCACGGCCGCCTTCGAGCCGATGTCGATGCCCTTGGTCGGCTCGTCGAGAATGATCACCTTTGGCTTCGTCGCCAGCCACTTGGCGATGACGACCTTCTGCTGATTGCCGCCCGAGAGCGTGCCGACGTCCTGGTCGAGCGAGGCGGCGCGCAAGTCGAGGCGCGCGGTGTACTCGCGGGCGAGCGCGAATTCATTGGCGAGTTTCAGGAAGCCCGAGCGCGAGGTGCGCGACAGCGAGGGCAGCGTGACGTTCTGGAAGATTGGCAGACCGATAATTGCCCCTTGGCGGCCGCGCTCTTCGGGCACGTAGACGATGCCGCTGCGGATCGCCTCGGAGGGGCTGCGGATCACCAGCACCTGGCCGTCGAGCCGGACAGCGCCGGCAGAGGGCCGGGTCACGCCGATCAGCGACTGCATGAATTCCGATCGGCCGGCGCCGACGAGACCGTAGAAACCGAGGATCTCGCCGCGGCGAAGCTCGAAATTGATGTCCTCGAATTCGGTCGGATGGCGGTAGCCCGAGACGGTGAGCACCGGCGCGCCGATCGCCACTTCCTTCTTCGGGTAGACCGAACCGACGGCGCGGCCGACCATGAGGCGCACCAGTTGGTCCTGGCTGACATCGGCAATCAGGCCCTCATCCACCATCGTTCCATCGCGGAAGACGGTGTAGCGATCGGCAATGCGGAAGATCTCGTCGAACTTGTGGCTGATGAAGAGGATCGCCTTGCCGTCAGCCTTCAACCGCTCGACGAGCGCATAGAGCTCGTGGATCTCCTTGTGCGACAGCGCGGCGGTCGGCTCGTCCATGATGACCACCTGGGCATCGACGGACAGCGCGCGGGCGATCGCGACGAGATGTTTCTTGGCAATGCCGAGATCACGCAGGCGGATCGTCGGATCGAGATCGGCACCGGCGCGCGCAAGCAACGCGCGCGCATCAGTATTGAGCTTCTTCCAGTCGATCAGGCCGAAGCGATTGCGCGGTGCATGGCCGAGGAAGATGTTTTCGGCGACCGAGAGCTCATCGAAAAGCACGGTTTCCTGGTGGATCGCGGTGACGCCGGCACGCGCTGCGGCAAGTGCCGTCGGGAAATGGACCTCCTGCTCCGCAACGCGGATCGTGCCGCCATCCGGCTGATAGATGCCGGTCAGGATCTTCACCAGCGTCGACTTTCCGGCGCCGTTTTCGCCGATCAGCGCGGTCACCGATCCCGGATAGAGCGACAGCGAAACATCAGAGAGCGCCTTGACGCCGGGGAAGGACTTCGAGATCCCCTCAAGCGCGATGGCGGGCTTCATCCGCGATGTGAGCGTATCCTGGAGCAAGTTCCGTTCCGCCTGATCTATGTGCCTGACATCGAGGGCACCGCAGTCTGCAAATGCCCCTCTCCTCGGGTTTAACCCGAGGACTAACCCTCTCCCCGCGCGCGGGGAGAGGGAACGAGGACGCCGCTCTCCTCCCTCCTTGACGTGGAAGAGGAGCGAACGGTTGCCGCTTGTCCCTTCTCCCCGCCTGCGGGGAGAAGGTGCCGGCAGGCGGATGAGGGGCCCTTCCCTCACCGCGCGGATGAGGGGCGACGCCAGTTTGGTCGTTCGCCAGATCAGAAGATCTTGGCGAATTCCTCGACGTTCTTGGCATCGTAGACGAACGGGTCGGCCATCGCGCCTTCATTGTTGTCGTCGAGCTTGACGGCACCCATACGGCCCATCTTCAGTTCCGCGCCGGGCTTGGCTTCGGCACCGCCGATCAGATCATAGGCGATCATCGTTGCGGAATAGCCGAGGTCGATCGGGTTCCAGATGGCGAAGGACTTGGAAGCGCCCGACTTGACGTGGCCGGCCATTTCCGAGGGAAGGCCCAAGCCCGTTACGTTGATCTGGCCGATCTTGCCGGCGTCGGTAACGGCCTGTGCGGCGGCAACGATACCGACCGAGGTCGGCGCGATGATCGCCTTCAGGTTCGGATAGGACTGAATGAGCCCTTGGGTTTCGCGATAGGACTTGTCGGCAAGGTCGTCGCCATAGACGGTTGTTACGACGTTGATGCCCTTGTAGTTGCCCTGGACCTTCTTCATCTCGGCGATCCAGGTGTTCTGGTTGGTCGCTGTTGCGGACGCCGAGAGCACGGCGACGTCGCCGCCCTCAGGCAGGTTGTCGGCGGCAAGCTTGATGATCATGTTGCCGATCAGCGGGTTCGACGACGGGTTGAGGTGCATCAACCGGCCATCCTTGGCGACACCGCTGTCCCAGGAGATGACCTTGATGCCGCGGTCCATCGCCTTCTTCAGCGCCGGCACCAGGGCGTCGGTGTCGTTGGCCGAAACGGCGATCGCATCGACCTTCTGGGCGATCAGCGAGTTGATCACCTCGATCTGGCCTTCGGCGGTGGTCGAGGTCGGGCCGGTGTAGATCACCTCGACGTCGCCCAGTTCCTTGGCGGCTTCCTGGGCGCCCTTGTTGGCAGCTTCGAAGAAGCCGATGCCGAGCGCCTTGACGACGAGCGCGATCTTCTTGTTTTCCGCATGCGCGGCATTGGCCATCAGCGCCAGCGAAACCGCGGCCGTGACCATCAGTGACTTCAGGATCTTCATGCTCATTTCCTCCCATTGTCCGGTTCGCGAAAATCGCATCCGGCGCAAATTCCTCCATTCGGCAACGACCCGGCCGTTTCGGCCGTGACCGCCGCCTTCCCCTCTCCTCACCCGCGTCAGGCGGACGAGGATATGTTCTCCGCATCCGCGCCGGCTCTTGAACTGGCCACAACCAGCCTCACCCCGGCATTTTCGAGCATCGCGGCATGCCTGTCCTCGATGCCCGAATCCGTAATGACAGTGGCGATCCGCTTCAGCCCGCAAAGAATGAGGCTCGACCGCTTGTGAAATTTCGACGAGTCGACCAGCACGACGAGTTCGTCCGCCTGATCGATCAGCTTCTGTTCCGCCTGGATCAGAAGCGGGTCCGCTTCCATCAGGCCGAGCGGCCCCAGTCCTTGAGCCCCCATGAACATGCGGCGCGCATAGAAATTGCGCGTCACGTCGTTGTCGAAGGGGCTTAAGATGATGTTCTGCTCGCGGTAGATCGTGCCGCCGGACAGCATCACCGTGTTCTTTGAGTGCTTTAAAAGGTGCTCGGCGATCGGGAAGGAATTGGTGAACACCTGCATGCGGCGATTGCTGAGAAAATGCACCATCTGGAAGGTGGTGGTGCCGCCATTGATGATGATCGGCTCGCCATCCTCGCAGAGCGCCACCGCCTCCTTGGCGATCGCCTGCTTCTCGCGGGCGTGCAGGCCTTCGTTGACCTTGAACGGCCGACCGGCAAGGCCGACGAATTGCGGCGGGTTGATTGCCTCGGCGCCGCCGCGCACACGGCGCAGCTTCTTCTGCACATGGAGTGCCGCAATGTCGCGCCGGATCGTCGCCTCGGAACTGTCGGTCAGATCGACCAGCTCCTGGACGGTGACGACGGGTTTTTCCTGAACCGCCGACAGAATGATCCGGTGTCTTTCTTTCTCGTGCATGCGTTCCTCCGATGGCGTTCATGCTTCCATCACGATCGACCATTGTCAATCACAATCAATCATATTTTTTCATTGTGCAGCGCAATATGCGCGAACTTGATCGTTTTTGATTGACTTTAACGCTCAAGTCCTATGATCTGATGCCAACCATATCTCCGTGCGGACGCCAAGCCGCGCGACATCAGACCGGGAGGAATTCGAGATGCTGGACAAGCAGCAGGGCGCACGACTTGCAAACCTTTGGGACGAGGCAAAGGCTGCCGAGATGAGCGAATCCGAGCGCCTGCTCTATCGCTCGAACCTGCTTGGTTCCGACAAGCGCATCACCAATTATGGCGGCGGCAACACCTCGGCCAAGGTGATGGAAAAGGATCCGCTTGGCGGCGGCACCGTCGAGGTTCTCTGGGTCAAGGGCTCCGGCGGCGACGTCGGCACGATCAAGCTCGACGGCTTCGCGACGCTCTATATGGACAAGCTCAATGCGCTGAAGACGATCTATCGCGGCGTTGATTTCGAAGACGAGATGGTCGCCTACCTGCCGCATTGCACCTTCAATCTCAATCCGCGCGCTGCCTCGATCGACACGCCGCTGCACGCCTACGTGCCGAAGAAGCACGTCGACCACATGCATCCCGACGCGATCATCGCGATTGCGGCCGCAAAGAACAGCCGCGAGCTGACGGCAAAAATCTTCGGCGACGACATCGGCTGGCTGCCGTGGAAGCGCCCCGGCTACGAGCTCGGTCTGTGGCTGGAAAAATTCTGCCTGGAAAACCCTGCTGCCCGTGGCGTCGTGCTCGAAAGCCACGGCCTCTTCACCTGGGGCGACACGGCGAAAGAGGCCTATGAGACGACGATCGAGATCATCAACAAGGCGATCGCCTGGTTCGAGGTCGAGAACACTAAGCCTGCCTTCGGGGGCGCAGTAACAGCGACGCTCGACGCTACTGCCCGCGCCGATGTCGCCCGCAAGCTGATGCCGGTCATCCGCGGCCTGATCAGCGCCGACAAGAAGAAGGTCGGCCATTTCGACGGCAGCCAGGCCGTGCTCGACTTCGTCACATCGAAGGACCTGAAGCCGCTGGCGGCGCTCGGCACGAGCTGCCCCGACCACTTCCTGCGCACCAAGATCCGACCGCTGGTGATCGAATTCGATCCGGCCAAGCCGGATATCGACGGGACGCTCGCTGCGCTTCCCGAGGCAATCGCCGCCTATCGCGCCGACTATGCGGCCTACTACGAGCGCTGCAAACGCGTAGACAGCCCGGCTATGCGCGATCCCAATGCGGTCGTCTATCTCGTGCCGGGCGTCGGCATGATCACATTCGCCAAGGACAAGGCGACCGCCCGCATCTCCGGCGAGTTCTATGTCAACGCCATCAACGTCATGCGCGGCGCTTCCGGTGTCTCCACCTATGTCGGCCTGCCGGAACAGGAAGCCTTCGACATCGAATACTGGCTGCTGGAGGAAGCGAAGCTGCAGCGCATGCCGAAGCCGAAGAGCCTTGCCGGCCGGATCGCGCTCGTCACC
Source organism: Ensifer sp. EB106-03-01-XG145 (assembly GCF_058792075.1). NCBI lineage: Bacteria > Pseudomonadati > Pseudomonadota > Alphaproteobacteria > Hyphomicrobiales > Rhizobiaceae > Ensifer > Ensifer sp. EB106-03-01-XG145. The sequence goes on along the minus strand of NZ_JBYTEC010000001.1, from coordinate 563,330 downwards.
GGCGGCGCCGGCGGCATCGGCAAGGCGACGGCCAACCGGCTGATGCAGGAAGGCGCGTGCGTGGTGCTGGCTGACATCGACGAGACGGCGCTTGCCGCAGCCGAAAGCGAGCTTTCCGCGCGCTACGGCAAGGATGTCGTGCGCTCCGTCACCATGAATGTCACCAGCGAGGCGGCCGTCGAAGGCGGCTTCGCTGATGCGTTGCTCGCCTTCGGCGGTCTCGACATTCTCGTTTCCAATGCGGGTCTTGCCTCCTCCGCCGCGATCGAGGACACGACGCTTTCGCTCTGGAACAAGAACATCGAGATCCTGACGACCGGCTATTTCCTCGTCTCGCGGGAAGCCTTTCGGGTCTTCCGCCAGCAGAAGGCCGGCGGCAATATCGTCTTCGTCGCCTCCAAGAACGGGCTTGCCGCCTCCCCCGGCGCCTCGGCCTATTGCACCGCCAAGGCGGCCGAGATCCACCTTGCCCGCTGCCTGGCGCTGGAGGGTGCTGCGGCACAGATCCGCGTCAACGTCGTCAACCCGGACGCGGTGCTACGCGGCTCGAAGATCTGGACCGGCGAGTGGAAGGAGCAGCGCGCCGCAGCCTATAAGATGGATGTCGACGATCTCGAGGCGCATTATCGCGAGCGCTCGATGCTGAAGCTCAGCGTCTTCCCGGAGGACATCGCCGAGGCGATCTACTTCCTTGCCTCCGACATGTCGGCGAAATCGACCGGCAACATCATCAATGTCGACGCGGGCAACGCCCAGTCCTTCACCCGCTGATCGAGGAGGTTTCCATGACGACGACGATGATCAGCCAGGCAACGGTCGAGGCCGAGAACGAAAGCCGGCTCACCGCGCTTCGCCGGGATTATGACAGCCTCGGCGAGCGACTCGATCGGCGCGGCGTTGCGATCGACGAGATCAGGCGCAAGGTCGCCGCCTATGGCGTCGCCGTCCCCTCCTGGGGTGTCGGCACCGGCGGCACGCGCTTTGCCCGCTTCCCCGGCAAGGGCGAGCCACGCAACATCTTCGACAAGCTTGAGGATTGCGCGGTCATCCAGCAATTGACCAGGGCGACGCCGACCGTCTCGCTGCACATTCCGTGGGACAAGGTGAGCGACATTTCCGAACTGAAGCAGAAGGGCACGTCGCTCGGCCTCGGCTTCGACGCGATGAACTCCAACACCTTCTCCGACACACCGGGCCAGGCGCACTCCTACAAGTTCGGCTCGCTGTCGCATGTCGATGCCGCAACCCGCCGCCAGGCGGTGGAGCACAATCTCGAATGCATCGAGATCGGCCGGCAACTCGGCTCCAAGGCGCTGACGGTGTGGATCGGCGACGGCTCCAACTTCCCCGGCCAGAGCAATTTCACCCGCGCCTTCGAGCGTTATCTCGATGCGATGAAATCGGTCTATGCGGCGCTGCCAGAGGATTGGCGGGTCTTTACCGAACACAAGATGTTCGAGCCGGCCTTCTATTCGACCGTCGTTCAGGACTGGGGCACAAACTATCTGATCGCGCAGGAGCTCGGCCCCAAGGCCCTCTGCCTCGTCGATCTCGGTCACCATGCGCCGAACGTCAATATCGAGATGATCGTCGCCCGCCTCATCCAATTCGGCAAGCTCGGCGGTTTCCACTTCAACGATTCGAAGTACGGCGATGACGATCTCGACACGGGCGTGATCGACCCCTATCGGCTGTTCCTCGTCTTCAACGAGCTGGTGGATGCGGAAACGCGCGGCGCCAAGGGATTCAAGCCGGCGCATATGCTCGACCAGAGCCACAACGTCACCGATCCGATCGAGAGCCTGATGACGAGCGCGACCGAGGTTTGCCGGGCCTATGCCCAGGCGCTGATCGTCGACCGCGAGGTACTTGAAGGCTGCCAGGAAGACAACGACGCGCTGATGGCGAGCGAGACGCTGAAGACTGCCTTCCGCACCGATGTCGAGCCGATCCTTGCGATGGCGCGACTTGAGAGTGGCGGAGCGGTGGCGCCCGTCGCGACCTATCGGAAAAGTGGATACCGCGCGAAGGTCACCGCCGAACGCCCGGCCGTTGCCGGCGGCGGAGGCGGGATCGTCTGATACCGATCGAGCAGCGCCGTGCCCTTGTCTTGGGGGTCCGGCGCCCCGGCCATCATTCAAATCTCAAAAAATCGCTGCGCGATGAAATTGTCCTCTATCTGATTTCGATTCCTGATCTATCTTTCCAATCGAGATCCAATGGAAAGGGGACCATTCATGGGTATTGAAAGCATTCTCGTCTTCCTGATCGTCGGCGCGGTCGCCGGCTGGCTCGCCGGCCTCATCGTCAAGGGTGGCGGATTCGGCCTGATCGGCAACATGGTCGTCGGCATCATCGGCGCCTTCATCGCCGGCTTCCTCTTCCCGGCGATCGGCATCAGCCTCGGCAGCGGTATTCTCTCGGCCATCCTGCACGCGACAATCGGTGCGGTGATCCTTCTGGTGCTGATCCGCATCGTCAAGCAGGCCTGAGCCCACACCATTCGGCGGCAGCCGCCTTCGCGCATGGAACGGCCCTCGGCCGTTCCATCTGGACGCGCGAACAGGGCTGTAGCACTGTGATCTGCTGGACGGGTCACCGGACGGAACACCGCACTTGCCAGACGGAGGCACGCATGAACGCGCTTTACACCGACAAGATCGAGACGGCGCTCAGGTCTTTCATCGCCGATCACCCGGGAACGCTGTCACGGGATCAGGCGATCGCCACGATCCTCGAGAACTGGTTCACCAGCCATGGCTATCTGCCGCCTGGGCAAGAAGGCCGGCGCCCCGAAGACCTTGACGCTTCCAACGACGACTGAGAGATTTGCCCGCCGAAGCCGAACGTCGTGACGGTTGTTCGCAACGCGGCCGATCGCCATCGCTTTTCAATAACGTGAATCCTTTGCCATGAGCCTGACTTCCGTCAAAGACTTCTTTTCCCAGCACGCCCCAGATATCGATGTCATCGAGCTTCAACAGAGCACCGCCACGGTTGCGCTTGCGGCCGAGGGCCACGGCGTCGAGCCGGCGCAGATCGCCAAGACACTGGCGCTTCGGGTTGGCGACGATGTGATCCTCATCGTCACGCGCGGCGACGCCCGCCTCGACAACAAGAAGTACAAGGCCCGCTTCGGCACCAAGGCCCGCATGCTCGGCTTCGACGAGGTGGAAGCGGAGACCGGGCACCCGGTCGGCGGCGTCTGCCCCTTCGGTCTTGCCAAGCCGCACAGCATCTATTGCGACTTGTCGCTCAAGGCCTACGACATCGTCGTGCCGGCCGCCGGTGCCACCAATGCGGCGGTGCACATCAGTCCCGCCCGCATCGTCGAACTGACCGGGGCCGAATGGATCGACGTGTCGGAAACGTAGTTCAACGTTTCGGAAACGTGACCTGCCTTGGAATGGCCACAAAGCTTAACTGAAACCGCAGGCGCGTCCCGGAGTGATTTGCCGGGTCTGGTTCTTTTTCATCGCAGGAGTCCGTCGAGCATGAAGACAATCGCGTACCCGCTCATCTTCGCCGCCACATGTTCCCCGGCGCTGGCGATGGATCAGTCCCTGGTGCGCCAGTTCGAAAAGCTCGACCCGCAGACCCGGCTCGAACAGCGGTGCGATACCGAGGCGATGGAGCGCATCAACGCCGACAAGTCGACCTTCAAGCCGGACAAGGTGATCGCCTACACCTTCGCCGAGCCGGTCGTGAAGGAAGACAAGATGAAGGCGCCGGGCGCCGTGTTCCGCAGCAAGGGGGAATGGTACAAGCTGAAGTTCAAGTGCCGCACCGACGCGGAGCACCTGGATGTCCTGTCTTTCGAATACAAGATCGGCGAGCTTGTGCCGCACGAGAGCTGGGACGAGTTCTACCTCTACCCCTGACGGGCGCGCCGCCCGAACCTTTGACCGTCGTTAGAGCACAGCCATTAGAAACAGCAGCGAGCCGAGCGAAAGCGCGGCCATGATGCTCATCAGCATCTTCATCATATGGGCTGCCATTTCGTACATCCTTGTCTCTGCTCCCTTAGGAATGAACGAATGCGTCTGCCTTCGGGCATGTGGCTCGATGAAGACCGGGTTCGAGCGCCATTGTTACAACCATCGAGATTGCGCAAGCATGGTTAACAAATCGCTAACGGGGGTCCTGCTCACCCTCTGCACAGCTGCCGCCTGACCGGCCTTTATTCAAGACAAGGCTCACGCAAGATCGAAGCGGAATAACGGAGCGTAGGATCGGCCTTCTCTGCGCGCTGCCCCTTGCGCCCTGAGGCGCCCGATCCCTGCCGTTGCATCGCCAGCCACCGCTGTTCTCGTGCCGGCGTGCAAGCAAACGAGACGCGACCGGCGGTCTGCGGAAGGCCCGCTGTCGCATGTGACTGACAATGGAGAGGCGAGTGAGCCAGGTTAAGCTGAGCATCTGCATTCCCACCTATAACCGCGCGCCCTTCCTCGAAAAGGCGCTCGGCTACTTCGTCGAACTCTACCAGTTCTCCTTCAAGTACGAGATCATCATTTCCGACAACGCCTCGACCGACGGCACCCGGGAGATCGTCGATCGCTTTGTCGCCAAGGGGTTGCCGATCCGCTATTTCCGCCAGTCGGAGAATTTCGGCGCGATTCCCAACGTCATCAGCGCCGTCAGCCGCGCGGCGGGCGAATACACGCTCTACCTCGCCGATGACGACGTGCTCATCAACGATGGCTTGCGCGAGGCAATCCGCTATCTGGATCTCAATCCGGAAGTGACGGTGTGCTTTGCGCCGTGGTACACACACGACGAGATCGACGAACGTGACGCTGCGCCGTTCTTCTCGGTCGATAAGGATACCAAGTTCAAGAAACGGGACTTCGAGCCGGTTTTCGATTTTCTCGTCGACCGACATGTGTTTCCCGAGATTGGCATTTACCGGACCTCGGCGCTGCGCTCCGCCTGGGCGCCCCGGCACTTCGCCTATTGGGCCTTCTCCTATCTCGCACATTTTCTGGAACTGGGCGCCGTCACCTTCCTGAAGAAGCCTTTCTATCGCCAGGTGATACGCTCCAAGATCGTCCGCGATCGGCCACAGGCCGGCCACGCCGAGACGCTGACGGCATGGGACACGTATCGGGGCGGTCTTGAGTACTTCCTCTACAGCGGCGCCAAACGCGGTGCTGTCAAGCTGACTGCCGATCGCCGGGCCTATTTCGATGCGCAGATCAGGGACTTCACCATGATCCGCATGAGCGTTGCCTTGCGCATGTGGATGATGAAGAAGGACTACGTTCGCGCCTATGAGCTCTATACGCGGCTAATGCTGGCCGGCTTCGAGCACCATCCCGACGTGCAGCAGGCAAGAGGGGCACTGCCCCTCATGGTCGCTCTTCAGACTGTCACGTGGCATACAAACGCGATTGCAGAAGTCGACCGGCTTGTTCTTCACGGCGTGGACGACCACGGCGCGATCGAGGAACTGTTGCGCGAGCTGGGCCTGCGCTCCGAAATCGCAGTCGTGCCGGCAACGACACAATTGACAGCGGACGAGGTTGCCCGCACCGCCGTGTTCATTACCGCCGATAGCGACCGCAAGCATTATCTGCGCAACGGTCATCCGCCGAACATGGTGGTCAGCGAAGGCGATATTCTCAGTCATGTTCTGATCTGAAACGGAAGGGCGCCATGGCGCCCTTCCTTGTTTTTCGCGATGTCACGCCTGAGAGGCGGACCTGTGGCCGATAGCCGACGGCGTCCCGGCCGATCGACGTCCTCTCACGTGCTTTTCCTACTTGCGCATGACGCCCTTGTAGTAGGAACCATTTCTCGGCGGCGGGCGGTTTACGGTCTTTCCGGGCGGGTTGTACTTCTCGCTCCCGTGGCCTTCATTGACCGCCGTTGGTGAAACGCCCTTGTAGTAGCTGCCTCCTGCGAACGCAGGAGCGGACACACCCGCAGCGATCGTGGCCGCGACGAGCGTTGCTAGAGAGAGCCTGGAAAATTTACGCATTTCTGATCCTCGGTTGACCCTGCCACGACCCTGTTTTTGTTGTGGTTTCGTGGCATCGATTACGCGACGAAGACGTTCGCCGCTCAGGTCCTCCCGGGCGTGAGAATATGCGGAAGCTGCGACGAACATGTAACGCAGGTGACAGCCGTCGATTCCCACCTTCGCTAAAAGGGAGGATCGATGCCTGATCAGCGACGTGCTGGAACCCTCTCGGCTGCGATGCTTTCGTCATCGCTTCGCGACGACGCGATCGCTCAGCGGAAAAGCTGCAGGATGTTCTGCGCATTGGAGTTGGCTATCTGCAAAGCCTGGATGCCAAGCTGTTCCCGCGTCTGCAATGCCTTCAGCCGCGTCGACGTCTCGTTCATATCGGCATCCAGCAAACGTCCGCCCCCCTTTTCGATGGTGGCCATCAGCGTCTGACCAAAGGTCGTCTGCATGTCGATGCGCGTCAGCAGCGAGCCCAACGCGGCCGCTCCGTCAATCGTCTTCTGCAACACGACTTCAATGTACTGAATGTAGGAATCGAGCGACTGCGGGTTCGCGGCGACATCGATATCCAGGAAGTTGCGCCGCCGGCAGCGATCCGCTTTCGCGAGATGCTGGTGCAGGAGTGGACGACATATTGAGGGCAAACGAGTGACGCAACGCTCAGTAAACGCCGAACGTGGCTTTCAAGCTTTTCGAGACCAAACATTCAAGGAGATGAATGGTGCCCGGAGGCGGATTTGAACCACCGACACGCGGATTTTCAATCCGCTGCTCTACCAACTGAGCTATCCGGGCATCCTGCCGTTTCGGGCAGCGGTTCCTTGCGGAACCCTCGGGGCGCTTGTGTTTGCCCCGGAAGCGAGCGGGGTTATAGCATCTTGTTCGGCGGTGTCCAGCGCCAAATGAAAGTTTTTTGACCGAAATCCTGTGGACAGTCAAAAAAACCGAAAAAGCAAAGAGTTTCAGAGAGATCGCATTCGCTTCCCCCGTACTCTCCGAGACAGAAGTGGTCCTCGGAGACCGAAAATGGCGGCCGCATTCACCTGCTGGCGCGCAGGACCATCCAGGCGTCGTTCACGATAAAGAGGAGCGTTGAGGGAAAGGCCGGACCCACGCGCCCGACCGCAGCGGTACGCCTTAGCGATCGTCGTCGTCGGCCTTCGTTTCGTCGTCGGCAACCGGAATGGCATAGGAGCCGGAGAGCCAGCGATTGAGGTCGACATTGCGGCAGCGGTCGGAGCAGAAGGGATAGTGCTCCCGATGCGACGGCCGTCCGCATTCCGGGCAGGGTCGAGGCGCCCGCAGGGGCGCGACGTTCGAACCGCTCTTCTTCGTTTCGTCGTTATTTGTCTCGTCTGGCACCGGCTTCAGCCTTCCAGCCAACGATTGTGCACATCATAGCCTTCGCCGACAAGCAGGCTGACGGTTTCGTAGAGCGGCAGGCCGACGACGTTGCTGTAGGAGCCGACGAGTTTCACCACGAAGCTGCCGGCAATGCCCTGGATGCCGTAGCCGCCCGCCTTGCCGCGCCATTGGCCCGAGGCGAGATAGCTTTCGATGTCGAAACCGGACAGGCGCTTGAAGCGCACCTTGGTGTCGACGACCTTCTGCCTGAGCGTCTTGTCCGGGGTGATCAGGCACACGCCGGTATAGACGCGATGGCTGCGGCCGGAGAGAAGGTGCAGTGCGCTGGTGGCTTCGCTGACCAGTTCCGGCTTCGGCAGGATGCGCCGGCCGACGCAGACGACCGTATCGGCCGCCAGAATATAGCTTCCGTCCCAGCCGGGCTCGCCCTTGATCGCCGCAAGTGCTGCGCGCGCCTTTTCAGCCGACAGACGCCTTGCGAGCGAACGCGGGTGTTCGGCACGCTTCGGCGTCTCGTCGAGATCCATCGGCATCAGGCGCGCGGGCTCGATGCCCGCCTGCGCCAGAAGTTCGACGCGACGCGGCGAGCCGGACGCCAGTATCAGTTTCTTGGCCACTGTCATCGGAACGAGCCGTCACTCCAGAGCAATTCCAGCAAAATGCGGGTGAAGCGGTTTTGCGTCTGGAATTGCAATCCAACCAAAGGTTAGAGCGTTTTCGCGATTCGAAGAAGAAGCGGAAATGCTCCAGGAATTGCGTAGAGCCGGAGCGGCTTACTTGAAGCGGTAGGTGATACGGCCCTTGGTAAGGTCGTACGGGGTCATCTCGACGAGAACCTTGTCGCCGGCAAGCACGCGGATGCGGTTCTTGCGCATGCGGCCCGCCGTGTGGGCGATGATCTCATGCTCGTTTTCGAGCTTCACGCGGAAGGTCGCATTCGGAAGCAATTCGGTGACCACGCCCGGAAATTCAAGGACTTCTTCTTTCGCCATGTAGGACTGTTCTTTCTATCTTTGTTTAGGGATACGTCAGGTATCCCGAAAAATTCGCCGGAAACTACACAATCAACGAGGATTTGTGAACCGTCTAACACCGGCTTTTGCGCTTTTGTGACGGCTACGGCGCCGCGCGTCCTATCAGAGGCGCAGAGGTCGCTATAGCACTTTGAACTGCTACGTGTCTTTAGCCTTAAATCGGATGGGATCTAAGAAGACATGGAAAAGAACTGTCGTCGGAAACCGCACTCGGATTTCCGTGAAGCTCTCAAGTTTTCTCTCGTCTGTGCGAGCCGACCAACCGATGATTGATCAGCGTCGACAGGTGATCGCGCACGGCGCGATACGCATCGACGATCTGCTCGCGGGTGCCGGCTGCCACCGTCGGGTCCGGCGTTGGCCAATAGACCACGTCGACGGCCATCGAGCGAGTCAATTCGAGCGCCTTGTGATGCGCCTCCGGCGCCAGCGTCACGATGAGGTCGAAGTAATCGTCCTCGAGTTCATCCAGCGTGTGGGGCTGGTGGCGGCCGAGGCTCAAGCCCACCTCGGCCATGACCACGTCGACAAAGGGATCGCGTTCGCCATGCCGGACGCCGGCCGAGGCAACATAGGTTCCCGCTGGCAGCGCCGCCTTGGCGAGCGCTTCGGCCATCGGCGAGCGGATGGCATTCATGCCGCACATGAAGAGGACCGAGCGGGGCGCTTTCAACTGCGGTGCCTCGGTTGCCGTCATGCCGGTTCGCGCCTCTACCCGCGCCAATAGAGCACGCAGACGAGCGTGAACAGGCGGCGGGCGGTGTCGAAATCCAGCCGGATCTTGCCGGACAGGCGGTCCATCAGCGTCTGCGAGCCCTCGTTGTGAATGCCGCGGCGCCCCATGTCGATCGCCTCGATCTGGCTCGGCGTCGCCGAGCGGATCGCCTCGTAGTAGCTCTCGCAGATCATGAAGTAGTCCTTCACGATCCGGCGAAACGGCGTCAGCGACAGGATGTGGGTGGCGACATCGCCGCCCTTGTCGGTCGAGATCGCAAAGACCAGCTTCGCGTCCATAAGCGAAAGATTGAGCTTGTAGGGGCCGCCGGGATGGCCGACCGGTTCGAACAGGTTTTCTTCGAGCAGGTCGAAGATAGCAACCGCGCGCTCATGCTCCACGTCGGGGGTCGAGCGGCCGATGGTCTCGTCCAGAACGACATCGCAGAGGCGCAGATTGCGGTCCGCCTTCATCCAGCATCCCCGAGATTGAGGCGAATGGCGACGGAACGCGCATGGGCCTCCAGCCCCTCGGACTTTGCCAGCACGATCGCTGCCGGTCCGAGGATCCGCAACTGCTCCGGATCAAGCCTAAGGATCGACGTGCGCTTCATATAGTCGAGCACGCCGAGGCCGGAGGAGAAGCGCGCAGAACGGGCCGTCGGCAGAACGTGGTTGGAGCCGCCGACATAATCGCCGATGACTTCGGGCGTGTGGCGCCCGACGAAGATCGCGCCGGCATTGCGGATCTTCTCGACCATCGGCTCGGGATTGGCGAGCGCCAGCTCAAGATGTTCCGCTGCAATACGGTTGGCGAGCGGCACGGCCTTTTCGAGATCCGGCACGAGAATGACGGCGCCGAAATCGCGCCAGCTTGCCGAGGCCGTTTCGGCCCGCGGCAGCGTCTTCAATTGCCGCTCGACCGCGTCCTCGACCGCCTGGCCGAAGGCCGGATCGTCGGTGATCAGGATTGACTGGGCGCCGACGTCGTGCTCGGCCTGGGCCAGGAGATCGGCGGCGATCCAGTCCGGATCGTTGTGCTTGTCGGCGATGACAAGCACTTCCGAGGGACCGGCGATCATGTCGATGCCGACGGTACCGAAGACCTGGCGCTTGGCGGCGGCAACATAGGCATTGCCCGGGCCGACAATCTTGGCGACGGGGGCGATCGTCTCGGTGCCATAGGCAAGCGCCGCAACGGCCTGCGCGCCGCCGACGCGGTAGATCTCCTCGACGCCCGCAAGCCTTGCTGCTGCAAGCACCGCCGGATTGATCTCACCGCCGCTTGCCGGCACCACCATAACGATGCGGGGAACGCCCGCCACCTTCGCCGGCAGCGCATTCATCAGCACCGAGCTCGGATAGCTCGCCGTGCCACCGGGCACATAGAGGCCGACGGCATCGACTGCCGTCCAGCGCGAACCGAGGCCGACGCCCATCGTGTCTTCGTAGATATCGTCCTTCGGCCGCTGGCGCGCGTGGTGCGCCTCGATGCGGGTGGCAGCGACCTTGAGCGCGCCCAGCACTTCCGGCTCGACCGCCTGGATCGCCGCATCGATCTCGGCCGCGCTGACGGCCATCGGCGTCACGGAGAAATCGACGCCATCGAAGCGCTTGGAATATTCGGCGAGTGCCTGATCGCCCCGGGCGCGCACGTCGTCGATGATCGCCTTGACCACCGCATTGACGTCTTCGGACACCTCACGCTTGGTCGTCAGGAATGACGCGAACTTTTGTTCGAAGTCACCGTCGAGAAAATTGAGCCTGATTGCCAAAGGGGACGTCCTTGTATGCCAGTGTCGTTCGGGTCGAGCGGCTCAAGCGCCTTCGGGATGCTTGGGCTTGAAAGCGGTTTCCCACGCCCCGCCGGTATCCGCAAGCTGCGTTTCGATGCATTCGACGTCAAGCGCGATCGAGGCATCGCCGGCTAGAACCAGTTCGAGCGTGCCTTCCGGCCCCTCGCCGCGCACCGTGAACTTGAGCGTCAGCAGGTCAAGTACCGCTTCATCGTCGCGGCGGTCAAAGCCGACCGAGCGGACCGCATTCACCCGCTTGAACAGCAGCAGCGCGCGACGACGCTCGAAGGAGCGGCGCTTGCCGTCGGCCGTCTCCCAGACGAAGCGATTGACGACAAGCGAAAATAGCTTGCGGCGGGCGTCATATTCCAGCCCCGATACCTTGAACACGGCATCCTGGACATGGGCGGAGACGACAGCGAGATCTTCCTCGTCGAGCGCCAGCAGCTTCAGACCATTCATACCGTCCATTCCTTTCGTTTCGCCGCACATTTTCCGTGCCACAATTGAAATGGACATAGGATGTTGCGCCTGAAACCGCAACGGTATCAGGCGCAACCGATCAAATCAGTCGCTGACACGCTCGACATGCGCGCCGCAACGGGTGAGCTTCTCTTCCAGCCGCTCGAAGCCGCGGTCGAGGTGATAGACGCGCGAGACCATGGTTTCGCCTTCGGCTGCAAGGCCGGCGATGACGAGCGAGACCGACGCACGAAGGTCGGTTGCCATGACAGGCGCGCCCTTCAGCCGGCTAACGCCCTCGATCTTGGCCGTCTGGCCGGAGAGCGAGATCTTGGCCCCGAGGCGGGCGAGCTCCTGCACATGCATGAAACGGTTCTCGAAGATCGTCTCGGTGATGTGCGAGGTGCCGTTCGCCCTGGTCATCAGCCCCATGAACTGCGCCTGCAGGTCGGTCGGGAAGCCCGGGAAAGGATCGGTGACGATATCGACCGGCTTGATGCCGGCACCGTTGCGCACGACGCGGATGCCGCTGTTGGTCTCGGTGATCTCGGCGCCGGCGCGGCGGATCGCTTCCAGCGCCGTGTCGAGCAGCGCCATGTTCGTGTCTTCAAGGATGACGTCGCCGCCGGTCATGGCAACCGCCATGGCATAGGTGCCGGTCTCGATCCGGTCCGGCAACACGCGGTGACGGGCGCCGGAGAGCGAACGTACGCCTTCGATCGTGATCGTCGGGGTGCCCTGGCCGGTGATCTTGGCGCCCATGGCATTGAGGCAGTTGGCGAGGTCGACGACTTCGGGCTCGCGCGCGGCGTTGCCCAGCACCGTGGTGCCGTTTGCAAGCGTCGCGGCCATCATCAGGACGTGGGTGGCGCCGACGGACACCTTCGGGAAAGTGTAGCGTGCGCCGACCAGGCCGCCTTCCGGCGCCGTCGCGTTGACGTAGCCGCCGTCGATCTCGATATTGGCGCTGAGTGCCTGAAGGCCTTCGATGAACAGATCGACCGGGCGCGTGCCGATGGCGCAACCACCGGGCAGCGATACGCGGGCCTTGCCTTCACGGGCGAGCAGCGGGCCGATCACCCAGAAGCTTGCGCGCATCTTCGACACCAGCTCGTAAGGCGCGGTCGTATCGACGATGTTGCGGCAGGTGAAATGGATGGTGCGGGCGTAGCTCTCGCCCTGGCGCTCGCGGCGACCATTGACGGAGATGTCGACGCCGTGGTTGCCGAGGATGCGGATCAGCTGCTCGACGTCGGCCAGATGCGGCACGTTTTCGAGCGTCAACGTGTCGTCGGTCAGAAGCGACGCGATCATCAGCGGCAGGGCCGCGTTCTTGGCGCCGGAAATCGGGATGACGCCGTTAAGCTTGTTGCCGCCTACAATCCTGATGCGATCCATGAGGCCTCTCGAACGGGCTTGGCCCGCCTTTCCAAATATTTTCTATGTTGTCTGAAGGCGCCTCTTTAGTGGAGACGCCGCGAAATTAGAAGTGCCTTGAACGCCGCGCGCCCATTCGGACGCGAAAGGTCGCCATATCGGTTAAGTCGCTGCCCTGGATCGACCCGACCAAGGGCATTTATGCAATTGGACGCCAGACGGCTGAGCCGCCGGCAAACGGGAAGGAGCCGGCGAACGCCGCCCCTGCCCCGTACTAATCTTGGGATTCGTCCGTTTTTGCGGCAGGAAGGCCGCTGACCTCATCGGCTGCACCGGAACGGCGCGCCCGCGCCTGCTGCTTGCGGCGCTGAAGATTGTCGCGCAAGTTCCTGGCAAGACGCGCCTTTTTCAGGTCCGACTCGGTCGTATCCTTCTTCTTCTCCCGGCGCACCTTGCCCTCGGTCCGCTGCTCTTCCGGCACGGGCTCGGTTTTCTTGCCGTCGCTGTCGTTTGTTTGCATAGTCCTGCATTAGCGCAAAACCAGGGTCTTCGGAAGCACCGGCGAACTTTCTCACAGGTCTTCACGAAAAACTTCGAAATGCGACTTGCACTCCCCGCTCAGCTATGGCAATAGCCCCCTCGCTTGATGCGGCTTGTCAACGAACCGGCCGCCAGATGCTGCTATAGCTCAGGGGTAGAGCACTCCCTTGGTAAGGGAGAGGCCGAGAGTTCAAATCTCTCTAGCAGCACCAGTTTTCCTCATGCGAAATCAATCAGATATCTCCGTTGGGACGCCGCGACTATCCTGGCTTGTCCTGCGTAAACGGCGACACCTGCACTGCCGTTCTGTTCGGGCAACCATCCAAGGCGTCCGCAAAAGTCCGACCTCCCGCTCCCGAATTTTCCTTCGGGAGCAATTATCGTGTTCGGCCAATTGCGATATCCTTCGATTCGGGCGCGCCCACGCCTCCCCCCTCCGCTCGGGAAAGTAGATTTCATACGGGGCACTCTCGCCATCGAACCGACTGTTCGAGCACCAAGCATCGGGAACGTATTCCCCGATGCCGCGTTACCGTTTCAAAGGCAGTAACGCGGAGGCTTGCATATGAAAGGTATCGTTCTCTGGCTCATGGGCGTGCCGCTCATCGTCATCATCCTTCTCTACATGTTCGTGTTCTAGAGAAGAAATGCAACGGCAGGTTGGCGCCTTAACGCAACCTTAAGATTCCACTGCCAGATTTGACGTTGCGATGATGGACAGTCGCAACATCTTTGATCCCCTTTTGAAACCGGCGCTTGCCGGTTTCTTTTTTTGAAGTGGTGGAAAGCCGCTCCACACTTTTCTTGGAATAGCTTGGCGGCTAAACCTTGACCGCCTGCTCGACGAAGTCCTGTGAGCCGAAGAACTTGAGGTAGCGCTCGACCTCCGCCGGATCGCCGGTCGCCTTGCGCGGATTGTCGGAGAGTTTCACCGCCGGGCGGCCATCGGCTTCGCTGACCTTGCAGACGATCGAGATCGGGTTGAGGCCGCTGATTTCCGTCGGGGCGCAATCGGCAAAATCGTTGGTAAGGTTGGTGCCCCAGCCGAAGCTCATGCGCACGCGTCCCTCGAAATGGCGATAGGTCTCGATGATCGTGTCGACGTCGAGGCCGTCGGAGAAGATCAGCAGCTTCTCCCGCGGGTCCTTGCCCATCTTCTTCCACCAGGCGAGGATCTTCTCGCCACCTTCGATCGGCGGCGCACTGTCCGGCCGGAAACCCGTCCAGTCCGCGACCCACTTGGGCGCATCGCGAAGGAACGCCGCCGTTCCAAACGCATCCGGCAGCACGATCAACAGGTTGCCGCCATAGAGCTGGTTCCAGTCCTGCAGCACCTTGTAGGGGGCGGCAGCCAGTTCCTTGTCATTGCGGGCAAGCGCCGCGGCCACCATCGGAAGCTCATGCGCGTTGGTGCCTAGCGCTTCCAGATCCGTATCCATGGCAAGCAGCACGTTGCTGGAACCCGAGAAGGAACTTCCAATGCCTTCCTTCAGCGCCTCCACGCACCAGCGCTGCCAGAGGAAGCTGTGTCGGCGCCGCGTACCGAAATCCGAAATCCTGAGGTTCGGATACTGCCGCAGGCGCTCGACCTTGGACCACATCTTCGCCTTCGCACGAGCATAGAGCACGTCGAGGGTAAAGGGGCCGAGGCCCTTCATCGCCGAGCGTGAACGCAACTCATTGATGATCGCGAGCGCCGGGATCTCCCACATGGTGGTTTCCGCCCAGTGGCCACGGAAGGTCAATTCGAACTGACCGCCGCTGCGTTTCAACTCATAGTCCGGCAGGCGGAACTTGGCGAGCCAGGCAAGAAATTCCGGCGAGAAGATCTGCTTGCGACCGTAGAACGTGTTACCGGCGAGCCAGATCATCTCCTTCTTGGAGAAGCGCAGCTCGCGCGCATGATCAAGCTGATCGCGCAGTTCCTGCTCGTCGATCTCGTCGGCAAGCCGCACCGTCTTCGTGCGGTTGATCAGCGAGAAGGTCGCATCGACATCCGGATAAAGCTGCCAGATCATCTGCAGCATCAAAAGCTTGTAGAAATCCGTGTCCAGCAGGCTGCGCACGATCGGGTCGAGCTTCCAGGCATGGTTATAGACACGCCTGGCGATATCGGTCTTCGTCATTGGTGAAATCTCTCCTTCCTCAGCGCGAAGGTCTCGAACTAGTTCAGCTCGACACCGGCATCGCGCATGCGCGTGACCATGGCCTGAAGCGAACCGTTGAGGTCGATGCCCCGACAGGCCTCGAGAATGACGGATGTCGAAAATCCCTGTGTAACCGCATCAAGCGCAGAAAAGGCGACGCAGAAATCGGTCGCCAACCCACACAGCGTCACCGTCTTGATGCCGCGGTCCCTGAGATAGCCGGTGAGACCCGTCGGTGTCCGGCGATCGTTTTCGAAGAAGGCGGAATAGCTGTCGATCTCGGGCCGGAAGCCCTTGCGGATCAGGAGTTCGGCCCGCGTCCACGCGAGCGCCGGATGGAAATCGGCACCGGCTGTTCCCTGGACGCAGTGATCCGGCCAGAGCGTCTGGCCGCCATAGGGCATGGCGATCATCTCGAAGGGGGTCTTGCCGGGATGGCTGGAGGCAAAGCTCGAATGGCCGGCGGGATGCCAGTCCTGCGTCAGCACCACGTGCTCGAAGCGGCCAATCAAGCCGTTGATCATCGGCACGATCTCATCACCGCCTGCAACCGCAAGCGCTCCGCCCGGGCAGAAATCGTTCTGCACGTCCACGACGATCAACGCTTTATCCGCCATAGTTCATTCCTGCCTGCCAACGTCCATCGATCACCAAAATCGATTTAAGTCCAAGATCAATCACAGAATTTGAGCGGCGACAAGCCGCTTCCACGTGCTTTGAAAATCAGGAGGATAGATAAGCAAAGGGCGCCGACCCTGCGGTCGACGCCCCCGAGAAAAGCTGTTTAACGTGATTAGTTGCCGTTGAGATTGTCGGCGATCGAGAAACCGGAATTGGCGATGCCGACCGGCTGGGCGATGAAGTTGAGGAACTTCGAGAAGTCGACCGAGGGGTGGCGCGAAGCATAGATGACGTCGCGGTTCTTGATCGGGAAGGTCTGGCCGACGATCAGGCTATCCGGCTTGCTCATGTCGAAGCGGTAGACGATCGGGTAGCGACCCGTGCTGTCGGTCTTCATGCCCTTGCGCAGCATCTCGTTGAAACGCTGCTGGCCAAGCAGGCTCATGACGACATCAGGCTCTTCGTAACGGAAGATGAAATAGCCCTTCATGTCGAGCGTGTAGTCCGAGCCGCCGCCGGCAAGGCCCATGGCTTCGAGCAGGTTCAGGTCATTGGCGCCGAATTCGACACGCTGGTTGGCCTTGACTGCGCCGAGGATCGTGAAGCGGCGCGGGTCGCGCGATACGAAGATCTGGTCACCCGGCTTGACGTGGATGTTTTCCGACGGATTTTCGATAATCGACTTCAGGAGGACCGTTCCGGTCTTCTTGCCGCGCACCAGCGTGACATAGGTCTCGTAGGGCTGCGCAACGGGGCCACCCGCCTTGGCGATGACCTCATTGATCGTCTCGTCGACGAGGCTGAGCGGCACGACCGACGACTTGCCGACTGCACCGGAAACCGTGACGTTGCGCGAGGCGGTGCTCATGCTGGTGACGATGACATCAGGCTCGACCGCCTTCTGCTTCAGCGCCTCCAGGATCTCCTGGCGCGCCTGCTCCAGCGTCAGGCCGGCAAAGTTGACCGGACCGACATAGGGGATCGCAGCCTTGCCATCAGGCTGAACGACGAGATCGATGCTCGTCTGCTTGGACTCTGCCGTCGAGAACAGCCCGTCGCTGCCGGCTTCGAAGATTGAGACCTTGAGCTGGTCGCCGACGCCGATCACGACTCGGCCGACGCCGCCGCCAATGCCGAAACGGCGGTTGAGCGTCGAGGAGACATAGTCGGAAACGAGGCGCGCGGAGCGGCCATCCACATCGACAATATCAAAAACGGTGGCATTTTGCCGGCCGATCTCGGCGCCGGATTGACCGGCATCCTTGACGATC
The DNA here is from genome assembly GCF_058792075.1 of Ensifer sp. EB106-03-01-XG145. Classification (NCBI taxonomy): domain Bacteria; kingdom Pseudomonadati; phylum Pseudomonadota; class Alphaproteobacteria; order Hyphomicrobiales; family Rhizobiaceae; genus Ensifer; species Ensifer sp. EB106-03-01-XG145. The sequence continues at coordinate 546,032 of NZ_JBYTEC010000001.1, read as the reverse complement.
GCCCCAGCCAGCGGCCCCTCGCCCGGAACGGCCTGGCATCCCACGAGGGCGGTACAAAGCAGAAGGGCACTGACTCGTTTCAACTACGACACTCCAAATTCGACACAGCCATGATTTTACTCACAGTTCCGTGCCGCATTATCTCCCGACCGGGAATTCGCCGGTCTCTGAAAAGCACAATCGCCGTCCCACAACAAGTCATCCGAAGACCAAGACGGGCAAAATATTTGGAGCCGCGTCTTTCTGGTCATACCTTCTCTACCTTGAGTGTGGTTTATCGCCCTATCCGCCTTGGATTGGCGTTGACAGCGTGTATATCTTCAGTCTTTGGGGTTGAAAGCTAGGGACTTTAAGTTAAAAGCTGACTAATGAGGCGGAACGAATATAGCTGGGGATAGCCTGGCAGCATGACGATTGGCGATTGCATTTCGGCCTCCGACGCGCAATCGCAGATGCAACTTTAGCGGCAGTTTAGAGCGTTCGATCATACATGGCTGTTGAGATAATTGGGCGAGCATGCCTCGCCCCTGGAGCAGAATCGCCTTCGGCGTTGTTCAAACTTCTTCGTCAGGGCAAGTGCACCGTCACCAGCATTCCGTCGGATCGCTGGGACGTCGCGCGTTTTTGGCACCCCGTCATGGGCACGCAGGGCAAGACCTATTCCTTTGCCGCCGGCGTGCTGGACCAACTCTATGATTTCGATCCCGCCGTCTTCGGCATGTCGCAGCGCGAAGCCATGTACATGGATCCGCAGCAGCGCGTGCTGCTTCAGCTCGCCTGGCGCGCACTGGAAGACGCCAATATCTCTGCAACGTCGCTGAATGGCGAGAATGTCGGCGTCTATATCGGTGCATCGAGCCTCGATCATGCCAACCTGACGGTCGAGGACCCGGCTGCCGCCGGCCCTTACTTCATGACCGGCAACACGCTGTCGATCGTTTCCAACCGTATCTCGCATATCTTTGGCCTCAGCGGTCCGAGCATGACGGTCGATACCGCCTGTTCCTCCTCGCTGGTCGCGCTCGACCAGGCGATGCGGGCTCTGACGTCGGGCGAGATCGACACCGCGATCGTCGGTGGCGTCAACATCCTTGCCCATCCCCTTCCCTTCGTCGGCTTCGCCCAGGCACGCATGCTTTCGCCCGAGGGGCTTTGCCGCGCCTACGACAATGACGGCGCCGGTTATGTGCGCGCCGAAGGTGGCGTGGTCTTCGTCTTGCGCCGCTCGGACAGGGCGCGCCGGGAGAAGGACCGCAGCTACGCGCGCATCGTCGCGACCGGCGTGAACTCGGCCGGGCGCACCAACGGCATTTCGCTCCCCTCCCGCGAGGCGCAGGCCAATCTTCTGCGGGCGATCTACGAAGGCAACGGCATCGACGCCAACCAGGTGGCCTTCGTCGAGGGCCACGGCACCGGCACCAAGGTCGGCGATCCCGCCGAGGTCTGGTCGATCGGAACGGTCATCGGCGCCAAGCGCCGGGCACCGGTGCCGATCGGTTCGATCAAGTCGAACATCGGCCACACGGAACCCGCTTCCGGCCTCTTCGGCATGCTGAAGGCCGTCATGGCGCTTGAAAACAACTATCTGCCGGCTTCGCTGCACTTCGACACGCCGAACGAACACATCGACTTCGACGGTCTCAACGTGCGCGTCACGGCGAACCCGATCGAGCTGCTGCGGGGAAAACGCGCTCGCCTTGCCGGCATCAATTCCTTCGGCTTCGGCGGCGCCAATGCCCACGTCGTCATCAGCGATCCGGAACCCGCGGCCGACGAAAGGGCGTCAAACCCATCGTCTTCCGGCCATGTCTTCCTGGCGAGCGCCCATACGGCGTCGAGCCTGGAGGCGCTTCTCAGCGACTATAAGGCGGCGTTCGCACATGCTTCCAAGGGGGAAGCACGGGCGATGATCGCCGCATCGGGTGCAAACCGCACCCACATGCGCCATCGCTTTGCCGCCCGCAGCGATCAGCCGGAAGATATCGTCCGCGCGATCGCCAGCCACCTGGAAAAGCCGGGCTCCGGCATCGGTGAAGTCGGCGAAGCCGTCGTCCGCGACGCCAAGGTCGCCTTCGTCTTCTCCGGCAACGGCTCACAATGGGCCGGCATGGGCGTCGAAGCGTTCCGCGAGAACCTGCATTTCCGTCAGTGCTTCACCTCGGTCAGCGCGCTGTTCAAGTTCCACTCCGACATCGCATTGACCGATCTTCTCACCGATCCTGATCTCGACAAGAAGCTTGCCGATACGAAGATCGCCCAGCCATTGCTCTTCGCGGTGCAGGCCGCCCTCTCCGACTCGCTGGTTGCCATGGGCGTCAAGCCGGTCGCGGTCTTCGGCCACTCCGTCGGTGAAATCGCCGCCGCCTACGCCGCCGGTGCGCTCTCACTGGTCGACGCCGTTTCGATCGTGGCGAAGCGCTCGCTGCATCAGGACCTGCTTGCCGGCCACGGCACGATGGCGGCCGTCATGCTCGGAGAAGACGCCGCCCGCGCCTTTGCCGAGGCGCGCGGTCTCGACAACCTCTGCGTCGCAGCGGTCAATGCCCACAATTCCGTGACGATCTCGGGACCGGCCGACCAGATCTCGGCCTTCCGCGACGCTGCGCGCAAGGCGAAGATCCCGGTCCAGATTCTCGACATCAACTATCCCTTCCACCACCCGATCATCGATCGGGCGAAGGACGCCTTCCTCTCCGACATTCCGGATATCGCACCGCGGCGCACCGAGCTCGCCTATCTGTCGACGGTCACGGGTGCCGCGCTCGATGGCACGCAACTCGATCCGGACTACTGGTGGAAGAACGTGCGCGAGCCGGTCCGCTTCCAGGCGGCCGCCGAGGCCGCGATCGAGATGGGTTGCCGCCTGTTCATTGAAATTTCGCCGCGTCCGATCCTGTCGTCCTATGTCAAGGAGACGATCAAGCAGGCTGCAGCCCCGGGCATGGTCGTACCGACCCTGCTCCGGGATGTCGGCGAAACCGGCCAGGACCCGATTTCGGCAGCGATGGCGCGTGCCGTCGCGCACGGCGCGGTGGTCGACACGACCCGCGTCTTCGGCAAGCGCAACGCTTCGATCGCCCTTCCCAGCCTGCCGTTCGAGCCCGTCGAGCTGCGCCCCGCAGCAACGACCGACGCCACCGACCTCTTCGGCCGGACCGCCAAGCCCTACCGCCTGATCGGCTGGCGCAGCGACCCGAACAGCGGCAGCTGGAAGAACCATGTCGACGCCCATCTCTTCCCCGACCTCGCCGAACACGTCGTGGACGGCAAGGCGATCCTGCCGGGCAGTGGCTTCATCGAAATCGCTGTCGCCGCTGCACAGCAGTTCTACGGCAGCGACGAAGTTGAGATCACCAATCTGGAGATCGTTCGCCCGCTGGAACTCAGCGATACGAAGATCATGGAGCTGTCGACGGTGCTTTCGCCGGAGACCGGCGACATCGAGATCCGCTCGCGCGAACGGCTGTCGGAAGACGATTGGGCCGTGCATGCGGTTGCCCGCTGCCGCAAGCCATTGCCGGCCGAGGAGCGCGCCTATCCGTCGCTTGCCGGCTTGGCGAAGACCGCAACGGTTGCGCCTGGCCGTGCCTATGAGACGGCGAAACAGTTCGGTCTCGACTACGGCCCGCGCTTCCAGCTGCTGGCCAAGGCCGTCGCCTATGGCGATCGGCTTGTCGATGTCGAGCTGAAGACGCCTGATGCAGCTGGCCACCCGCTCGTCACCTACGCCTTGAACCCGATCTCTGTCGACGCAACCTTCCACGGGCTTGTCGCCCTCTTCGATCGTTTCACCGGCGACAAGAGCGGTGCCCCCTATATCCCCGTGCGCTTCGGTTCGGTGCGGGTCGTCAACGGCAGCCAGCCAATCGCGCGCGCAATGATCGAGATCGAGCGCGTCAGCCCCAATTCGATCAAGGCGAAGTTCCATTTCTTCGACAAGTCGGGCGCACCGATCGCGCACTTCGAGGATTGCCGCTTCCGCCGTACCTATCTGCGCAAGCACAAGACGCTCGACGCGCTGTCCTTCCACTACGAGGCCGTGCAATCGGAAGCGACGCTGCCGGGTCTGCAGGGTAAAGCGCCGGCGCCGATCAAGATCACCATGCCTGCCGCCAGCGAAGCCGGCGTCGACAACACGACGTTGCTCTTCAACGCAGCCATCTATCGCGCCTGCCAGGAGATTGCGCTCAAACTCGCCAAGGGTCGATCGACCATTCAGGGCAACAACCTGCCCGGCGATTTTGCCTTCCAATGTTTCCTGACGAGCTGCCTCTACGTCCTGGAAGACGCCGGTCTCTGCGAGCACAAGGACGGCGTCTGGACGATTGCTCAGGACTTCAACCTGCCGAGCGTCCCGGAGATCCTGCGCGAACTCTATGGCGAGCGGTCCGACCGCGCCGTCGAAGCCGTCTTGATCAACAATGCCTATGCGGAGGCCCTTGCGCGCCTTGACGCGCTCCAGGCCGGCGACGAAACGGCTCATGGCACCACCTTCATCAGCGATGCCACGCTTGATCATCAAGCCGTCCACTCCGGGGCAAGCCGGGAGCGGATGGCGTTCGTCCTCGAGGCGCTCGAAAAGATCCTGACTTCGGCATCTTCCGGCGCGCGCCTGCGCATCGTCGAACTCGGCAGCGTTTCGTCCGCCTTTACCCGCCGACTGGCGACGCTTGCCGAAAAGCACGGCGCAAGCCTCACCGTATTCGAAGCGCGCGACAACGCCCAGCGTGGGCTTGAATTGGCCTTCGAGAACGACGCCCATGTGCGCATTCTCAAAAAGGGTGAGCTTGCAACGCTCACGTCCTTCGACCTCGCAGTCAGCGCCTCTGACGGGCTTTACAGCCTGATCGAGGACGACGTGGCGGTCCGCACCGCGCTTCGCTCGACGCTTCGCGATACCGGCGGGTTGATAGCCGCCGTCAGCGCGCCATCGCTCTTCAACGATTTTGCCCTCGGACTTTCCGAGGGGTGGTTCGCCCGCAGCCAGACCGCGGAATTCCCGATCGGCAATCTTGCGGCGGTCCCGCACTGGCAGAAATGTTTCGGTGATCTCGATCTGCGCGACGTCAATATTGCAGATCGCGAATGCGCGAGCGGCAATGTCATCCTGCTCGAAGCGCGCGGCGCCGCCGCGGCGTCCGTAAGTGCCGAAGCACCGGCTACCGGCCCCTATCTGCTGCTGCAGATCGCGGGCGGCAAGGGCAACAAGCCTTCGGCATCGGCTATTCCGGTCAATCTCAGCGGCGATATCGCAGCCGACAAAGCAGCGCTTCTCAGCGGTTTCGAGGCCCTTGGCGAACAGCCGCTGCGGGCAATCTTCCTCGCGTCGCCGACAGCTGCATCCCGAACAGACGATTCCGCTTCGCTGCAGACCCAAATCCTTGCTCTCGGCGCCTTTGCCGAAGCCTTGCGTCAGCATATCGGCGGAGCCGAGCCTGCTGGCGAAAATCGTCCGCGTCTCGTGCTCGTCGCGCCAGGCGGAGCCCCGATCGCGAGCCGGACAACGGGCAAAACGGTTGCAAGCGACGGCGTCAATGCCGGTCTCTGGGCCTTCGCCCGCGTGCTTCAGAACGAATATGAGTTCCTCGAAGTGCACTCGCTCGATATCGACGGTTCGCCGACCACGATCGAGCAGATCGCGGCAGCATCTCCGCTGCTCGGCAGCGCCAACGCCAACCGCGAGTGGCTGCTAGAGGGACAAGACGCGGCGCTTTCCGAAATCCGTGCCGTGCCCGGCCCGGTCGACAACGCCCATGCGGCGATCGACACCTTCAAGGCCGCAACGATCCGTCAGCGCGTCAGCTCGCAGGTGGGCAGCATCGTCTGGGAAGAGAGCGACATTCCCGCCGCAGGTCCGGGTGAAGTCGTCGTCGCGGTTGCCGCGACAGGCCTCAACTTCCGCGACGTGATGTGGGCGATGGGCCTGCTGCCCGAAGAAGCGCTCGAAGATGGTTTCGCAGGCGCGACGATCGGCATGGAACTCTCCGGCCACGTGGTTGCCGTTGGCGAAGGCGTCGACGATCTCGTGGTCGGTGATGCCGTCATGGCAATCGCCTCATCCGCCTTCTCGACCCACGCCGTCGTCTCACGCGCCGGCGTCGCCAGGTTGCCGCAGACTGTCAGCCCGGTTGCCGCAGCAACGGTGCCTGTCGCCTTCCTGACCGCCTATTACGCCATGGTGGAACTCGGCCGCATCCAGCCGGACGAAACGATCCTCATCCACGGCGCTGCCGGCGGCGTCGGCCTTGCCGCGCTGCAGGTCGCGAAACTGAAGGGTGCCAAGGTCATCGCCACGGCAGGCACGCGCGAGAAGCGCCGCTTCCTGTCGATGCTGGGTGCCGATCACGTCTTCGATTCCCGTTCGCTCGGTTTCGTCAACGACGTTCGCGCCGTAACGGACGGAGAGGGTGTCGATCTCGTTCTGAATTCGCTCTTTGCCGAAGCCATGGAACAGAGCCTGGCACTCGTGAAGCCCTTCGGTCGCTTCCTCGAGCTCGGCAAACGCGACTACTATGCCGACAGCAAGATTGGTCTCCGGCCCTTCCGCCGCAATGTCAGCTATTTCGGCATCGACGCCGACCAGCTGCTGGTCAATCAGCCGAAGCTCACCAAGCGGATCTTCACCGAGATCGGCGCGTTGTTCGAAGACGGCAAGCTGACGCCGCTTCCCTACCGTGCCTTCGACTTCGACGAAATCGGCAATGCGTTCCGGCTGATGCAGAATGCGGGCCATATCGGCAAGATCGTCGTGTTGCCGCCGGTCACCGGCAAGCATCGCGTTGCCAAGCGTCCGCATGGCGGCATGCAGGTCGATCCGAACGGCATGCATCTCGTCGTCGGCGGCATCGGCGGTTTCGGTCTGGCTGCTGCCAACTGGCTCGTCGAAAAGGGCGCGACGACGATCGCGCTCTGCTCGCGCCGCGGCCAGGCGGATGCCGAAACGACGGCGATGATCGAGGCCTGGGCGAAGGCCGGCGTGTCGGCAACGGTACACGCCTGTGACGTCACCGACCCGACGGCGACCGAGCGTCTCCTCAAGGAGTTGCGTGCGATTGCACCGCTCCGCTCGATCGTCCACGCCGCCATGGTGCTCGACGACGCGCTGATCAGCAATCTCAATCGCGAGCGCAACCGACCGGTCATTGACACCAAGGCCAAGGGCGCAGCCGTTCTCGATCAGCTGACCAACGACGACAAGCTCGACAACTTCATCCTGTTCTCGTCGGCGACAACGCTTGTCGGCAACCCGGGACAGGCGAACTACGTCGCCGCCAACGGCTACCTCGAAGGCCTCGCCCGCGCCCGTCGCGCCCGTGGTCTTGCGGGTCTTGCCGTCGGCTTCGGCGCGATCGCCGACAAGGGTTACCTGGTCCAGAACACCGATGTGAACGATCTGCTCGCCAAGCGTATCGGCAAGACGGCACTGAAGGCACAGACGGCGCTCGACATGGTCGAGAGCCACCTGGCCTTCGATCCGGGCACCGTCGATGCGGCCACGGTGATGATCTCGGAGATCGACTGGTCGGCTGCGCGTAACCTGCCGGTTGCCAAAAACGCCCTCTTCGAAGTCATCCTGCGCAGCGCCGACCAGCACGCCACCGGCGGCGAAGGCGCCCAGATGGACCTCGTCGCGATGATCGAGGGCAAGTCGCCGCAGGAGGCCGAGGACATCCTCTTCGACCTCGTCGCCGGCGAGATCGCCGCGATCCTGCGCGTATCGAAGGATACGGTCACACGCAGCAAGGTGCTGAAGGAAATCGGCCTCGACAGCCTGATGGCGGTCGAACTCGGCATGAGCTTCCAGCAGAATACCGGCTTCGACATGCCGCTCAGCGGCGTCGCTGACAACACGACGGTTGGCGATGTCGCCCGCAAGCTCTATGAGAAGGTCAGCAAGCGCGACCAGAGCGACGATGCCGAGCCCGCCGACGACAAGATCGTCAACGAACTCGCACAGCGGCACGTCGGCACGGCGAAGGAAAAAGCACAGAGCCAATGAGCACGAACGGAAACGGTCCAGGCGCATCCAAGATGACCAGCAGCCTCAAGGAGAACCTGCTGGACCGGATGCGGAACACGCATCAATCCTCCGAGCGCAACCGCATGGCGCGCTCGGAGCGGGAGATGCCGCCGCCGGCGCGCCGGCAGCAGGCCCGTTTCGAAGATCTGCCGGAATACAAGCAGGTGATGACCCAGAAGTTCGCGAGCGAGCAACTCGGCATCGCCAATCCGTTCTATCGCGCGCACCAGACCGCGGCCGGGGCGACCACCGTCATCGACGGCCGAAAGCTGATCAACTTCGCCTCCTACGACTACCTCGGCCTCAACCGCCATGCGGAGGTACTGGCCAAGGCGCGGGATACGATCGGCACCTTTGGCATCTCCGCCTCGGCGAGCCGCCTCGTCGCCGGAGAGCGGCCGGTGCATATGGCGCTCGAAGAGAAGATCGCGGGTTTCTACGGCGTCGATGCCGCCGTCTGTTTCGTCAGCGGTTACCTGACCAACGTCGCTGCCATCAGCTGCCTGATGGGCCCGAAGGACCTCGTCGTCCATGACGAGTTCATCCACAACAGCGCGCTTGCCGGCATCAAGCTCTCGGGCGCGACCCGGCGGCTGTTCAAACACAATGACGTCGCCGATCTCGAACACGTGCTGCGCACCGTCGCGGGCGACTATCGCCGCATCATGGTCATCGTCGAGGGCATCTACTCGATGGACGGTGACGTCGCCGACCTACCGGCTCTTCTGAAGCTCCGGGCCGAATACGGCTTCTGGCTGATGGTCGACGAGGCGCACTCGCTCGGCGTCCTCGGCAAGACCGGCCGGGGGCTTGCCGAGCATTTCGGCGTCGATCCGCATGAGATCGACGTCTGGATGGGCACGCTGTCGAAGACCACCTCGAGCTGTGGCGGTTACATCGCCGGTAGCGAAGCACTGGTCGAGGTGCTCAAGGCATCCGCCGGCGGCTTCGTCTACAGCGTCGGCCTTGCGCCGGTGCTGGCCGCATCCGCCACCGCGAGCCTCGACGTGCTGGAACGCGAACCGGCGCGGACGGCGGCATTGCGCCGCAACGGTGCCCTGTTCCTGAAGCTTGCCAAGGAAGCCGGCCTCGACACGGGTCTCAGCAGCGGCTTTTCCGTCGTTCCTGTTATCGTCGGCGATTCCCTGCGTGCCGTTCAGCTTTCGAACGATCTGCTTGCCGAAGGGGTCAATGCACTGCCGATCATCCATCCGGCGGTGCCCGAGGGTCTAGCGCGCCTGCGCTTCTTCATCACCAGCGATCATACGGAAGAGCAGATCCGCCGGACGGTAACATTGACGGCGGAACGGCTGACGGACCTCACCGAGCGAAACTTCGGACTGGGCGGCATTGACATCGATCAGATGATGAAAGCGCTCTCGGCGCGCTGACCCGAGATCACTGCGTCGTTTTCGCGCAATTGTGGACGCAAAACCGCTTCGCACTTTTCCTGGAATTGCTCTTGAGCGGGATATCAGCATGACGCATGTGATCATCACCGGTGGCTCGAGCGGTATCGGATTTGCAGTTGCATCCATCTACGCGGCTCGTGGCGCCCGCGTCTCGCTGATCGCGCGCTCTCGAGACCTTTTGGAACGGGCGCAAGCAGACCTGGCCCGCTCAAGCGGGAGCAGCGCCGACAACATCAGGATCGAGGCTGCCGATGTTGCTGCGGAAAGCGATGTCGAGGCGGCGATCCTACGGTGCGAACAAGCCTTCGGTCCTTGCGACATCCTGGTGACATCGGCAGGTATCGTCGAGCCCGGCCGTTTCGAGGAACTCGACAGCGCTTCATTCCGACGCCAGATGGAAACCAACTTCTCCGGCACGGTGCACGCGGTCCGTGCTGTCTATGACGGCATGAAGCGGCGTGGCCATGGCCGGATCATGATGATCTCCTCCGGCGCCGGCCTCATCGGCATCTACGGCTATTCCGCCTATTGCGCGTCGAAGTTCGCGCTGCACGGCTTCGCCCAGGCGCTGCGCTCGGAAGCCTGCGCCCACGGCGTCAGCGTCTCCGTGTGTTTTCCGCCGGATACGGAGACACCCCAGTTTCAGCGCGAACTCGCAAGCCGTCCTCCGGAAGCGGCCAAAATCATGGGCACGGTCCGTCCCTGGCCTGCCGACGCCGTGGCGAAGACAATCGCCAAGGGCATCGACCGCGGGCGGTTCGAAATCTACTTCGGCACCACGCTCTTTCTCCTCGGCCGCTTCGCGCCGGCCATTCGTCCCTTGCTCAACTGGTGGTTCGACAGGGTGATTGCGCGCGGCGGCAACACCGCGACGCATAATAGTGGAGTGTCGGAGCGCCGGACCTGACGGCGCTTGTACGTCCAAGCGATAAGATCTAAGTGTCGGGCGGACGCTGTGCCGCATCAAGCGGCGTCGGCCGGCATGAAGACATGAAGGTTTCCGCTTGGCGTTGCTTCCCTTTCAGCTGCACGACTACCCAAGAACACTGACGCTCTGTTGTTACGTGCTCTCCTGTGCGGTGATCTTCTTTACCGATCGCTTTGCCCTGCCGAAGCGGGAGCGGCGCGCCCATCCCTCGCCCTTCGGGCGGACGCAGGATGTCGTCGATGCGGTTGCCCGCCTGCCGGTCATCGCGCTGGTCTTTGCAGGATTCTTCGCCGGCTCCTGGCGGCCGCTGTATGCCGCAGCCGGCACGATGAGCTTCTTCATCATCTTCACCGGCATTTCCCGCGCCAAGTTCAAGTTCATCCGCGAGCCGCTGATCTTTTCGGATATCGCGCTCGTCGTCGACGTCTTCAAGTACAAGACGATTTTCTATGCGAGTTCTTTAAACGTCGTCTTCTGGACCGTCGCCTTCCTCTATGTCTTCGGCGTGTCCGGCCTTTACATGTATTTCGAGCCGGCCATCCTGCCCGATCGCGGCAAGGCGTTCTGGATCCTGTTGATGCTCGGGATCGCCTACGGACCCTGGCTTCTGCTCTTCTACGGCCCGGTGAACCGCCCGACGGCGGCGCTGGTGCAAAGGCTGCTGAAAACACTCGACGTCAAGGTGAACACGGTGCGCTTCGGCACCTTCGGCTCGGTCGTGTTCCGCTTCATCGTCTGGCTCGGCGTGCGGCGTGAAAAGATCGTCGCGGAACTCTCCGAGATCGTCCGGGCCGCCGTGCATGATCTGATCGGCGACGACGGCTCGCCGCTGATCGTCGTCTGGCAATCGGAATCCTTCATCGACATGCGGCACTTCGGCGTCGATACGCTTGACATGCCGACCTTGGATCGGCTGCGGCGCGAGGCGGTGCAATGGGGTCGCCTCAGCAGCGTCTTCGAAGGCGGCTATACGCTGCGCACGGAATTCGCGGTCATCAGCGGCCTGGTGCCTGACGACATCCACGTCGACGCCAGCTACCCCTATCTCAGGGCCTCGCACTATGCCGACGTGGTCTGGCCGGGAAAGATGAAGCGCGCCGGCTGGAACACGCATTTCATCCATCCCTATGACCGCACCTTCTTTCTCCGGCACAAGGCGATGCCGCAACTCGGCTTTTCCAAGCTGACCATGCTCGACGGCTTCGACCATCGCCCCGAAAGAGACGGCCCCTACGTCTCCGACGAGAAGCTTGCGGCAAAAGTGATCGACGCATGCGAGAAGCTGCCGGAGGATGAAAACGGCTTCATCTTCGTTGCCTCCATGGCCAATCACGGCCCGTGGGAGCCGGGTCGCGTCGGTGATCTTACCAATCCCGTCGATATCTATCTGGCCATTCTCGAACAATCCGATGCGGCGCTGAACACGCTGAGCGAGCGGCTCGACAAGCTGGACCGCCCGGTCTGGCTCGTCTTCTACGGCGACCATGCGCCGCTGCTCAAATCCTTTGCCGATCCCTTCCCGGACCCGCGAACCGACTACCTGATCGTACCGCTTGCCAAGGCCAAGTCGTCTTCCCACAAGCCGGTGGAACCGAGTAGTGTCGAAGCCTGGAACTTGCTCGAGGCCCTGCTCAACCACGCCAACCTCAGAAAGGATACGCTGCGGTAGCGGCGCTCGACGGATGGAGAACGCTTCGATGACATCGACCGGGGCGGTCGATCGGCCAAGGCGACGGGTGTTCCTGTTCCTGCAAGGTCCTTCGTCGCCGATCTTCCGCAAGATCGCCGATCGGCTCGAAGCCATTGGCCACACCTGCCTGAGGATCAACCTCAATGTCGGCGACCAGATCATCTGGGGCCGCAAGGGTGCCTATAATTATCGCGGCACGGCGGCCGATTGGCCAGCCTATCTCGAGGCCTTCATCGCGCGCCATGGCATCACCGACATGCTGCTGCTCGGCGAGGAACGCGCCTACCACCAGGCAGCCACCACGGTCGCGCGGCGCAAGGGTGTCGCAGTCGCCATCGTCGAGATGGGGTATCTTCGGCCGGACTGGCTGACGCTCGAGCGCAACGGCATGTCCTCGAATTCGCATTTTCCGTCCGATCCGGCGCAGATCCTTGCGGCAGCAGCGGGCGTCCCGGAACCGGACTGGCGCAAGCACTATAGCCAGACGTTCCTCGCCGATGCGAGCTATGACCTGCTCTACAATCTGCCGAACGTCTTTCTCTGGTTCCTCTTCCCACACTATCAGCGCCACGCGATCTTTCATCCACTCGCCGAATATGCGGGCTGGGTCCGCCGGCTCCTGTCCGAAAAGCGGCGCAACGCGGAGGCCGAGGCGACCATTGCCAAACTGCTTTCTGCGGATGCGCCCTATTTCGTCTACCCGCTGCAGCTCGAAACCGATTTCCAGCTCAGGGCCCACTCACCCTTCCATAGCCAGAGGCAAGCGATTGCCGAAGTGCTGGCTTCCTTCGCCACCTTTGCCGCACGCGATGCACGCCTGGTCTTCAAGGTGCATCCGCTCGACAACGATCTGATCCCCTGGCGCAGGATCATCGAAGAACGAGCGGCAGCGTTCGACCTTCGCGGGCGCGTCTTCTATCTCGATGGAGGCAACCTCGATACGCTTGGGGAGGCAAGCGCAGGCATGGTCACGGTCAACTCGACGGCCGGTCTGCATGCCTTGAAGCAGGGGCGACCGGTGAAGGTGCTCGGCACGGCCTTGTTCGACATCGCCGGACTGACCGACCAGCAGCCGCTCGACGATTTCTGGCGTGCGCCGCAGGCGCCAGATCCGGATCTGGCGAACGCAATGTTCCGCCTGCTCGCCGCCTCGATCCAGGTACGCGGAAATCTTTATTCGCGCGCCGGAAGCGATGCCGGCGCCGAGGCGATCGCCACGCGGCTGAACGAGAACAGCCTCAACCAGCCAGGCGCCTTCGTGGACCCGCCACCACGCCGCAAGCCGCAAAAGCGGCCGAGGATCGCCTCCTCCGCGTGACGACGACTGACGTAACAGCGGGTCTGTTAAGCCAGACTACCGCCGCGCCGTCGCGACGGCGAAGGCCGCCAGGAGCATCAGGCCTGCCGCTGCCAAAGGCAGCACAAAGAAGGCTGCCCGGGCATAGGCTGCACCGAACCCGATCGTGCCGACAAAGAGCGCGATATAGGTGACGCCGCTGTTCAGCCCCATGATCGCGCCGCGCTTGGCGGGGTCGAGGCCGGTGAGCCGCATGATCAGCACATTCAGCCCGAAATGGTTGGCAAGCCCCCAAAGGAAGACGACGGCCAGCATGGCAGCGTAGGAGCCGCTCGCCACAGCCATGGCAACGTAGACGCCCGCGACCGCCAGGAAGATCAGCGGCAACAACCGGGCGGCGCCGAAACGATCGATCAGGCGGTCAAGAAAAGCGGCGGCGCCGAAACCGAATCCATAGGAAACGGCGATGAGACCGTTGGCGGTGACAGGCAGGCCGAGTGCGGCATGCAGGTGCTCGCCGATATAGGCATAGACGCCGTAGAAGGCGGCCATGAAGGCGGCGCAGGCGATCAAGAGCGGTGCAACGCCGGGAACACTCAATGCCGCCAGCGGTGATGTCGCTGTACCGGTGGCGCCTTCCTGCGCCGGCGCAAACTTGACCGCAGTGCAGGCGATCAACGTGGCGGCGGCGACAATGACATAGACCGTGCGCCAACCGGCAAAATCAGCGATCGCTGCCGATAGCGGCACGCCCGCCACCATGCTGAGCGTCCAGCCGGTCAGCACCAGGCCGATCGTCTCGCTCTCGCGTCCGGTCGGCGCAATGACCGAGGCCAGCGTATAGATCGAGGGAAGCGCAATGCCCGCGGCCAGACCGACGACGAGCTGGGCGGCAACCAGGAACGCAAGCGATGGCGCGAGCGCACTGCCGCCGAGCCCTGCAGCCAGAAGCAAGAGAGCCGCAGCCAACATGCGGCGCGGACCATGGCGATCGATGAAGCGGCCAAGGAAAACGGCGCTGACGGCCGTGCCCAGGCCAAAGACGGCAGAGGCCGTCATGACGGCGGGAACGTTGGCGCCAAGGCTTCGCGCCACCTCCGGCGCGATCGGCCCGAGGGCGAGGGAGTTGGAGCCGATGACGCCGATGCAGATGGTGAGCAGGTAGGCGAAGGGCGGGATACGTGCCCTGTCGACTGAACCGCTGGAAATGGATTGATTGATGTTCGTCATTGTCTCATGTTTGCAGAATGAAATTCAGCAGCAAGAGGAAACATCGGAATGGATCAAAATACAGATGACGTTCGGCGGAAGCGTCCACCGGAGCGCGACCTCGACGCGATGGACCGAAAACTATTAGGCGTGCTGGTCGAGGATGCGACGACGAGCTATGTCGAACTCGGTGAACGGGTCGGGCTTTCGCCACCGGCGGCGCATGAGCGTGTGAAGCGGCTCAGGCGATCAGGGGCGATCCGCCGCGTGGCAGCGCTGATCGATCCCGAGGCCGTCGGCAAGACGTTGCTCGCCTTCGTCCATGTCGACACGACCGGCTGGGGAAAGACACAGGCGCTGCTTGCCATCGAGGAATGCCCCGAGGTGGAGGAGATCCACTCGGTCGCGGGCGATACCTGCATGCTGCTCAAAGTCCGCACGGAAAGCACCCATGCGCTGGAGGGGCTGCTGGCGCGCCTCTACGACACGCCCGGCGTCAAGGCGACGCGCAGCTATGTGGTGCTTTCAACCTATCTGGAACGGCCGGTGCAGCCGGGCACGACGGGCGACTGGCCCGCCGTGGTCAAGGGTTAGGCAGCTTTCGCGAGGTGTACTACCCCTAGCCCTCAGACGACGCCGGCGCGCAGCAGGTCGTGAATGTGCAGGATGCTGACCGGTGCTCCGCCATCGCCGACGACGAACAGCACCGTTACCTTGTGCTGCTGCATGAATTCCATGGCGCCACTCGCGAGCACGTCGCCACGGATCACCCGCGGATTGCGCGACATCACCGCCTCGACCGGTTGCTGGAGCAGATCGCCCGACATGTGGCGGCGCAGGTCGCCATCGGTGATCACACCGACAAGCTTGCCGGTGTCATCGACGATGCCGACGACGCCGAAACCCTTCGACGACATTTCGATGAGGGCCTCGCTCATCGGCCGCCCCGTCTGGAGCAGTGGCATCTGGGCGCCCTCATGCGCCAGCTCGCGGACCAGCCGCAACTGCGCACCGAGCTTGCCACCGGGGTGGAATGTCTTGAAATCTTCGGCCGAAAAGCCGCGCCGTTCCAGAAGCGCGATCGCCACCGCGTCGCCGACGGCGAGCTGCAGCATTGCGGATGTCGTCGGCGCGAGGCCGTGCGGGCAGGCTTCCTGCACCTTGGGCAGTACGATCGGCACTTCGGAATTCCGCGCCAGCACGCTGTCGCGGTTGGCACAGATCGAGACGATCGGCACGTTGAAGCGCTTGGCATAGGTGAGCATGTTGGCGAGCTCGGCCGTCTCCCCCGACCACGAGAGCAGGATCAGCACGTCCTGCGAGGTGACCATGCCAAGGTCGCCGTGGCTCGCTTCGGTCGGATGCACGAAATAGGCCGAGGTGCCGGTCGATGCTAGGGTCGCAGCGATCTTGCGGCCGATATGGCCGCTCTTGCCGACGCCGGAGACGACGACACGCCCCTGGCTCTCGCCGATCAACTCGACTGCATCGACGACACTGCGGGCAAAAGCTTCGTCGGAGCCAAGGTGGTCAGTCAGCGCCTTGATGCCGACCATTGCAGTCGTCAGCGTCCGGCCGATCGACTCCAAAGCCGCAACCGCGGTGCGCTCATGCGCAGATGCTTGTCTCAAACCCATGATGACCCCGATCTTACGAAGACTTAAGTGGCAGGCTGCAACGCTGCCCGCCAGACCATTGACGGCAGATAAGCGCTTTTTCTTGGCAAACCAAGCCTTGGAAGCAGACTTCGGGGGAAAACTGGCGCGATCGGCGGCGTTTTCGTCAGCCGGCCCGCATTTCTTCGACAGTTTCGAGCGGCATCGACTTGTCGGCGGCGAACTCTTCAAGCGTCATCGAGTCGAGGATCGCAGCAACGGCGTCGCGCACCGTGGTCATCGATACCCGCACCTGACAGGTCTCGGGATCGTTGCAGTCCTCGCAGACCTCATAGGCCGTGCGGCTGGCACAGCGGATCGGCGCCAACGGCCCATCCAGCGTGCGGATCACATGGCCGATGCGAATTTCGGCAGCGGGCCGCGATAGCGAATAACCGCCGCCCGGGCCCTTCTTCGAGCGCAGCATGCCGGCGTTGCGCAGTTCGAGCAGGATCGTGTCCAGGAACTTCTTCGGGATATTGTTGCGCTGGGCGATTTCGGTGATGAAGGCGGTCTCCCCCGGCTCCAGCCGTGCAAGATCGACCAAAGCCTTCAGACCGTATTTTCCCTTCTTCGTCAGCATTCCGGCACGCTTTCCCTGCGGCTCCCGATACGGGAATCATCCGCGCAAATGCAAATACATCTTGGCATAGCACAAGAAACGTACTGCCAACATATAATTATAGTGGGGAATTGGCCGAAGTCGCGGCCACGCTTGCAGCGGAAGCGACGATTTTCAGAAGTATCGGGCGGATGCGGGAGAAAAGCCGAAAACGACCTTTCTCACCCGCTTCATGCGGCTGCGCTGTGACCCCGCCGCTTCGCCGACACGGCCTGGTGGGCCAGCAGCTGGCGGATCGCGGCACGTGCTTCCTCGGCCGAGCCGAAGCGCTTCGCGTCCAGATCCCAGACGTGATACTTCACCGCCACGAACTTGAAGCGATCTTCATCCGGGACGACCACACCGACGGCTTCGCCGCCAAATTCGATAACTTGCTTGCTCATACAAATAACGCTCCTTCCACGCCGGAGGCGCGGAGACTTTCAATTTCGGCAAAAGATAAAGTTCGAGGGGTTCGACGGTCACATTCGGCAGAGATTGCGAATGTGACGTTTCTCTGTTGCGCGACAAAGGAGACGCGTGCCGAAGAAGGCGGCGGTCGAGACGTTTCCGAACATGTCACTCTCCTTTGGCTGGCCCGGCATCAGCATGCCGGTGCGTTTGATGAACAACCGTGAGGCGGACTCCCCGCGTCACGTATTGGCAAACTAGAATAATCTACCAATTCCGTCAATTAAAAAGATGAAGATGCGAAAAATAATTCTCACCCTTCAAATCTTAGGGGGACGCGGACGCAAAATCCGTTCTCCCGCCCCGGAACCGGAGACCCTCGCTATCTAGGTAGCGAAGAATCAGTCTGCAAGGCACGAGGGGATAAAGACAGCACATTCGGACAAAAAAGGGGCGGCCCGCCGGGCCGCCCCTTCACGTTTTGTATCCCGGGACCGCCGGATCACGCCGCCGGCGTGCCCGCCTGAGGCGTGGTGCTCGAACGAGACGCTTCGCGATCTTTCCACCAACGGTTCAGGAAGAGCAGGATCGGTCCGCCGATATAGATCGACGACGTGGTCGCAACGATCACGCCGAAAATCATCGGCCAGGCGAAGCTCTTGACCGCGTCGCCACCCCAGATCGCCATCGGCACCAGCGACAGGGCCGTCGCCATCGAGGTGAAGATGCATCGCGCGATCACCTGGTTGATGCTCATGTCGATCAGGTCGGAGAACGGCATCGACTTATACTTGCGGAGGTTCTCGCGCATGCGGTCATAAACCACGACCTTGTCGTTGACCGAGTAGCCGATCATCGTCAGCAGCGCGGCGATGGCCGTCAGGTTGAAGTCGATGCCCGTGAGCGCGAAGAAGCCGATCGTCTTGGTGATGTCCAGCAATAGAACTGCGATCGCGCCGACGGCGAAGTGCCATTCGAAGCGGAACCAGATGTAGAGCAGGATCGCCACCATCGCGAGACCGACGGCGAGGAAGCCCGAACGGGCAAGTTCGGTGCTGACGGTCGGTCCGACGACCTCGGTACGCTCGAAGGTCGCATCGGAGATTGTCTGGACTACGGTGTCCTTGATGCGGTTCAGTGCCGCCGTCTGCTCCTGCTCGCCGCCCGGCTGACGCTGAACGCGGATCAGAACCGACTTGTCCTGGCCGAACTCCTGCAGCGCCACTTCGCCGATGTTGAGCGCTTCGAGGTTGTGGCGCAGCGTCGGAAGGTCGAGCGTGTTCTTCGAGGTGGTTTCGACCTGAATACCGCCGACGAAGTCGATGCCGTAGTTGAGGCCCGGCGTGAAGAACAGCACCACCGAGCTAATCGACAGGAACGCCGACATCCCGATGGCGACGAAGCGGCCCTTCATGAAGGAGAAGGACGGAAGCTTCGGAACCTTGCCGAAGAGCGACGGAATTTGGAGCTTCTTCATCTTCCGGCGAACGACGACCTCACGCATCATCAGGCGTACGACGGTGATCGACGTGAACATCGAGATGATGATGCCGAGCATCATGGTGACCGCGAAGCCCTTCACCGGGCCGGAGCCGAAGGCGAACAGCAGCACGGTGCCCGAAAGCGTCGTGACGTTGGAGTCGATGATGGTTGCATAGGCCTTGTTGAAGCCGATATCGAGCGCCTTCATCGCGCCGGCGCCGCCTTCCGTCTCTTCGCGAATACGCGCGTTGATCAGGATGTTGGCGTCCACCGCCATGCCGATGCCGAGAATGATACCGGCGATGCCGGGCAACGTCAGCGTCGAGCCGAGCATGGCCAACAGCGCGATCGTCAGGATCGTGTGCAGCACCAGGCCGACATTGGCGATCATGCCCCATGCGCCGTAGAGCACGACCATGAGGGTAACCACGAGGGCGAAGCCGGCAAGGCCGGTATAGATGCCCATGCGGATGGAATCCGAGCCGAGGTTCGGGCCGACCGAGCGTTCTTCGATGACAGTCAGCGGTGCAGGCAGCGCGCCCGAGCGCAGGAGCGCTGACAGAACGGTTGCTTCCTGCGCGGTGAAATTGCCGCTGATCTGGCCATTGCCACCGATGATCGGCTCGCGGATGACCGGTGCCGTCAGAACCTTGCCGTCAAGCACGATCGCAAAGGGCCGGCCGACAGCGGCCTGGGTAATTTCCGCGAACTGGCGGGCACCCAGGGAGTCGAAGGTGAAGGAAACGATCGGCTCGTTGGTGCGCTGATCGAAGCCGGCCTTGGCATCGGCCAGCCGCTCGCCCGAAATCGCAACGCGACTTTCGACCGCATATTTGTTGTTGTCGTGCGCACCCGGCAGGATGTCGACGCCACGTGGTGCCGGCTGATTGGGATCCACAGTCTGGTCGACCATGTGGAAGCTCATCTGGGCTGTGGAGCCGAGAAGCTGGCGCAGTGCCGTCGGATCCTCGAGGCCTGGAAGCTGGACGAGGATGCGGTCGGAGCCGACGCGCTGGATCAGCGGCTCGGCAACACCGACGGTATCGACGCGCTGACGAATGATTTCCAGGCTCTGCTCAACCGCCTTGGTGGTGCGGTCGGCGAGGCCGGCCTCGGTCATGGCGACCGTGATGGTGTCGCCATCCTCGGTGACCGCGATATCGGAAGCCGAGCCGCCAAAGCCGAGCGTGCCAACCGGGGCAGCCAACTCTTTAAGCTTCGGCAGAACCTTCTCGCGGTCGGCAGCGTCTTCGATCTTGACCGTCACGGTGTCGCCGGCGATGCGGGCCGACGAAGCCGGAACGCGTTCGGCGCGCAGCGCCCGACGCGTATCGTCGAGTAAGGTTTCGAGGCGGGCCTTGCGCAGGCCGGCGGCGTCGACTTCGAGGACGAGGTGCGAACCGCCCTTGAGGTCGAGGCCGAGAGTCACCGGCTTGACCGGCAGCCAGGCGGCGAATTGTTCACGCTGTGCTGGCGTCAGCACGTTGGGAAGCGCCGCGACGCATCCGAAGATGATCACGGCGACATAGACGAGAATCGCCCATTTCGATGTACGCATGTTGTGGTTCCAAAAGAGCCTGCACGGGCACGGGGCGCGTCGTCAGGACTTTGTTTCATCAATGGCGGCGTAGCGGTCCAAGCCGCAAACGAGCCAGAATATGCTTGATGGATCAGGCGCGCGGGGGTGCGCGAATATGGGGCCCATAGCTCGAAGCCCCGCCGATCTGCTCTGCGACACGGCGCAGGAACCGACCGTCCGACGATTGGGGAAATTCCAGCTCCGCGGATACCGGCAGCAGCGCCGGTAACCCATCGTCGGTCGCGGACTTCGCGTCCTTGCGCTCGGCCGTGAACCGAAGGTCTGAAAGCGGTGTCGCCCGCGAGATCTGCCGGGCTGCAGGGCGATCGGTCGAGCCGGTATCGGTGACATTACCGGCCTGGGCGCCAGAGGACGAGCGGGACGGAATGCTCTGCCCAACCGAGATGACCTGCATTGCGAAGGAGGCGCAGAACAGCCACAGCACGGCGAGAAGCCGGCCGGCCTGCATATTCTTGCTGCCACCACCCAAGCGGTCCATCGAGGACGCGGTCCCTTTCCTTGGCGCCTACAAGACGCGCGGCGCTGCAGCGCCAGCGAGACGAAACTCAGCCCGAATGCCCGACCTTAACGAAAGAACGTGGCCGGATTCGAGCATGGGCGCCCTTAACACCATTGCGGGCCGGAAAAGTCAAATCCGGCCCGTTGTGCGACTGAGGCGCGGTCAGGCCGAGAGACCCGCCGTCCGCCTCTCGTGGATCTCGATGAGCGACGGGCCTTTGCGCTCTGCGGCTGCGGCAAGCGCCTGCGCCAGATCGGCAACCGCGGTGAGCCGCTGCCCCTCGACCCCATAGGCCTTGGCCGCCATCAGGAAGTCCGGCGCCGAGGGCCTGACCCCTTCAGGGGTAACGCCGGCGTCGACCATGTAGGACTCGATCTCCTGGTAGCCGTCATTGTTCCAGACGAGGAAGATCACCTTCGCCTGCGCATCCACCGCGGACCCGATCTCGGCCAGCGAGAACTGGAAGCCGCCGTCGCCGACAAGGCACACGACCGGACGCGACGGATCGGCAACCGCAGCGCCCACGGCCGCCGGCGGAGCGTAGCCGAGCGAGCCGTAGCCGGTCGCGGAATTGAACCAGCTGCGCTGGCGCGGCGCATCGCAATAGAGATTGCCGGCATAGACGGCCTGGGTCGAGTCACCGACAACGGTGCAGTCCGGCAACGTCCTGTAGACCGTGTCGATGATGCCGATCTCGGCCTTCATCTTCGGCGTCAGTTCCTTCAGCGCTGCCCGTCTCGCGGTTTCGGCGCGCCCGACGCCATCCTTCGCGGTGTGGCCGGGCAGGAAGGCGAGGATGCCTGCCGTGGCCGCTTTGGCGCCGGAGAGAATGGAAAGGGCTGCATGCGGCCCGCGCGCGAGCTGCGCTGAGTCAATGTCGGTGCGGATGAGATTGCGCAAGGCCGGGAAACCGCCATCGGCATACATGTCGTAGTCCGTCTGGCCCATTTCGGTGCCGAGCGCCAGGACAAGGTCCGCTTCCTTGAGGAGCGACCGCACCGCCTTCAGGCTGGGGCTTGCGGGAACGCGCAAGGGGTTGCCGGCGAGCATGCCGCGAGCATTGACCGTGGTGACGACAGGCGCGCCGATCTTCTCGGCAAGCGCCGTCACTTCGGCTTCCGCCGTCAACGCGCCGCCGCCGCAGATGATGACTGGCCGCGAGGCGTCGGCGCAGAGGATCGCTGCACGCTGCAGCGTCTCGCTGTCTGAGCGCGGGCGCGTCGCCGTCGCCGGGCGCACCGCCTGCGGCGCGATCTTCGCCGCCATCACGTCGGTCGGAATCTCGATGTGCACCGGCCCCGGCCGGCCGGAGACGAGCACCGAGAAGGCGCGGTCGACGACGAAAGGCAGGTCTTCCGGATTGAGCAGCGTGTGCGAATAGAGCGCCAGCGTCTTCATCATGCCGTGCTGGTCGGGCAGCTCATGCAAGAGCCCGCGACCGTGACCGAGCGAGTCGCGGCGATTGACGCCGGAAATCACCAGCATCGGGATGGAATCCTGCCGGGCCTGCGCCATCGCCGTGATGGTGTTTGTGAGTCCCGGACCGGTGATGACGAGGGCGACACCCGGCTTGCCGCTGACCCGGGCATATCCATCGGCCATGAAGCCCGCACCCTGTTCATGGCGCGGGGTCACATGGCGGATCTTCGATGCCGCCAGCCCGCGATAAAGCTCGACCGTGTGCACCCCGGGAATGCCGAAAACCACCTCGACGCCATTGGCCTCGAGCAGATCGACCAGCACTTCTCCAACTGTTTTTTCTATCGTCATGCGCAGCGCTCCTTACGCAGGCTGGACCGCTCGGCGAGTGCAGCGATGCGACGGCAGGCCTCGTCGATGTCCCGATCAGGCACGGTCAGGCTGACGCGCAGATAGTTCTGCGCCTGATCGCCAAAGGATGATCCAGGCATGACGGCAACCCCCTCCTCTTCGAGCAGCGCCCAGGCAAACGCATCGCCGTCAAGGCCGGTTCCGGAAACGTCGATCACAATGAACATGCCGGCTTCCGGCGCGAACACCTCGATGCCGGGTGCCGCGGCAAGACCGGCTACGATCTGTGCGGCACGGGACTTATAGGACTCGCGCATCCGCCGCGCGGTATCGATGTCATGGGTCAGGGCATAGGCGGTCATGTCGGCGATGAAAGGCTGGGTGCCGAAGAGCATCGTTTCCGAAACCGGCAGCAGCCGGTTGGCAAACTCGACCGGGCCGACCGCCCAGCCGCTGCGGAAGCCGGGCGCGGCGTGGGACTTGGAGATCGACGAGACGACGACCGTGCGTTCGGCGAGGTCCGGATTGTCGAAGGGTGAGGCGAAGACGGCGTCGAAGACAAGTTCCTCGTAGACCTCATCGCAGACGATCCAGAGATCGTGACGGCGCGCGACCTCGCCGATCGCGGCGATCTCGGCCGCGGTCAGCACGGCCCCGGTCGGATTGTGCGGCGTGTTGAGCAGCAGCACCCGGCTCTCCGGTGTGATCGCCTTTTCGAGATCTTCGGCCTGCATGTGGAAGCCGAATTCCGGCTTCAGCGGCACCAGCACCGGATGGGCGCCGGTGGAGCGGATCACGCCCTCATAGGTCGCATAGAGCGGGTCGCCGACGAGCACCGCGTCGCCGGTTTCGACCAGAGCCAGCATCACGGAGAAGAGCGCCGTCTGGGTGCCGGGGAAGCACAGGACGTTCGCCGCGGTGACGCCGTCACGGCGCCGGCGATATTTTTCCGCGAGCGCAGCCACGACCGGGGGCTCGCCGCGGCCATTGGAGTAGCGGTAGCGCCCGGCATTCATCGCGCGCTGGCATTCTTCGAGAAGGGCGCGGTCCGGCGGAAGGTCCGGTTCGCCAATCGTCAGTTCGATGATGTCGGCGCCACTTGCCTTCAGTTGGCGGGCACGAATATGCAGCGACCATTTTCCCGAACCAAGCTCGGCAAGACGTTCGGTGATGGACGCGTAGCGCATGGTGTTTTCTCCCGTTGTCATTGTTTTGCAGTTCCGATCGACGTGCCGAGCAGTGCCTCGGCCGACGACATGGCGATGGCGACCAGTTCACCCTCGCGAAAGAGGTCGCCCGCCAGGCACCCCTCCACCCAAAGACCGTCGACCAGCCCGTTGATGGCAATGGCGAACGCCCGGCAGGTTTCTGCGTCCGCCGGTTTGCCCTTCGCCGCAAGAAAATCGGCGAGCAGTTCCTGCAGTGTGTTGCGGAAGGCGAGGTAGCCTTCGCGATGGATCTCGGCGAGCACCGGATCGACACGCACCTGGCTGATGAAGGCAGCCCACAGCGAGATGCTCCGGCTGTCGGCCACCGGTTCGGTGAGGTTGATCGCGATGAAGTCCCTGAGGCGGGTTTCCGGATCGCCCTCCACCTGGCTCGCCTTGTCCGTCAAGGATGCGATGACGGCGCGATAGGCCTCGGCGACCATCTGATCCTTCGATTCGAAATAGTGACGCACGAGCCCGGCGGTCACGCCGGCGCGGATCGCGATCTGCCGCACCGTCGCGCCCTTGAGCCCAAATTCGGAGATGCAATCGAGCGTCGCCTCGATCAGCTCCTGGCGGCGTTCGCCTTCCGGAGCGCGGTGAAAGCTGCGCCGGTTCATGCGGCGACCCGCTGGAACAAGTGCCCTGGCGCGGTCGACGATGGCTTCGGCCGGAACGGGGACATGGGCGGCTCCTTCGGGAAATCAAGGCTGGGGGCGGGCGTCGAAAAATCGACGATGCGTATTATTATACGCTTGAATAATAGCGACACAAGTGCAACCATGCCAATCAACAAAACCGTGACAGGCCAAAGATGCCGCGCGGAAAACGACAGGGGAATTGTTCTCATGCTGACAGAAAAAGCGCGCAGAGCCGTTGGAGCGGCGTGCCGATGACGGATGCGGCCCAGGCAATCGCGGTCACTGACCTGCACAAGCGTTTCGGGCCATTGGAAGTGCTGAAGGGTGTTTCGCTGACGGCGAAACAGGGCGACGTGATCGCCATCATCGGCGGCAGCGGCTCCGGCAAATCCACCTTCCTGCGCTGTATCAACCTTCTGGAACTCCCGTCCGCGGGCAGCGTCAGCGTGCACGGCGAGAAGATCCGGATGAAACCCGACGGCCGAGGCGGCCTCGTGCCGGAGGACCGCCGCCAAGTCCAGCGCATCCGCAGCCAGCTCGGCATGGTCTTCCAAAGCTTCAATCTCTGGCAGCACATGACCATCCTCGAAAACGTCATCGAGGCGCCGATCCACGTGCTCGGCAAGCCGAAGGCCGAAGCGGTCGCCACCGCCGAAACGCTGCTCAAGCGCGTCGGCCTCTATGAGAAGCGCGACGCTTACCCGGCCTTTCTTTCCGGTGGCCAACAGCAGCGCGCGGCCATCGCGCGGGCGCTCGCCATCCAGCCGCTGGTCATGCTCTTCGACGAGCCGACCTCGGCGCTCGATCCTGAACTCGTCGGCGAAGTGCTTTCGGTCATCGGCGATCTCGCGCGCGAGAAGCGCACGATGATCCTGGTTACCCACGAGATGAAGTTCGCGCGCGACGTCGCCAACCACATCGTCTTCCTCCACAACGGCGTGATCGAGGAACAGGGCCCGCCAGAGGCCATCTTTGGTTCGCCGCGGTCGGAAAGGCTCAAGAAGTTCATCAGTTCCATTCACTGAATTCCGGAATGCTAAACAACCAAAAAGGGGAACAGCATGAAGAAGGCATTGAAAGTCCTGGCCGTTGCGACGGCAATCGCCGTCAGCGGCGGCGTCGCCGCTTCGGCCGAAGCGCTTAAGGTCGGCGTCGCCGCCGAGCCCTATCCGCCGTTCACGGCGCCCGACGCCAGCGGCAAATGGGAAGGCTGGGAAGTCGAGTTCATGAATGCGATGTGTGCCGAGGCGAAGCTCGAATGCGTGCTGACGCCGGTCGCCTGGGACGGCATCATCCCCGCGCTGACCTCGAAGAAGATCGACATGATCATCAGCTCGATGTCGATCACCGACGAACGCCTGAAAACGATCGATTTCTCGGACAAATACTACAACACCCCGACCGGCATCATCGGCACCAAGGGCGTCGACATCAAGCCGACGCCGGAAGGTCTCAACGGCAAGGCGCTCGGCGTCCAGGTCTCGACGGTCCACCAAGCCTATGCCGCCAAGCACTTCGCGCCGGCAGGCGTCGACGTCAAGGAATACCAGACGCAGGACGAAGCCAACAACGACCTCGCCGCCGGCCGCCTCGATGCCGTCCAGGCGGACGCCATCGCGCTGAAGGCTTTCCTTGCGACCGACCAGGGCAAGGAATGCTGCGACTACAAGGGCGACGTTGCCGAAGACGTTGCCGTGATCGGCCCGGGTGTGGGCGTCGGCCTGCGCAAGGGCGAAACCGAGCTCAAGGACAAGGTCAACACTGCGATCAAGGCGATCCGTGACAACGGAACCTATGATACGTTCTCGAAGAAGTACTTCGACTTCGACATCTACGGCGATTAAGGCGCGATCGGCCGGCGGCCCAGAGGTGCTGCGCCTTGTGTGCCTGAAAGGGGACGCGGGCGCAGCAGCCGCCGCCGGCTGGCGCCATCGGAGTACGACGCATGGCTGCGGATTCCCTCATCAATTGGGGCCTGCTCTCGCTTAACGCGCCCGGCTGGGGCGGCGTGTTGCTGCAAGGCTTTTTCAATTCCATCCAGATCGCCGTCGGCGGCTTCACGCTCGGCCTGGCACTCGGCATCGGCGGCGCCTTCGGCAAGCTCTACGGCGGCCCCGTGCTGCGCGACCTGCTCGAATGCTACACCACGGTGGTGCGCGCCGTGCCGGAACTGGTGCTGATCCTGCTGCTCTATTATGCCGGCACCGACCTGCTCAATCAGGTGCTTGCGTTGTTTGCGATCGGGCCGGTCGACATCAGCGGCCTGATGGCCGGCATCTTCGTGATCGGCGTGGTCCAGGGTGCCTATTCGACCGAGGTGCTGCGCGGCGCGATCAAGGCGGTACCCGGCGGACAGATCGAAGCTGCGCGCGCCTATGGCATGTCGCCGACGATGGTCTTGCGGCGCATCACCCTGCCGGCGATGCTGCCCTATGCCATTCCCGGTCTTTCCAATCTCTGGTTGATCGCCACCAAGGACACCGCCCTTCTCGCTGTCGTTGGCTTCAGCGAGCTGACGCTGGTCACGCGCCAGGCGGCCGGCACGACCAAGGCATACCTGCTGTTCTTCCTTGCCGCCGGCGCGCTCTATCTGGCGCTGACACTCGTGTCCAACGTCTTCATCGGCATGCTCGAACGCCATGCCCGACGCGGCTTTGCGGTGCAGCGATGACCAACGAAACCACCCACGCCGTTGCCTTCACGCCCGAGGACCTGCCGACGGCTCGGAGCTTCTTCGTACCGCATCGCATCGTGATGATGCTGGTCTTCGCCGCCTTCGTCGTCGCCGTTGCCGTCTTCATGCGCTGGGACTGGCTGCCGCGTTATCTGCCTCGGCTTGGCTGGGGCATTCTCGTCAGCCTCGTGATGCTGTTCAGTACCGCGATCCTCGGCTTCCTGCTGGCGGTGCCGATCGGCCTCGTGCAGGTGACAGGCCCTTGGTTCCTGAAACTGCCGGCCAAGGTCTTCTGCATTGTCATTCGCGGCACGCCGCTGCTCCTGCAGCTCTGGCTGCTCTATTACGGGCTCGGCTCGCTGTTTCCGCAGTTTCCGGCGATCCGCCAGTCCTTCCTCTGGCCCTATTTGCGCGAGGCCTGGCCCTATGGCGTGGCGGCACTCACCGTCTCGTTTGCCGCCTATGAGGGCGAGGTCATGCGCGGCGCCTTTGCCGGCGTGCCGCCGGGCGAGCTGGAGGCGGCCAAAGCCTATGGCATGAGCCCCTGGACGATGTTCCGGCGCATCTGGCTGCCGCGCGCCATCCACCGGGCGCTGCCGACGCTGAACGGCGAAACAGTGCTGCAGCTCAAATCGACGCCGCTCGTTGCCACCGTGACCGTCGTCGACGTCTATGCAGTGATCTCCAAGGTCAGGCAGGAAACCTTCCTCACCTACGAGCCGCTGCTCCTGCTGGCGCTCATCTACATGTGCCTCACCGGCATTCTGGTGGTGGCCTTCCGCACATTCGAAAATCGCATCCCAACCCGTGGCGCCTGACATGAAGCTTTCCTCCTCGATCACCAACGCCATGCCGGAACTCGTTG
Source organism: Ensifer sp. EB106-03-01-XG145 (assembly GCF_058792075.1). Lineage (NCBI taxonomy): Bacteria > Pseudomonadati > Pseudomonadota > Alphaproteobacteria > Hyphomicrobiales > Rhizobiaceae > Ensifer > Ensifer sp. EB106-03-01-XG145. Next base: position 518,070 of record NZ_JBYTEC010000001.1, on the reverse strand, counting down.
CCATCCGCCACGATCTGCATGCCCATCCGGAACTTGGATTGGAGGAGAAGCGCACCTCCGCCTTCATCGCCAAGCATCTCGAAAGCCTCGGCTATGAAGTGACGACGGGTCTCGCCCAAACCGGCGTCGTCGGCACGCTCCGGAACGGCACGAGCGGGAGATCAATCGGCATTCGCGCCGATATCGATGCGCTGCCGATCCTGGAAGAAACCGGTCTCGACTATGCCAGCAAGACCGCAGGATTGATGCACGCCTGCGGTCACGACGGCCACACGACCATGCTGCTCGGCGCGGCGCGGGCGCTCGCCGAGCGGCGCAATTTCGACGGAACGATCCACCTGATCTTCCAGCCGGCCGAGGAGAACTTCGGCGGCGCCAAGATCATGATGGACGAGGGCCTGTTCGAGAAGTTCCCCTGCGACGCGGTGTTTGCGCTTCACAACGAGCCGGGCCTGCCCTTCGGCCGGTTTGCCCTCCGGGAAGGCCCGATCATGGCGGCCGTCGACGAGGCGCGCATCACCGTTCACGGCCGCGGCGGGCATGGCGCGGAACCGCAGGAGACGGCCGATCCGATCGTCTGCGGCGCCTCGATCATCATGGCGCTGCAGTCGATCGTCTCGCGCAACATCCACCCGATGGACCCCACTGTTGTCACCGTCGGCGCCTTCCATGCGGGTTCCGCCAGCAACATCATTCCTGAGCGTGCCGAGATCGTCGTCGGCATCCGCTCTTTCGAGCCTGATGTCCGCGACGAACTCGAACGGCGCATCCGCATGATCGCCGAAGCGCAGGCCGTGAGCTTCGGCATGCGCGCGACGGTCGACTACCAGCGCAGCTACGATGCGACGATCAACCACAAGGCCGAGACCGACTTCGTGCGCGATTTCGCAGTACGCTTTGCTGGTGCCGACAAGGTCGTCGATCTCGCCCGTCCCTTCATGGGCAGCGAGGATTTCGCCTATATGCTGCAGGAAAAGCCGGGGACCTATTTTTTCCTCGGCTCGAAAGTCAGCGACGACGACAAGCCGCTGCACCACCCGGCCTACAACTTCAACGACGACCTGCTGCCGATCGGCGCCGCCTTCTGGACCGAGCTTGCCGAAGCCTATCTCCCGGTCCGCTGACGCCGTCCCGGCAACCCTTTGATCGATTGCCGGTCGCCTGCTTCGCTCTCTGGTGAAACTCCGTCCAATATGCCGCAGCGCAACATTGCCGCAGTGTGACAACGTGGCGGACGCGCCGTCATTGACGTTTGGCAAATTTGGCGCAGATTCAAGCGCATGCTGAGAAGCCGGGGCCAACACCGAAAACGCCCCGACGGACGGCCAAGAAAAGTCCCCTGATCGACGATCGATCATGGGACGAATGATGCAGCAGCCAGAGCGATACGGCCACGCGTCAGCGACGCGCGTTGCCGTATGTCTGAAAGGATTGCGCCCGTGTTTGAGAGTTTCGATGCGACCCTGCTCGCTCGCTTCCAGTTCGCCTTCACCGTCTCCTTCCACATCATCTTCCCTGCTTTTTCCATCGGCCTTGCGAGCTACCTCGCGGTACTGGAAGGTTTGTGGCTCTTGAAAAAGGACGAGGTCTACCTCGAACTCTTCCACTTCTGGAAAACGATCTTCGCGGTCGCCTTCGGCATGGGTGTGGTCTCCGGCATCGTCATGTCCTACCAGTTCGGCACCAACTGGAGCGTCTTTTCCGACAAGGCCGGGCCGATCATCGGGCCGCTGATGGGCTACGAGGTGCTTACCGCCTTCTTCCTCGAGGCGGGCTTCCTCGGCGTCATGCTCTTCGGGCTCAACCGCGTCGGGCCAAAACTGCATTTCTTGGCCACTGTCATGGTCGCCATCGGCACGTTGATTTCCGCCACCTGGATCCTTTCGGCAAATTCCTGGATGCAGACGCCCGCCGGTTTCGCCATGAACGAAGCGGGCCAGTTCGTCCCGGTCGACTGGTGGGCGATCGTCTTCAACCCGTCCTTCCCCTATCGCCTCACCCATATGGTGCTTGCCGCTTACCTCACGACCGCCTTCGTCGTCGGCGCCTGCGGCGCCTGGCACCTCATCCGCAAGACGGCGCCGCGCCGCGCCCGCAAAATGTTCTCGATGGCGATGTGGATGGCGGCGATCGTCGCGCCCATCCAGATCTTTGCCGGCGACATGCACGGCCTCAACACGCTGGAGCACCAGCCGGCCAAGGTGATGGCGATGGAAGGCCACTACCAGAGCCATCCGGATGGGGCGCCGCTGATCCTTTTCGGCATTCCGAACTCGCCCGAAAAGCGCGTCGACTATGCCATCGAGGTTCCAAAACTCTCCAGCCTGATCCTGAAGCACGACCTCAACGCGCCGCTCGCCGGCCTCGATACGATCCCGGAAGAGCTGCATCCGCCCGTCGGCATCGTGTTCTGGTCCTTCCGGGTGATGGTCGGCCTTGGGTTCGCCATGCTCGGCATCGGCCTCTGGTCGCTCTGGTGTCGTTACCGCGGCACGCTCGACAGCAATGTCTGGCTGCATCGGGCGGCAGTCGTGATGGGCCCGGCCGGCTTCGTCGCCGTGCTCGCCGGCTGGGTCACCACCGAAGTCGGCCGCCAGCCCTACACGGTCTACGGCCACCTGCTGACAGTGAACTCGGTGGCGCCGATCGCAGCCCCTGCCGTCGCCGCCTCGCTGATCGCCTTTATCATCGTCTACTTCTTCGTCTTCGGCGCCGGCACCTTCTACATCCTGAGGCTGATGGCGCGATTGCCGCGTGATCCGATGCCGGATCTCGACGAAGGGCCGCTGCGCAGCTCCGGCATCATGCCAGGCCCCGCCATCGCCAGCACCAGCACTCATGGAGGTCGTCATGGAGTTTGATCTGCCGTTCATCTGGGCCGCCATCATCGCCTTTGCGGTGCTCGCCTATGTCATTCTCGACGGCTTCGACCTCGGCGTCGGCATCCTCTTCCCGTTCTTCCCGGAGAAGCACGACCGCGACGTGATGATGAATTCCGTCGCGCCGGTCTGGGACGGCAACGAAACCTGGCTGGTGCTCGGCGGCGGCGGTCTGATGGCGGTGTTTCCGCTCGCTTATGCGACGATCCTGCCGGCACTCTACGCCCCTGTTATCGCCATGGTCATCGGCCTCATCTTCCGCGGCGTCGCCTTCGAATATCGCTGGCGCACCAGGCGTGCCGAATATCTCTGGAACTGGGCGTTCTCGGGCGGTTCGATGCTCGCCGCCTTCGCGCAAGGCATAACTCTCGGCGCGCTCGTCCAGGGTATCCCCGTCGAGAACCGCGCCTATGTCGGCGGCTGGTGGGACTGGCTGACGCCCTTCTCGATCATGACCGGCGTCGCCGTCGTCGTCGGTTATGCCCTGCTCGGCTCCACCTGGCTGGTCATGAAGACCCATGGCGACCTCGCCGACCGCGCCCGCGACCTCGCGCTCAAGTGCTCGTTCGGCACCGTCGCCGCCATGGGCATCGTCAGTCTGTGGACTCCGTTCCTGGAGCCGCAATATCTGAAGCGCTGGTTCGGCTTTCCGACGGCGATCTTCAGCGTCATCGTGCCAGCCCTCGTTCTCGGTTGCCTGTATGCGCTGATCACAGGCATTCGCAACAGGCACGACAGCCGGCCGTTTCTTGCGGCGCTCGGCCTGTTCGTGCTCGGCTATGCCGGCATCGGCATCAGCTTCTACCCCTATATGGTGCCGCCATCGCTGACCATCTGGGATGCGGCGGCGCCTGAGGAGAGCCTGTCCTTCCTGCTCGCCGGCGCGCTGGTGCTGGTGCCGATCATCCTCGCCTATACCGGCTATTCCTATTGGGTGTTCCGCGGCAAAGTCGATCCGGAGGAGGGTTACCATTGACTGATGAAACCGGAACCGGCCGCAAGCTTCTCTGGTTCGTGGGCCTGTGGTGCGCCGGGGTGGCAGCCGTGACGATCGTCGGCCTCGCGATCAAGCTGATGATCGGAACGTGATCGATTCTCATAAGTTCGAGCGAGATGCGGGCGGAAAACCGCATACGCTTTTCCTCATCCCGCTCTAAAAAGCCTCGCTCAAGCTTGGCCGGCTAACTTCCCTCAACACGTCAGCAGGCGATCGCCGCAGACGGAGACAGGACCGCACCCTCCTCCCCTGCCCAGCGATCGCCTGCTGAGGTGACCACCGTCACCGGTCGCCTGCTGCGACCCTGTTGCCCCTTCTCATTGAGCTCATCGTTTGTTAGCAGTGCGCCGCAAGAGCGCTCCGCTTGCTGAGAGCCGAGGGACGCTCGAACACCTGGACCTGCGCTTGGCCGCGACGGCCATGCACCAGGCAATCGGACGAGACAGATGCAAAAGACCCCCGCGCAATGCACCACCATGGCCGATGTGCGTGCCGAAATCGACCGGCTCGACCAGGCGCTGATGACGCTGTTTGCCGAACGCTGGGGCTATATCGACCGGGCGGCCGAGATCAAACGGCCGCTGAAGCTGAAGGCCGATATTCCGGCGCGGGTGATGGAAGTGCGTGAGAACGCCCGCAAGAACGCCGCGAGCTTCAACCTCGATCCTGACTTCTACGAGGACATCTGGGCGCGGCTGATTGGCCACGCAATTGCCCATGAGCAGAAGCTGCTCGGCGAAACCGGCGACGAATAGCGTCGCCGTCTTCGATCGCCCTTCCTGGCAGAAGTCAGCGCCCGAGGATGTATCGCTGCAAGCGGGCCGCCGCTTCCTTCACCTGGGCTGGGTCGCGCAGGAAGCAGGCGCGCATGAACAGCGAACCACCATCGCCAAAGGCGGTGCCGGGCGCCAGGCCGACGCCCGTCTTGTCGACGATATCGATCGCGGCCGCGCGCGAATCCGTGACGCCGTCGATTTTCAGGAACGCGTAGAGCGCTCCATCCGGCTTCAGCGTTTCCACCCGGTTGGTAGCGATCAGCGCGTCGCAGAAGACGTCACGGTTGCTGGTCGCCTTGGCGACATTCGCGTCCAGGAAGGCATCGCCCTCGTCAAGCGCCACGACGGCACCGCGCTGCATGAACTGTGCGACGCCTGACGTCGAATATTGCACCAGGTTCTCCAACACCTGCCCCATCTCCGGCGGGGCGACGATCCAACCCACCCGCCAGCCGGTCATCGACCAGTTCTTCGAGAAGGAATTGACGAAGAGGATCCGGTCGCCCTCTTCCATGACATCGAGGAAGGACGGCGCGCGGGCGCCGGCATAATAATAGAGCGCGTAGATCTCGTCGGCGATGATCCACAGACCATGCTTGCGCGCCAGCGCCAGGATCGCGGCCAGTTCTTCCTTGGTCGCGGTCCATCCCGTCGGGTTCGACGGCGTGTTGATGAACAGTGCCCTGGTCTTCGGGCCGATCGCCGCTTCCAGTCGATCGAGATCGAGCTGCCACTTTCCGTGTTCAAAGCGCAGTTCGACGGAAACTGGACGGACGCCAGAGAGGTCAGCGGCAGCGGCAAAATTCGGCCAGGCCGGCGTCAGCAGCACCATCTCATCTCCCGGCGAAGCGATCGCCTCTATCGAAAGCTTGATTGCCTGCATGCCGGAGCCGACGACGTAGAAATTTTCGGGCGAAAGCGCTTTCTGGAAACGCCGCTGATAGTAGCGCGACAGCGCCTCGCGCAGCGGCGGGATGCCGCGCTGCCAGGTGTAGAAGGTTTCGCCGGCGGAAAGCGCCTCGCGTGCCGCATCGCTGATGAAAGCCGGCGTCGGCAGGTCGCCTTCGCCGACCCAGAGCGGGATCAGGCCGTCGCGGCCGCGGGCATAGTTCACCACCTCGACGATACCGCTTTCGGGCGCCGCAAGTGCGCGGGGGCTGATGGTGCTGAGGATGGTCATCGGCGGGCTCCGGAGGCACGACGGTCCCGCGCCGGATCGCCCGGGAGCATCGTGAAAGATTCCAATGGATTAGAGCGGAAATGGACCGCTCCAGACTGCCCATCGCTTCTAGCCGCTTTCGCTTCTGCGATCACGCGACTTTATCTGACCGGTTTATCGATTTCTGTGATGTTTCGCGGCCCCGCCAGAACGGGGCCGCGAGAAGCCTCAGGCGCGCTGTTTCAACAGGTCGCGGATTTCGGAGAGCAGAAGGATATCTTCCGGCGGTGGCGCGGCCGGTGCCTCGTCCTTCTTCTTCTCGATCGACGCGCGCATGCGGTTCACGGCCTTGATCATCAGGAAGATGATCCAGGCGAGGATCAGGAAGTTGATGAGCACGGTGATGAAGTTGCCATAGGCAAAGACGGCGCCCTGCTGACGGGCGGCGGCGAGAGACGTCGCCGTGACGTTGGCCGACAGCGGTAGGAAGTAGTTGGAGAAGTCGAAACCACCACCGGTCAGCGCACCGACGATGGGCATCACGAGGTCTTCGACGACCGACGTGACGATCTTGCTGAAGGCGGCGCCGATGATGACACCGACCGCGAGGTCCATCACGTTCCCGCGGGCAATAAACTCCTTGAACTCATTCAGCATACGTCTCTCCGTATTATCCCCGTTTAAAACGACCGCCGGCGCTGTCCCGCGCTGCAACCGTTTACGGAAACTAAACCAAAGCGGGCAGCGAGAAAACCTTTCTTTGCCTTTGGTCAAACCACGCCTGCCAAAAGAAGGATCAAACTCCCTTCCGCATCCGGCAGACCATTTTCTCTTGCAGCACTTTGGACTTAAGACTCATATGCCGGGCAATTCTCAACCTGGCGGACTTGTCCTATGCTTCGTGTCGGAGGAGTGAGGCATGCTTTCGGGTTCGGTCATCTTTGCCTCGGCCTTCGCCTATCTGCTGCTGCTGTTTGCAGTCGCGAGCTATGGCGACCGGCGGGCCAGGAGGAAAAGCGCTGCGCTGAAAGGCAGGCCGCTCGTCTATGCGCTCAGCCTTGCGATCTATTGCACGTCCTGGACCTATTTCGGCGGCATCGGGCTTGCCGCCGAGCGCGGGCTCGAATTCACCGGCATCTACATCGGACCCATCCTGATGTTCACGCTGGGCATGCCGCTGATCCGCAAGATCATCCGCCTTGCCAAGACCGAGAAGCTGACCTCCGTCGCCGACTTCATCGCCGCGCGCTACGGCAAGAACCCGGCCGTGGCGGCGATCGTCGCACTGATCTCGCTGGTCGGTGCCATCCCCTATATCGCATTGCAGCTCAAGGCGATTTCGAGCTCCGTCGCGGCGATGATCAACACCAGCGACTATGGCATCGGCGCGGGGCAGAGTTTCATCGACCTGCCCCTGCTCGTGACCCTGTTCCTCGCCTGCTTCGCCATCGTCTTCGGCACGCGCCATACGGACGCGACAGAACATCAGGACGGACTGATCCTCGCGATCGCAATGGAATCGCTGGTCAAGCTCGTCGCCCTCGTCACCGCCGGCTTCTACATCGTCTTCGTCATCTTCAACGGCCCGGCCCATCTCTGGTCACTGGCGACCGAGAGCCCGGCGGTGCAATCCGCACTTTCCTATGAAACGCCGACGGCGCGGTGGATCCTGCTGATCGTCACCTCCGCCTTCGCGATCATCATGCTGCCCAGGCAGTTCCATGTGACCGTCGTCGAGAACCGCACCGAAGGGGAGTTGCGTACCGCCGGCATTCTCTTTCCGCTCTATCTGATCGGCATCAATCTCTTCGTGCTGCCGATCGCGATTGCCGGCCTCCTCACTTTCTCGGGCTCCGGCGACGCGGATCTTTACCTCTTGACTCTGCCGCTCGCCAACGGCCTGCCGCTGCTGACGCTCATCACTTTCATTGGCGGCTTCTCGGCAGCAACGGCCATGGTGATCGTCGCCTCCGTGGCGCTGTCGATCATGATCTCCAACGACATCGTCATGCCGGTGTTCCTGCGCCGCAATCTCAGCCAGCGCGGCGGGCTTCAGGAAAACCTCGCGGGGACGCTGCTCAACATCCGCCGTTCGGCGATCTTCGTCGTCCTCCTGCTCGGCTACGGCTATTACCGCTCCGCCGATATCAGTGCCGGCCTTGCTTCGCTCGGGCTCCTCTCCTTCGTCGCCATCTCCCAGATGGCGCCGGCCATGCTCGGCGGTCTCATCTGGCGCCAGGCGAATGCGCGCGGCGCGATCACCGGCATGGTCTCCGGCTTTTTCGTCTGGGCCTATCTCCTGTTCCTGCCGAGCCTCGGCGGACCGGACAATTCCCAGGTCGCGGCAACGGTGCTGAGCTTCCTGCTGCCATTTACGGACCTCTTTTCGGGTCCCCGCGCCGACCCGTTGGTGAATGCCACGATGCTGAGCCTGCTCGTGAACTGCAGCGCCTATGTGCTCGGCTCGCTGACCCGGACGCCCAAGCCGATCGAGCGCTTTCAGGCCGGCATCTTCATCACCCGGCGGTCGCGCACCGAAGGCACGTTCCGCGGCCGCAAGACCAAGGTCACGGTGCGCGATCTCAAGGCGACGATCGGCCGCTACATGGGCACCGAGCGCATGCAGCGCTCGTTCCACACCTATGAGCGCCAATCCGGCCGCTGGCTGGACGACAATGCGCCGGCGGACATGGCAGTCGTGCATTTTTCCGAGCAGTTGCTCGGCAGTGCCATCGGCTCGTCGTCGGCGCGGCTCGTGCTTTCCCTCGTCCTGCAGCGCGGCGACGACACGTCGTCGGACACGGCCTGGCTGCTCGACCAGGCGAGCGAGGCGCTGCAATACAATCAGGATATGCTGCAGACCGCGCTCTCGCAGATGGACCAGGGCATCGCCGTCTTCGACAACGCCAACAACCTGATCATCTGGAACCGGCGCTTCCGCCAGCTTCTCGATCTGCCCGAGGCGGCCGGCCAGGTGGGCTTCCCGCTCGCCGATATCGTTTCGATCCTCACCAAGCGCGGCGATATCCGCAAGGATCAGGAAAAGGGATTGATCGCCAACTTCCTGACGCTGGACAAGCCCTTCCTGCTCGAACTTGGCAATGGCGAGCGCATCATCGAAGTGCGAACCAATGCCATGCCCGACAAGGGCATCGTCACCACCTATACCGACATCACCCAGCGCGTTGCCGCCGACATGGCACTGAAGCAGGCGAACGAAACGCTGGAACTGCGCGTCGAGGAACGCACCGGCGAACTCACCCGCGTGAACCGGGAACTCGCCGAAGCGCGGGCGGCCGCGGAAGAGGCCAATATCGGCAAGACGCGGTTCTTCGCCGCCGCCGGCCACGATATTCTGCAGCCGCTCAATGCCGCCCGTCTCTACTCGTCCTCGCTGGTCGAGCGGCTGGGCGATTCCGACAACAGCACGCTCGTCGAGAACATCGATTCCTCGCTGGAATCGGTCGAGGCCATTCTTGGCGCCGTGCTCGATATTTCGCGCCTCGACACCGGCGCAATGAAGCCGCGGCTGCAATCCGTGCCGCTCAACGACCTGCTCCGCCGCATCGAGACCGACTTCGCACCGATCGCGCGCGCCAAGGATCTCGACCTGGTGGTCATGCCGACCTCGCTGGTCGTGCGCAGCGATCCGAACCTTTTGCGCCGCGTGGTGCAGAACCTCGTTTCCAACGCGATCAAATATACGCTCACCGGCAAGGTGCTTGTCGGCGTGCGCAGGCATGGCGCGATGGCGACGATCGAGGTGCTCGATTCCGGCATCGGCATTCCGTCGTCGAAGTTCCGGACGGTCTTCAAGGAATTCGCACGGCTCGACGAGGGCGCGCGCACCGCTTCCGGGCTCGGCCTCGGTCTTTCGATCGTCGATCGCATCTCGCGCGTACTCAACCATCCGGTCAGCCTGCAATCGACACCGGGCAAAGGCACCGGGTTCAAGGTGACGCTGCCGGTGGACGTAAGCGCCGGCGAACCGGTCGCGGTCCGCCCAGTTGTCCCCAACAAGGCGAGCGAGGCGCTCAACGGCTTGCGCGTGCTCTGCATCGACAACGAACCGCGCATCCTCGAGGGCATGAAAGTGCTGCTTTCGGGCTGGGGCTGCGTCGTCAGCACGGCGGAATCGGTTGCCGCCTGTGCCGAGATGACGGGAGAGCCGGCCGAGAAACCGCACGCGATCATCGCCGACTATCATCTCGACGACGGCACTGGCATCGAGGCAATTGCGAAGATCCGGCTTTCCGCCGGCGAGGCGATCCCAGCCCTGCTGGTGACGGCGGACCGCTCGCCGGAAGTGCGCGCCGCGGCCGAGCGCGATGGCGTTTCGATCCAGAACAAGCCGGTGCGGCCGGCAGCGATGCGGGCGTGGCTGACGCAGCTTTCGACGGCGGCGCGAACGGCTGCGGAGTGAGCGGCTTCGGCGTTGCGGCAACGCGCCTGCGATAGACGAATGCTGCTGCAGTGCTCGATTGACCGCCTCAGGCGGCGGCGACGGTGCCGATCTTCGAAAGCTGGATCACTGCCTGGGTGCGGCTGTCGACATTGAGCTTCAACAGGATCGCCGAGACATGCGCCTTGATGGTCGCCTCGGAGACGCCGAGCTCATAGGCGATCTGCTTGTTGAGCAGGCCTTCGCCCAGCATGCTGAGGACGCGTGATTGTTGCGGCGTCAGCGTCTGGAGCCGCTGGAGCAGATCGGCGACTTCCGGTTCGTATTCCTGCGCCTGGTCATAACCCGCCGGCACGAAGACCTCGCCAGCCATGACCTTCTCGATGCCCTCGCGGATCTCTTCGATACCGGCCGACTTTGAGAGGAAGCCGGACGCGCCGAGGTCGAGCGCGCGGTGGATCGTCGCCGGATCGTCATGGGCGGAAACCACCATGACCGGCAGGCTCGGAAACTCGGCCCGAAGTGCAATCAGGCCGGAAAGGCCGCTGACGCCAGGCATGGTCAGGTCCAGAAGAAGGAGATCGGCATCCGGGTAATCGGCTGCAGTCTTGCGCGCGGCGGCGAAATCAGCTGCCTCGACGATGGCGGGCGCGCCGTCCATCCCGCTCAGGGCCTGGCGCATGGCGCCCCGAAACAGCGGGTGATCGTCCGCGATGATGATGGTCATGTCCGGCGTCATGTCGCTCCCTCCCAAGAGCCCGGTCTGCGACCTGCGCGCCTCCACGCGCCGATCCGCATCCCGCATGGCCGTTCCGGCGTCTCAGGTCTTCTGCGGCTCCGTCGCGGGGTCGCTGCCTTCGAGATCCTTCACGATATCCATGAACTTACGCATCATTCTTTCCATGATGCCCATTGTCCGGTCAATCTCTTCGTCGGTCGGAAGGTTCGGTTTCGCGACGCTTTCACCGGATTTAACGGCCTTTTCCAAGGTCTCTACCCGTTTGGTCAAAAGCTCGATCTCCAGCTCGAGCGCGGAGCGTTCGTCGGCTGCCATGCGGCAGACGAGCTCGCCGCTCCTTTCCTGGCAGAGCGACACTTCGCCGGTTTGCGTGTCGAGCCGGGCAATGCCGGTCTCGGATTTCTGCATGCTGTAGCGGCCGGGCGCCGGATCCTGCGCCGAGGCGATGCCGGCGAATGCCAGGCCGGCTCCGATCAGAAGTGCGACTGTAGCTTTTCTCATGACGTCCTCTCCGTTGCGGTCCTTGCCAGATGACGCCCGGCACATGAACGGGAAGAGCGAAATCGATCTTCACCAAGGATTATGCGCGAATCGACGTCCTTCTGCGATGGACAATCGCTGATATTTGCGGCAAGGCCACGACAGAAGATTACGGGGGCAGACGGGCACAATGGGTTCCATCATCTACAAGATCGTTCCGGCCTCGCTGTGGCAGGAAGCCAAGCGCAGCGGACGCTTCGACGGCGCACCCGTCGACCTTGCTGACGGCTTCATCCATTTCTCCACCGCCGAACAGGCCGTGGAGACAGCAGCGCGGCATTTCGAGGGACAGGAAGGCCTGCTTTTGGTCGCCGTCGACGGCGACGCGCTCGGCGTGGAACTGGTCTACGAACCCTCGCGCGGCGGCGCCCTCTTCCCGCATCTCTATGCACCCCTCTTCCTCTCCGCCGTGGTCTGGGAAAAGCCCCTGCCGCTTGGCGCCGATGGCTCGCATATCTTCCCGGAACTTGACGCATGAATCCGCTTACCAATCTCGCCCGCCGCGGCCTCTTCCTGTTCGATCCTGAGGCCGCGCACGGCCTGTCGATCAAGGCGCTGAAGACCGGGCTCGTGCCCAGCTGTCCTTCCAAGGCCGACAAGCGGCTTTCCCAGACGGTCGCCGGCATCGAGTTCCCAAACCCGATCGGCATGGCGGCCGGCTATGACAAGAACGCCGAGGTGCCGGAAGCGCTCCTGAAGATCGGTTTTGGTTTCACCGAAATCGGCACCGTCACGCCGAAACCGCAGTCCGGCAACGACAAGCCGCGCATTTTCCGGCTGGTCGAGGACGAGGCCGTCATCAACCGCCTCGGCTTCAACAACGAGGGTCATGGCGCGGCGCTGGCGCGGCTCAAGGCCTGCTCGCGCGCTGCGCTGATCGGCGTCAATATCGGCGCCAACAAGGACAGTGCCGACCGCGTTGCCGACTATGTGAACGGCATTCACGCCTTCTATTCGGTCGCCCGTTATTTCACCGCCAACATCTCCTCGCCGAACACGCCGGGCCTGCGCGACCTGCAGGCGCGCGCGAGCCTCGCCACTCTGCTGTCCGCCGTGCTCGCCGCTCGCGACGAGGAAGCCCGCCGTAGCAACCGGTACGTTCCGGTGTTCCTCAAGATCGCGCCCGATCTGACGGAAGAGGGCATGGACGACATCGCAGCCGAAGTTCTCGCCCACAATCTCGACGGCCTGATCGTCTCCAACACGACGCTTTCGCGCGAAGGCTTGAAGGACCAGAACCAGGCGAAGGAAGCTGGCGGCCTCTCCGGCAAGCCGCTCTTCGAGAAGTCGACGGCGGTGCTTGCCCGCATGCGCAAGCGCGTCGGACCAAATCTGCCGATCATCGGTGTCGGTGGCGTCAGTTCGGCCGAGACCGCGGCAGAAAAAATCCGCGCCGGCGCCGATCTGGTCCAGCTCTATTCCTGCATGGTCTATGAAGGCCCTGCGCTCCCCGGCCGCATCGTGCGTGGCCTTTCCGATCTCTGCGACCGTGAGCGGATCAGCTCGATCCGCGATATCAGAGACAGCCGCCTCGACTACTGGGCCGGCCGGAAGGTCTGACGCGCCTTCGCGGAAATTCTCGAAAGCAGGAACAGGCCGCGCAGCAACAGGAAGAGGTTGAGGCCGGCCCAAAGCCCGTGATTGCCGAAGACGGGCACGAGCACAGCCAGCGCCGCCGCGTAGCCGACAAAGGCCGCGACCATCATGTTGCGCATCTCGCGCGACCAGGTGGCGCCGATGAAGACGCCATCCATCAGGAAGGCGAGTGCGCCGGTGGTCGCAGTGACAGCCGCCCAGGGCAGATACTCGTAAGCGGCCGCGCGGACATCGGCCGCCGTCGTCAACAGATTGATGAGCCGATCGCCGAAAAGCAGGAGGACGATGGTGGTGACCAAGGCGAGCCCCAGCGACCAGGCGGCCGTCAGGCGTAGCGCGCGATCGAAGGCTGGGCGGTAGCGGGCACCGATCGAACGGCCGATCAATTGCTCGGCGGCGTTGGCGAGGCCGTCGAGATAGTAGCCGGCGACCAGGAAGATCGTCATCAACACCGCGTTTGCCGCAAGCGTCACCGGCCCAAAGGCCGTGCCGATGCGCGTCATCAGCGTGAAGGCAGCGAGCAGCACGAAGGAGCGGATCATGATGTCGCGGTTGAGGCCGAAGAGCGGCTTCAATCGTTCGCGATCGAAGATCAGCGCCCAGCTCGGCGCATCCTTGCGGTCGAAACGGCCATAGACGATCGCAAAGCCGGCAAGCGCCCCGATCACCTCGCCGGTGACGGTGGCAAGCGCGACCCCCATCACGCCCCAGCCAAGGACTAGACCGAGCAGGATCGACAGCACAATGTTGATGCCATTGATCAGCGTCTGCAGCATCAGACCGATGGTGCCTTCGCCGCGGCCAAGCACGAAGCCGAGGATGGCGTAGTTCGCAAGGGCTGCCGGTGCCGAAATGATACGACAGAGAAAGTAGGTGCTGGTGACGGCCGCCACCTCCGGCTCAGGTCCCATCAGCCAGAGGCCGCCGGATAGCAGAAGAGGCGAAATGAGAACGCTGACCGTGCCGCAGACAAGCGCGATCGTAAGCGACCGCCAGAACACCGCCTGCTGCTCACGTCTGTCACCACGGCCATAGGCCTGAGCAACGAGGCCGGTCGTGCCGGCGCGCAGGAAATTGAAGGTGGTAAAGATCAGGTCGAATATGATGGCGCCGATCGCGAGCCCCGCGAGCAGCGTCGCCTGCCCCATGCGGCCGATAACAGCCGTATCGACCAGACCCAGCAAGGGCGTCGTCAGGAAGCCGAGCGTCATCGGCAGCGCAATCGCCAGGATCAGCCGATGGGTGACGTGAAAGGCGCCGGCGGGATCGTTCGGCGAGGCGGGAGAGGCGGTCATCGAACGGTCCGGGCGTTATGGGTGAGTGACGACCGTTTTAGGGAAAGTGCATGGGAGGATGCAAGCGCGCCGAGCAGTTGCGACGAAAAGGTTTCAGCGCGCAAGTAGCCCCTCACCCTAGCCCTCTCCCCGCAAGCGGAGAGAGGGGACGTGGACAAGCCGCAACACCGCATCCCGAGCCGCTATCGGAAGAGCAGTCCAATCGCATGGTTGCTGGGGATAGAGGGGGTGCGGCAACCTGCCTTCTCCCCGCCTGCGGGGAGAAGGTCCCGGCAGGGGATGAGGGGCCAGGTGCGGTTCAGATGTCCGCTAAGGCCGAATCAGGCCGACAGCACCATGGCCCAGAAGGGGCGGTTGCCGGATGAAGCGTTCTGGGCGACGGCAACGCCGAGGCCGCGATAGTTGCCGAGCATGTTTTCCAGATGCTTGGGCGACTTGTACCAGGCATCATAGGCGCGCTCGGCGTCGTCCTGGCCCATGGCGATGTTTTCGGCTGCCGGAAGCGTCACGCCCTGGCCCTTCATCCGGTCGTAGAAACTATCGTTCCAACCGATCAGATGCTGCATCTTGCCGACCTTGGCCATGCGGGCGGCCTGGTTCATCGCGGCGACCGAGGCCGCGTGGTCCGCCACGAGCTCCGTCAGCCCCTTGCCCTTGCGCAGCTTGTTGACGTAGCCGAGGCTCGCCTCGGTCTGGTCGCTGCCAGTGCCACTATCGGGCGTCAGCAGTTGGGACGTCGTGCAACCGGCAAGCGCGCCGAGCGAGAGGATGGCGGTTGCACGCAGCAGGCCGCGGCGTTCGATCAAGAGAAACCGGTCGTGCATCATCAGCGCCGGTAGCTCAGAACACGCAGGATCACGAAGGCCGGAACGACGATCGCCGCACCGAGCAGCAGATAGTCGCCCACCCGGCCAAGTGCGGCAAAGCCGGTGTACCAGAGATCGAGCAGGAAGTTGCGGACCGCGAAGTAGATATCGGTCGGATACCAGCCGAACATCGTCATGACGAAGCCGACGAGGATCGACACCACGACGAGCTTGACCAGCACGCGCAGCGGCGAGTCACCCAAAAATCTGTTCATTCCGTCCGACATCCGCGAACTTCTCCTGTTTGTCTTCACATAAGCCGCGATCGGCAGCGTCGCAAGTCGGCCAGACCTTGCACAGCGCCCAAGCGCTCGGTTTCAGCCAGATTCCGCTTGTGTTTTGCAGCATCCGGCGTCAGAAGCGTTGATCGCAACCGATATCTCACATTGATGACGCTCAACCAGCTCTCCTCCGGCGACCTGATCGCCGACCGCCGCGCCGACTACGCAAAAATGCTTGCCGAGGGCGGCGAGCCCGGAAGCGCTGCCGAACTGATGGCACAGGCGCTGGAACGGGCGCCGGACTGGGCAGCCGGCTGGTTTCGGCTCGCGGACTATGAGGAAAAATCGGGCCGGAAAGAGGCGGCGATCGACGCGCTCAGAAAAACCCTGGCGCTGAGCCCGCGGGACATCTTCGGCGCCGGCCTGAAGCTGGCGCTTCTCGGTGCCGCCGCGGTGCCCGAACAGCCGCCGAGCCTCTATGTCGAGCGCCTGTTCGACGACTATGCCGATCGCTTCGACCAGGCGCTGGTGGAAAAGCTCGGCTACACGGTGCCGCAAAAGCTCGCGGCGCTGATCCAAAGCCACACCGGGGGCCTCATCTTCGAGCATGTGACGGATCTCGGCTGCGGCACCGGCCTCTTCGGCGAACGCATCCGGGATCAGGCGCAATTCCTTGAAGGTTTCGACATCTCCATCAACATGCTCGCCAAGGCCGAGGCGAAATCCACCTACGATCGGCTGGCACGCGCCGATCTTTCGCTTCCGCCACAAGCTTCCGGCATCTTCGGCAACTTCGCGTCCGCCCGCGCCGATCTCGTCAGCGCCGCCGATGTGCTCATGTATCTCGGCAATCTCGACAGCGTCTTCGACATCACGCTCCGTCTGCTGGCCGCCGATGGCTACTTCGCCTTTTCCGTCGAGGATGCGGGCGATGGCGTGGATTTTCTGCTGCGCCCCTCGCTGCGCTACGCCCATAGCGAAGCCTATATTCGCGGCCTCTGCACGGCGCACGGGCTGAACCTGCTGGCCATCGAGCGTACCGTCATCCGCATGGATGCCGGCGAACCGGTTTTCGGCATCCTGTTCCTGGCGCGCAAGCCTGCATAAAACGCAAGGCAGAGTCGCAAAAATAAGTCAGCATTACTGACATATTTTTCTTGAATATTGTTGTGCGTTGCAGCATTGCTGCGGCCATCGCAATCGAGGTTTTGCCATGGCTCAGATCAGCAGCGTTTTCGGTATCTGGAACACCAGCCCGACCCGGCATACAGCGGTCGAGGACCTGCAGGGCATCTTCACCGGCAGCCTGATCGCCGCACTCGGCCTCTATTTTCTCGCAAGCGCCGGCCTGCTCACCGGCAGCACGGCGGGCGTCGCCTTCCTTTTGCACTATGCGTTCGGCATCAATTTCGGTCTTGCCTTCTTCCTGCTCAACCTGCCGTTCTTCTACCTGTCACTGAAGCGGCTCGGCCCGGCCTTCACGGTCAAGACCTTCATCGCCATCGGCCTCACCTCGTTCCTGACCGACATCCAGTCGCGCCTCTTCCAAATCGGCACGATCCAGCCGGCCTGGGCAGCGCTGCTTGGCGGCCTGCTGCTCGGTTATGGCTTGCTCGCGCTCTATCGCCACCGCGCCAGCCTTGGCGGCGTCGGCATTCTCGGCATCTACCTGCAGGAGCGCTTCGGCATTCGCGCCGGCCTCGTGCAGCTTGCGATCGACATGGTCGTGCTCGTCGCCGCCTTTGGGGTGACGACGCCCACGGTGGTCGCCTGGTCGGTGCTCGGCGCGGTCGTGCTCAACCTGTTTGTGGCCATCAACCACCGCGCCGATCGTTACATCGCACTCTAGATCAGTCCAGTCGTCACGCGGAAACGATTGCTGGGCTGTCTCAGGCGACCCTTTCCCGGTGCGTCGACCGGATGCGGAGAGCAGAAGCCGACGGCGATCCAGTTTCGAACAGGAGTCAATGTGCCGCCCGGCGGCAGGTCTTCCGGGCTTCTCTTTTGGCAGATTTGATCTACCTTTGTTCTCCGTGAACAGGATCGATTCCAGAGAACCGCAAGGTGATGCCTTGACCTTGCCCGCCCCCTTTCTGCGCTGGTTCGGCGAGAAGGGCTGGCGGCCGCGCGCCCACCAGCTTGAGCTCCTGGCACGCGCCGAGGCGGGGGACAGCACGCTGCTGATCGCACCGACAGGTGCCGGCAAGACGCTTGCCGGCTTCCTGCCTTCGCTGGTCGATCTCACCCGCCGCGGCAAGATCCCGCCCGGCTCCGCCTTCGTCGGCATCCATACGCTCTACATTTCGCCTTTGAAGGCGCTTGCCGTCGATATCGAGCGCAACCTGATGAAACCGGTCGGCGAAATGGGCCTGCCGGTTCGCATCGAAAACCGCACCGGCGACACGCCCACCGCCAAGCGCCAGCGACAGAAGCTCAATCCACCCGACATATTGCTGACGACGCCGGAACAGCTGGCGCTGCTGCTTGCCAATGGCGAGGCGACGCGCTTCTTCAAAGACCTGCGCTACGTCGTCTTCGACGAGCTGCACTCGCTCGTCACCTCGAAGCGCGGCCATCTGCTCTCCCTCGGCCTCGCGCGGCTTCGCCGGCTGGCGCCGCGGCTGCAGACGATCGGGCTCTCGGCAACGGTTTCCGATCCCATGGACCTGCAGCGCTGGCTGGCGCCACAGGAGCCGAACACGAACAATCACGCAGGGCTCGTGCTTGTCGAAGGCGGCGCCAAGCCGCAGATCTCCATCCTCAAGACGGAAGAGCACGTGCCCTGGGCCGGGCACTCGGCGCGCTACGCCATCGCCGATGTCTACGCCGCGATCAAGGAGCACGGCACCACCCTGCTCTTCGTCAACACCCGCAGCCAGGCGGAACTGCTCTTCCAGGAACTCTGGACGATCAACGACGACAATCTGCCGATCGCGCTGCATCACGGTTCGCTCGATGTCGCCCAGCGCCGCAAGGTCGAGGCGGCGATGGCCGAGAACCGGTTGCGCGCTGTCGTCGCCACATCGACGCTCGACCTCGGCATCGACTGGGGCGACGTCGATCTCGTCGTGCATGTCGGTGCGCCGAAGGGGGCAAGCCGTTTGGCCCAGCGCATCGGCCGCGCCAACCACCGCATGGACGAACCCTCGAAGGCGATCCTGGTGCCGGCCAACCGCTTCGAGGTGATGGAATGCCAGGCGGCGCTCGACGCCAACTATATCGGCGCGCAGGACACGCCACCGGTCGGCAAGGGCGCGCTCGACGTGCTCGCCCAGCATGTGCTCGGCATGGCCTGTGCCGCGCCTTTCGACCCGCTGTCGCTTTACGACGAGATCACCAGCGCCTCGCCCTACACGACACTCGCCTGGGAGACCTTCGAGCGGGTGATCGATTTTGTGGCGACCGGCGGCTACGCGCTGAAGACCTATGAACGCTATGCCCGGATCCGCAAGACCAAGGACGGGCTCTACCGCGTTTCCAATCCGCTGGTGGCGCAACAATACCGCCTGAATGTCGGCACCATCGTCGAGTCGCCGATGCTGAACGTGCGCATGGTCAAGCGCAACCAGCGCGGCTCGCTCGGCCGCGGCGGCATGCCGCTCGGCAAGGTCGAGGAGTATTTCCTCGAAATGCTCTCCCAGGGCGACACCTTCATGTTCTCCGGCAAGGTGCTGCGCTTCGAGGGCATCCGCGAGAACGAATGCCTCGTCAGCCAGGCCTTTACCTTCGATCCGAAGGTGCCGAGCTATGCCGGCGGCAAGTTTCCGCTCTCGACCTACCTGGCCGAGCAGGTTCGCAGGATGCTCGCCGATCCGGCGCGCAGGGCGGCGCTACCGGAACAGGTGCGCGACTGGCTGTCGCTACAGAAGGACGTCTCGATGCTGCCGCGCGAGGACGAGCTTCTGATCGAGACCTTCCCGCGCGGCAGCCGCCACTACATGGTCATCTACGCCTTCGAAGGACGACTGGCGCACCAGACGCTCGGCATGCTTTTGACCCGCAGGCTCGACCGCGCCGCTTTGAAGCCGCTCGGCTTCGTCGCGACGGATTACTCGCTGGCGGTCTGGGCGCTCGACGACCTCGGCACCACTTTCGAACTCAGGCGCGGCGCGCTTGCCGAGCTGTTCGACGAAGACATGCTCGGCGATGACCTCGAAGCCTGGCTGAACGAGTCCTTTCTTCTGAAACGCACCTTTCGCAACTGCGCCGTCATCGCCGGGCTGATCGACCAACGCCATCCCGGCAAGGAAAAGACCGGCCGGCAGGTGACGGTTTCGGCCGACCTCATTTACGACGTATTGCACGCACACGAGCCGGATCACCTGCTGCTCGAAGCGACCCGCAACGATGCGGCAACGGGGCTTTTGGACATCGCTCGGCTCGGGGATATGCTGAAGCGAATCAAGGGCCACATCACCCACAGGCGTCTCGACCGGATCTCGCCGCTGGCGGTGCCTGTGATGCTGGAGATCGGCAAGGAAATGATCCAGGGCGAAGCGCAGGACTTCCTGCTTTCGGAGGCCGCCGACGACTTGATCCACGAGGCGATGGGCGGTCTGGATGTGGATTGATAGGAAAATGGCTTTGAGAACGAGCAGTCTAACGAATTGGGCCGGTCACTTCCGTCTCGACAGTCAGTCGCGTGCGGGATCGTGACCATGCACCGCCTCGCCCACGCCCTATCAGCTCAGACGACTGCCCCCCTCCTCCACGCCCAGACGATCGTGAACGGCGTCGTCGCGATCTGCGATCCGCTCGGCAGTCTATACCTGCCCGAGACCGGCACGCTCGTGGTTTCCGACCTGCATCTGGAAAAGGGTTCGGCGTTCGCCCGCCGCGGCATGCTTTTGCCGCCCTATGACACGCTTGCGACGCTGCGCGTGCTGGAGGCGGCGATCGTGCGCCACAACCCGAAACTCGTCATCAGCCTCGGCGACAATTTTCACGATCGTGTCGGTTCAGCCGTGATGCCGGACGCCTTCCGGCACATGATCGCGGCGATGGCGCTCGGGCGCGAGTGGGTCTGGATCAACGGCAATCACGATCCGGATGGCGCGTTCGGGCTCCCGGGCGCCTCGATGGACGAGCTCAACTATGCGGGTCTTGCCTTCCGGCACGAGCCGAAGCGCGGCGACGCCGTTGGCGAGATCGCCGGGCATCTGCATCCGGCGGCAACGGTGGTGAGACGCGAAAGGGCCGTGCGCCGCGCCTGCTTTGCGACCGATGGCACGCGCATGCTGATGCCCGCCTTCGGGGTCACGACCGGCGGGCTAGACCTGCGACACCGGGCCATGACCGGCCTCTTCGACCGCAGCAGGCTGGTCGCCCACATGCTCGGTCGCGACCGGATCTATTCGGTCCGGTTTGCCAATCTGATTGCCTGACGCTTGGGGAAGGCGTGCGGTTCCGTCCGCACGCCGCCCGTGATCAGAACGCGTTGAAGGTCAGCGTCGTCAACGAGCGCGAGATGCCCGGCACCGTGGCAATGTTGTCGTTGATGAACTTGCCGATGTCCTGGCCTTCCTCGATGTAGACCTTGATGATCAGGTCGTAGTCGCCGCTGGTCGAGTACATTTCCGAAACGATTTCCTTGCGGTAGATCTCGTCAGCGACCTCGTAGGTCTTGCCGGGAGCGCACTGCAACTGGACAAAAATCGGTTTCATCGAGCTTCCTCTGTCTGTGTGGCGTCGCTTGCCGCTACTAGCGCAAGCATCGCCTTCTCGAACTTCAGCGCGCGTTCGGCGCGGCGTGTTCAGATCAACATGTTCGAGATGCCTGGGTATTTTATCCCTACAGCATCCTGCTGCCCTTTCTTTAAACGCACGCCGGGCAAAAGAAAACGCAGGGTAAGCTCCTGGCCCAACTATTCCTTGCGGAAGATCACGCTGGCACCCCAGCCGGTGATGACTGCGAGCAGCACGGCGACGAGACCGTAGAAGAGCGGTTGCTGATGCGCTGCCTGGGTAATGAACTGTTCCAGGCCAGTCTTGACGACACGCAACGGCAGCGCCTTGGCGGCGACGAAGACGCCGTCGCGAAAGAGGTAGGCGCGCACCACGTGGACGCCGTTCGGCACGTTCGCCGGCAGGCGCACCGACGCCTTGAACAGGCTCGCGCTGATAAACTGCACGCCGCCCGGATCGCGCTCGTAGACGCCGCTCGTTTCGCGGATGCGGCGAAAGGCGTTGCGGAACTCGCCGAGATTGCTGCCGTCGCCGACGAAGCCGAGCGGCACCAGCCGCATGTGGTCGACGCCGATGCCCATATTGCCCATCTCGCCGGGCGGCGCGATCGTTTCGATGTCGCGCGTGCTTGACAGCGAATAGGATTCCGGCACCAGCTCGAAGGTCATCGACCGCGTGTTTACCCAGATGCCGAAGACGCGCTCCTTCTTGCGCACCGTCGCATTGTCCTTGGGGCCTTCGAGGGACACGATGATGTTGTACCTGCCCTGGGCCAGCAGTCCCTGGTCGAAACCATCGACGGCGCCGAAGATCGTCAGATCCGCGCCGCGGAAATCCGAGGTGATGGCAATCTCGTCGGTGGAGATGCCGATCTCCAGCTTCTCGGTGAAATCGGCGTTCTCGTCCTGCAGTGCCGCATGGGTCGGAGCGGCGACGGCGAGTGCCAGAAGGGCGAGAGCTGTGCGCGCGAACCGGATCATCAGAAGCCGAGCCCCGCTGATACGACCGAATAGATATCCTTCGGCGGGATGACGAGCTCGATCGCCAGACGAATGCCGACGGCAAGGACGAGCAACGCCAAGAGCGCTCGCAATTGTTCGCCGCGCAGCTTCTGGCCGACGCGCACGCCGTATTGCGCGCCGATGACGCCGGCGATCATCAGGACGAAGGCGAGTACGATATCGACGGTATAGTTGGTCGACGCCTGGACGATGACCGTATAGGCCGAGACGAAGACGATCTGGAACAGCGACGTGCCGACGACGACGTTGGTCGGGATGCGCAGGAGATAGATCATTGCCGGCACCATGATGAAGCCGCCGCCGACGCCCATGATCGAGGTCAGGATACCGATGCAGAAGCCGAGGAAGGCAACCGGAATGACGCTGAGATAGATCTTCGACTTCTTGAAACGCATCTTCAACGGCAGGCCGTGCACCCAATTGTGCTGGCCGGGGCGACGCAGGGTCGTCGCCTCGTTCTTGGCGGCCTTGCGCATGGCGACGATGCTTTCCCAAAGCATCAGACCGCCGACAGTGCCGAGCAGCACGACGTAGAGCAGCGAGATCACCAGATCGAGCTGGCCGAGGCGGCGCAGCAGCGAAAACAGCCAGACGCCGACCGTCGCGCCCACGAGGCCACCGCAGAGCAACACCGTGCCGAGCTTGATATCGATGGTGCCGCGCCGAAAATGCGTGATCGCGCCGGATATCGACGAGGCAACCACCTGGTTGGCGCCGGTGGCCACCGCCACGACAGGCGGAATATTGTAGAAGATCAGGAGCGGCGTGATCAGGAAACCACCGCCAACGCCGAACATGCCGGAAAGAAAGCCGACGGCCGCGCCCATACCGAGAATGATGAGTATGTTCACCGACAACTCTGCGATGGGCAGATAGATCGTCACGCCGGGTCCTCGATATGCCAACGGCCCGCAATGCGGGCAAACCGGTTAGTGTGGCAAGCAATTCACCACGAATGAGGGATTATTCGAAAGGCCGGCACCTCTCCCGAGGGCGAGGCGGCTTCCGTCATGCACTCCTGCAGCGTTGCGCTTCCGCCAGGACATGCCAAGGTCACAACCGGACCTTGATTGCTGCATCAGTTCTTCCCTAGCCTGATTCCGATTAAGGAATTATGCAGCAGGCCCGACATTTCAACCTTTTCAGCCACATGGCAGACGGCTTCGCCACCCGCAACCCGTGTCGCCCGGCTCTGCGGCTTTATTACGGCGCAAGCCCAAGGGTCAGGAATTGCGCTTCAGCAATTCCTTGACCAACTGCTCGGTGATTTCGCCCGTCGGCTCCTGGCCGACCGACTTCTGGAAGGCCTTGATGGCAGCCACGGTCTTCTTGCCCATCTGGCCGTCGGGCTTGCCGGCGTCGAAGCCGTTGTTGTTCAGGATCGCCTGGATATTGCGGACCGCCTTGGTCATGTCGACGCTGGCGGTCTTGTTGGCCGGGCCGACCCAGGCATCCGGAACGTCGACCGTGTTCGCCTTGGCGTCGACCGGCTGCACCTTCCAGGCATCGGCCTTCGCCTTGGCGCTTTCGAGCTGCTCAGGCTTCATCGCCTTGGCAACTTCGTCACGCTTGGCGGCGGCATCCATGTCGCCTTCGCGGGCGGCGGCGGAGAACCATTTGTAGGATTCGGTCAGGTCCTGCGGCACGCCGTTGCCACGCGCATAGAGGACGGCGAGGTTGAACTGGCTATCGCGAATGCCGAGTTCGGCAGCCTTCGCGAACCACTTCGTTGCCTCGGCAAAGTCAGGCGAACCATCGCGGCCACTCGCCAGCATGACCGCGAGGTTGTGCATGGCGCTGGCATTGCCCTGGCCGGCGGCGGCGAGATAGAGCGCCTTCGCCTTGGAGGCGTCACGCGTTAGGCCCATGCCTTTTTCATACATGCTCGCGAGGCGATACTGCGCCGGAACGACGCCGGCGTCGGCGGCGTGCTGATACCACTTGGCGGCTTCCGCCATGTTTTCAGGAACGCTGCGGCCTTCGCTAAAGCGGGCGCCGATTTCGTAGAAGGCAAGCGGGTCGCCGCCCTTGGCGGCCGTCACCAGCGCCGCCGGGCCGAAACCTTCCGGCAGCACGATCTCGCTCGGTGCGGCCACCGGCGCCAGCGCGGTCGTTGCGGCGCCCTCGGCCGCAGAACTGACAAGGGCCGCACCACTGGCGGGCGTGTTGCCAGCGGGGGTCGCCTGGAACTCGGAGGCCGCCGAAGCGGCTTTCGTTTCTGCGACCGGCGCGAGCATCGGTGCCTTCTCTTCGGCCGGTGTCGCAATGGTGGTCGTCGGCACGGCCGTCGCCGGTACCGAGATCGAAGCTTCGGATACCCTCGCCGGGGCTTCAACGGAATCGACAGGTGCTGCGACAGCGGTTTCGGATGCCGTGACCGGCGTTTCAGCCAGGGCCACGGCCGCGGTCTGCGGCAGAAGGTCGTCGACGATCTTGTTTTCGCGCGATTCCGGCACCGCCTGCTGCTCGATGATCGCGGCCGGCTCCACCGGTGCGGTCTCTTGCTTCTTCAGCATATTGCTGACCAGCGGATAGGACATGATCGCCAGCAGGACCGCGCCGACGGCCATCAGGATGGGTCGGCGGTGACGGGCAAAAGCGCCGCCGATGCCAGAGGTCTTTCCGCTTTGACCGACCTTGTTCAGGGTGTCGGCCTCTTCAACGGCGAGCTGGGCGGCACGGCGGGCGGCAGCGATGAAGTCCGACTTGTCGCCATCGGCAGGCTGAATGCCCGCCTTGTTCATCTGCCCGGCGCGCACGCGTTCCAGGATCTTCTTGACATCGGGAACGCCGGAACCCGGCTCCAGCAGCTGGTTGGCTTCCTCGGGCGCAAGCATTTCGGAGGGATCGATCGACGGGGTCGGCTCGACGAGCTGTCGGGACTGCTCCTGCTCGTGCACCGGCTCGGACCGCTTGCCGGAGAAGCGCCGGGTCAGGCCGGCAAGCAGGCCGGTGCGGGCTGCAGCGGCCGGTTCGCGCACATTTTCGACTTCAACGGTCGAGACCTGCCGGTCATCGGCAAAGGTCGTTGCCGGCTCGGCGGTCTGGGTGACCACAGCCTGATCTTCGGCCTGCAGCGCGCGGACGTTGCGCTGCAGATCCTCGTAGCGGTCATCGAGATCGTTGTCGCCGAAGGGAGCGAGTTCCGGCTGCGCGGCCCTCGGCATCTGCGCGGGTTCGCGCAGCACCGGCGTCTCAGCCCGTGCCGGCACTGCCGGCTCGCGATTTTCGATGCGCTCCAGCTTGTCGGCGATATGCACGAGGGTCTCGTGCAATGCCTCGAAGGTGCGCGCCGTGCGCTCCTCGCTGGAGCGGCTGAGGTCCTCGAGCGTGCGAAGGTCTTCGGCAAGCGCCGAGATTGCGGCCAGATCTCCGCCGGAACCCCGCGGAGAGCCGTTCTTGGCATAGGCTTCCATCACCGCTTCGGCCGCCTGGCGAGCGGCCTCGACGATGTATTCGTCGCTGGTCGAGAGGTAGTCCTCGAGCGCGCTCATGCGGTTTTCGAAATCGACGGGCACCGCGCTCGCAGCGACGTCCGCGCGCGGCTGGCTGACCAGCGTCGACAGATTGGCGATCTGCGCTTCGAGGTTCTGCAGGGCGACACGATCATCGAACGGCGCAGCGTGGGTCTCTTCCAGACGCTGCGCGATGCCGACAAGGCGATCTTCCAGCCGGTCGAAGCGCGGATCGGAGGCCGGTTGAACGCCATGGGCGTCGAGTTCGTCGATCCGGCGTGCCAGATAGTCGAGCCGCTCGGCCAGTGTGTCGTTGACGCTGCCTTGGTCCAGGGCCTCGATCTTGCGCGAAATATCCGACAGATAATCGTTGAGATCCGACTGCGCGGTCCTGTTGCTGCGCTCCATCACCAGCGAAAGCTGGTCGAGACGCTCTTCGAGACGGGCGGCCGCCTTTTCGCCGGCGAGATCTTCGACCCGGGCGGTCAAGGCTTCCAGGCGGGCGCCGAGGCCGGAATCGTTCGGGCGCGACAGGCTGTCGATCTGACGGGACAGGTCGCCAAGCCGGCTTTCCAGCCGGTTGACGAAGCTACCGTCGAGACCCGTCGCCGTGCGACTGTTGGCAGCGATCGCGCGGCTGATTTCATCGAGCCGACCGTCGAGATCCGCAAACTGCGAAACGAGACGGCGGTCATCGGGTTGGATCTGGCGGCCCAGCATTTCGATGGCCTGGGCGACGGCGATCAGTTTGTCCTCAAGCGCGTCGACGGCCGAGCTGCCCTTCAGCGAGCCGATCTGCGACTTGATCTCGTCCAGGCGATAGGCCAGCGCCACCAGCTCGTCGTCGCGGTTCTGATCAAACGCGATCAGCCGATCCTCGACGCCGGTCCAGCGGTTTTCCATGCGGCGCATGCTGTCTTCACGCGCAAGGCCGTCGATCATCGCACGCAGTTCGTCGAAGTCGCCACGCAGCGCGTCGGCCTGGGCGGGCGAGGCCTGGCGGCCGAGCTGCTGGATGCTGTCGGCAAGACGCTGCATGTCGCCGCGCACGTCTTCGGCGAAGCTGTGATCCTGCGCCTGAGCCTTGATGCCGCGAATCTCGGACCTGAGCGAATTCATCTCGCGCGTGAGGCCATCGGTGATGTCGCGCTTCAGGTCCTGGCGCAGACCGACCAGCGCCTCGGCGATATCGTTAACGGCCAAAGACGGGCGCTGCGGCTGGCTGTGCAACGGTTGCAGGCGGGGCTCTTCGGTAAGACGGTCAGAGGCCGGACGTTCGGGAACATAGCGTTCCGGTTCGCGCGCCGACATTCGGTCGCGAAGCGGCGGGCGCTCGCGCGAAGCGCTGAGGCTGCGCTGGCGCTGCATGATTTCGGCGACGGCGTCACGGGGCGTTGCGGGTTCTCTGGCTGGTTCGCGGGCCGGAAGACGCTCGGCAGGCCTTGGCGCCACGTCGCGGGCAGCGCCGCTCATCAGGCCTTCGATCCGCGCCTCAAGTCCTTCGATGGTGCGGTTCAAAGCGTCGAGCGACGGCCGCTCGCTATAGGACTGGCTGCCTGCGCGCTGAGGATTTGATCGCGATCCATTCATGGTGTTCTTCGCCCCTGTCGTCGGCCATCCCGAAAGTCGTCACGGAAGAAAACAGCTTTCCTCACCCCTGTGGCGCTTCCGACGTGGGCAAAGCTACAACGACACGACGCCAGGACCGGTTGCAGCTTTGACCATCTCAACACGCACCTTTCACGAAACGTGGTAAATAAGCCGTTAATCTGCCCAGGATTTTTAACGATTTGGCAGGATCGTACCGTGAGCGCGGGTTGCCGGCGCCCCTTTCGGCTCCCCTGGTGCCGCGACGAAACTTCGCAGCCCGCAATTTTTGACGTTTACGCAAACGTCAAAATTTTGTAGCATCCGGCCAACGATGCGAGACCGCCCTGGAGCAGGCCGCTTTCCTGTGGAATCACTGGAAGGGAAAGATGCTCTAGAATCAAAGAGGATGGCGGCGCATCCGGCATCCTGCAACCGGGCGTCGACGACGAGGTACGGCGCCCGAAGCACCAAAAGGCGAGGAAAGCATGCCCATTTACAAGGCACCGGTCGACGATACCCTCTTCATCCTAAACGACGTGCTCGGCATCGAGCGCTACAACAACCTACCCGGTTTTGCCGATGCGACGCCGGACATGATCGAGGCGATCGTCGGCGAGGCTGCCAAGCTTGCCGAGGAGGCCCTGTTCCCCGTCAATCTCTCCGGCGATCAGGAAGGCTGCAAGCGCCGCGACGACGGCTCGGTCAGCGTGCCCAACGGCTTCAAGGAAGCCTTCGACCTCTACCGCGAAGGCGGCTGGCTCGGCCTCGCCGTTCCGGAGGAATTCGGCGGCCAGGGCCTTCCCTACACGCTGCATACCGCCGTCGGCGAATACATGTCGTCGGCCAACATGGCGCTGACCATGTATCCCGGCCTCACCCAGGGCGCGATCGCGGCAATCCTCGTTCACGGTACCGACGAACAGAAGCAGGCCTATCTGCCGAAGATGGTTGCCGGCACCTGGACCGGCACGATGAACCTGACCGAACCGCATTGCGGCACGGACCTCGGGCTGCTGCGCACCAAGGCCGTTCCTGATGGCAGCGGCTCCTACAAGATTTCCGGCCAGAAGATCTTCATCTCCGCCGGCGAACACGACATGTCGGACAACATCATCCATCTGGTGCTTGCCCGCATCGAGGGCGCACCGGAGGGCGTGAAGGGCATCTCGCTGTTCATCGTGCCGAAGTTCAAGCTCGATGCCGACGGCGAGCCGGGCGAACGCAATGGCGTTTCCTGCGGCGCGATCGAACACAAGATGGGCATCCACGGCAACTCCACCTGCGTCATGAACTATGACGAGGCCGAGGGCTACCTCATCGGCACGGAGAACAAGGGCCTCAACGCCATGTTCGTGATGATGAACGAAGCCCGCCTCGGCGTCGGCCTGCAGGGCCTGTCGATCGCCGAGATCGCCTATCAGAACGCCGCCAACTATGCCCGCGACCGCATCCAGGGTCGTTCGCTCTCCGGCCCGAAGGCGCCGGACAAGAAGGCCGACCCGATCATCGTGCATCCGGACGTGCGCCGCACGCTGATGACGATCCGGGCCTTCAACGAAGCCGGCCGCGCCTTCACGCTCTGGACAGCGCTCAAATCCGATATCGCCCACCGCTCCGACAATGAGGCGGACCGCCAGACGGCCGACGACATTCTCGGCCTGATGACGCCGATCCTGAAAGGCGTGCTCACCGACAAGGGCTTCGACCACGCCGTCATGGCGCAGCAGATGTTCGGCGGCCACGGCTACATCGAAGAGCACGGCATGAGCCAGTATGTCCGCGATGCCCGCATCGCGATGATCTACGAAGGTGCCAACGGCATCCAGGCGCTCGATCTCGTCGGCCGCAAGCTGGGCTTGAACGGCGGCCGCGCCGTCATGGCGCTGTTCAAGGAAATCGGCGATTTCTGCGAGGAAAACCGCAGCAACGAGAAGCTCTCCGCCTATACCAAGGCGCTGAAGAAGGGTCTCAACGACCTGCAGGCCGCGACCATGTGGTTCATGCAGAACGCCATGGCCAAGCCCGACAATGCCGGCGCCGGCTCGACCGACTACATGCACCTCTTCGGCCTTGTCGTGCTTGGCTACATGTGGGCAAAAATTGCCAAGACGGCTGAGGAAAAACTTGCCTCTGGCGAAACGACGCGCGCAGACTATCTGAAGAACAAGCTGATCACCGCGACCTTCTTCATGGAAAGGATCCTGCCGGAAACGGCCCTGCGCAAGGCCCGCATCGAGACCGGCGCCGACACGCTGATGGCGCTCGACGCGGCCGCGTTCTGAGCCGTTCGATTTCAAAATGTTTTGACGGGCAGCACCTGGCGGTGCTGCCGAAAGGGAGATGAGACATGACGAAAGTCTTCGTTTACGACCACGTGCGCACGCCGCGCGGCCGTGGCAAGAAGGACGGATCGCTGCACGAAGTGCCGTCCGTTCGCCTCGCCGCCAAGATGCTGGAGGCGGTGCGTGACCGCAACGACCTCGATACTTCGACCGTCGACGACATCATCATGGGCTGCGTCGATCCGGTCATGGACGCCGGTGCGGTGATTCCGAAGGCGGCCGCCTTCGAAGCCGGCTATTCCACCCGCGCGCCGGGCATGCAGATCTCGCGCTTCTGCGCCTCCGGTCTCGACGCCATCAACTTCGGCGCGGCCAAGATCGCCCAGGGTGCAGACGACATCGTCATTGCCGGCGGCGTCGAGAGCATGTCGCGCGTCGGCCTCGGCATGTCCGGCGGTTCCTGGTTCATGGACCCCTCGGTCAACCTGCCGGCCTTCTTCATGCCGCAGGGCGTTTCGGCCGATCTCATCGCCACGAAATACGGTTTCAGCCGCGACGACGTCGACGCCTATGCGGTGGAAAGCCAGAAGCGCGCGGCGCATTCCTGGGAGAAGGGTTACTTCAAGAAGTCCGTCGTGCCGGTCAAGGACGGGAACGGTCTGACCATCCTCGACCGTGACGAGCACATGCGTCCCGGCACCGACATGCAGGCGCTCGCCTCGCTCAACCCGTCCTTCCAGATGCCAGGCGAAATGGGCGGCTTTGAAGCCGTCGGCATCCAGGCGCATCCGGAAATCGAAAAGATCAACTACGTGCACCATGCCGGCAACTCGTCCGGTATCGTCGACGGCGCAGCAGCCGTGCTGCTTGGCTCCAAGGCCGGTGGCGAGAGCATGGGCCTGAAGCCGCGTGCCCGCATCCGTGCCTTCGCCAATATCGGCTCGGACCCGGCGCTAATGCTGACCGGCCCGGTCGACGTCACCGAGAAGCTCCTGAAGCGCGCCGAGATGAAGCTGTCGGACATCGATCTCTTCGAGCTTAACGAAGCCTTCGCTGCGGTCGTGCTGCGCTACATGCAGGCCTTCGAGATCCCGCACGACAAGATCAACGTCAACGGCGGCGCAATCGCCATGGGCCATCCGCTCGGCGCGACCGGCGCGATGATCCTCGGCACCGTGCTCGACGAACTGGAACGCCGCGATCTCAACACCGCGCTCGTCACGCTCTGCATCGGCGCCGGCATGGGCACGGCCACGATCATCGAAAGGGTCTGACGATGGACGTGATGCGCCGCTCTCTTCTCGCGCTGATGGGCCTGGGGCTGCTTGCAGCCGCTGGCTGCGTCTCCGACGAGGAAGGCAGCGACAGCTTCACGCTCACCGGTGCGGTCACCAATGTCGCGAGCGGCCCGGTTCCGGCCGGCACCGTCACCATCAGGCTCGAAGAGCAAGGCGTGATGGACGTCGCTGCCAAGCTGATCGCGGAAACGTCCGTCGTCAGCGATGGCAAGGCCACCCGCGTGCCCTTCGTGCTGCAGGTGCCGAAGCCCGAACTCAATAAGGCCACCGATGCGGGCTTCACCGTCCGCGTCGAGCGCGACGGCAGACTGATCGCCACCAATACCAGCAAACAACGTTACAGCGGCGGATCGAATATCTCGCTGCGCATCGAACCCATTCTCTACTGAGGGGGAGAACCATGACGAATTACACCAATTTCAAGATCGAGACCGATTCCGACGGCATTGCGCTCGTCACCTGGGACATGCCTGAGAAGTCGATGAACGTCTTCACCCAGGAGGTGATGGAGGAACTGAACGCCATCGTCGACGCAACGACTGCCGACGCAGCGGTCAAGGGCGTCGTCTTCACCTCCGGCAAGTCGACCTTCTCCGGCGGCGCCGACCTCTCGATGATCAAGTCGATGTTCACCTTCCAGCAGGAAGAGAAGAAGAAGGATCCGGATAACGCCGCCCAGAAGCTCTTCGACCTCGTCGGCCGCATGACCGGGCTCTTCCGCAAGCTCGAAACCTCGGGCAAGCCCTGGGTCTCGGCGATCAACGGCACCTGCATGGGCGGCGCTTTCGAGCTGTCGCTCGCCTGCCACGGCCGCGTTGCTTCCAATTCCAAGTCGGTGAAGATCGCCCTGCCGGAAGTCAAGGTTGGCATCTTCCCGGGCGCCGGCGGCACCCAGCGCGTGCCGCGCCTCACCAACGCGCAGGACGCGCTGCAGATGATGACGACGGGCTCGTCGCTGACTTCGGCTCGCGCCAAGGCCCTCGGCCTCGTGCACGAAGTCGTCGACGGGGACAAGCTGGTCGATGCCGCCAAGGCGATGATCAAGAACGGCCTGAAGCCGGTGCAGCCCTGGGACGAGAAGGGTTACAAGGTACCGGGCGGCGGCATCTGGACGCCGGCCTCGGCCCAGCTCTGGCCGGCCGCTTCCGGGATCCTGCGCCGCGAGACCTACGGCAACTATCCGGGCGCCGTTGCCATCCTGAAATGCGTCTATGAAGGCCTGCAGGTGCCGTTCGACACGGCGCTCAAGATCGAGCAGCGCTACTTCACCGAGATCCTTCAGACGACCGAAGCCTTCTCGATGATCCGCTCGCTGTTCGTCTCGATGCAGGAGCTCGGCAAGGGCGCCCGCCGCCCGGCCGGCGTGCCGAAGTCGGAGTTCAAGCATGTGGGCGTCGTCGGCGCCGGCTTCATGGGCGCCTCGATCGCCTATGTGACGGCTGCCGCCGGCATTGCCGTCACGCTGATCGACCGCGACATGGAAGCGGCCGAGAAGGGCAAGGCCCACTCGGAAGGCCTGGTCAAGGATTCGGTCGGCAAGGGTCGCCTGACCAAGGAAGAAGGCGAAGCGCTGCTCGCCCGCATCACGCCTTCGGCCGATTACAACGACCTGAAGGAAGTCGGCCTCGTGGTCGAAGCCGTCTTTGAAGACCGCCAGGTCAAGAAGGATGTCATCGAGAAGGTGGAGGCGGTGATCGGCGAAGACACGATCTTCGCCTCCAACACCTCGACACTACCGATCACCGGCCTTGCCAAGAACTCGAAACGCCCCGGCCAGTTCATCGGCATCCACTTCTTCTCGCCGGTCGAGAAGATGATGCTGACCGAAGTGATCCTCGGCAAGGAGAGTGGCGACAAGGCGCTCGCTACGGCACTCGACTACGTCGCCGCGATCAAGAAGACGCCGATCGTCGTCAACGACACGCGCGGCTTCTATGTCAACCGCTGCGTCTTCCGCTATATCCACGAAGCCTATGACATGCTGATCGAAGGCGTGCCGCCGGCGATGATCGAGAATGCCGCCAAGATGGCCGGCATGCCGGTTGGACCGCTGTCGCTCAACGACGAAGTGGCGATCGACCTCAGCCAGAAGATCCTGAAGGCCACCGTCGCCGACCTCGGCGAAAGGGCCGTCGATCCCAAGCACATGGCGCTGATCAACAAGATGGTCGACGACCTTGATCGCCGCGGCCGCAAGAACGGCAAGGGCTTCTACGAGTATCCGGCGAAGCCCGCCAAGAAGTATCTTTGGCCGGAGCTGAAGACGCTCTACCCGCAGAAGAACGCCGACAAGATCGACGTCGAGGTGCTGAAACAGCGCTTCCTGGCAACGATCGCGCTCGAAGCCGCCCGCACCATGGAAGAAGGCATCGTCACCGATCCGCGCGAAGCGGACGTCGGCTCGATCCTCGGCTTCGGCTTTGCGCCCTATACCGGCGGCACGCTCTCCTACATCGACGGCATGGGCGTAAAGGCCTTCGTCAAGATGTGCGACAAGCTTGCCAAGGACTATGGCAGCCACTTCAAGCCGACGGCGCTCTTGAAGGAAATGGCCGAGCGCGGCGAGACCTTCTACGGCCGCTTCGACCCCTACGGCGAGAAGAAACAGGCGGCGTAAGTTCCGCGCATCGAATTGGAAGCAGGCCCCTCGGGGCCTGTTTTCGTTTGGGCGACGGCTCGTCCAAGGCTCATGGCCTAACGCAGCGCCCGCATTCGCGTGACCATCAAGTTGTTATGGTTGCGATGTTAGACCTATTCGGGTTGAAGCCGCGCAAGTGATGAAGCCATGAACAAAGTCCTGCTCCGCCCCGCGATCGCCGGCGACGAACCCTATCTGCACTGGCTGGAAGAGGCCTGCATGCGCGACTATGCCATGGCGCTCTGGGGCAACTGGCGGCCGCGTCCGGCGGATGCGCTTATCCTTGACGAACATCGCATCATCGTTGCGAACGGCGAGGATGTCGGCTGCGTCTCGGTCACCGTGCGCAACGACCATGTCTGGGTCAACAAGCTCTATGTGGCGCCCGGCCATCAGAAACGCGGCAATGGCGCGATCGCGCTCAGGCAGGTGCTCGGCGAAGCAAGGGCGGTTGGCCTGCCCTTGCGCCTCAGCGTCCTGGCCACCAACCCCGCCGTCGCCTTCTACCAGCGCGAAGGTCTCAGCATCTACGAGGAGACCCCAGAACGGCGCATGATGACGTCGCAGGTGCGTTAAGGCTACTTGCACCTCCCGATTGACGGCCTCCCTGCGCGGGCGCATGCTCGCCGGGATCAGAGGGGGACACGCCATGAGCGAGCCTGATCTCTATCTGCTTGGGCGCGCCGGGCCCGAGGAAGAACGCCTGAAGCGACAGATTGCCAATCTTGCCCCAGATTCCGACCAGCAGCTCGAAAGGGTCGGCATCCGGCCAGGCGAGCGCGTCATCGATCTCGGCTGTGGCCCCGGCGGCGTGCTGCACCTGCTTGGCAAACGCGTCGGGCCGACGGGCTCCGTGCTCGGTATCGAGCGCGACCCGCACTTCGTCGAACTTGCGCGCCGTTTCGTCGCCAGCCACGCCCTGCCTCAGGTGGAAGTGCGCGAAGGCGACGCCTATGCGACGGGCCTGCCCCGCCGTTCCTTCGACGGTGCCCATATGCGACTGGTGCTCGTCAACGTGCCACGGCCGGAGCTCATCGTGCTCGAAATGGTGTCGCTAGTAAAACCCGGCGGCTGGATCGCGAGCTTCGAGGCCGATTTTCTGGCGCATATCTGCGATCCGCCGCTTCCCGCCTGGGACCGCCTGCTTGCCGCCTATATCGCCTATTCGGCGGCCAGAGGCATCGACCTCCATATCGGCCGCCGCGTGCACCGGCTGTTCCGGCAAGCGGGTGTCGAGGCGATTTCGGTCGATGCCGTTGCGCATGTCTACCCGCCCGGTCACGACCGCCGGCCGATCCTCAGAGACTTCATCAACAATGTGCGTGACGGCCTGATCGGTGAAGGCTTCATCGACCGCGACGATCTCGACGACGACCTCATGGCGCTGGATCGGCACCTCGCCGACCCGTCCGTCCTCGTCACCTCGCACCTGTTCTTCCGGCTGACTGGCCGGGTGCCCGAAACACTTGTCATGAAGGCCTGAAGCGGCCTCTTGATCGCTCTGCAATCAATTCAGCTAGAGCGTCCTTTGTGCTCCGAACGCACGGCGCTCTAGGCGGCAGCACCGGCGCGACGGTGCGCCAGGCGTTCGCCGACGATGATCAGCAGACCGGCCGCAAAGATCAGGCCGGCGCCGGCAAAGACGTTCGCCGCCGGCACATCGCCCCAGATCAGGAAACCGAGACCGAAGGCCCAAACGAGCGAGGTGTATTCGAACGGCGCGATCACCGAGATCGGCGCCCGACGCATGCCCTCGAACAGCGCGTACTGGGCGATGCCGGCAATCACGCCGGTGCCTGCCATCAGTGCGACGTCGAAGAGCGCCGGCGGCGTCCAGAAGAAGCCGACCGCAAGCCCGGTCATCGCGATGAAGAAGACGTTTGAGATGGTCATCTGCACCAAGGTCGTTTCCTGCAGCGCGGTCTTGCGCAGCATGACGGTGCCGATCGCCCAGAAGACGGCGGCGGTGAGCGCCAGGAACACCGGCAGCGACAGCTTCATGCCGGTGCCGAGCGGGTCACAGGCGATGAGCACGCCGACGAAGCCGATGAAAACGGCGAACCAGCGGATCGGCGGCACGTCTTCCTTCAGGATCGGCACGGCAAGCAGCGTCACGATGATCGGCGCTGCATAGTAGAGCGTCGTCATCTCCGCGAGGCCAAGATCGCGCGCCGCGTTGAAATAGGAAAGCCAGGCCGCGAGCAGCAGCAGGTTGCGCACGAAGAGCGGCTTGATCACCGGAGATGAGATGGCGCTGCGCACCAGCTTGCCGCGGCCGATGACGAGGCAAAGCACGAGAATGGTGATGCTGCGGGTAAACAGGATCTGCCAGACCGAATAGCCGACGACGAGCCATTTGACCGACGCATCCTGCAACGAGAACAGGAAATAGGAAAACGTCGTCATGACGATGCCTGACAGTACGGTCTTGTTCATGGGAGGCCTCGATCGCGCCGGCGGGAGAGAAGCGGCAGCGTCCCGTCTGATAGCGCGGCCGCGACACACGCGGAAGAGGCATTCCCACGGACACGTGTGGCGATTTCTTGCGGGTAGATTCCGGTACTATCGGGCGCCACGCTTGATGGAGATCAAGAGCGGACGCTTGCGCGGCTGGTAGAAGACGGCGATAACGGCCACAAAACCAGGTTCAACGACATGCAGCCGCTCACCTTCGCCCTCGCCGCCCTGATCCTGCTCGCAACGCCGGGGCCGACAAACACGCTGCTCTGGCTGTCCGGCGCCTCTGCCGGTTTCCGCCGTTCGCTGCCGTTGCTCACCGGCGAGCTCGGCGGTTATCTCGCCGTCATCATCCCGGCCGTAGCACTATTGGCGCCATTCCTTGCCGCCCATCCGCAGCTCGGCCTTGCGCTCAGGCTCGTCGCCGCCTGCTGGGTTCTCTACCTCGCCTATGCGCTCTGGACCACCGATGCCGAGCGCAGCGAAGGTGTCGTCATCTCCATCCGCCAGGTCTTCGTTACGACGCTGCTCAATCCGAAGGCGCTGATCGTCGCCCTGGTGCTCTTGCCACAGACTGGACTGGCCGCCGTCTGGCCCTGGATCGCCGGCTTCTCGCTGCTGGTCGTCGCCGCCGGATCGACCTGGATCGGCGCCGGCGCCATGCTGGTGCAGATGTCGACGGGCTTGTCGGCCTCGCATCTGCCGCGACGGATTGCTGCCGTTTGTCTCACCCTTTTTTCGGTGGGCATCGCCGGCAGCGCGATCGCGGCCATGCACTGAGACCCCCCGGAGACAGAAAGGTCTCGGGGGTTCAATGCGCTCACGAGACCGATTGCTGCGTCACGCAGCAACAGCCGCTTCGCCGAGTTCCTCTGCCAGTGCCACACCGATCAATTGTTGCCAACCGTCGCGCCGGTATTCGAGCTTGTCGAGCCCGTCGAGGAAGGCAACCTGTTCGGTGAAGACGAGGCGCGTACCGTTGCCTTCCGGCTGAATGTCGACGGTCGCGACGGACGCCGAGATCCTCTTGTCGTTCTCAGCCATCGTGTAAGCAAAGATGATCCGGCGGTTCTCGACGATGTCGAGATAGACGGTGTCGTCATGATAGATCGTTTCGCCGTCCTGGCTGAAGCGACCGCTCTCGCGACCGCCGACGCGGAAGTCATGGCTGAATTCGGCCACCGGCCCGTCAGCACTGACGAACCAACGTTCCTTCGCGGCCGGCTCGGAGAAAGCCCTGAACACCTGTCCCGGCGTCGCCTTGAAGCTGCGCTCGATGGTGAAGCTCGCATGTTCCACGGATCTGTCGGTCATGTTCTCTCTCCTCTGATGTTCGAAAACCGCTGGCCTTTGCCTAACTGGTTTCATATAAAAACTGCTCTAATTTTGAAAGCAGTTGCACGATAGCTTCACTGATGCGATAATGCAAGCGGTTTTGAAGAGGTGCCAATGAAGGACGACATTCGCTCGGGTTGCCCGATCAATCTTTCGCTCGAAGTGTTCGGCGACAAATGGAGCCTGCTGATCATTCGCGACATGATCTTCGGCGGTAAACGGCACTTCCGGGAATTGCTGCGTTCCCAGGAGGGCATCTCGTCCAACATCCTGGCGGATCGGCTGAAGATGCTGGTCGAGCAGGGCATGCTGACCAAGGCGGACGACCCCACGCACAAGCAGAAGGCGATCTACAGTCTCACGGAGATGACGATCGCGCTGGTGCCGATCATGGCCCAGCTCGGCGCCTGGGGGCGGCGCTATCTGCCGGTCAGCGAAGAGCTCAGTATTCGCGCCGAGCAGATGGAAAACGGCGGTCCGGAACTCTGGGACCGCTTCATGGACGAGTTGCGACACGATCATCTCGGCGCGCTGCTCGATGGTCCGCCGCGGGTGCGCGCTACACTGCAGGCAGCCTATGAAGAGGTGGTGGCAAGAAAGGCACGCGAAAAGGCGACGGCCTGAGGCTATACGAACAGGCACTTCATCCGCTCAGAGCCCGATCACAGACAGCATGACGAAGGTCGCGAACAGCACGAAATGAGTCATGCCCTCAATGGCGTTGGTCTGGCCGTCGTTGAGGTTGATCGCGGCCACGATCAAAGTGACCGCCACCATCACCGTCTGCACCGGCGACATGGCCATCAGGAAGGGCTGGCCGGTATAGAGCGCGATCGCCTCCATGACCGGCACCGTCAGGATCACCGTCGAAAGCGATGCCCCGAGCGCGATGTTGACGACCGCCTGCATGCGGTTGGCGAGTGCCGCCCGCATCGCGGTCATGACTTCCGGCGAGGCAGAGATCACGGCAACGACGATGGCGGTCACCGCCGGCGGGGCGCCGCTCCCCTTCAGGCCCGAGGTCAGCAGCGACGACATCACTTCCGCCAGCACGCCGATCAACACGATGCCAAGGATCAGTATCACGATCGACGGCAGCACCGGCTGATCCGGCCCACCCTGTATCGCGCTCCCCTCGCCCTTCGCCTTCGGATAGCTGTAGCTGAAGAAGTAGCTGTGCACCCCCACCTGCATGCGCAGGAACAGGGCATAGAGGGTGATCATCGCGCCGATGGTGAAGGCCGAATAGAGATGCCATCTCGCCGCCGGCACGAACTCCGGAACGACCATCGAGATGCCCATCGCCGTCAGAATCATGACGCTGTAGGTGCGGGCGGAATCGTCGTTATAGGGCTGCTCTCCATGTTTCAGGCCACCAAGCAGGGCGGCGAGGCCCAGGATGCCGTTGATATCGAGCATGACGGCCGCATAGATCGTGTCGCGCACGAGCGTCGGCGAGGTCTCGCTGGTCATCATGATCGCCAGCACGACGACCTCGACCAAGACCGCCGAGAGCGTCAGGATCATCGTGCCATAGGGATCGCCGACCTTGGACGCCAGCACCTCGGCATGGTGCGACACGCGCAGCGAGGCGAGCACGATCGCCACCACGAGACCGGCGGCACCGAGAAGCGTTGCCAGGCGCCCCATTTCGAGAAGCTCATGCTCCAGCGCGATCCCGGCAATCGCCGCAGCGAGGGCCACGAACAGCAGACGCTCCGATCTCATGCGCGCCAACAAACGTTCCCTCCGATGAAAGCCTGTCCTGCCCGTCACGCGAACTATAGGGGCCGCCGCCCCCAAAGCAAATGACGGAGAAAGGACTATTTTCCTTCGGATTCTTTACCGGTACTTCGCGTTTCGATAGTGTGGTGTCGAACAAACCCAGCAAGTGGCCGCCTGTTCGGCCCGGACCTTTCGCATGTTGTCTCACGGCACGATCTGGCACGCCATCGATGCATTGGCCGAGCGCAATCAGCTCTCGCCTTCCGGTCTCGCCCGCCGCGCCGGGCTCGACCCCACCTCCTTCAACAAGTCCAAGCGCCACTCTGCCGACGGGCGGGAACGCTGGCCTTCGACGGAATCGATCGCCAAGGTGCTCGAGGCGACCGGCGCCACGATGGACCAGTTCACCAGCCTGTTGAGCCCGAATGACACTCAGGCCACCCCGGCGACTGCAAGTGCCGCGATCCCGCTGATCGGCTTCGCCCAGGCGGGTGCCGGCGGCTTCTTCGACGACGGCGGTTTTCCGGCCGGCCAGGGCTGGGACGTGATCGACTTTCCAACAGTGGCGGAACGCCGGACGGGCATCTACGCGCTTGAGGTGCAGGGCGATAGCATGCTGCCACTGTACCGCGACGGCGACACCCTGATCGTCGATCCGGGGGCGCAGGTTCGGCGCGGCGACCGCGTCGTGGTCAAGACACGCGAAGGCGAGGTCATGGCGAAGGTCCTGACACGCCAGACGCCGCGCACGATCGAACTCCTTTCCCTCAACCCGGAGCACCCGAACCGGGGCTTCGAGATCAGCCAGATCGAATGGATCGCCCGGATCATCTGGGCCAGCCAATAGGACGTTCTTCCTGATGCGGCAGCATTTATACTCCCTTGCCGGCGGCATCGCCGCGATCGCGCTTTTCACCGGCATCCTCTACGCGGGTGCAGCCGCCATTCGCGACCGCGAGAGTGCCGCCACGCCGGACTTCGTCCTCGAAACGCCCGACATGACGGAAATCGAGCCGGCGCCGGATGACGCCGAAACGGATGATAACGTACCGCTCGACTTGGGAACACCGACCGACGGCACCGCGCAGCCCGGTGCGGTTACGACCGGCGATCAACCGCAGACGTCGACGACGGAAAACGCCGCACGCGCCATCGAGCCGCAACAATTCGGTCTGCCCGACACCGTCACCGGCGCGCCGCTCGAACGCGCGGAGCCGCGTGCCCCGCTGTCAGAGCCGGAGAAGCAAGCGAAGGCGACCGCCGGGCCGACCATCCTCTATCGCCCCGTGGCGATCGCCGCCGGTGTGATCCAGTTCGACAAGCTCACGCTGCAGATCGATGGCATCGAGCCCGAGCAGGCAGAGAGAACCTGCGAAACCGGGGGGAAGAGTTGGCCCTGCGGCATCGTCGCACGGACGGCCTTCAGAAACTTGCTGCGCGCACGCGCGGTCAGCTGCGACATGCCCGAGGGGAGCGCCGGCGCATCGGCCACCGCTTCCTGCTCGCTCGGCGGGCAGGATCTCGCAACCTGGCTCGTCGACAACGGCTGGGCGACGCCGGTACCCGGCTCGCCGCTCAAGACGCGGGCCGACGCTGCGCGCCAGGCGAAGCTCGGCTTCTATGGCGAAGATCCGCGCGACCTCAGTCACACGCCGATGACGTTCGACGACCCAACCCTCGGCACCGGGATGGACGAGCCGCAGCCAGACTTGTAAACAGCCGCGGCAATTCCCAGCTCTCAACCGTCCAGATCATCTCATTACATCGTTGAAACAGTGAGATGATCCAACTCTTTGAAACTCTGCAATCCGGATGGACACCGCTTCACGCCGTTCCCGGAATTGCGCTACCGCCGGAAAGACCCATGCTGCCAAGCCTCAGCCACCACGAAGCGCTCATCTATGTCATGGTGATGATGTCGGCGGTCGACCGCGAGATGAGCGACGACGAATTCACCCGCATCGGCCGGCTGGTGCAGTTCCTGCCGGTCTTCGAGGGATTCGACGAGGACCAGCTCGTCCATATCGGCCACGAATGCTCCGCCCAGCTCGCGGCTCCCGAGGGGTTGGACATCGCGCTGGAAATCGTGCGCGAGGCGCTTCCGGAAAAGTTCCATGAGACGGCCTATGCACTTGCCGTCGAGATCGCCGCCGCGGACCAGCGCATTCGCAACGAAGAGATCCGGCTGTTGCAATTGCTGCGCGACCGCCTCGGTCTCGACAAGCTCACCTGCGCCGCCATCGAACGAGGGGCGCTTGCTCGCTTCCGCCGGTAGCTCATCATTTCCTGGCGTTCACGCCAAGCTGTCTACAGCGCCGCGCGTCTTATGAGACGCGCAAAGGTCGCTGTAGCACTTTGAATTGCGGCATGTATTTGTCCTTTAATCGGGTACGATTAAAGGAACATGCAGTGGGCGATCAATAGATGCCGTTGGGGAAGTAGCGCAGGTAGATTTCCTCGAGCCGGCCGCTGCGCGACAGCGCCAGCAGCGCGTGGTCGATCGCCTGGGTCAGCGCCGGTTCGGATTTGCGGTTCATGATCGTCAGGCCTTCACCGAGAAAGCGCTGCGAGAAATAGGCACCATCGACGAGTGCGCAGCAGCCGCCGGCAGTCGTGCCTGAGATCCAGAAGGAAAGCTGCAAACCGTCGGAAAAGACCGCCGGCACCTCACCCTTCTGCAGTGCCGTGAGCATGGCATCGCGATCCGGGAAAACCTTGGTCGCGATACTCGGGAAGAACGCCTTGAACATGGCCTCATGGGTGGTGCCCGCCACGACACCGACCGTTTTTTTTCTGAGGTCCTTCGGACCCGTCACGGCGCCGGCCGCCTTGGCGTTGATGGCTAAGCGGGCCGGAAGTCGCATGAAGGCGCGCGAGAAGCCGAAGCGCTGGCGCAGTTCCGGGCCGACGGCAATACCGGCGGCAACCGCTTCGCCCTGCCCCTGCTCCAGCGCCGGCAGCAGTTCCGCATAGGTCACTGCCTGGATCTGGCATTTGGCTTCGATGTCGAGCTCGCGGCAGATCTCGCGCACGAGATCGACGTGAAAACCGGAGAGCTTGCCGGACTGATCGATGAAGTTGAACGGCGGAAAGTCGACCGTCGTCAGGAAGCGCAAGCGCGCAAGGCCCGTGAGATCGGGCTTGGCGATGCGTTCGCGCGCATCGAACAGAATGGGCAGGTCCCTGGGCTGGGCCGCAAGCGGCGTTGCGATCAGGGACGCGCAAAGGGCGAACAGGGGAAGAAATCTCATGGGCAGCGGGCCGGCACGGTTCTTGTCTCAGGGGCGGCGCTTGGAACCGCGGGATGATTCATCGAGCGGTAAAGTAACCGTCCGCAGGGCAACTGGCCATAGGTCTCGCTCGAGCGGGGCAAAAGAGGATTCAGGAAGGATTGGAGCGGGTGATCGGGATCGAACCGACGACATCAAGCTTGGGAAGCTGGCGTTCTACCACTGAACTACACCCGCGATGCCTGCGAAATTTCCCGAACCGGGACGATCTGTCAAGGACCCTTGCGCGGTATCGCACGAGGGTCCCGTGAAAAATCCCTACTCGGCGCGGAAATGTTTCGAAAGCTTCAGGCCCTGGGCCTGGTAGTTGGAGCCGACGCCGAGGCCGTAGAGACCGTCAGGACGCTCCAGCATGTGTTCATAGATCAGGCGGCCGACGATCTGCCCGTGTTCGAGGATGAACGGCACCTCGTGGCTGCGCACTTCCAGAACGGCGCGGCTACCGCTACCACCGGCAGAGGCATGGCCGAAGCCGGGATCGAAGAAGCCGGCATAGTGCACGCGGAACTCGCCCACCAGCGGATCGAACGGCGTCATCTCGGCCGCATAAAGCGGCGGCACATGCACCGCTTCGCGCGAGACGAGGATGTAGAACTCGTCCGGATCGAGGATCAGCTCGTCGCGTCCGCGGCTGTAGAGCGGCTCCCAGAAATCGAAGATCTTGTGCTGCGCCTTCTTGTCGACGTCGATGACGGCGGTGTGGTGTTTGCCACGGTAGCCGATCAGACCCTCCGGACCGGTGCCCTTGAGGTCGATCGACAGTGCAATGCCGCCGCCGCTGACATTCGGTCGCTCGCTCGCCACCAGCACGTCGCTTTCATGCAGCGCCAGCAGCTCCTGTTCGGAGAGCAGCGACTGGCCCATGCGGAAGCGGATCTGCGACAGGCGCGAACCACGGCGCACGACGATCGGGAAGGTGCGCGGGCTGATTTCGAGATAGAGCGGACCGCTATAGCCGGCAGGAATCTTGTCAAACTCTTGGGCGCGGTCGGTGATCACGCGGGTGAAGATGTCGAGGCGGCCGGTCGAGCTCTTCGGATTGGCCGAGGCCGACATGCCCGCAGGCAGCGCCAGGCTCTCCATCAACGGCACGATGTAGACGCAGCCGGTTTCGAGCACGGCGCCATCGGTGAGATCGACGACATGCAGCTTCAGCCGGTCGAGCTTGTCGGCGACGAGGTGGGACGGGCCGGGCATGAAGCTCGCGCGGACGCGGAAGGCCTTGGCGCCAAGGCGCAGGTCGAGGCTTGCCGGCTGGATCTGATCGTCATCCAGCGGCCTCTCGCTCTTCAGGCGCCCCGTTTCGAGCAGCGCGGCAATCGCGCGGTCGGCCAAAATCCCAGTATCGCGGGCCATTGCAGTCCTCTTTCCAGTTGCGAGACAAAACCAAACTCCGGGAATTGACGCAAGCGCACCCTAGCAGTATTGAAGCTTTATCCCGTGGTGATTTGGCCGGTCGGCTTGCAGCCACGTTAAACAAGTAGCTAAAAAGGCCGGGTGTCAAACCGGCCCGTTTTTGCGGCCGGTTTTTTTTGTTTTTGAAGGTGATCGTCACATGAGCAAAAACTGGCGCCCGGCAACCCAACTCGTCCACGGCGGAACCACCCGCTCGCAGCATGGCGAGACGTCCGAGGCGATCTTCCTCACCCAGGGCTTCGTTTACGAGACATCCGAGGCGGCAGAAGCGCGTTTCAAAGGCGAGACCGAAGGCTTCATCTATGCCCGCTACGGCAGCCCGACCAACGACATGTTCGAAAAGCGCATGTGCATGCTGGAAGGCGCCGAAGACGCGCGGGCCACGGCTTCGGGCATGGCCGCCGTTTCTGCGGCAATCCTCTGCCAGCTGAAGGCTGGCGATCATATCGTTGCCGCCCGTGCGCTGTTCGGTTCATGCCGCTGGGTGGTCGAGACGCTGGCGCCGAAATACGGCATCGAGTGCACGCTGGTCGATGGACGCGATCTCGCCAACTGGGAAAAGGCGATCCAGAAGAACACCAAGGTCTTCTTCCTGGAAAGCCCGACCAACCCGACCCTCGAAGTCATCGACATTGCCGGTGTGGCCAAGCTTGCCAACCAGATCGGCGCCAAGGTCGTCGTCGACAACGTTTTTGCGACGCCACTCTTCCAGAAGCCGCTGGAACTCGGCGCCCATATCGTCGTCTATTCCGCCACCAAGCATATCGATGGCCAGGGCCGGTGCCTCGGCGGCGTCGTGCTTGCTGACAAGGAATGGATC
This sequence comes from Ensifer sp. EB106-03-01-XG145, assembly GCF_058792075.1. NCBI lineage: Bacteria > Pseudomonadati > Pseudomonadota > Alphaproteobacteria > Hyphomicrobiales > Rhizobiaceae > Ensifer > Ensifer sp. EB106-03-01-XG145. Next base: position 473,587 of record NZ_JBYTEC010000001.1, on the reverse strand, counting down.
AACGAGAACCTGCACGACTACTTCCGTCATACCGGCCCGGCCATGTCGCCGTTCAATGCCTGGACGCTGCTGAAGGGCATCGAAACCTTGCCGCTGCGCGTGCGCCAGCAGACGGAAACCGCACGCCGCGTCGCCGACTTCCTGGCTGAGCAGCCGCAGGTGGCGAAGGTCATCTATCCCGGCCGCAAGGATCACCCGCAGGCCGACATCATCGCCAAGCAGATGACCGGCGGTTCCACCCTCGTCGCGTTTGAACTGAAGGGCGGCAAGGATGCGGCCTTCGCGCTGCAGAATGCGCTCGAGATCGTGCGTATCTCCAACAATCTCGGCGACTCCAAGAGCCTGATCACCCATCCGGCAACGACCACGCACAAGAACCTGACCGACGAGGCCCGCGAAGAGCTGGGCATTTCCGCCGGCACGGTGCGTTTCTCGGCCGGCATCGAAGACAGCGAGGATGTCGTCGAGGATTTCGCCCGCGCGCTTGAGGCCGTCAAAGCCTGACGCAACGAAAAGATACGGCCGCCGCGACAGACGGCGGCCATCGATCCCTCGTGGCGCTCATGCAGCGGGCGCCCCGCCATCCAATATGGCCTCACCAGCGGGATCGAGCGGGTTCGAACAGCCGATCCGGATACCCGCAAGCCCTTGCCCCAGAATGGGTATGCACAATCTTGCCGTTATTCTTGACGAAACCATCTTGCTGTAGAATACCCTGAAAGACCGAAGCAAGGTGTTGCCCATGTATCGCGCTTTGACCCGCGACATAGAAGTTACGGTGGAGCCGTACTATCTCGAAGAGCAGTCGGACCCCGATGACGGCCGCTATGTCTGGGGCTATCGCATTGTCATCTCAAACCATTCGGACGCAGCCGTGCGGTTGATGACCCGCTACTGGCATATCACCGATGAGAATGGGCAGGTCGATGAGGTCAGCGGTCCCGGCGTGATCGGCGAACAGCCGCTGCTCAACCCCGGCGACACCTATGAGTATTCGTCCGGCTGCCCGCTGGATACGCCGTCGGGCGTGATGTTCGGCCATTACAGTATGGAAGCGGAAGGCGGAGAGACCTTCAACGTGGCCATCCCCGCCTTCTCGCTCGATTCACCCGGGCTCGTGCGTACCCTGAACTAGCTTGATCCGGAGTGGCGCCGGCTACTGCGGACGCACTTCGCTTGCCTCGAAACGATAGGTCGTCGAGCAGAATTCGCAGGTGACCTTCACGGCCCCCTCCTCGATGGTGCTTTCGATATCATCAGCGTCCAGATTGGCGAGCACCGAACGCAGCTTCTCGCGCGAGCAGCTGCAACGGTCAAAGACCGCCTGCGGCTCATAGACGCGAACGCCGCGCTCGTGAAACAGCCGGTAGAGCAAGCGTTCGGTTCCGACCATCGGGTCGGTCAGCTCGTCGGTGTCGATCGTCTCGACCATCACCTTGGCTTCCGCCCAGAGATCGTCATCCTCGAAGACGCCTTCCCCGTCATCGCCATCGCCGCCGGAAAGATCAGGCTGGCGCATGCGCTCCGGCGCTTCCGGCAGGAACTGCGCGACCATGCCGCCGGCACGCCAGCGATGGCGCGGCTTGCCGCTTTCATCGCGGTCGAGCAGCTCGGCAACGCCGAGCCTGACCTTGGTCGGGATCTGCTCTGACTGGCGGAAATAGACGCCAGCGATTTCTTCCAGCGTGGCGCCGTCCAGCGCAACGATGCCCTGATAGCGCTGAGTATGAGCGCCCTGGTCGATGGTGAAGGCGAGTACGCCCTTGCCAAGCAGTTCATGCGAAAGGGTGCGGCCATCCTTCTCGGCGTCGGCAAGCGCATCTGCATCGTAGCGGGCATAGGCGCGCACGCGATCCGGCGTCGAGAAGTCTGCGACGACGAGATCGACCGGACCATCGCCTTTCGTCTGGACGATCAGCTTGCCTTCGAACTTCAGCGAAGTGCCGAGCAGAACCGTCAGCACGACGGTTTCGGCAACGAGCCGCGCGACCGGAAGCGGATAGTTGTGGCGCTCCAGAATTGCGTCGAGCATCGGGCCGAGCTGCACGGCGCGGCCGCGCACGTCGAGGCCTTCCACCTGGAAAGGCACGACGTGATCGTCACCGGCGAAGTCGAATTCACCAAGCCCTGGCGTCATGTCAGTCATGTCTTGCTCCTTGCCTCAGCAACTGCGTTGCGCCGGGGACATTCCTGTCCCCCGGCGCAACGTGCCCGCTGTCTCAATCGATCCCGCGATAAACGGATTGTCCACCGGATATGTGCCATCAGCCATTGCGCCGCGCACCACCCGTGGCAGTCGGCGCTTCACTGTTGCCAGGAGCGCCCTGCAGCCGCCTAGATCGTGTCGCACGGCGGCAATGTCAATAGCCGGCCTCACAGCCGCCGAAGCGCTGCGCCATCGCGCTCACCGCGGCGCTCGCAAGGGCCTAGACGAGCCCCATGCACCAGGCGATGATCGACTTCTGCGCATGCAGGCGGTTTTCGGCCTCGTCGAAGACCACCGACTGCGGACCGTCGATCACCTCGTCGGTCACCTCCTCGCCACGGTGCGCCGGCAGGCAATGCATGAACAGCGCATCGGATGCCGCTTGCTTCATCAGCGCCTCGTTGACCTGATAGGGCTGGAAGACGTTGTGGCCGCGGGCACGATGCTCCTGGTTCATCGACACCCAGGTGTCGGTGACAACGCAATTGGCGTTGGCGACCGCCTGCTCGGCATCGTGACACAGCAGGATCTCGCCGCCGTTGTTGCGGGCCCAGTTCAGGATCTTGTCCTGCGGCTCGGAGCCGAGCGGCACGGCCATGTTCATGCGATAGCCGAAGCGGGCGGAGCCTTCGATCAGCGAGTGCAGCACGTTGTTGCCGTCGCCGGTCCAGGCGATCGTCTTGCCCTTCACCGGTCCGCGATGCTCCTCGAAGGTCATGATGTCGGCCATGATCTGGCACGGATGGGTGTCATCGGTCAGGCCGTTGATGACGGGTACCGTCGCGTGTTCTGCCAATTCCAGCAGGCGGCGATGGTCGGTGGTGCGGATCATGATCGCGTCGACATAGCGCGACAGGACCTTCGCCGTATCGCCGATCGTCTCGGCGCGACCGAGCTGCATCTCCGTGCCCGAAAGGAACAGGGTTTCGCCGCCGAGCTGGCGCATGCCGACATCGAAGGACACGCGGGTGCGGGTGGACGGCTTTTCGAAGATCATCGCCAGCATCTTGCCGGCGAGCGGCTTCTCGGCGGTTCCGGCCTTGGTCGTCGCCTTTCGGACGCGGGCATCATCGATGATCGTCCGAAGATCGGCGGCCGTCATGGCCGAAAGATCGAGAAAGTGTCTGGTGCCTGCCATCGTACTCGGTTCCTCAAAAAATCGAACCTATGTGCGCCACGCAGCGGCGTGAACGCACGAAGGTCATTCTACCATCCTGGGTCAGTCTTGGCCCTATCGGTCAGGCCGCAGCGTTACCACTTGCCTTCCGCACTGCTTCGGCGGCGCGCTCGATGCGTGCGAGGCCCTCGCGTGCTTCCTCCGCCGTCACCGTCAACGGCGGCAGCAGGCGCAACACGTTGTCGCCGGCCGGCACGGCCAGGAGCTTCTCGGCGCGGATCTCCTTCAGGAGATCCGCCGAGGGGCCCTTTACCTTGATGCCCAGCATCAGGCCATCGCCGCGGATATCTTCGATGATATCGGGATAGCGATCCTTCAGCGAAGCAAGACCCTGGCGGAAGACGAGCGCGACGTCGCGCACATGGGCGAGGAAGCCATCAGCGAGGATGACGTCGAGCACGGCGTTGCCGACGGCCATCGCCAGCGGATTGCCGCCATAGGTCGAGCCATGCGTGCCCGCCACCATGCCGGCGGCCGCCTCTTCCGTCGCCAGGCAAGCGCCGAGCGGGAAGCCGCCACCGATACCCTTGGCAACGGCCATGATATCCGGGCGGATGCCCGTCCACTCATGGGCGAAAAGCTTGCCGGTGCGGCCGACGCCGGTCTGAACCTCGTCGAGGATCAGGAGCAGGCCGAATTCGTCGCAGAGGGCGCGCAGTTCCTGCATGAATTCCTTGGTCGCGGGACGGATGCCGCCCTCGCCCTGGATCGGCTCGATCAGGATCGCGGCGGTCTCCTCGGTGATCGCATTCTTGACGGCTGCGAGGTCGCCGAACGGAACCTGGTAGAACCCTGGGGCCTTTGGCCCGAAACCTTCAATGTACTTTTGCTGACCACCGGCCGCGATCGTCGCGATCGTGCGGCCGTGGAAGGCGCCCTCGAAGGTGATGATGTGAAACTTCTCCGGCTGGCCTTTGGCGAAGTGGTAGCGCCGCGCCGTCTTGATCGCGCATTCCAGCGCTTCCGCACCGGAATTGGTGAAGAAGACCCGATCAGCAAAGGTTACGGCGGCCAGGCGGCGTCCAAGACTTTCCTGACCGGGAACCTCGTAAAGGTTGGAAAGGTGCCAAACCTTCTCGGCCTGCGCCTTCAGCGCCTCGACGAGATGCGGATGCGCATGGCCGAGCGAGTTCACGGCAACGCCGGCAGCGAAGTCGAGATAGCGCGAGCCGTCTTCGGCGATCAGCCAGACGCCCTCTCCTCGCTCGAAACGCAACGGCGCGCGCATGTAGGTATCGTAAAGCGGCGTGGTTGCAGTCATGCGAGGCTCTCCTTCACTCCAATCGGCATCGGTCCCGCTGCTTCATGCGGCCCGATAAAAATCAAAAATGCCGCCTTTCGGCGGCGCAGGCACTATTCCTATTTCGCACTGCAATGTCAACAAAACCAAGCCTTGCAGCGCGGTAACGAGATCCATTTCCCTGCGACGAAAAAATCGGCCGGAAGGGCTTGCAAAAATGCAACGCTGATCGAGCAAGTTGGGGAAAACTACGAATTCGATTCGGCGTGATTCCCCGGACTCTTGCCACGGAGTCCGGCGGTCAGTACGTTAACATTCAATTACTAGACGCATGCGGCGGACCTAGTCACCAAAAGAGTTATCGCGTTTGCAACCTCGAGATTCAACCGGGGTGCGGTGAGGGATTCTGCCATCCCCAACGCTGAGAACGGAGAGTGCAGAAATGAACTGGACTGACGAGCGGGTGGAGAAACTGAAGAAGCTTTGGTCCGAGGGCCTGAGCGCAAGCCAGATCGCGGCACAGCTCGGCGGCGTCAGCCGTAACGCTGTCATCGGCAAGGTTCATCGCCTGAGCCTTCCCGGCCGCGCCAAAGCCGGCGGCAGCACCACTGCGGCAGCCCGCCCGAAGCGGCCGACCTCGGCGCCGCGCGCTCCGAACTACGCCTCGCGCGTTTCGACCCGCACCGTTGCCCGTCCGTCCGGCGCCACCGTCCTCAAGGAAGAGATCGAAGTCGATCTCGTTGCCGAGCAGGATTTCAGCATCCAGACCGACGTGGTCGTGCCGATGTCGCGCCGCCTCGAGCTGACCCAGCTCACCGAACGCACCTGCAAGTGGCCGATCGGCGACCCGCTGAAGGAAGAGTTCCACTTCTGCGGCAACGATTCCCCGGAAGCTTCGCCCTATTGCAGCTTCCATGCGCGGCTTGCCTACCAGCCATCCGCCGAGCGCCGTCGGATGCGCTAAGGATCCGCACAGGACCAAAACGAAAGGGGCCGATCGGCCCCTTTTTTATTGACTTCTGTTTGCCCTTCTCAGCTTTCGAGCGAGTAGCCGGCGCCGCGCACGGTGCGGATGACATCAGGCATGGTCGAGAAGTTCAGCGCCTTGCGCAGGCGGCCGACATGCACGTCGACGGTCCGCTCGTCGACATAGATGTCGTGGCCCCAGACGCCGTCCAGCAACTGCGAGCGCGAGAAGACACGGCCCGGAGAGGACATCAGGAACTCCAGCAGGCGGAACTCCGTCGGCCCCAGGCGAACTTCGCGGCTGCGACGATGGACGCGATGGGTTTCCCGGTCGAGCTCGATGTCGCCGCAGCGCAGCAGCGTCGAGAGAACTTCGGGCTTCGCCCGACGGAGCATCGCCTTGACGCGGGCCATCAGCTCCGGCGTGGAGAAGGGCTTGACCACATAGTCGTCGGCCCCGGTCGCGAGACCGCGAACGCGCTCGCTTTCCTCGCCGCGCGCCGTCAGCATGATGATCGGCAGCCGCTCCGTCTCCGGGCGCTGGCGCAACCTACGGCAAAGCTCGATGCCGGAGACGCCCGGCAACATCCAGTCGAGGATCAGAAGGTCGGGCAGGCGTTCCTGTAGCCGGATCTCCGCCTCGTCACCCCTGAGGATCGTATCGACGTCGAAGCCTTCAGCTTCCAGATTGTAACGCAGCAGGACGCTCAGCGCCTCTTCGTCTTCGACCACGGCGATTTTTGGCAACATCAGATAACGTCTCCTTACCGCGAGCGCCGCGCGGGTCCAGCGGACCGGCCGGCACTCAGACACTCTAAATCTGGAGCACCCCCGCCAATTTCAAAGGCGGTGCGAAAAGCCGCATGCTTCAGATGCAGGAATTCGGGGCCGCGACCGAAGCCGCGACCGGATGATATTCATGGGGCATGCATTGCGAACGGCGCGTTTAACGCCAGAGCGGGATGAGGAAAAGTGTATGCGGTTGTCCCCCGCATCCCGCTCCAACCTTCTAGTCGTTGACCGAGCCCAACGTCGACGTGTTGTCATCCTTCGGGCGCTCGCCCTCCGGCTGGGCACCCGTCGCCATGTAATAGATCGTCTCGGCGATGTTGGTCGCGTGGTCGCCAATACGCTCGATGTTCTTGGCACAGAACAAAAGATGCGTGCAGGGCGTGATGTTGCGCGGATCTTCCATCATGTAGGTGAGCAGCTCGCGGAACAGCGAGGTGTAGATCGCGTCGATCTCCTCGTCGCGTTCGCGAATGCTGTTGGCCTTCTCCGGCGAGCGCGAGGCATAGACGTCGAGCACTTCCTTGAGCTGCACCAGAGCGAGCTCGGCGAGGTGCTCGAGACCGCGGGCGAGCTTGCGCGGGATGCCGGAGCCGGCGACCGCGATCACGCGCTTGGCGGTGTTCTTGCCGAGGTCGCCGACACGCTCCAGGTCGGAGGCAATGCGGATCGATCCCATGATCTCGCGAAGGTCGGCGGCGACAGGCTGGCGCTTGGCGATCGTCACGATCGCCTTCTCGCCGATCTGACGCTCGGCATCATCGAGAACGGTGTCGTCCGAGATTACCTTCTGCGCCAGCGCCAGGTCGGAATTGACCAGGGCGCGGACGGATTCGGCGACCATCTGCTCGGCGAGACCGCCCATTTCCGAGATGCGGCGCGTCAGGTACTTCAGTTCTTCGTCATAGGCGGACATGATATGCATGGACATGATCGTCGATCCTTACGGGCGCTTTCCAGTGACTGTTGCAGCCGTGATGGGCCTCAGCCGAAGCGGCCCATGATGTAATCCTGGGTGCGCTGGTCATCCGGGTTGGTGAACATCTTGTCGGTGTCGTTCTCCTCGACGAGATTGCCGAGGTGGAACATGGCGGTGCGCTGCGACACGCGGGCGGCCTGCTGCATCGAGTGGGTCACGATGACGATCGTGAAGTTCGTGCGCAGTTCGTGGATGAGTTCCTCGACCTTGGCGGTCGCGATCGGGTCGAGTGCCGAGCAGGGCTCGTCCATCAGGATAACTTCCGGGCTGACGGCAACAGCGCGTGCGATGCAAAGGCGCTGCTGCTGACCACCGGAAAGGCCGGTACCCGGCTCCTGCAGGCGGTCCTTCACCTCGTTCCATAAACCTGCCTTCTGCAGGCTGGTCTCGACCACCTCGTCAAAGTCCGCCTTGGTGCGGGCAAGTCCGTGGATGCGCGGACCGTAGGCGACGTTGTCGTAGATCGACTTCGGGAACGGGTTCGGCTTCTGGAAGACCATGCCGACGCGGGCGCGCAGTTCGACCACATCGATGGTCGGATCGTAGATGTCGTCTTCATCGAGCGTGATCTTGCCGGTGACGCGGCAGTTCTCGATGGTGTCGTTCATGCGGTTCAGCGTGCGCAGGAAGGTCGACTTGCCGCAGCCCGACGGACCGATCAGCGCCGTTACCGTGTTCTCGCGGATGTTGAGGTTGACGTCGAAAAGCGCCCGCTTCTCGCCGTAGTAGACCGACACATCCTTGCCGATCATCTTGAAGGGAACCGTGTTCATTTTCTGATCCAAGGCTTTCTCGACCGCTGCTTCTGACATGATGTTCATAGTAATTACCTCACTACCAACGGCGCTCAAAGCGACGTCGCAACAGAATGGCGCCAAGGTTCATGACGACGAGGAAGATGAGAAGAATGATGATCGCGCCGGAGGTGCGCTCGACGAAGGCGCGTTCCGCCTCGTTGGCCCACATGTAGATCTGCACCGGCAGCGCTGTCGACGGCTCCATCGGCGAACCGGGATAGTCGACGACGAAGGCGACCATGCCGATCAACAGCAACGGCGCGGTTTCGCCAAGCGCGTGGGCAAGGCCGATGATCGTACCGGTCAGAATGCCCGGCATCGCCAGCGGCAGAACGTGGTGGAAGATGGTCTGCATCTTCGAGGCACCGAGACCGAGCGCCGCCGAGCGGATGGACGGGGGGACCGCCTTCAAGGCCGCGCGGGTGGCGATGATGATCGTCGGCAGGGTCATCAGCGTCAGCACGAAACCGCCGACGACCGCTGCCGAACGCGGCATGCCGGCGAAGTTGATGAAGACGGCGAGACCCAACAGACCATAGACGATCGACGGAACGGCCGCGAGGTTGTTGATGTTGACTTCGATCAGGTCGGTGAGCCGGTTCTTCGGAGCGAACTCTTCGAGATAGATCGAGGCGGCGACACCGATCGGCAGCGACAGCACGAGCACGATCAGCATCATGTAGAACGAGCCGAGGGCGGCAACGCCGACGCCCGCTGCCTCAGGACGGCTGGAGGCGCCGAAGGTGAAGATGCCGGTGTTGAAGCTCTTCTTCAGGACGCCGGCGCTTGCGAGCTCGTTCATCCAGGTGACCTGCTGGTCCTTGACCTTGCGCTTGCTCTCTTCGACCTTGAGGTCGATCTGCCCCTTGTTGGCGGAGTCGATGTTGGCTTCTGCCAAAAGCGTGACCGGAATGGTCTTGCCGACGATGGACGGATCCGCCACGACCATGTCGCGCAAGAGCGTACGGGAGCTCGCAGAAACCATGTCGGTCGCCTGCTTGACCAGCGGCCGCTTGGTCGCATCGATGCCGAGCTGCTTGACGAGCGCATCACGCACCAGCAGCGGATAGTTGGCGGTCATCAGTACCTTGCTGTCGGTCGTGCGTTCGCCGTTGGGGTCGATGACCTTTTCGGTGAATTCGATCGGCAGCGTGATCGTCGTCTGCTGGAACGCGGTGTAGCCGTTGGAAATGACGGTCCACAGCAGCAGCGCCAGGAAGAAGAGACCGGTGCTGATTGCCGCAATGCCGTAGGCGCGGAACCGGCGCTCGGCGGCATAGCGACGCTTGATGCCGATATCGCGCTTTGCGGATTCAGGACGGGCGGAGATCCGGACGGTCGGGGAAGCGATGTCGGTCATTCGTACTGTTCCCGGTATTTGCGCACGATGTAGAGCGCGTAAATGTTGAGGCCGAGCGTGATGACAAAGAGCGTGATGCCCAGCGCGAAGGCCACCAGCGTCTGCGGCGAGGTGAACTCGAGGTCGCCCGTCAACTGGTTGACGATCTTCACGGTCACCGTCGTCATCGGCTCGAAGGGATTGATCTGCATGCGGGCTGCGACACCGGCTGCCAACACGACGATCATCGTCTCGCCAACGGCACGCGATGCGGTCAGAAGCAGCGCGCCGACAATGCCGGGAAGTGCTGCCGGGAGAATAACCTTCTTGACCGTTTCCGAGCGGGTGGCACCGAGACCGAGCGAGCCGTCACGCAATGCGCGCGGCACCTGGGTGATGATGTCGTCAGAGAGCGACGACACGAACGGGATCAGCATGATGCCCATGACGATGCCTGCGGTGACCACGCTCTGCGCCTGGATGAAGTTCTGGTAATTGCCGGTGACAAGACCGTTCAGCTGCGCCGAGATATCACGCAGGAACGGACCAACGGTCACGAGAGCGAAGAAACCGTAGACGATGGTCGGGATGCCGGCGAGCACTTCGAGCAGCGGCTTTGCGGTCGAACGCAAGCGCGGGCTTGCGTACTCCGCCATGTAGATGGCTGCGAAGAGGCCGATCGGCACCGCAAAGAGCATGGCGACGAAGGCGATATAGAGCGTGCCGGTGAGAAGCGGGATCAGGCCGAACTGGCCGGAGGCGCCGCCGCTGCCGGCAGCAGCGAAGCGCGGATCCCAGACCGTGCCGAAGAAGAATTCGAACGGCGAGACCATGGTGAAGAAGCGGCCGGCTTCCGACAGCATCGAGGCGACGATGCCGACCGTCGTCAAGATGGCGATGGAAGACGCGACGATCAGCGAGCCGAGAATGACCCGCTCGACCTGGTTGCGTGCACGGAAGCGGGTGGCGATGTTGCGGATGGCGTAGATGCCGCCGGCAACCGCGATCAACAGCACGGCCGCGGTCATCAGCCAGCGGTTGGCGGCGGTCATCGCGTTGAAATGCTGGGCGACGGTGACCATGTAGGGCTCGCCTTCGCCGGCCAGGGCAACGCCCTTGGCTGCGAGCGTCGAGCGGAGATTGGCGGCACCGCTTTCGAGTGCCGCGACCTCCTCGCCGCTCAGGCGCAGCAGACCACCGGCAACGGACTTGACCTGGCCGAGCGCGAGCTGAACCGCAGCGGTCCCCTGGCTCTGGACGGTGTCCGGCAGGGCCGCGCGCGTGCTCCCGTCAATATAGACAGGAGCGGCAATCAGCCAGGTGCCGAGAACGAGCGCCGCCGGCAGCATCGCCCAGATGGCGACGTAGCTACCGTGATAGCCCGGCAAGGAATGAAGGTTGGAGAGCTTGCCGCCAGCCTGCGCCAGCGAACGTGCGCGACCGGCAAAATAGGCAATGAAACCAATAACAATAATTAGCAAAAGAAGGAGCGAGGTACTCATCCGCACGTCTCCCCGGTATCGCCCGTCATGGGCCGCCGGCAAATCGAATGAAGGCATGCCCCGGCGCGAAGGATATCGCGCCGGGGCTTGTCGTTATCAGAGCATGTTGCCGGCTGCGAAAGCCTTGCGGATTTCTTCGCGCTCGGCGTCCGGAGCAGCAACCAGGCCGTATTCGGCGAGCGGGCTGTCCGGGCCGATCATCTGGTCGTTGATGAAGAACTCAACATATTCCTTGAGGCCCGGGATAACGCCGAGGTGTGCCTTCTTGACGTAGAAGAACAGCGGGCGGGAAACCGGGTACTCGCCGGAAGCGATCGTTTCGGTCGACGGTACGATGCCGTTGACGGTCGCGACCTTCAGCTTGTCGGCGTTGTTTTCGTAGAACGACAGGCCGAAGACGCCGATGCCGTTCTTGTTGGCAGCGATACGGGCGAGCGTCTCGGTGTAGTCGCCGTCGATGTCGACAGCCATGCCGTCCTTGCGGACCGCGACGCACTTGCTGTGCTGCTGCTTTTCATCGGCAACGGCAGCCTTGATGACGTCAACGGCGCCGGCGTTCTTGCAGCCTGCAGCCAGGATCTTCTCTTCGAAGACTTCGCGGGTGCCGTGCTTTTCGCCCGGGATGAAGGCGGCGATTTCAACTTCCGGAAGGGCGGAGTTGACTTCAGACCACTTCTTGTAAGGGTTGGCAACGAGCTTGCCGTCGACGACGACTTCAGCAGCGAGAGCCTTGTAGAGGTCTTCCGGCTTCAGGGCGAGGTCGGCATTGCCGGCGTCGGTCGCGAAGACGATACCGTCATAGCCGATCTTGACTTCCTGGATCTCGGTCACGCCAGCGGCCTTGCAGGCCTCGACTTCACTGTCCTTGATCTTGCGCGAGGAGTTGGCGACGTCGATGGTGTCCGGGCCGACGCCCTTGCAGAATTCCTTCAGGCCGGCCGAGGAGCCGCCAGATTCAACGACCGGGGTCTTGAAGTCGGGGAAGGTCTCGCCGAACGTCTCGGCTACGATCTTGGCGTAGGGAAGAACGGTCGAGGAGCCAGCGACCTGAACCTGGTCACGGGCGGCGGCTGCGCCGGCAAATGCGGCAGACGCTACCAGCGCCGCGACAGTGAGTTTAAGAGCTTTCATAAAAGTTCTCCCGGAATGGGCTTGTGTTGGTGTGCGCCAAGCGTTGCAGCGCTCTTCGCCGTCTTATCGGCTGCCCCTAGTTAGCTGCCGATGGCCACACCTTTTATGTCAGTTTGACGAAACATTTATGACAGCTCATGTCATTGAAAATGCTAAGGGAAAATGAACGGTCCCGGGTTTTCCCGCGCCAATATGTCAGAACCGGACCGTAAAAGTCGTACCTTTGCCGATCTCAGAATGGATCAGCAGCCGGGCACGGTGCCGGGTGAGGATGTGCTTGACGATGGCAAGGCCCAATCCGGTGCCCTTTTTCGAGCGGCTCGCCTCGACATTGACCCGATAAAAACGCTCGGTAATGCGCGGGACATGCTCGGCGGGGATGCCCGGCCCATAGTCCCTCACGATCACCTCGGCCTGTGCCCCTTCTTCGCCGCCACGCAAGGTTATGTCGACCTTCTTGCCCTCCTGGCCGTACTTGCAGGCATTCTCGATCAGGTTCTCGAAGACTTCGATGAGTTCGTCGCGATCGCCCTGTACGATGACGGGCTTGTCCGGCACCACGAGAGAGACCGTGACGTCGAGGTCCCTCGCCAGCGGCAGGAGGCTGTCGCGGACATGGCCGAGCAGGGGCGCAAGGTCCACCGGATCGTCCGGCGCGATATGCGAGCGCAGCTCCAGCCGTGAGAGCGACAGGAGGTCGTCGACGAGGCGGCTCATGCGCGTGACCTGCTCATGCATGATGCCGAAGAATTTTTCCTGCGCCTTCAAGTCGTTGCGCGCGGGCCCCTGGAGGGTCTCGATGAAACCGCGCAGCGATGCCAGCGGCGTGCGCAGCTCATGGCTGGCATTGGCCACGAAATCCGAACGCATGCGGTCGATGCGGCGCGCCTGCGAGATATCGCGAAAGGTGATCAGGAAGATGCGGGGCGTTCGTCCCTCGCCGCCGATTTCGGCGGGTGCCACGCGCACGACATAGACGGCATCCGACGGCAGGCGCTCGGTATGCTCGATCTGGTTGGCCTTGCCGGTCGCCATCGTCTCGCGGATCATGTCGAGAACACCGGGCGAACGCACCCGGGCGGCCAGATAAGTGTTCGGCGGTATGGTGCCGAAGGCTTTCTCCGCGGCGATGTTCTGGAAAACCACCGTCTCATCGGCGGCGACGACCAACACCGGCATGTCGAGCGCATTCAGCGCCGGCACCAGCGGATCGCTGGTCGGGCCATCGACGGCCACCGCCTTGGCCGGGCTCAAGATCACCGAGGCCGGCGCACTGCGGTTGAGCAGCGCCGCAACCAGAACGATCCAGAAGGGAAGCACGATAAGGAAATGGATGCCGGCAAAGGTCGCAAGGATCGCCAAAAGCAGGGTGAGGCCCAGCAGCCAGCGCTCAGCCTTCAGCCGCGGCACCAGGTCCCGCCAGAACGCTTTCGAACCGTCCACCTCGACATCCTCATGAATCACTTTGTCTTCCTCCCGGACCAAAATGATCGAGGAATAGCGATCCTTCATGACATGATTTTCACGACCGGCTTGAATCCGCAATGCAATTGTGGCCTCCTCCAAGGAAATCGAGCCTTGAGCACCGCGACTTTTCGGCGCTGCTTGGAGCTGCAGAAGTTTGAAAACGCGCATGATCCTGCCGATGATCGAAGCCGGTTTTCGGGCCCGTGCGCCAAGCCGAAAGGGCGAGCATATGGCGTTAGCGGAGACGGCGGAAAAGGCGGAAAGCCGCGCAGTGGAGCTGCAGATCGACGGCAAGAGCCGCGTATTCGACATCGACAATCCCGAGTTGCCGAAGTGGATCGACGACGCAGCGTTTTCGTCCGATGACTATCCCTACAAGAAGAAGCTCGACGAGGAAGAATATCTCGAGACGCTGGAGAAACTTCAGATCGAACTCGTCAAGGTTCAGCTCTGGCAGCAGAAAACCGGAAAACGCATCATCGCGCTGTTCGAGGGCCGCGACGCCGCCGGCAAGGGCGGCGCGATCCATGCAACCATGGGCAACCTGAACCCACGCTGGGCCCGTATCGTGGCGCTGACGAAGCCGACGGAGACCGAGCGCGGGCAATGGTATTTTCAGCGCTATGTCGCGACCATGCCAACGGCTGGGGAATTCGTGCTGTTCGACCGCTCCTGGTACAACCGCGCCGGCGTCGAGCCGGTCATGGGCTTCTGCACGCCCGAAGAGCACAAGCAGTTCCTGAAGCAGGCGCCTCGCTTCGAAAAGATGATCGTGCACGAGGATATCCAGTTCTTCAAATTCTGGATCAACATCGGCCGCGAGATGCAGCTCAAGCGCTTCCACGATCGCTGCCACGATCCGCTGAAGATCTGGAAGCTGTCGCCGATGGACATCGCCGCTCTCAACAAGTGGGACGACTACACAGCAAAGCGCAACGAGATGCTGAAGGCAACACACACGGACCACGCACCCTGGACCGTGGTGCGCGGCAACGACAAGCGACGCGCGCGCCTCAATCTCATCCGCCACATCCTCTCCACGCTCGACTATGACGGCAAGGACAAGAGCGCGATCGGTGAGGTCGACGACAAGATTGTCGGGTCCGGCCCGGGTTTCCTGAAATAGCGCCCATTCGACAGCGGCCGAAGGCGACGGCCCTGCCAGGGGGCGGCCAACGCGGTCGCCCCAATTGCGGTCAGGTTCGAGGACACCGATGCCCCCGTGCGGGACTTATTGGCCCGGAAGGACACGTATGGCGTAGAGGGTGAGGCCCTTGCCCTCACCGCTGATATCGCTGTTGATCACGATCCTGCCGGCGGAGTTCGGCGCAAGGCTGCGATCGAAGGTGATCTTGAACAGCATGTCGAGCCGCTCGTCATGCACCGTGAAGCGATGACGGCCGCATTCGCCGAGCGAAGAGAAATTGCACTCGACGGCAAATTCGGTCGTCTTGCCCGGCTCGGCCTGCACGGTCAGCGCCATGGTCGAGGTTTTGCCGGATAGCTGCGCCAGGACCGTTGCCGGGATTTCGATGGTGATGTCGCCTTCCGTTTCGGCAACCGAGGAAGTCAACTGGATGCGCTTGCCACCGTCGTCATCCACCGGCTCGGCCTTGGCGCGTGAGCCCGCCACGACCGCGGCAGTGTTTTCAGGCGCAAAGACTTCCACCCAGTCACCCGTGAAGCCCTGCTGGGCGCCGAGCGTTTGCAGACCGGCAGCCCCGTCGAAATCTTCCGATGCCACCGATGCCGGCGGGTTGGCGACGTTGGTGTCGCGTTCGGCCGCGGATTTCAGAAGATCATTGGTCTGCACCCACCAGGCGGCGGCACCTGCGGCTGCGGCAAGGGTGACGATCACCATGGTGAAGGACAGGAAGCGGCTGCGCTTGCGGCGGCGCTTGCGATCGGTATCTCCACGAACCTCGGGCGCGGCGGCGGCTTCCGCGCTCTTTGCAGCAGTATCCGCTGCCGCACGCGTCGAGACGACCGGACCATCACGGTCGGCACGAAGGCCGCCGAGACTGCCGTCATTCGCCGCGGGACGGGACGCATCGGCAGCAAAGCCAGGCTCGCGGCGGTCCGCCGCCGGCGACTGCGCTTGGGCCTGAGGCCGGGATTGCGCTTGGGATTGCGGCTCGATACGAGCCTGCTCCGGGCCACGTGCGCGGACGTTATCATCGACACTGACGACGGGAGGTGTGGCAACGGGAGGCGCCGGTTGCCGCGCCCTGAGGGCGGCACGCTCCTCCGTTTCGATCGCATGGATCACCGCCTCCAGCCGATGGCGCTGCTGGGCGATGACGTTGACGTCCTCAATTCCCTGTTTCTGCAGCCCGGCTTCCAGCGCCTGGCGGGCCGACTGGTAGATGCGCGCGCGCGTTTCCGCGCTGGCGCGGTCGGAGCGCTCAAGCGCATTTCTGATCGCAGTCTCAAGTCCGCTCACATCAAGTCCTCTGTGTAGGCAGGGCTTTGGGCCTGCCGGCGCGCTCTAGCTGATCGGTACCCCTCGATCTTTCTCCAAGGGCCTAACGGTTAAATCTGGAGGCACGCCGTTGGTTTTGTTAACAATTGCGTAACCGCTGCTTTCGGAATCCGCAAGTCCGGCGGCCCAGTCGACCGGCCAAGCCCGGGGAAAACGCGACAACTTCGCAGGCGCAATGCAGGATAAGCCGGCGTCGCCGGCGCGAAAACCACCTCTTTGCAAGCGATGAACTTGCTGCTATCTGTTTTGACGTTTACGCAAACGTCAAAAATTTGATGCGCCAATCGAGGGATGGAGAAACCGATGCCGCTTCCGCCAATTCTTTCCGGAACGACGAGACTGCCGGTCGTCGGCGCGCCCCTGTTCATCATCTCCAATCCGCAGTTGACGATTGCACAGTGCAAGGCTGGCGTGATCGGCGCCTTCCCGGCACTCAACGCTCGTCCGCATTCGCAGCTCGACGAATGGCTTGCCGAGATCACCGAGACGCTCGCCGATCACGACGCCAAGAACCCGGGCCGGCGCGCCGCGCCCTTCGCCGTCAACCAGATCGTGCACAAGTCCAACGCGCGTCTCGAACAGGACCTGATGCTCTGCGTCAAATACAAGGTTCCGGTGGTCATTTCCTCGCTCGGCGCCGTGCCCGAGGTCAATGCCGCGATCCATTCCTATGGGGGGATCGTGCTGCATGACATCATCAACAACCGCCACGCCAATTCGGCGATCCGCAAGGGCGCCGATGGCCTGATCGCCGTTGCTGCCGGCGCCGGCGGCCATGCCGGCACGCTTTCGCCGTTTGCGCTCATCCAGGAAATCCGCTCCTGGTTCGATGGCCCGCTGCTTCTTTCCGGCGCGATCGCCACCGGCGGCGCGATCCTGGCCGCCCAGGCGATGGGTGCCGACATGGCCTATATCGGCTCGCCGTTCATCGCGACGGAAGAGGCGCGCGCCACCGACGCCTACAAGCAGATGATCGTCAACAGCAACGCCGCCGACATCGTCTATTCCAATTATTTCACCGGCATTCACGGCAACTACCTGAAGCCCTCGATCGCTGCTGCCGGCATGGATCCGGACAATCTGCCGGAAGCAGATCCGTCGAAGATGGATTTTGGCGCCGCAACCGACAGCGCCAAGGCCTGGAAGGACATCTGGGGCTGCGGCCAGGGCATCGGCGCGGTCAAGGAAGTGACCTCCGTCGCCGGTCTCGTCGACCGGCTCGAGCGCGAATACGATGCGGCACGTACCCGCCTTGGCCTGAACGCCATGCCCGTCGCGGCCACCAACAAGGAATTTTCAAGTTCTCGAAACTGATGGCTTGAAATCTTGGCGCTTTGCGTTTATCAGCGCCTCACATTCGTTCCGCGGTCTTCCGCGGAACCGCCTCCGGGCCGCTTTAGCTCAGTCGGTAGAGCACATCATTCGTAATGATGGGGTCACGTGTTCGAGTCACGTAAGCGGCACCATTCTTCTCCGGATATCAAATCGAACTCCATTCAGCAGACTGGTGCGGTGGCTCCCAAGTCCGCGTTTCGGCGCTTTCGATTGCGGCAAGGCGACCGTTTGCAGGTCGCAACGCCGAACGGCGTTATGCCGCCTGGATCTTCCAACCATTAGCCAGGTCCGACATGGCTCCAGGCGCATCCACACCGCCCAACCAAATTTCCAAACCCTTGGCGCTCGGCAATTGGCGCTTTTCCGGGAACCATGGCCGGCTAGGGGCGACAGCGATAAGCAACCCCTCATCACTACCGATCGCGGCAAAGCCGGGAGAGGCCGGTCCGAGCGTTTCGACCCAGAACGTCCGGGCGGCCTCGGCAACGACACTCCCGACGTCTTCGGTCGGAAGTCCGACCTCGCTGAGGCAGGATAAATCAGCGCCGCTGAACGGCCGCTTTCCAGCCGGGCCGATTAGCCTGCGGCGGCCGATCAATTCCAGCACCGAGCTATCGGGACCATCGAAGTAGATAGATTTTGACTGCCAATGCCCCTCAAGAACGAAGCACTCTCCGCTATCCGGTTCCCGTTGGAGAGGCGTACGTTCCTTCAGCCATTCTATTGCGGCATCGAACCGATCATAGGGCACATTGAAAGCCAGGTGCACGCCGTGTGGTGCATCTCCAACAGCCGAGGTCAGCCGGATTTCGCTCCATCCCACTTGGATGGAATTCCCGGCTGTCGGCAGTTCCAGCACATCGCGAAAGAAGGCTGTGCTCTTCGAGACATCCGATGCAGGGAGTGTCAGTCTATTTATGCGCATGAAATCCGCTCCCGACGACGCGATTGGCTTTATCGGGCGATTTGTTACGACCTCAACATAAGTTGAGGTCAAGAAGCTCGCGATACCAATTCACCGCTGCCGGCGCCGTGTGCGCAAATGCCGGCCGTCGCCAACTGTCCTCCGGGCACGATGGCCGCGAGGGGCACTGGCACCGGCCGCGCATCAGCTTGGTCGGGATTATTGCGCCACTTTGACGCCCGGCGGCTGCCAGGTGCCCTGGCCCGCCGGCAAGATCGAAGGTGGCGTAGGCTTCGGCCAATATAGGCGCATCACGAGATAGATTTTGTCGTCCGGCGCCGGAAGCCAATTGGACTCCTTGTCCGCACCGGGGCTGTCTTTTTGGATGTACAGCGTCAGCGAGCCGTCCGCCCCCTTTTTCATCGCCGGCAACATCGGAGAGTTGATGAGGTAGCGATTGATCGGATTCTTGACCAAGAGCTGGCTCTTGCCGTCGTACATCGTAACGGACCAAAACGCATTCACTGGCGGCAACTGATCGGGTGCGAAGGTGATCGTGTAGTTGTGCTTGCTGGCGTCGAGCGGCTCACCGGTAGCGTCCGTTCGGGTATAGGGGTACATGGCTTCCACGGCATCGTTGCCATAGAGACCGCCCTTGGCGGCGCCTGCCCGCATCAACCAATCGCCGTTGTAGAAGGCCTCGTCGCCAAAGAACGAGCCGATGTTCCAGCCGTTGATGTCCTTGTTTCCGCTGGCCAGCCATTTGTCGACTTTGTCATTTCCTTGCTTCATGGCCACCAGGAATTCGGCTTTGTGTTCGAGCGATAGCTCCTTGAACTCGAAGGTCTTGCCGGGGCCGATACCAATCTTGGCAAGTTTCGCACGAACCGCCTTGTCCCTTGGCGTCTCAGGGACGAACTGCAGGGCCGCGTCGAGATACTGGAAGAAGTTATCCTTGATCCCGGCAGTGGTGGCAGGAAGGAACTCGATCTTGGGCGCGGCAAGCGGGGCGGGTTGTCCAAGGAAAGCGGAAAGCGGCTGCGCCTTGTAGCCGGCCTGAATTTTCTCGACGTTCGGCATGTCGTCGGGGTGGAAGAGCTGGGTACGGAAAGCCGCGAACGTGAACGGCGTCGTCGATCGGAAGACCTGCTTGATTCCGGGGGGCGTTTCCCCTTTCCAGTCGGGGCCGACCACCAGATAGTTGCCCGGCTCAGTCCCCGTGGCGCGCGTGCCGATGTAGCCGAAATTGTAGGTGTTGCCGTCGATCAGTTGGACCGAGTAGTAGCGGTCCTTTTCGACCGTCGGCACAGAGATGACCATCGGTTCGGCGCGCAAATCCAGCCAGAGAATCGAGTAAGGAGTGTCGCTGTTCGGCGTGATGATTGCCGTGTCCGCCGGGGTGGCGACATGGTGCATGTTGTAAATTTCGTTGAACGGTGCCTTGAACTGCCCCGAGTTTCGGTCTACGGCATACTCCTGCATGACCGCATAGTTCATCACGAGCGGCAGGCCATAGATGAAGCCTTCCTCGGCAATGTCCTTGGCCTCGATGATGCCGGGATAGCTCTGCGCCATCAGCAGGCTTGGCCTCGCAATCGCAGCGCTAGCGGCGATCACCGCGGTGGATCGAAGTAGATCTCTCTTCGTCAACATTTGCCGTACTCCTCCATTATTCGATGAGTTATCGAAACGACGAGAGCTGTGGGGCAGCTCAGGAACCCTGGACGCAATTGTGCAGTTCGTTGGCTGTTGGTGAGGTATTCGCGAGAGCTGTGCAGGCTGCAGTCGGGATCGCACCGACGCGCAATCCGGCGGGTGCTAATACAGAAATGCCCGCCGGTAGCCGCGCCTGGCCACGCCTGCATAAGAGAGCGGCGTCAACGGCATGCCGATGATGTCGATGAACACAGAGACCTCGGAGCCCTTCTCCGGCATTTCGCCACCAACCACCTTGACCGTGTAAGTCAAGTTATTGTCGTTCAGCTCCGGATTCTCCAGGACGACGACAACCTGTCGGAGCTTGTTCCCTTCGAGGATCGACAGGTCGGCATTCGGCGGATCGGAAAGGAAGCTGTCCTTGCCCTTGCTCCAGAACGGCAAGAAAGCGGTCGTGGCCATGTTCCCGGCAATGCGCTCCGGACGGTCAGAGAAAAACAACGTGGCGCCGCCAATACCTTCGAGCGTCAGCTTGCTCGTCGCCTTGTCGAATTTCATAGCGCTTGCGGTTTGAACGAACAGGAAGTCGGCCGCTTCATCGGTCGCCTGCGCCAGTCGCGGCATGAACGGCACTGTCGTCGCCGCGACAGCTGTGGCTGCTAGCAGTAGGTTCCGTCTGGTTGTCATAGTCGTACCCCTCCCATAGGTCGCAAGACGTTCAGATCTCTACTTGTGCTACTCACACGTTTTACGGCACTAAACAGTATTCGCAATACAAAACCACTCATTTTGCGCCACGGCTGTCTTATTTCTGGAGTGTTGCACGCATGGCTGAGATCCCGGTCATCTCCAACCGCATCCTGTCTGGTATGCCGGCCTTCATACGCCGTGAAATGGGGCAAAAGGCGCTGCTGCAGGCCAATCGTGCTATCGGGTTCGATCTCGAACTGACCGAGGGAGAGAACTGCTTCATCCCGCACGCGGCGGTAATCGGCTTCGTCGAGGCGGCCGCGCGGACAGCCGGTGAGGCCAACTTCGGAATTCTGATCACGCCGATGATGAACATCGCCAACTATGGCAGCTTCGGACACTACGTGCTTGGCGCCGACTCCTTGGGGCAGGCCATCGAGCGCAGCATTGCTGGCCTTCGTTTTCACAGTACGGTTGATAGGATGTCAGTCGCAGTGGTTGGCGACGAGGTACGGTACAGCTATGCGTTCGCTTTGGCCGGCCACTCTGGATATGCCAGTATTGTCTGTGCCGCCGCGGGCGTCCTGCTCAGCCTCTTCAAGCCTTATCTGCCCTCTGACTGGCGACCGCTGCGCGTCGAGCTTGACACCGACAGACCGCGCCAGACGGGCCTTTTTGAAGACGTCTTCCAGTGTCCGGTTCTCTTCAACGCACCCGCGACAAGCATCGTCATGGATCGCCATCATCTTTCCGCTGCTCCAAGGGCCGCTTCGTGGCCAATTGTCACCATCGAGGATGTGGCGCGAGACCGGCAAGGCGGCGCTCCACGGGATCTGCTCGAGGTCATCGTGGAGCAGGTGCGGGTCCAGGTTCTCACCGGCAGCGTGTCGATCGATAGCGCCGCGCAAACATTGGACACCAGCGTCCGGACGCTGCAACGTGAACTGAATCGGGCTGGCACCGATTTTCGCGGGTTGGCGGGCGCCGCAAGGGTTCAGCGAGCCATTGAGCTGCTGCTGCATACGAACGGCTCGATCACGCGCGTCTCGGCGGAGTTAGGGTATTCGTCCCCAGCCAATTTTGCCCGGGCATTCCGAAAGGCAACCGGCAACGGACCGCGGGAATTTCGCTCGAATATCTCGCCTTGAAGGTACGGCCGTTGGCCGTTCAGCAGCGTGAACGGCTGCCAAGGTGAGAACTATTTGGTCAGTCTTGCTCCATGGGAACTCGGTCCATTCGTATCTGCCGCAACAGGTTTCGTCCCGCGATCAGCAATTCAAACAGGAATGCGACAAGTGATCCAATGAGCGAGACTATGGCACCACCGAAAAACCAGAAGAGATTCTCCTGGCGCAGCCCGATGGCAAGAGCGCCAGCAAGGAGATTTAGGATTGCGCCGCCCGTGCAAATGCCGGCCATCTTCCACCGGCATGCCTCCCGGGCCGACGGGCATGCATCCCGTGCCCGATTTCATGACGCGCCTCAGCCGCCTGCAGGCCGTGACGATCGTTTCCATTCGCGGGCGGGCAAGCGGCATCGGCAGCGAACTGGCGCTTGCGGCCGACATGCGTTTCGCCAGCCGCGAGAAAGCGGTACTATCGCAGTTCGAAGTCGGTGCCGGCTTCGTCCCGGGCGGCGGGCCGATGGCCTACCTGCCTCGCCTCGTCGGCCGCGGCCGAGCGATCGAAATTCTGATCGGCGCGGATGATTTCAACGGTGAACTGGCCGAACGCTACGGCTACGTGAACAGAGCACTACCGGACGCGGAACTGATGCCTTTGTCGATGCCCTGGCGAAACGCATCGCCTCGTTCGATCAATATGCCATTGTCGAGACCAAGAAGCTGATTGACAGAGCCAGCCTGCCACCGCAGGCGGAAATGCAACCCGGGTGGGATGCGTTCATCACTTCGGTCCAGCGCCCAGCGGCGCAATCCCGCGTCAAGGCTTTGGTCGAGCAGGGACTGCAGCAACCCGGCGACGTTGAAAGGAACCTCGGCCACTACACCGCGAAGTACCGCGAGTAGCCGGTGCCATGCCAATCGGCGGCTCAACGGGAGCCACCGCGTCAAAGGGAGCGAAAGATGAAGATACTGATGGTTCTGACCTCACATGACCAGCTTGGCAATACCGGCAAACCGACCGGATTCTGGCTCGAGGAATTCGCTGCGCCCTATTACGTTTTCCGGGATGCAGGCGTCGACATTACCCTGGCCTCGCCCAAGGGTGGGCAACCGCCGATCGACCCGAAAAGCGACGATCCGGGCAACCAGACCGAAGCGATGGCCCGCTTCAAGGACGATCCCGCCGCGCAACGGGTCCTCGCCAACACCCACCGGCTTGCCGACGTCAAGGCCGATGATTTCGACGCGGTGTTCTATCCGGGCGGTCACGGACCAATGTGGGACCTCGCCAACGACGTGAACTCGATCGCGCTGATCGAGAGCTTCTACAATGCCGGCAAGCCGGTCGCTGCCGTCTGCCATGGGCCGGGGGTGCTCCGCAAGGTAACCTATCAGGGTGAGCCTATCGTCAAGGGAAAGCGCGTCACCGGCTTCACCAACTCGGAGGAGGAAGCCGTGCAACTGACGGATGTCGTCCCCTTCCTCGTCGAAGACGAATTGAAGCGTCTCGGCGGTCGCTTCGAAAAGGCGGCCGATTGGGCGGATTTCACGGTCGTCGATGGCCGTCTCGTCACCGGACAGAATCCGGCGTCCTCGACCTCTGGCGCCAAGGAATTGCTGAAGCTTCTGCGGTGAATGCGAGGTGGCGGCCGGCATTTCAGCCGCCCGCTACATTCACAACGGGACATCAAACCCAGACCAACCTGCCGTTTCAGCCGTCACTTCAGGTTGCCGTCGCCACTGCGATCCGCAGTCTTGAAGTCGGCCATCACCCTGTCCAGAAACTCCTTCTGGGTGACCTTGCCGTCGCTGTTGGCGTCGGTGGCTGCAAACTGCTGAGCGTTCAGCGCCTGCTTCGTCTCGTCGGGGCTGAGACTTCCGTCCTTGTTCTTGTCCAGGTTGGCAAAGGCGGCCGTCATGAAGCTCTCGTATTCGGAACGTTCGACCGCGCCGTCCTTGTTGCTGTCGAGCGCACTCATCTGGCCCTGGTTCATCGTTGCAGCCTGCTGCGCGACAGCGAGACCAGCCGGGTAGAACACAAGGACGCTCAAAAGAACGAGCTTTCTCATCCCTCAACCTTCCGCGATCAATAGTAGCGGCACGTCAGCGCATTGCCGGCTGCAGCGCCAAGTGTCGCACCACCGCCAACCGCCCAGAGCTGACCAGTACCAGAGCCGATCGTCGAGCCGATCAGGCCGCCGACGATTGCGCCACCCACCGTTCCGGCAATGCAGCCGAATTCGTTGCCCGTCGGGCCGCTCTTCGACACGTAGGCAGATTGGCACCCGGACAAGGCTAGGGCGCCGGCAAGAATGATAGTTACGGTCTGTTTGCTCATTTTATCCTCCAATATGGCCGTCTGTTTGGAATAGAGATCGGGCGGAGGCGCCATTGAGTGGCGTCGGATGTAAATAAGCTTCCGAGTATGCTCCCAGGATAAGGGAGGCTCTTCTGTTTTTTCTGAAGCAGCTCACCAATAAAACACATAGTCCGGAGACAAGGGCCCCAAACTTGACGGGCGAATACTACCCTTTGCCGCCGGCAATGACAATGTTCCGCGTAGTATTAGCTTTCCCGCCGCAATAACCCACAGCCTTGGCCAGGGACGTGCGCCGACGGACGAAAAACCCCCTCGCCCTAGATTTATTTGGGTCTCCCGCGAGATATCATCGTTTGTGGCCTAGCGGCGAGCGGGCTAGGTCTGGCTTGCCCGGCACGGGCCCCTTGCTTTCACCTCGCGTATCCACCGCACGGACGAAACGCACATTCAGCGGAACCGACCCGATTATCCGCTGCTGTTTCGGGCAGATGCCCGATCCGGCCAAACCATGGGCATCCCCGCCTTGCAAGAAAGAGCAGACCGAATGGATAGAATGACGACAATCAAATTAGGGCTTACTACTGCAATCCTCTTTTCACTCACCGCGACCGTCTTTGCCGCGGACGGCGAGCAGGCCCGAATTGCCGCCACCGTGGACAAGGCAATCCGACCGATCATGGGCGAATACAAGGTGCCGGGCATGGCGATCGCGGTCACCGTTGACGGCCAGCACTACTTCGTCAACTACGGCGTCGCCTCCAAGGAAACGAAGGCGCCCGTCACCGAAAACACACTGTTCGAGCTGGGCTCGATCAGCAAGACCTTTGCCGGCACGCTCGCATCCTATGCGCAGGTGCTCGGCAAGCTGTCCTTCGACGACCATCCCGGCAAATACATGCCAGATCTCAGCGGCAGCGCGATCGACAAGGCGACCCTGCTCAATCTCGCCACCTATACCGCCGGCGGCCTGCCGTTGCAGTTCCCCGACGAGGTCAAGAGCAACGCTGACATGCTGACTTACTTCAGCAACTGGAAACCGGGCGCCGAACCAGGCAAGGAGCGTCGCTACTCCAACCCGAGCATCGGCCTCTTCGGCCATGCCGCGGGCCTGGCGATGGGCAGCAATTTCGCCACGGCGCTCGAGACCGAGTTGTTTCCGAAGCTCGGCCTCAAGCACAGCTATGTCACCGTGCCCAGAAGCGCGATGGGCAGCTACGCCTGGGGCTACGGCAAGGCAGACAAGCCGATCCGGGTCAACCCGGGCATGTTCGACGCCGAGGCCTACGGCGTGAAATCCTCCGCGGCAGACATGATCCGCTTCGTCGAAGCCAATATCCAGCCGGAGCAGTTCGACGGCCCCGTTCGCAAGGCCCTAGAGGGAACGCATATCGGCTACTTCGATACCGGCAAGATGATCCAGGGCCTTGGCTGGGAGCAGTGTCCTTACCCGGTTTCGCTGGAGCGGCTGCTCGACGGCAACTCCCGGACCATGGCCATGGAAGCCAATCCGGCTACGGCATTGAACCCTCCGAAACGGCCCGATGGCGCGACGCTTTACAACAAGACCGGATCCACCAACGGCTTCGGCGGCTATGTCGCCTTCGTACCGGAAAAGAAGATCGGCGTCGTCATGCTGGCAAACCGGAACTTCCCGAATCCGGAGCGCATCAAGGCAGTGCATGCAATTCTGAAGACGCTGGCCACTGCGGCGGAATAGGCAGCCAAGCCTCCATCAAAGGCACCCTCCCCGTGTTGCGGCAGCCCGCAACACGGGAGAACCTGCGTTCATCAACAACCCAGCGGCGAAACCGCAATCCCCAGCCGCTTGCATATTAGCGCCGAGTGTTGTCATCTTCGTTTCGCGAAAGCGCGATCAGATGCGGCCAAGTTCAGGCGTATATGGGGATGCCGATGTTCGAGCGGGTGGGGTTTCAGGGTTCGCTGCAGCACGGATGTGCAAGAGGAGGGCGGACAACCTTCGTCCTGGCGGCTTTGGCATTGCTTGCCGGATGCGGTGGTCATGCCAAGGGCGTGATGGCACCTGTCGCGGTCACCGCTCCCACCCCCGGTACATCGACCGTAGACATGCTTGTCGCAACCACGCGCCAACCGTCCGGCGATCCGGCGACGCTGTTTTCCGGCGAGCGAGACGCCAATACCTTCCTCACCGACGTCGCGGTCTCGATCCCGCCGGACACGGTGCGGAAATCTGGCACCGTGCAATGGCCGCGCAAGCTGCCCCCGGATCCCGCCAAGGAATTCGCCGTCACGCGTGTGCGTGAGCTCCAGACACTCGATGAAGCCAAGTCCTGGTTTCTACAACACGACGTCGGCGGCCACGCCTTCGTCTTCGTCCACGGCTTCAACAACCGCTACGAGGATTCCGTCTACCGCCTTGCCCAGATCGTCCACGACTCGGAGGTCCAGGCAACGCCAGTCCTGTTTACCTGGCCGTCCCGTGCCAATGTGTTCGACTACAATTACGACAAGGAAAGCACGAACTATTCGCGCACGGCACTCGAAGACATTCTGAAAAAGCTCTCGGACGCGCCGAAGGTGAAGGACATCACCATCCTCGCCCATTCGATGGGGACCTGGCTGACGATGGAATCGCTCCGGCAGATGGCCATCCGCGACGGCAACGTGCCGTCGAAGATCGAGAACGTCATTCTCGCCTCGCCGGATATCGATCTCGACGTCTTTGCCAAGCAATTCGTCGAGATGGGCAAGAAGCGGCCGAAGTTCACGATCTTCGTTTCGCAGGACGATCGTGCGCTGGCACTTTCGAGTTTCATTTCCGGTGACGTATCTCGCCTTGGCGCGATCGACCCATCGGCGGAGCCCTACCGTACCCAGCTGGAAAGGGCCGGCATCACCGCCATCGACCTGACCAAGGTCAAGACGGAGGACGGCCTGCATCACGGCAAGTTCGCAGAAAGCCCGCAGATCGTTCAGCTCATCGGCACGCGGCTTGCCACGGGGCAGACGCTCACCGACTCCGACATCTCGGTCGGAACCGGCATTGCCGCGGTTGTTGCCGGCACGGCGAGAAATGTCGGCAATGTCGCTGCGGTCACCGTCTCGGCGCCGGTATCGATCCTCGAAAATCCGCAGCCGACGAAGAAGAAGAGGGTGGTCGTCGGAGATACGCTGTCAAGCGACACGCCGCAGCCCGTGAAGATCAAGTGACGGATCAGCGGCTGCCGCTCTTTGACGGCAGCCGCCATCAACCGTCGTCGCCGACGAAGCGGTAGCCGACGCCCGGCTCCGTGCGGATGATCTTCGGGTCGGCCGGGTCACGCTCGATCTTGCCGCGCAACTGACCGATGAAGACTCTGAGATAGTGCAGGTCCTCGCCATGCGCGACGCCCCAGACCGAGGTCAGCAGCGTCTTGTGGGTGACGACACGGCCGGCATGGTGCGCCAGCATCACCAAGAGATCATATTCCTTCGGCGTCAGCCGCACCGGCTCGCCATCCTTCGTCACCACGCGCTTGATGGTGTCGATCGATACGCCATCGGCAGAAAGCTGCGTCTGGCCGCCCTCCATCTGGATGCGGTGACGCAGTGCCGTGCGGATGCGGGCGGTCAGCTCGCCGATGCCGAAGGGTTTTTCAATGTAATCGTCGGCGCCAAGGTCGAGCGCGGCGATCTTTTCGCTTTCACGGTCGCGGGCTGACAGGATGATGATCGGCACCTGGGACCAGCCACGCAGGTTTGCGATGACCTCCTTGCCGTCCATATCGGGCAGGCCGAGATCGAGGATGACGAGGTCCGGCGCCGTCGTTGCGGCCGCCTTCAATGCCTCGGCACCGGTCATGGCCTCCAGCACGTCATAGCCGGCAGCGCTCAATGCGGGCTTCAGGAAACGCTGGATCTGCGGTTCGTCGTCGACAACGAGGATACGCTCCACGCTCATGCACGGTCCTTTTCGGAGATTTCGGCCTTGGCGGCAGGAAAGCGCATGGAAATGCGCGTGCCGCGGCGGCGAAGCGCCGGGCTTTCCGCCTTGATCTGCCCGCCCATGGCCTCGACGAAGCCCTTGGCGATCGACAGCCCAAGGCCTGTCCCTGGCGTACGGCCATCCGCCTTGCCGCGGCGGAAGAATTTCTCGAAGACCTGCTCGAGATCTTTCGGCGCAATGCCCCTGCCGAGGTCGGTCACCGACAGCACGATCTCGTTACCGTCCGAGCGGGCATAGATGCTGATCGGCTCGTCGCCGCCATATTTGTTGGCGTTGTCGAGCAGGTTGAAGAGCACCTGCCCGAGAAGCACGCTGTCGCCGCGCATCAAAGGCAGATCCGGCGCGATGCTGGTTTCGATCTCGCGCTCGGGGAAGTATTTGCGGGCACGATCGACCGAGGCGCGCACAGCATCAGCGACATCGACCCAATCGCGCTTGGCATTAACTGTGCCCGCCTCGATGCGGGTCATGTCGAGCAGGTTCGCAACGAAGCGCGTCAGGCGCGCTCCCTCCTCCTCGATCGACTGCAGCAGGTCATCGCGGCTTTCCGGCGGCATGCGGTCGCCGAGTTGGCGCAGGCTGGTGACCGCGCCGGTGATGGTCGCAAGCGGCGTCCGGAGGTCATGGGAGATCGACGACAGGAGGGCCGCACGAAAGCGTTCGCCTTCAAGTTTCGCTGCGTGATCGAGGCTTTCGCGCGACAGACGCGCCCGGTCGACAGCGATCGCGGTCTGGTCGAGGATTGCCGCCAGCGCGCGCTCCTCGTTGATTTCAAGCGGCTTGTCCGCCTGAACGAAGCCGCAGACGCCGACGACGCCGTGTGGGCTCGTCAGCGGACGGAAGTGAAACGGGCTGTTCGGTAGCGTTCCCGTGCCATTTCCGGCCGGCTCCTTCTTGTCCATTGCCCAGCGCGCCGCCATCACGTCGGTGACGTCGAGCTCGGTGTCCGGTGGCCAGGCGGCCTTCAACTGCAGGTCCCCCTCCTCCGGCAAAAGCAGCGCCGAACTGCGCCTGAGTGTGGTCTGCATCTGCGTCACCGCCGCCCAAAGCACGTCGTCGGCCTTGGCGGTGCCGGAAAGCTTGCGGGAGAAATCGTAGAGCGCCTGGGTCGCTGCGGCGCGCCGGCGGGCGGTCTTCGCCTGTTCGCGCACCCGCGATGCGAGGCTGCCGGCAAGGGCAGCGGCGACCAGGAAGATGAAGAGCGCGAAGACCTCGTGCGGCTCGGCAATGGTGAACGTGCCGACCGGCTCGATGAAGAAGAAGTTATAGGCCAGAACCGAAAACAAAGCCGCCGCGATCGCCGAGATGTGGCCGGCATAGGTCGCCGAGGCCAAGACGGCGAGCAGATAGAGAAGCGAGATGTTGGGCAGGATAATGAAGCGCTCGATCAACAGGCCGATCGCCGTGGCCACGCCCACCGAGCCGGCGGCAATGCCAACGGCGCGCCCGGTGCCGGGCGGCAGCGTCTTTTTCGCGGTGGACCGCCGCTTGGCAGGCACCGTCTCGCGATCGGTGACAAGGTGGATGCCGACCCCGGACACGCGCTCGGCCAGGGCGTCGGGAAGAGATTGACGCAGAAAGCGCATCGGAAAGGACTGGCGGCGCGCACCGATGACGATCTGCGTCGCATGTTCGCGACGCGCAAGCTTCAAGATCTCCTCGACGAAGTCGTTGCCGATGATGCGGCGCGTCTCGGCGCCAAGCTGTTCGGCAAGACGAAAGGTCTCGTCGAGCCGGCGCACATCCTCACCATCGCCGCTCTCACGGTCGGCGCGCTCAATGAAGACGACAATCCAGGGAGCGTTCAATCCCTCTGCCAGCCGGCTTGCGGTGCGGACCACCTTCTCGGAAAGCGCATCGGACCCGATGCAGACGAGCAGGCGCTCGCCGCTCGCCCAAACGCCTTCGATCGCATTCTGCTTGAGGTAGTCGACCATCTGGTCGTCGACCCGGTCGGCCGTGCGCCTGAGCGCCAGTTCGCGCAGTGCCGTCAAGTTGCCGAGGCGAAAGAAGCGATCGACAGCACGCTTGGCGCTGTCGGGCAGGTATACCTTGCCCTCCTTCAGCCGCTCGATCAGTTCGGCCGGCGGGAGATCGACGAGCAGCACCTCGTCGGCCCGCTTCAGTACCGTATCCGGCACCCGCTCGCGCACAGGCACGCCAGCGATCTGCGCAACGACATCGGAAAGACTTTCCAGGTGCTGGATGTTGAGCGCCGTCCAGACATCGATGCCCGCAGCGATCAGTTCCTCGATGTCCTGATAGCGCTTCGGATGCCGGCTTTCAGCCGGGTTGCTGTGAGCGAGTTCGTCAACGACGATGATCTTGGGACGTCGGGCAAGGGCCGCATCCAGGTCGAACTCGGAAAGCACGCGGCCGCGATGGGTTACATCGCGGCGCGGCAAGATTTCCAGTCCCTCGACCAGCGCGGCGGTCTCGCCGCGACCGTGGGTTTCGACAAGCCCGATGACGATATCGACGCCGTCTTCCTTCAGACGACGGGCCCGGGTCAGCATCGCGTAGGTCTTGCCGACGCCGGGGGCTGCGCCGAGGAAAACTGTCAGCTTTCCTCGGCGGTCCTGCGCGGCAAGGGCAAGCAGTGCGTCTGGGTCCGGGCGACTTTTGGCGTCGCGTTCACTGTCGGGCATTCATCGTCTCAGGCGTGAGGTATCAGGTTCGGGGCGCATCAAGGGCCAGATTGAGTTCTAGCACATTGACGCGCGGCTCGCCTACGACCCCGAGCAGACGACCTTCCGTCGCCCTGTCGACCAGAGCTGTGACATCCGCCTCGCTGAGACCGCGCGCCTTGGCAATGCGGGCCACCTGCGCCTGGGCAAAAGCCGGCGTGATATGCGGGTCGAGGCCGGAGCCCGACGTCATCACCGCGTCGGCGGGAATTTCGCCGGCAAGGCCGGCGGTCTTCAGTCTCTCGACGTCGGCGGCGACGCGATCCTTCAGCTTGACCGAGGTCGTGCCAAGGTTGGAGCCACTCGAGGCCCCGGCATTGTAGGCTTCCGGTCCGGTCGCCGATGGGCGCGGCCAGAAGTATTTGTCGGAGGTGAAGTTCTGGCCGATCAGCTCGGAACCGATCAGGGCACCGTCCTTCTCGATGAGGCTGCCGTTTGCCTGTGCCGGCATCAGCACCTGCGACATGCCGGTGATGGCGAAGGGATAGGCAAGCCCGGTGATGAGCGTCAAGAGCAATGTCATCACGATGGCAGGGCGAAGTTGGTTCAGCATGGTTACACCAGATTGAGTGCGTTGACGGCGAGATCGACGAGCTTGATACCTGCGAAGGGCAACAGGATGCCGCCGAGACCGTAGACGAGGAGGTTGCGACGCAAGAGCGCTGCGGCACCAACTGGCCGATACTTGACGCCCTTCAGCGCTAGCGGGATCAGCGCGACGATGATCAACGCGTTGAAGATGACCGCCGAGAGGATCGCCGATTGCGGCGAGGCAAGGCCCATGACGTTGAGTGCGGCGAGCGCCGGATAGGTGGTGATGAACAACGCCGGGATGATGGCGAAGTACTTCGCCACGTCGTTGGCGATGGAGAAGGTCGTCAGCGAACCGCGGGTCATCAGGAGCTGCTTGCCGATTTCGACGATTTCGATGAGCTTTGTCGGGCTGGAATCGAGATCCACCATGTTGGCGGCCTCGCGGGCGGCCTGCGTGCCGGTCTGCATGGCAACGCCGACATCGGCCTGGGCAAGCGCCGGCGCATCGTTGGTGCCGTCGCCGCACATGGCAATGAGGCGTCCGCCCTGCTGTTCCTTGCGGATATAGGCAAGCTTGTCCTCAGGCGTTGCTTCGGCCAGGAAGTCGTCGACACCAGCTTCGGATGCGATCGCTGCAGCGGTCACCGGGTTGTCGCCGGTCACCATGACGGTGCGGATGCCCATGGCGCGAAGGGCGGCAAAGCGCTCCTTGATGCCCGGCTTGACGACGTCCTTCAAGTGGATGACGCCGAGCAGGCGCGGGCCGTCGGCGACGGCGAGCGGCGTGCCGCCGGTGCGCGCCACCTGGTCGACGGCGCGGCGGAACTCGGCCGGCACATTCTCGTCGCGGATGCCCGTAAACTTCAGGATCGAGTCGACCGCACCCTTGCGCAGCCGGCGGCCGCCGAAATCGACGCCCGAAAGCCTCGTCTCCGCAGCAAAGGGGATGACCGCATCGATGCCGGTCGTACCGGCCGAGCTTGCGCCACCGCCGACGGCAAGCGCGACGACCTCCCCCTTTCCGGACGCGGGAAGCGAAACATCCGGCGCCTGGCGGCCGAACTCGCCGGTCGCAAGCGCTGCGATCGAGCGTCCCTCCGGCGTTTCGTCGGCAAGGCTCGCAAGCAGCGCTGCGTCGGCAAGCTCCGCCTCGCTGACGCCCGGCACCGGCATGAAGTCGGCGGCCATGCGGTTGCCGAAGGTGATCGTACCTGTCTTGTCGAGCAGCAGCGTGTCGACGTCGCCGGCGGCCTCGACCGCGCGGCCGGAGGTGGCAATCACGTTGAAGCGGACCAGGCGGTCCATGCCGGCGATGCCAATCGCCGAGAGCAGGCCACCGATGGTGGTCGGGATCAGAGTGACGAGCAGCGCAGAAAGCACGGTGACCGACAGCAGAGTGCCGGAATAGCCGGCGAGCCCCCAGAGTGTGACGACGGCCACGAGGAAGATCAGCGTCAGGCCCGAGAGCAGGATCGACAGCGCGATCTCGTTCGGGGTCTTCTGGCGCTGGGCACCCTCGATCAGCGCGATCATGCGGTCGACGAAGGTATTGCCGGGCGCAACGCCGATGCGGACCTTGATCCAATCGGAAAGCACCTGCGTGCCGCCGGTGACGGCCGAACGGTCGCCGCCGGATTCACGAATGACAGGAGCCGATTCACCGGTAATCGCGCTTTCGTTGACGGAAGCGACACCCTCGACGACGTCGCCGTCACCGGGGATCAGTTCCCCAGCTTCGACCAGAACGACGTCGCCGACCTTCAGCGAAGTCGCCGGGATCGTCTGGGTTTCGCGACCCTCGGCCGATACGAGCTTGCGTGCCGTCAGTTCGGATTTGGTGCGACGCAGACTGTCGGCCTGAGCCTTGCCGCGGCCTTCGGCGACAGCCTCGGCAAAGGTGGCGAAGAGCACGGTGAACCACAGCCAGGCGGCGATCTGCCCGGAGAAGAGCGGGCTGCCGGTGCCGGTCATAAGATCGCGGACAAAGAGGCCAGTGACCACGGCCGCAACCACTTCGGTGACGAAGATCACCGGGTTGCGCACGAGTTGGCGCGGATCGAGCTTGACGAAGGCCGCCTTGATAGCCGGCAGGAGGATTGCCGGATCCAGAAGACTTGGAGCAACTGGTTTGGAAGACATGTGTCGAATTCCTTTAGAAGGTCTGGCCGGCAAGCATCGAGAAATGCTCGACGATGGGACCGAGAGCGAGCGCCGGGAAGAACTGCAGCCCGCCGAGAATGAGGATGATGCCAACGAGCAGGCCGACGAAGAGCGGCGTGTCGGTCGGGAAGGTGCCCTTGGAGGCCGGTACACGGGTCTTGACCGCGATCGAGCCGGCGATCGCCATGACGGGCACCGCATAGGCAAAGCGACCGAGCAGCATGGCGAGACCAAGCGTGGTGTTGTACCAGGGCGTATTGCCGGTAAGGCCACCAAAGGCCGAGCCGTTGTTGCCGGCAGCCGAAGTGAAGGCATAGAGGATTTCCGATAGGCCGTGCGGGCCTGCGGTACCGATGCTTGCGACGGCAAAAGGCAGCATGGCGGAGACGGCGGCAAAGCCGAGGATCGTCACCGGCAGGATGAGGACCGCGAACATCGCGTATTTCATCTCGCGAGATTCGATCTTCTTGCCGAGCAGTTCCGGCGTGCGGCCAACCATCAGGCCGGCGACGAAGACGGCGAGGATGGCAAAGACGACCATGCCGTAGAGACCGGACCCAACGCCACCAGGCAGAACTTCGCCGAGCTGCATCAGGAACATCGGTACAAGACCGCCGATACCGGTGAGCGAGCCGTGCATCCCGTTGACGCCGCCATCCGACAGGCCGGTGGTGACCGCGGCATAGAGCGCCGTCATCGCCTGGCCGAAACGGACTTCCTTGCCTTCCATGTTGCCCTGGGCAGCATCGAGACCGAGTGTCGTCAGGATCGGGTTGCCCTGCGCTTCCGCCCAGTAGACCACCGCGACGCCCGATATCAAAAGGATGCCGGTAACGGCGATGAAGGCCCAGCCCTGGCGACGGTTACCGACCATCTGGCCGAAGGTGTAGACGAGGGCGGCCGAGATCGACAGCATCGCGAAGATGTTGAGGTAATTGGAGAGGGCCGTCGGGTTTTCGAACGGGTGGGCGGCGTTGACGTTGAAGAAGCCGCCACCATTGGTGCCGAGCTGCTTGATCGCCTCCTGGCTCGCGACCGGGCCGAGCGAGATCGTCTGCTTGGCGCCTTCGAGCGTCGTTGCGGTGAGGTCCGCGTGGAAGGTCTGCGGCAGGCCGGTCCAGACCATGGCAAGCGCCATGACGACGGCGATCGGCAACAGCACGTAGAGGGTCGAACGGGTGAGATCGACCCAGAAATTGCCGACGGTTGAGGCGTTCGAGCGGGCAAAGGCGCGGGTCACGGCGAGCGCCATGGCGATGCCGGTCGCCGCCGACACGAAGTTATGCACCGTCAGCCCCGCCATCTGGCTGAAATGGCTGAGCGTGGTTTCGCCGCCGTAGTTCTGCCAGTTGGTGTTGGTGACGAAGCTGACCGCCGTGTTGAAGGCGAGATCGGATGGCATGCCGGCAAAACCCTGCGGGTTCATCGGCAGGTAAGCCTGCAGCCGCAGAATCGCATAGAGAGAAACGAAGCCTGCAAGGCTGAAGGCGAGCATCGACATCGCGTAGGCGAGCCAGCCCTGCTCCTTGTTCGGATCGACGCCGGCGGCGAGATAAAGACCGCGCTCGACAGGACCGAGGACAGGTGAAAAGACGTTGCGTTCACCGGAGAAGACCCGCGCCATGTAAAGCCCCAGCGGCTTGATGACGATCAGGACGGCGATGAAGAGGAGGCTGATCTGCAGCCACCCGATGATAGACATGAGATTTCTCCGCGAAGGGCGTCAGAATCGTTCGGGGCGAACGAGGGTGACGACGAGATAGGCCGCAAGGGCGACGGCGACTGCGAGACCAATCAGGGCTTCGAACATGACGCCCTCCTCAAAGACGGCTCAGCGCGCGCGCATAAAGCGCAAACACGACAAAGCCGCCGATGCCGGCGGCAAGGAAAAGAACATCGGACATGCAAAAATACTCCGGACTATTGAAGTCCGGATCTTGCGTCCGCTCAGGGTCAATTATCGATTGCGATGGTTGGGAGGGGGTGTAAGGAAAAGATAAAGACGCCCGCCGACGACATTCCGAGAGAGGCGGAAAGCGCAGATACGAGGCATCGGATCATCTCGCGTTTCCAATGAAACAGGGAGACGGTCTCACCGGCCGCGCCCAGGCAACCGGCGGCTCAGCCATTGGTGACTCAGCCCTTGATGATGTGGTTGACGGTCGTGTCGGTGGGGGTGGGGGTGGTGACTTCACGCATCCACTCGCGCCAGATGGCAACCAGCAGCGCCATCAGCACCGGGCCGACGAAGAGGCCGAGGAAACCCATGGTCTTCACGCCGCCGACGAGGCCGAAGAAGGTCGGCAGGAAGGGAAGCTTGATCGGCCCGCCGACGAGGCGCGGACGCAGCGTCTTGTCGACGATGAAGAGTTCGGTCGTGCCCCAGGCAAACAGCGCGATGCCGTGAACCGGCGAACCGCTGGCGACGAGATAGACCGAGACCAGCGAGAAGCACAGCGGCGCACCACCAGGAACAAGCGCCATCAGGCCGGTGATGATGCCGAGCGTGACCGGCGACGGAACGCCGGCGAGCCAGTAGGCGACGCCGAGAACTATGCCTTCGCCGATGGCGATGATGCCCATGCCGGTGACTGTGGAGCTGATCGTCATTGGCACGACGCGCGACAAGCGCTCCCAGCGCATCGGGAAGATGCGTTCGCCGAGACGGTCGAGCTGGCCGGAGAAGGACTGGCCATCACGATAGACGAAGAACAGCGTGATCAGCATGAAGAGCAGCGTCAGGAAGGCGTGAAAGGTCGACGCGCCGACGACGAGGACGCCGCGGTAGATGTTGCCGATGTTGGAGCCGCTGACCAACTGGACCAGTTCCCCGAGCGCACCCGGATGACCGACATGCTTGACCCATTGTTCGCCAAGCCAAACGCCGGCAATCGGAATGCTGGTCAGCCAGGCGGGAACCACGGCACCGTTGGCATTGGTCTCGACGGCCCAGACGACCCAGTCGCGCACTTCGTCCACCGCATAGACGGCAGCAAGAGAAATCGGCACGACGATGAAGGAGATGACGCAGACGATGGCGATGGTGGCCGCAAGCGTGCGGTTGCCGTTCACGGCGGCAAGCAGCCGGCGATAGATCGGCCAGCTGGCAAAGCCGATGACGACGGCGGCCAGAACCGGGACGAGGAAACCGTGGAAAAAGTAAACGCCGGCAAGAAGAACGAAGACCAGCATCCAGCGGGCAGCCGTCATCGGTCCAACGAGGGCATGGCGCGAAATCGCGGTGTGCCCGAGAAGCCGTGGCTCCACGGCGAAGTTTTCTCGTTCGCGATTGCCCAATTGCACCAATGATCCTCCGTCTTTCGACGAGCTTACAACAATCCAGAGGCCTTGCCAGCCTTTGCAGCGCCAAGCGCGGCCCTTTGCCCCTGCTTTACGGTAGTTTGAGGGCGATAACTGACGCTAGCGGCGGGACATGACAGAAAAATTTAGGAGGGTTCAAGATCCCCAGGCTTTCTTTCGGCCTGATCGGTCATTCCGCCGCAGGCTTGGCACGCATGCCGGCCGGTTGAGCGCGATCGACAAAGACGGATGCGAGGAAGATGCCGAAGCCGGCAACGCCGAGAACGGCGCCGACGAGGCCTGTGGAGGTCCAGCCATAGCCTGCGGCGATCGAGGCACCGCCGAGCCAGGCGCCAAGCGCGTTGGCGAGATTGAAGGCGGAATGGCTAAGGGCGGCGGCAAGCGTCTGCGCCTCGCCAGCGACATCCATCAGCCGCGTCTGCACGCCCGGCACGACGGCGAAACCGCCGCCGATGAAGAGCACGTTGACGATCGCGATCCACGGATTGCCCATGGTGAAATAGAAAAGCACATAGGCGAAGATGTTGAAGACGATGGCGATGCCGATTGCCGGCAGCAGCGCCCAATCGGCCAGTCGCGCGCCGACGATGTTGCCGAGGATCATGCCGGCGCCGAAGACCGAGAGCATGACCGGCACATTGGCAAGAGAAACACCTGCGACCTCGGTCAGCGCCGGCGTGATGTAGCTGAAGACTGCGAACATGCCGCCGCAGCCGATGGCGCAGATGCCAAGCATCAGCCAGACCTGCAGCTTGCCAAGCGCGCCGAGCTCGCGAAGCGGCGTTGCCTTCGGATTGCCCTTGTCGCGCGGCACGTGGACGAAGGTCAGCGCCACGGTCAAAAGGCTGATGGCGCCGACGATGGCGAAAGCGGACCGCCAGCCGAGCGCCTGGCCGAACCACGCGACAAGCGGCGTGCCGAAGAGGGTTGCGATCGTCAGCCCCATCATCACCCGGCCGACTGCGCGCGCCCGCTGGTTCGGCGCCGCGAGGCCGGCGGCCACCAAGGCGGCCACACCGAAATAGGCACCATGCGGCAGGCCGGCGAAGAAGCGCGCGGCGATCAGCGTGTAGAAATCCGGTGCGATCGCGCTTGCAAAATTGCCGACGGCGAAAACCAGCATCAGCGCAAGCAGCACGCGGAAGCGGGAGAAGCGGGCAGCAAGCACCGCGATCAGCGGCGCGCCGACGACGACGCCGAGAGCATAGGCGCTGATCACTGCCCCTGCCCGCGGCACCGAAACGGCGACATCCTCAGCGACCTGCGGTAAGAGACCCATGATCGCGAATTCGCCGGTGCCGATCCCGAAGCCGCCGACTGCAAGCGCCACTTCGGCAGCAGAAACACGGGCACGGCGCGGTTCGACGGCGGAAGAACAAGCTTCGTCACACATGAGCAATGGCCTGCGTCGTCCGGCCCGAGCGGACCGGAGAAGAATCTGGGGGATATGTCGGCGGATGTTGGATCGAACCAACAGGGATATGCTGCAATGCAATACAGTGTTTTGCCCTAGCAGGCAAAGGCTTTGCAGCTCTCGTCATACTTTTTCAAGGGCGCAATCCGCGCCCGTTAACCGTAAGTTCAGTTGACGTTTACGTCAAAGTTATATAATCCCGAATCTCAGCTTGAAGAGGTGTCTCAAAAGCATCATCTTCATCGGCATGAGAAGGTCAGGAGGGATTTTCTCAGGCCGCGAGCAGGCCAGCCTGTGGCGACCAGAGGGAGAGAGGTCATGGTGGAAGTCAGCGCACAACAAACGGGTACCAGCCCAGGCAAGATCTGGCTGAAATCCTATCCACCCGGCATAGCCGCCGAAATCGGCCCCCTGCCCTATAAATCGATCGGCGAATTTTTCGACCACGCCGTCGCCCGCTATTCGACCCGCCCAGCCTTCACCTGCATGGGCAAGACGCTGAGTTTTGCGGACCTCAATGCCGAATCCGCCAAGATCGGTGCCTGGCTGCAATCTCTCGGCCTCGTCAAGGGCGACCGTGTCGCCGTGATGATGCCGAACATCCTGCAGAACCCCGTCATCGTCTACGGCATTCTTAGAGCCGGCTTTACCGTCGTAAACGTCAACCCGCTCTATACGCCGCGCGAGTTGCAGCACCAGCTCGTCGATTCCGGCGCCAAGGCGATCTTCGTTCTGGAAAACTTCGCGCATACGGTGCAGCAGGTGGCCGACAAGACCTCGGTCAAGCACGTCGTCGTCGCAACGATGGGCGACATGCTGGGCCTCAAGGGCGCGATCGTCAATCTCGTGGTCCGTCGCGTCAAGAAGCTGGTTCCCGCCTGGTCGATCCCCGGTCACCTCTCCTTCAAAAACGTGCTCGCCAAGGGCGGCCGAGCCAAGTTGACGAAGCCGAACGTTGTTCCCAGCGACGTCGCCTTCCTGCAGTATACTGGCGGCACCACGGGTGTTTCGAAGGGCGCAACACTCACCCATTCGAACCTGCTCTCCAACATGGCGCAGATGGAGATCTGGTTCCACACGGCGTTCCGCTCACGCGCCCGCCCGGAAAATCTCGTCTTCATGTGCGCGCTGCCGCTCTACCACATCTTCGCGCTGACGGTGAATTCGCTGATGGGCCTTGCCACCGGCGGCAACAACATCCTGATCCCCAATCCGCGCGACATTCCGGGCTTCGTCAAGGAACTCGGCAAGCACAAGACCAATATCTTCCCGGGTCTCAACACGCTGTTCAACGCACTGATGAACAATGCGGAGTTCCAGAAGCTCGATTTCTCGTCGCTGATGCTGACCTTCGGTGGCGGCATGGCGATCCAGCGTCCGGTCGCCGAACGCTGGAAGCAGATGACCGGTTGCTCGATTGCCGAAGGCTACGGCCTGTCGGAGACTTCGCCGGTGGCAACGGCCAACATCCTCGACGCGACCGAGTTCACCGGCACGATCGGCATGCCGATCCCTTCGACCGAAGTCGAGATCCGCGACGACCTGGGCAACACGCTGCCGATTGGCGAAGTCGGCGAGATCTGCATTCGCGGCCCGCAGGTGATGGCCGGCTACTGGCAGCGGCCGGATGAAACAGCCAAGGCGATCTCGCCGGACGGTTTCTTCCGCTCGGGCGATATCGGCTTCATGAACACGGACGGCCTGGTCAAGATCGTCGACCGCAAGAAGGACATGATCCTCGTTTCCGGCTTCAACGTCTTCCCGAACGAGATCGAGGAAGTGGCGATGACCCATCCGGGCATTCTCGAATGCGCGGCGATCGGCGTTCCGGACGAGCATTCCGGTGAGGCCGTCAAGCTCTTCGTGGTCAAGAAGGATCCGGCGCTGACGGAGGACGACGTGAAGCGCCACTGCGCCGCCAACCTCACCAACTACAAGCGCCCGCGTTACGTCGAATTCCGCACCGAGCTGCCGAAAACCAATGTCGGCAAGATCCTGCGTAAAGACCTGCGCGGCTGAATTAGTCCAAAATTCAAACGATTTAATAAATCCTGAAAACCGCCACTTCGGCGGTTTTGCGGGCTTGATTTGAGCGGCTTAAAGCGAATAGCTACGCAGGCGATTGTCCGACACCCCTGTCCGACACAAGGAGCCCTGCGATGAAAGCGCTTGTCGACCAACTCAAAGCAACCGCCTCTGAGACCAACGCAACCGATATCCGCGCTGCCTTCGCCAGCGACGCCGAACGCTTCCAGCGCTTCAGCACCACGCTCGGCGACCTGCTGCTCGACTATTCGAAATGCGCCGTCAATGACAGGGTGCTTGACGGCCTCGAAGCGCTAGCCAAGGCGGCCAAGGTCGAGGAGAAGCGGGACGCCATGTTCCGCGGCGACATCATCAACATCACCGAGGAGCGTGCCGTGCTGCACACGGCGCTGCGCAACCGCGGCAACCGCGCGATCCTCGTCGACGGCAAGGACGTGATGCCCGACGTCAACGGCGTGCTCGACGCCATGGGCGCTTTTGCCGACGGCATCCGCTCGGGCGCGCTGAAAGGCGCCACCGGCAAGAAGATCACCGACGTCATCAATATCGGCATCGGCGGCTCCGACCTTGGCCCGGTCATGGCGACGCTGGCGCTCGCGCCCTTCCATGACGGCCCGCGCCTTCATTTCGTTTCCAACATCGACGGCGCCCACATCGCCGACACGCTGAAGCTGATCGATCCGGAAACCTCGCTTTTCATCGTCGCCTCGAAGACCTTCACGACGATCGAGACGATGACCAATGCCGCGACGGCCCGCGCCTTCATCGCCGACAAGCTCGGAGAGGCCGCCGTCGGCCATCACTTCGCCGCCGTCTCGACGGCGCTCGACAAGGTCGCCGCCTTCGGCATCGACCAGGCCCGCGTCTTCGGCTTCTGGGATTGGGTCGGCGGCCGCTACTCGATCTGGTCGGCGATCGGCTTGCCGCTGATGATCGCCATCGGCAAGGAGAATTTCGGGCGCTTCCTCGATGGCGGCCACGCCATCGACGAGCATTTCCGCACCGCCCCGATCCGCAAGAACATTCCCGTCCTGCTCGGCCTTCTCGGCTTCTATAACCGCAACGTGCTCGGCTACCCGTCGCGCGCGATCCTGCCCTATGACCAGCGTCTGTCGCGCTTCCCTGCCTATCTGCAACAGCTCGACATGGAATCGAACGGCAAGGCGGTAACGCTCGACAGCACCCCTGTGGAGTATTCAACCGGCCCGGTCGTCTGGGGCGAACCCGGCACCAATGGCCAGCACGCCTTCTACCAGCTCATCCACCAGGGCACGGACATCATCCCGGCCGAGTTCATGATCGCGGCAAACGGCCATGAAAAGAACCTGCGCCACCAGCACGAACTGCTGATTGCCAATTGCCTGGCGCAATCCGAGGCGCTGATGAAGGGGCGTACCCTGGCTGAGGCCAAGGCGCAGCTCACCGCCAAGGGCATGGCCGACGTCAAGGCTGACAAGATCGCGCCGCACCGCGTCTTCACCGGCAACCGCCCGTCGCTGACGATCGTTTACGACCAGCTCGACCCGTTCGCGCTCGGCCGTCTGATCGCGCTCTACGAGCACCGCGTCTTTGTCGAAGGCGCGCTCTTCAACATCAACTCCTTCGACCAGTGGGGCGTCGAACTCGGCAAGGAGCTGGCAACCGGCCTGCTTCCTGTTGTCGAAGGTAAGGAAAGCGCTGCCGGCCACGATTCTTCAACCGCAGGTCTGGTCGCAGCGTTGCTGAAGGCCGCTCGCTGAGGAGCATCCCCAAGCGGTTCCATCCTGAACCGCATCGCGTCAAACGATAAGGCCCGAAGCGCAGATCGCGCCTCGGGCCTTATCATATAGCGCAGGCCGGCAGCACCGTGGCGCCCGCCGGTTTCAGCACCTGCATCAGATCGAGATTCTGATAGGACCGGAAGATAGTATTCAACAGCAGGAAAAGACAGGGATTTTTGAGAAATCGAAGAGGCATGGCACGACACCAAAATCACAATTGACGAGAATTACTTATTGTTTTACGATAAAAACACAAGCCAAACGATAAGGGAATTTTTATGACGGAAACCGCCGAGAGGCTGCGCAAGCTCAGTCGCTTCATGAAGCTCATGGTGGTGTTGAGCGGCGCACTGTTTTGCTCGGCAGTCGTCTATGCGCATTGGCAGATTTTCTTTGACAGGCAGGGCTTCGAGCAGGGCATTCGCGACGTCGTCTTTCCCCGCGTGGAGGTAATCACCCTTTCCTACCGCGCCATCGCCACCGTCATTTTCCTGACCGCGATCAACAATGCGCTCGTCATCGCCGGCCTCGCCTTCGCGTGGCAGCTGTTCGACGGCTTCCAGCGCGGCGAGATTCTCACCAGCCGCAATGGCGTGCTGTTGCGGCGCGTGGGGCTGACGGCGCTTGCGGGAGCACTATGCATGACGATCAGCAACGGCATCGGCATCCTGGCTGTCACCTACGACAACCCGGGC
This sequence comes from Ensifer sp. EB106-03-01-XG145, assembly GCF_058792075.1. NCBI lineage: Bacteria > Pseudomonadati > Pseudomonadota > Alphaproteobacteria > Hyphomicrobiales > Rhizobiaceae > Ensifer > Ensifer sp. EB106-03-01-XG145. The sequence continues at coordinate 430,903 of NZ_JBYTEC010000001.1, read as the reverse complement.
ACCACGGGACATGCGGTGGTCTTCGATATCAGTGGCGGCGCTATCATCGTGCTGCTGATGGCGGGGCTCGTCGTCGGTCTCGGCCACGTCCTGGTCATCGCGTCGGGGGTCGAGGCGGAGAACAGGAGCTTCGTCTAGCGGATGCCGATCGTCGTCAATCTCGATGTGATGCTGGCGAAGCGCAAGGTCCGCTCACGCGATCTCGCCGAGCAGGTGGGGATCACCGAGCAGAACATCTCGCTGTTGAAATCGGGAAAAGTGAAAGGCGTGCGCTTCGATACGCTGGAGAAGATCTGCGCCGTGCTGGAATGCCAGCCGGGCGATATCCTGGAATACCGCCCGGAACAGGAAGAGTAGGCCAGAGAAAATGACTCAGAGGCCGATTTCGTGCTTCCACGGCGGGTTCGCGCCGGCGCGCGAGACGGTGACCGCGGCGGCCTTGGCGGCGAGCGCCAGCGCGTTGCGAACGGCAGTTTCGCTGAGATCGGCGACATCGGCCTTGGTCAGGAGACCGCCGAGCTTGAGGGATGCCAGCACGCCGGCATCGAACGTGTCGCCGGCGCCGACAGTGTCGACCACCGTGACCTTCTCGCCCGCAACTTCGACCTTGTGGCGCGCCGTGTAGCCGACGGCGCCATCGGCGCCCTTGGTGATCAGCACCAGCTTCGGTCCGCGCTTCAGCCATTCGGCGGCAAGGTCGTCGTGGCTGCCTTCCATGCCGAACCAGGCAAGATCTTCGTCGGAGAACTTGATGATATCCGACATCGCCGCCATGCGGTTCATGCGGGCGAGATGTGCCTCGCGGTCCCGGATGAAGCCGGGCCGGATGTTCGGATCGAAGGAGATGACCCGCTTCTCGTGCTCGCGCGTCATCAAGGCTTCATAGGTCGAGCCGCAGGGCTCGGGGATCAGGCTGATCGCACCGAAATGCAGCGCCTCGCAGAAATCGCCAAGCGCCGGCAGGTGCTCTGACGTGATCATCCGGCCTGCCGTGTTTTCATCAAAGAAGGCGTAGCTTGCATGGCCATTGACGAGCTTAACGAAGGCAAGCGTCGTATGCAGCGAAAGCGTCGCGCACGGACCGAAATCGACATTCGCCGCCTTCAGCGTTTCGCGCAGGATATCGCCGAACATGTCGTCGGAGAGGCCCGTGAAGAAACCGGTCTGGATGCCAAGGCGCCCGAGCGCGATTGCCGTGTTGAAGATCGCTCCGCCGGCATAGGGCGCAAACGCGCTCTCGCCCGCGGCCGTGTCCCGCGGCAGCATGTCGATCAGCGCTTCTCCGCAACATACGATCATCGGCTCTTCCTCCTCGATGGACTTCAATCGATTTAAAAACGAAAACTCAGGAGTTGCGAGGCCCCGGCATAGCCGGGGCCTCTTCAATCGTTAGGCCAGGGCGCTCACGCCGCCGTTGCGGCCGGACCAGGCGAGCGGCGCGTTGAGGAAGGCTTCGACTTCGCTCAGCGTCTTCTCGTCGAACAGCGCCTGCTCGCGGGCAACCGCAAGGACGTTGCGCCAGGTCGCGATCCAGTGCAGATCGACGCCCTTGCCCTTCATCTCGCCGACCGCTTCCGGGAAGATGTCGTAGTAGAAGAGCGCAATGCCGTGGTCGACGATGCCGCCGGCCGCACGAATGGCGTCGATAAACTTGAACATCGAACCGCCGGCCGTCGTCAGGTCCTCGATAACGAGCACGCGTGCGCCTTCCGGCATGTGCCCTTCGATCTGGGCGTTGCGGCCGTGGCCCTTCGGCGCCTTGCGGACATAGATCATCGGCAGGCCCAGGCGCTCGGCGAGCATGGCCGCGAAGGGAATGCCGGCCGTTTCGCCGCCGGCAACCACGTCGAATTTCTCGAAACCGGCCTGACGCAGGATCGTGGCTGCGGCAAAATCCATCACAGCCGAACGGATGCGCGGGTAGGAAATCAGCTTGCGGCAGTCGATATAGACGGGGCTCGCCATGCCGGACGACAGCTTGTAGGGCTCATCGGCACGGAAGTGTACAGCCTTGATCTCCCAGAGCATCTTGGCGACCAGCTCAGCCATAACGGCCTTGTCGGTGAACGCGTTGGAAAACATCAAACTCTCCTTCAAAACTCTACAGCGCCGCGCGTCTGTTCAGACGCGCAAAGGTCGCTGTAACATTTTTAACTGCTGCATAATTTTGTCCTTGGATCCATCCGATCCAAGGAATTATGCAGTGATCAGACGACGGCCCAGTGCAGCGGGAACATCGGATCGAAAACGGTGACCAGACCGGCGCCGGTCTCGATCTTCTTGGGATAGGTGACCGCTTCAGCCTGCTTGCGCAGCGTGATCGTTTCCTCGTTGACCGGCAGACCGTACCAGGTGGGGCCGTTCAGCGAGGCGAAGGCTTCGAGCTTGTCGAGTGCACCCTCCTCCTCGAACACATGCGCCAGGCAGCTCATGGTGTTGATCGAGGTGTAGATGCCGGCGCAGCCGCAGGCGCATTCCTTCAGCGGATCGACATGGGGGGCGGAGTCGGTGCCGAGGAAGAAGCGCTTGTCGCCGGAGACGGCGGCCGCGCGCAGCGCCAGACGGTGGTTCTCACGCTTGGCGACCGGCAGGCAGTAGTAGTGCGGCTTGATCCCGCCGACCAGGATCGCATTGCGGTTGATGATCAGGTGATGGGTGGTGATCGAGCCGGCAAGGTTTGCCTTCGACGCCTTGATGTAATCGATGCCGTCCTTGGTGGTGACGTGTTCCATCGTCACCTTCAGTTCCGGCAGCCGCTTGCGCAACGGATCGAGCACGGTCTCGATGAACACGGCTTCGCGGTCGAAGATGTCGACATCCGAGCTCGTGACCTCGCCATGGACGCAGAGCGGCAGGCCGACCTTCGCCATGCGCTCCAGCACCGGCATCGCTTCATCGATGTTGCGCACGCCGCTGTGCGAATTGGTCGTCGCGCCCGCCGGGTAAAGCTTGACCGCCTTGACGAGGCCGCTCCTGTGGCCGGCCTCGACGTCGTCAGGATTGGTGCCTGCGGTGAGATAGAGCGTCATCAGCGGCTCGAACCGGTCGCCCGCGGGAAGCGCGGCGAGGATGCGCTCGCGATAGGCGCTGGCGTCGGCGGTCGTCACGACCGGCGGCACCAGGTTGGGCATGATGATCGCGCGGGCGAAATGGCGGCTGGTATCGGCGATAACGCCTTTCAGCATGTCGCCGTCGCGCAGGTGAAGGTGCCAATCATCCGGCCGGCGGATAACGAGGTCTTGCATGGTCAGCGTTCTCCTAGCTCAGAACGGAATGCAGGCGGAAACCGCTTACACTCATCCCGCTCTGCTCGCGCCCGATCCGCGCGCGCGGCTTTGCAGCCGGCAGGTGCGGGTGGCGGGCGGTTACTCATGTGGTGGAACCGCGTCTCGATAACACCAATGCGCCAGGAAACACAATCCGCAATCCGACCATCGATCAGAAATCCGCAAGCACGAGATCTGCGCGTCGCTGGTGCTCGACGACGCGATGCGCGTTGGGGATGTCGTTGCCGTGGGCTTTCCGCTTCGCCGCCTCCTCCTCGTAACCGTGATCGTACCAGCGTTTCAAAAGACGCCGCTCCAGCTCCTCGATCCCCGGGTTGATAAAGATGGAGAAATCGAAGGCACCCGCGAGCTTGTTCCAGGGGGCCTCGTCGAGAAGCAGATAGTTGCCCTCCACGAGAACCATGCGTGTTTCGGGCGCAACGATCCGGGCCGAGGCGATCGCCAATTCCCGCGACCGGTCGAAAACCGGAACAAGCACCTCGCCGTCATTGGCGCGGACCGCCTGAACCGTCGACAGGAACGCCCTAACGTCAAACGTTTCCGGCGCGCCCTTGCGAGGGAGCAGGCCCTTTTCTTCCAGGACGGCATTGTCCATGTGGAAGCCGTCCATTGGCAGCACCGCCGCCTTTTCGCCGCGGGCGACCAGGGCCTCGGCGAGCGCGTCCGACAGCGTCGACTTGCCGGCACCCGGAGGGCCGGCAATGGCGACGACGAAACGGGCAGCACCAGCCGCCCGTTTCAGGATTTCGTTGGCGATCGGCTCGACGTTCATGCCGCGAGCGCTTCGCGCGGCGGCTCCTTCGCCCCGGTCATGAAGGCGACAGCATCCGACATCGTGTGCTCCTTCGGATTGATGACGCATAGCCGTTTGCCGAGACGATGGACATGGATTCTGTCAGCCACCTCGAACACATGCGGCATGTTGTGCGAGATCAGCACGATCGGCAGACCGCGGGAACGCACGTCGAGGATCAGCTCCAGCACCCGCCGGCTTTCCTTGACACCAAGTGCTGCCGTCGGCTCGTCCATGATCACCACCTTGGAGCCGAAGGCTGCGGCGCGCGCCACGGCCACACCCTGGCGCTGGCCGCCCGAAAGCGTTTCCACCGCCTGGTTGATGTTCTGGATGGTCATCAGACCGAGCTCGGACAGCTTTGCCCGTGCCCGCTTCTCCATCTCCCCACGGTCGAGCGTGCGGAAGAGCTTGCCCATGATGCCCGGCTTGCGGATCTCGCGGCCGAGAAACATGTTGTCGGCGATCGACAGCGCCGGCGACAGCGCCAGGTTCTGGTAGACCGTCTCGATGCCGGCCGAGCGTGCATCCATCGGCGAGCGGAAGTGGACTGGCTGGCCCTCGAGCATGATCTCACCCTCATCGGGCGTGACGGCGCCCGATATCGCCTTGATCATCGAGGACTTGCCGGCACCGTTGTCGCCGATCACGGCGAGGATCTCGCCGGGATAGAGGTCGAAGTCGGCATAGTCGAGGGCGGTCACGCGACCGTAGCGCTTGACGAGGCCGCGGGCTGTGAGAATGGGTTCCTGTGTCATCAGGCAGCTACCTTTCTGATCCACTGGTCGATGGCGACGGCGGTGATGATCAGCACGCCGGTGAGGAAGACCTTCCATTGCGGGTCAGCGCCCAGCATGTTGAGGCCCATGGAGACGACGCCGACGATCATCGCGCCGATCAGGGTTCCAAGGATCGACCCACGTCCGCCGAAGAGCGAGATGCCGCCGATCACGGCTGCTGTGATGGCCTGCAGATTGTAGTCGGTGACGGCTGCCGACGGCGAGATCGAACCATTGCGGCCGATCGAAACCCAGGCGGCGAGTGCGGCGATCAGCCCGGCCAGCGTATAGGCGCTGAGCAGGACGCGGCTGGTGCGGATACCGGAGAGCTTGGCCGCTTCCGGATCGTCGCCGACAGCGTAAAGATGACGCCCCCAGGCCGTGTGATTGAGCGCATACCAGAGGCCGAAGACCAGCAAGACCATCATCACCACACCGAGCGTGAACACAGCGGAGCCCACCTTGAAGCTGACACCGAAGACGTGGAGCATCTGGGTGACGGCCGTCACATCGGCCTCGCGGATCGTCGCATTGGCCGAATAGATGAAGTTCGTCGACATGATCACGTACCAGGTGCCGAGCGTGACGATGAACGGCGGAAGCTTGACCCTGGAGACGAGGAAGCCGTTGAGAAAGCCGCAGGCGCCGCCGACGACGAAGCCGAGGAAGATCGCGATCGGTGCCGGAAGCCCATAGGTCACGGCGCAGTTGCCCATGATGACCGCCGAAAGCACCATGATCACCCCGATCGAAAGATCGATACCGGCGGTCAGGATCACCAGGGTCTGCGCGGCGCCGAGGATACCGACGATGGCGATCTGCTGGAGGATGAGGGTCAGCGTGTAGGACGAGAAGAACTTCCCGCCGATGGCAATGCCGAAGATCAGAATTGCTGCGACAAGCACGATGAACGGCACGGCCGCCGGCGTCGAATGCAGGAAATGCTGGATCTTCTGGATCGCGGTCTTGTCATGCGTATCGAACGACGCGACCTGCGTCGAACTGTTGACCAGGACTTTTTCGAATTCCTGGGATGGTTGTGCGGCTGTGTTGGGCTCGCCCATGGACCTTCCTCCCGTGAACCCCGCTCCCAAGGGGTTGCGATGCAGTCGTGCACAGCCCGCCCACAAAGACGCGGGCATAAGCACTCTTAAGAAGCTGCGCGGTTTTCATCGCCGTGTCAAAGACATCGGCGCTTACGCGAAGGGCGGCCGGGGCCGCCCTTCCGTTAATGGCTCATGCGTTCGAAGAGCAAAGGCGATCAGCCCCAGCACTTCTCCGTGCCGACCTTGGTGTCGATCGATTCGACACCGGCAGCCGGCTTGTCAGTGACGAGCGAAACGCCGGTGTCGAAGAAGTCCTTGCCTTCCGTCGGCTTCGGCTTTTCACCGGTATCGGCGAACTTCTTGATCGCCTCGATGCCGAGGGCCGCCATCATCAGCGGATATTGCTGCGAGGTGGCGCCGATGACACCTTCAGCGACCGACTTGACGCCCGGGCAACCGCCGTCGACAGAGACGATCAGCACGTCCTTCTCCTTGCCGACGGCCTTCAGCGCCTGATAGGCGCCAACGGCGGCCGGCTCGTTGATGGTGTGGATCACGTTGATGTCGGGATCCTTCTGCAGAAGGTTTTCCATCGCCTTGCGGCCACCTTCTTCGTTGCCGTTGGTGACGTCGTGGCCGACGATGCGCGGATCATCTTCGTCGCCGATCTTGTTCGGATCCTTCGTGTCGATGCCGAAGCCCATCATGAAGCCCTGGTCGCGCAGGACGTCGACCGTCGGCTGCGACGGAAGTAGATCGAGGAAGCCGATCTTGGCGGTCTTGGCACCCTCGCCCATGGTGGCGACGGCCCATTGGCCGATCAGCTTGCCGGCGAGCAGGTTGTCGGTTGCAAACGTCGCGTCGGCAGCGGTCGGCGGATCGAGCGGTGTATCGAGCGCGATCACGAGCAGACCAGCGTCCTGCGCCTTCTTCACCTGATCGACGATCGCCTTGGTGTCGGAGGCGGCGATCAGGATGCCCTTGGCGCCATCGGCGATGCAGGATTCGATTGCAGCCACCTGGCTGTCGTGGTCGCCGTCGATCTTGCCGGCATAGGCCTTCAGCGTCACGCCGAGTTCCTGCGCCTTGGCGGTAGCACCCTCCTTCATCTTGACGAAGAAGGGGTTGGTGTCGGTCTTGGTAATGAGGCAGGCGCCGACATCAGCAGCCTGTGCCGGCGCGGCGAAAACGACGCCAAGGGACAGCGCGCCGAAAGCAGCGGAAAGAACAGTCTTCTTCATGAAATCCTCCCAAGGATTGAAAATCGGGTCGGCGGACCGCCCCCAGGCCACGCGACAGCAACATTTTCCTCCGTTGCAATCGACGCTTCCGAGACAAAAACAAACATTAAAATTCCGGGGTGTCAATAAATAAATCAAATTGAATTATTATTTCGATGTGGCATTCTTGGGATGACGACGCTCCGTCCGAGAAGCGGAGCGTCAGACAAATTGACAGAGTCACAGCAAGCGGAAACAACAGACCTGCGCCAAGCGGGCACCAGAGCGGAATGAGGAAAAGTGCATGCGGTTTTCCGCCTGATCCCGCTCCAGCTTTTGAGAAGCGATCACGTCTATGGTTTTGGGTCGATCCGACCCTGAACCATCGTGATCTAATGCCAACGGGAGGAGACGGTGGCATGTCACTGACAGACGGTCCTGATCGGGGACCGATGCAACCTGAGGTCATTGACCCTAGCGGCGGGGCCAACCAGACGCGCGTGCGCGCCTATAACGAGCGCCTGGTCATGTCGCTGGTCAGGCGTCACGGCGGCCTCTCCAAAGCCGATATCGCCCGGCGTTCCGGCCTTTCGGCGCAGACCGTATCGGTGATCATGCGGGCGCTGGAAAGCGACGGCCTGCTGGTCAAGGGCGATCCCGTTCGCGGCAAGGTTGGACAACCATCGACACCGATGCGGCTCAATCCGGACGCGGTCTTTTCCTTCGGCGTGAAAATCGGCCGGCGCAGCGCCGATCTCGTGCTGATGGATTTCGTCGGCACCATCCGGCTGCATCTGCATCATGTGCATGCCTATCCGCTGCCCGGCGATCTCGTCGATTTCATCATTTCCGGCATGGCGAAGCTCGAACAGCAACTCAACCCCGATCAGCGCAAGCGGATCGCCGGCATCGGCATCGCCACGCCCTTCGAACTGTGGAACTGGGCGGAGGAAGTGGGCGCGCCGCGGGAAGAAATGAACAAGTGGCGCGACATCGATCTGCAGGCGGCAATCTCGGCCCGCACCACCTATCCGGTCTTCCTGCAGAACGACGGCACCAGCGCCTGCGGCGCCGAGCTCGCCTTCGGCGTCGGCGCCATCTACCCGGACTTCGTCTATTTCTATATCGGCTCGTTCATCGGCGGCGGCGTCGTCCTGAACTCGGCGCTCTTCTCCGGGCGTACCGGAACGGCTGGCGCCATCGGCCCCCTGCCGGTCTCGGGCAAGGACGGCAGGACCATCCAGCTCCTCAAGATCGCCTCGGTCTTCGTGCTCGAAAATCTGCTGCGCGAACGCGGCATCGACCCGCGGCCGCTCTGGTACTCGGCTGACGACTGGATCGACTTCGGCGAACCGCTCGACATCTGGATCGACGACTGTGGCGCGGCGCTTGCCCAGGCTGTCGTGTCGGCCGTCTCGATCGTCGACTTCTCGGCCGTTGTCATCGACGGCGGCTTCCCACCCTGGGTCCGGGCCCGGTTGCTCGCCGCCACCCGCAGGGCGCTCTACGAGCTCGACCTCCAGGGCGTTACCATCCCTGAACTGGTGGAAGGCCTGGTTGGTAGCCACGCGCGCGCCATCGGCGGCGCCAGCCTGCCGCTCTTCTCCCGCTATCTGCTCGACACCAATGTCCTCTTCAAGGAGCTCGGCTGATGCTGAAAGGACTAAACCCGATCCTCAGTCCCGAGTTGCTCGCAACGCTCCGGGCGATGGGGCACGGCGATGAAATCGCGCTGGTCGACGGCAACTATCCGGGCCAGGAACATGCACGCCGTCTCGTCCGGCTCGACGGGCACCCGCTGATCCCGGTGCTCGACGCCATCCTCAGCGTTTTGCCAATCGACGATTTCGTGCCCGAAGCGATCTTCCGCGCCACCGTCAAACAGGACAGGGAGGCGCTGGACCCGGTGCATCAGGAGATCGTCGCGTGCTGCGCCCGGCACGAGCCCGGCCGCCGTGTCGTGCCCTTGCTCGGAGCGGATTTTTACCCGCGCGTAAGAGCCGCCCACACGGTCGTCCAGACGAGCGAGCCCAGGCTCTACGGCAACGTCATTCTGCGCAAGGGCGTGATTTATCCCTGAAATGCAAGAAGCCCGCCGAACGAGCGACGGGCTTGATGTTACTGCGGTAAACCAGAGTATGCCTTGTGCGTTGATCCCAACGCGCGGCATGTTCGGTCTCAGGCGCCGCGCTTGTCGACCGACAGAGCGCCGGGGCCGAAGACGGCGAGCACGAGGAAACCACCGGCGATCGCGATATTCTTCATCATCATCAGGCCGTTGAAGACGGTCAGCAGGCCGTTGGCTTCCGGCGGGAAGTTCGGGATGTTGATCGCTCCGCTGTGGAAGGCGAAAGCGGTGATAAGGCTGAACGCCGCAAGCAGATAGGCGGCAATCTTCGTCTGGAAGCCGACGAGAACGGCAAGACCGGCGACGAGTTCGAAGAGGCCGGCAAGGTAAGCGAGTGCGGTCGGTGCCGGCCAGCCAGCGCCGGTGATCATCTGGGCCGTGCCCGACGGATCCATCAGCTTGCTGAAACCGGACATGATGAACATGATAGAGAGGAGGACGCGTCCGATGAGGACGACAACATTCTGAGGCATGCGAGGCTCCTGTGAGAAACGGTTGTTGGCAACAGAAGTATCAGCATTTTGAAATTCATCTAGCCGCTCCGAGAGCGACAGATCGTTCAAGAAAATGAAACGACCAGCCGGCATCGTCAACCTCCGAGCTTGGCGCTTTCTGACTTATCCGCAGACAAACACGGAACTACATCGTCGGCACATCGTTCTTTTCTATTGCAAGGACGAGGCGGCTGGGCGAAGAATTTCGGCGCGGCAGGGGACGCCGCGCGGGGGCATGTCATGAACGAAATCAACAGGAGCCCGACTTTCTGGCGCTCGTTTCCGATCTTTGAAGAATTCGACAAGAATGCCATTGCCGAACTTGCCGACATCGCGACCTACAGGAAGTGGCCGGCCGGCACCGTAATCTTCCAGCGTGGCGACGAAGGCAATTACATGATTGTCGTCATTTCCGGGCGCATCAAGCTGTCGCTGATCACGCCGCAAGGCCGGGAACTAATGCTGCGCCAGCACGAAGCCGGCGCGATCTTCGGCGAGATGGCGGTGCTCGATGGCCAGACGCGGTCGGCCGACGCAACGGCGATGACAGCGTCGGAAGGGTATGTCATCGGCAAGAAGTCGTTCCTCGATATCGTCACCAACCGGCCGGAAGCGGCCGAGGCCGTCATCCGCTTCCTCTGCGCCCAGCTGCGCGACACGACCGAGCGACTCGAGACCATCGCGCTCTATGATCTCAATGCCCGCGTCGCGCGCTTCTTCCTCGCCACGCTCCGCCAGATCCACGGCAACGAGCTGCCGGAAAGCGCCAATCTAAGGCTGACCATGAGCCAGACGGACATCGCCGGTGTGCTCGGCGCCAGCCGGCCGAAGGTCAACCGCGCCATCCAGTGGCTGGAGGAAAGCGGCGCGATCAGAAGAAACGAGGGCATCATCGCCTGCAAGGTCGGCCGCCTGCAAAGCATCGCCGATCCGGAGGAGGACTAGCGCGCATGGCCGCTGAGCCGCGCCGGCAATTGCGTTTCACTCCGCTTGCCGGCGGGTTCCTGACGAGCTTGCTGGTTGCCGTCGCCCTCTATCTCTTCGCCGAGCCGGTATTAGAAACGCAGCGCGAGCTGTTCTTCGACAGCCTGACACAGTGGATTCCCGCGCCGCAGTCGCCTGACATCATTGTGGTCGACATCGACCGCCAGGCCCATCAATCGCGCCCGTCGGGCGAATGGGACAGGACGGCAACCGCCGATCTTCTGTCGCGGCTTGCGACGGCCGGCGCCGAGGCCGTGGCGGTCGACTTCGTCTTCAGCGCCGATTGCAACACGACCGGCGACGGCAATGCGGCCCTCGCCTCCGCGCTTGGACGTGTCCCCGTCGTGCTCGGCTTTCTGATTGCCGATACGATCCAGGAGCGGCCGCGTCCGGTACCGCCGCTGGCACTGAGCCGCCCCTTCGCCCCGCCCGAACTCTGGTTCCTCGACGGCGCCGAAACCTCCTGTGCCGCGTTCATGGACCGGGCGAAGGCGGCCGCCGCTTCGTTTCTCGTTGGCGACGAGGACGCGCGGATCCGGCGGGTACAGGCCTATGCCATCCTCGGCAACGACGCCTATCCGACGCTGGCGATCGAGGCGACACGGCTGATGCGCGGCGCCGGCACGCCGATCCTCGGCGGCGCACCCGCCTGGTTGCGCATCGACGGACGGGTGATGGCGCTCGATGAAACCGGCAGCCTGCGCTTCGTCGCCAGTGCTGCGGACCGGCTCGCCGCCCGCACCGTTTCCGCCGCCGATGTGTTGTCCGGCAAGGCGGCGGCGGATCGCTTTGCAGGCAAACTCGTGCTCATCGGCAGCAGCCTGCCGAGCCTCGGGGGCTTACGGCCCAGCGCCTCGATGCCGCTCGAACCCTCGGTGCAGATCCACGCGGATATCGCCAACGCGGTCCTGACCGGCTTCATACCGAAGCGTGACAGCCGGCTTCCGCTCGCCGAGGCCGCCATGGCCCTCGTCGCCGGATGTGGTATCGCCTTCGCGGCCGCGCGCCTTCGGCCAATGATATCCGCGGCCCTTGGCCTTATCGCCGTCGGCGCCGTCGTCGCGGCAGCAGCGATCATCTATGACACCAGTGGCTGGCTTATCGATGCGATCAGCATTTCGGTCGCGCTCGCCCTCGTTCTGGCGGTGACGAGCATCCTGCAATTTGCTCGGGTGCGGCGATCCGAAGCGGCGGCACGGCAGAAATTTTCGCAATACCTGCCGCAATCGGTCGTCGCCCGCTATATCGACAATCCCGGGCTTACACGCGTGGCCGGCGAGGAACGCCAGGTGACGGCGCTCTTCACCGACATCGAGAGCTTTTCCTCGCTGTCGCAGAGACTGAAGCCGCGGGACCTCATTGCCTTGCTCGACATCTACTTTTCGGAGGTCAACGCGCTGGTGGCCGAGCACGGCGGCATGGTCGACAAGGTGGTGGGCGATGCCGTGCACGCCTTTTTCAACGCGCCCGAGGACCTGCCGGAACACGTCGACAGGGCGATCGCGTGTGCCAGAGCGATCCATGCATTGACGGAAGAGATGCGGGGACGCCCGCAGTTTGCCGCCAACAGCTTCGGCAGGACCCGGATCGGCGTCGAGACCGGACCGGCGGTGGTCGGCGAAGTCGGCGCCGGCGGCAAGCTCGACTACACCGCCCATGGCGACGCGATCAATCTGGCGGCGCGGCTTCAGGAGGCGAACAAGTTCCTAGGCACATCGATCTGCGTCGGGCCTGCTGCAGCGGCGGAAAGCAAGCAGCCGCTTCGCCCGCTCGGCAGCCACGAAATTCGCGGCTTCTCGACGATGGAGCTTTTCACGGTTTCGGAGTAAAGCGCCGCAAAGCCTGGGACACAATGCGCGGAGCGCGCTTTTCGTCGGGAGTAGCGACGGCTCAACGCGTTAGCCCGACGCTGGCATAGGCTTCCCTGATGCGCGGCTCACCCCAGTTGACGGGCTCGCTCGGGGCGTCACCGCGATGATGAAACTCCACCCCCTGCCCCGCAGCGACGATCCGGGTCACGCCGCCACGCGCGACCGAAACGCTCCCATGTTCGACGAAGACGGCAAATGCGGCCCGGCTCGGTCCGCAAAAGAACTTGGTGCCGCGCACGCCGATCATGCCGAAGGCCGTGCGGACCGCCACATCGACCTTGGGCAGGCCCTCGGGCCGATCGAACACCATGCGGCCCGTTCCGAGTTCGAGCGTACCACCCTGACCGGCGATGAAGCTGTCGACGAGCAGCTCGGTTTCGGCGCCGAGCAGCACGCGCGTATCGGTGCCGAGGTTCAAGGTCGCATAGCTCTCGACGTTCGTGCGCACGCGGTCGTTCTCGAAGAGCTGGCTACCGACCGTGAGCGGGTCGTCCTTTTTCGCCTGCTTCCGTCTAACGTCGCCGCGGACCTCCGTTGCCTCGCCAAGTGAAGGGCTTGCCCAGGAGGTGGCGACACCGCCGCCGGCCGCCGTCAGCAGCAGGCCGCCGACGACAACGCGTCGGCTCACCAGCATCTTGCGCATTGGCGCTGCCAGATCTTCCATTGCCCTCTCCCGTTTGAGCGTTGCGACCTTCGAGGATAGCCCCGGCGTTCCCGGATGCAAGCCGGCTCAAGGGCCCGGCTCTCTATGTCCCTCCGTCACTTCGCCAGAGCTTTCGCCACCAGGCTGTTCCCGCCGTAACAGCCCTCCGTGACGGTCGCCGATAAATTGATCCTGAAGACACGGGGAGAGCATCATGGAAAAGCGCAGCACATCCGGAACCCGCATCATCAATGCCCTCTTCCTGGCGATCGTCAGTCTGCTGGCAGTGGCCGCGATCGCCCTCCCGTCGGCACGCGCTGCCGATCTCTCCGCCGCCGAAGTCTGCGACCGCGAAGCGGGCAGCATCTTCGACCTGCAGCGCAACCAGACTTTCCCGGCCGTTTCCGCCGAAGACATCAGGATCGGCGTGGCGCTTTCGGCCTGCCGCGAGGCCTACAACCAGAAGAGCGGCGCCCGCACCGAATTTCAGCTCGCCCGCGTGCTCGACAAGGCCGGGCAGAAGACCCAGTCGCTGCGCATTCTCGGTGAAGCCGCCGAACATGGCCACGCGCTGGCGATGACCAACTATGCCGTTCTCGTCGGTGAACAGGGCGACACGGCAACCGAATTCGCGCTGAACCAGAAGGCCGCTGCTGCCGGCAACGTTCTCGCGGCCTATAATCTCGGCGTCTCCTACCGCGACGGCATGGGCACGCCGGTCAACGGCAAGCTGGCGATCGAATGGTTCGAACGGGCATCGCTCGCCGGCGACGACGTCGCCGCCTTCAACCTCGCGGTGATCCTGGACGAAGGCAAGCTGGTGCCGGAAGACAACGCCAAGGCTGCCAAGCTTTATCGCCTGGCCGCAGACCGCGGCAATGTCGATGCCATGGTCAATCTCGGCCTGATGCTCGAGAACGGTGAAGGCACCGCCAAGGATATCCCGGCCGCCCGTGCGATCTTCCGCAAGGCCGCCAACGAAGGTGACGCCTTCGCCGAACGCAAGCTCGCGGAACTTACCGGCAACGACGCCCTGCAGACGGCCATGCTCGGCAAGACCAGCCGCATCAAATAATCCAACACGCCTCCCAAGGGCCGCGCGGGCCGGAGATCATAGGGATCTTCGGCCCGCGTTTTCGTTTGGGCAATTCCAGAAACGGTGTGAAGCGACGATTCATTCGGAACTGCATGTTTCAAAGCAGGTCGGGTTAGCGAATTTCGCCCGCCTGCGGTCCCCAGGTATCGGTCAGCGCAAAGCCGTCGGCCAGCGGATCGAAGGGATCGAGCGCCACCTGGTGCAGGCCGAAGGTCCAGCCGCGGCCAGCAATCGTCGGGATGATCGCCTCGCGGCCGGCGACGGTCGTCACGCCTTCGAGGCCCACTTCGAACTCGGAGCCGATGATCGAGCGCGACTTCAGGACGTCGCCGACCTTGACCTTGCCGCGGGCGTGCAGCGTCGCGAGATTGGCCGAGCTGCCGGTGCCGCAAGGCGAGCGGTCGACGCGGCCCGGCCACATGGTCGTGCAGGTGCGGATCGTGCCGTCCGCCTCGACATCGCGGAACATGACGTAGGCGACGCCCTTGATTTCCGGGATCTCCGGATGGACGACGGGGATGGTGCGGTTGACGATATCCTTCAGGATCATGCCCGCTTCGACGATCTCGCGGGCGTTCGCCTTGTCGATCGTGGTGCCGATCTGGCCGACATCGACCAGCGCGTAGAAGATGCCGCCGTAGCAGAGGTCGAGCTTGATCTTGCCCCACTTCGGCGTGTCGACCTCGACGTCGAGCTCATGCACGAAGGACGGGACCATCGTCAGCTTCACCTTCTCGCAACGGCCGTCGCGGCAGGTCGCAGTGGCCTTGACGAGGCCGGACGCCGTGTCGAGCATCACCACCGTCTCCGGCTCCTTCATCTCGATGATGCCGGATTCGAGCAGGGCAGTGGTGACGCAGATCGAGTTCGAGCCGGACATGGCATGCGCCTGGTCGGCCTGGAGGATGATGAAGCCGGCGTCTGCCTCCGGCCGCTTCGGCGGCACCAGCAGGTTGACCGAGCCGATCGAACCGGAGCGCGGCTCCAGGCACAGGAACCGGCGCAGGCTGTCATCGACCGTGTTGATGTGGTTGAGCTGCTCGGCGATCGAGTTTCCCGGGATCTTCGGCACGCCGCCGATCGCGACCTTGCCGATCTCACCCTCGCAATGAACGTCCAGCAACTGGATTGTGCGCTTCCACCGCATGCCGTTTCTCCAATTCGCTTGCCGTCGCCCTAGCGGCGATCATAGCTGATATATCAGATGCGTTTGCATTAGCGCTTTCCTAGGCCCGCCGCAAGAAGAACCGCCGAGCTCCGAGAGAGTCGCCCCAAAGTTGCCGCTTGACGCGTCATACGCCGCGCGACAGCTTGGGCCACCCGCGACGCAACCTCCTGGATCTCCATGACAAAGCTGATCATCTTTACCGACCTACACATGGTGCCCGAAGGCACGACGATCATCGGGCTCGATCCCTACCAGCGCCTGGCCAATGGCATCGAACACGTCAACCGTTACCATGCGGACGCCGACCGGGTGATTTTCACCGGCGACCTCACCCACTACGCCGATCGCGTTTCCTACGAACGGCTGAAGCGGCTCATCGATCAGCTCACGCCGCCGGTCGCCATCACCATCGGCAACCACGACCGGCGCGAGGTTTTTCTCGATACCTTCCCGGACGCGGTGGCGGACGAGAACGGTTTCGTACAGCAGGCGATCGATTTCCCGGACTGCCGTGCCATCCTGCTCGATACGCTCTTTGCGCCGCCCTATGATTATCCCACCAGCCATGTCGGCATGCTCTGTGCCAAACGTCTTGCCTGGCTCGACCGGCAGCTTGCCGAGGCCGGCGACAAACCGGCGCTGCTGTTCATGCATCATCCGCCACACAGAACGGGCTTTACCGGCATGGACATGATCCGGCTCGCCAACGAGACGGAGTTCTACGCGCTCGTCAAACGACACGGCAACGTGCGGCATATCTTTGCCGGCCACGTGCACCGCACGATCAGCGGCTCCAGCCGCGGCATTCCGTTCTCGATCTTCAAGAGCCCCGTGCACCAGCAGCCGATGCCCTTCGACACACCCGATACGTCTCTGTCTGTCGACGAGCCGGCGGCCTACGGCATCGCCGTCGTGACCAACGATGGCGTGCTGGTGCATACGGAAGACTACGAGATTGCCCGCCGGGACGCGACCATCGCGTGAGGGCCATTTCGGACCGCGGACCTTCATGCTAGTTTGGCGCATGACCCATTCCGCTTCCGACGACATCTTCGATTGCCAGAGCTGCGGCGCCTGCTGCGCCTATTCGGCCGACTGGCCGCGCTTCTCGCTGGAGACGGACGAGGAGCTCGACCTGATACCGGCGGAATATGTGTCGGCCGATCTCGGCGGCATGCGCTGCGAGGACGATCGTTGCTCCGCACTCGGCGGCAAGCTCGGCGAACACGTCGGTTGCAAGATCTATGCGATCAGGCCAATCGTCTGCCGCACCTGCATGCCCGGCGACGACGAGTGCCTGATGGCCCGCGAGAAGCATTTCGGCAAGGCGGCCTGATCTCTGATCATCCGGTGGTATCGCGAACAATCCGCATTGTCTCCGGTCATGTTCGGCCGTAGCGGTGAAACATTCCGCAAAAGACAAAAAATGCCGGATGGATGTACGGCGAAAGGAAGCGTATTTTCCGCCCACGATCGGGGGCGCGCCGCGCCCTCCAAACCGCTTCCCGGAGGATAGCGCTCGATGAGCCAGACACCGCTTCAAAAGACCACGACCAAAACCGGCGCGCCGCAGGCTCCCTTCGCCGATTTCGCCCCGCCGGTGCGGCCGCAGAGCACGCTGCGCCAGGCAATCACTGCCGCCTACCGCCGCCCGGAAACGGAAGCGTTGCCGGCGCTGATCGAAGCCGCAACGCTTGACGCCGCGACCCGCGCGGCAGCGGCCAAGACCGCACGCAAGCTGATCGAGGCACTGCGCGCCAAGCACAAGGGTTCGGGCGTCGAGGGTCTGGTGCAGGAGTATTCGCTGTCGAGCCAGGAAGGCGTGGCGCTGATGTGCCTTGCCGAAGCGCTGCTGCGCATTCCTGATACCGCAACGCGCGACGCGCTGATCCGCGACAAGATCTCCGACGGCGACTGGAAGTCGCATATCGGCGGCGGCCGCTCGCTGTTCGTCAACGCCGCCACCTGGGGTCTCGTCGTCACCGGCAAGCTCACCGCCACCGTGAACGACCGCAGCCTTTCGGCCGCTCTGACCCGTCTCATCGCCCGTTGCGGCGAGCCGGTCATCCGCCGCGGCGTCGACATGGCGATGCGCATGATGGGCGAACAGTTCGTGACCGGCGAGACCATCGACGAGGCGCTGCGCCGTTCGCGCGCGCTCGAACAGAAGGGCTTCCGCTATTCCTACGACATGCTCGGCGAAGCGGCGACGACGGCTGCCGACGCGGAGCGCTACTACCGCGACTACGAGACGGCGATCCATGCCATCGGCAAGGCGTCCGCCGGCCGCGGCATCTATGAAGGCCCCGGCATCTCGATCAAGCTTTCGGCGCTGCACCCGCGCTACGCCCGTTCGCAGGCCTTGCGCGTCATGGAAGAGCTGCTGCCGAAGGTGAAGGCGCTCGCTCTCATCGCCAAGAAATATGACATCGGCCTCAACATCGACGCCGAGGAAGCCGATCGCCTCGAACTCTCGCTCGACCTGCTAGAAGAACTCTGCCTCGACAAGGACCTCGCCGGCTGGGCCGGCATGGGCTTCGTCGTCCAGGCCTACGGTAAGCGCTGCCCCTACGTGCTCGATTTCATCATCGATCTTGCCCGCCGCGCCGAACGCCGCGTCATGGTTCGCCTCGTCAAGGGCGCCTATTGGGACGCCGAGATCAAGCGCGCCCAGCTCGACGGTCTCGAAGATTTCCCGGTCTATACCCGCAAGATCTACACCGACGTCTCCTACATCGCCTGCGCCAAGAAGCTGCTGGCCGCGACCGACGTGATCTTCCCGCAGTTTGCGACGCACAACGCCCAATCGCTTGCGACCATCTACGAAATGGCCGGCAAGGACTTCAAGGTCGGAAAATACGAGTTCCAGTGCCTGCACGGCATGGGCGAGCCGCTCTATGACGAAGTGGTCGGCAAAGGCAACCTCGACCGTCCCTGCCGCATCTACGCCCCGGTCGGCACGCATGAGACGCTGCTTGCCTATCTCGTTCGCCGACTGCTCGAAAACGGTGCGAACTCCTCCTTCGTCAACCGCATCGCCGATCCGAAGGTTTCGGTCGACGAACTGACCGCCGACCCGGTCGAGATCGTCCGCGCCATGCCCATCGTCGGCGCGCCGCATGACCAGATCGCTCTGCCCGACAATCTCTTCGGCGAAACGCGCCGCAACTCGGCCGGTCTCGATCTCTCAAACGAAGCGGGCCTCACCTCGCTGACCGCCGCGCTGCAGGCGAGTGCAACCGTCGACTGGAAGGCCGTTCCGCAGCTGGCAACCGGCACTGCCTCGGGCGAAACGCGGGCCGTCGTCAACCCCGGCGATCACCGCGACGTGGTCGGCTCGGTCACCGAGGCTTCGGAAGCCGATGCCCGTCAGGCCGCGACCCTTGCCGCCAAGGCCGCCGCAAGCTGGGCCGCCGTCTCGCCGGCCGAACGTGCTTCTTGCCTGGTGCGCGCCGCCGATCTGATGCAGGCACGCATGCCGACGCTGCTCGGCCTGATTGCCCGCGAAGCCGGCAAGTCTCTGCCGAACGCCATTGCCGAAGTACGCGAAGCGATCGACTTCCTGCGTTACTACGCCGAACAGACGCGCCGCACGCTCGGCCCGGCCCACAAGGCGCTTGGACCCATCGTCTGCATCAGCCCGTGGAACTTCCCGCTGGCGATCTTCGCCGGCCAGATTGCCGCGGCCCTCGTTGCCGGCAACCCGGTGCTGGCAAAGCCGGCCGAGGAAACGCCGCTGATTGCCGCTGAAGGCGTGCGCATCCTGCACGAGGCCGGCATCCCCGCCGACGCCCTGCAGTTGCTCCCCGGCGACGGCCGTATCGGCGCGGCCCTGGTGGCTGCACCGGAAATCGCCGGCGTCATGTTCACCGGCTCGACCGAAGTCGCGCGCCTGATCCAGGCGCAGCTTGCCGACCGGCTTTCGCCCGCCGGCCGACCGATCCCGCTGATCGCCGAGACCGGCGGCCAGAACGCCATGATCGTCGACAGCTCGGCACTTGCCGAACAGGTCGTCGGCGATGTCATCGCCTCGGCTTTCGACAGCGCCGGCCAGCGCTGCTCGGCGCTGCGTGTTCTCTGCCTGCAGGAAGACGTCGCCGACCGCACGCTTTCGATGCTGAAGGGTGCGCTGCACGAGCTGAAGATCGGCCGCACGGACCGGCTCTCGGTCGATGTCGGCCCGGTCATCACCGCCGAAGCCAAGGGCATCATCGAGAAGCATATCGACGCGATGCGCGGTCTCGGCCGCAAGGTCGAGCAGATCGGCCTTGCCTCCGGAACCGAAGAGGGCACCTTCGTGCCACCGACGATCATCGAGCTCGACAAGCTCTCCGACCTCAAGCGCGAAGTCTTCGGTCCGGTGCTGCACGTCATCCGTTACCGCCGCGACGATCTCGACCAGCTGATCGACGACATCAACGCCACCGGCTACGGCCTGACCTTCGGCCTGCACACGCGCCTCGACGAGACGATCGCGCATGTGACCGCCCGGGTGAAGGCGGGCAATCTCTATGTCAACCGCAACGTCATCGGCGCTGTCGTCGGCGTTCAGCCCTTCGGCGGACGCGGCCTCTCCGGCACCGGCCCGAAGGCCGGCGGCCCGCTCTATCTCGGCCGTCTCGTCGCCACCGCACCGGTTCCGCCACAGCACAGCTCGGTTCACACCGATCCGGCGCTGCTCGACTTTGCCAAGTGGCTCGACGGCAAGGGCGCCAAGACTGAGGCAGAAGCTGCCCGCACCGCCGGCAGCAACTCGGCCCTCGGCCTGCTTTCGGAGCTTCCGGGCCCGGTCGGCGAACGCAACCTCTATGCGCTGCACCCGCGCGGCCGCGTCCTGCTGGTTCCGGCGACGGAAACCGGTCTCTACCACCAGCTGGGTGCTGCGCTTGCGACCGGCAACACCGTGGTCGTCGACGCCGCTTCCGGCCTCCAGGCCTCGTTGAAGGACCTGCCGGCGAGCGTTTCCGCCCGACTTTCCTGGTCGAAGGAATGGGCGGCCGATGGTCCGTTCGCTGGTGCACTCGTCGAAGGCGACGGCGAACGCGTGCGCGAGGTCAGCAAGGCGATTGCCGGCCTGCCGGGCCCGCTCGTTCTCGTCCAGGCGGCTTCGACCGAAGAGATCGGCAGGAACCCCGACGCCTATTGCCTGAACTGGCTGCTCGAGGAGGTCTCGACCTCGATCAACACGGCGGCCGCCGGCGGCAATGCCAGCCTGATGGCGATCGGCTGATCGTCACTCGTCCTCACAGACAAGAATGCCTCTCCCGAACGCGGGAGAGGCGATGAAGGGGCTGGGGCTTCACCCGGTCGTCGTGGCGCTGCCCTCTCCTCTTCATCTCTGTGCTTGTCACAGAGATCCAGCTGCGCCGCGTCGGCGGCGCGAAAGAACCTTTCAAGGCGACACTGCAGACGGTGTCTTCTCACGCCGCAGACGCGCCGTGACTGGATTTCTGTGACAAGCACAGAAATGAAGGCCGGAAACGTTCGGACCCGCTCCGATACTCAAGCCCTGGGCCGCGCCCCAAACCGTGGTGGCGCCCTTGCCCGCAATCCGTTATCAGCGTTTCAGAAACGGAAGCGGCCATGTTCACCCTCAAGCGCATCGAAACGGCAACCCAGGACGTCAAGAAGAGCCGGTTTCTGGCGATTGCCGCACCCATTGCCGACGAACAGGCGGCGAAGGATTTCCTGAGCGCCCATTCCGATCCCACGGCGAACCACAATTGCTGGGCCTGGCGCGTCGGCCAGGCCTATCGCTTCAGCGACGATGGCGAGCCGAGTGGCACGGCTGGCAAGCCTATTCTCGCCGCGATTGACGGCCAGGAACTCGACCGGATTGCCGTGGTGGTCACCCGCTGGTTCGGCGGTATCCTGCTTGGCAGCGGTGGCCTGGTGCGCGCCTATGGCGGCACGGCGGCGCTCTGCCTCAGGGCTGCGGAAAAGATCGAGATGATCGAAACCGTGCGCGCGACAGTCGCCGTCGACTTTTCCGATATGGCGCTGGTCAAGGCGCGGCTCCTCGCCCGCGACGTGACCATTGCCGGCGAGAGCTTCACGGAGAAGGGCACGGTCCTGATCGTGGACCTGCGCAAGGATGAAGCGGAGACGATCCTTTCCATGGTCGTCGATCTCAGCCGCGGCAAGGCGGTGGTCTCTCTCGACGACTAGCTCCCGGCGCGCCCACGCCCCAAGCGATCAGCTTCCGCCCGAAAACGCGTTCTCAGGCAGCCTGTCGAGAAAAGTGTGCGCGGTTTCCCGCTCTCTATCTCGCTCTAATTTACTCGATCAGACCGGTCATAATAGAAGCGCTCCACACAGCCTATGATCGACGACGCAACACAGGAGACAGCACCATGAAAACGAGAGTTCTTGGCAAGACCGGCGCAACCATTTCCGAGATCGGCTTCGGCGCCTGGCAGATCGGAGGCTCCTGGGGCGATGTCAGCGAGGCAGACGGCAAGCGTGCACTCAATGCCGCACTTGATGCCGGCGTCACCTTCGTTGATACGGCCGACGTCTATGGCGATGGCCGGTCCGAAAAGATCATCGCGGCAGTGTTGAAGGAGCGCGGCGGCGACAGGCCCTTCGTTGCAACCAAGGCCGGCCGCCGGCTCAACCCGCACGTGACCGAAGGCTATACGGGCGAGAACATCGAGGCCTTCATCGACCGCAGCCTCGCCAATCTCGGCGTCGAGACGCTCGATCTCGTACAGCTGCACTGCCCGCCGACCGAGGTCTACTATCGTCCGGAGCTGTTCGGTGCGCTGGACCGGCTCGTCGCCAAGGGCAAGGTCCGGCACTACGGCGTGTCAGTCGAAAAGGTCGAGGAAGCGCTGAAGGCGATCGAATATCCCGGCGTTGCGACCGTGCAGATCATCTACAACATCTTCCGCCAGCGCCCGCACGACCTGTTCTTCACGGAAGCTCAGAAGAAGAATGTCGGCGTCATCGTACGCGTGCCGCTCGCCTCCGGCCTGCTTTCCGGCAAGATCACCCGGGAAACCGCCTTTGCCGCTGACGATCACCGCAACTTCAACCGGCACGGCGAAGCCTTCGACGTCGGCGAGACCTTTGCCGGTGTGCCGTTCGAAGCGGCGCTGGAAGCCGTCGAGCAACTTCGTCCGCTGGTGCCCGAAGGCGTGCCGATGGCACAGTTCGCGCTCAGCTGGATCCTCGAGCAGCAGGGGGTCTCGGTGGTCATCCCCGGCGCCCGCAACGAGGCGCAGGCAAAATCCAACGCGGCCGCCAGCGCGCTTGCAGCCATCGACGAGCAGACCAAGGCGGCCATCACCGCAGTTTACGAGCGGCTGGTGAAGGTTCATGTTCATCATCGCTGGTAACTGACGCCACCGCCGCAGGCGCGGAGAAGGAGACGCGGCAATGCCTGATCCCTTCGAGCTCAAACGTTTCGTCGAAGCCCAGGACCGTGTCTATGCCGCGGTTCTGGACGAACTCGGCCACGGCCGCAAACGGACGCACTGGATGTGGTTCGTCTTCCCGCAGATCGCCGGCCTCGGGCACTCGCCGATGGCAGAGCGCTATGCGATCTCCGGGCTCGACGAAGCGCGGGCCTATCTCGCCCATGCGCTGCTGGGGTTGCGGCTTCGGCAATGCACCGAACTGGTCAATGCGGTTTCAGGGAAATCGGCACACGACATATTCTCCAGCCCCGACGACGTGAAGTTCCGGTCATCGATGACCTTGTTTGCCGAGGCCGACGAGGGCGGGCACCTGTTCAAACAGGCGCTTGAGCACTATTTCGGGGGAGAGAAGGATCGGCGCACTCTGGACATACTGGCGCACCGGCGGTGACACTAACGCTCGCGGAACGCCGTTTGGCGTCCGTCAGAGATTGGGCGTCGAGTTAACCAGGAAGAACAGGATCGTGAAGGCACATATCGAAAGGCCAGCTACGATCACCAGCAGTTCTTTCATCATATAGCGATACATCCGGCACCTCCTTTCCTTCAGTGGCCGCGATATCTTCCTGAATATAGGAAGTCATTGGGCCAATTCTCAGACACAGGCGTCAAAAGTTCGTGAAGGCGCTTCCGCCTTTTTGTGATCCGGAGTCACTTTCCCCCAAAGGCTCCGAGACGGGTTCGGCGCCTCCACGACCTCTAGAAATTACATTATACTAATATATATTCCTTGTCACGTAACCACTTCGGAGCATTGAACAATTGCCCCCACGCTCCGCGCGGCGAATATGTCGCAGTAGCAAAAATCGTCGTGACTGTGGGCAAGGCCCCTACCCCTCGAAGTGAACGGTCATCCGCAAATGACGATGCTCGTCGACGAGCAACGTCTCATGTGCGAAGTCGGTACCGAGCTCGTCGTCGGCTCCGCACCGCCCGAGAAGGCAGGCTCCGCCTCGGCCATGACCGAAACCGTGCAGGATCTCGGCATTTCGCTCGGCATCGCCGTGCTCGGCGCCGCAGCCCACGCGGCTGTCAGCGACCGTCTGTGGGGGGCGCTGGCGGTGCGGGCGGAACTGCCGGCGGGCCTCATAGAGGATGCGCGGGCCGCCTTTACGACAGGCTTCAACAGCGCGGCCATCCTCAGCGCGATCGCCGTGACCATCCTTGCGGTCCTCGCAGCGGTGGGGTTGCGATATCCAGAAACTCGGGTCGTCATCCGAGCGAGCGGGATCGCTCGGCCGTTCGCGCACCGCCGCCAAAGCGATCGGCTCGCAACCAAGCGTGGCCGAACGGCTGCGCGGCCGACCGCTGCGCCAACGTCGCACAGCGCCACGCTTGACTGAAAGGATGGCCCAAAACGCAAAAATCCCCGCACAAACGACGGGGATCTGGACTAGCCTAAGCTATTGAAAAAGAATGGCGCACCCGAAGAGATTCGAACTCCTGACCCCCAGATTCGTAGTCTGGTGCTCTATCCAGCTGAGCTACGGGTGCTTGCCTGAAGCGGTCGAACCGCTTGCGTGAGCGGTTCTCTAAAGGGTCCTTTCGGGGATTGCAAGCGCCGTTCGGCAAAAAATTTCATTTTTACGACGATGCCCCGACTTGCTGTGGAAAGTCGCGACGGCTGCGGTGCAGCAATGCCCTGAAAAGCAGGGCGTTGCGCCGCGGAAGCGGCCCCCGGAAAAAATTGTTGGAGGCGCCAGCCTTAGCGGCTACCCGCCTCATGGGGCCGGAATTGCCGTGCGCTAGTGGCGAAACTTCGAGCGGAATGCGTCGAGCGGCACTGGCCGATCGGGGAGTTCGATGCGGAAGAGCGTGCCGGGCGTCGGCTTTTCGACAAGCGCGATCGTGCCGCCATGGGCGAGCACCAGTTCGCGCGCGATCGCGAGACCAAGTCCGGTGCCGCCGGAGCGGGCCGAACCGCGGAAGGCGGCGAACAGGTTTTCCCGCGCCTTCGGCGGCATGCCGGGGCCGGTATCGTCGACGGAGATGGTGACGACGCTGCCGATGCGCATGGCCGACACTGTGACAAGCCGCGGACGGCCGTCCTCTGGCTCATGATTGGTCAAGGCCTGGACGGCATTGCGGCAGATATTGTGCACCACCCGGAAGAGCTGCTCGCTGTCCGCGTCGACCTCGATGTCGTCCTGCATCTGGATCTGGAAATCGATGCCCGCCTGGGGATCGATCGCCAGCAGCTCGGCGACATCGGAAACAAGCGGCTTCAGCGCCACGAACCGGCGATGCGGCTCGGCCTCGGTGGTGCGGCCATAGGAAAGGACCTCGCGCGTATAGCCGACCGCCCTGTCGATGGTGCGCAGCAGGGTCGGGGCGAAGCGCTTGACCACGGGATCGTCCACGTCGGCCAAGCGGTCGGAGATCAGTTGTGCCGAAGACAGAATATTGCGCATGTCGTGGTTGATCTTCGACACGGCAAGGCCAAGCTCGGCAAGGCTCTTCTGCTGCTTCAGCGTCTTCTGCAACTCGCGCTGCATGCTGGCGAGATGCTGGCCGGCGACGGCAAGCTCATCTCGCCCCTCCGGCGGCACGAGCACCCGACCCGGATCGGCCGGATCGTCCGAGAATTCCTGCATGCTCGCCGTCATCCGCCGGATCGGCGTGATCAGCATGCGGTTGATGGCGAGGAAGATCAGCGCCGCCGTGATCAGCGAAATGATAAGCGACAGGACAAAGACGTTGCGCGAATAGACGAGCATCGCCTTGCGCAGGCTCGCATCCTTCATCAGGAGCTCGATCGTCGCGTCGCTTTCGCCGAGCGGCCCGTAGACACGGATCACACGATCGCCGCCGAAGAGCAGGGTATCGAAGGCATCGCGGATCGCTGCAAAGGCCGTGGAATTGGCGACGTCGTATTCGCCTTCGATCTCAAGGGGCATGTCGGTGAGCGCGATCATGCGCGACGCATCCTTGCGGCGGATGACGATCGCCTTGGTGCCGGTCGCCATCAGCGTGTCCTTCTGCACGCTGCGCGGCAGCTCGACATTCTGCAGGCCGTCGACGACGACGGCAGCGGCGGCAGCCGTGTTCAGCCGATCCTCAAGCCAACGAATGCGCATGGTGGCGACAGACGGCGCGAAGATCAGCACCTCCGCCAGCATGACGAAGACGATCGTCAGCAGGAGCAGCTTGCCGGAAAGGCCCCGGAAGAACCCCGCACTCGTCTTCAGTGGCTCACTTGCCGTTGCCGGACGCGTCTCTTCCGCCATGCCTTACAAACTTCCCTGCCCGTCAACCAAAACGCCCGAGAGCCCGCACACGTGCCCGAGCCAATCGGCTTCGCGCCAAGGGTCCATAATAGGAGATGGCCGTCTGTTTTCCAATCTCGGAGCGGCCGGGCCGGGTGCGACATAGGCGCGGACATCATTCAGTGTCGCGCCGTTGGCAATTGCAAAGGACCACATCCCGCTTATCTCCCTCCCCTCGCATCGCCGAAGCGAAATCTTCGGCGCGCTGCCGCCTCGGTCTGGCCTACCTGCACAGAATCCGGATCGGTGTAAGTCACCCAGGGAACAGTTCTGCAATCGTCTGGCCGGTGCGTTGTCGGCGGCTGTGACGCCAGACCGGCGGCTGGCATTCGAGGCTGCCAAAAAAGCGAACCCGCGGCACCATGACGGTACCGCGGGCTCCGATCACCTGCAGCGCCGCGCGTCCTCTCAGACGCGCAAAGGTCGCTGTAGCGCTTTCAAATGCTGCCTGCTTTCGCCCTTAATCGCCTACCTCTTGCGGAAACAAGCAGTCGCGAGGCAAGGCGCCGATCAGAACTCTTGCCAATCGTCCTTCGCCACAGCCGCAGCGGAGCTACCGCCAAAGGCACGGGCGACGTTGCCCATCATGCGGCGCGCCGGCGATTCGACCGGGCGGGCGATTTCACGCGCGACGACCACCGGCCTTGCCACGGTATTGTCCACCTTGAAGTAGGCGATCAGGTTGGCGAGGTTGTTGGCCTCGGCGGAGAGCTTGTGGGTGGCGGCATTCGCCTCCTCCACCATCGCCGCGTTCTGCTGGGTCACCTGGTCCATCTGGTTGACCGCGGTGCTGACTTCGCTCAAGCCCGTCGACTGCTCGCGCGCCGCCGTTGCGATCGAATGGATATGATCGTTGATCTTCAGGACGCGGTCTTCGATCTCACCAAGAGCCGAACCGGTTTCCTGAACCAGCCGGACACCGGTCGCCACTTCGCTGCCGGACTTCGAGATCAACGACTTGATGTCCTTGGCGGCACTTGCCGCACGCTGGGCAAGCTCGCGGACTTCCTGTGCGACGACCGCAAAGCCCTTGCCCGCATCGCCTGCGCGCGCCGCCTCGACGCCGGCATTCAGCGCCAGGAGGTTGGTCTGGAAGGCGATTTCGTCGATCACGTTGGTGATCTGGCCGATCTCGCTCGAAGCCTGCTCGATGCGCCCCATGGCGTCGACGGCGTTGCGCACGACGGCGGCCGACTGGGCGGCGCTGTGCTTGGCCTCGTTGACCATGACGGTCGCTTCCTGCGCCCGCTCGGTCGAGCTCTTCACCGCGACGGTGATCTCGTCCAGGGCGGCCGAGGTTTCCTCGAGGGCCGCGGCCTGCTGCTCGGTGCGCTTCGAGAGGTCGTCGGCTGCGGCACGCAGTTCGGACGAGTTGCCGTTGATCGTGTCGGTCGTCACGCGGACTTCACGCAGCGTCTTCTGCAGCGTCGACAGCGTCTCGTTGACGTTCTTCTGCAGTTCGGCGAAGGCGCCCTGGAAATGGCCGTTCATGCTCTGGGTCAGGTCGCCGCCCGCCAGGCTCGCGACCACCCGGCGGGTCTCGGCGATGCCCGCATCGACGCTGCCGACCAGTTCGTTGACACTTGCGGCGAACCGGTTGAGGTCGTCGTTCTCGTAGTCCTTGCCGATGCGCTTGGTGAAATCGCCGGCAGCAGCGGCCGCCACGACGACGCCGATGCTCGACTGGAGGTCGGCGCTCTTTTCACGCAGCACCGCTTCCTGTGCGTTGAGGTCGCGAACGGCAAGGCCGTTCTGCTTGAAGACCTGAACGGCCTCGGCCATTTCGCCGATTTCGTCCTTGCGGCCAGCGAAGGGCACGTCGACGGTCAGATCGCCGCCAGCCAGTTGCTTCATCTTGCCGGTCAGCTCAAGGATCGGGCGGCTCAAATGGTTCGTTGCGATATAGAAGGCCGCGCCGAGGCCGGCGAGCATGCCGAGGCCGGCGATACCGAGGATGACGATGACCACCGAGCGCTCGAAGACCGCGACCTCCGCGGTGACGACCTCAAGTGTCTTCAGGTTGATATCGGCGACGGAGTCGATCTGTTGCTGGAAGGCCTTGCGGTTGGCGCGGTTGGCCTCATTGTTGCCTTGCTCGCTGGCAGCCTGGGGCGAAACCTGTTCGCCGAGGCGCGCCGTTTCGACGCGGAACGTCTTGAACTCCTGCGCCTTGCTGACCAGCGTATCAAAGGAGGCCTGTGTGTCGGCGGGGATCAGCGGGCGCCACTCGGCGAGCAGCGTGTCGATCTTGTCCAGGCTCTTGCGGATACCCTCGGCAAAGGGCTTGGCCTTTTCGACGGTCGGGGCGGCGTAGATACCGCGCGATTCCATCACCACCGTGGTCACCAGGCGGTTCAGGCGTTCCGCCTTGAAGGCGCGCGCAGCGACATTCTCGTACTGATGGAATTTCTCGTTGTACTTTGCGACCGCCACGAGCGACATCCCGGTCACCGCAACCGCCAGCAGGCTCATGATCCCGACGATCAGATAGATTTTACCGCGTATTTTCATCCCGACCTCCATGAGGTCGCGAGAGCCGTCCGATTATCGGACATGCCGCCACCCCATTGCACCGAGGCGACCCTAAAATAGCCGTGGTTAATAAAGCTCGTCGCCGCCAGCCGGCATTCTGGGGAGCACCGGTTAGAGTTCTGTTTACCAATCTCGGCTAGATGCCCGCCTTTCGCGCGCCAGTGACACGCCTCGATCGAGCGTGCCGCCTTATATTTGCGATCCCGCCGCCACTGAATCGCCGGCCGCAATTGACTTTCCGGGAAATTTCCCCTTATAAGCCGCGCACGTCCGGTCAAGCCCTCCTGCCCGCAAGGCGGAGCCGCGTCCGGTAACGTAAACGCTCCTTGCTACACGCAAACCCAAGAAGGGCCGCACACCGCGGTATTAAATAAATGAAGCGTACCTACCAACCGTCCAAGCTTGTCCGCAAGCGTCGTCACGGCTTCCGTTCGCGTATGGCTACCAAGGGTGGCCAGAAGGTCCTCGCAGCCCGCCGGGCTCGTGGCCGCAAGCGTCTTTCGGCTTAAGCCGAAACTGCCCGAAACCAGTGTCCGGGCACATGACGTCAGATAAAGACAAAACGACTGTCGGGCGGCTGAAAAGCCGTCCGCAGTTTTTGGCCGTTCGGGCAGGAGAAAGCCGTAGAGGCCCCTTGTTTCTCCTCGAAGTGCTCGACCGCAACGATCCGGAGGGCGAAGCCCGCGTCGGCTTCACCGTTACCAAGAAACACGGCAATGCCGTCGAGCGAAACCGGATGCGCCGACGCCTGAAAGAGGCGGTGCGGCTTTCCGCCGGGTTTGCAATGAAACCCGGACACGACTATGTGATTGTCGCCCGACGCGATCTCCTGAACGCCCCCTTCGACGCCTTGACCCGGGGGCTTGGCGAGCGCATCGAAAACAAGCCGAAACAGAAGCGGCCGCCGGCCGGTTCCAGGAAACCATGATGGAAAAAAACCGCAACTATTTCGTGGCGATTGGCCTATCCGTGCTGATCCTCATTGCCTGGCAGTTCCTTTACGTCAATCCGAAGATGGAAAAGGAACGCATCGCTGCGGAAGCCCTGCAGGCGCAACAGGCGCAGTCGCAGTCGGCGACCCCGACGCAGCAGCCTTCGGGCCAAGCTCTGCCGGGCAGCGGTGCAATTCCGGGCGCCGGTGAGAACCGCGACCACGCAATTGCCAAATCGGCCCGCGTTGCGATCGACACGCCAGCCCTTTCCGGTTCCATCAACCTGACCGGCGCGCGCTTCGACGACCTCAAGCTCAAGGAATACCGCGAGACGGTCGATCCGAAGAGCCCCGTCATCACGCTCTTCAGCCCGGCAGAGACCACCGACGGCTACTTCGCCGAACTCGGCTATGTTGGCAGCGATGCGACCGGCAGCGTGCCGGGCCCGCAGACCGTGTGGACGCTTGCAGGCGGCGACAAGCTGACCGCGGCGACCCCGGTAACGCTGACCTTCACCAACGAAAAGGGCGTCACCTTCACCCGCACGGTCTCGGTCGACGACCACTACATGTTCCAGGTGGTCGACAGCATCAAGAACGGCACGGCCGAGCCGCTGGCGCTTTCGTCCTATGGCCGCGTGACCCGCTTCAACAAGCCGACGACGCCGAGCGTCTACGTGCTGCATGAAGGCTTCATCGGCGTCCTCGGCGAACACGGCCTGCAGGAACTGAAATACGGCAAGATCGAAGACGAAAAGTCCGTCGAACCCGGCAAGGCGAGCGGCGGCTGGCTCGGCATCACCGACAAGTACTGGGCAGCAGCGATCGTCCCGCCTCAGGCGACCCCTTACGACACTCGCTTCACGCACTTCACCGATGGTCGCGCCCGCTACCAGAGCGACTACAAGAGCGACGCCGTCACCGTGGCCCCCGGCCAGACCTCCGAGGTCAAGAACCTCGTCTTCGCCGGCGCCAAGGAAGTTCCTGTCGTCGACAATTACGAAGTGGCCTACTCGATCCCCAACTTCGACAAGCTGATCGACTGGGGCTGGTTCTACTTCATCACCAAGCCGATGTTCAAAATGATGGATTTCTTCTTCCGTCTGTTCGGCAACTTCGGCATCGCGATCCTGATCACCACGATCGTGGTCAAGGGCCTGTTCTTCCCGCTCGCCAACAAGCAGTACGCATCGATGGCGAACATGAAGAAGGTTCAGCCGAAGATGGAGGAACTGAAGAAAAAGTTCGGCGACGACCGCATGGGGCTGCAGCAGGCGATGATGCAGCTCTACAAGGACGAAAAGATCAACCCGCTGGCGGGCTGCTGGCCGATCCTCATCCAGATCCCGGTGTTCTTCGCACTCTACAAGGTGATCTACATCACCATCGAGATGCGCCATGCGCCGTTCTTCGGCTGGATCCACGACCTCTCGGCGCCGGATCCGACGACGATCGTCAACCTCTTCGGCCTGCTGCCTTTCGACGGTCCGACCTTCCTGCATCTCGGCGTCTGGCCGATCATCATGGGTGTCACCATGTTCGTGCAGATGCGCATGAACCCGACGCCGCCGGATCCGACCCAGGCAATGCTGTTCACCTGGATGCCCGTGGTCTTCACCTTCATGCTGGCATCCTTCCCGGCCGGTCTCGTGATCTACTGGGCCTGGAACAACACCCTTTCGGTGCTCCAGCAGTCGATCATCATGAAGCGCCAGGGCGTGAAGATCGAGCTCTTCGACAACCTGAAGGGCCTGTTTTCGAAGAAACCCAAACCGGCGGAATGACGCCGGCCGGCACGACAATCCCACAGCCCCGGACCACGGTCCGGGGCTTTTTCGTTTCTGCGCCATCGCGCGACACGCAATGGCGTTGACGCGGGCGCGCGGCGCGGGCATCAGGCGATATCGAAATCTCTGCGCCTTGCTCCAGGACAATTTGCCATGACCGACCCGTCGGCCACCTCCGCTCCGTTCGCCGCCAACGAGAAGCTTGGCGCCCTGCTCGTCTTCGGCTCGGCCTTCTTCTGGAGTTTCGGAGGAGCCATCGCCCGCTTCCTGGAGATCCCCGACAGCTGGACGATCGTCTTCTGGCGCTGCCTGTTTGCCGGCCTCTTCCTGCTTGCCTTCATGCTGGTGCGCGACGGACCGCGCGGCACTCTGGCACTCTTCAAGGGCATGGGCTGGCCGGGCATCGCCGTCGGGCTCTGCTTCACCATCGCCTCGACCTCCTTCATCATCGCCATTTCCTATACGACGATCGCCAATGTCGTGCTGCTCGGCGCCGGCGTGCCGCTGTTTGCGGCGCTGATGAGCTGGATCCTGTTTCGCGAGCGGGTATCGCGCTTCACCTGGGGCGCGATCACGGCCGTCATCGTCGGGGTCGCGATCATGGTATCGGAGAGCCTGACGGGCAGTGTGTCGCCGGTCGGCGATGCGCTGGCGCTGCTGATCCCTGTGGTCTTCGCGCTGGCAACCGTCATCACGCGCCGCTATCCGCATGTGCGGATGACGCCCGCCACCTGCTTCGGCTGCTTCGCGGCCAGCGCCATCGCGGGGGGCCAGTCTTCCGGGCTTGCGGTCACCTCCGGCGAACTCGCTCTACTCTTCGTCTTCGGCGCATTCAACCTCGGGCTTGGCATGGCGCTCTTCGTCACCGGTGCCCGGCTGGTGCCTTCGGCGCTGGCCGCCCTGCTCGGCACCGCCGAAACCGTGCTCGGTCCGCTCTGGGTCGCGATCATTCATGGCGAAGTGCCGAGCAGCCGGACGATCATCGGCGGCACCTTCATCTTTCTGGCGCTTCTTGCCTATCTCTTCAACGAGTTCCGGCGGGCGCAAACCATCCCCACACGGCCGGTCCGAACGCCGACGCCTTGACATCCACGGCCAAAACCGGGAAGCCATGGACTTTCTCGATGAAGGACCGACCGCCGATGGCCGAAAGCAAAACCAAAGACGACAAGCCGTTGTTCGGCCGGCCGTGGATTTTCATTCGCGGCGTGCCCGCCATGAAGTTTCTGCCGCCGGAGGGACCGGTGGAAATCGCCTTTGCCGGCCGCTCGAATGTCGGCAAGTCGTCGCTGATCAATGCGCTGGTCGGCCATAAGGGGCTGGCGAGAACCTCGAACACGCCGGGCCGCACGCAGGAACTCAACTACTTCGTGCCCGACGGCTATTCCGGCGAGGCCGACGACCTGCCGCCGATGGCGCTTGTCGACATGCCGGGCTACGGCTATGCCCAGGCGCCGAAGGACCAGGTCGACGCCTGGACGAAGCTGGTGTTCGACTATCTGCGCGGCCGCTCGACGCTAAAGCGGGTCTATGTGCTGATCGACTCCCGCCACGGCATCAAGAAGAACGACGAGGACGTGCTCGCCCTGCTCGACAAGGCGGCTGTTTCCTACCAGGTCGTGCTCACCAAGACCGACAAGATCAAGGCCGCCGGCGTGCCGCGGCTGATCGCCGAGACGCTCGAGAAGATCAAGAAGCATCCCGCAGCCTTCCCGGAGGTTCTCTCGACCTCCTCGGAAAAGGGCCAGGGGATCGACGAACTGCGTGCCGCGATCGGCACGGCGATCGCCCGCTAAGGGGATCCTGGAAAACGTTCGAAGCGCGTCCTGAACTGCGCGCTCCGCACGGGGTCGATCGACCCAAAGTCTTTGATCTCTGTCACTACCCCGACATGCAATCCGCTCTATCTCTGCGTTGCGTCCAGATCGGTGGCGCGGCCAGAGATAGGAGAAAGTCATGTCCGATTTGATCGTTGTCGGGTTCGATTCCCCTGAGGAAGCCGATAGGGTTCTGGTCCGGCTCGCCGGGCTGAAGAAGGAATACCTGATCGACCTCGAGGACGCGGTCGTCGTCGTGCGCGACACGGAAGGCAAGGTTCATCTCAAGCAGAGCCTGAACCTGACGGCCGTCGGTGCCACGTCCGGGCTGCTCTCCGGTTCGATCTGGGGCGGGCTCGTCGGCCTCCTTTTCCTCAACCCGCTGGCGGGCTTTGCGATCGGCGGCGCGCTCGGCGCCGGTGCCGGCGCCCTCTCCGGGTCGCTGACGGACTACGGCATCGACGACGAGTTCATCAAATCGCTCGGCAACACCATTCCGAACAATTCCTCGGCGCTGTTCATTCTCGTGCGCAAGGTTCAGCCTGAGAAAGTGCTCGCCGAATTCCCGGACCTGCGTGGCCGTGTCCTGAAGACGTCGCTTTCACCGGAACAGGAGCAAAAGCTGCAGGCAGCACTCTCCGGTGCCGCGGCAGCCTCGCCGCCGGCCGGGTCGTTCTGAACAACCGGAACGTCCGCTCCAACAGGAGTGCTAGCTGGATTTGGCCGCCGGTACGAAGGCAAGCGCCAGGCCATTGATGCAATGGCGCTTGCCGGTCGGCGGTGGGCCGTCATCGAAAATATGGCCGAGGTGCCCGCCACAGCGGCGGCAATGGCATTCCATGCGGGTCATGGACAGGGAAGTGTCCTCGCGCGTTGCCACGGCGCCGGGCAGCGATTGCCAGAAGCTTGGCCAGCCGGTGCCGCTGTCATACTTCGCCTCGGACGAATAGAGCGGAAGCGCACAGCCGGCGCATTGGAAGATACCCTTGCGCTTCTCGTTGTTGAGCGCGCTGGTGAAGGGGCGCTCCGTATCCTCATGCCGCAGGATTCGGTATTGATCGTCGGTCAGAACCGCCCGCCACTCCTCATCACTCTTGACGATCTCGAAGGATTCGCCGCCGGCGGCCCGGGCGAGCGGCGTGAGACTTTGGATTATCGGCACCGCGGCGAATGCGGAGCCCGCCAACAGGAAGACGCGCCGGTTGATCATGAAAGCCTCCCCTACCGATCCTTTCGCGAGCATAGCGACCGGCCACAACGACGGCAAAACAATGCGGATCAAAGCACCGTGAGGCGCGGTTCGAAAAAGCCAGCGGCCATCTGGCCGCTGGCAAAGCGCCGGGACGACGAACCGCCGCCTCGGCGCAAGCTCGTCAACCCTTCGGCAGCAGCACCTTGTCGATCACATGGATGACGCCGTTCGACTGCTTGACATCGGCGATCGTTACCGTCGCCGTGCCGCCGGTCTCGTCGGTCAGCATCAGCTTGCCGCCATCCTCCTTGGCCTTGAGAACGCAACCGCCGACGGTCTTCACGTCATGTTCGCCACCGTCGTCCTTGATCATGCCTGATATCGCCGAGGACATCGCGTCGGCGGCAACAACGTGGCAAGTCAGAATCTTGGTGAGATTCTCCTTGTTTTCCGGTTTAAGAAGTGTCTCGACCGTGCCCGCGGGCAGCGCGTCGAAGGCGGCGTTCGTCGGAGCGAACACCGTGTACGGGCCCTTGCCCTCCAAGGTTTCTACCAGACCGGCTGCCTTGACGGCGGCGACCAGGGTGGTGTGATCCTTCGAATTGACGGCGTTCTCGACGATATTCTTCTCCGCATACATCGGCGCGCCGCCGACCATCGGATTTTCGGCATGGGCGACAAATGCGCTTGCCGCAAGAAGGGACGCTGTTGCCAGAGTGCGGATAGCAGACGTGAACATCTTTCTCTTCCTTCCTGTTGAGGGAGGCGACGCGTGAGCCGCCCCGCCGAAGCTGCCGTTCCCACCGCGGGAACATAACAAGCAACGGAAGCGCGAGAGAAAGAGTTTCAGGAATTTTCCTGAAACGTATCTATCTGATAGAAAATGGGAATTCTTGCTCTGTGGCGGATTAGAGGTTTCGCGCCTTGCCGAGCGCGATGATCGGCCCGGTCGCCGATCCGGTCGGCGATCCGCCCAGCGGTTCGACGCTGACGGCAAGAACCGAGCCTGCCGAAATTCTCGACTGGAAGGCCGATGGAACGGCGATCTCGCCTTCGCCGGACTGCGGCAGCACGCCGAGCGAGATCGCCGGATTGCTGCCATTGATGAGCCAGAGCTCAAGCGATTTCTGCTCCGCCTGCCTTGCTGCAACCGGCGTTACCTTCAGCCGCCCCGATGCCCGATCGAAGTGGGCGACGAGATCGATGGCAGTACCTTTGCCGGCGAGTTCCGCGACGAGCGAGGTGCCGGCCGAAGGCGCTTCGAACAGGCCGGCGAGCGAAGCGCCCATGACCATGACAGCGGCGAGCGAAGCCAGTGCCAGGCTCCGCCAAAGGGCCAGTGAGTTCCACAGCCCGCGGCGCGGCGTGACCGGCTCGGGCCGCGCCGTTTCGAAGAGCCGCCGCTCGATTGCCGAAAAGCTCCTGGGTGGGGGCACCACCGCGTCATAGGCCTCGTCGAAGGAGGAGAGATTGCTCTGCCAGCGGTCGACCATGGCGGCGAAGTTGCGATCGGAGGCAAGACGGGCCTCGACCTTGCGTCGGTCGTCAGCAGACAACACGCCAAGCACATATTCGCCGGCGATCACCTCGTCGCGGCGGAAGTCTCGGCCCTCTGGGGTTGGTGTCGTCATCGCTCCATACACTCTCGCAACTTCATGAGGCTGCGCCTCAACCAAGTCCGCATCGTGTTCAGCGGCACAGCGAAGGTATCCGCCAGTTCCTGGTAACTCAGACCTTCGACATAGGCACGCCGAACCGCCTCCGCGCGGTCCTTTTCAAGCTCCTCCATGCAGGCATCGATCCGCCTGCCCTCTGCTCTGACGACCGCCGATTTTTCCGGATCGGCAGCAGGATCAGCCAAATCGTAGGCTTCGTCAATCGCGTTGGCGGCCGGTTTTCGCGCCCTGACGACGTCGATCGCCTGATTGCGTGCAACGGCCGCCAGCCAGGACGTCGCCGCCGCCTGTCCTTGGGAAAATCGGTCAGCCCGCTGCCAGATCTTGACGTAGATTTCCTGCAGCGCTTCTTCCGCTTCACCCCGATTTCCGAGGATACGAAGGCAGATGCCGAAGAGTTTCGGGCTCGTCTGCCGGTAGAGTTCGGCGAAGGCGTCGCGATCGCCAAGCGAGACGCGACCAAGCAACGCGGCTACATCCTCCTCGATCATTCAGCGTGCGCCCCAAAATCTCGTCCGTAAACAGAGATAGGGCGCGGATCACAATGCACCAGCCATCTCCGTCATTCCGGCTTTATATTGCTCGCCGATCATTCCATCGGTCCGGAACTTGCGCTAAACAGCAGCCGGTATTTTTCGAGGGTCCGCCATGTCCGCCAATGAAAGTGAAATCCAGGCACGCCTGCTCACCCAGGCCCTGCCCTACATGCAGCGCTACGAAAACAAGACGATCGTCGTCAAATATGGCGGCCATGCCATGGGCAACAGCGAGCTCGGCCGCGCCTTTGCCAGCGACATCGCGCTTCTGAAGCAGTCAGGCGTCAACCCGATCGTCGTGCACGGCGGCGGCCCGCAGATCGGCGCGATGCTGACGAAGATGGGCATCGAATCGAAGTTCGAGGGCGGCCTGCGCGTCACCGACGAGAAGACGGTCGAGATCGTCGAGATGGTGCTTGCCGGCTCGATCAACAAGGAGATCGTCGCGCTCATCAACCAGACGGGCGAATGGGCGATCGGCCTTTGCGGCAAGGACGGCAACATGGTCTTCGCCGAAAAGGCACGCAAGACCATCAAGGATCCGGATAGCAACATCGAACGCGTCCTCGATCTCGGCTTCGTCGGCGAAGTGGTCGAAGTCGACCGCACGCTGATCGACCTGCTCGCCCGCTCGGAGATGATCCCGGTCATCGCACCGGTGGCGCCCGGCCGCGACGGCCACACCTACAACATCAACGCCGACACCTTCGCCGGCGCCATCGCCGGTGCGCTGAACGCCACGCGCCTCCTGTTCCTGACGGATGTTCCCGGGGTTCTCGATAAGCAGGGCAACCTGATCAAGGAGCTCTCGGTTTCCCAGGCCCGCGCGCTGATCGCCGACGGCACGATCTCCGGCGGCATGATCCCCAAGGTCGAGACCTGCATCGAGGCGATCAAGGCGGGCGTCCAGGGCGTCGTCATCCTCAACGGCAAGACGGCCCACTCGGTGCTGCTCGAAATCTTCACCGAGCGCGGAGCCGGCACGCTGATCGTGCCCTGATCGACTTTAACGACCTACACCGTATCAAACAAAGAAGCGGGAGACGGCATCGGCCTTCTCCCGCTTTCCTTTTGAGGGCGATGCCCGATCAGCCCTTGTAGATCTCGGTCGCTGCGGCTTTCAGCTTCTCCATCATCGCCCGGTAGGGGAACGGGCCATGGCTGATGCGCGCGACGCCGGCGCGGGCAAGCGTCTTCACGTCGGGCGCTGCCGGCCGCATCATGATGTTGACCGGCAGGCTGGAGGCGGCGCAAACCTTGGCGATCAGGCCTTCGTCCACCAGCCACGGCACGAAGAAGCCGTTAGCGCCTGCTTCGGCGAAAGCCTTGCCGCGCGCGATCGCCTCGTCGACGAGGCCGCCGTGCCGCGTCTCATCGCTCTCCTGTAGGAACAGGTCGGTGCGGGCATTGATGAACAACGGGATGCCGCGCCTATCGGCCATCTCGCGAATGGCGCGGATGCGTGCCGCCTGCTTGTCGACGGCATGCACGCCGCCCTTGCCGACCACCTGGTCCTCGAAGTTGATGCCGATGGCACCGACATCGAGAATGCGGGAGACATTGGCGGCACCTGTTGCCGGATCGTCGGAATAGGCGCCTTCGAAGTCAACGGTGACGGGCAGCTCCGTCGAAGCCACGATCAGCCGCGAAACATCGGCGAGCCACGCCATCGGCACCTTCTCGCCATCGCCGAAACCATGGGCGGCCGCCACCGACCAGCTTCCGGTGGCAAGAGCCTTGGCACCGGCTTCGGCCACGGCCTTGGCGCTGCCGGCGTCCCAGATATTATAGAGCACCACCGGGTCGCCCTTCCGATGCAGGGCAGCAAAGGCGAGCGCCTTTTCCTTCTGGCTCATTGCATTTCCTCCACGAACAATCCCTTGGGTTTCAGTTTTCCTTCGTGCCGGAGCAGCCATTGCTTCCGCCAGAGCCCGCCGCCATACCCCGTCAGTGAACCGTCCGAGCCGATGCAACGGTGGCAGGGGATGACAATGGCGATCCGGTTGGAACCGTTGGCCTTGGCCACGGCACGCGCGGCCTGGATCGTATCGACCTCGCGGGCAATGTCACCATAGGATCGCGTTTCGCCGACGGGAATTTTTGCAAGCTGCGCCCAAACGTTGCGTTCGAAGGCCGTGCCGCCCGGTGCGAGCGGCGTTTCGAAAGCACCCGTTTTGCCCGCGAAATAGGCGTTGAGCTCGCTTTCGATCTGGTCGATCGGCGCCGTTCTGCCTGATACAATGGCCGAGCGTGTCCCTTTCTTCAGTTTCTCCAGTTCGGTCGGCAGCGCCTTGCGGTCGTGGAACTCGAGCAGATGCACATGCGTGGCATCGGCAACGGCGACCATGGGCCCGAGCGGCGTTTCGATCCAGTCGGAGAAAAGCAGGGCCCTCCCCTGCGCTGCCGCCGGTGCGTCGCCAAGCAAATTCTGGAATGCGGCACGAAAGCCGCTTGGCGATTCGTATCCAGCTTCGAGCTGGGCATCGATCACCCGACCGCCGTCGGCAAGCTGGCGGGCGGCCAGCCCCAGACGACGATGACGCGCGAGATCGAGAAAGGTGATGCCGAGGCTGCGCTTGAAAGCGCGCCGCACCGTCGAGGGATCGAGGCCGCGACGAACGATATCGTCCTCGCTCCAGCGCCGTTCCGGTGCCGCTTCCAGCGCCTGCAGCAGGTCCTCGACGAGCGGGTCCTTGGCGCCGAACGTCGCGAGCGGCCGGCAGCGCTGGCATGGACGGAAACCCGTCTCCAGGCAGGTCCCAATAGAGCCCACGAAGATCGTGTTCTCGCGCTTCGGTTTGCGGGCGGGGCAAGACAGGCGGCAGAAGACGCCTGTCGTCTTGACGCAAACGAAGGCAGCACCTTCGTATTCGCTGCTTCGCGCGATCAGCGCGTCGTAGAGCGTTTCATCGGAGGGAAGATCGAACAACATGCAGGCGTTCTACCACGCCCGCATGCGCGAAGGCGCCGGTTTTCGGGCGCCTATTTTTCAGATCAGCACCAGGTTTCAGATCAGGACGAGCATCACCACGCCGAGCACGATCAGCAGGCAGCCGAAAAGCTCCAGGCGGTTGATCCATTCGCGGAAGATGAAGAAAGACGAGGCGAAGGTGAAGAGCATTTCCACCTGGGCCACGACCTTGACGACGGCGGCCTGCTGCAGCGTCATCGCCATGAACCAGCCGAAGGAGGCAGATGCGCCGACGAAGCCGACGACGAAGGCGGGCTTCCAGGCGGCGGCGATGCGTGGCAGCTCGTCGCGCTCGCGAAGCACGATCCAGATCAGCATGACCACGGTCTGCAGCAGGATGACGAATCCGAGCGTATAGCTCGCCTGCATGATGTAGTCGGGCGCCGGAAGGCTCGGCGCGAGCGCCAGTGAGGCCGAACGATAGGAAACGGCCGAAAGACCGAAGAACGTACCTGACAGCAGACCGATGCCGGCCGTGCGACTGAACACCGAGGTCACGAGCGTGCGTGGGCTGAGTGTCGTGCGCGCCACCGAGATCAGCATCACGCCGACGACCGAGATGGCGATTGCCACCAGGGTTCCCTGGCTCGCCTTTTCGCCGAGGAAGATAAGGCCAAACACCGCCGCCTGCGCCGGCTCGGTGCGGGAATAGGCAGTGCCGACAGCAAAGTTGCGGAACGAGAAGAGGTGGACGAGCAGGAAGGTCGCAGCAATCTGCGCCAGCCCGCCGATAATAGCCCAGAGGAAGAACGTGCCATTCGGCACTGGAAGCGGACGACCGGCCACCTGCCAGAGCAGAAACAGATAGAGAAAGGCGAAAGGCAGGCCGAAGCCGAAGCGCACGAAGGTCGCGCCCGTCGTGCCCATGACGCCTTTCAGGTGTTTCTGCATGGCCGAGCGGACGTTCTGAAGGAATGCCGCAGCGACGGTGATGAGGACCCAGGTTTCCATGGCTGCGAGCTAGCACGCGGCTCCCGGCATTGCCAAGGCCCCGCGCGCTCCAGCGTTTCAGTCCGCCTTTTCCTGAGCCTCGGCGAGCACAACGGACGGATTGATCGCGATCCGCGGCGCCTCGTCCTCAAACGTCTTCACGCGCTGATCGTAGTTGGGTGCGAGCGTGCCGAGCACACGATCCCAGAACGAGAAATAGTTGGCGTAATTGTATTTGAAGCCTGAATGGTGCTGGTCATGGAACGTCGTGCACAACAGGGGAGACGGATAACGGGCCGTCGACGTGGCGAAATACTCGAAGCCGCAATGCCCGATCATGCCATTGAAATGCTCGAACAGCCTATGCCCGATGAGGATCACTGGCGGAAACGGCACGACGAAAACGACGACGGCGGAAAAGCTCTGAAGCAGGAAGTTGTCAAAGACATCTTCCGAATAGGTGCTCCAGATCGTCGGCGCGACGCTTTTATGATGCAGGGCATGCAGCGGATAGAGCCACTTGGTGTGCAGCAGCCGGTGCATGAAATAGAACCAGGCATCGTAGAGGATCATGCTGAGCACGAAGAACGGCACCGCCCACCACCAGCTGAAATCCCAGGGTGCCGGCGCCCAGCCTTTCTGCTGCGCATAGAGGCCGATCGTCAGCGGCAGGCAGGCGCTGAACATCGATGCCAGGCTCTGGCGGATCTCGGCTTTGCGCCGCTTGTCGGAGCCGCGTCCCTTCTGGATCTTTCGCTCGGGATTGCGCTCGTTGAGCCAAGTGATGCCGTAACCGAGCGCGAAATAGGTCCCGACAGTGAACGAATAGAATCCGAACAGAAACAGCAGATAGAACAGTTCGTCCGACATTGGCACCTACATTCCCCCGAGCCAAAACCGCGCGCCGGAAGATGCCACGCCGGTTTGACAATTCAAAGTGGAATTCTATGCGCCAGCATTGCGGCCCGAGCAGCGATTTGCATTTTTCTCATTTGCCGCCACCTTTCCCCATGTCATAAGGCGGTCATGAAAAAGCTCAACCGCCTGCCGAACCAATCCGACTTCGCCCATGTCACCGACTGGGTCTTCGACCTCGACAACACGCTCTATCCGCACCACGTCAACCTGTTTGCGCAAATCGACCGCAACATGACGGCCTATGTGGCGAAGCTTTTGTCGCTGGACCCGGCCGATGCGAAGAAGCTGCAGAAAGACTACTACCGCGACCACGGCACGACGCTCAAAGGTTTGATGATCCACCACGGCATCGACCCGAACGAGTTCCTCGAGCAGGCGCATGCGATCGACTACTCGATCGTGCCGCCGGATCCGGCACTCGGCGAAGCCATCAAGTCGCTTCCAGGCCGCAAGTTCATCTTCACCAACGGCAGTGTCGCGCATGCGCAGATGACGGCGCGAGCGCTCGGGATCCTCGACCATTTCGACGACATCTTCGACATCGTTGCCGCCGATTTCGTGCCGAAGCCGGCTGGTGAGACCTATGACAAGTTCATGAGCCTGCACCGGGTCGACACCCGGAACGCCGTGATGTTCGAGGACCTGCCGCGCAACCTCCTGGTGCCGAAGGCGCTCGGCATGAAGACGGTGCTGCTGGTGCCGCACAACCTCGAATACACGTTTGCGGAGTCCTGGGAGAAGTCGAACGATACGGATGAGCAGATCGACTACGTGACGGAGGACCTCACCGGCTTCCTGCGCCACGTCCTGTCCGATCTCTGACCGACACAATTTGGCCAGCAAAAAACCTCTTTGCGGCCAATGACTTAAATTACCAAAGTTTAACTGGAACGGCGCTCTTCACCGGCTATCCTTTCGATCAGGGACAACCCGATCGAAAGGAAGCATGATGCCGAACAAGATCCTGATCCTTACCGTGACCGCGCTCTCAGTCGCCGTCACCGGCATGGCCGGCCCCTCTTTTGCCGCGCGCGAAAAGATGACGCCCGAGCAACGGGGCGAGCGCATGATCCAGCGGCTCGACACCGACAAGGACCAGAAGGTTTCGCTCGCCGAGTTCCAGGCGCGGATCTCCGACAACTTCAAAACCTTCGACACCAATGGCGATGGCCAGATCAGCGCCGATGAGATGAAGGCCAAACGCGAAGCCTTCCGCGAGGCACGCAAGGCCTGGAAAGAGGCCAAGGACAAGACTGGCACCGAGCGCGAAGCGGCCCTTGCCAAGGTCAAGGAAGTTCGCCCAACGATGCTGCCGGGTCTCAGGCCGAAGGCCTTCAAACGCATCGACACCGATGGCAATGGCTCGCTCAGCGCGAGCGAAGTTTCGAGCGCCGCCGAGACCATGTTCAAGCGGCGAGACAAGAACGGTGACGGTGTCATCGACGCAGCCGACTTCACCAAGAAGATCTGACGGGAGCATCCCCCTCTTTCCACCGCCCGGTGGAGAGGCTCCTGCCTGACCCATAGCCCCTTGCAACCCGCGCAAGGGGCTATGTGCATTATTGAACGCCGCGCCTAGCGCCGCCCGTTCGCCATCGGCACCGACTTCGGATCGACGGTTTCGTAGAAGCGGGCAATGATCTCCCAGGCTTCGTCCGCCGTTTCGACAAAGTGTACCAGATCGATGTCATTGGGTGCGATCGTGCCAAACTCGGCAAGCGCCTCGAAGTTGACGATCGAACGCCAGAACTTTTCGCCGAAGAGAATGAGCGGCACCAGCGCCAGACGTCCGGTCTGCATCAGCGTCATCGTTTCAAAGAGCTCGTCGAGCGTGCCGAAGCCACCGGGGAAGACGGTGACGGCCTTGGCACGCAAGAGGAAGTGCATCTTGCGGATGGCGAAGTAGTGGAAGTTGAACGACAGTTCCGGCGTCACGAAGCGGTTCGGCGCCTGCTCATGCGGCAGCACGATGTTGAGGCCGATCGACGGTGCACCGACATCGTGGGCGCCGCGGTTGCCCGCCTCCATCACGCCAGGTCCGCCGCCG
This sequence comes from Ensifer sp. EB106-03-01-XG145, assembly GCF_058792075.1. Taxonomy (NCBI): domain Bacteria; kingdom Pseudomonadati; phylum Pseudomonadota; class Alphaproteobacteria; order Hyphomicrobiales; family Rhizobiaceae; genus Ensifer; species Ensifer sp. EB106-03-01-XG145. The sequence goes on along the minus strand of NZ_JBYTEC010000001.1, from coordinate 387,370 downwards.
GTGACGACCACATATTCCTTGTGGTGCAGCTTGGCCGAATGCTCGGAGCAGAGCCGCGCGAACTTGCGCGCTTCCTCGTAATAGACCGAGGCCGCCTCGAGGTTCTTGCGCTGGGTCTCGTTCTTTGCCGCCCAGGCATCACCGCCGGGCTCGGGAATGCGGGCACCGCCGAACATCACTATGGTGGAATTGATGCCGCGTTCTTCCAGCATCATCTCGGTCTTCATGAGTTCGAGCTGCAGACGGACCGGGCGCAGTTCCTCGCGGCAAAGGAAATCGTCGTCGATATAGGCGAGGCGATAGGAGGGCGATGCCGATTGCGGCGTGATCGGGACCGTCTGCGCTCGCTGCCGGCTCTGCGAGCTGTCGGCCAGTGGATCCCAGACCCCGTCCTTGCGGCGCAGTGCGCGCTTCTTCATGCGTGCCATCGTGTCGTCTTTCTCGTCGCGTTCCGGACAATCGGCATCTCGGCCAGACGCGTCCTATCCTCAATCCTCGGTCATGAAGGTTGCAAGCGCACCACTGCGCTGCGCGCCCCTTGCGCGTCCCGAACGGGTGCGCGGCGCTGTAGTGCAGGAATCGCCCGGATTTGCCAACCCCGGGCAAGCGCATCGGCCTGAAAAGCCCTTCAACTTTTCAGGACCGGCTTCTACAGCGCCACACGTCCGCCAAGACGTGTCAAGATCGCTGCAGCACCTAGATCTGCTGCGTATTTTTGTCCTTAAATCGATTCCGATTTGAGGAATTATGCAGTAGAGCTTTCGCAGGATAACCGCCGAACTTTAAGGAATTCCGATGACGAACCACGACCTCACCTCCCTGTCGCAGACGATCGAGACCGCCTTTGAAGACCGCGATTCCGTCAGCACCGGAACGCGCGGCGCAGTGCGCGATGCCGTGGAGACGGCGCTGAACCTGCTCGACGGCGGCAAGGTCCGCGTTGCCCAGCGCGGCGAGGATGGCGTATGGACGGTCAATCAATGGCTGAAGAAGGCGGTGCTGCTCTCCTTCCGCCTCAACCCGATGGAAATCGTCAAGGGTGGACCGGGCCAGTCCGTCTGGTGGGACAAGGTACCGTCGAAGTTCGACGGCTGGAGCGTCAACGAATTCGAGAAGGCTGGTTTCCGCGCCGTACCGAACTGCGTCGTGCGCCGCTCGGCCTATATCGCCCCCAACGCGATCCTGATGCCATCTTTCGTCAACCTCGGCGCCTATGTCGGCGAAGGCACGATGGTCGATACCTGGGCAACCGTGGGCTCCTGCGCCCAGATCGGCAAGCACGTGCATCTCTCTGGCGGCGTCGGCATCGGCGGCGTACTGGAGCCGATGCAGGCCGGCCCGACGATCATCGAGGACAATTGCTTCATCGGCGCCCGCTCGGAAGTCGTCGAAGGCTGCATCGTGCGCGAGGGCTCGGTCCTCGGCATGGGCGTCTTCATCGGCAAGTCGACCAAGATCGTCGACCGCGCCACCGGCGAAATCACCTATGGCGAAGTGCCGCCCTATTCCGTCGTCGTCGCAGGCTCGATGCCATCAGGCTCGACCATGGGCAACGGCCAGCCGGCACCGAACCTCTATTGCGCCGTCATCGTCAAGCGCGTCGACGAGAAGACCCGCTCGAAGACCGGCATCAACGAACTGCTGCGGGACTGATGCGATGACACCGGAGGGGCCGCAGCCGAGCATGACCTGGCTGTTCTTCAGCCCCTCTGGTCGCATCGGCCGCCTGCCCTTCTTCCTGTCCTGGCTGTTCTGGTTCCTCATCGGCGGCTTCATCGTCGCCAGGATGGTTGCCAACGAAGAACACGAGACGGCGCTGGCCCTCTGGACACTGGCGTTCGCCATCTCGGCGATCGTCTCCCTGCCCTCGATCGCCATGCTGGCGATCAAGCGCCTGCACGATATCGGCTATCCCGGACCGCTCTCGCTCTGTCTGTTCATTCCCGTCCTCAGCCCGGTGGTTTTCATCGCGCTTTGCCTGTGGCCGGGTGAGCCGGGACCCAACGAATTCGGCGCGCGCAGCGACCAACCGGGAATCTAGACACGATGATTTTGGATCGGATCGACCCAAAATCACAAACGGATCGTTTCCTGTAAGTTGGAGCGGGATACGGGCGGAAAACCGTGCACACCTTTCCTCATCCCGCTCTGGACCCTTCGCCCCTGTACAAGAACCGTGCGAGCGCGTATGTAGCGCGCCATGACAGGCCCGCGACGTGCTGGCCACGGCAATTCGCGCCAATGACGATCCGATCGTCCTGGGCATGACGACCGAAATCCGAAAGACACGATATGACTGAATTCGAAGGGATCGCGCCTGCGATCGCCGAGGCGTTGGCAAAACGCGGTTACAACGAATTGACGCCGGTTCAAAAGGCGATGCGCGACCCGGAGCTCGCCGACAGGGACGCGCTGGTCTCGGCGCAGACCGGTTCCGGCAAGACGGTCGCCTTCGGCCTTGCGCTCGCGCCGACCCTGCTGGGTGACGAGCGCCGCTTCGGCCCGGCCGGCGCACCGCTGGCGCTGGCGATCGCCCCGACGCGCGAATTGGCGCTGCAGGTGAAGCGCGAGCTCGAATGGCTCTACGAACAAACCGGCGCGACCATCGCTTCCTGTGTTGGCGGTATGGACATGCGTACCGAGAAGCGGGCGCTGGAACGCGGCGCGCACATCGTCGTCGGCACGCCCGGACGTCTTTGCGACCATATCCGCCGCAACTCGCTCGACATTTCCTCGCTGCGCGCCATCGTGCTCGACGAGGCCGACGAGATGCTCGACCTCGGCTTCCGCGAGGACCTCGAATTCATTCTCGAGGAATCCCCCGATGACCGCCGCACGCTGATGTTCTCGGCAACCGTGCCGAAATCGATCGCGACGCTTGCCAAGAACTACCAGCGCGACGCCGTGCGCATCAGCACCGCTTCCGAACAGAAGCAGCATGTCGACATCGAATATCGCGCCCTGACGGTGGCGCCGAACGATCGCGAGAACGCGATCATCAACGTGCTGCGCTACTATGAGGCCAGAAACGCGATCGTCTTCTGTTCGACCCGCGCCGCGGTCAACCACCTGACCGCCCGCTTCAACAACCGCGGCTTCTCGGTGGTGGCGCTCTCGGGCGAACTCAGCCAGAACGAACGCACCCACGCGCTGCAGGCCATGCGCGACGGCCGCGCCCGTGTCTGCATCGCCACCGACGTCGCCGCCCGCGGCATCGACCTGCCGGGCCTCGAACTGGTCATCCACGCCGACCTGCCGACCAACTCGGAAACGCTGCTGCACCGCAGCGGCCGAACCGGACGCGCCGGCCAGAAGGGGGTGAGCGCGCTGATCGTGCCGGTCAACCAGCGCCGCAAGGCCGAGCGCTTGCTCGACGGCGGACGGATCACCGCGACATGGGCGCGGCCACCGTCGGCCGACGAGGTCAGCCAGCGTGACGACGAGCGCCTGCTTGCCGACACCAGCTTTGCCGAGCCGATCCGCGAGGACGAGGAGGCGATCGTCGCAGCGCTCATCGAACGCCACGGTGCTGAACAGATGGCCGCTGCCTTTGTGCGCCAGTTCCGCTCGGGACGCTCAGCCCCGGAAGACCTGATCGAAGTTACTGTCGGCGCCAAGCCGCGCCGCGACGAACGCGCACCGCGCGATGACCGTGCACCGCGCGAGGACTTCGGCGCCGAACGGGCGGACTTCAGCGACGGCAGCTGGTTCTCGCTCTCCGTCGGCCGCAAGCAGAGCGCCGAGCCGCGCTGGCTGATCCCGATGCTCTGCCGCCACGGCAAGCTGACGAAGCGCGACATCGGCGCGATCCGCATGCAGCAGGAGGAAACCTTCGTCGAGATGACCTCCGAGGGTGCCGAACGGTTCCTGTCGGCCATCGGCAAGGACAAGATGCTGGAGAAAGGCATCCGCGTGAAGCCGCTCGCCGGCGCGCCTGACCTCTCGCAGCAGCGTCAGGAAAAGCCGAGCTACTCCAAGGACAAACCAAACTTCTCCAAGGACAAGCCGGGCTTTGCCAAGAAGCGCCCCTATTCCGACGATGCTGTGCGGAGCGATGATCGCGGCGACTTCAAGCCGAAGCGGAAGTTCGAAAAGAAGGCCGCCTATTCCGATGGACCGGCCCATACCGAGGACCGGCCGCCGGCCAAGGGTGCCGACAAGCCCTGGAACAACAAGAAGAAGGGCAAGCCGGACGCCAGCAAGGACGGCGGCTTCAAGCCCAAAACCAAGCCCAAGGGCAACGCCAAGAACCGCCAGGGCTAAGCCGACACCGGCAGAGTTCTCAGTCAATTAAAAAGCGCCGCGATCGGATCGCGGCGCTTTTTTCGTGAGCAGGGTTGCGAACGATGTGGTCTCAGGCTTCCAGGAAGCGAAGGCCGGCGACGGCGACGATGATCATCGCGATGCAGGTGATGCGCATCCAGGAGACCGGGTCGCCGAAGAGGACGATGCCGAGCACAGTGATGCCGACCGAGCCGATGCCGGTCCAGGCGGCATAGGCCGTGCCTGCCGGCAGGTCTCGCATCGCGATCGTCAGGAGATAGACGCTGCCGAGAGCTGCCGCGATGCCGATCGCGCTCGGCATCAGTTTCGTCCAGCCCTCGGCGTATTTCAGCGCCAGCCCCATGACGATCTCGACGAGGCTCGCCGCTATCAGAATGATCCATGCCATGTTCGTCTCCATTGGAATTCTCACATGGTTCACAATCTGGTAGGGTAGGCACCAAAGAACAATTACGCACCTTTTGGTAACTATGGAAAATCCGGAAAGCCCGGCGAAAGCGCCCGCAGCCTCGATCCCTGACGTGTTCGATCCAACCTGCTCGTCACGCCACGCGCTGGAGCTGATCGCCGGCAAATGGCCGATGCTCATTATCTCGGCGCTCGAAGGTGGGCCGATGCGCAATGCCGCGCTGATGCGCCGGCTCGGCGACATCTCGCAGAAGATGCTGACGCAGACGCTGAAGGAGCTGGAGCGCAACGGCCTCGTTATCCGCGAGGACAAGAAGACCGTGCCGCCGCATGTGGAATACAGCTTGAGCCCGATCGGCCGCTCACTCAGCGAAACCTTGCTGGTGCTCGATCGTTGGGCCGAGACGCATTTCGGCGCGCTGGATGTGGCCCGCGAGCGCTACGACGCCGAACGAGACAAGTGAGGCTCACTCCGCGTCGAGTTGCGACTGGGCGACCACCTTCACCACCCAGTCGGCAAAGACGCGCAGGCGACTGCTCAAGTGGCGGTTCGGCGGATAGACAAGATAGACCGGCTCCGGATCGATCTGCCAGTCGCTGAGCACCGGAACCATGGTGCCGGCCCGCAGATCGTCGCGGACCATGAAGAGCGGCACCTGGATGACACCCAATCCGGCGCGCGCGGCAGCAAGATAGGTCGTCGCCTCGTTTGCCGCGACGCTGTAACGACCCTGGACCTCCATCTCTTCGTTGCCGCGGCGGAACTGGTAGGGCATCGGCTGGCCGGTCTTCGGCATGAAATAGCCGACAACGGAGCAATTCTTCGCGAGATCGGAAGGATGCTGCGGCATTGCGTGCCGCTTGAGATATTCCGGCGAGGCGCAGGTGACGAATTTCATCTCTGTAATGCGTCGGGCGATCAGCGACTGATCCGTCAGTGCGCCGCCACGGATGGCGCAATCGACGTTCTCCGCGAGATAGTCGACGGTGCGATCGGAAACGCCGAGGTCGATCTGGATGTCCGGATACTTCCGATTGAACTCAGGAAGCGCTGGAACGATGATCAGATTGGCAAAGGCGCCCGCCGTCTCGACACGCAATCGCCCCTTCGGCAAACTCTGGGCGCTCGACAGGCTGCCGTCCAGTTCGTCGAGGTCGGTCAAGAGGCGCGCGGCCCGCTCGTAATAAAGCGCACCATCAGGCGTCACCAGCACGCGGCGCGTGGTGCGGTTCAGGAGCTTCGTGCGCAGATGCGCCTCCAGCCCCTGGATGAGATTGGTCAACGTTGCCTTGGGCATGCTGAGCGACGCGGAGGCGCGCGTGAAGTTCCCGGTTTCGACGACCCGGAGGAACGCACGCATGGCCGTGAGCTGGTCCATTTTCAAGAGCCATAATTGTTCGAGAATACGAATAGTGTAGTCAGTTTGAAAAGACTATTCCAGACAGAAGACAATGTTATTCTCCTACCGTGGCGTGTTGTCGCCACATGTGGGTTGAGCTCGGGCCGAAGGCAAGAGAGATGGGCGAACTGTTCAAAGTGGAGACGATGCAGACCGGCCAAGGCTGCTGCACGGCACGCGTCTACCGCGGCGAAGCTTTGCTCAATCCGCCGCCGATCGTGCTGCACCTGCATGGCGGCTCCTTCATGGGCGGAACGATCGCCGCCGGTGAGCGCGTCGCCGAGGCGCTTGCGGCGGCTGGCGCCGTGGTGATCTCGCCGGAATATTCCACAGCTTGCCTCAATCCGTTTCCCGCGGCGCTTGATGTCGCCTACGCCATGCTGTCGTCGATGCGCTCGCGCTGCCCGCAGTTCGCGCACAAGAAATCGTCGCTGTTCGTGGCCGGCGAAGAGGCGGGCGGCAATGTTGCCGCCGGCGCCGCGCTGATGGCGCGTGACCAGTATCTGACCGACCTCAAGGGCCAGATTCTTTTGTCGCCGATGCTCGACCCGTGTCTCGCGACGGAATCGTTCCGGCAATACTGTCCGCAGTCCTCGGCGCAATCGATCGCCGACGGCTGGCAGCGCTACCTCGGGCAAAGCGGCGGCTTCACGCATCCTTACGCCGCGCCGGCCCACTGCACGCGGCTCGCCGGCCTCGTGCCTTCGCTGATCCTCACCAGCGAGGAGTGTCCGATGCGCGACGAAACCGAAGCCTATGCCAAACGCCTGCGTCAGGCGGGCGTATCAGTTGAATCTCACGTCCTGCCGGGACGAGCCGGATGGCTGCCGCAGAATACGGTCGCCAAGGAAAACTGGGCGGCACAGCAGGAAGAAATTACCGGCATCTTCTCCCGATTCTTCCAGAAGACGGGGGCGAAGCCGGCGGAAATGACGGTGCGTTAGACGAGAGCGGCGGTCACCCAGCCCCTTCACCTTGTCTGACATCGAAAGCAACGCGCCGGCTCCCAACCGGCAAGGAGAGAAAAGATGACATCGATAGTGACCCGTCGGGCCCTCTGGGGCGCCGGCCTGAGTATCCTTTTGTCTGTCGCCGGCGGTGGTGCCGTCATGCTCGGCCTGCCGCAGCATTTCGAGGCCGACGCCGCAACCGAGACCGCCGCGGCGCCACCTCCGGCCGTGCCGGTCTCGGTGTCGCGGGCGCAGTCCAAGCGTATCACCACCTGGGAGGAATTCTCCGGCCGGCTCGAAGCGATCGAGCGGGTCGAGGTTCGCCCGCGCGTCGGCGGCGCCATTCTCAAGGCGCATTTCCGCGAAGGCGCGCTCGTCAAGCAGGGCGATCTCTTGGTAACGATCGATCCCGAGCCCTATGCCGCGGCCGTCGAACGGGCGAAGGCCCAGGTCGAGGCAGCCGAAGCGCGCGTCGCGCTTGCCAAGATCGAACTCGAGCGCGGCCGCAAGCTGGTGACCACCAGCGCCGTGCCGCAGAGCAGCGTCGACCAGCGCTCCAGCGCCTATGACGAAGCTCAAGCCGAAGTGCGCTCGGCCAAGGCGGCGTTGCGTACCGCCGAACTCGACCTGCAATATACGGAGGTGCGGGCGCCGATTTCCGGCCGCGTCGGCCGGCTCGACGTCACCGCCGGCAACCTGGTCGCCGCAGGCTCTGCCTCGCCGGTGCTGACGACACTCGTCTCGGTCGATCCGATCTATGCGAGCTTCAACGCCAGCGAAGAGGTGGTCACGACCGCACTCGCCAAACTTGCCTCCTCGGCAGGCGGCGACGCGATCGAGCGCCTTCCGGTCCAGGTCGGCACCGCCGCGGACGAGGGCACGCCGATCACGGGCCATATCCAGCTCATCAACAACGAGGTGGATGCGGCAACCGGCACGATCCGGGTGCGTGCAGCGCTCGAAAACGCCGACGGCAAGCTGATCTCTGGCCAGTTCGTCCGCATCCGCATCGGCGAGCCGGACCCCGAGGAAAAGCTCGTGATCAGCGACCGCGCCATCGGCTCCGACCAGGACAAGAAGTTCGTCTTCGTCGTCGGCACCGACAACAAGGTCGAGTACCGCCAGGTGAAACTCGGGCCGAATTCCGATGGTCTGCGGATCGTCGAAAGCGGCCTGAAGTCCGGCGAGAACATCGTCGTCAACGGCCTGCAGCGGGTTCGCCCTGGCGTCGTCGTGGCGCCGCAGCAGGTTGAGGAAACGACCGCCTCGATCGCCAAGTAATCCAGGTGCCTCTTCGCCTGGTGTGAAGAGGCGGCCGGCCTAGGCATCACTCAGCAGACAGCGCCGCGCGGCGACACTTTTCGCCGCGGCACACCCGCCGTCTGCCCGAACTCGTCCCAAGGGGGATACCATGAATTTCTCACGCTTCTTCGTCGACCGCCCGGTCTTCGCGGGCGTTCTTTCGGTCCTGATCTTCGTGGCCGGCCTGATCGGCATGACCGGTCTGCCGATCTCCGAATATCCCGAAGTCGTTCCGCCGCAGATCGTCGTGCGCGCGCAGTACCCGGGCGCCAACCCGGCCGTTATCGCCGAGACGGTGGCGACACCGCTCGAAGAACAGATCAACGGCGTCGAAGGCATGCTCTACATGCAGAGCCAGGCGACCGCCGACGGCCTGATGACGCTGACGGTCACCTTCGAACTCGGCACCGATCCGGACCAGGCCCAGCAGCTCGTGCAGAACCGCGTCTCGCAGGCCGAGCCGCGGCTGCCCGAAGAGGTGCGCCGCCTCGGCGTCACCACCGTCAAGAGCTCGCCAGACTTGACGCTGGTCGTGCACCTGATCTCGCCCAACGGGCAATATGACATCAACTATCTGCGCAACTACGGTGTGCTGAACGTCAAGGATCGGCTGGCCCGCATCGACGGCGTCGGCCAGGTGCAGATCTTCGGCGGCGGCGACTATTCGATGCGCGTCTGGATCGACCCGCAGAAGGCCGCCGAGCGCGGTCTTGCCGCAAGCGACATCGCCAATGCGGTGCGCGGTCAGAACGTCCAGGCGGCCGCCGGCGTCATCGGTGCTTCGCCTTCCGTTCCCGGCCTCGATCTGCAGCTTTCCGTCAACGCGCAAGGGCGTCTGCAGACGCCTGAGGATTTCGCCAACATCGTCGTCAAATCCGGCGCCGAGGGCGAAGTGACCCGCCTTGGCGACGTCGCCCGCGTCGAGATGGGCGCTGCCGACTACTCGCTGCGCTCGCTGCTCGACAACAAGCCGGCGGTCGGCATGGGCATTTTCCAGGCGCCGGGCTCGAACGCGATCCAGATCTCCGAAAACGTGCACAAGGCCATGGCTGAGCTGAAGCTCACCATGCCTGAGGGCGTCGACTACGAGATCGTCTACGACACGACGCAATTCGTCCGCGCCTCGATCGAGTCGGTCATCCATACCCTGCTCGAAGCGATCGCGCTCGTCGTGCTTGTCGTCATCATCTTCCTGCAGACGTGGCGCGCCTCGATCATCCCGCTCGTCGCCGTGCCGGTCTCGATCGTCGGCACCTTCGCGGTGATGTATGTCTTCGGCTTCTCGATCAACGCGCTCAGCCTCTTCGGCCTGGTGCTTGCGATCGGCATCGTCGTCGACGATGCGATCGTGGTGGTGGAAAACGTCGAACGCAACATCGAGCAGGGCCTGTCGCCGGTTCAGGCGACCTATCGCGCTATGCAGGAAGTCTCCGGCCCGATCATCGCGATTGCGCTGGTGCTCGTCGCCGTCTTCGTGCCGCTCGCCTTCATCACCGGCCTCACCGGTCAGTTCTATCGCCAGTTCGCGCTGACGATCGCGATCTCGACTGTCATCTCGGCCCTCAACTCGCTGACGCTGTCTCCGGCGCTGGCCGCCCTTCTCCTGAAGGACCATCACGCGCCGAAGGATTGGCTGACGCGGGCGATGGACAAGGCCTTCGGCTGGTTCTTCCGCGGCTTCAACCACTTCTTCGGGGCAAGCTCGGAGGCCTATGGCCGCGGCGTCGGCCGCATCCTGACGCGCAAGTCGCTGATCATGGTCGTCTATGTCCTGCTGCTCGGCGTCACCTTCACGCTGTTCCGCGCCATCCCCGGCGGCTTCGTGCCGGCCCAGGACAAGCAGTACCTGATCGGCTTCGCCCAGCTTCCTGATGGAGCAACGCTCGACCGCTCGGAAGACGTGATCAAGCGCATGAGCGAAATTGCGCTCAAGCATCCGGGCGTCAAGAACGCCATCGCCTTCCCGGGCCTGTCGATCAACGGCTTCACCAACTCGTCGAACTCCGGCATCGTCTTCGTTGCCCTGAAACCCTTCGAGGAGCGCAAGACGCCCGAACTGTCAGGCGGCGCGATCGCCATGCAGCTCAACCAGGAATTCGGCGCGATCCAGGATGCCTTCATCGCCATGTTCCCGCCGCCGCCCGTCCAGGGTCTCGGCACGACCGGCGGCTTCAAGCTGCAGCTCGAGGACAAGAACGGCCTCGGTTACCAGGCGCTCGACGAGGCGACCAAGGCGTTCCTTGCCAAGGCCTACCAGACGCCTGAGCTGGCCGGGCTCTATTCCAGCTTCCAGATCAACGTGCCGCAGCTTTATGCCGACCTCGATCGGGTGAAGGCACGCCAGCTCGGCGTGGCGGTCACCGACGTGTTCGAGACCCTGCAGATCTACCTGGGCTCGCTCTACGTCAACGACTTCAACGCCTTCGGCCGCACCTACAGCGTGCGCATCCAGGCGGATGCCAACTACCGCAGCCATGCCGACGACATCGGCAAGCTGAAGGTGCGTTCGCAGACCGGCGAGATGATCCCGCTGTCGGCGCTGTTGAAGGTCGAGCAGACCGTCGGCGCCGAACGGGCGATCCGCTATAACGGCTTCCTGTCCGCCGACATCAACGGCGGCCCGGCTCCGGGCTTCTCGTCCGGCCAGGCACAGGCGGCTATCGAGAAGATCGCCGCCGAAACCCTGCCGCCGGGCATCGCCTTCGAATGGACGGATCTCACCTATCAGCAGATCCTGGCCGGTAATTCGGGCATCCTGGTCTTCCCGCTGGCGCTGCTGCTCGTCTATCTGGTGCTCGCCGCCCAGTATGAAAGCCTAACCCTGCCGATCTCGATCATCCTGATCGTGCCGATGGGCATCATGGCGGCACTGGTGGGCGTCTGGCTGACGGGAGGCGACAACAACGTCTTCACCCAGATCGGCCTGATCGTGCTGGTCGGCCTGTCGGCGAAGAATGCCATCCTGATCGTCGAGTTCGCCCGCGAACTCGAACTGTCGGGCAGCACCCCGGTCAAGGCCGCGATCGAGGCGAGCCGGCTGCGTCTTCGTCCGATCCTGATGACCTCGATGGCCTTCATCATGGGCGTGGTGCCGCTGGTCACGTCCACGGGGGCCGGTGCGGAAATGCGCTCGGCCATGGGTGTCGCGGTCTTTGCCGGCATGATCGGCGTCACCGCCTTCGGCATCTTCATGACGCCGGTCTTCTACGTGCTGATCCGCAAGCTTACCGGCGAGCGGCCTCTGAAGCACGCCGGAGCCCATATCGAAGCGCCGCATCTCGCACCCGGAGAATAGGGCCTTTTTACCCGTTACACTCTTCACGCGGGCCGGATCCATCCCGGCCCGCTGACGCTGCGGCGTCGCGCCTCCGCCCAGGCGCGGCGCCGCATTGCATCCCCGCGTGACAGTTCCCCATCCCGCGTGACAGTTCGCTGGCGATCGGATAAACCAGCAGCCTCCATTCCATTGGCCTCAGCGGCCAAGCAGACGGCATAGCGTTAGATGACCCCCACCGATCCGATCGCCAATCTCGCCACCCTCATTCGCTGCCCCTCGGTCACCCCGGCCGAAGGCGGAGCGCTTTCCGCCCTGGAGGCGATGCTGAAGCCGCTCGGCTTTGCGGTCGATCGCGTGGTGGCGAAGGACGTCGGCACGCCCGATATCGAGAACCTCTATGCCCGGCTCGGCACGGAAGGCCCGCATCTGATGTTCGCCGGCCATACCGATGTCGTTCCCGTCGGCGACGAAGCCGCCTGGAGCCACGGCCCGTTTTCGGCCGACATCGCCGGCGGAGAAATGTACGGCCGCGGCGCCGTCGACATGAAGGGCGGCATCGCCTGCTTCGTCGCCGCAGTCGCCCGCCACATCGAAAAACAAGGGCTCCCGAAGGGCTCGGTTTCCTTCCTCATCACCGGTGACGAAGAGGGGCCGGCAATCAATGGCACCACCAAGCTCTTGCAATGGGCGGCCGACAAGGGCGAGCGCTGGGACGCCTGCCTCGTCGGCGAACCGACCAATCCGGACCATCTCGGCGACATGATCAAGATCGGCCGGCGCGGCTCGCTCTCCGGCCGCATCAACGTCAACGGCGTGCAGGGCCATGCCGCCTATCCGCACCTTGCCGACAATCCCGTGCGCGGCATCCTGCAGCTGACCCAGGCGCTGATGGATCCGCCCTTCGACAACGGCACCGAGAGTTTCCAGGCATCGAACCTTGAGGTGACGACGATCGATGTCGGCAATGGCGCCGTCAACGTCATTCCGGCCAAGGCGAGTGCCGCCTTCAACATCCGCTTCAACGACACCTGGACGGCGGAAAGCCTGATGGCCGAGATCATCGCCCGGCTCGACCGGGCGGCTGCAAGCGGCAGCCTCAGGCCCGACCGCGCGCCCGTCCGCTACGAGATCACCTGGGCCGAACGCCCGAGCCACGTGTTCCTGACGCGCAACAATGCGCTGATCGATTCGCTTTCCGGCGCTGTCGAAGCGGTCACCGGCCGCCAGCCGAAGCTGTCGACCACGGGCGGCACTTCGGATGCGCGTTTCATCAAGGACTACTGCCCTGTGGTCGAATTCGGCCTGGTCGGCCAGACCATGCACATGGTCGACGAGCGCGTTGCCGTCGCCGACCTCGAGACGCTGACGAACATCTACGAAACCTTCATCTTCAGTTGGTTCGGCCATGCCGCTGCTTGATGAGGTGCTTGCCTATATCAAGGGCCTCTGGCTCTTGGCTCAGGGCAAAGAGGAGGGATTCCGCTGGCTCGATTTCAGTGAGAGCGGCCTCTGGCGCTCCTTCACCTCTATGCTCTGGTGCCTGCCGGCGATCGCCGTCACATGGGCATCCTGGCGGTTCTACTACCTGTCGGCCATGCCTGAAGGCACGGTGATCGGCATCGGCTTCATCTTCAAGCTCTTGGTCGTCGATCTCGTCAGTTGGCTGCTGCCGCTGGTGCTGATCGCTGTTCTATCGCGCCCGCTCGGCTTTGCCGGCGCGGTGGTGCCCATCGTCGTCACTACCAACTGGCTCTCGGTCCCGCTTTCCTATGCGATGGCCATTCCCGCCGCCATTCGCCTGATCATTCCGGGAAGCCAGGGCCTGACGAGCCTGATCTGGCTGGCGCTGCTCGTCGTCAGCGTCGCGGTGCTTTTCCGGCTCCTGCGCATGATTACCGGCAACCAGATCCTGCTTGCCTCGGCGCTGACGGCACTCTTCCTGCTGCCATCGATGATGATCGGCGATCTCCTGCAGCGCTTCTTCGGCCTGATCCCGGGCTAGCGCATGTCGCGCAAAAGTGCGCAGCGGTTTTGCAATAACGACATGCGGAATTTCAAGGACTCAAATCGCGAGCGAATCTGAAAGATCGAGACACGCCTGGAGCCCGGGATCAGCCGGCGATCAATAATCCACTTGCAGGAAATATAGCCCATCGGGCGGAGCCACGGGGCCGCAAGCCTTGCGGTCACGCGCTTCGAGTGCGGCCTGCAGGTCGTCCGGCGTCCACTTCCCCTCGCCCACCAGCTTCAACGAACCGGCAAAGGACCGGATCTGATTGTGCAGGAAGCTCTGCGCCGTGGCGCGGATTTCGATGACACCGGCGACGAGCGCGACATCCAGCCGATCGAGGGTGCGCACCGGGCTCGTTGCCTGGCAATGGGCGGAGCGGAACGTGGTGAAGTCATGGTGGCCGACGAGACGTTGCGCGCCTTCGTGCATCGCCGCGTGGTCGAGCGGCTTCGGCACCCACCAGGCGCGCCTGGCTTCTAGCGCCAGCGGCGCCGGCCGGGAAATGATGCGGTAGAGATAGTGCCGGCGCAGCGCCGAGAAACGCGCGTCGAACTCCGGCGACGTTTCCTCGGCTTCGAGGATCGCCACACGCTCACCCGCAAGCCCCAGATGCGCGTTCAGCGCGTTGCGCAGCGTATAGGGCTTCCACGGGCGCGTCAGATCGACATGCATGACCTGGCCACTGGCATGCACGCCGGAATCGGTGCGGCCGGCGCCGCGGATCGAAACGGTCTCGCCGGTCAAGGACAGCACCGCCTTTTCGATCGCCCCTTGCACGGATTGGCCGTTGTCCTGCCGCTGCCAGCCGACATAGTCGGAGCCGTCATATTCGACGGTCAGCTTGAACCGCGGCATCAGCCGACCCTCGTGCCGGACGCGACCGGCGTTCCGCGCAGGAAGTCGGCGGCGCCGAGCGCCTTGCCGCCGGCGCGCTGCAGGCGCGTGAGCCGAACCGCACCCTCGGCGCAGGCAATCGTGAGATTGTCGTCAAGCGCCGTGCCGGGCTCGCCGGCACCCGATGCCGGCTCGGAATTCAGAACCTTGATACGTTCCGGCTTGCCAGCGATTTCGAGTTCGAACCATGCGCCCGGGAATGGCGACAGGCCGCGAATATGGTCATGCACCTCGCGAGCGCTGCGGGCAAAGTCGATGCGGGTTTCCGCCTTGCTGATCTTCGCCGCATAGACGACGCCCTCGTCGGGCTGCGCGGTCAGCAGCAGATCGCCGGCCGCGAGCTTGGCCATCGCCTCCCGCATCAAGCCCGCGCCGACCTGCATCAGCCGGTCGTGCAATTCGCCCGCCGTCATCGTCTCGCCGATCTGGACGGCCTTGGTGAGGGCGACGGGGCCGGTATCCAGCCCCTTGTCCATCTTCATCACCATCATGCCGGTCTCATGATCGCCGGCCATGATGGCGCGCTGGATGGGGGCAGCACCACGCCAGCGCGGCAGCAGCGAAGCATGGCCGTTGTAGCAGCCGTATTTGGTGCCGGTGAGGATCGCCTCGGGCAGAAGCAGGCCATAGGCGACGACGACGGCGACATCAGCGTCGAAGTCGCGGAAGGTCTGGCGATCCGGCTCGTCCTTGAAGTTGACCGGCGTCAGCACGGGGATGCCGAGCAGCTCGGCCGCCTGATGCACCGGCGACTTCTGCAGATCGAGCCCGCGGCGGCCGCCCGGTCGCGGAGGCTGTGTATAGGCGGCAACGATCTGGTGACCAGCCTCGGCAAGCGCCGCCAGCGTCGGCACCGAAAATTCCGGCGTACCCATGAAGATGATGCGAAGTGACAAGGCGGTAACTCCGTCCTTTCAGATCACTTCAAACGGGAAACGGCGAAATGATCTCATTCTCTGAAACAGGACAATTCCAGGCGGAAAACCGTTTCACGCTTTTCCTGGAATTGTTCAATGGGTTCCCGCCCTCAAATCGTGCCCTTTGCGCGATCTGTTCGCGACCGCTTGCATGGCCGGCGTCAGATCGCCTTCGCACCGCGCGTCTTGGCGGCCTTGGTGAACTTGCGGATCACCATGTCGCGCTTGAGCTTGGAGATATGATCGATGAACAGCACGCCATTCAGGTGATCGATCTCATGCTGCAGGCAGGTGGCGAGCAGGCCATCGGCCTCGATCATCTGTTCCTTGCCGTCACGGTCGAGATGCTTGACGGTGATCGCCGCGGGGCGCTCGACCTCGGCGTAATAGTCCGGGATCGACAGGCAGCCTTCCTCGTAGATCGAACGCTCATCGGACGAAGCAACGATCTCGGGATTGATGAAGACGAGCGGGGTCTTGTCGTCGCCTTCTTTCGAAACGTCGAGCACCAGCATGCGTTTGGCAACGCCGATCTGGATCGCGGCAAGGCCGATGCCGGGCGCGTCATACATGGTTTCGAGCATATCGTCGGCCAGACGGCGGATGTCCGCGTCGATGGTTTCGATCGGCGTGGAAACCTGGCGAAGCACAGGATCGGGAAGGATGATAAGCGGCTTGATCGTCATGCTGCTCCCATAGCCGATCTTTCCACCGGCGTGCAAGAAAATTGCCTTGCCACCCTCAGCGGCCGTTTCCCATGGCCTCGCGTTAACCGCACGGTACAGATGTTCATGTTTTGATCTATAAAACATCCGCGAATCTGTTAGGCTTACACCATGGAACCAGCGCCCATCGACCTTTCCCAGCCATTGTTTTTCATCGGCACTCTGCCGGTCACGCTGGGCCATCTCGCCATCGCCGGCGGCCTGATAGTGGCAGTCGCGCTGCTGATGGCGCTCTCGCGGCGGCGGGATACCCGCGACGAGGAGCGGCAGGAACAGATGGCGATGCTGCTTGCCGCCCAGACGGAGATGCAGG
The DNA here is from genome assembly GCF_058792075.1 of Ensifer sp. EB106-03-01-XG145. NCBI lineage: Bacteria > Pseudomonadati > Pseudomonadota > Alphaproteobacteria > Hyphomicrobiales > Rhizobiaceae > Ensifer > Ensifer sp. EB106-03-01-XG145. Next base: position 370,889 of record NZ_JBYTEC010000001.1, on the reverse strand, counting down.
GGCGGGTTGCCGCCATGGCCGAGGTGTTCGGCGCCCGGCAGGCCGAACTCAACCAGTCCCTCAGCCAGCGCATCGACGGCATGACCCATCGGATCGGCACTTCGATCACCGAACAGACCAAGGCGACGCACGAAAACCTCAGGCGGCTGCAGGAGCGCCTGGCGGTCATCGACAATGCCCAGAACAACATCCAGTCGCTGGCCAAGGACATGGCCGGGTTGCAGGCGATCCTTTCAAACAAGCAGACGCGCGGCGCCTTCGGCCAGTCACGCATGGAGGCGATCATCGCCGATGGGCTGCCGATGGGCGCCTTTGAATTTCAGACGACGCTGTCGAACGGCGCACGACCCGACTGCACCATCCGCATGCCGAACGGCCAGCCGGCGCTCGTCATCGACGCGAAATTTCCGCTGGAAGCCTGGAACGCGATGCGGGATGCCCCGAATGCGGAACGCCGCCAACAGATCGCGCAACTCTTCCGCCGCGACATGGAAACTCATGTGCGCGATATCGCCAGCAAATACCTGATCCCCGGAGAGACACAGGACACCGCCTTCCTCTTCGTGCCATCGGAATCGATCTTCGCCGAAATCCACGAGCATTTCGAAGCGATCGTGCAGAAGGCGCATCGCCAGCGGATCGTCATCGTCTCGCCGTCGCTGCTGCTCTTGTCGATCCAGGTGATCCAGGCGATCCTCAAGGATGCGCGCATGCGCGAGCAGGCGCATCTGATCCAGGGTGAAGTAGCCAGGCTGATGGAGGACCTCAGCCGTCTCGACGAGCGCGTGCGCAAGCTTCAGGGCCATTTCGCCATGAGCCAGAAGGACGTCGAGGATATTCTGATTTCGTCCAGCAAGCTCACGCGGCGCGGCGCCAAGATCGAGGCGCTCGAACTTCAAGCCGAAGGCGGGACGCAAGAAGCAAGCGATCCGCGTGCCGCCGTCGACAACCGCGTCGGGCAATTGCGCCTGCGGGTGGTTGACGAGGACTGAGGCTGTCGGGCACTCTCCGGCCCACTTTGCAATCCGACGGGAAATTTTCACATGATCACTGTTTTTGGGTCCATCAACATGGACCTGATCGCCACGACCGCACGCCTTCCGAAGCCGGGCGAGACCGTTGCCGGAACTGGTTTTTCGACCGCCGCCGGCGGCAAGGGCGCAAACCAGGCGCTTGCCGCGCGACGTGCGGGAGCGACAGTTAAGATGGCTGGTGCTGTGGGCAAGGACAGTTTTGCCGATGGCGCGCTGGAACTGCTGAAGGGTGCTGGCACCGACCTCTCCCTGACCAAGACGGTGGAAGAGCCAACCGGCACCGCGCATATCTTGGTCGGCGGTGACGGCGAAAACGTCATCGTCGTCGTCGCCAGTGCCAATGCGACTGTCAATGAGGCCGATGCGGTGAAAGCCGTCGACGGCATGAAGCCCGGCGACACGCTGATGCTGCAGCTCGAAATTCCGGCAGCCTCCGTCGAGAAGGCGCTCAATGTAGCCAAGCAGAAGGGCGTCCGGTCTGTCATCAACATCGCGCCGTTGACCGCGGATGCGGCCCGCCTCGGGCGCATGGCCGATATCGTCATTGCCAATGAGACCGAATTCGAGCTGCTCGCCGGCAGGACCGGCATCAGCAGCGCGGAACGCGAAGACGCGATGAAGGCGCTTCACGCCGAGACCGGCCAGACGGTCATCGTCACGCTCGGCGCCGAAGGCGTCGTGGCCGTGCACGAAGGCGAGATCCAGCGTGCCAAGGGCCTGAAGATCGAGCCGGTCGATACCGTCGGCGCCGGCGACACCTTCTGCGGCTATCTTGCCGCCAGCCTCGACGCCGGCATTGCCTTTCCCGATGCGCTGCGCCGTGCAGCCGTCGCCGGCTCGCTCGCCTGCCTGAAGAGCGGCGCCCAGCCCTCGATCCCGCTCGCTTCGGAAGTGGCGTCGCGCCTTTAGGCCGCAGTTCGCTTGGGGTGGACCGTCCCAGGCCGACAAACGCGGATGCTCAGCCAATGCAGCCGGGTGCGGGCGGAAATCGGCCCGCACTTTTTCGTTGGTGCGCCCTACTGCATGTCTCCTCAAATCGACCTCGATTTACGGAAAAGACATGCAGCTAATCAACCCGCGGCGCTGTCGCGCCAAGCCGTTACCGCACCTCGAAATCTCCGCTTGCGCAATCCGGACAGCCGATGTCGCGGAGATAAAACTTTGCGCGCAATTTTATCAAAGCGACGCGTGATTTAGCGCTCGCGTTGGCCCTATTTTAAGAATCTCCAGTCTATTCAGGACCCTGAGAAAGCCGGTCGACATGACCCGGTCGCCTCCGACATGCCGGTCGGCATCTGACGCTCCATGATGGAGTTCACCCCCATTGCGAAATGCGTCCACCGCAGGCGAGAGCCGGCGGACCTCCCAGCACGTGAGGATTTCATGCTCAAGTTCCAAGCCAAATCGCTGGCGACCAAACTGATCGCGGTGACAGGCGGCACGATTGCACTTGTCCTGCTCGCCTCGAATTTCGTTCTCATCTCCCAGACCCAGGATCGCGTCGAAAAGCTGGTCCTTGAACAGGCAAACGGCGAAGCCCGCGCGATCGCCTCCGACATCGCCGGCGACGTCGGCGAGCTTGCGAGCGCTGCCCGCTCTATGGCCGGCGTTCTCGGCCGGGCACATGCGGAAAAGTCGCTGGAGCGCACCGGGGTGATCAATATCCTGAGGGCGAACCTCGAGCAGAACCCCTTCGCCTTCGGCAGCTGGTTCGCGGAAGAGCCCAAGGCCTTCGACGGCCGCCAGGAAGATGTCGTCAACAATATGGAACTGGGCGGCAACGAGCTCGGCATTTTCACGCCCTACTGGTCGAAGACCCGCAACAACGAAATCCAGTACTCCACCTTCAAGGCGGATTATCCGGCGGAGTGGTATGCGCTCGCGGCAAAGAGCGGCAAGGGCGCGATCACCCAGCCCTATACTGCCGAGGGTACCGACATTCCGACCGCGATGAGCTCGATCGCCTATCCCGTTATGTCAGGCGGCAAGCTGATCGGCGTCTCCGGCGTCGACATTTCACTCGCCTCGCTGGCCGAGGGTCTGGCGAAGTTGAAGCCGTTCGAAACCGGCCGCGTCTACCTGCTGTCGCAGAGCGGCAAGTGGCTCGTCGCGCCGATCCCGGAACTGCTGCTCAAAGCCTATGACGGCGAAGGCAACGACATCGTCAAGAATGCGCTTGATTCCGGCAAGCCTGGCGTCATTTCCAACCTTTCCTATGACGGCAACGAACCCTTCGACCGCCTCGTCTATCCCTTCGCGCTTTCGGGCGTGAACACCAGCTGGGTCGTGCTCGTCGACGTGCCGCGCGCCGCGATCAATGCCCCGGTCAAGGACCAGACCTACATGATGATCGTCGGCGGCCTGGTCGTGCTCGGCGCCGTTCTGCTCGGTCTCTATCTCGCCGTCCGCGGCTTCGTGCAGAAGCCTCTCGCCGCCCTCGTGAACGACGTCAAAGGACTCAGCCACGGCGACTATACCAAGGCGATCGCCGGCCAGGATCGCTCCGACGAAACCGGCGAAGTCGCCAAGGCACTCGAGGGCTTCCGCCACCAGCTTGCCGACACCAAGCGCCTGGAAGGCGAAGCCCGCCATGAGCGCGAACAGGCCGAGCGCGAACGCGGCCGGTCGGAAACCGAGCGTGCCGAGAGCAGCGCCTTGCAGCGCGACATCGTCGCCCGCCTCGGCAAGGGCCTGTCCCATCTCTCGTCCGGCGATCTCGCCTTCCGCATCACCGACGAGTTCCCGGGCGAATATGCCCAGCTCAAGCGCGACTTCAACGCGACGATGGAAAGCCTCGAAGCGACGATCCGCACCGTCAACCATTCGGTCGTCAACATTGGCAACGGCACGAGCGAAATCAGCAGCGCCGCCAACGACCTGTCGCACCGCACCGAACAGCAGGCGGCGAGCCTCGAAGAAACGGCAGCAGCCCTCGACGAGCTGACCTCGCAGGTCAACGCCAGTGCCGAAAACGCCAAGGTCGCCGCGAAATCGGTGGAAGTGGCCAGCAGTGATGCCGGACAGTCGGGCGAAGTGGTGCAGAAGGCCATCGCCGCGATGAAGGGTATCGAACAGTCGTCGCACGAGGTCAGCCGCATCATCGGCGTCATCGACGAAATCGCCTTCCAGACCAATCTTCTGGCGCTCAACGCCGGCGTCGAGGCGGCCCGTGCGGGCGAAGCCGGCAAGGGTTTTGCCGTCGTCGCCCAGGAAGTCCGCGAGCTTGCCCAGCGCTCCGCCAATGCCGCCAAGGAGATCAAGACGCTGATCAACACTTCGGCCGGCCAGGTGCGCGAAGGTGTCGACCTCGTCGGTAAGGCGGGCGGCGCGCTCGAAAAGATCGCCGAGCAGGTGGTGCAGATCAACGGCCTCATCCGCCAGATCTCGAGCTCGGCCTCCGAGCAGGCCGTCGGCCTCAAGGAGATCAACTCGGCCGTCAACCAGATGGACCAGGTGACCCAGCAGAACGCCGCCATGGTCGAGGAGACGACGGCTGCCGGCATGGCGCTCAACGAAGAGGCCCGCACGCTCAACGCCCTGGTTGCCCGCTTCCGCGTCGCCCAGTCCTCGGCGTCGGCCCAGCCTTCCTCGTCGGAGATGCTGCGTGGTACCGCCGAACGCATGCGTGCGGCCGAACGCCCGGCACCGGCACCTGCCCGCGAGGCGCGGCCGGCTCCGGCAGCAAGCCCGGCACGAAGCAGCTACTCGGCTTCAACGCAGCGGGTGCTCACCCAGACCTCGGGCGCCAACGCGCTTGCCCAGGACAATTGGGAAGAGTTCTGATCAACAGATCGAGAAAAGAAACGGCGCCTCTCGGGGCGCCGTTTTTGTTTGAAGCATGATGATCGAGCGTAGGCTCAGATGCGCGACAGGCGCTCGGTCAACAAATCGAAAAAGCCCTGGTCGTCGACGAAGCGCATGACCTTGGCATTGTGCGGCCGGCCGGTGACCTGCCACCAGTCGACAACCGTCATGCCCGCCGTCAGCGGCGACTGGGTTTCGATCTCGACATTGCAATCCCGACCGGTGAAAAGCTCGGGGCGCAGCAGATAGGCGATGACCGTCGGGTCGTGCAGCGGGCCGCCATCGGTGCCGTATTTCTCGATGTCGAAGCGTTCGAAGAATTCGAGCATCTCGGCCATGGCGATCGCCGGGCGGCTGCCGATGTCGCGGATCTTCTGCACCCGCGCCTTGTGGGTGAGCACGCGATGGGTGACGTCGAGCGGCATCATCACGATCGGAATGCCCGAGCGGAAGACGATATCGGCGGCTTCCGGATCGACATAGATGTTGAACTCGGCCGCCGGCGTGATGTTGCCGCCTTCGAAGAAGCCGCCGCCCATCATCACCAGTTCCTTCACCCGCGGCGCAATCTCAGGCGCCTTCTGGAGCGCGAGCGCGATGTTGGTGAGCGGTCCCAGCGTGCAGAGCGTCACCGAGCCCTCTGCCTCGTTGCGCAGCGTTTCGACGATGAAGTCGACCGCGTGCTGCTCCTCGAGTTTCATCCTGGGCTCATCGAGCGTCGGGCCGTCGAGGCCGGTCTTGCCGTGCACGTGCTCGGCGGTGACCAGCGGACGGGCGATCGGCTTGTCCGCGCCGGAAAAAACCCGAACCTTCGGCCGGTCGCAGAGCTCGCAGAGAATGCGCGCATTGCGGGCCGTCAAGGTCAGCGGCACGTTGCCGGCGACCGTGGTGATGCCGAGCAGGTCGATCTCTTCCGGACTGCCGAAAGCGAGCATGATGGCGGCGGCATCGTCCTGCCCGGGATCGGTGTCTATGATTATCTTTCTGGGCGCGGGCACTCTCTCGTCCTCCCTGGATCACGTTTGGTTGGGTCGACCCGACCCAAAGCCAGGCGCGATCGATTTCAATGCACCGGAGCGGATACGGGTAGCGTCGCATGCGCCCTCCTCGCCCCACTCTTGGATTCTGCGAGAGCGGACTATGATTTGCGTGCACGCCCGAGGCAAGCGGCTTGCACTCATTGCGCACAGCTACCATATTGCGGCAAGGATGCTGCTGGGCAGGTCCGAACATCGGTCGCTTGATCTCGCAAGGACTTGAAGAATGAGCCGAATTACGCCCTTTACGAGCCCGCTTCTGCTGGGTTTCGACACAATGGAAAAGACCCTTGAGCGCATCGCCAAGGGCAATGACGGATACCCGCCCTACAACATCGAGCGGATCCGCGGCGATGCCGCCGTTGACGCACCCGAGCGGCTCAGAATCACGCTTGCCGTGGCCGGGTTTTCCGAAGAAGACCTCGAAGTGACCACTGAAGAGAATCAGCTCGTCATCCGTGGCCGCCAGGTCGACAACGGCGATCGCGAGTACCTGCACCGCGGTATCGCTGCGCGCCAGTTTCAACGCACCTTCGTTCTCGCCGATGGCATGAAAGTTCTCGGCGCCGAGCTGCGCAACGGCTTGCTCTCCGTCGACCTCGTCCGTCCCGAACCGGTGCGTATGGTAAAGAAAATTAACATTTCAGTCCCAGAGTAGGATAACCGGCGGGATTTTCCCCTGGCCGGCGACCACGGAGTATCACCATGGGACTGAAATCCATCAGCTCGTCACTGTCGAAGAACGACCTCGCACATCTCGGCGAAGGCGAAATCGGCTACATCCGGAAAATGCGTTCGGAAGAAGTCTCGCGCTGCTTCCCGGAAGCACCGGAGATGGGACCGGGCATCGATCTCTGGGCTCTGTTCGGCGCCGACGGCACGCCGATCCTCCTGACCGACAATCGTTCCAGCACCTTCTTCAAGGCCGCCGAGGATGACCTGAAGACGGTCACCCTGCATTGATCAGGCTGCCGTCGGTGACCGTAGATCTATAGGGCTGAATTGAAGCCGCCGCTCTGTATTGAACGACGCAATTCCAGACGGAAAACCGCTTCGCACTTTTCCTGGAATTGATTTTGGAGTGCCGCAATTCCGGGCGGAAAACCGCTTCGCACTTTTCCTGGAATTGCTAGGCTCGGCGGAAAGTGAGATAGGCGGAGCTCCGGCCTTCCCGGCGTGCCTTGGCCTCATAGCGTGTGCTCGGCCACCCCTCGTACGGCGTCAGCCAGTCGGCTGCCTTCTCCGCCGTCCATTCGAAGGCCGCGTGATCGCGGCAATGCAACAGCGTCCAATTGACATAGGTGTCGATATCCGAGGCGAAGCAGAAAAGCCCGCCCGGCTTCAGCACGCGCGCAAAGCGGTCGAGATTGACCTTGGAGACGAAGCGGCGCTTCCAATGTTTGCGCTTCGGCCACGGGTCCGGATAGAGCAGGTCGATCTGGTCGACGGAAGCGGCCGGCAGCCAGTCGAGAACCTGGGTGGCGTCGTCGTCATAAAGGCGGATGTTGCTGACACCGCGAGCCTCGATGTGGCCGACGAGCTTGGCCATGGAATTGACGAAGGGCTCGACGCCGATAAAGCCTGTTGAGGACGTCTCGGCGGCGCGGTGGATCAGATGTTCACCGCCGCCGAAGCCGATTTCCAGCCGGATACGATCGACGCCCTGAGGAAACAACGTCTTCAGTTCCGCCGGAGCCGGGCTCGACAGATCGAGCTTCAGCGTCGGCAGCACGGTTTCCAGATGCGCCGCCTGCCGCTCGCGCAACGGCTTGCCCTTGCGGCGGCCGAAAAAGGCCTCGGTTGCTCTGGCACGGCGCGGTTCGGTCATGTCGTTTGTCCCTTGGTCACGCTGATCCCGGATCAAGCCGACCCAAAATCAAAATGAACGAAGCGGGCGCTCCTTGCCGGAGCGCCCGCCCTGAATTTCGCAAGCGCCTGATAGCAGGCCGCTGCGCTATCTTCAATGCGCGGCGTTACACGCCACGCCAATCGCAGGATTAGGCGGCTGCCCGGCCGTTGACGGCACCGCTCTGCTCGATCGCCGCCTTCAGCGGCTTCACCAGATCGAGCTTCTCCCAGGAGAAGGAACCGTCGCGGCCAGCCTTGCGGCCGAAGTGGCCATAGGCAGACGTCTTGGCGTAGATTGGCTTGTTGAGATCGAGGTGACGGCGAATGCCAGACGGCGACAGGTCCATCGTCTTGCGGATGGCCTGCTCGACCTGATCTTCCGAGACCTTGCCGGTGCCGTGCAGGTCGACATAGATCGACAGCGGCTGGGCAACGCCGATGGCGTAGGAGAGCTGGATCGTGCAACGATCGGCAAGACCGGCGGCTACGACGTTCTTTGCCAGGTAGCGCGCGGCGTAGGCAGCCGAACGGTCGACCTTGGTCGTGTCCTTGCCCGAGAAGGCGCCGCCGCCATGGGGCGCAGCACCACCATAGGTGTCGACGATGATCTTGCGGCCGGTGAGGCCGGCGTCGCCGTCCGGGCCACCGATGACGAACTTGCCGGTCGGGTTGATGTACCAGGTGCAATCGTCGGCGATCTTCAGATCATCGAGCGCTTCGCGGATATAGGGCTCGACAACCGAGCGAACCTTGGCCGAATCCCAGGTGTCATCGAGATGCTGCGTCGACAGAACGATCGAGGTGACTTCCGCCGGCTTGCCATCGACGTAGCGCACGGTGACCTGGCTCTTGGCGTCCGGACCGAGCTTGGCGACTTCGCCTTCGCCCTTCTTGCGGGCGGCGGCGAGCAGATTGAGGATGCGGTGCGAGTAGTAGATCGGCGCCGGCATTAGTTCGGCGGTCTCGCGGCAGGCGTAGCCGAACATGATGCCCTGGTCGCCGGCACCCTCTTCGCCCTGCATGTCGGCAGCGCTGTCGACGCCCTGAGCGATGTGGGCGGACTGGAAGTGCAGAAGCACGTCGATCTTGGCCGTCTTCCAGTGGAAGCCGTCCTGCTCATAGCCGATCTCGCGGATCGCCTTGCGGGCGGCGGACTTGAACTTCGAGGGGTTGATGACGTCGTTGCCGTCCTTGTCCTTCTTCAGAAGGCTCGGCGGCAGGCGCACTTCGCCGGCGATGACGACGCGGTTGGTGGTCGCCAGGGTTTCGCAAGCGATGCGAACGCCCCACGGGTCGACACCGGTCTTGGCCGCTTCGCGGTAGACCAGATCCACGATCTCGTCGGAGATACGGTCACACACCTTGTCCGGATGACCTTCGGCTACGGATTCACTCGTGAACAGGTAGTTTGCACGCATGCGGGAAGTCCCCTCAATGAAGAAAAAGCGCTGGCATGGTGTTAGTGGTTTTGCGCCCGAAAAACAAGCGCACAACGACATAAATATATCTTTATATCACCATCGGGGCCAATCACTTTGGCGCGCCCGGAGAAAAGCGCGCATGAAAAAAGCGGCACAAAGGCCGCTTTGTTTTCAAGTCCCGACGGGGAACGTTGGAACTATTCGCTTTCTGCTTCCGCAGCGAGAGCCTTGACCAGATCGACAAGCCGGCGGCGAACCTTCGGATCGGTGATCTTGACGAAAGCGCGGTTGAGTTGCAGCCCCTCGGAGGACGACAGGAAATCGACAACGTAGTTGGAACTGGACGCTTCTGCCATGCCGGGCTGACCGGTACCGCTGTCGCCCGGGGCATCTTCGAAGAAGAAGGAAACCGGAACATTCAGGATGCCCGAAATGTTCTGCAACCGGCTCGCGCCGACGCGATTCGTGCCCTTCTCATACTTCTGGATCTGCTGAAAAGTGATCCCCAGACTTTCGCCGAGCTTCTCCTGGCTCATGCCAAGCATCGTGCGGCGAAGACGAATCCGACTACCGACATGAATGTCGATCGGGTTCGGCTTCTTTTTGTTTTCGATCATATCTGCGTTCCCAAACACGCTGTTTCGTTTGATCCACCGCCCGGCATGAAGCACCGCTCACCGAGGCGACCGCCACGGTGATACGACAAAGCCGCCACAACAAGGACGATGGTGCGGACCACTATGCAATTTTAGGGGTTTTAGGTCAATTCTTCCTAATATTAAAACCAACACGCGAAAACACTGCAACCAGAAGGAGCAAGAGTGCACTCAGCCAGAAGATTCGGCTTCGCATAGCGTCGTCCAAAGGCGTAGGCATCTTTCCCGGCAGAAGTGTGTCGACCACTCCCCTATAATTGTAGGACAATCCTACCATTAAAACCCCACGTGCATCAACAATTGCTGATATACCGCTGTTGGCTGCGCGGATCAGGGGGGTTCCGGTCTCGATGGCGCGCAGTTGTGCCTGATGGAAATGCTGGCGCGGACCGGGCGTGTCGCCGAACCAGGCATCATTGGTGATGTTGAGAAGCGCATCCGTTCCGCGCGCGGCCCCGTCGATCTCGTCAGGGAAGATCGCCTCGTAGCAGACCAGCGGATAGAACTTCCTGCCGCCGGGCAAGGTCAGCAGCGAGCGGCTCTTTGCCGCCGAAAAGCCGCCCGGCATGGAGGCGGCGATGGAACTCAAGCCCCAGGACGACAGCACCTCCTCGAACGGCAGATACTCGCCAAACGGGACGAGATGCACCTTGTCGGCGGCACCAATGATCTGGCCGCGGCCATCGATGACATAGATCGAGTTGTAGTAGCGCGGCGGCAGGCCGGCGCCCGCGTCCTCGGCGCGCACGGCACCGGCGATGAGGATCTGATCGTCGTCGAGTACCTCGGCGATGCGCGCCAGGGCGTCGGGATTGTCGGTGAGGATGAAGGGGATCGACGTCTCGGGCCAGACGACGATGTCCGGGCGTTTGCCGCCGTTTTCGGGCGCGGTAGCAGTGAGCGAAAGATGTTCCTCGAAGACCGCCGCACGCTCGCGGTCGTCGAGCTTTTTCGCCTGATCGATCACCGGCTGGACGAGACGGACCGTCAGCGGCGGCTCGGCCGCAGGGGGGGCTGGCTGTGCCAGGCGATAGAAGCCGAAGCCGACGTGCGCCGTGAGGAGGATGAGTGCGGCCGCGAGACCAATCCGGCTTCCCCTGCCGGTGGCAATGAGTGCGGGTGCCGCGAAGACGAAGACCGCCAGCATGTTGATGGTCGCAAGACTGACGACGCTTGCAGACTGCATCATCAGCGGCATCGGCATCGCCGCATAGCCGATGGCATTCCAGGGAAACCCGCTGAAGAGGAAGCTGCGCAGCCATTCGCAAAGGCCAAAGGCCAAAGCAAGTGCTGCGATCCGCCCGACACCATCGGACCAGAACAGGCGCGCGATCAGCGTCGCCAGCGCATAAAAGAGCGCCAGGAAGGCCGGGAGACCGACGACAGCGAGCGGCAACGCCCAGGCGAAGTCGTCGGCCTCCACCAGGAGCGCGTTGCCGAGCCACCAGAGACCGCCGAGGAAGTAGCCGAAGCCGAACCACCAGCCGATCGCCGCCGCCGGCCAGAGCCGCCTGACGCTGCCGCCATCCGGATTTCCGGTCGCGCCGTCAAGCAGCCAGACGAGGATCGGGAAAGCGACGAAAGCAAAGGCGAAGATGCCGAAGGGCGGTTGCGCCAGAACCGCCAGAAGCCCCGCAAGGAACGCGAGCAATGCCCTCGGGAAACCGGAGAGAAGCATCACCCTGCCAGCCAGTCTTACCATGCAGCCTCCAGTCGATCCCGGCCGCTAGCCGCGGCGCCGGAGCGAAACAACAACCGAATCAATCGGCGCCAGTGTTCCAAAAAACCGGCTGCTTGTCCCCTTCAGGGGCGGATTTGGATACGGAAGGCATGTGCTCCGGCTTGGGTCGAGCCGCCGGTCCTTGAGAACCGCGTTCAAGCCGGGAGACGTCAAGCGGATGGATGGGAGGCGTCTGCCACGCACACTCTGCGCCGCGCACATGGAAACGTGCGCGGGGGCAGAGCGATTATTACTCGTCGGCCGCTGCTTCGGAAGGTGCTGCGCCGTTGGCACGATTGACCGTAACCGTCTCCGGAGCGGTTTCACCCTCCGGCCGCAACGGGCGACGGCGAGCCGGCGGACGCTTGCGCATGATGCGAACGCGTTTCACGCGCCGCGGGTCGGCGTCGAGGATCTGGAACTCGAAGCCCGGAATGGCCTGGACGACCTCGCCACGCACCGGAATACGGCCGAGCGAGGCGAAGATCAGGCCGCCGAGCGTGTCGACGTCTTCGAGTTGCTCACGCACGTCAAAATCGGGGCCGATCGCCGCGGCGATCTCTTCCAGCTCGACGCGAGCGTCGGCGAGGAAAACATCGTCCGAGGTACGGGCGAACATCACTTCGTCATCGTCGTGCTCGTCCTCGATATCGCCAACGACCATCTCGACGATGTCTTCGAGCGAAACGAGACCGTCGGTGCCGCCGTACTCGTCGATGACGAGCGCCATCTGGATACGGGCGGCCTGCATGCGCTGCATCAGGTCCGAGGCCAGCATCGAAGGCGGCACGAACAGGAGCTGGCGGACGATGCCCGCCTCTTCCAGCGACTTGCCGAGATCGACGCGGGAGAGATCGAAGCTCGCCTTCGGCGATCGGGGCGTCTTCTCGGTCTTTTCGCCCGTGACCGTCACGGCAGCCGGCGCCTTGCCGTTGCGGCGCCGATTGCGGGCCTGCTTGGTGACATAGGAAAGCAGATCGCGGATGTGCACCATGCCGCGGGGATCATCGAGGCCTTCGTTATAGACCGGCATGCGCGAGCGACCGGACTCCTCGAAGATCACCATCAGCTCGCCGATGGTGATGCTCTGGTCGACCGCTTCGATGTCGGCACGCGGGACCATGACGTCCTCGACCCTGATCTCGCGGAAGCGCAGGATATTGTTGAGCATCGCCCGTTCGCCGGGCGAGAAGGCCGTGTTGCTATCGGCATCGGTCTGAAGCGCGTCGGCAAGATCCTCGCGCAGGCTCGATGGACTTGCGCCGCGCAACAGGCGCGCGGCCCGGCTCCAGAAGGTAGAAGTGGATTTCGTGCCCTCGTGTCGAGTGGCGGTGCTACTACTGCCCGCCTCCGCCTCTCCGGAGGCGTCTGCCTCCTCGGTCGCCAGCGCGACGGGCTGTGTTTTGTAATCGCTCATCGGTCCAAACTGTTAATCCGGGGTACGATCCCCGTAGGGGTCAGATAAGCCAAGACGCGCCAAAATGCGAGTCTCCAGGCTTTCCATTCTTTCGGCTTCGTCATCTTGCATATGATCATAACCGAAAAGATGCAGGAATCCATGCACGAGAAGATGCGTCAGATGCGCATCGAAGGATTTCTCGAGTTCCACGGCTTCGCGCTCGAGCGTCTCGCGGGCGACGATGATGTCGCCCAGCATCGGTCCCGGCATCGCGCCCGGCTTCACCGGGAAAGCGGGGAAGGACAGCACATTGGTCGGCTTGTCCTGGTTGCGCCATTCGGCGTTGATCGCCCGCATGGAAGCGTCGTCGGTGAAGACAAGGGAAAGTTCCGGCGGCATCTGCGGCAGCGGCTGCTTCTCTTCGGCCGCGAGATAGGCTGCAGCCGCTTCGAGCACGGGCGTTGAGAAGGCAAGCAAGGCCTCTTCCTCGGGCCAATTGCCTTCTTCCACGCTGATCTGGATGTCCAATGCCGTCATGATCGCAACGACCGCCGATCAGCGGTCGCTCTGCTCGCTTTCGTCGTGAACGGCCGTGTGGGACTCGTAAGCCCTGACGATGCGCGCCACCATCGGATGACGGACGACGTCGACGTCCTTGAAGCGGACCACCGAAACGCCCTCGACGCCCCTCAGGATCTGCAGGGCCTCGACCAGGCCGGACTTGACGCCGCGCGGCAGGTCGACCTGGCTCGGATCGCCGGTGACGATCATGCGGCCGTTTTCGCCGAGACGGGTCAGGAACATCTTCATCTGCATCGATGTCGTGTTCTGCGCCTCGTCGAGGATGACGGCGGCATTGGCGAGGGTACGGCCGCGCATGAAGGCGAGCGGCGCGATTTCGATGACGCCGGCGGTAATCGCCCGTTCGACCTTGTCACCCGGCATCATGTCATAGAGCGCGTCGTAGAGGGGCCGGAGATAGGGGTCGACCTTCTCCTTCATGTCGCCGGGCAGGAAGCCCAGGCGCTCGCCTGCCTCGACGGCAGGACGCGAAAGCACGATACGGTCGACGGCGCCGCGCTCCAGCAGCTGTGCTGCATGGGCAACCGCGAGATAGGTCTTGCCGGTACCAGCCGGACCGACACCGAAGACGAGCTCGGAACGCTCGAGCGCGCGGATATAGGCATCCTGCGTCGGCGTGCGGGCGACGATCGTCTTCTTGCGCGTCGAAATCTGCGCCATCGTCAATTTGGCTTTTTTCTCCATGGTCGGTAATTGTAGCTGATCGTCGGCAGCGACCGCCATCCGGATCGCGCCTTCCACATCCGACGTATCGATCGATCCGCCGCTCTGCAACCGTCCATAGAGAAAATCGAGAGCGCGCCGCGCCTGATTGGTGGCGACGACATCACCTGAGATCGCAACGGAATTACCGCGCGGGTGCGCTTCGATCCGGAGCCGCTCTTCGAGGAGCTTCAGATTCTGGTCGAACTGCCCGAAGAGTTCGCTGGCGAACCGGTTGTTCTCGAACGTGAGCACGAAGTGATTGGCGTCTGTCGCAGTTGTTTTCGACTGGCGCGATGATGAAGAGATCAGTTCGTGTCCGTTCAAGCGGTTCAGGCTCCTTGTGTTCGGTCCTTACCCGATCATCTCCGCAAACAGGCTGTTCGGCCCGGCCTTGATGATTCGCACCTTGATAATGTCACCGATTTGCGATGCTTTTGCATCAACATTCACGGGCTGCAGCCAAGGGGAACGCCCGACGAGCTGGCCCGGCATGCGTCCTGCCTTCTCCAAAAGCAGGTCGATTTCGCGGCCGACGCAGGATTCGGCGAAGGCGCGCTGCTGCGAAAACAGCAAAGCCTGCAATTTTTCCAAGCGCTTGGCTTTTACGTCCTCGGGAACCTGGTCGCCGAGCTCGGCGCCGGGCGTGCCGGGGCGTGTCGAATATTTGAATGAAAATGCCTGTGCATAACCCACGGCCTCGACCAGGCGCATGGTGTCTTCGAAGTCCTCGTCGGTCTCGCCCGGGAAGCCGACGATGAAATCGCCCGACAGTGCGAGGTCCGGCTGGACCGCGCGGATACGCTCGATCAGCGCCAGATATTCGGCCGCGGTGTGCCTCCGGTTCATCGCCTTCAGGATGCGGTCGGAGCCGGACTGCACGGGCAGGTGCAGGTAAGGCATCAGCTTGCCCATCGAGCGATGCGCTTCGATCAGGCTGTCGTCCATGTCGCGCGGGTGGCTCGTCGTGTAGCGGAGCCGCGCAAGCCCCTCGATCTCGCCGAGACGCGTGAGCAGGTCGCCAAGCCCCCATTCGCGGCCATCGGGTCCGACGCCATGCCAGGCGTTGACGTTCTGGCCGAGCAGGGTGATTTCACGGACGCCGCCATCGACCAGCTTTTCCGCTTCAAAGACGATCTGCGCAACCGGGCGGGAAACTTCCGAGCCGCGCGTATAGGGCACGACACAGAAGGTGCAGAACTTGTCGCAACCCTCCTGCACCGTGAGAAAAGCGGTGACGCCGCGGGCGCGGGTCTTCGCCCTGTCGGGCGCCGGCAGGTGTTCGAACTTGTCCTCGACGGCATAGTCCGTCTGGACGACGCGCTCGCCGCCGCGGGCACGTTTCAGTGCTTCCGGCAGGCGGTGATAGGTCGTCGGGCCGATCACCAGATCGACCGCCGGCGCGCGCCTGAGGATCTCGTCGCCTTCGGCCTGTGCGACGCAGCCGGCAACGCCGATCACCATCTCGCGGCCTTCCTTGGCCTTCGCCTTCTTCAGGTCACGCAGGCGGCCAAGCTCGGAATAGACCTTCTCCGCCGCCTTCTCGCGAATGTGACAGGTGTTGAGGAGCACGAAGTCGGCATCCTCCAGCACGTCGGTCGAGACATAGCCATCGCGCGACAAGGCATCCGACATGCGCTCGGAATCATAGACGTTCATCTGGCAGCCATAGGTCTTGACGAAGACCTTGCGGGCCGGCGCGCGCTCGTCGCCCGTTACGGGCGTTGTCGACAGAAGGGCTGTATCCTGGGTCATGGCGGCTTACTTAGTGCAAAGCGGCCCGAAGTTGAAGTATTTTCGGCACGACTGCCTTTGCCGGCAGGCGTCAGGCCCGTCCGCGCAACCGGTCCGACAGCATGCTCCGGATGCGCTGCTCGACTTTGCGGCTCACTTCCTTGCGATTGGTGTGCCGATCGTAGTCGATGGCTTCACCGAAATCGACGTCAACTTCGATCGCCCCTTCGCGCAGGATGCCTAGCAGATGCGGCACCAGTTCCGTGTCGCCCGGCCATGCGGCAATCGGCCGATTGAAGCGACCCATCGGCATGCCGTGGATGCCGGTATAGGAGATAGCCACCGGCTGGACATGCACGAGCCCGGTCGGCGAATGTGGCACAGCGGAAGCGGCGGCACCGAAGAGCGAGGTCTTGATCTCCAGCAGGCGGTTGCCATCCGACGTCGTTCCCTCCGGAAAGAGCACGACGATCTCGCCCGACGCCATGCGCTGACCGATTTCGCTCACCTGCTTGCCGGTCGAGCGCTTCTGCTCGCGCTCGACGAAGATCGACGCCTGCAATCGTGCGAGGTGGCCGAAGACCGGCCAGCTTTTCACTTCGGACTTTGCGACGAAGACGACGTCGGTGACCGAGGACAGTACCAGAATGTCCTTCCAGGAGGCGTGATTGGCGCAGATGAGCAGCGGCCGCCGCCGCTCGACCTCGCCGTGAACCCGCACCTTGATGCCGAGAAGGTAGCAGGCGAGCCGATGCCAGTATCGCGGCAGCCGGCGGCGAAGGCTCAGGTTGAGCCAGAGGCAGACGATCTGGATCGGCATCAGAACGAGCGAAACCAGCGCCAGAAGCGCTGCGAAGATCGCAATCCGTAGCCAATTGATCATCCGGAAAGAGTTCCCGCGCGCATCCTTGAAAAGTTAGAGCGGGATGCGGGCGGAAAACCGCATACACTTTTCCTCATCCCACGCTAATCCGCGCTTGGGACTAGCGAAGATCAAGCCGCATGACAAGCGCGGCAGTCCGCTGGCCGGCCTTGTCCTGGTAATAGGCGCGGCGTTCGCCGACCTTGTTGAAGCCGAGCTTACGGTAAAGCCCGATCGCCGCTTGATTGGTCTCGTCCACTTCGAGGAACAGCGCTTCGGAACCCTTGACCAGGGCCTCGCGCATCGCCGCCTGCATCAGCCGCCAACCGAGACCGGAGCGCGCATAACGCGGCTCGACGCCGATCGTCAGGATTTCGGCCTCGCCGGCGACGGCGCGCGACAGGACGAAACCGCCAAAGGCCGGACGGAACGAGCCGTTCGTCTGGCGGGCGACAAAACCGAATACAGTGTCCTGCACCAGCAGCGCGTGAATTTCGCCGTCGGTCCAGGGGCTTGCAAAACGCTGGCGGTGCAGCGCTGCCGCCGCGAGAAGGTCGGCTTCCTCCAGCGGAAAAATGTCGAACTCGGTACGGCGGGTGAAGTAATCGGTGAAGCTCATCTCGGTCTACGCTCGGGCAATCGCGAAGCCCGCCTGCGGCTTGGCGTCGGGGCCTCGGAGATATAGCGGTCGCGGCTTGGCCGAGGCTGGATCAGCAGCGGCGCCGAGCGCGGCGACAAAGGCAACATCGATGAGTTCGGAGGGTTTGGCAGGGGCATTCGGGGCAACGAGAGCCGCGCCGGAGCCGCCGATGACGCCATCAAAGCCGGAGAAGCGTTCGCGCGCCACCTCGACAGAGAGCGCTTCGGGCTCACTTATGGCATCACCGGTCGCGCCGAAAGCCTGGACATAGACTTCGTCCCGCTTGGCATCGATGGCCACGAGGATGTCCCTGCCGGGCGCTGCAGCACGTATGCCTTCAGCCAGGACCGCGAGCGTCGAGACGCCGACCGCAGACTTGCCGAGCGCCAGCGCCAGGCCGCGAGCGGCCGCCACGCCGACGCGAATGCCGGTGAACGAGCCCGGACCGACGGTGACCGCGATGCGGTCGATATCGGCAAGCGATCGGCCAGCCGCGGCCAGCGCCTCGTCAACGAATTCCATCAGCCGCTCGGCATGACCTTTGCCGAGATCGGCGCCCGAGCGCCCGAGCACAACAGCCGCTTCGCCGTCGTAGACGGCAACGGAGCAGCCGGAGCCGGACGTGTCGATCGCAAGTACAATCATTTCAACGCTGGATCTTTCAGACGCCACAAGCCGCAAGGCCGACCAGGCTTTGCGGCAAAATCGATACTACTCGGTCAGGTCAGGATGCGGGCGGAAAACCGCGCACATTTTTCTTCATCCCGCCCTTTTTCGCGAGACGCCGGACGGCGTCCGGTGTCAGACGGCCTCGACGGCTTGCACCTCGGGAACGAAATGGCGCAGCAGGTTCTGCACGCCATGCTTCAGCGTCGCCGTGGACGACGGGCAGCCCGAGCAGGCACCCTTCATGTTGAGGAAAACGGTGCCGTCCTTGAAGCCTCGGAAGGTGATGTCACCACCGTCCTGTGCAACGGCCGGGCGCACGCGGGTTTCCAGAAGCTCCTTGATCGTCGCAACGATCGTCTCGTCACCTTCGTCGAAGAACTCGTCTTCCTGATCCGACTGCTCGGCGCGGCCGCTGCCAGCCATGATCGCCTGGCCCGACATGAAGTGCTCCATGATCGAACCGAGGATCGCTGGCTTCAGGTGCTGCCACTCCTGGCTTTCCTTGCTGACGGTGATGAAATCGTAGCCGAAATAGACGCCGGTGACGCCCGGGATCGAAAACAGCCGTGCCGCCAGCGGCGAGCCGGCGCGGGCTTCTTCCTCGTCGCGGAATTCGGCGGTGCCGTTTTCCATAACAACCTTGCCCGGCAAAAACTTCAGCGTTGCCGGGTTCGGCGTGGCTTCGGTCTGAATGAACATGTCTGTCTCCGTTTCGCCGGGAGCGACAGTCGCCCAGCTCTTTAGAATTATTCAAAAGAATATAGGGGCATGGCCCTCTGGTCGCAAGAGTACATAAAGCGGGATGAGGAAAAGTGTGAGCGGTTTTCCGCTCGCATCCCGCTTGACCCATGAAAAGCGACGCGGTCAGCTGAGCGCGTCGATCTCCTCGTCCGTCAGGGCATCGGGGATGACCGTGACGGGGATCGGGAAGGCGGCTGCCTTGCCCGCGATCGACGACACCAGCGGGCCCGGGCCCTCTTTTGCCGATCCGGCGGCGAGCACCAGAATGGCAATGTCGCGGTCCTCCTCGATCGCCGCATGGATCTGCTCCGTGGCAGTTCCCTCGCGGATGACGATCTCCGGCTCGATGCCGATCCGCTCGCGGACCGACTGGGCCACCTTGGCGAGCGTCGCCTCGGCTTCCTCGCGCGCTTCCGCACGCATGATTTCCTCGACCCCCAGCCATTGCTGGAAGTCGCCATCGGCGATCACATAGAGCAGGACGAGACCGCCATTGGAGTTCTTGGCGCGCATGCCCGCATAGTGCACGGCGCGCCCGCATTCCGGGGTATCGTCTATCACCGCCATGAATTTGCGGCGGTGACCTTCAAGTCGAGAGAGTCGGGTCGAGACCATAGGGTGAACAATACATCCCGGGTTGGCCGCCGCAAGGTCTGATTTTCGCGTTTCGGAGCGGGACACGGAAAAGTGCCCGTGGCCTTTCGCTCTAGGTCCGCTCCGACTCCTGAACCGAAGTGAATCCGGGTCCGAGGACCCGGATTCAGTCAACTACTGCAGAAAACCGATGATCTCGCGCACTTCGCTCATCGTCTTTTCCGCCCGCGCCCGCGCCCGCTCGCCGCCATCGCGGAGAATGGCGTCAATGTGAGCGGTGTCGCCCATCAGGCGGCGCATTTCGGCGGTGATCGGCGACAGGACCTCGACCGCGAGGTCGACCAGAGCCGGCTTGAAGACCGAGAACTGCTGCCCGCCAAACTCGGCCAGAACCTGTTCCTTGGTCTTGTCCGACAGCGCCGCATAGATGCCGACGAGGTTTTCCGCTTCCGGACGACCCTTGAGCCCTTCGACCTCGCTTGGTAGCGCATCCGGATCGGTCTTGGCCTTGCGGATCTTCTTCGAGATCGTCTCGGCGTCGTCCATCAGGTTGACGCGCGAAAGGTCGGACGGGTCGGATTTCGACATCTTCTTCGTGCCATCACGCAGCGACATGACGCGCGGCGTCGCGCCGCCGATCAGCGGCTCGACCGGCGGGAAATAGGCGTGGATCGGCTCCTCGCCGACAACCATATCGACACCGTAGCCGGCGCTGCGGATATGCTCCATGAAGTCGATATTGAACTTCTGGGCAATGTCGCGCGTCAGCTCCAGGTGCTGCTTCTGGTCGTCACCGACAGGAACGTGGGTGGCGCGATAGACGAGAATGTCGGCCGCCATCAGGCTCGGATAGGCGAGCAGACCGAGCGAGGCGTTCTCGCGGTCCTTGCCGGCCTTGTCCTTGAACTGCGTCATGCGGCTCATCCAGCCGATGCGGGCGACGCAATTGAAGATCCAGGCGAGTTCGGCATGCTGGGGCACGGCCGACTGATTGAAGACGATATGTTTCTTCGGATCGATGCCCGAAGCGATGAAGGCAGCGGCGATCGAGCGGATCTGCCCCTTCAGGTCCTCATGCACGAGCTGGGCCGTGATCGAATGCAGGTCGACGACGCAGTAGATGCAGTCGTTGTTTTCCTGCAGTGCCACGAACTTGCGGATCGCACCGAGATAGTTGCCGAGATGGAGATTGCCCGTCGGCTGAACGCCGGAGAATACGAGCGGCTTGAATTCGTTCATGTCGTCCTCAATAGGCTGGTGGAGGGCCCCAGGGCAAAAACGCCCATGTTGCTAACGGCATGGCTTATGCACGGGTGGCGGTAGGCAATCAAGAGGTCGCCGCAGCCTCGTCTATTCCGCCGGTTGCAGCAGATCCCAATGGTTGCCGAACGGATCGCTGAAGACCACCACGGTGCCATAGGGCTCGTGGCGCGGCGCTTCCAGAAAGGCGACGCCTTCGGCCAGCATCGCCGCATGGTCGCGAGCGAAATCGTCGGTAAAGAGGAAGAAGCCGACGCGGCCGCCGGTCTGGTTGCCGATTGCCGCCTCCTGCCGTTCGCCGTCGGCCTTGGCAAGCAGCAGCGAAGTCTCGACCGCGCCCCTCGGACGGACGACGACCCAGCGCTTGCTGTCGTCGAGCCTCGTGTCTTCCACCAAATCGAAGCCGAGCTGGCCGCAATAAAAGGCGATGCCGGCATCGTAGTCCGGCACGACCAGGGCAATGCGTGCGATCGTCTGGCGCATCAGTCGCTCGCCTCCGGTGCTGCAGCGGGTTCTGCCGGTGCTTTGGCCTTGCGCTTGATGCTGCGGCGGATCATGCCGAGGCTGGCGCCGCCGAGACCGAAGGCGAGCGCGAAGTAGATCACCATCGCCACCGAGACCAGACCGAGCAGGGTTACTGCCCGCGTCACGAGCGGCGCGGCGGAAGAGAGCTCGAAGGCGAACCAGTCGATCGCGAAATACAGCGCCGCGGCCATACCGGCCGCCGCGATGACGAGGCGCGGAATGCGGGTCAGCAACGGGATGTCCCTGCCCCAATGGCCGCGCCAGACGAGTGTTGCGAAAAGCAGGACAGCGTTGACCCAGCCGGCGACGATCTCGGCCGTGGCGATGCCGCTTGCGCCGAGCCGCGGAAACAGAGTGAGCGCCAGCGAGACGTTCACGACGACGGAAATGGCGGCGAAGATCATCGGCGTGCGCGTATCCTCGCGCGCGAAGAAGCCGGGAATGAAGGCCTTGATCAGTACGAAAGCCGGCAGGCCGAGACCGTAGATTGCCAGGATGTGACCGACGATGACGGTCGATTCCGGCGAGAACTTGCCGCGCTCGAAGAGCAGCCGAACGATCGGCTCGGACATCACTAGCAACGCAGCTGCCGCCGGCAGCGTCAGGAACAGCGTGAACTCGACCGAGCGGTTCTGCAGGTTCGACGCTTCGTTGACATTGCCGGAACGCAGCGCCCGGGCAAGTTCCGGCAGCAGCACGGTTGCCACCGCGATGCCGACGACGCCGAGCGGAAGCTGGTAGATGCGGTCCGCATAGACCAGCGACGAGACCGCGCCTTCGCTCGCCGAGGCGATATTGGTATTGATCAGGAGGTTGATCTGGGTG
Source organism: Ensifer sp. EB106-03-01-XG145 (assembly GCF_058792075.1). Classification (NCBI taxonomy): domain Bacteria; kingdom Pseudomonadati; phylum Pseudomonadota; class Alphaproteobacteria; order Hyphomicrobiales; family Rhizobiaceae; genus Ensifer; species Ensifer sp. EB106-03-01-XG145. The sequence goes on along the minus strand of NZ_JBYTEC010000001.1, from coordinate 348,836 downwards.
ATGCCGCCGGTGATTGCCGCCGGCAGGGCGAGCACCAGCAGGCGCCTGACGCTGGCCGTCATCTTCGGCCGGCGGAGGCCGATCTTGATACCGGCGTCGCGCACGGCGATCCAGACGATCGCAAGCTGCACCAGACCGGCCGCCATGACCCCCCAGGACAGCGCATAGCCGACGGCCACGGGATCTTGGCCCTCATACCAGGCGTAGGCCAGCACCCCGATCAGGATGACATTGAGGAACACCGGCGCAATCGCTGCCGCAAAGAAGCGATGCAGCGAGTTCAGCATGCCGCCCATCATCGCCGCCAGCGACATGCAGGCGAGATAGGGGAACATGATGCCTGCAAACACGATGGTGTTGCCGAGCTTTTCCGGATCGTCGGCAAAACCGGGGGCGATCAGGTTGCTGACGATGAAGGGCATCGTCAGTTCCATCGCGATCGTCAGGAACAGAAGCACGGTGAAGAGGACGCCGAAGACTTCCTCGGAAAAGCGCCGCGCGCCCTCCATGCCGTTCGCCTCGATCTCCTTGGCAAAGAGCGGCACGAAAGCGGAGTTGAAGGCCCCCTCGGCAAACAGCCGGCGGAAGGTGTTCGGCAGGCGGAAGGCCGTGTTGAAGGCATCGGCGACCGGGCCGGTGCCGAGGGCAGCGGCCATGAAGGTTTCGCGGATGAAGCCGAACAGGCGGCTTCCAAGCGTCGCGCCGCCGACGGTTGCAAATTTCTTGACCAGACTCATGTTTCGGCTTTTGTCGTTCTTTGAGCGGAGGAAACGCCCGGTGGCGGAGCGATGATGCCGGAGGGCATGCGGTCGCGGGCTTCGTCACCCTCACCGGCCATGACGGCCTTGAGGCGGGCGGCAATGTTCATCTGACGGTTCTCGCTCGTCACCTTCTGACCGACGAGGTCGGTGACGTAAAAGGTGTCGATCACCTTCTCACCGAAGGTGGTGATGTGCGCCGAGGCGATATCGAGCGAGAGATCGGAAAGCACCGCAGTGATCTCGGACAAGAGGCCGGGACGGTCGAGGCCCTCGACCTCGATCACCGTAAACTTGTTCGACAATGTGTTGCTGATCGTCACCTCGGGCGTCACGGTAAACGCCTTGGTGCGTTTTTTCACCTTCGTCCTGCTGGCAATCACTTCCGGCAGGCGTTTGCGGCCGGCAAGCACGTCCTCGATCAGCTTGCCGATACTGCCCGCTCGCCGCATCTCATCCCCGTCGACGGCAAACTCGCGGTTCACCAGGATCGTATCCAGTGCCCGGCCGTCAGACGTCGTGAAGATCTGGGCATCGACGATGTTGGCACCGGCGGCAGCGCAGGCGCCGGCGATCACGGTCAGGAGACGCGGATGGTCGGGCGAAAGCACGGTGATTTCGGTGATCGCATGGAACTGGTGCGTACGCACCATCGTCGCCAGCGCCTTGTCGGCGGCGTCCGCTTCACGGATGAAGCGTGCATGGCGCACCTGATCTTCGAGCGCCACCGTCAGCAGATAGGGCTGATAATGCAGGCGCACATAATCGTCGCGTTCCTTCTCCGTCCAGTCCGTCAACGCCTCGCCAAGCATGATCGCGGCATGCGCGGCGCGCTCCTTGCGCGACAGTTCCGAGAAGCCGCCCGACAGCAACAGTTCGGTCTCGTAATAGAGCGTGCGCAACAGCTGCCCCTTCCAGCCGTTCCAGACGCCGGGACCGACGGCGCGGATATCGCAGACCGTCAGGACCAGCAGCATCTTCAGCCGGTCGAGCGACTGCACCCGCTCGGCGAAGTCGACGATCGTCTTGCGGTCGTTGAGGTCGCGCGTCTGGGCGACCATCGACATCAACAGATGCTCCTCGATCAACCAGGCCACGAGTTCGGTCTGCTTTGGCGACAGCCCGAAACGCGGGCAGAGCTTGCGCGCCACCTTTGCGCCGGCGGTCGAGTGATTCTCGGGCCTGCCCTTGGCGATGTCGTGCAGCAGCACGGCGACGTAGAGCGCCTCGCGCTCCTCGATCCCCGGCATCAGCTTGGCGACCAGCGGATGCGCCTCCTCCTCGATGCCGCCTTCGATGCGCGAGAGCACGTCGACGGTGCGCAGCAGGTGCTCGTCGACCGTATAGTGATGATACATGTTGAACTGCATCATCGAGACGATCTTGCCGAAATCCGGAATAAAGCGGCCGAGCACGCCCGCTTCGTTCATGCGCCTGAGGATCAGTTCCGGCTTGCGGCGCGAGGTGAGGATCGACAGGAAGAGGCGGTTCGCCTCCTCGTTTTCGCGCAGCGCCGGCTTGATCAAACTCAGCGACCGCGTCACCTGGCGCAGTGCCGCCGGATGGAACTCGAGGCCGTTGATGTCGGCGATGTGGAAAAAGCGCAGCAGGTTGACCGGATCGCGCTTGAAGACGTCGGGACTTGCGAGCGCGATGCGGCCGCCATCGTCGACGAAATCGAGCGTGCCGGGGATCTTGCGGCTGCGATGGGTGAAGCGGCCGATAATGCCGGAAATGCCGGGGGCATCCTTGGCCTGTTGGTCTTCGAGTGCGGCGCAGAAAATGCGGGTCAGGTCGCCGACGTCCTTCGCCACCAGGAAGAAGTGCTTCATGAAGCGCTCGACGGCGGAAAGGCCCGGATGGTCGTGGTAGCCCAGCGCTTCGGCGATTTCACGCTGGATGTCGAAGGACAGCCGTTCCTCCGCCTTGCCGGTCAGGAAATGCATATGGCAGCGCACAGCCCAGAGGAAATCCTCGGCCTTCTGGAAGAGCTGGTACTCCTGCCGCGACAGGACGCCGAGCTTGACGAGGTCAGCGGTGTCCTTGAGGCGGTAGAAATATTTGGCGATCCAGAACAGCGTGTGCAGGTCGCGAAGACCGCCCTTGCCTTCCTTGACGTTCGGCTCGACGAGATAACGCGTATCGCCCGCCTTGCGGTGGCGCTCGTCACGCTCGGCAAGCTTGGCGGCGATAAAATCCGGGCCGGTATTGCGCACGATCTCGTGGTCGAAACGGGTTTCAAGTTCGGCGCTCAGCGTCTCGGAGCCGCAGATGTAACGCGTTTCGAGAATGGCCGTGCGAATGGTCATGTCGGCACGCGACAGGCGGATGCATTCGTCGATGGTGCGGGTGGCGTGGCCGACCTTGAAGCCCAGATCCCAGAGGATATAGAGCATGAACTCGATCGCCGGCTCCGCCCACACGGCCTTCTTGACCGGCAGCAGGAACAGAAGGTCGATGTCCGAGCCCGGCGCCAGCGTGCCGCGGCCATAACCGCCGACCGCAGCCACCGCGATGCGCGAGGCCGGCGGCGCATTGGCGGCATCGAAGATCTCATTCAGCACGAAATCGTGCAGCACGGTGATCAACTGATCCTGCAGCCAGGAAATACGCTCGGCGCAGAGAATGCCGGCTCCGTCGGCATAAAACAGTTCGCGCGCCTTGGCCCGGCCGGCGACGTTTGCCTGCTTGAAGGCGGCCAGCAGCGCCTGGCGCATCGGCTCGCGCTGCTCGGCATGGGCCGAGGCGATGAAGTCGCATTTCGCCCGGAGTGCCGCGACGTCGAGGATTTCGGGAAAGGAAATGTCTTGTCTGCCCATGTAGTGCCGAGGGGCGTCCTGTCCGACTGGTTGCGTGGTCGCTCGCGATCGAGCGCTCCTGCATGATCCTTACGACCGAGGCCGAACCAAGACCACACAGCATTTCAATCGCCGCGCCGGCAAAGGCGCGCGGCGCTGTATAGCCTTTTTACGGAAGGCTGCACAGGAAAAAGGCGCGCGCCGCTTTAGCCAGCGGTTGGCAGGATGCGGGCGGAAAACCGCACACACTTTTCCTCATCCCGCCTTGGCGGCGCTCAGTTCCTTCTTCAGCGCATAGAGCGCGTCGAGCGCTTCGCGCGGCGTCATGTCGTCTGGGTTCAGCGTCTTCAACGCCTCTTCGACCTTGGACGGACCTGCGGCCTTCACCTCTTCGCGGCGGATCGCCACCTGGAACAACGGCAGATCATCGATCAACTGGCTGGCCGGGTTCTTGCGGTCGGCATCCTCGAGCTTGGCAAGCACATCCTTGGCACGCGCCACCACCGAGGCCGGCAGGCCGGCAAGGCGAGCGACCTGGATGCCGTAGGACCGGTCGGCGGCACCAGGCCCCACCTCATGCAGGAAGATCACGTCGCCGTGCCATTCCTTGACGCGCATGGTCGCGTTCGACAGGCGACCGAGCTTTTCCGAAAGCACCGTCAGCTCATGAAAGTGGGTGGCAAAGAGGCCGCGGCAGCGATTGGCCTCATGCAGATGCTCGACCGCCGCCCAGGCGATCGACAGGCCGTCGAATGTGGCGGTGCCACGACCGATCTCGTCGAGGATAACCAGCGAGCGGTCGGTCGCCTGGTTGAGGATCGCCGCCGTCTCGACCATCTCCACCATGAAGGTCGAGCGGCCGCGCGCCAGATCGTCGGAGGCGCCGACACGGGAGAAGAGCCGGTCGACGATGCCGATATGGGCGCTTGCGGCGGGAACGAAAGTCCCCATCTGCGCCATGATCGCGATCAGCGCATTCTGGCGCAGGAAGGTCGACTTACCGCCCATGTTGGGACCGGTGAGCAGCCAGATCGCGCCGCCCTCCTCGCCCTCGGGCGGCGAGAGATCGCAGCCATTGGCGACGAAGGCATTGCTTGCCTGGCGCTTCAGCGCCTGCTCGACCACCGGATGGCGGCCGCCGTCGATCGCGAACATGCGCGAGCGGTCAACAGTGGGGCGGGCATAGGCCTGCTCCTCGGCGAGCACGGCAAGACCGACGGATACATCGACGGTCGCAAGCGCCAATGCCGCCGCCTTGAGCGTCTCCGCAGCCGCAACGACCTCGGCCGTCATGGCGTCGAAGGCCTCGATCTCGATCGACAGCGCCCGGTCGGCGGCGTTGGCAATCTTGCTTTCGAGTTCGGCCAGTTCCGTCGTGGTGAAGCGCATGGCATTGGCCATGGTCTGGCGATGGATGAAACGGGCGCGGCCGGCATCCGTATCGGTCATCGAGCCGGCATTGCCGGCCGTCACCTCGATGAAATAGCCAAGCACGTTGTTGTGCTTGATCTTCAGCGACTTGATGCCGGTCTCTTCGGAATATTGCAGCTGCAACCCGGCGATCACCCGGCGCGACTGGTCGCGTAGCGCCCGGACTTCGTCGAGCTCGGCATTGGCGCCTTCACATACGAAACCGCCGTCACGCTTCAGCAGCGGCAATTCCTCGCCAAGGGTGGCATCGAGCAGGCCGAGCAGACCGGCGGGCAGTGCGTCGATCGCGGCGCGTGCTTCCTTCAGCTCATCCGATAGCGTGCCGGCCGCCATCCGGCGCGATATCGACGCGGACGCATGCAAGCCGGCCTGGATGGCGCCGAGATCACGGGGGCCGCCGCGGCCGAGCGCCAGCCGCGACAGGGCGCGCGGCATATCCGGCGCACGGCGCAGCGCGTCGCGCAGGTCGCCTGCGAAGGAAGGCTGATCCGCAAGGATCTCGATCGAGTCGAGGCGCTGGTTGATACGGTCCGGATCGGTCAGCGGCGACATCAGCCGCTCGGCGAGAAGCCGGGCGCCGCCGCTCGTCACCGTGCGGTCGAGCGCCTTCAGCAGCGTGCCCTCGCGCGCGCCGGAGAGTGTCTTGACCAGTTCAAGGTTGGCGCGGGTCGCCGGATCGATGAACAGCGTCGAGGCGGCACTTTCGCGCTCGGGGGTGCCGAGCGCCGGACGTTCGGCAAGCTGGGTCTTCTCGACATAGGAGATCGCAGCCGAAGCGGCGGCCAATTCGGCGCGCGAGAATGTGCCGAAGCCGTCGAGCGTCTTGACGCCGAAATAGCGGCTAATGCGGCCCTCGGCCGTCGCGCTGTCGAACAGCACCGCCGGCTGCGGCACGGCCACGCGGCCGAGCACGTCGAAGACGGGCCTCAATTCCGGATCGTGAAACACCGTATCGGCAAGGATCAGTTCGCGCGGCTCGATGCGCAGGATATCGGCGAGCAGCCGGCTTTCGGCGGTCTCGGCCAGCCGGAAGATGCCGGTGGAGATATCGATCCAGGCAAGCGCGTAAGCGGGTTCGGACCCGCTCTTGATGCGCGCCAGCGCCATCAGGTAGTTGGTCTCCGACGGCGACAGCAGCTTCTCTTCGGTGATCGTGCCCGGTGTCACCAGGCGCACGACGTCGCGGCGCACCACCGACTTGCCGCCGCGCTTCTTGGCCTCCGCCGGGTCTTCGACCTGCTCGCAGACGGCGACGCGGAAGCCGAGGCCGATCAGCTTCTGCAGATAATCGTCGGCGGCATGCACCGGTACGCCGCACATCGGGATTTCCTGTCCCATGTGCTGGCCGCGCTTCGTCAGCGTGATGCCGAGCGCGCGCGACGCTTCGACCGCGTCCTGGAAGAACAGCTCGTAGAAGTCGCCCATGCGGTAGAACAGCAGCGAATCCGGGTTGTTCGCCTTGATCTCGATGAACTGTTCCATCATCGGCGTGGCCGTGGAACGGCTTTCCTCGCTCGCCAGTTCGGCTGCGGACAACACCTCCCCGGCGCGGTTCGATTGGTCTGTCACGAAATTCATGATTGTTCCGAAAAAAGAGATGGCACACTATCCCCAAGCAATTGTAGACGACAACCATAAAGAGGCGCGCCGCAAGGCTCGCCCACAGGAGGATAGAGGAAACATGCCGGCCACCGACAAGACCGATCGCACAATGACGAGCGTCACCGCGCAAGAAGCGCTCGATTTTCACTCGCAGGGTCGTCCCGGAAAGCTGGAGATTTCCCCCACCAAGGCCATGGCGACCCAGCGCGACCTGTCGCTTGCCTATTCGCCGGGTGTCGCGGTGCCGGTGAAGGCGATCGCCGAGGACCCCAGCACCGCCTATGACTACACGACGCGCGGCAACATGGTCGCCGTCATCTCGAACGGCACCGCCATCCTCGGCCTCGGCAACCTCGGGGCGCTTGCCTCCAAGCCGGTCATGGAAGGCAAGGCGGTGCTGTTCAAGCGCTTCGCCGACGTCGATTCCATCGACCTCGAAGTCGATACCGAGAACGTCGACGAGTTCATCAACTGCGTGCGCTTCCTGGGGCCGTCCTTCGGTGGCATCAACCTCGAAGACATCAAGGCCCCGGACTGTTTCATCATCGAGCAGAAGCTGCGCGAGGTCATGGACATCCCGGTGTTCCACGACGACCAGCACGGCACCGCGATCATTGCCGCTGCCGGCCTGATCAATGCGCTGGCTTTGACCGGCCGCGACTTCAAGACGACGAAGCTCGTCTGCAACGGCGCGGGTGCTGCTGCCATCGCCTGCATCGAGCTCATCAAGTCGATGGGCTTCAATTCGGAAAACATCATCCTTTGCGACACCAAGGGCGTGATCTTCGAGGGTCGCACCGAAGGCATGAACCAGTGGAAGTCGGCGCACGCGGTCAAGACCGACCGCCGCACCCTCGCAGAAGCGCTCGAGGGCGCAGACGTGGTCTTCGGCCTTTCGGCCAAGGGTGCGCTTTCGGAAGACATGGTCCGCTCGATGGCACCGCGGCCGATCATCTTCGCCATGGCCAACCCGGATCCGGAAATCACGCCGGAGGAAGTCGCCCGCATCCGTGACGACGCGATCGTCGCGACCGGCCGTTCGGACTATCCGAACCAGGTCAACAACGTGCTTGGTTTCCCCTATATCTTCCGCGGCGCGCTCGACGTGCGCGCCTCGACGATCAACGACGCGATGAAGATCGCGGCGGCTGAAGCGCTGGCAAGCCTTGCCAAGGAAGATGTGCCTGATGATGTTGCGGCCGCCTACCAGGGCAACCGTCCACGCTTCGGCGCGCAATACATCATCCCGGTCCCCTTCGATCCGCGGCTGATCTCGTCGATCCCGATGGCGGTCGCCAAGGCTGCGATGGAAAGCGGCGTCGCGCAGAAGCCGATCACCGATCTCGAAGCCTATGGCCGTCAGCTTTCCGCCCGCCGCGACCCGATCGCCTCGACGCTGCAGCGTATCTACGAACGCGTCCGGCGCCAGCCGAAGCGCATTGTCTTTGCCGAAGGCGAAGAGGTGCAGGTCATGCGCTCGGCGATCGCCTATGCCAACCAGCAGCTCGGCACCGCCATCCTGCTCGGCCGCGAAGAACGCATGCGCGAGACGGCGGAGCGCGAGGGCATCGACCTCGACCGCCCCGGCATCCAGATCGTCAATGCACGCCTTTCCAAGCGCGTCGGCGCCTATACCGACTATCTCTATGCCCGCCTGCAGCGGAAGGGCTTCCTCTTCCGCGACGCCCAGCGCCTCATCAACAACGACCGCAACCACTTCGCCGCCTGCATGGTGGCGCTCGGCGATGCCGACGGCATGGTCACGGGTCTTACCCGCAACTATTCGACCGCGCTCGAGGACGTGCGCCGCTGCATCGATCCGAAGCCGGGCCATCGTGTCATCGGCGTCTCGATCGCGCTCTGCCGCGGCCGCACCGTGCTCGTCGCCGACACGGCAGTGCACGACATGCCCTCTTCGGAGGAGCTTGCCGATATCGCCGAGGAGGCAGCCGGCCTCGCCAAACGGCTCGGTTACGTGCCGCGCGTGGCGATGCTCGCCTATTCCACCTTCGGCCACCCCTCGGGCGAACGCTCCGAGCGGGTGCGCGAAGCGGTCAACATCCTCGACAAGCGCCGCGTCGACTTCGAATATGACGGGGAAATGGCGGCGGACGTGGCGCTCAACGCCCGCGTCATGGAGCAATATCCGTTCTGCCGCCTCTCCGGCACCGCCAACGTGCTCGTCATGCCGGCGTTCCACTCGGCGTCGATCTCGACCAAGATGCTGCAGGAACTCGGCGGCTCGACGGTGATTGGTCCCCTGCTCGTCGGCTTCGACAAGTCGATCCAGATCGTCTCGATGTCGGCCAAGGATTCCGACATCGTCAACATGGCGGCGATTGCCGCCTACAACGCCGGCATGTGACACCGACGGATGTACTATTTTGGCGCAGGCCTGGCACTCAAAGTCGCCAGGTCTGCCGAAATAGTAACAAATCGCTACAAGTTATAAAAAGAAGAGCCCGCATCCCCTGGAGAGAAGAAGCGAGCTCATAATCAGGCAACCGAACTACGTTTCAGGTAATGAAAGACGGAGGATTTGGGATTTCATGCCGGCCAACCTCCGGAAATGATCGGCCATTCCTCCGTTATTTTCTCTATTCTCTCGTGATGAAATTAGAGAATAACTTGACAATACAAGTCTCTCTTTCAGTCTCGAAAGTCAAACTCGTCATTAAGACTTGGTTAATCCAGTCGCGCGCCCGTCAGGAGACGGAGGTCGCGAACCGCCCTGCGTCTGCGCCGTAATAATTGAGATAACGGCCGGAGATATTGCTGATCGGCAGCACGATCAAAACATCCGTCGTGCGGAATGCATGATCGACCACCGCGCCGTCGCCGACCATTGCGCCCAGACGCATATAGCCCTTGATCAGCGGCGGCAGGGCGCCGAGCGCCTTTTTCGCATTGATCGCCTCGGCCGGCATCAAATCCATGGTCCGATGCAGTTCCGGACGTGCGCTCACGGCCCATTCGTCACGGGCGCGGATGTTGTGATGCAGGAAGGAAAGCGCCAGCGCATGCTCGGCCGGCACCACGCCGGGGAACGAACCGCAGCCGAACATGGCGTCCATGCCGTATTTGAGTGCGTAGGCCCAGTTTCCCTGCCAAAGCAGTTCCACCGTCCGCTTGGTACGGTAGTCCGGCAACACGCAGGAACGGCCGAGTTCCATGAAGCGCTTGGTCGGATGGCGAGCGAGAAGCTGGTCGATGGCAAATTCGGAAGCCGAGTAGAAACCGCCCGAGCGCTCGGCCACGTCCTGGCGGAGCAAGCGATAGGTGCCGACGATCTGATCCTCGGCATCGCCCTCGATCGCGGTATCGAGAACCAGAAGGTGGTCGCAGATCGCGTCCCAGCTGTCGACGTCGCGCTTGCGCCGGTCGGCTTCGGCGCCAACCTGCGCATTCATCTCCTCGACGAAAACCTTGTAGCGTACGGCCTGGGCGGCATCGATCTCCGATGCCGTCCGTGCCAGGCGCGTCTCGAGATTGGCGATCCTGCCAAGAACGTCAGTCGTCGGGGCGGCAGCCTTCTTGCCGATGCAAGCCTGAGAAGTGTCAACCACGTTCGCTGAATCCAGTAGCTCGATGGCCATCCGCGTCATCCCGAATCAATTCTATCTGTCGGGCTTAGACCACGTTTCTGCAACAACATAGTGACATGAAAGCGGCATACAACCCCCACGCCCCGATGGTTACCGTTACCACTGCCGAAGTTACCGTTTGCGCAGCAGGCGGGCGATCTCCGACGTCAGGAGCTGCGGATCGGCGGGCTTCGACAACACGGCGTCGGCGCCGGCGCCCATCAGCCTTTCGCGCATGTCGGCACGAACATCCGACGTCAGGACGATGACGGGCAGCCGGGGCGCGGATCGCGCAGCCTCATCGGCGCGCAGGTGCTGCAACAGCGAAAGGCCGTCGCCACCCGGCATGTTGAGATCGGTCACCAGCAGCTCAGGAAGCGAGCGCTCGCCGGACGCATGCAAGGCCTCAGCTACGGCGCCGAAGTCGCTGACAAGGCGGACCGAATACCCCGAGCGCTGGAGCACGGTGCGAACGATCAGCGCGTTGACCGGATCGTCTTCGGCCAGCAGGATCCCATTCGCCCTGTTGTAAACAGGCGTGGTCGCAGGCTCCTCTCGCAGAACGGGCCGGTTGTCGTTGATCGCGTCGCGTTTCTCGATACCCTTCAGGCGACCGAGCAGCACCTCGACCAGGGACTTTTCGCGCAGCGGCCGGATCAGCCATGCCTCGTAGCCGTCCATCTGGTTGACGGGGTGGCTGTTGCGCTCCTCCGGATTGATCAGATAGGTGCGCCGCACCTCCAGCCGTGCAACGGACGGCTGCAGGGAAAGAAGCTGCTTGTATTGCTGGGCATGGCGGTGGTCGACGATCACGTCCGTCAGCGGCGCGCCGCCGGCGAGCACGTCCGCAAGGACATGCTGGGCCGCGGCAAGCGTGGTGGCACGATGGCACCGCCCGCCGAGTGTCGCGATCGTCGCGGCGAGCGCCGCCGAGGCCGGACCATCGGGCGCCATCACCAGGACATGCGAGCCCGCAAGGCACGACCGGCGCTCCGGTGCGACCGCCTCGATCTCGGCAAATGGCAGACGAATTTCGAAACGGCTGCCGCGTCCCGGCGCGCTTGCGGCCGTAAGGCTGCCACCGCAGGCCTGCATGATCCTGCGGGAGATGGCGAGGCCAAGGCCGGTGCCCTTCGCCCGCTGTTCGTCGTTTCCGGCCTGCTCGAACTCCTCGAAAATGCGCTTCAGGTCGTCAGGCGACATGCCCGGACCGGTGTCGTCGATCCGGATCCGCACGCATTCGTCGACCGTATCGGCGCCGACAAAGACGCCGCCGACCTCGGTGAACTTCACCGCATTGCCGATCACGTTGAAGAGCACCTGGCGCAGGCGCGCCGCATCGAAGGCCATCTCAGCGGGCACATCGACGGCGACCGTGGCACCGATCTCGATGCCTTTCTCATGCGCCCGGTTGGAGAGCATTTCCACCACGCTCTCGATGACGCCACGCGGATCCTGTCGGGTCGGGCGAAACTGGAAGCGACCGGCCGACAGCGACGAGAAATCGATCAGGTCCTCGACGAGCTGGACCAGCGCATGGCCGGACTGCTGCATGCCGGCGAGGTAGTTCTTCTGCTCGCTCGACAGCCGGGTCTGGCCGAGCAGGTGGCTCACGCCGAGGATGCCGGAAAGCGGCGTACGGATCTCATGGCTGACTGTGGCGAGAAGCCTCGACTTCGCCTTGCTCGCCTCCTCTGCCCGCCGGCGCGCCGCTTCGCGCTCACGCGCTGCCGCGGCCTCCTCGGTGACGTCGCGCGCGATGCTGTGGCGCATGAGCCTGCCACTTGCCGGATCGCGGGCGATCACGTCGTGCCAGTCGTAAAGGCGCACGCCGTCCGATGCCGCAATCCGGACCAGATAGTGATTGGGCGCAGCCTTCGGCTCGAAGCTCAGGCCAAGCGCCGCGCAATCGAGGCCGTGGACATCGGAGTGGCCGCAGACCTGATGGAATACCGCGTTGGCATGAACGATCTTTCCGTCCATGCCGCGCATGATCGCGAGGTCACCCAGCGCATCGTGAATGGTCGAGAGCAATGCCGACGTCTCGGAGCGATGCCAATCGCGATCCCGGTCCGCTTCGTCGCCTGCCTGCCTGCCATCGAACGACCGTATGGCTTCGACGACGAGCAGGAACACGCCGACAGAGCCTGCCGCCGCTATCGCTGCGGAAAACAGGTAAAAGCCGGCACTCATGCCGATGACGAGAATGAGACCGGAGGCGACAAGGCCGAGCAATGCCAGCGACGCCTGATTGAGCGCATGGCGCTTGCCCTTGACGGGTGCTTCCTGCCCGTGGGCCGGAGGCGATACCTCGACAGGGAGCGGAGCCACCGGCGGCGCGTCACCCGTCCGGCTTCCTGTCCGGAAGCCGGATTCGATCCGCTCCAGCAATCGTGACGGTTCGCTCATGCAATCCGGCTAACACGACAAGCGTTCCGAATGGCTTCAATGCACCGGTAAAATCTTAACGATCGGCCTTTTTCGCGTGCAGCAGTTCGTCAAGGATGATGGCTCCGGCGCCGATGGTGATGAAGGTATCGGCCAGATTGAAGACGGCGAAGGACCATGTTTCGGTATAGAAAAGGATGTAGTCGATCACGTAGCCGAAGATCAGCCGGTCGACGAGGTTGCCGAGTGCGCCGGCGATGATCAGCGCGTAGCCGAAATGCGCAAAGAACCGGTCCTTCGGCGTGCGCTTCCAGAGCCAGAGCACGAAAGCGACGACGGCAAGCCGCATGCCGACGATGAACCAGCCTTCCATGCCCGACAGCATCGAGAAGGCGACGCCATAGTTGTAGGTACGGTAAAGCGCCAGCATCGGCACGACGTGGACCGCCTGGTTGAAGGGCAGGTAGATCTCGACCAGATACTTGATCAGCTGATCGGCGATGAGCGCGAGAAGGATGAAGGCCGCAATCGGCAGCGGCCGCGAAAACAGAACCTGCTTCTCGCTCATGCGCGGGCGTCCAGCGTCAGCAGATGACGGCGCGCCTCGAACAGCATGATGCCGGTAGCGATCGCAAGGTTGAGTGAATCGGCGCGTCCGGCCTGCGGGATGCGTGCGAGCGCACCTGCCTCACGGGCAAGCTCCTCCGGCAGACCCGCCTGTTCGTTGCCCATCAGGATCACCACGGGCTTCGACTTGTAATCGATGGTGCGGTAATCGACGGCGCCGGCGAGATGGGTGGCAACCACCTTCACGCCGGCGGATTTCTGCCAGCGGATGAAGTCGTCCACGCTGGCGCGTGCCACCGGCATCGCGAAGACCGAGCCCATGGTGGCGCGCACGGTTTCAAGCGAAAACGGGTCGGTGGTCTCGCCGACGAGAATGATGCCGGAGGCACCGGCGGCATCGGCCGTGCGGATGATCGTGCCGAGGTTGCCGGGATCGCGCACCCGGTCCAGCGCCACATAGGTTTCTCCCAGTTGCGGCTTCAGATCCTTCAGCGCCTGGTAGCGCTGCTCGAAGATACCGACGACCATCTGAGGATTGTCGCGCCGGGTGATCGTCGTCAGCACCTTCTCGCTGACCTCGAGCACCAGACCACCCTTGGCGAAGGTCTTCGCCGCCACCTGCTCCACATGCGGCTTGCCCTTGGCCGCCTTGGCATAGATCAGCGTCTTGATCTTCCAGCCGAGATCGAGCGCGTCGATCACCAGCTTCAGGCCCTCGGCCATGAAGGACCGCGTTTCATCGCGATGCTTCTTCTGTGCCAGCGCGCGGATGTCCTTGATGATCGGGTTGGTGAGGCTCGTGACCTCCTTTACCTGACCCACACGACCGGCGCCGTGTTCGCTTCTGTCGTTCGTCATTGCGGTACCCAGCGGCTGAAGAGAGAGGTCGAAAGCGCCCTGCCCGGCTCGCGTCCGTCAAGCCCGCCCTCGCGGATGATGAGCTCGCCCGATTCCACCCGGCCGCCCCGGCCGCGCATCGTCTCGCGCATCAGTTCATGGATCGAATAGAAGCTCGCCCGGATCGAATAGGCGGTCAGCACCAGGCCGCGCGCCTCCGGCGAGAGGATCTCGCGGCAGATGTCGAGCATCGCAGCCAGATGATCGAAGAGCTGCCAGACCTCGCCATTCGGACCACGGCCGAACTTCGGCGGGTCGGTCAGGATGATGTCGTAGCGGCTGCCGCGGCGCTCTTCGCGCTGGATGAACTTCATTGCGTCGTCGCAGATCCAGCGGATCGGCAGCTTTTCGGCCCGCGCCAGCTGCTGGTTCTCGCGTGCCCAGCCGATCGCCTTCTTCGAGGCGTCGACGTGGGTGACCTCGGCGCCGGCCCTGGCGGCGATCAGCGAAGCGACACCGGTATAGCCGAAGAGGTTCAGAACCTTGAGCGGCCGCCCTGCAGCTTCCACCTGGTCCTTGACCCAGCTCCAGTGCGCGAGCTGTTCGGGGAAGACGCCAACATGGCGAAACGAGGTGAAGCGGCCGTGGAAATCGGTTCCGAGAAGCTGCATCGGCCAGGTTTCGCCGAGCACGGCGCCCGGAAAGCGCCAGCGGCCCATGCCGTCCTCGTCGGTGTCGCCGGTGAAAATCGCGTCGGCCTTTTCCCAGACGCCGTCCGCAAGGCTGCGCGGCCAGAGCGCCTGCGCCTCGGGACGCACGATGCGATAGGGCCCGTATTGCTCGAGCTTCTCGCCGGCGCCGCTGTCGATCAGATGGTAGCCGGAAGCGCCGACGGTCTCGAGAATGAGCGGCACGCGCTCGGCCGGCTTTTCGCCGGTTCGCCGGGCGATCACCCGCAAGGGGGTCTCCTGCACGGATGCCTGCTTGGCGGGCCTGTCGCGTGTTTCCCCGGCCTGCGCTGCCACCGGGCGCGCCGGCCGTTCCTTGAAGCCGCCGCCCTTCGGCGGTGCCGGACGCTTCTGATCGTGGCGACCGCCGCCACGCGCCTCGGCGCCGCGGCCTTTGGCCATCGTCACGGAGGCATTCTTCGACCGCCGGTCCTTTTCCTTCACGCTGAGATCCCTGGGCTTTGTTAGAGCATGTGCCGCCTGCCCTTCGCAGTATCGAGCGCGAGCCGGCGGACGCCATGAGGTTTGTCGCCGCAGCCTTCAGCCGCGGCATCTATTGAAGCTGCAAATAGCATCGCTTATGCACTTGGCAAAGTCGTTTCCGTTTTGCGAAGATCGGCGCGGGAGAACCCGCGGCAAATTTCCTTGGGTCGGAACCGGCTTGGGGACAATATTCTGCAGCAGGCCTAATGTGTTACAGCGATCTTTGCGCGTCGATGCCGATGCGCGGCGCTCCAATGGGAGGAAAGCGCATGGACATGACCGGCGAAGAGCGAATTTCGGCTGGGCGCGACGCGGTGTGGCGCGGCCTCAACGATCCGGAAATCCTGAAACGGTGCATCCCCGGCTGTCAGTCGCTGGAGATGACGTCGCCGACCGAGCTTGCAGCGGTTGTGAAGATCAAGATCGGCCCGGTCTCTGCCTCCTTCACCGGCAATGTCATGCTCTCCAATCTCAAGCCGCCAGAGGGCTACACGATCTCGGGCGAAGGAAAGGGCGGGATCGCCGGTTTTGCCAAGGGGGGCGCCGACGTCACCTTGACGGAGGATGGCGCAGACACGGTGCTGCGTTACGACGTCAAGGCAGAGATCGGCGGCAAGCTCGCCCAACTCGGCTCGCGCCTCATCGATTCGACCGCAAAGAAGCTGGCCCAGCAGTTCTTCACCGACTTCGGCGCCGCCGTCAGCGGTACCGCGGAAGCGGCGAGCTGACGGCTCGCCACTCCGCAGCGTCAAGTCAAGCGTTCAGTTCTGAGGGGCAGCCAACGTCGCCTGAGTGGCGAGCTTTTCTGCCTGGCTGCGATGCTTCTCGGCTTCGCGGTGCCACTTCACCGCTTCGTTCGCCTCGGTGCGTGCACGGCGACGGTACTTGCCCTGGCTGAACCAGGTCGCTGCCGCGCCGAGGATCATGCCGACGATGACGGCAAGGAACAGGAAGACGAAGAAGGGCGCGCTGACCGAAAGCACGCTGTCTTCCGGACGGAAAGGGTTCAGTGCCAGCGTCACGCTCTGGCGATTGGCGACGCTGAGAACGATCAGGATCACGCCAACCGGAATGAGAACAACGATATTGATCAGTTTCTTGAACATTCAAGCGCTCCAGCTTGCGAGCGGCCGCGTGGTTTCCGTTGGCCACGCGGGACGACGGGCGTCCATTGCGCCAGGCCGCTGAGACCGAGAAAGACGATCAGTCTTCGTCGTCACCATTCATGCCGGGATTAAGGCGCTCGCGCAATTCCTTGCCGGTTTTGAAGAACGGCACCCACTTTTCCTCGACGAAGACGGAATCGCCGGTGCGCGGGTTGCGCCCGGAACGCGACGGCCGGTTCTTGACGGAGAAGGCACCGAAGCCGCGCAGTTCGACCCGGTTGCCTGACGCGAGCGCGTCCGTGATCTCATCGAGAACCGCATTGACGATGTTTTCGACATCGCGGTGATAGAGATGCGGATTGCGAGCTGCAACAATCTGCACCAGTTCTGACTTGATCACTGTCGCCCCCTCAAATTCTTGTTTGTTTTGCTTTTTCGGTCTGCATTGTGATTGCTGCAAGAATATCGACGACGCTTGCAAAAACGCCGCCAACCCCTCACGGCTCAGGCTGGGTATATGTCGCCTTCCTCATTGGCCATCAACCTGCCAAACCGAAACAAGACCGTCAAGAAACAACTTGTCGCCCGCAATTTTTTCGAAGCCGCTCATTGCCGGAAAAGCGTCATATCCCAACATCTTGATCCAGTTGCCGACCAGCGCGCCGAGGCCAAAAGGCAGGGTCTTGCGCGGTGCTTCCCAATCGACGATCGGCAGGTCCTTCGATACCTTTTTCTCCGTGAGGAAGGCGCGAATTTCGTCCTCGCCGCCAAGCGTGTCGACGAGCTTGGCTTTCAGCGCCTGACGGCCGGTGAAAATGCGGCCGTCAGCGAGCAACAGAGCCTCGGGGCGTTGAAGCTTGCGGCGCTCGGCAACCAGATCGACAAACCAGGCATAGCTGTCATCGATCATCGCCTGGATCATCGCCTTCGCCTCTTCGCTTGCCGGATGGAAGGGCGACGGTTCCGCCTTCAGCGGTCGCGACTTGATCGATTCCAGCGAGACGCCGATCTTGTCCATCAGGTCCTTGATCTGCGGATACTGGAAGATGACGCCGATGGAGCCGGTGATCGAGCTTTCGCCCGCGACGATCGTGTCGCCTGCGAGCGCAATCATGTAACCCGCCGAAGCGGCGAGCGTGCGCACATCGGAGACAACGGGCTTCTTGGCGGCAACCTTGCGGATCGCCTTGTAGATCACTTCGCCGCCATAGGTGGTGCCGCCCGGGGACGAAATGGTGACGACCAGTGCTTTGACGCTGTCGTTGTCGGCGATCTTCTGGAGGCGATCGAGAAGCTCCCGGTCGTCCTGGATCAGACCACTAATGGTGACGCGAGCCACGTGCTGACGAGTGCGGCCGACATCGTCCGCAGCGCCCGACCAGACAAAGATCGCGAGCGCTGCCACAAGAAGCAGCCCCGCCACCACAAAGCGCCAGAAACTGAGTTTCCGGCGCAGGCTGCGGCGATCGGCGATGGCGAGTTCGTCCATGTGGGTTTCTCCCGAATTGTTGGCGCAGCTTCTGTCAGTTTCCGCGGGAACGTGCTATCTGCGCGCGCAGAGGCATATTCCATAAACGCGCTTGGCCACGGTTGAAAGCCGCGGCTGGCGTTTTCGTGCTTCACCCGAGTTTTTTTGCAGCGCCATTGTGCAGCAGCAAAAAATATCCATATTTGCGACGACTTACACCATTGTATGTATATGACCCCTTGATGGGTTCAGCGATAAAAGCAGTAGAACCGACAGGCCCTTTCATGTTGAACCACGCGCCAGCCCCGGGCATTTTTGCCGATACGGGTGAGAGCTCCGCCGACGCCTATGCGCTCGCCGCGAGGCACTCCGTGCGCGTGCGGCGGCTGAAAGTCATCCTGCCCGTGGTCGCCGGTGTCATCGCGGTGATCTTTGCCGCCGTTTCCTTCGTCCGGGCCTTCATGCCCGTCGATCTGCAACTCGAAACGGCGACGATCGAGGACGGCAAGATCGTGATGCAGAATCCGGCCATCTCCGGCCGCAACAAGCAGGGCATCAGCTATTCGATGAAGGCCCAGCGGGCGCTCCAGGACATCGCCAATCCTGACATCATCACGCTGCAGACGATCCATGCGGAAATGCCTATGAAGGATTCGATGGTCGCGACGGTGGACGCCACCAACGGCATCTACGACCGCGGCGCCAATACGCTCGATATGAACGCCCCGTTCACCATTTCCGTCAATAATGGCATCAACGCCGACTTCCAGTCGGCCTATCTGGACATCAATGCCGGCGAGATGGAAACGAAACAGCCCGTTGCGATCAGCATGAAGGGCGGTTCGATCATTGCGCAGACGCTGCGAATGACGGATAAGGGACGTATTGTAATATTTGAGGGCATGGTGAGGGTGAACGTCGAGCCCACCGCCATCCGCAAGAACGCGAAATAGGACCCGGTGCACTCCATGTCGGTCACAACCGCCTCTTTTTTCAAGATTTCCGCCAGCCTGGCGATTGCCGGTGTCAGCGCTTTGATCATTGCCTCCGGCGCTTCTGCACAGGCCACATCCAGCAAGATGAAGGGCCTTGAACTCTCCAACGACAAGCCGATCCAGATCGAGAGCGACAAGCTCGAAATCAAGGATCCGGAGAGCAAGGCGATCTTCACCGGCAACGTCAAGGTCGTGCAGGGCACGACGACGCTGCAGGCCGGCAACATGGTGGTGTACTACAAGTCCGGCGGCGGCTCGGTTTCGAGCGGCGACGCCGACATCGACCGCATCGAGGTCAGCCAGAAGGTTTTCCTGAGCTCGGGCACGCAGCAGGCAACGGCAGACACCGGTTCCTTCGACATGACGAAACAGGTCTTCGTGCTGAAGGGCGAAAAGGTGGTGTTGTCGGAAGGCAAAAACGTCTTCGTCGGCTGCCAGCTCAACGTCCAAATGGAAACCGGGGAGGCTCAGCTCGAAGCCTGCGGCGGCCGCGTGCAGATCCAGCTCGACCCGAAGTCCCGCAAGCAGAACTGACGTAGATCGCTCGTGCACTTTCCCTTCCTTCACAAGCGCAAACGGGTCCGCAAGCCGTCGGCGACAGCTGCGGTCGTTTCCGGACATGCGGTCGACAAGGCGCGTTACGACGGCACGCTGATCGCGCGCGGCCTGACGAAGGCCTATCGCGAGCGCCGCGTCGTCAACGGCGTTTCACTGGTGGTTCGGCGCGGCGAAGCCGTGGGCCTGCTCGGACCGAACGGCGCCGGCAAAACCACCTGCTTCTATATGATCACCGGCCTCGTACCGGTCGACGAAGGCTCGATCGAGATCAATGGCAACGACGTCACGACCATGCCGATGTACCGGCGTGCCCGTCTTGGTGTCGGTTACCTGCCGCAGGAAGCATCGATCTTTCGCGGACTGACGGTCGAGGAAAACATCCGCGCCGTGCTCGAGGTCCATGACAAGAACCTGGAGCGGCGCGAGAGCAAGCTCAACGACCTGCTCGGCGAGTTCAACATCACGCACCTGCGCAAGTCGCCCGCGATTGCCCTTTCGGGCGGCGAGCGGCGGCGTCTCGAAATCGCGCGTGCGCTTGCGACCGATCCGACCTTCATGCTGCTCGACGAGCCCTTTGCCGGTGTCGATCCGATCTCGGTCGCCGATATCCAGGCGCTTGTCCGTCACCTGACCTCGCGCGGCATCGGCGTGCTGATCACCGACCACAACGTCCGCGAGACGCTCGGCCTCATCGACCGCGCCTATATCATCCATGCCGGCGAAGTGCTGACTCATGGTCGCGCCAACGATATCGTCACCAATCCTGACGTGCGCCGGCTCTATCTCGGCGACAATTTCAGCCTTTGAGACCGCTTCGCGGGCGATTCCGCCCGCGACCACGCTTGACCAAACCTTCTCGATAAGCAATTTTTGGGCCAATTGATAAGGGCCACCCCGGCGACCGGAGAAACACCGCGGCCCAGGAGATTTCTCGGGAGTTTCGCGTCAGCATGGCACTGTCCGCCAGCCTTCATCTGCGCCAGTCCCAGTCCCTGGTGATGACGCCACAGCTGATGCAGTCGATCCAGCTGCTGCAGATGACGCATCTCGAACTCAATCAGTTCATCGCCCAGGAAGTCGAAAAGAACCCGCTGCTCGAATTTCAGGCGAATGACGATCTGCCAGGCACGCCGGAGCGCGGCGAGAGCACAGCCGGGGACGAGCCTGCCGGCGACGACTTCGGCGCGCAGGACGATCTCTACGACAGCGCGACATCGCCGACCAGCGAGCGGCTTGGCGAGCAACTCGACGCCGACTTCGCCAATGTCTTTCAGGACGACACGACACCGCAGCGCGCCGATGCCCCGGAACTGCTCGGCCAGTGGAAATCGATGCCCGGCGGCAGTGAAGGCGAAGACTATGACCTCGACGACTTCGTTGCCGGCCGCAAGAGCCTGCGCGAGACGCTCACGGAGCAATTGCCATTTGCGCTGCCCGCCCCCTCGGATCGGCTGATCGCGCAGCACCTTATCGATCAGCTCGACGACGCCGGCTATCTCCAGGCGGACCTTGGCGAAGTCGCCGAACGGCTGGGCGCCGCGCATACGGATGTCGTGCGGGTATTGCTGACGCTGCAGCAGTTCGATCCGCCCGGTGTCTTCGCGCGTTCGCTTGGCGAATGTCTTGCAATCCAGTTGCGCGCCCGCGACCGCCTCGATCCGGCGATGGAGGCACTGCTCGCCAATCTCGAACTGCTGGCGCGGCGCGATTTCGCGACGCTCAAGAAGATCTGCGGCGTCGACGAAGAGGACCTGATCGACATGCTGGCGGAAATCCGCAAGCTCGATCCGAAGCCCGGAACCAGTTTCGAGACCAGCGTCAGCGAGGCGATCGTGCCCGACATCGTCGTGCGGGCCGCGCCCGACGGCTCCTGGATGATCGAACTCAATCCGGACGCCCTGCCGCGCGTGCTGGTCAACCAGGACTATTTCGCCAAGGTCTCGCGCGGGACGCAGAAAAACAGTGCCGACCAAGCCTTCCTCAACGAATGCCTGCAGAACGCCAACTGGCTGACACGCAGCCTCGACCAGCGCGCCCGAACGATCATGAAGGTCGCCACGGAGATCGTTCGCCAGCAGGACGCGTTCCTGGCCAACGGCATCGGTCACCTACGGCCGCTGAACCTCAAGACCGTCGCTGACGCGATCAAGATGCATGAATCGACCGTCAGCCGCGTCACCTCGAACAAATACATGCTGACGCCGCGCGGGCTGTTCGAACTCAAATATTTCTTCACCGTCTCGATCGGCTCGGCCGAGGGCGGCGACAGCCATTCGGCGGAAGCCGTGCGCCACCGGATCCGCGCGATGATCCAGGAGGAAAGCGCCGAAGCGGTGCTTTCCGACGACGATATCGTCGATGTCCTCAAGAAGGCTGGTATCGACCTTGCCCGTCGCACTGTCGCCAAATATCGCGAAGCGATGAGCATCCCCTCCTCCGTACAGCGGCGACGGGAAAAGCGGGCGCTGGCCAAAGCCGCCGGTTTCTGAGCACCGGAAGTTAAGCCGCATTAACTTTTTTGCGACCTTCGATTGACTCTCTCCGACACAGGCGATATGAGCCCGCCGCAATTGCCGGGGACAAGCTCGCCCCGGAAGCGGACCGGTACGACCGGTAGCTGCGACAGAGGCGCGCCCGCAAGCCTGAAAGGCTTGGATGACGGGACCGCTTGGAATAGACTGGCTGCGCAAATCACGAACGAGAGAGGAAACTCCATGAGTGTGCGTGTATCCGGTAAACAGATGGAAATCGGCGATTCGTTTCGAGCTCGCATCGGCGAGCAGATCGAGCAGGCCGTTACCAAATATTTCGACGGAGGATATTCAAGCCAGGTCACTGTGGAAAAATCCGGGCCGCGCTTCAGCGCCGACTGCAAGCTTCATCTCGATACGGGCGTGGTTATGCAGGCGAACGGTCAGGCGAACGACCCACAGGCTGCGTTTGACGCGGCGTCGGATCGCATCGAAAAGCGTCTGCGCCGCTACAAGCGGAAGCTGAAGGATCACCATAACGGCAACGGTACGAATGCTGCCGAAGTGGCTTACACAGTGATGGATTCGGTGCCGTTCGAGGACGATGAGGTCCCCGAGGATTATGCACCGACGATCGTCGCCGAAAGCACGAAACAATTGAGGACGATGTCTGTCGCCAGCGCCGTGATGGCACTCGACATGACCGATGAACCCGTCCTGATGTTCCGTAGCCCCGGCAAGGACGATCTGAATATCGTCTACAGACGCAACGATGGAAATATTGGCTGGATTGACGCTGCCAATATCAAAGCATGAGCGGATAGGGGGGTGCCGGCACGCCGGCACTCCCCGCGCCCAGAATCAGCGGGCAGGCCGGAAAATGTGACTTTTCTGTGCATGGAACCCGCCATGACAAAGATGGTTAGAGCCATTGCGACGCATTTATGATGATGTTGTCCGGCTCTAACCGGCGAACGAGGACAAAAGAATGGCATTGGCAGGTCTACTGCATCAAAATGCGATCATCCCGGCCATGAGGGCCAACTCGAAAAAGCAGCTCCTCCAGGAATTGGCGGCAAAAGCATCAAAGATCACCGGGCTTCCCGAGCGTGAAATCTTCGACGTGATCCTGCAGCGGGAGCGTCTTGGCTCCACCGGTGTCGGCAATGGCATCGCCATCCCGCACGGCAAGCTCAACAATCTTCCCTCGATCATCGGCATCTTCGCGCGACTGGAAACATCTGTCGATTTCGAAGCGCTCGACGACCAGCCGGTCGACCTCGTCTTCCTGCTGCTCGCCCCGGAAGGTGCCGGCGCCGATCACCTCAAGGCCCTGTCGCGCATTGCCCGCGTCCTGCGTGATCAGGACATGGTCGCCAAGATCCGCTCGAGCGATTCCGCCAGCGCGATCTACACGCTGCTCGACGACGACGCGACCTCGCACGCCGCCTGAAAATAGCAACGGCGCGCGTCCGCCGGACGCGCAGTGCCTGCGTCAGTAAAGCTGACGACCGTTCAAATGATCTATGAAAATCCGGAACAAAGCGCCCTGGCTCGAAATGCCGAGCCGGCGATAGATGTTCTTGCGATGGATCCGGACCGTTCCCTCGGCAATGTTCATCACCTTGCCGATCGAAAGGTTGCTGTGTCCCCGAAGGATCAGCCGCACGATGTTGCGCTGCTGCTTCGTCAGCCGGTCTGAACAAAGGCTGTCGAACGCCGCTTCCATTACATTGTCGCCCTCTTCGGAGGGCGGCGGCGCAAAGCTCCGGCCGTGCTGGCGCCAGTTCGAGCGGACCGCCTCGCGCACGATCGGCTCATAGACGCGCAGTCGCTCGAGTTCGGCCTCGCTGAAAGGCTGGCCGCCGCGGCCGCGCATCAGCGAGTAGGTCGCCTGCAGGCCACCGTCGAGCGGAATGACGAAGCCGACCTCCTCCACCAGCACACCCGATTCCATCGATACGCAGGGGTGAACCTCGGCGGACGACGAGAAGTCGGACTGGAAGAATCGGTCCGGCGCGAGTTCTCGCATGCGCCAGAGGCCGGCCGGCTGGCCGGCAGAGCAGGCGACGTAGAAGGGATCGAGCAGATAGGCGCCGCCGAGATAGGCGGAAAGCGCGCTCGCCGATACCTTTGCCGTGTAGCCGTCGTGCAGCACGATCGGCCTGGCATCGTACGGATAGGCAAAGGCGACGGAGAGGTCGAAACTGGTGACCGACCGCAGCATCCGGTCGAGCGCCTGGCCGAAATCCTGCGTGCCGATCAGACCGATCATCGCCGAAATATCAGCGGACTCCCTTGCCAGCATTCCGGTTTCATCCCCCCGCTCCTCGTATCCCCCATGGGATATCGACAGCCCCTGCTTCGTCAACAATAATTCCCCCCGGGAGAGCAACAGGTCGTCGCGAAACGGGTCGCCCTTGGCGAACACTGCGGCGAACGCCGATGAGGAGGGCGCAATGGCAGGCAGGCTTTCAGGCAAGGTGGCGCTGATCAGCGGTGGCGCGGGAGGCTGCGGCCTGGCGGCGGCGGAGCTTTTCGCGCGCGAAGGCGCCAAGGTCGGTATCGTCGACCTGCCGCGCAGCAAGGGCGAAGAGGTCGCGGCATCGATCCGCGCCAATGGCGGCGAGGCGATTTTTGCCCCTGCCGACGTCTCGGTATCCGCAGAAGTGACATCGGCCGTCAAGGCGGTGGAGGCGGCCTTCGGCGCCATCACGGTGCTCTTCAATCACGCCGGCATTCTTGCCGTCGGCCCCTTCCTCGAGGTCGAGGAAGACGAATGGGACCGACTGATGGCGGTCAATGTGCGCAGCATGTTTCTGATGACCAAGGCTGTTTTGCCCGGCATGCTTTCCGCCGGCGGCGGCAGCATCGTCTGCACCTCGTCGATCTCGGCCGTGGCGGCAACGCCGATGGAGGTGCTCTACGACACGACCAAGGGCGCCTGCCACATGTTCGCCCGCGCCATCGCCGTCGAGTTCCGCGACCGCGGCATCCGCTGCAATGCCGTCTGCCCGGGCTTTATCGCCACCGATCATGGCAAGCGCGAGCTCGTCGGCCTCAGCAAATACGGGGTCGACGTTTCGGAGGCGGCCATCGCCGCGCAGCAGGGCCGCATGTGCGACCCGAAAGAGGTGGCGAACGCGGCGCTGTTTCTTTCGAGCGATGAGGCGAGCTTCATCAACGGCACGCATCTGTTCGTCGACAATTGCTTCACTGCGGTTTGAGGGAGGGGAAAATGCTTCAGGCAGGTGGCCACTGGCGCAACTGGGTCGGAAACCAATCATGCATCGTGCGCCATCGCGGCGCGCCGGAGAGCGAGGCAGCCCTTGCCGAAATGGTGCGCGAGGCGACGTCGCAAGGGCTGAACGTGCGCTGCGCCGGCTCCGGCCATTCCTTCACGCCGGTGGCGCTGACCAGCGGGCTGCAGCTGACGCTCTCCAACATGCAGGGTGTCGTCGGCATCGACTACGCGCGCAAGCGCGTCGCGGTGAAGGCGGGTACCACCATCAATCAGCTCGGCAAGGTGCTGAAATCCAACGGCCTGTCGCTGATCAATCAGGGCGACATCGACAGCCAGGCGTTGGCTGGCGCGCTGACGACCGGGACGCATGGGACCGGCGCCAAGCTCGGCAACATGGCCTCGCAGATCGTCGGCATGCGCCTGGTGCAGCCGGATGGGAGCATTCTCGTTGTCGACGAGACGACACCGGATCTGCTCGAGGCGGCGCGGGTATCGGTCGGCATGCTTGGTGTGATCTCGGAGATCACGCTGCAGGCGATGGACAGCTACAATCTGCATGAAAGGCTCTGGCGCTGCACCTTCGACGAAATGATCGAACAGCACGACGAACTGGCCGCCAAACACCGCCACTTCGGCTTTTTCTGGTGCCCAGTGCCCGAGAGCCGGCATTGCTATTGCCTGCCGGACACCGCATCGGTCTCGACCACAGACAGCACCTCCGACGTCTGCGAGATGAAGGTGATCGACATCACCGAGGAAGCACCGACGGAGCGCCGCTTCGAGAAGATCGCATATTCCTCCGAGATCTATCCGATCGAATACGTGCCGAATTTCCACGAACTCGAATATGCGGTGCCCGTCGCCCACGGCAAGGATGCGGTGAAGGCGGTGCGCAAGCTGATGCTGGAAAAGCACCCGACCTGCATCTATCCGATCGAGTACCGTTTCACCGCCGGAGACACCGGCTGGATCAGCCCCTTCTTCGAGCAGGACTCGATCACGCTCTCGGTCTCGGGCGAGCCGGGAACCGATTATTGGGACTACCTGAGGGATGTCGATACGATCCTGCGGCAGTACGGCTCACGGCCGCATTGGGGCAAGCTGCATTTCCTCGGCGCCGAGGATGTGACGGCGCTCTATCCCCGTGCAGGCGATTTCCGGGCGCTGAGGGCCAAGGTCGATCCGGAGGGCCGCTTCCTCAACGATCACCTGCACCAGCTTTTCGGATAGCGTTTGCGGCTGACGCCGCTCAAAACAAAAACGCCGCGCGAACTTCGCGCGGCGTTTCTTTAAACTCTGATCAGTTGGATCAGGCAGTCGGTGCGTCACCGTTTTCGCCGGCCACGACCTTCGGTCCGCCCTTGGAGACGCCGACCATGGCCGGACGCAGAACACGGTCACCGATCACGTAGCCGGCTTGAACGACCTGCAACACGGTGTTGTTCGGCACGTCCGCATTGGGAATCTCGAACATTGCCTGATGGAAGTTCGGGTCGAACTTCTGGCCTTCCGGCTCAAGCTTCTTGACGCCGTGGCGCTCAAGCGCTGAAAGCATCGAGCGCTCGGTCATTTCCACGCCCTCGATCAGGGCGGTGAGGCCAGCCTCGCCTGCTTCCCTGGCCTCTGCCGGAATGGCATCGAGGGCGCGGCGCAGGTTATCCGAAACGGCGAGCATGTCGCGGGCGAAGCCGGCGACGGAATAGGACTTCGCATCCTTCACGTCGCGTTCGGTCCGGCGGCGCAGGTTGTCCATCTCGGCGGCAAGTCGAAGGTACTTGTCACGCAGCTCGGCGCTCTCGGCCCTGGCGAGCTCCAACGGATCGGGCTCGGCAACCGGCGCAGCTTCAGCGGCGTCGGCAGCATCGGGCGCAGCATCGAATACCTCGTCGGTGGCCTCGGGTCCGTGCTTGTTCGTATCGTCGGTCATGACGTTCTCCGCAGTGTCGTCTCTATCGTCCTTCGCATTTCCACGCCGCAAGCGCGAGCCTGCGTGTCAGCAAAAATGCCCTGTGACTGGATTTGAAGCCGATATCGAGGTTTGGGGCCGAAAAATCAAGGGTTCAATCGCGCTCCTACAGCGCCGCGCGACTTATCAGACGCGCAAAGGTTGCTGTAACACTTTGATTTGCTGCATGTCTTTGTCCTTAATCGAGGTCGATCTAAGGAGACATGCAGCGACTAAAAGCCCGCCTTTAGCGGGAAAGCCTCGACATCAGCTGCGCGGTATAATCGACCATCGGCACGATGCGGGAGTAGTTGAGCCGCGTCGGCCCGATGACACCGACCGCGCCGACGATGCGATCCTCGCCATCGCGATAGGGCGCGACGATCAGCGACGAGCCGGAGAGCGAGAAGAGCTTGTTTTCCGAGCCGATGAAGATCCGGACGCCCGGACCGCTCTCGGCAAGATCGAGCAGCTCGATCAGGCTGTCCTTCTTTTCGAGGTCGTCGAAGAGCATGCGCAGCCGATCGATATCTTCGGCCCCCTCCAGTCCTTCGAGCAGATTGGCCCGCCCGCGCACGATCAACCGCGCCGGCTTCTCGTCGCCTTCATTGCCCGACCAGATGGCGAGACCGCGCTCGACGAGGTCTTGCGACAGCGCGTCGAGTTCGCCGCGCACCGTCTGCTTCACCGTTTCAAGCTGGGTGCGCACCTCGCCGATCGTCTGGCCGGCAAGATGGGCGTTAAGGAAATTCGCGGCTTCAGTGAGCTGCGAGCTGGTAACCCCGGCGGGTAGTTCGATGATGCGGTTTTCCACCTGGTCGTGCTCGCCGACGAGAACGGCCAGCGCCTTGGTCGGCGCCAGGCGAATGAACTCGACATGCTTCAGTACGGGATCGGCCTTGGCGGTGATGACGAGGCCGGCCCCGCGTGACATGCCTGACAGCATCTGGCTGGCTTCGGTCAGCAGCGCATCGACCGGCTGCATATGATCATCGCGCCGCACCTGACGGTCGATCGACGCCCGGTCCTCGACCGAGAGATTGCCGACCTGCATGAAGGCATCGACGAAGAAGCGCAGCCCCGTCTGGGTGGGCAGACGGCCAGCGCTGACATGCGGCGAGTAGATGAGACCGAGATCTTCGAGATCGCTCATCACATTGCGAACGGAAGCGGGAGAGAGCGACATCGGCAGGAGCCGCGACAGATTGCGCGAGCCGAGCGGCTCGCCGCTCGTCAGATAGGTTTCCACGATGCGACGGAAAATTTCGCCCGAGCGCTCATCCAGCGCGGCTGCGATTTCCTTTGCTCCGGGATTGCGCAGTACCATGTCACTCCACACTCGCAGGCACATCCTGCCGTGCCCGGAATATAATGATCCTGCCGCCCGATGGCAAAAGGGAAAAATCGACTGGTCCCCCGGCTATCCACCGGTTCCCTTTGCCTGCGCCATGCTCTAGAAGGCTGACGAGATACGATAGGAGTTGACGATGCGGCCATCCGGCAGAAAAACCGACCAAATGCGCAAGGTTTCTTTCGAGCGCAATTTTTCCAAGCACGCGGAAGGCTCCTGTCTGGTGCGGTTCGGCGACACGCACGTGCTGTGCACCGCCAGCCTTGAGGAAAAGGTTCCGGCCTGGCTGCGCAACGGCGGCAAGGGTTGGGTGACGGCGGAATACGGCATGCTGCCGCGCGCCACCGGCGAGCGCATGAAGCGTGAGGCGGCAAACGGCAAGCAGAGCGGCCGCACCCAGGAAATCCAGCGCCTGATCGGCCGGTCGCTGCGCGCCGTCGTCGACCTTCCGGCGCTCGGCGAGCGCCAGATCTCGATCGACTGCGACGTTATTCAGGCCGATGGCGGCACGCGCACGGCCTCGATCACCGGTGCCTGGATCGCTCTCTACGATTGCCTGAAGTGGATGGAAGCGCGCAACATGGTCAAGGTCGAGAAGGTCCTGAAGGACCATGTCGCCGCCATCTCCTGCGGCATCTTCGCCAACCAGTCCGTGATCGACCTCGATTACCTCGAAGATTCCGCCGCCGAGACCGACGCCAACTTCGTCATGACCGGCTCCGGCGGCATCGTTGAAATCCAGGGCACGGCCGAAGGCAAGCCGTTCTCGGAAGAGGAATTCGCAAGCCTGATGGGCTTGGCAAAGAACGGCATTGCCGAACTGGTCGCGCTGCAGAAGCAGGCGATTGCAGGCTGACCACAGGAGAAAAGATGGCCCCGGCACTGGAAGGCATACTCGAGACTGCGCTCTACGCGACCGATCTCGATGCCGCCGAGGCCTTCTACGGCGGCGTTCTCGGCCTTGAGAAGATCACCCGCGCTGGAGACCGGCACGTGTTCTTCCGCTGCGGCCAAGGCGTGCTTTTGATCTTCAATCCGGCCGAGACGGTGAAACCGCCAGCGCCGGACGCCACCCTGCCGGTGCCACCGCATGGCACGACCGGCCGGGGACACATGTGCTTTCGCGTGCGCGCCGAGGCGCTCGACGCCTGGAAAGCGAAACTGGTAGCGGCCGGTATCAAGATCGAAAGCGATCTTCGCTGGCCGAACGGGGCGCGATCCTTCTACTTCCGCGATCCGGCCGGCAACAGCCTTGAATGTGCGGAGCCGGGCCTCTGGTCCATCGAATGAATATGAAACGAGATACCATGCGCAAACTCGACAACAAGACGCTGATCGTCGCCAGCCACAATGCCGGCAAGATCCGCGAAATCCGCGATCTCATCGGCCCGCTCGGCTTCGAGGCGAAGTCGGCGGCGGACCTCAATTTCATCGAGCCCGACGAAACCGGCACCACCTTCGAGGAGAACGCCACCATCAAGGCGCTCGCCTCCGCCAAGGCCTCGGGTCTGCCGGCGCTTTCGGACGATTCCGGTCTTTCAATCGACGCACTCGACGGTGCGCCCGGCGTCTATACCGCCAACTGGGCCGAGCGCGAGGACGGCAGCCGTGATTTCGCCATGGCGATGGAGAAGGTCGAAAACGCACTGCAGGAAAAGGGCGCAACGACGCCCTCCGAGCGCGCCGCCCGCTTCGTCTCGGTGCTCTGCCTTGCCTGGCCGGACGGCCATGTCGAGCTCTTCCGTGGCGAGGTCGAAGGCTTCGTGGTCTGGCCGCCGCGCGGCAGCCAGGGTTTTGGCTACGATCCGGTCTTCCAGCCGAAGGGCTACGAGACCACTTTCGGCGAAATGAGCGCCGACGAGAAACACGGTTGGAAGCCGGGCGATGCGCAGGCCCTGTCGCACCGCGCCCGCGCCTTCAAGATTTTTGCCGAGACCTGCCTCGGAGCCTGATCTGAGCGGGATGAGGAAAAGTGTGTGCGGTTTCCCGCCCGCATCCCGCTCCCTACTGAAAGTGACCATGAGAGACGCAACGATGCAGACGGCCACGCTATCGGCGATTGGTGACGGCATGGACCCCGGTTTCGGGGTCTATGTACACTGGCCGTTCTGCGCGGCCAAATGCCCCTATTGCGACTTCAACAGCCATGTGCGCCACCAGCCCGTGGACCAGCCGCGTTTCGTTGCCGCTTTCCTGAAGGAGATGGAAGAGGTGCGTGAGCTCTCAGGTCCGCGCACCGTCACCAGCATCTTCATGGGCGGCGGCACGCCGTCGCTGATGGAGCCCTCGACGGTGGACGCGATCCTCCAGGGTATCGCTCGCCATTGGCACGTGCCCGACGGCATCGAGATCACCATGGAAGCCAACCCTTCGAGTGTCGAGGCGACGCGCTTCCACGGCTATCGTGCTGCTGGCGTCAACCGCGTCTCGCTCGGCGTCCAGGCGCTGAACGACCGCGACCTCAAATTCCTGGGGCGGCTGCACAATGTCGAAGACGCGCTGAAGGCGATCCGGCTGGCGCGCGAGATCTTCCCGCGCATGTCCTTCGACCTGATCTACGCCCGCCCGAACCAGACGGTCGAAGAGTGGGAGCGCGAGTTGAAGGAGGCCGTCTCCTACGCGGTCGATCACCTGTCGCTCTACCAGCTGACAATCGAAGAGGGCACGCCCTTCTACGGCCTGCACAAGGCCGGAAAGCTCATCGTTCCGGACGGCGAACAATCGGCCGTGCTCTACGAGGCAACGCAGGAGATCACGGCGTTGATCGGCATGCCGGCCTACGAGGTCTCCAACCACGCCCGTCCGGGTGCTGAAAGCCGGCACAACCTGACCTACTGGCGCTATGGCGACTATGCGGGTATTGGCCCCGGCGCCCACGGCCGCCTCGGCATCGGCGGCGGCAAGATCGCCACGGCCACCGAACGCAAGCCCGAGGAATGGCTGCGCCTCGTCGAGACCTACGGCCACGGCATGGTCGAGCGCGAGGCGCTCGATCTCGAAGCGCAGTCGGATGAACTGCTGCTGATGGGCCTGCGCCTCAAGGAAGGCGTCGACCTTGCCCGCTGGCAGAGCCTTTCCGGCCGCGATCCGGACCCGGAGCGCGAACAGTTCCTGATCGACAACGGCTTCATCGAGCGGCTCGGAAATTCGCGCCTGCGCTGCACGCCGGCCGGCATGCTGATCCTCGACGCCGTGGTGGCCGACCTCGCTTGCCCCTGAGGCAGCAGGCGGTCTTCGCCGGCTACAGACTCAATCGAACGTTTCACCGGAGAGCGGTGTCGCCCGCATCGAGGCGCGCTCCTCGAACACGTCAAACCAGCGTGTCAGCGTCGGGCGGTTACGGAACGATGGCAGGTTGCGAAATGCCATCCAGGAGAGCGCCGTCGCCAGCGCGATCTGGCCGATATCAACGGCCGCCTCGGGCTCCAGCGTGCGCTCCAGCCAATCGTAGGTCTCCTCGATCTTCTCTTCATACCCCTTGGCGAGTTCCGGAAAACGCAAGTGCTCCGGCCGACGCTCCCATTCCCAGCGAAGACCGATGCCGGTCTGGGCGAGGACCTGCGCCACAGACTGCATGCGCAGCGCCCGCCAGCGCGGTTCGCCGCTTTCCGGGATCAGCTTGCGTCCATCCTGCAGCGTGTCGAGATAGGCGCAGATGACGTCGCTGTCGAAGATCGGTTCCTGCCCCTCGCGCAACAGCACCGGCACCTTGCCAAGCGGGTTTTCGGCATAGACTTCGTCGTTGCGCCGAGTCGGGCTGGTCTCGTGGTGGATGACCTTCAGCCGTTCGGCGAGACCGGCCTCGTGGGCGAAGACGAGCGCCTTGCGGGCGAAGGGGGAGT
Organism: Ensifer sp. EB106-03-01-XG145; assembly: GCF_058792075.1. Classification (NCBI taxonomy): domain Bacteria; kingdom Pseudomonadati; phylum Pseudomonadota; class Alphaproteobacteria; order Hyphomicrobiales; family Rhizobiaceae; genus Ensifer; species Ensifer sp. EB106-03-01-XG145. The sequence goes on along the minus strand of NZ_JBYTEC010000001.1, from coordinate 316,680 downwards.
GGGTCTGATAGTAGAGGATCATGTTTGCCTCGCGGGATCTGGCGTGAATGCCTGTTCCCGTGAAGAGATATTGCATCGCAGCCGATAAAGGCGCTCTGTTTTACCGGCCGCGCTGCAAGTTTGTTTCGCGAACCGCTACTTCATCGGATCGCCTTTCAGCCGGTTGAGTTCAATGCCCTTTGCGACCAAGCGGGCCACATGGGCGTCGTCGACGTCGTCAGTGGCGCGCAGGCGGATATAGGCCATGTCACCCTTGCCGCCGCCCTTTTCCAGGCGCGGATCGAGATCGAGCATCTCCGCCCCACGCCAGAAGCCGAAGGTCACGTGATCCTTTGCTCCCTTCAGGAGGCAGACTGCGCCGCCGGCCTCGTAGATGGGGTGGCCCCACTTCACGATATCGGTGAGCCCGCCTGCGGCAATGAGCGCTGCGTGCAGACGTTTTGCCACCTCGCCCGGCTTACCAGAGAGGCCGGCAATGTAATCTTCGACAGTCCTGGTCATGATCGACTTTCACTTGTTCGGTTGGAAGGCAGTTTTCAGTTCTTGAACGGGATCAGGCTGCGCAGCCGCGGATCTCGGAGCCACAGGCCGCCCCAGGCGATGACGCCCAGGTAGAAACCGAAGAACAGATGGCTGAAGAGTGGACTGCCGGCCCGAAGATGCGTCGCCATGGCGCCGCCGAGATAACCGGTCAGCAGAATGGCGCCGAGGATCGAGGTCCGCGGGATCACGTAAAGCACGGTGCAGAGCAGCGTGAGCACCCCGAGCAGACGCGCCAGGTTTTGATCTGCGGAGTAACCAAGCGCCAAGATGGTTTCGGTAACGACCTGAAGCGGCACGAGCTTGATGACGGCATCGAAGACCAGGAAGGCGACGAGCACGCCACTGAGGACGCGGCCGAGGATGACGGATTTGGCAGTCGGGGCGGAAATGGCAAGGCTGGTATTCACTGGGATTTCTCCTTGGATCTCGTTTTCAGTCCAAGGACGAAGCAAGGCGGCCCGCCCCGACAGCCGCCTCGTGGCTTTTTCATCTTTTTTTGACGACGGCGTCTTCGACGCCCGGCTCCTCGTCGAGCTTGTCGAGTTGCATGCGGATATAGGCGCATTCGGCGGCGTTGGTCGCAAGCGCGATGGCATGATCAAAAGCGACGCGTGCCTCGCGGACCTTGCCGAGCTGCTTCAGGAGGTGGCCGCTGAGGCCGTGGAAATAGAAGTAGCCAGACAGTTTGCCAGCCAGCGGCTCGATCATGGCGAGTGCCGCCTCCGGACCGTCACGCTTCGAGACGGCAACGGCCCGGTTGAGGGTAATCACCGGCGAGGGCTGCAGCCGTTCGAGCGCTTGGTACAGCAGGTCGATCTGCGCCCAGTCGGTGTCTTCAGGGCGTTCCGCCCGCGCATGCAGGGCAGCGATCGCGGCCTGGATCTGATAGGCGCCGGGCTGGCGGTGGCGCATCGCCCTGTCGATCAGCGCCAGCGCCTCATCAATCAGTGGGCGGTTCCACAATCCGCGATCCTGGTCTTCGAGCAGGATGACGGCGCCATCGGCATCGAAACGGGCGCGCGCGCGGGAATGCTGTATCATCATCAGCGCCGTCAGCCCCATGATCTCCGGTTCCGCGGGAAAAAGCTCCAGCAGCAGACGCCCGAGCCGGATCGCCTCCTCGCAGAGATCGGCCGAGACGCTTTCCGGGCCGTTCATCGCCGAATAGCCTTCGTTGAAGACGAGATAGATCATCGTTGCGACGGCGGCGAGCCGGTCGGCACGATCGGCAACATCGGGCGTTTCGAAAGCAAGGCCGGCCGCCGCGACGCGGGACTTGGCGCGGGTGATGCGCTGTTCCATCGCCGCTTCGCTGACGAGAAAGGCGCGGGCAATCTGCTTGACCGAAAGGCCCGAGACGATGCGCAGAGCCAGCGCGATCTGCTGGGTTGCCGGCAGAGCCGGATTGCTGCAGACGAACAGCAGCCGAAGAATGTCGTCGCGATATTGCGAGCCATCCAGCCGGTCGGCGAGATTGCTCTCCTGATCCTCGAGATCGGAGAGCATTTCCTCCGGTGGCAGCGCCGTTTCGCGGGACTGACGGCGGACCTTGTCGATGCCGCTGTTGCGCCCGACGAAGATCAGCCACGCCGCAGGATCGCGCGGCGGGCCGCTTTTCGGCCAGGTCTTCAAAGCCCGGATGCAGGCCTCCTGAAACGCTTCCTCGGCCGTATCGAGATTGCGGAAATAGCGCAGCAATGCGCCCACTGCCTGCGGCCGGGCTGAAACGAGTGCGAGGTCTATCCAGGCTGTGTCTGTCATGAAGCAAGCTCACTGGGTTTGTAGATGGCAAGGGGTCGGATTTCGTAAGAGCCGGCCGCCGGGTTGGCAGAACTCAGATCACGAGCAAATTCGAGTGCTTCGTCCATAGACGCGCAGTCGACGACATAGAAGCCGAGCAACTGCTCCTTGGTTTCGGCGAAAGGACCATCGATGACAATCGTCTCGCTGTGAGTATGCCGAAGCGTCGTCGCCGTTGTCGTTGGCATCAGGCGCGCCACCGGCCCAAGTTTTCCGGCTTCAGCATATTTGCTCTGTACGGCCGCCAAGTCGCGCATGACCTTTTCATCCTGCTCCTTGCTCCACTCACTGGTGACATTTTCGTTGTTGTAGCAAAACACGGCGTAAAGCATCGGAACTCCTGCTCCTGAAACAAAGACGGTGGCGGCAAGGAATAGCCGACAACCCAGCTGAAAAAAACAGAGCCGGTGGTGCTTTCGCCCACCGGCCCGCAATGCGTGTAAGAAGGGAACGCTCAGACGTTCTCGCGGCACTCTAACTTGGGGTCGGCGGCCGGCCGAGAAAAGAGGCGAAGAAGTCGCCCGTCGATTGCTGCCAGACCGGCTGCGATCAAGGTCATGCCGAGGAAATGCTTGGGTTCCAGCGTTTCGCCCAGGAACATCGCGCCAAGCAGGATGGCGCTGACCGGGATCAGGAAGGTGACGAGCATCAGGTTGGTGACTCCAGCCGTTTCCAGGATGCGGAAGAACAGGACATAAGCGAGCGCCGTGGAGACCAGAGCAATGCCGACGATCGCGGCCCAGACGTCGAGGCCGGGCATCGTAAGCGTCCAGGGATGATCGACGAGCAGCGACAGCGGCACCAGCATGATGCTGGCAGCAGAGACCTGGCCGGTGGCCGTCACGATCGGTGCCACGCCCATGCGCTTGAAGCGGCGGGCAAAGACACCGGCGAGCGAATAGGAGAGCGCCGCACCGAGAACGGCAAGCTGAGCAACAAGGTTCGAGCCGAGCCCGCCGAGTGCCGCCGGACCGATCATCATGGCAACGCCCAGGAAACCGACGACCACGCCGGCGAAGCGGTTGACGGTCAGCTTCTCGTCATCGGTCAGCAGATGCGCGACGATCACGCCGAAAAGCGGCGTGGTGGCGTTGAGGATCGAGGCGAGGCCGCTGGCGATATGCGTCTGCCCCCAGACGATGAGCGAAAAGGGGATGAGATTGTTGAGCAGCCCCATGCCGAAGAACGCCAGCCACACACGCGGGTCCCGCGGCATCGACAGTCCCGCAAGGCGCAGGAAAACGAGCAGTGCGACCGCCGCGAGGCTGACCCTCAGCGCCACGATCGTAAATGGCGGCAGCGCCTTGACGGCGATACCGATGAAGAAGAAGGAGCCGCCCCAGAGGAGAGAGAGCATGATCAACATGCCCCATTCCCGCGCTCCCATGACCTTGGCCTGAACCGGCTGCACCATCGCGAAAACCCTCATTTGTTTATCTGACTAAATCGAAACGGTGTTGACCGTCGTGAATTTATGCCATTATTCTCAGCATATTACGCTTCGGACAAACGATCATTTCTCGCTGTATGATTGAGTTTGGCTAAACCATGACCACATCCCTTCCCTCCCTTGCATCGCTTCGCGCCTTCGAGGCGACGGCGCGTCATTCAAGCGTCACCAAGGCCGCGCACGAACTCAACGTCACGCCGGGCGCCGTCAGCCTGCAGGTGCGGGAGCTGGAGCAGACGCTGGGTGTAATGCTCTTCGAACGAAGGCCCAGGCAACTGGTTCTGACGGAAGACGGCAGCCTCTATTTCGCAACGCTCCGACGTGCCTTCCGCATGATGCGGGAGGCAACCGAGGAGCTGACGGCGCGCAAACGTGCGCCGGTGCTGACGGTGAGCTGCACGCCGACCTTCGCCGCGCAATGGCTGGTGCCGCGCATCGGCGCCTTCGAACAGAAGGTGCCTGGCATCGACGTCCGCATCAGCACCACGAACCGGCTGACGGATTTTAACAGTGACGGCGTCGACGTCGCCATCCGGCATGGGCTCGGCCGGTATGACGGCCTGGCCAGCGAACGGCTGATCGACGACGACCCGGTTCCGGTCATCCATCCGGCACTTCGGGCCAAATTGCCGCTCGACACGCCTAGCGACCTTGCTCGCCATGCGCTGTTGCACGACGTGCACCGCCAGGACTGGCGGCTGTGGCTGGATGCGGCAGGGGCCGAAGGGGTGGATCCCGGGCGCGGGCCGGTCTTCGTCAACAGCAACGGCGCCATCGAGGCGGCCAAGGCCGGCGACGGGGTCGCCCTGGTGCGCCTATCGCTCGTGGCGCGGGAGCTTGCGGAAGGCCTGCTGGTTGCCCCCTTCCCGGAGGGAGTGATGACCGGCCTTGCCTATCACCTCGTTTATCCGCCGGCCGCTCTCGACCGACCGCCAGTCGTCGCCTTTCGCAGCTGGATCATCGCGGAGGCCCGCACATCGCAGGTCGTCGAGGACCAGCCGATCAGGCCGTCTCAGCGACCGACGTTGAAGGCGGTGCGTTAGTCCAAAACGAAAAAAGGCCCGGAAAACCGGGCCTTTTCTTTGAAACAGTCAGCTGCGACTATTCGTTGATCAGACGCTTCAGAAGCTCGATCTCGTGGCTGAGCTTGGTATCGCCCGAAATCAGCTCTTCGATCTTGCGCACGGCATGCAGCACCGTCGTGTGGTCACGTCCGCCGAAGCGACGGCCGATCTCCGGGAAGGAGCGCGGCGTCAGCGTCTTCGACAGATACATGGCGATCTGGCGCGGCTTGACGATGACGCGGGTGCGACGGTTGGAAACGAGCTCCTGGCGCGAGACGTTATAATGCTTGGCGACGACGCGCTGGATGTCCTCGATCCGCACGCGGCGCGGCTCGCCGGCATTGACGAGGTGGCCGAGCAGTTCATCGACGCGCTCGATCGAAAGCTGCGGCTCGAAGGAACGACGGAACAGAAGCTGGTTGAACGCGCCTTCCAGCTCGCGACCGCTCGCCGTCACATTGCGGGCGACATGGCTCAGGATATCGCCGGGAATGTCGAGCGATCCATCGTCCTGGCGGGCGACGTCCAGCCGACGCTTCAGCATTTCGAGGCGCATGTCGTAGTCGGGGCCATCCATCTCGATGGCGACACCGCCCTGGAGACGCGAGCGAACGCGGCTGTCGAGCGATTCCAGTTCCCACGGAGCGCGGTCGGCGGCGACGACGACCTGCTTGGCGGAGTCGAGCAGCATGTTCAAGAGATGGCAGAATTCGTGCTGGATCGACTTACCCTGCAGGAACTGCATGTCGTCGATGATCAGCAGATCGATGTTGCGCAGCGACTCCTTGAGCGACAGCGCATCGTTGTCGCGAATGGCGGTGGCGAAACGCCACATGAAATATTCGGCCGTCAGATAGACGACGCGCGGTGCACGCGCGCTCTGCAGCGCCTGGATGGCGATGGCCTGCAGGAGGTGCGTCTTGCCGAGACCGACGCTCGAATGGATGAAGAGCGGGTTGAACCGCACGGCACCGGCGCCGGCTTCCGCGATCGTCCGGGCAGCGGCAAGCGCCACGCGGTTCGAGGAACCCTCGACGAAGCTTTCGAAATTATAGCGCTGGTCGAGCGGCGAGCCGAAAAGCGGCGCCTGGACAGGCCTCTGTACGCTCGCAATCGCCGCTGCGGCGACGGTTGAGACCGGCTGGGCTGCTGCCGGACGGCGTGCCGGTGCGGCTGGAGCCGCTTCGGTCGCCTGCGGCAACACGTCTTCCTGTGTCGTCGGCCGGGCGCCACGGGTCGCGGTGCGCACCAGGATTTCGACCTTCAGAATCTCGCCGTCTTCCTGCTGAAAGAGCGACGTGATGAGATCGAGATAACGATTGTTGATCCAGGACTTCAGGAACGTGGTCGGCACCGAGAGGCGCACGACGCTCTTGGATACGGAATGGAGCTTCAGACGCCCAAACCAGCTCGCAAAGACATCCGGACCGACCTGAGCCTTGAGACGCGCACTTACTCGCTCGAACAGTGCGTCGTGCCTCATGTCGACTTTTTCCCCCGCCGCCTGAGATAGATTGCTTCCGGCTTGGAATGCGTCTCCTTCTTTCTGAAGTGCGCCCGCCGTCACCAAATTCATCTGCATTTTGCCGCCTTCCAGTTCATGTTCAGATGCCGTCATCACTGCCGGCGTCATCTCGTATGTCCGTCGCCCGCGGCGCCCCGAAAGGCCATGCCGCACTCGCCGAACGTCACAGTCGCAGTCGACGCCGGGCTCCTCATCTCCCGCCTCGCTGCGCGCTACGCGCATCCACCAGCCCACCTGTGGCCGGAGATGTCCCCTCGCGCCTCTTGTCAACAATCCTCCGGTGCGCTTCCGCACCGCCTCGGATCCTCCTCCTCGTCAACAGCTCTTCGCACCCTCGTACGAAGCGATGAGCCGCGCGTTGGACCTTTGTCTGCCGGCAGGCGCCGCTTGCACCCGCCGTCACGAGCCAAGCCCCGCCACACAACCATAGGACGAAAGCTCCTCACCCGGAGTGGAACGAACCATCCGGTTTTTTCACCTTCGACTTGTCTGATTGAACGACGCGGAGCCGCCCTGATACAAAGGACAGAAACATCGAAACCATTTCTTCGAAATGGCGTCTTCTGCTTCCTTTACAGATGTGGTCCGTGTCCCCTGTGGAGGGCATTTAGGCAGGATCGATGGGCAAGATCAATCGCGATTTTTAAGCAACCTTAGGCACTGACCGTTGACTCTCAGCCTGCCTTTTGCTTGCCGCATTCCGAGTCCGTGAAGAATCGCTTTTGAATCAAGGGTTTTGATTTTTCGCCCTTTGCTTAGCTGGCGAAAAAGAAAAAAAATAAAAAATCGCTTGACTCATTACGGGGTCAGGAGAGCCCCGGCCAGAGACATCCTTTTGATAAGGACCTCCCGTATGTCATTGAATTTATTTCATAAATTTTGTCATCGCATTGACACAACGTAATACCGTCGGATTAACCATCGCGATGACAGAAGTATGAATCCGAAAAGCCCGGCGCAAGGGCCGGGCTTTTCGTCAACAGATTTTTCTTAGCCGGATTAGGCCGAAAGCGACTTCACGCGCTGCGCGAGGCGCGAAACCTTGCGCGATGCAGTGTTGGCGTGCAGGACGCCCTTGGTGGCTGCGCGCATCAGCTCGGGCTGAGCTGCCTTGAGCGCTGCGGCTGCAACTGCCTGATCGCCGGTAGCGATCGCTTCTTCGACCTTGCGGATGAAGTTGCGAACGCGCGAACGACGGGCCTTGTTCACTGCGGTGCGGCGTGCGATCTTGCGGGTCGCCTTTTTCGCCGAAGTTGTATTGGCCATTGGTGCCTCTCTTCGAAAACTGACATGAACTCCGCCCTCGCCGTGCCGGGTCACTGCGACCTGTCATCAAAGCAATTCGGGAATATTTCCGGAAAGCCCAAAATGGCGTTCCAAACTGAGGGCGGCGTATAGCGGGAAACAGCCGCCCCGTCAACGCGCATTTTCTAGAATCTGCGCCGTGCTCTGGCTTAGATCACGATGGTCTTGGGTCTGATCGACCCAAAACCATAAACGTGATCGTTTCTAACAGGCTTGAGCGGGATGCGGGCGGAAAACCGTAAACACTATTCCTCATCCCGCTCTAGCGATGCTTGAACTCCGGCTTGCGCTTGGCGACGAAGGCGGCCATGCCTTCCTTCTGGTCCTCCGTCGCAAACAGCGAGTGGAAGAGCCTCCGCTCGAAACGAAGGCCTTCGGCCAGCGTCAGCTCCAGCGAGCGGCTCACAGCCTCCTTCGCCATCATCACGGCCGGCAGCGAGAACGAGGCGATCTTCTCGGCAGCGGCCAGCGCTTCCTCCATCAATTTCTCCGGCGCCACCACACGCGAAACGAGTCCCGCGCGTTCGGCTTCCGCCGCATCCATCATGCGGCCGGTCAATATCAGATCCATGGCCTTGGCCTTGCCGACAGCACGGGTCAGGCGCTGGGAACCGCCCATGCCAGGAATGACGCCGAGGGTGATTTCCGGCTGGCCGAACTTGGCCGTCTCCGAGGCGATGATGAAATCGCACATCATGGCAACCTCGCAGCCGCCGCCGAGCGCATAGCCCGACACGGCCGCGATGACCGGCTTGCGGGCGCCCGCCACCTGGTCCCAGCCGCCGATGAAATCGCCGAGATAGCTGTCGACGAAATCGAGCGACTGCATCTCCTTGATGTCGGCGCCGGCAGCAAAGGCCTTCTCCGAACCGGTCAAGACCACGGCGCCGATCTCCTTGTCGGCATCGAAGGCCTTCAGCACGGCAGCAAGCTCGCGCATGACGGTCGAGTTCAGGGCGTTCAGCGCCTGCGGCCGATTGAGCGTTACGAGGCCGACGCGGCCGCGTGTTTCGACCAGCAGCGTTTCATAGGTCATTCCAGTTTCCTCCGGTTCATCTCCGACGCCAGGCCGCGGACAGCCCGGCGTTCATTTCTGGCAATGCGGGCAATAGAAGGTCGACCGGCCCGCCTGCACGATACGGGCGACCGTATCGTTGCAGCCCGGCGTGCGGCAAGGCTCTCCTTCGCGGTCGTAGACGGAGAAGGAGTGCTGGAAGTAACCGAGCGAGCCGTCGGCCCGAATATGGTCCTTCAGCGACGAGCCGCCGGCCGCAATGGCATCGGCGATGACCTCGCGGATCGCGTCCGTCAGGCGCACCAGGCCATCTTTGGGCTTACCACGCTTGTCGACGAGTTCGCCCGCCGGCTTCACCGGTGACAGGCTCGAGCGCCACAGCGCCTCGCAGACATAGATATTGCCGAGACCGGCGATGTTCTTCTGGTCGAGCAAGGCCGCCTTCAGCGGCTGCGCCTTGCCGGAAAAGCGTGCGGCGAGATAGGCGGCATCGAGCGCGTTTCCGGTCGGCTCCTCGCCAAGCGCGCGGAAATAGGCGTGGCTCGCCACCGTGTCGCGGCGGGCAAGATCCATGAAACCGAAACGACGTGGGTCGTTGTAGATCACCCGCACCGGGCCTTCGGCGCCGTCGAGATGAAAGATGACGTGATCGTGCTTCTCGTCCTTGCCGCGCGGATGGTGAAACTCGCCCGGCGTCGCTGCAGCCGGCCCTGCCTCGATGCGGAAGGAACCGGACATACCGAGATGGGCGATGATCACGTCGCCGGCTTCCAGATCGATCATCAGGTACTTCGCCCGCCGTGACAGCGAGACAATGCGCTGGCCGGCAACGGTCGAAGAAAAATTCTCCGGAAACGGGAAGCGCAGGTCCGGACGGCGCAATTCCGCATTGACGATTCGCGCGCCCTCCATGGTCGGCGCCAGGCCGCGCTTGACGGTTTCGACCTCGGGCAACTCCGGCATAAATGCACTCCTACGATCTCAGCCACCGGATGCGGTGGTTGGCATTTCCTTGGCGGCCTTCTTATCCTATAGGGAGTGCGCTATGCCGCAGGCGCGGTCCCGTCCACGAGATAGCGCGGATGGGGCCTTTTCGCTATGGTGCCGGAAAAATTGGTTCAGGTGGAGTTCTTCGTATGACGGATCAGCGCGTATCGGCCGATGGCGGCATGGAAACATCCTTCGGTTTCCGCAATGTCGACGCCGGCGAAAAGCAGCCGCTCGTCAACGACGTCTTCCATAAGGTGGCGAAGCGCTACGACATCATGAACGACGTGATGTCGGCCGGCCTACACCGCGCCTGGAAGGACGCGATGATCGCCGCCCTCAACCCGCCGCGCCGCGAAGACTACAAGGTTCTGGACGTTGCCGGCGGCACCGGCGATATCGCCTTCCGCATCATCGAGGCCTCCGACCGCAAGGCGCATGCGACCGTGCTCGACATCAACGGCTCGATGCTCGCCGTCGGCGCCGAACGGGCGGAGAAGAGGAAGCTTTCCGCCAATCTCGAATTCGTCGAGGCCAATGCCGAGGAACTGCCCTTCGAGGCCAATTCCTTCGACGCCTATACGATCGCCTTCGGCATTCGCAACGTGCCGCGCATCGACGTGGCGCTGAAAGAGGCGCACCGGGTGCTGAGGCGCGGCGGTCGCCTGCTGGTACTGGAATTCTCCGAAGTGGAGATGCCGCTGCTCGATCGCTTCTATGATGCCTGGTCGTTCAACGCGATCCCGAAATTCGGCAAGCTGATCACCGGCGACGAGGCGCCCTACCAGTATCTGGTGGAATCGATCCGCAAGTTCCCGAACCAGCGCAACTTCGCGACGATGATCAAGGAGGCCGGCTTCTCACGCGTCTCCTTCACCAATTACACCGGCGGCATCGCAGCGCTGCATTCCGGCTGGAAAATCTGAACCCGATGAGCACGCCTGGAACATATGTCCGCCTTGCGCGGATCGGGTGGGTTCTCGTGCGCGAAGGCGTCGTCTCAGCCGTCCCAACCGAGCATCTGCCGCCGTTTGCCCGTTTCGCCCAGAAGGCGGCAGGACTTCTGGCGCGCCGCAGGGTGCCGGGCGAGGAACGCAGCGACCGCTTGTCACGCGCGGTCGCCCGCCTCGGGCCCTCCTATGTCAAGATCGGTCAGTTCCTGGCGACGCGCCCGGATGTCGTCGGCGCAGAGTTCGCGGCCGACCTGTCGCTCTTGCAGGACAGCATGGCGACCTTCCCGCAGAGCGAGGCGAAGGCCGCAATCGAAGGTTCGCTCGGCCGCAAGGTCGAGGACCTCTACGCCGAGCTCTCCGAACCGATGGCGGCCGCCTCGATCGCGCAGGTGCATCCGGCCATCGTGCTTCGCGACGGCAAGCCCGAAAAGGTCGCGGTCAAGGTCATCCGCCCCGGCGTGCGCCAGCGTTTCGCCTCCGATATCGAGGCGATGTATCTCGTCAGCCATATGCAGGAGCGGTTCTTGCCCTATACGCGCCGGCTGAAGCCGGTCGAGGTCACCAAGACGCTGGAGCAGACGACGAAGATCGAAATGGACCTTCGGCTGGAGGCCGCCGCCCTTTCCGAGCTTGGCGAAAACACCAAGGACGATTCCGGCTTCCGCGTGCCGAAAGTCGATTGGGAACGGACCGGACGCGATGTCGTCACCATGGAATGGATCGACGGCGTCAAGATGTCGGATATCGAGGGGTTGAAGGCCGCCGGGCACGACCTCAACCAGCTTGCCGAGACGCTGATCCAGTCCTTCCTGCGCCACACGCTGCGCGATGGCTTCTTCCATGCCGACATGCACCAGGGCAATCTCTTCGTCGACGACGCCGGCCATATCGTCGCCGTCGACATGGGGATTGTCGGCCGTCTCGGCAAGAAGGAGCGCCGGTTCCTGGCGGAGATCCTCTTCGGCTTCATTACCCGCGACTACCAGCGCGTCGCCGACGTGCACTTCGAGGCGGGCTACGTGCCTTCGCATCACGACGCCGCGAGCTTCGCCCAGGCAATCCGTGCGATCGGCGAGCCGATCCACGGCCAGCCGGCCGAAACCATCTCGATGGCGAAGCTCTTGACGCTGCTCTTCGAGGTCACCGAGCTCTTCGACATGCAGACGCGCCCCGAGCTCGTGATGCTGCAGAAGACCATGGTGGTCGTCGAAGGTGTGGCACGCACGCTCAATCCGCGCTTCAACATGTGGAAGGCCTCCGAACCGGTCGTCGGCAAATGGATTCGCGACAATCTCGGGCCGAAACGCATCGTCACCGACCTTCGCGACGGCCTGCACGCGGCGCTGCGGCTCGCCGAGGCCGCCCCCGAAATCGCCGCCCGCACGGAAAAATTCTCCAGCGAGATCATGGCGATGAGCGAGAACGGCCTGCGCTTCGACGCCGAGACGGCGCACGCGATCGGCAAGGCGGAGGCCCGGCATACCCGTTCAGGCCGCGTCGCCCTCTGGCTGATCGCCGCCACGCTCGTCTATATCGCCTGGCAGGTCACCTGATCGCGGCGCGCAGAGCGTTCGGCGCGTTCTGCGGACTTGCCTTTCCACTTGCGCTTGTTATTCTTCCGCCATGGACAATCGCTCGACGATCGCAATGGTGCTTTGCACGCATACCCCAGGGGTGTGCGGGAGACCTGTTGCGCTGATTTAAGCGAAATGTCCCCCACCAACCCTGCCGAGGCGAGCAGGGTTGGGTCCTGTTTCCTCGGAGCAAAGAGAGGAAACAATGACCGAAACGCACGCTCCTACTGAAATCAAGATCCGCGCGGCGCGCATCGTCGACTGGGAGGCGGTTGCCGCCCTGATGAGCCAGCCCGGCATCCGATCTGGAACACTCCGACTGCCATTTTCCACCCCGGAACAAACGCGCAAGTGGATGGAGACAAGATCGGACGACGACACGGTCATCGTTGCCGAACGCGACGGGCATATAGTCGGCATGGCCGGCCTGCACCGCAGCAAGGGACGTCGTCAGCATTCGGCCGCCCTTGGCATCAGCGTCGACGACAAGCACCGTGGCGAGGGCGTCGGTAAGGCACTGCTTACGGCCTTGATCGATGCCGCCGACAACTGGCTGGGCATCAGCCGCATCGAGCTCACGGTCTTCACCGACAACGAGCCCGCGATCGCACTCTACCGCAAGGCGGGTTTCGAGATGGAGGGCACGCACAGGGCCTATGCGCTCAGGAACGGCGTGCTTGCAGACGTTTTCGCCATGGCGCGCATTCGCGCTCCAGCGGCACTGCGCGTCTAGCGGAAGGTCTCGAGCTTCGGCATTGGGCAACCGCTAAAGCCGGCGGATCGCGATCCCCCGCAACCGCCGGCTACACCGTGTTCCATCCGGAACTGCGAATATATCGGTCCCATGCGATCTTCTCCTCATGGATGACGAAGGCTCATCCCAACCAATCCAGAGGAGAGAACATCATGCGCAAGATCATCATCGCAGCCGTTGTTGCCGTTACCGCCGCCGTCTCCTTTGCCGCCCCGTCGCAGGCCGGCGGTTTCTCGATCGGCTTCAGCAATGGCCACTACGGTCATGGCTGGGGTGGGCATGTCGGTTATGTCGGCGACTACTACGGCGGCCCTTATTACTACGAAGACGAACCGTACTGCTTCATCAAGAAGGTCAAACGCTACGACCACTACGGTAACGTCTACTTCAAGAAAATTCGCATCTGCCGCTGATCCGCTCAACAAGGGCGAGGGGCAAAAGCCCGGCCGGTTTTCCGGCCGGGCTTTTCTGTTCGGCCTGCCTTCGCCATTCGCCGACGGTCAATTCGATTCCGCTTGGAACAAAACTGTAGTAGCTCCAATTCCTGGTCATTCTGAATTCCACATCGAGGAGAACCGGTCATGGATCTTGGTATTGCTGGAAAGCGCGCGCTGGTGCTCGGCGGCAGCAAGGGATTGGGCCGCGGCATCGCCGAGGCGCTGGCAAGCGAAGGCGTCATCGTTGCGCTGACCGGTCGCGATGCCGCATCGGCCGCCAAGATCGCAAGCGACATCGGCCCGTCGGCGCGGGGCTACGCGCTCGACCTCTCGAAACCCGATATGCTCGACGGCCTGCTGGATCGGCTCGAAGCCGATTTCGGCATGATCGACATTCTGGTGCTGAATGGCGGCGGACCGCCGCCCTCGCCGGCCTCGGCGATCGAGCCCGATTTCTGGCGGGCGCAATTCGAAACCATGGTGCTGGCCGGCATGCGCATCACCGGACGGCTGCTGCCCGGCATGCGGGAACGCCGGTTCGGACGCATCATCGCCGTCGCCTCCACCAGCATCCGCGAGCCGATCGTCGGGCTCACCGCCTCGAATGCGCTCAGAAGCGCTGTTGCAGGCTGGCTGAAGACACTTGCCGGCGAGGTCGCAGCCGAGGGCGTGACCGTCAACCTGCTTCTTCCAGGGCGGCTTGCCACCGACCGCACGCTCAGCTTCGACCGGATGGATGCCGAAAGCGAGGGCGTCGATATCGCCACGGTCGCGGCGCGCAGCCAGCAGGAGATCCCGCTTGGGCGCTACGGCACGCCGGCGGAATTCGGCGCGGCCGCGGCCTTCCTCGCCAGCCGCCAAGCAAGCTACATCACCGGCGTCGCGCTGCCCGTCGACGGCGGTCTCAGCCGCTCGATGCTCTAGGGCCACTCAGGACAGTCAGGTCGAACGGCAACGCATTCATATTTCCACTTTTCATCATTCATACATTTAATTTCCAAATGGACGGCCCGCCACCTACGGTCGGCGTCGAGGGCGCCATGCCGGGCGCGGGACAGGTTCGGCAAGACGCGCATCTTGCGCCCTTGAAAAGGTCACGGGCCGGCTCAAGTAAGCACGAGATCGCAAAGAGCGAGAGCGGCACGAAAGCGCGGCCAATTCCGGGCTTCCACGTCTCGCCCTCAACCGGAACCACTGCGATCGGTCGGCCTGTTCGACCGGTCTGCATGATCGGAAAGACCAAATGCGACCAAGACTATTCGGCTCGCTGGTCGGCGCATCGATCGCCGCCTTCAGCCTTTCACCCGCAGCCGTGGGGGCCTCCATGCTCGAAACCCAACTGATTTCTGCTGCCGAGGCCGGTGATACGGACAAGGTCAAATCGCTGCTGCAACAGGGCGCAAGCATCGAGACCCGTGATGCCAGCGGCGCCACGGCCCTTCTCGTCGCCACCCACGAAAACCGCGTCGATGCGGCACGCGCGCTGATCGAGGCCGGCGCCGACGTCAACGCCAAGGACAAGATCCAGGACAGTCCCTATCTCTACGCCGGCGCACGTGGCCATCTCGAAATCATGAAGCTGACGCTGGCCCATGGCGCCGACCTCAAGAGCACGAACCGCTATGGCGGCACGGCGCTCATTCCGGCCGCCGAGCGCGGCCATGTCGAGACCGTCAAGGCGCTGATCGAAGCCGGCGTCGATATCAACCACGTCAATCGCCTCGGCTGGACAGCGCTGCTTGAGGCGATCATCCTTGGCACCGGCGGCGAAAAGCACACCGAGATCGTGCGGCTGCTGATCAAGGCCGGCGCCGACGTCAACCTCGCCGATGGCGAAGGCGTCAGCCCGCTGAGCCACGCGCGCCAGCGCGGCTACGGCAGCATTGAGACGCTGCTGGTCGACGCCGGCGCGCGTTAGAAAGAACTCCCATGAACCAGGAACAGACCTATCTGGCCGAGGCGGTAACGCTTGCCCGCCGCAACATCGAGGATGGCGGACGGCCCTTTGGCGCTGTCGTCGTCAAGGACGGCGAGATCGTCGGCCGCGGCGTCAACGAGATGCTGTCGACCGGGGACCCGACTTCGCATGCGGAACTCAACGCATTGCGTGCCGCCGCCCGGACGCTCCGCTCCCCGCGGCTCGAAGGTGCTGCCGTCTATGCCAGTGGACAGCCCTGCCCGATGTGCCTTGCGGCCATGCGCATGGCCGGGATCACCGAGATCGCCTATGCGAACTCGAACGCCGATGCCGAACCTTTCGGCCTGTCGACAGCGGCGATCTACGCGGAACTGGCAAAACCGCTTGCCGAGCAGGCCATGCGCTTCCGCCATGTACCGGTCGACGATACCGACACAACACCGCTCTACGTGACCTGGCAGGAGCGGCAGGGGAACGAATAACCGGCAGGTGAAACAGCCCTGAGGCCGCCACGACCGGTGGCCGCCTTGCATTTTCGTTCAGACCACGGCCGAGTGGGAAACCGACGCCCTCCACCCACAGAGACAGATTGCCGCTGGATAGCTGTCCCACTTGCCGAGTACACGCGACGGATGTAATCGCAAAGGGAGTCTTCTTCCCTACTCCCGTCGCTCGACATTCCCACGGAAACCGAGCGCTCCCAGCCTGCAGGTGCCCGCGATGAATGCCTATTCCGAAAAAGCGGGTCGCCGTGTTGCGCTGCTTCTCATCGCGGGTTCCGGCGTGGTGACGATCGCCAAGGGCATGAGCCTGACCTTCCTCGCGATCCGTCTGCAGCGTGATTTTGGCCTCAGCCCCGCAGGCATCGGCGCTCTCATCGGTGCCGGCCCGCTGCTCGGCGCAATCGTCAGTCCCTTTGCCGGCACGCTGTCCGATCGCATTGGCCGAAAAGGGGTGCTGACCGCAGCGCTTTTCATGGCCGGGCTGGCGCTGGCGGGGCTCGGACTGGCGCAATCGATCGCCGCCTTCGCGCTGGCGCACATCGTGTCTGCCGTCGCAGCCGCCGTCTACGAACCGGTTGCGCGTGCCTTGATGAGCGATGCCGCGCCTGAGCATCTGCGCCTTAAGGTCTTCTCCTGGCGTTATCTCGCCATCAATGCCGGCTGGGCCATCGGGCCCTTGATTGGCGTCTGGGTGGGTGCCGCCTATTCGACGCTGTTCGTCAGCGCCGGCGTCATGCACGCAGCCTTCGGCCTGGTGCTCTTCTTGAACGTGCCCGAAGCCGGCAACAGGCAGATGATCCAAACCAAAGGGGCAACACAGGCTGCCGGTGGCTGGCGCGGGCTTGTTGCCGCCCTGCGCGACCGAAGGCTCGTATTCTTCGTCATCGGCGGCACGCTGCTCTTGGCCGTTCATGGTCAATGGTCGGTGACCTTGTCGCAGTATCTCAACACCGGCTTTGCGGATGGCGTCACCCTCTTCGCGCTCCTGGTTTCGACCAATGCCGCAACGGTGCTGATCGCCAGCACGCCTGCCCGCTTCGTCATCGAACGGATCGGTGCACTGCCGGCGCTGTCGCTCGGCTGCCTGCTTTTCCTGCTCGGCGAAATCGGTTTCGCAGCCTCCTCCGGAATGGAAATGCTCGTCGCCTCGATGATCCTCTTCACCATCGGCGAGGTGCTCATCGTGCCCTCGGAATATGTGCTGGTCGACGGCATTTCGAATGCCGGCAATCGCGGCACCTATTTCGGCGCCCATTCGCTCTCGACGGTCGGGAACTTCCTTGGGCCGCTGATCGGCGGCCTGGCACTCGGCACTGTCGGCGGCGCCGGCATGTTCCTGCTGTTCGCGCTGCTTTCGGCGGCCAGCGCGCTTCTGTTTGCGATCGGCCACTCCATGCCGCCGCCGCGCCCTGAGACCGCACGCGCCGATAGGCTCGGCAGTGGCGCCCTCAATGGAGATCTCCTACGGCTGGGTCAATTCGCCTAGCGCCGTTATCCTCCCGTCGCAGGCGCCGACGAGGCGTTGATCTGCTGTTGCACCCGTTCGAGTGGCCCCGGCGCCAACGCCGCTGGCGGCTGATACGGATTGGAGAAGGCATAGATCAGAAACAGGATGATGCCGGTATAGGCGCCGAAGAGACAGAGCAGCAGCAGATTGCGCCGCATTGGCGGGAAGGAATAATAGGCGAGCGCGATGAAGATGACGCCGGAGAGTGCCGCGAACCAGAAGATACTGTCGATCGAGTCCGCGACATTGCTTTCCCGCTTGGTCCGGCTTTGCGAGATGTCGTGCAGCCGCTCCAGCATCTGGCTGCGCAGGCTCTCCTGGCGCTTGTCGGCCGGGACCAGGTTCAGCACGTGCTGATAGGCGCGATCCCAGTGCACCCAAGCCTGTGGTGAAAGACGTCCCTTGTCCGCCAGTGACTGCCATTCACCATCGATCACCTCGGCCGCATAGGCGGAGATCGCCTGCTGGATCGGCGCCTTGACGGCTTCACCGTAACGTTCGGCGTCGTAGAAGATGTCAGCGGTCGCCCCGGCTTCGGTAGCCATCTCGTATTTGAGCTGCTGGTACTCGACCATCTCCTGCGCAAAGACCAGCGCGAGGATCAAGCCATGCAGCGCCGAAATGCGAAAGATGACCAAACTGGCAAGTTCCTTTTCGTGCCCTTCCGCCTCGCCGCCCATGATCAGCCGCATTGCAAAGTAGGACGCGAGCGTCAGGGCGACCGTGCCGAAGACGAATAAGGCACCGAGCAACATCTCGACGATCATTTTCCCCTCCGCCGGCCGCCGATAAACATCGGCAATTCTGAGCGTCGAGGCCTGGAAACACAACGCCTCGCTTTATTAGCAAATGCACGCAACAGCTGTCTTGCCTGCAGGCAAACCGCTATGTTTGCAGCCGCCGCCACCATTTCGACATTGCCAACCCGTAAGCACCGCGCCGAAACAGGAGTAAAAACAACATCATGACCGCCCCAAGCGAACAGACAGTCCTCAAGCAATCGATCGCGGCCACCGTCGTCGTCGGGGTGACGGGCGTGATCTTCGGTCTGCTTTCGGGCTCGGTTTCCATCGTCTTCGACGGCGTCTTCTCGGCCGTCGATGCCTCCATGACCGTGCTTGCACTCGGCGTGACCCAACTGATCCCGAAGCAGAGCAAGCGGTTCCAGATGGGCTTCTGGCACATCGAGCCCATGGTGCTGCTCTTCAATGCCGGGCTGCTGACGCTGCTTTCCTTCTACGCGATGGTCAACGCCGTCGGGTCGCTCGTGTCGGGTGGCAACCATCTCGCCTTCGACTGGGCGATTGCCTATGCCGCCGTCGTCGTGGTGATCTGCCTCGTCATGTTTTTCTACATTCGCCGGGCAAACCGGCCGATCGGCTCGGAGTTCCTGGCGCTCGACGTGCGTGCCTGGGCGATGTCCGGTGCGATCACCTCGGCCCTGCTCGTCGCCTTCGTGATCGCCGCGGCGTTGAAGGGTACGGCTTACGAACATTGGACGCCCTATGTCGACCCGGCGATCCTGATCGTGCTGACGCTCTGCCTTATCCCGCTGCCGATCCGCACGGTCTTCCAGGCATTGAAGGAGATCTTCCTGGTTGCGCCTGCCGAACTCGACGAGCGCGTGCGTCAGGCGGCGGCAAATGCGGTCGCGCGCCACGGCTTTGCCGACTATCGCACCTATGTCGCCAAGGTCGGGCGCTCCAAGACGATCGAGGTCTATCTTATCGGAACGCCGGAAACCAAGGTCGGCACCCTCGCCGAACTCGACCGGATCCGCGCCGAGGTCGGCGAGGAGATCGGCGATCCCGGCCACGACCGCTGGCTGACGATCGCCTTTACCGGCGAAGCGCGCTGGGCTGAGTAATCTTCCCCCGTCAGGAAAGCTCGATCCGCCTGTTGATGCCGATCGCCTCCAGGAAGGCGTGGTCGTGGCTGACGACGAGCAGCGCGCCGTCATAGGCTCTGAGACCCGCCTCGACCGCCTCGATGGAATCGATGTCCAGATGGTTGGTCGGCTCGTCGAGGATCAAGAGCTGTGGTGGGCTGCGGCCTCCGAGCACGCAGGCAAGCCCTGCACGCAGCATCTGACCGCCGCTGAGGCTCGAAACGACCTGCAAGGCCGCGTCTGCCCGGAACATGAAACGGGCGAGTGCCGCCCGGCAGTCGTTCTCGCTGGCGTCAGGATTGAGGTGCCGGAAATTGTCACGGATCGAAAGGCCGGGATCGATCAGGCTCACCTGCTGGTCGAGCATGGCGTGGTCGACCAGGACGCGCACATTACCTGACCAGGGCTGGAGGGCACCGGTCAGCAGCGACAGCAGCGTCGTCTTGCCCGAGCCATTGCGGCCGGTGAGTGCTACACGCTCCGGGCCGACGATCGAGAGCGACAGCCGGTCGATCACTGGCGTTCGCGGCTGATAACCCGCAGTGACGGCATCGACCTGCAGCACGCCCCGGCCGGCGGGCAGGCCGGTCGAAGGCAGGCGGACGGTCAAAGGCTGCAGGATTTCGATGCGTTCGCGTGCCTCGGCCAGATCGCCGATCGCAGAATCGCGGCGGCGCTCGGCAAGACGGGCATTGTCGCCGCCCGTCTTCTCGCTGCGCTCCTTCCTCGCATCAAGCAGCAGCAGCGGCTCATCCCCCTTGGCCCGCTTACGGCGGCCTGCCGCGTCCTTGCGCGCCTTGCGCTCGGCTATCTCTTGCGTTTTTCGTTGGACCTCGGCCAGACGGCGCTCCGCGTCGGCGAGATCGTGACGGGCCGACGCGAGCTCGATTGCCTTGCGCTCGCGGTAGTGGCTCCAGTTGCCGCCATAGGTCGTGGCGCCGAGCGACGTCAGCTCGACGATCGCATCCATCGTCTCCAGGAGTTCGCGGTCATGGCTGACGACGATGGCGCCGCCCCGCCAGCCCTCCATCAACGCGGCAACGGCAGCCCGTCCCTCGCGGTCGAGATTGTTGGTGGGTTCGTCGAGCAGGATGAAATCCGGTTCCTGGAAGACGAGCGCGGCAAGCTTCACACGGGTCATCTGCCCGCCGGAAAGCGCGGCAAGGCGCGTTTTCGCCGATGCATTGAGACCGACGCGCGCGAGCGTTGCTTCAAGGCGGGATTGGAGCGTCCAGTCGGCCGCGGCAAGCTCGTCCATGCTGGCCAGCCCTTCTTCCGCACGCTTGAGGACGCCAAGCGCATCGCAGATGCCAAACAGGTCGGCGACGGTTTCATCGTCCGCGACCTGGACGGTCTGGCTGAGCATGCCGAGGCTGCCGACGACGGTGACCTTGCCGGCCTGCGGCGCGAGCGCGCCTTCGATCAGGCGCAGCAGCGTGGATTTGCCAACGCCGTTGCGGCCGACAAGGCCGGTACGAACAGGACCAAAGGTCAGGTCGAGATTGGAAAAGAGGCTTCGGCCCTCAGGCGTGGACCACGAAAGTTGGGAGAGTGAAATCGAAGCAGGCATGGATACGGTTTTCCCTGATGGCAAGACGGTTCGGCTTGGCGGTCAGGGTGAAATCCATCGATGCGTGTATCCTGTTCAAATTTCTATCGCGGCAATAGATGGCATCGAATGCGCCCGTTTCAAGGCGGGACATTCGATTGCCGCGCGGCGGCAAGCGGAGGATCAGGCGAGACTGCGCCGCGCCTGGTCATCGCCGAAAGTCAGTCCGGAGGCGCGCACGCTTCGGTTTCGGCCGTGGTTCTTGGCGTCGAGAAGAGCGGCGTCAGCCCGTGTCAGCAGGGTGGCGACGGGCCCGTCGTCCGGAGCCGAGGCAATGCCGACCGAGACTGCAACTGTGCCCAGAATCCGGCCGCGATGCGACAGCGGGGTGGTGCCGATCCGGGTCCTCAGCCGCTCGGCAAGCTCGAAGCCTGCCGCCTCGCCTGCTTCCGGCAGCAACACCGTAAATTCCTCTCCGCCGAAGCGGTAGGCGCTGCCGGCATCGGCCACCGTATCGACGATGATCTGCGCGACATATTGCATGACGACGTCGCCGGCATCGTGGCCGAACTCATCGTTGAAGCGCTTGAAATGGTCGATATCGATCATCAGGCAGGTGAGTGGCTTGCCGCCCTGCCCGCGCGGCTCACGGTTCAGCGCCTCGTCGAGGCAGCGCCGGTTGAGCAGGCCCGTCAGCGCGTCGCGCACCGCCAGATTGGTGAGCTTCTCGCGCAGTTGAAGATTGGCGACGGCAAGCCCGATGTTTTCGGCGATCAATTCGAGATAGAGGCGCGACGCTTCGACTGCGAATGTTTCGTCAGAGCGCTCCTCGAAATAGAGGAGACCAATGGTATCGCCCTGGGCTGTCAGCGGCACGCAGAGACCGACCGCGCCATCGTCGTCGAGATGCTGGCAGGCGATATCGCTATGACCGCGATTGCTGACATGCGGCCGGCCGCGGCGAAGTCCCCAGCAGGCGCTGGACGGGAAGGATGGCGCAGAATGCTGCGGATCGAACCAACTGCCGACGCGGGTCAAGAGCGTCCGGCTGTCGTTCAGCACGTAGAGATGGCCGGCAAGATTGGGAAAGACCTGCGGCGCGAAGCGGGCCACGACCTCGGCCAGTTCGTCCTGGCTCTGGCAGGCCTGCAGTCGGTGCATCATCTGCAGGATCAGGTCCTTGGTTTGCTGGTCCAGGCGCCGCTCCGCATCGAGCCGATCACGCTCGATACCGTTTTCCCGAAAGATGTGGATCGCCTTGTTCATCTCGCCGATCTCGTCGCGGCGCCGGTCGAGCGGCACTTCCACAGCGTAGTCCTGCTCGGCGAGACGTGTGACGATGCCGCTCATGCGGGTGAGCGGCATGGCGACGCGGCGCTTGAGAATGAAATAGAGCACGCTCAGGAAGAGGGCAGCGGTGATGCCAAGCATCGACTTGGCCGCGATGGCGAACCAGTCGCTGCGCGCCTGTGCCTCGTTGAGCGCCCCGCCTGTGCGAGCATTGGTCAAGTCTCGAAACCGTGCGACCGTGTCGAGAAGCGCTGTCTGCAGCCGCTCGTGCTCCGGGCCGAATAGCTTCTCCTGGGCGGTCGTGCGATCACCCTTCTGATAGGCCTCGATGGCGGCAAGCTCGATCTTGTCGAGTGCCTCTGCCTCGCGCATCGTCGCCTGAAGGGCTGCGATCTCGCCCTGGGACGCGCCGAAACTCGTGGCCGTCTTGATCGCCTCTTCGCGCTTGCGCTCCTCTTCCTCCGCGCGATGGAAGGCTTCGAGGTGACGCTCGTCGCCGCGCATGACGTAAAGGCGCGCCTCGTCGGTCCGTACTTCCGCTCCGAGCACAAGTTCTTCGCCAAGCGTATCGAGGGCAAGATGCTGTTCGACCGCCCGCCTCTCCTCGAGAGCGCTATTCGTCGACAGGATGAAGGCCGCGCCCGAAAGTGCCGTCAGAAGAACGGTGACGCCATAGGCCCAGTTGGTGATCGCATTTATTCGCATGAGAAGAGCTTACCCTGCGCGGATTGAAAGCGGATTAATCGCATTCCCTGGCTTCGGCAACAGGCCCGGAGCATGTTGACGCGGGCGGCACGGCTTTTGTTCCATTGCGCGCCACGGGCGGGAACAATCGGCGGTGATGTCCCGGGGGGCTAGCATAGCGAAACGCCGTATCGCACGGATGTCAGCACAGGCAACCTCCTCCGGTGGGACACGTTGCGCCCAGCGGATCGCTCAAGTAGGTTCGATCTCGAAGGCACTGGTGAGGCCAGCCGCTGGAATATTGTGGTATCGCGTAGGACCCGGCAGCCCATGCCGGGCAAGAGGACGGCCGAAAGGCCGGGTGGAAATGACACTGTCGGGTAAGCGTATTCTCCTGATCATCTCCGGCGGCATCGCGGCCTATAAGAGCCTTGATCTCATCCGACGTTTGCGGGAACGCGGGGCGAGCGTGCGGCCGGTGATGACGGCCGGCGCGCAGCAGTTCGTGACCCCGCTTGCCGTCGGCGCGCTTTCGGCCTCGCATGTCTATCTCGATCTCTTTTCACGCGAGGACGAGCAGGATGTCGGCCACATCCGGCTGGCGCGCGAGTGCGACCTGATCGTCGTTGCGCCGGCGACCGCCGACCTGATGGCCAAGATGGCGAACGGCCATGCGGACGACCTCGCCTCCACCATCCTGCTCGCGACCGACCGGCCGGTGCTGATCGCTCCCGCGATGAACCCGAAGATGTGGGCGCATCCGGCAACGCGCCGCAACCGGGCGACGCTCGCCAAGGACGGCATCCGCTTCATTGGCCCCGAAGCCGGCGAGATGGCGGAAAGCGGCGAGGCCGGGGAAGGCCGCATGAGCGAGCCGCTTTCGATCGTGGCCGCCGTCGAGGATCTTCTCGGCGGCGCCGCGAAGCCGCTTGCCGGGCGCAGCGTGATCGTAACCTCAGGGCCGACGCATGAGCCGATCGACCCAGTGCGTTACATCGCCAACCGTTCCTCCGGCAAGCAAGGCCACGCGATCGCCGCCGCGCTGGCAAAGCTCGGCGCTAATGTCACACTCGTCTCCGGCCCGGTGACGATCCCGGATCCCGCCGGCGTCAAGGTCGTGCACGTGGAGCGGGCCGAGGAGATGCGCGACGCGGTGCTAACCGCCCTGCCCGCCGATGTCGCCGTGATGGTTGCCGCCGTTGCCGACTGGCGGGTAGCCAGCGCTGCCGGCAACAAGATCAAGAAGAAGCCGGGCGAGGCCCCGCCGCCGCTGCAGCTTGCCGAAAACCCCGATATCCTGAAGACCGTCGGCCATCATGCCAAGCGGCCGAAGCTCGTGATCGGCTTTGCCGCCGAGACCGAAAACGTCGCCGACAACGGCCGCGCCAAGCTCGAGCGCAAGGGCGCCGATTTCATCCTCGCCAACGACGTTTCGCCGGCAACCGGCATCATGGGCGGCGACCGCAACAAGGTGAAGCTGATCTCGGCCACCGGCAACGACGACTGGCCGGAGATGGACAAGGACGCGGTTGCGGAAAAGCTGGCCGTGATGATTGCCGAGCAACTGGCGCGGATCGACAAGGGCTAGCTCCGAATTACCGATGCCCCTCACCCTAGCCCTCTCCCCGCAAGCGGGGCGAGGGGACGTGCCCTGCGTGAACGAAGCGTTCGCAGCAAGCAGATAGATTCGGGAGAGTGCGGCATGTCCCTTCTCCCCGCCTGCGGGGAGAAGGTGGCGGCAGCCGGATGAGGGGCCACCTGCCATCGACCATCAAGATACTGCGCCTCAAGCCATCTGACGTGTCTTCACCGGCGTCCCCTGCGTCGAAAACAGCCGGACATCGACACCATTCTCACCGACGATGACCGCCGTGCCGTCCGGGATCTCCACCCAGGCGCTGTCGTCGTCGTTGAGCGGCTCGGAAACGAGGCAATAGCCGCCGCTCGGGCCCATGGGTGCCGCGTAGAGCGTCGGCGCCTTCCAGTCGGAGGCATAACGCACGGCGTAGAGATCCTGGCCGTCGGAAAAGGCGGCGGTGAAGCGGACCAGCACCTGGCGTTCGAGATGTTCGGCAAGCTGCTCGACGAAGGCGAGTGCCTCGGCGATCGCGCCGAGCGGATCGCGGTCGAGCCCGAACTGCATGGCGAGCAGGAACAGAAGCTCGGAGTCGGTCGTGCCGGTGCGGGCCGAATAGAGGTCGTTGTCGAGCATGCTCTCCATTGGCCGGCGCAGATGCTCGAAGTCGCCGATCTGGCCGTTGTGCATGAACGACCAGCGGCCGAAGACGAAGGGATGGCAGTTGTCGCGCCTTGTGCCACCGCCGGTCGCGGCGCGCACATGGGCAAGGAAGAGCGGCGAGCGGATCTGGCGAGCAATGCTCTTCAAGTTGCAGTCCGACCAGGCGGGCAGGATATCGCGGTAGCGCCCCGGCTCCGGGTGATCGCCATACCAGGCGATGCCGAAGCCGTCGCCATTGGTGGCCGTCTTCGCCCGCGTCGCGCAATGGGACTGTTCGATCAGCGAGTGCGCGGGAGAGGTTACCAGTTCCTCGAGATAGAGCGGGTCCCCGCGATAGGCTGCCCAGCGGCACATGCTGATTTCACTCCAGCTCCGCCCCGTAGACTCCGGAGCGATTCGTTAACCATGACGAAGTGCGATGTTCCAACGGAACATGGTAAAAATGCGTTAACACATTCCCCCTTCGTCAAGATGAGCCTGGCCGGAACGCACAGATTTGGCTGTTTCGATGGACACCGTTCCCGTATCACCGTCGTATTTCGAATAAATATTCCATATTGACAAAACATGCACAATTCATTTCATTTTAGACCGATTGCAGCGGCGCCGACCGGGAGGACTTCAACATGGCCAGCAAGCGCAAACTCGGGATCGGCCTGATCGGCACGGGCTTCATGGGCAAGGCCCATGCGCTCGGCTTCACCATTGCCGCGCGGGTCTTCGACCTGCCCTTCGAGCTCGATCTCGTTTCGGTCGCCGACGTGACCACCGAGAGCGCTGAACGGGCTCGCGGCCAACTCGGCTTCCGCAAGGCGACTGCCGACTGGCGCGAGTTGCTGACCGATCCGGATATTGACATCATCGACATCACCACGCCGAATCTCCTGCACAAGGAGATGGCGCTGGCCGCGATCGCGCATGGCAAGCATGTCTATTGCGAGAAGCCGCTGGCGCCGACCGTTGCTGAATGCTGGGAGATGGTCGGGGCGGCCGAGAAGGCCGGCGTCGTCACCCAGGTCGGCTTCAACTATCTCAAGAACCCGCTGATCTTCCTTGCCAAGGACATCATCGAAAGCGGCGAGATCGGCGAGATTCGCTCGATGCGCGGCATTCATGCGGAAGATTTCATGGCCGACGCCAGCGTTCCGTGGGGCTGGCGCCTGAACCCGGCCAGCGGCGGCGGCGCGCTTGCCGATATTGGCAGCCACATCATCGCCTCCATGCGCCACCTCGTCGGCCCGATCAAATCGGTACTGGCCGAGACCATCATCCAGATTCCGGAACGCCCGATCGCGCAGGGCTCGAGCGAGACCCGCGCCGTCGAGGTCGACGACATCACCCGCGCCTTCGTGCGCTTCGAAAACGGCGCGACCGGCAGCTTTGAGGCAAGCTGGATCGCCACGGGCCGCAAGATGCAGCACGATTTCGAGATCTACGGCTCCAAGGGCAGCATCGTCTTCACCCAGGAGCGGCTGAACGAAATCCGCCTCTACAAGACCGGCGACGACATCCGCACCCGCGGCTTCCGCACCATCTGGGCGGGACCGGAGCATCCGCCCTATGGCGCCTTCTGCGTGGCTCCCGGCCACCAGATCGGCTTCAACGACCTGAAGGCGATCGAGGTCAAGGAATTCCTCGACGCCATCGCCGGGGGCAAATCACCCTCGACCGATTTCCGCGAAGGCTTTGAGGTACAGAAGGTGCTGTCGGCGACCTATCAGTCTGCCAAGACCAATGAATGGGTGCATATCTAGAAAATGGAACGTCTGTTCTATGCCGTTCCCGGCTAATCGATTAGAGTGAGGATGCAAACGACACCGAAGACCGAGGAGACGAATAAGACATGGCCATGCCGGAAACGACGACGGAGGTCCCGCAGGATTTCGAGGCGCTGAAGGCCGCCATTCTGGAACGCAAGGCGCAGCTACCGAAACGGCTGCGCCAGGTGGCCGCCTACTCGCTCGACAATCCGGATGAGATCGCCTTCGGCACGGCGGCCAGCATCGCCACCTCGGCCGAAGTGCAGCCGTCGACGCTGGTGCGCTTCGCCCAGCATTTCGGCTTCGAGGGCTTCTCCAGCCTGCAGCAGATCTTTCGCGCGCGGCTGCGCGAGCGCACGCCCGGCTACGAGGATCGGCTGAAGGCGCTGAGCAACAACGACCATAGCAGGCTCGAAAGCGGCTCGATCTTCAACGGCTTCGTCGCCGCCGCCCACCGCTCGCTCGACAACATCGCCTCTTCGGTCGATCCGGAAGCCTTCGAGCGGGCCGTCGACATTTTGGCCAAAGCCGACACGATCTACCTGATCGCCAAGCGCCGCTCCTACCCGATCTCCAGCTACATGGCCTATGCCTTTGGCAAGCTGAAGGTGAAGTACCAGCTCGTCGGCACGGCCGCCGGCATCGACGAGGATGTGCTGGCCATGGCGACGAAGAACGATGCGGCCTTTGCCGTCAGTTTCTCACCCTATGCCTCCGAAAGCGCCACCCAGGCGAGGCTTCTCGCCGAACGCAAGGTGCCGGTCGTGTCGCTGACGGATTCGGCCTTCTCGCCGCTCGCGGAATCCTCGAAGGTCTGGTTCGAACTGGTCGAGGCCGACCATGCCGGGTTCCGTTCGCTCTCCGCCAGCATGGCCTTCGCCATGGCGCTGACCGTCGCCATCGCCGAGAAGCGTCAGCGCCTTGCCGAAGGTGGCTAGGTCAAACGGAACGAATAGAATGAAAATTCCATATTGACGAAACGTCGGAATTTATGTTTCATACCGCCATCACCCACAGTACGAAAATGGTCGGGCCCGCCAAGGTGTCCGCGGGGAGGAAGCAGTGAGCCAGAACGTTTCGGCACAGGGAGCAAAGTCGCTCGACCTGATCACCATCGGCCGAGCCTCGGTCGATCTCTACGGCCAGCAGATCGGCACGCGGCTTGAAGACGTTTCGAGTTTCGCCAAGTCGGTCGGCGGCTGCCCCTGCAACATCTCGGTCGGCACGGCCCGCCTGGGTCTCAAGTCGGCGTTGCTGACCCGCGTCGGCGACGAACAGATGGGCCGCTTCATCCGTGAGCAGCTCATCCGTGAAGGCGTCGAGACGCGCGGCATCGTCACCGATCCGGAGCGGCTGACGGCGCTCGCCATCCTCGCGGTCGAAAACGACAAGTCCTTCCCGCTGCTCTTCTATCGCGACAACTGCGCCGACAACGCGCTCTGCGAAGACGACGTTTCGGAAGACTTTATCCGCTCGGCCCGCGCCATCCTGGTTTCCGGCACGCATTTTTCCAAGCCGAACACCGATGCGGCGCAGCGCAAGGCGATGCGCATTGCCAAGGAGAGTGGCGCCAGGATCGTCTTCGACATCGATTATCGCCCGAACCTCTGGGGCCTGGCCGGCCATGACGCCGGCGAAAGCCGCTACATCGCCTCAGATCGCGTCTCGGCGCACCTCAAGACCGTTCTTGCCGATTGCGACCTGATCGTCGGCACGGAAGAGGAAGTGCTGATCGCGTCCGGCGAAAGCGACCTCTTGCAAGCGCTGAAGACGATCCGCTCGCTTTCCAAGGCAACGATCGTACTGAAGCGCGGTCCGATGGGCTGCATCGTCTATGACGGCCCTATCTCCGACAATCTCGAAGACGGCATCGTCGGCAAGGGCTTCCCGATCGAGGTCTACAACGTGCTCGGCGCCGGCGACGCCTTCATGTCCGGCTTCCTGCGCGGCTGGCTGAAGAACGAACCGCACGCGACCTCGGCCACCTGGGCCAATGCCTGCGGCGCGTTTGCCGTCTCGCGCCTGCTCTGTGCGCCTGAAATCCCGACCTGGACCGAACTACAGTTCTTCCTCGAAAACGGCAGCAAGGAGCGGGCGCTGCGCAAGGACGAGGCGATCAACCACGTTCACTGGGCAACCACCCGTCGTCGCGACATTCCGCTTCTGATGGCGCTTGCGATCGACCATCGCAGCCAGCTCGAAGACATGGCCGCCGGAGACCAGGCGCTTCTCGCGCGCATTCCTGCCTTCAAGGTGCTGGCGGTCAAGGCAGCGGCGCAAGTCGCGGCCGGACGCTCGGGCTTCGGCATGCTGATCGACGACAAATACGGCCGCGATGCGCTTTATGCCGCCGGTGCACACCGCGATTTCTGGATCGGCAAGCCGATCGAGCTCCCGGGCTCGCGGCCGCTGCAGTTCGAATTCAGCCAGGACCTCGGCAGCCGCCTGATCGATTGGCCCGTCGATCATTGCATCAAGGTGCTCTCCTTCTACCACCCGGATGATCCGGCAGACCTCAAGGCGCAGCAGGTGGCGAAGCTCCGCTCGGCCTTCGAAGCGGCCCGCAAGGTCGGTCGCGAGATCCTGATCGAGATCATCGCCGGCAAGCATGGCAAGCTCGACGACCAGACGATTCCACGGGCGCTCAACGAGCTCTACGATGCCGGCCTCAAACCGGACTGGTGGAAGCTCGAGCCGCAGGCAAGCCGCGGCGCCTGGGCGGCGATCGACGCCGTGATCGAGGCGCGCGATCCGCTCTGCCGCGGCGTGGTGCTGCTCGGCCTCGAAGCGCCCTACGAGCAGCTCAAGGATGGATTTGCAGCCGCCCGCACCTCGAAGACGGTCAAGGGCTTCGCCGTCGGCCGCACGATCTTCGCCGATGCCGGCAAGGCCTGGCTCGGCGGCACGATGAGCGACGAGCAGGCGATCGCCGATATGGCCGGAAAATTTGGGGCGTTGGTGGATCTCTGGCTGCAACTGGGTGAAACAAAGGCGGCATAGGATCGACGCAATCGTTGATCATGCCGCAAGTAGGGTGGAACGGGACGATTCCGCCACGAGGAGGAAACAGACAATGAGCCAGAAGACCGTGCGCCTGACCATGGCCCAGGCCGTGGCGCGGTTCCTGACCCGCCAGATGACCGTGATCGACGGCAAGAAGGTGCCGATCTTCGGCGGTGTTTTCGCCATCTTCGGCCACGGCAATGTCGCCGGCGTCGGCGAGGCGCTGCACGGCATCAAGGACACGCTGCCGACCTATCGCGCTCAGAACGAACAGGGCATGGCCAATGCGGCGATCGCCTTTGCCAAGGCGAGCTTCCGCCGCCGCTTCATGGCCTGCACAACCTCGATCGGCCCCGGCGCGCTCAACATGGTGACCTCCGCGGCACTCGCCCATGTCAACCGCCTGCCTGTCCTGTTCCTGCCCGGCGACGTCTTCGCCAATCGCCGCCCCGATCCGGTGCTGCAGCAGGTGGAAAGCTTCGGCGACGGCACGATCTCGGCCAATGACTGCTTCCGTCCGGTGTCGCGTTACTTCGACCGCATCACCCGGCCCGAGCAGATTGTGCCCGCACTCCGCCGCGCCATGCAGGTGCTGACCGATCCGGCCGATTGCGGCCCGGTCACGCTGTCGCTTTGCCAGGACGTGCAGGCGGAAGCCTATGATTATCCGGAAAACTTCTTCGACGAGAAGGTCTGGGTGCCGCGCCGCATCGAGCCCGATCTCGACGAACTGGCAACGGCAATCGCGGCGCTGAAGCAAGCGAAGAAGCCGATCATCATCGCCGGCGGCGGTGTGCTCTATTCGGAAGCGACCAAGGAACTCGGCGACTTTGCCGAACGGCACGGCATTCCCGTCGTCGAAACGCAGGCCGGCAAGTCGGCGCTGCCGCATTCGCACTCGCTCAATATGGGCTCGGTCGGTGTGACCGGCACCTCCGCCTCCAACGCGCTCGCCGAAGAGGCGGATGTGGTTCTCGCCGTCGGTTCGCGGCTGCAGGACTTCACAACCGGATCCTGGGCGCTCTTCAAGAATGACGGCCTCAAGATCGTCGGTCTCAACGTCCAGCCTTTCGACGCCGGCAAGCACAACGGCCTGCCGCTGATCGCCGACGCACGCGCCGGCCTCAACCGCATCTCCGGTGGCCTCGGCGGCTACAAGGCCGATCCGAGCTGGACCGCGAAGGCGAAGGCCGGCAAGTCCGAATGGCTCGCCGCTGCCGACAAGGCGACCGCCACGACCAATTCGGCGCTTCCCTCCGACGCCCAGGTGATCGGCGCCGTGCAGCGCGCCCGCGGCGGCAAGAACACGACGCTCGTCTGCGCCGCCGGCGGTCTGCCCGGCGAGTTGCACAAGCTCTGGCAGGCGGAAGAGCCTGGCGGCTACCACATGGAATACGGCTTCTCGACCATGGGCTACGAGGTCGCCGGCGGCCTTGGCGTCAAGCTTGCGAAGCCTGAGAGCGACGTGATCGTCATGGTCGGCGACGGCAGCTACATGATGCTGAACTCGGAGATCGCCTCCTCGATCATGCTCGGCGCCAAGTTCACCATCGTCCTGCTTGACAATGCCGGCTACGGCTGCATCAACCGGCTGCAGATGGGCACCGGCGGCGCCAACTTCAACAATCTGCTCAAGGACACGCACCACGTGGAGCTGCCGCAGATCGACTTCGCGGCCCACGCTGCCGCCATGGGCGCCGTCACCCGCAAGGTCGGCTCGATCTCCGAGCTCGAAGCGGCACTCAAGGAGACGGCGGGCGAAACGCGCACGACCGTCATCGTCATCGACACCGACCCGCTGATCACCACCGAGGCCGGCGGCCACTGGTGGGATGTGGCAGTGCCCGAGGTTTCGGACCGCAAGCAAGTCAACGAGGCGCGCGAGGGCTACGAAAAGGCTCTCGCCGCCCAGCGCTTCGGCTGATCAGGAACACAGCGCTCGCGTTTTCTGCGCGGGCGCTATTTTGTCTTTATGCCCCTCACCCTAACCCTCTCCCCGCACGCGGGGAGAGGGTACTCAGAGGGCACGGCATTTCCCTTCTCCCCGCCTGCGGGAAGAAGGTGGCGGCAGCCGGATGAGGGGCAATCGCCCTCCCGCTGCGCACCCATGAGGCACCACGAACGATCCGCCTGCGCGGACAATGCTATAGGAAACGACAGACCATGATCCGCTACGGAACCAACCCGATCGCCTGGAGCAACGACGACGATCATACGATCGGCGCGCATCTGACGCTCGAGGATTGCCTCTCCGATTGCCAGAAGATCGGCTTCGACGGCATCGAGAAGGGGCACAAGATGCCAACCGATCCGGAGGCACTGAAGCAGAAGCTCGCCTCCTACGATCTCGTCTTCGTTTCCGGCTGGCATTCGACCAACTTGCTCACCCACGACGTCGAGGCCGAGAAGAAGGCGATCCAGCCACATCTCGACCTCCTGAAGCACAATGGTTGCAAGGTGGCGATCGTCTGCGAAACCTCGAACGCCATTCATGGCGACGACACGAAGTCGGTTGCCAACGATAAGCCGGTGCTGCCGGCCGACCAGTGGAAGAAGTTCGGTGCCGACCTCGAAGCGATCGCTGAGTATTGCGCCGACCAGGGCATCGACCTCGTCTACCACCACCACATGGGCACGATCGTCCAGACCGGCGAGGAAATCGACCTCCTGATGCAGAACACCGGCCCGGCCACCAAGCTGCTGCTCGATACCGGCCACGCCTGGTTCGGCGGCTCCGATCCGGCTGAGGTCGCGAAGAAATACATGCATCGTGTGCGTCACATCCATTGCAAGAACGTGCGGCCGGCCGTCCGCAAAGTCGTCGAAGGTGAAGGCCTCTCCTTTCTCGAAGGCGTGCGCCGCGGCGTCTTCACCGTGCCCGGCGACAGCGAGGGCGGCGTCGACTTCCTGCCCGTGCTGAAAATCGCCGCCGAGCACGACTATTCCGGCTGGCTGGTGATCGAGGCCGAACAGGATTCGGCCGTGCGCAACCCGTTCGAATACCAGTCGCTCGGGCTGAAGTCGCTGAAGGCCTTTGCCAAGGAAGCCGGGCTCGACAAGTAAGCCCATGCTTTCGGTTGCCGGACTTCACGGGGCGTGCCCCTCATCCGGCTGCCGCCACCTTCTCCCGCTGGCGGGGAGAAGGGATATGCCGCTGGCTCCCCAATTCCTCGCGACGTAAGGTGGAGAGCATGCGGCAAACTCCAGATTCCCTCTTCCCGCCTGCGGGGAGAGGGTTAGAGTGAGGGGCAAGCCACACGTTCGGAGCGCCCCGGGAAAGGAATCAGGGAGACCGTCACATGTCCAAGCTGCTCGTCAAACCGAAGGCCAAGTCCGGCCTGATGCAAAACGTGACGCCGGAGAGCGCCGGCTGGACCTATGTCGGCTTCGCGCTCGAACGACTGAAGGCAGGCGAGACGACAGAAGGCGAGACCGGCGACAAGGAATTCTGCCTGGTGCTGGTCTCCGGTAAGGCGAAGGTATCCGTCGGCGGCGAAAGCTTCGGCGAACTCGGCGAGCGCATGACGCCGTTCGAGGGCCAGCCATACGCCGTCTATGTGCCGAAGGGCAGCCGCTGGCAGGCAACGGCGACCTCGGACCTCGACCTCGCCATCTGCTCCGCACCGGGCGGCGACGGCTTCAAGGCGAAGGTCATCGCGCCGGGCACGCATCCGCAGACGACCCGCGGCAAGGGCACCAACACCCGCTACGTTACCAACATCATGCCGGAAGACGACGGTTCGGCGCAGTCGCTGCTTGTCGTCGAGGTGATCACGCCCGGTGGCCACACCTCGTCCTACCCGCCGCACAAGCACGACCAGGACGACCTGCCGGCCGAAAGCTATCTGGAAGAGACCTACTATCACCGGCTGAACCCGCCGCAGGGTTTCGCCATGCAGCGCGTCTATACCGACGACCGCTCGCTGGACGAGACCATGGCGGTCGAAGACGGCGACGTGACGCTGGTGCCGAAGGGATATCACCCCGTTGCCGCGGTACACGGCTACGACGTCTACTATCTCAACGTCATGGCCGGGCCGAAGCGTATCTGGAAGTTCCACAACGCCCGCGAACACGAGTGGCTGTTCACCGGCGTGTAAGTGTCTACTTACGCAATCGTGGCCCCATGCCTCCAGCCGCTGCAGCCAGTGGCGATTGTCGTCGATAGTCAGGCGTGAGCTATCCAAGCTCAAACCCGGAAAGCGGCATACACTTTTTGCTGCTCCGCTCTAGCTTCTGTGCTTTCAGGGAGGCCTCCATGCGCATCGACGGGCAATGCCACTGCGGCTACGTGACCTATGAGGCCGAGATCGATCCGGGCGACGTCGCGATCTGCCATTGCACCGATTGCCAGCAACTGACCGGATCCGCCTATCGCGTGACCGCAGGTACTGCCCGCGAGAACTTCCGGCTGACCGGCGGCGAACCGAAGCTCTATACGAAGGTCGCTGAAAACGGTCGCCAGCGGCTGCAGTTCTTCTGCCCGAACTGCGGCTCACCGATCTATACGACCGGCACGGACGAGGATGCGTTGGAAGTCGGCATCCGGGTCGGCACGATCAACCAGCGCCGGGAGCTCAAGCCACGGTCGCAGATCTGGTGCTCCTCGGCGCTGCCCTGGATCGGCGACGTCAGGAAGCTGCCCGGACGCGACCGCGATGAGGCGCCCTACTCTTAGATCACGATGGTTTAGAGCGGGATGCGGGCGGAAAACCGCACACACTTTTCCTCATCCCGCTCTGGCCGCTCAAGCGGCGGCCAGCAGGCCTTGCTTCAACGGCGCCCAGGCTTCGCCGATGACGACGGAAGCAGGTGTCGCCGTCATCTGCGACGGGTGTGCATCGGGGTTCGCTGCGAGATAAGTCTTCACAAGGTGATAGCCGATCGTATAGCCGGCCCAGCGCGGCAGCGCACGATCGCAGCCGAAGAACCAGCCGGCATGATCATAGCCCACCGCCCAGAGTTCCCGCTCGGCGCGCTCCAGCAAATCTGCCCAATCGCCCGCTGCAATCGCGTGGTTCCAAGGATGGCCGTCGCCGCCATTGATCTCGACATCGAAGGCATCCGCAAGGCCCTCGGTGACCAGGGCTTCGCCGAGCTTGGAGCCATAGCCGCAGGTCGCGTGGCGGAAGGAGTGATGCAGCTCATGCGTCAGCATTCTCCGCAACTCGCCGGCGGCGAGGCTGGCATGGAAGTTCTCGTTGTCGGGGTCGAGCGTCAGACAGACCAATCCTCTGCGATAGCAGCTACCGGCCACACCCAGTTCGGGAATGGTCTCACCCGGCCTGTTTTCGACGACGATATCGATGGGAGCAGCACTGTCGGCGGCAGGAACACGCGCGCCGACCCGCTCGGCCGTCTCGTCCACCTGGCGCAAAATCTGTTCGCGCCAAGGGGCAAGCGATCCATAGGCCTCAAGGAAGTGAACACGCAGGTCCAGCATCTGGCGAATCTCCCGTCATCGACATTACTCTACCGCGCGGCAAGGTAAGCATGCGGCCGGTGTTTGCAACGCCGAGCGAGGGAAAGTCTCAACCTGCAAGCGAACCTGCGGCAAAAGGCGCAGGCCGGGCGGTGACCATCGGCACTCGCCTGACGCCAAAGGCGGCACCAATGCCGATCAGCACCGGATCGTCATAGCCGATCACGGCGATACCGGCCGCAAGGTCGCGCAAGGTGCCTTGCCAGCGCCGCTCGTTGGGGCGGCTGACATTGGCCGAGATGACGACCGGGGTCTCGCCGGATAATCCCTCCGCCTGGAGGCGCGCGGCGATAGCAGGTGCAGTGCGACCGCCCATGTAGAAAATCGTCGTGGTCTTCGGATCGGCCAAAGCGCGCCAGTCCATGTCCGACGGCAAACCGCCATGACGGGAGTGGCCGGTGACGAAGCGCACCGCCTGGGCATGGTCGCGATGGGTGAGCGACAGGCCGAGACGCGCGGCCATGGCGCTCGCAGCGGTGATGCCGGGCACGACATCGACCGGGATGCCTTCCTGCTCCACACGGGCGATCTCTTCGCCGGCGCGGCCGAAGATCATTGGGTCGCCGGCCTTCAGCCGGACGACGCGTTTACCGGTGCGCGCCAGTGCCACCATCATGTTGTTGATGTCCTCCTGCCGGCAGCTCTCGCGCCCGCCGCGCTTGCCGACCAGCATGCGCTTGGCCTCGCGCCGGGCGAGCTCCAGAACCTCGTTCGAAACGAGATCGTCGAACAGGATGACGTCGGCGGCTTGTAGGGCCCGTACCGCCTTCAGCGTCAGATACTCGCTGTCGCCGGGGCCAGCGCCGACAAGCGTCACGCGACCGGTGGCGGCATGGTTCGCCGACAAGCGCTCCATCTCCGCCACCAGCCGCGTCTCGACACCCTCCTCCGGTGTCGCTTGAAAAGCGAGATCGACGAACCGCTCCCAGAAGGCGCGGCGCGGCGCGCCGGGCTTGAGCCGGGCATTGACCTTGTCTCGCAAAGCCTGCGCCAGCGCTGCCCAATCCTTCAGCACCGGCGGCAGCAGCGTCTCGATGCGCCGGCGGATCGCCTGGGCGAGGATGGGTGCCGCACCATCGGTCGAGATCGACACCACGACCGGCGAGCGGTTGACGATGGAACCGAACTGAAACTGGCAGAAAGCGGGCTTGTCGATGACATTGACCGGTACGCCGGCCTGTTGCGCCGCCGCAAAAAAGGCTTGCGCTTCGTCGTCGCTCTCGCAATCGGCGACCGCAAGCGCGGCACCGGCAAGCACATTCGCCTGCCAGCTCTCGCGGTGATGGACGAGACGACCAGTGGGATGAGCGGCGCCCTGGCTGATCAAAGCCGCGCAGACCTCGCCGAGCTCTTCCTCCGGCGCATAGATATGAACCTCGGCGCCGCAGGCGGCCAGCAGTTCCGCCTTCCAGGCCGCGGCATCGCTGCCGCCCGCCACCACGACACGCTTGGCTTCGAGCGACCAGAAGACCGGCAGCTTGGCAAGCGCGGCCATGCGCACCGGCTCGCGGCGCGATTGAATTTCATTCCGCAGCGGCAGCAAGGCATCCATCGACGATCCCCCTGATCTCGGCGCGGCAGGAGCCGCAATTGGTTCCGGCGCTCAGCGCCCGCCCGACAGCTTCAACCGAACGGCAGCCGCCGCGGACAGCCGCGACGATCTGATTGACGCCGACATTGAAACAGGAGCAGACGGTCGCGCCGGGGTCCGGCCGGTCGGCGCCCGGCCGGCCGGCAACGAGCGCAAAGCGCGTGCGCAGGTCCGTATGCGAGGCGCTCAGCTGTTCGACCGCCCAGTTGCGGGCTACGGCGACGGGTTCAGGTGCGAGAAACAGCGCCAGCAGCAAGCGATCGCCGTCGAAGAAGGCGAGCCGTCTTTGGCCGGAGGGCCCATCCGCATAGCCGATCGGCTCGATGTCCCCAGTAAGGCCAAAGGTCTTCCGGCACCAGGCGACCCAATCCTCCGGCGTCGTCTCTGCAGCAAGTTCCAGACG
Organism: Ensifer sp. EB106-03-01-XG145; assembly: GCF_058792075.1. Classification (NCBI taxonomy): domain Bacteria; kingdom Pseudomonadati; phylum Pseudomonadota; class Alphaproteobacteria; order Hyphomicrobiales; family Rhizobiaceae; genus Ensifer; species Ensifer sp. EB106-03-01-XG145. The sequence goes on along the minus strand of NZ_JBYTEC010000001.1, from coordinate 279,456 downwards.
CCAACCGCCCCTCGCCTTGGCGACGGCCCAGTAGCCGAGATCGAGACCCGAGGGTTTCGACGCGCTGACCGCAAAGCCGTAGGTCGAAGCGGAAAATCGGCGGATCGCAACGGCGGCATGTTTCGAGGCCGGCTGGCCCGAGACCGGATCGGTAACCGGCGGGACCAGCGCATCGATGCGCGCCTTGGCGGCAAACTGGTCGTTCCAGTGCATGGGCACGAAGAGATTGCCACGCGCCTGGCGCTCAGTGATGAGTGCGCGGACGATCGCCGAGCCGTAAGGGCTCTCAAGGGAAACGAGATCGGCGGGGGCGATGCCAAGATCCATCGCGTCACGCGGGTGGATCTCGACGAAAGGTTCGGCGAGGTGGGCGGAGAGGCGCGCGCTCTTACCGGTGCGGGTCATCGTGTGCCAGTGGTCGCGCACGCGGCCGGTGTTCAAGGTCAAAGGGAAGCCGCCGCTGACGCGGGCCGGCACGGCGCTCGCAACCGCGACGAAGCGGGCACGCCCATCCGCGTGGAAGAAGCCACCATCGGCAAAGAAGCGGGTCTCGCCCTCTGGCTTCCCCAGCGATTGCGGCCATTGGAACGGCGCGAGCGCGTCGTAGGCCGCAGCATCGATCTCCGCATGGGCGCCGATGTCGAAATCGCGCCGCCCGTCATTCTCGAACGCCGAAAGACCAGCATGCTCGGCGAAGATTTCTGAGGGTGAGGTATAGGCGAAGGCACCCTGGAACCCCATACGGCGCGCCACTTCGTTCAGCTGCCACCAGTCGGCGCGGGCCTCCCCCGGGACCGCGAGAAAGCCGCGCTGACGGGAAATGCGGCGCTCGGAATTGGTGACCGTCCCGTCCTTCTCGCCCCAGCCGAGCGAGGGCAGGAGCACATGGGCGTGACGGGTGGTGTCGGTCTCCTGGAGCACATCGGAGACGACGACGAAGGGACAGGACTTGAGTGCGGCCGCGACGGCGTCGGCATCCGGCATGGAGACCACGGGATTGGTCGCCATGATCCAGATCGCCTTGATGCGGCCGTCTGCAACCGCACGAAACATGTCGACGGCCTTCAGCCCCGGCCTGGTCGCGATCGATGGCGCGCCCCAGAAGCGGCGCACCTGATCGCGGTGCCCGGCCTTCTCGATGTCCATATGGGCGGCGAGCATGTTGGCGAGGCCACCGACCTCGCGACCGCCCATGGCATTGGGCTGGCCGGTCAGCGAGAACGGCCCCATGCCCGGTCGACCGATACGGCCGGTCGCCAGATGACAGTTGATGATGGCGTTGACCTTGTCGGTGCCCGAGGAGGACTGGTTGACGCCCTGGCTGTAGCAGGTGACGACGTTTTCCGTCGTTTCGAACAGGCGGAAGAAGGCGGTGATTTCCGACGGTTCGAGCCCGGTCGATTGTGCCAAGGCGGACTCGTCAAGCGCGCTCGCCGCTGCGAAGGCTTCGGCGAAGCCGCTGGTATGGGCAGCGATAAAGGACCGGTCGTTAGTGGGGCTGGCGGCCAGATGGGCGAAAAGGCCGTTGAACAGCGCCACGTCACCATCCGGCCGGATGGCAAGATGCATGTCGGCGATATCGACGGTCATCGTCCGGCGCGGATCGATCACCACCACCCGCATCTCGGGCCGCGCCGCCTTTGCCGCGGCAAGGCGCTGATAGAGCACCGGGTGGCACCAGGCGAGATTGGAGCCTGTCAGCACCACGAGATCGGCAAGCTCCAGATCCTCGTAGCAGCCCGGCACCGTGTCCGACCCGAAGGCGCGGCGATGGCCGGCGACCGAGGAGGACATGCAGAGCCGCGAGTTGGTGTCGATGTTGCCCGAGCCGATGAAACCCTTCATCAGCTTGTTGGCGACGTAATAGTCTTCGGTCAGCAACTGCCCGGAGACATAGAAGGCAACCGAATCCGGCCCATGTTCTGCGATCGTCTGAGCGAAACGTGTGGCGACGATATCGAGCGCCTCGTCCCAGCCGGCCTGCTTGCCGTCGACCTCGGGGTAAAGAAGCCTGCCGTCTAGATCGAGGGTCTCGGCCAACGCCGAGCCCTTGGAGCACAGCCTGCTGAAATTGGCAGGATGCTCGACGTCGCCGCGAACGGAGACGGCGCCGTCCTCGGCCACTGTCGCGATCACGCCGCAGCCGACGCCGCAATAGGGACAGGTGGTTCTCGTCTCAGAGGGCATTGCCTGTCCTCCTCCCGCGTTGAGGCGCAGTTGAACCGGCGCCCTGAAGCCCTTCCTCCGTCATTCCTGTGCTTGTGACAGGAATCCAATCACGCGAAATCTTTCGCGTGATGGGTCCCCTTCGCGCCGTAGACGCGGCGCTGCTGGATCCCTGTGACATGCACAGGGATGAGGAAGAGCGTGAGGTAGCGCGCAAGAGAACAAGACGGGGGCAGCAATCATCCATGCGATTACTCCGCCGCGATCAGCAGGCTTTCGAGGGCGATAAACAGCGCGCCGCCGTCATTGCGCACGGCAATCGTGCGCACCGCGCCATCGTCGGCGCCGAGCGCCTTGCCCGTTTCGAGCGAGATTACCCAATTGTGCAAGGGGCAGGTAACGGCCGTGCCGTGCACGATGCCTTGCGACAGCGGTCCGCCCTTGTGCGGGCAATGATCCTCGATGGCGAACACCTCGTTTTCGGCCGTGCGGAACACGGCGATCTTGCCCTGGGGCGTCTTCACGCAGCGCGCGCCCCTCAGCGGAATGTCGGAGATGTCGCCGATTGAGATCCAGTTCATATCCATGCCCTCACTCCGCGGCTTCTGAAAAACCGACCGTCGCCATCGGCCGGAACTCGTGCTTGTCCTTGCCGGAGACGCGCTCCGACCAGGGATCGACCTGGGCGAATTTCTGGCTGAAGACGAAGCGGTCGAAATAGGCCTTGCGCTTGTCGGCATCACCCATGATCTGGCGACGGATTTCGTCGAGGCCGATGCGTTTCGCCCATTTGTAGATGCGCTCGAGGTAACGGGCCTGTTCGCGATACATCTGCGTCAGCGCCACGATATGCTCCAGCGCCTCGTCCTCGGTCTTCACCAGACCGAGCACTTCCGTGCCCTTGATGTCGAGCCCGGCGGCACCGGCAAAATGGATCTCGAAGCCGCTGTCGACGCAGACGACGCCGATATCCTTGCAGGTGGCTTCGGCACAATTTCGCGGACAGCCGGAGACCGCCATCTTCAGCTTGGCCGGCGTCCACGAGCCCCACATGAACTTTTCGATGCGGATGCCGAGCCCCGTCGAATCCTGGGTACCGAAGCGGCACCAGTCGGAGCCGACGCAGGTCTTCACCGTGCGCAGCCCCTTGGCATAGGCCTGGCCGGAGACGAAGCCGGCCTTGCCGAGATCCGCCCAGACCGCCGGCAGGTCTTCCTTCTCGATGCCGAGCAGGTCGATGCGCTGGCCTCCCGTCACCTTGACCAGGGGGATATCGAACTTGTCGACCACGTCGGCGATCGCCCGCAATTCCCCGGAATTGGTGACGCCGCCCCACATGCGCGGCACCACCGAATAGGTGCCGTCCTTCTGGATATTGGCGTGGACGCGCTCGTTGATGAACCGTGACTGGTAGTCGTCGGCATATTCGTCCGGCCAGTCGCAGACGAGGTAGTAGTTGAGCGCCGGGCGGCACTTGGCGCAGCCGCAGGAGGTCTTCCACTCCAGCTCCTGCATGACCGCAGGAATGGTCTTCAGACCTTTTGCCTTGATCAGCCGGCGGACGTCATCATGGCCGAGCTCGGTGCAAGTGCACATCGGCTGGACGGCGGCCGGATTGTAGCTGTCGCCGAGCGTCAGCGTCATCAGTTGCTCGACAAGGCCGGTGCAGGAGCCGCAGGAGGCGGACGCCTTGGTATGAGCACGCACGTCATCGAGCGAGGTCAGGCCCTTCGCCCCAATCGTCTTGACAATCTTGCCCTTGCAGACGCCGTTGCAGCCGCAGATTTCCGCATCATCCGGCAAGGCTGCAACGGCCGCCATAGGGTCCAGCGGCGACCCTCCCTGATAGGCCTGACCAAAGATCAGCGTGTCGCGCATTTCGGTAATGTCGGTGCCACGCTTCATCAGGTCGTTGAACCACGCGCCGTCGCCGGTCTCGCCGTAGAGCACCGTGCCGATGATGCGGTTCTCCTTGAGCACCAGCCGCTTGTAGATGCCGGCGGTAGCATCGCGAAGGACGATCTCCTCGCGTCCGTCGCCGTCGGCGAAATCGCCGACCGAATAGAGGTTGATGCCGGTCACCTTCAGTTTTGTCGGCGTATCGGAATGGACAAAGGCGGCGCTGCGATCGCCGGCCAGGTGACGCGCGGCAACCCGCGCCATCTCATACAGCGGCGCCACCAGGCCATAGACCATGCCGCCGACCTCGGCGCATTCGCCGAGTGCCATGATGTGCCCGTCGGACGTCTGCATACCGGCGTCGACGACGATGCCGCGGTTGGTGGCAAGCCCCGCCTCCTTGGCAAGGCCGACATTCGGTCGGATGCCGACCGCCATCACGACCAGTGTCGCCGGGATGATCCGGCCGTCGTCGAGTTCAATGCCCTCGACCTTCTCCTCGCCGATGATCCGCTTGGTATTCGCCTTGGTGATGACCTTGATGCCACGCTCTTCGACCGCCCTCTGCAGCAGGTAGCCGGCGGACGGGTCGAGCTGCCGCTCCATCAGCGTCGGCATGACGTGCAGGACGGTGACGTCCATGCCGCGTGCATTGAGACCGGCTGCCGCTTCGAGGCCGAGAAGACCGCCACCGATGACGACAGCCTTTTCGCGCGACTGGGCCGCAAGCAGCATCGCCTGCACATCGTCGAGATCGCGATAGGTGATGACACCGCGCAGGTCCTTGCCCGGTACCGGAATGATGAAGGGCACCGAACCGGTCGCGATCACCAGCTTGTCGTAACTCTCGGTGACGCCATGGTCGGAGGTGACGGTCTTGGCGTCACGGTCGATGGCGATGATCTTGTGGCCCTTGTAGAGCGTGATCTCGTGCTTGATGTACCATCCGTCGCCGTGGATGATGATCTGCTCGTAATCCTTCTCGCCCGAAAGCACCGGTGACAGCATGATGCGGTCGTAGTTGACGCGCGGCTCGGCGTTGAAGATCGTTACCGCGTATCGGCCGGAGGCTTTCTCGAAGAGTTCTTCCAGCATGCGGCCCGGCGCCATGCCGTTGCCGATGATCACGAGCTTTTCAGTGGTGTGTTCGGCCATGGGATCACTCCGCAGCTTCGACGAAGCGGTGGCGCTCGTAGAGGAACTTGAGCACGGCTTCGCGGCATTTGAGGTAGGTTCGGTCACCGGCAAGCTCGATGCGGCGGCGCGGGCGGGCGAGCGGCACGTCGAGGATCTCGCCGATGCGGGCCGATGGGCCGTTGGTCATCATGACGATGCGATCAGAGAGCAGCACCGCCTCATCGACGTCATGGGTGATCATCAGCACCGTGTTGCCGAGCTCGGCGTGGATCTGCATCACCTGATCCTGCAGATGCGCGCGGGTCAGCGCGTCGAGCGCGCCGAAGGGCTCGTCGAGCAGCAGCACCTTCGGCTCCATGGCGAGCGCGCGGGCAATGCCGACGCGCTGCTTCATGCCGCCGGAGATTTCGGACGGACGCTTGTCTGTCGCATGCGCCATCTGCACGAGTTCAAGATTGCGCATCGTCCAGTCGTGGCGCTCGGCCTTGCTCTTGGTGCGCGAGAAGACCTTGTCGACGCCGAGGCGGACGTTCTCGTAGACCGTCAGCCAGGGTAGCAGCGAATGGTTCTGGAAGACGACGGCGCGGTCCGGCCCCGGCTCGTCAGCGACCCGGCCGTCGAGCAGCACGACGCCGGTCGTCGCCAGCGTCAGGCCGGCAACGATGTTGAGCAAGGTCGACTTGCCGCAACCGGAATGGCCGATGATCGAGATGAACTCGCCCCTGTCCACAGAGAGCGACACCTGTTTCAGCACTTCGGTTCGCACGCCGCCGCGTTCAAAACTCTTGTCGATCAGTTCCAGCGAAAGATAGCTCTTGGTCATGGCTTTCCCCTCTCTCAAGCGGTTGCGGTGCCGCGGGTGACAACGCGGCCGACGAGGGCGATGAGGCGATCGAGCAGGAAACCGACGATGCCGACATAGATCAGCGCGACGATGATGTCGCTGATCAGCGAGGAGTTCCAAGCGTCCCAGATGAAGAAGCCGATGCCGACGCCGCCGATCAGCATTTCAGCAGCAACGATCGCCAGCCAGGAGAGACCGATGCCGATGCGCAGCCCCGTGAAGATGTAGGGGGCGGCGGCCGGCAACATGATCTTGGCAAAATATTCAAAGGCGTTGAGGCGCAGCACCCTGGCGACGTTCTGATAATCCTGCGGGATGTTGCGGATGCCGACAGCGGTATTGATGATGATCGGCCAGATGGCGGTGATGAAGATCACGAAGATCGCCGAGGGGTTGCCGTCTTGGAAAGCAGCCAGCGACAAAGGCAGCCACGCAAGCGGCGGCACAGTGCGCAACACCTGGAAGATCGGATCGAGCCCGCGCATGGCAAGCTGGCTCTGGCCAACCAGTGCGCCGAGCGCGATGCCGACGACGGCCGCGAGCGCATAGCCGACCGCGACGCGCTGAAGGCTCGCCGCGATGTGCCAGAAGAGCCCCTGGTCGACGCCCTGGCCGATATAGAAGGGATGGGCGATGAGCTCCCAGCTTTCCTCCAGCACCCGCGTCGGCGACGGCAGGCTGGAATCGGGCGCCGAACAGACAACCTGCCAGGTGATGAGGATCAGCGACAGCGTGACGATGAGCGGCGCGATGTTCGCGGCACCGGCGGCGAGCCTTTCGAGCAGCGGACGGCTGCTTCCGGGTTTCGCCGAGCGGGTAAAGGCGATCACGCGCGCGGCAGGTCGCGGCGCCGACTGGCCCTTGAGTTTGAGGTTGGTGACGGTCATGCCGTTCTCCTTGGTATTCGAAAGCGGATGCTGGCGGGCCATGCCGGCCAGCATCGGCGATGGCTCAGGCGACGCGCGAGATCGAAAGGCTCTTGAGGTAGGCTTGCGGATCCGCGGGATCGAAGATCTTGCCGTCAAAGAATTTTTCGACGCCACGCGAGGTGGAAGCCGGCACGTCGGTGACGCCCAGATCCTTGGCGGCCTCACGCCAGATGTCCTCGCGGTTGACCTTGGCGACGAGCGCCTTGACGTCGGTATCGGGCGCAAACTTGCCCCAGCGGATATTCTCGGTGAGGAACCAGGTATCGTGGCTCTGGAAGGGATAGGAGGCGTGATCGCGCCAGAACTTCATGAAGTGCGGGCTCTGTTCGACGACCTTGCCATTGCCGTAGTCGTACTCGCCCTTGAGGCGATCAACGATGTCCTTCGGCGGCACGTTGAACCAGCTACGCTTGCCGACGATCTTCGCCAGTTCGTCCTTGTTCGCCATGTCGTCGCACCACTGCGCCGCCTCCTGGATCGCCATGGTAAGCGCCCTGGCAGCACGCGGATTCTTCTCCACCCAGTCGGCGCGCATGGCGAAGGACTTTTCCGGATGCTCGTTCCAGATTTCGGCGGTGTTGACGGCGGTGTAGCCGATCTTCTGGTTGACGAGCTGCTCGTTCCAGGGCTCGCCGACGCAGAAACAGTCCATGGTGCCGACCTTCATGTTGGCGACCATCTGCGGCGGCGGCACGACGATGGTTTCGACATCGCTATCGGGATCAATGCCACTGGCGGCGAGCCAGTAGCGGATCCAGAGATCGTGGGTGCCGCCGGGGAAGGTCATAGCCACCTTGGCGGCGGCACCTTCGGCCTTCTTTTTGGCGAAAGCTTCCTTGAGCGCGGATGCATCGAGGCCGACCTTGAGGTCGGCATAGGCCTGGCCGACCGAGATTGCCTGGGCATCGAGGTTGAGGCGCGCAAGGATCGCCATCGGCAGCGGCTGGTTGTTCTGAGTGACCTTGCCGGTCGAGATCAGATAGGGCATCGGCGTCAGGATATGGGCGCCGTCGATGCCGGCGCCGGAGGAGCCGAGCACCAGATTGTCACGCGTCGTGCCCCAGGAGGCCTGCTTGACGACGTCGACTTCGGTCATGCCGTATTTGTCGAAGAGCCCCTTCTCCTTGGCGATGATCAGCGGTGCCGAGTCGGTGAGCGCAATGAAGCCGAGCACAGCCTTGGTGGTTTCCGGCCCGGAGCCTTGCGCAAAGGCACCGGATGGGAAGGCCGACTTGACCGCGCCGAAGAGGGCAGCGGTCGCGGTGGTCTTCAGCAGGCTTCGGCGGGTCAGACCGCCGGTCGAAAACTTGGTCATGCGCAGGTTCCTCTGCTGGCCGGATAACGGACAAAAAAAAACGCCGCTCGGTGATTGCGTCCGGGATCGGGAGGAATCCTCGGGAACAAAACCTTGCGACGTCGGTGTCTTCGGCAAACGCGATCTGGCGTTTGAGTTCGCTTCGATCGCCGTTGACCGAAGCATTTCTAGAAAAGCAAGGGCCGTGCCAGTTCGCCGGCGCGGCCCTTAGTGGTTTGAATTCAAACCGTAATTTCCGAATGTGGATGCGATGCCCATAAATGCACCTATTGTAGACTCTGCTGAATTATTGTGCGGCGCACACATTCCGCATCGGGACTCTGCACAAACATGGTGCGCCATCCTCAACCCTCCTGCTCGACCGAAACGCTCTCCGCCAAAGCGCGGACAGGGAATGTGCGAACATAGACCTCGATATCTGCGGGATCGAAAACGTGCCCATCCATGAAGCGCTCGCCCGGCCTGTCGCCCTCGACACGAATAGCGGTATCGGCGGGAGCGGCGGCCCCGCCAAGCGCCTGGCGATAGAGGTCGGGGCGATAGGCGGCGGCAGCCAGCGCCTGCATCTCGGGCGATAGCCGCACCTGTCCCCAGCGCGCCATCTGGCTGTAGATCCACAGTGCCTGGACGCGACGGGGGTAGTTGGCGTGGTCGCGATGGAAAACGAAGTAGTCGTCGATCACACGCCTGTTGCCGGCCGAGTCGATGGCGAACTCTCCGGCGAGAACCCGGCGGATGATTTCGACCGGGGCACCGATGTAGCGGGGGGCGGCAAGCAGTTCGGCAAGCGTGCCGCGATTGTCCGGCTCATCACACCAGCGCGCCGCCTGGTCGAGCGCCATGAGCAGGCGCGATACGGTCTCGGCGTTGCTCTCCGCCCACTCCGGCCGCATGCCGATCACCTTTTCCGGCGCCAATGGCCAAATGTCCTGCTTGGCGGCGACGATGCGCCCGAGCCCACGCTCGGAGGCCACCATGTTCCAGGGCGCGCCGACGCAGAAACCGTCGATGGCGCCGGCGGCAAGGGCATCCGAGGTCAGCGGCGGCGGTACCACCACAAGCTTGACGTCGCGGTCCGGATCGATGCCGCCTGCGGCAAGCCAGTAGCGGACCTCGTAATTGTGCGAGGAGAAGGGATAGGTGACGCCGAGCCTTGGCGCCGCCTCGCCGCTTTGGCGCATGCGGGCAAGCACCGCGGCGAGCGCACGCGCATGGGCGAGCGCATCCTCTACTTCGCCAAGGGCGCCTTCCTCCTGCATGCGGGCGAAGAGCCGGTTGGAAAGCGTGATCGCATTGCCGCCGCGCCCGAGCGAGAAAGGGGCGATCGTCGGCGAGGGATTGGAGCCGAGGCCGAGCATGGCGGCGACCGGCATCGGCGAGAGCATATGGGCGATATCGAACTGACGAAAGGCGAGGCGGTCGCGTACATTGGCCCAGGAGACATCCTTGACGAGATCAAGCGTCAGCCCCTCCTTGCGCGCGAAGCCGAGTTCCGCCGCCACGATCAGCACGGCGGCATCGACCAGCGGAATGAAACCGGCGCGGATCGTCCGTGCCCCCTCGCCGCCCAGTCTCACCGGCGCGGGCAGCCCGTCGCCCACCGCCGCGCCGGGTCGCGAATTGTCGATGGTCGTCATGATGTTCACTCCGGCGTCTCCTTCGACAGCATCGGAAACCGCGCTCTCACATCAGCAGGCCCGCGGCCGTTACCACGCTCTGCGCGATCTCCGACATCTTCTTCTTTTCGTTCATCGCCGTCTGGCGCAGCAGTGCGAAGGCCTCGTCCTCTGAAAGCCCGCGCATCTTCATCAGGATGCCCTTGGCGCGCTCGATCACCTTTCGCTCTTCCAGCGCCGATTTCGCATCGGCGAGCTCGCGCTGCAGCCGGCTGAAGGCATTGAAGCGGCTGACGGCCATGTCGAGGATCGGTTTGACGCGTTCCTTCTTCAGCCCGTCGACCACATAGGCGGAGACGCCCGCCTCCACCGCCGCCTCTATCGACGCCGTATCGGAGCGGTCGACAAACATGGCGATCGGCCGCCCGACGGTGCGGGTGAGCTGGAACAGATGCTCCATCATGTCGCGGTTGGGGTTTTCGATATCGATGACGATGACATCGGGCCTGAGCGTGTCGATGGTGCGCGCGACGCCCTGGACCTCGTGAATGACCGTGACCTTGCGATGGCCGGCCTCATGCAAGCCTTCCTCGATGATCGAGGCGCGGATGGCGTTCTCGTCAATCACGAGAATGGTGAGGTCCCGGTGTGTCATCGCTCGATCATGATGCAGCGCAGCATTTTTCGCAACAGGATTTGCCTATTGTTTTGACATTTGTATTATATGCATAAAATTTAGGCGAATCGCCAATCGATTGGGCGAGGTTGAGGACGATAGCGGGATGCGGTCGGACGATGTAAAAGACGTGGGAGCAAAAGGATCGGCGCGCGGATGGCAAAGGGTCAGTTCAGGATGCTGCGCAGCGCTACCGCGGGCATTGACGCGGTGGAGGCGGAAACGCGCCATTCCTTCGCCCGCCATACCCACGAGCAATTCGGCATCGGCCTCATCTACCAGGGCGCCCAGAAATCGCTCAGCGGCCGCGGCATGGTCGAGGCCGGCGCCGGCGACCTGATCACCGTCAACCCCGGCGAGGTGCACGACGGCGCACCGATCGGTGACGCCGGCCGTTCCTGGCGCATGCTCTATTTCGATCCTTCCGTCATTGCCACCGCCGCCGAGGATATCAGCCAGGGCCGCTCGGACGCTGGAGAATTTGCCTTACCGGCTTTTAAGGACGCCGAAGCGGCAAACCAATTCCGGGCACTGTTCACGGCGATCACCGGTCCCAAAGCACAGGATGAGACGATCCGGCGCGAGGAGCGGCTTCTGCTGCTGCTTGCGAGCGTTCTTGCCACCGGCAGACCCCAGCACCACGAAAGACCGGCAACCGTCACCGCTGCAAAAACGATGATCGACGACGATCCGACGGCGACGATCACGCTTACCGACCTCGCCGTCGAAGCAAAGCTCAGCCGCTTCCAGCTCGTGCGCAACTTCGCGAGAGCGGTCGGCCTGACGCCGCATGCCTATATCGTCCAGCGCCGCATCGATCTCGCCCGCCGACTGATCGGCGCAGGCACACCGCTGGCAGAGGCCGCATTCGCGGCCGGCTTTGCCGACCAGAGCCACATGACGCGCGTCTTCGTCAGTAAATACGGCCTTTCGCCCGGCATCTATGCCGAGGCCAGGCGGTAGCACCCGCAATTCCGTTCAAGACCCGCCTCCACCTCCGGCGCATTGCTCGACCTGCGCATCGACAAGCGCGGCACTGCAACGGAGAACGGACATGTCGGAAAAATTTCAGGGCTATCTCTATCTGTCGCTGGCGATGATCCTCGTCGGCAGCACGGTGATCGCCAGCAAGATCATCGCCGCCGGGCTTGCGCCCTTCACCGCGACGGCCATGCGCTTCGCCATCGCCTTCCCGCTGTTCCTGCTGCTGAAGTGGATCACCGAGACGCCGTGGCCGAAACTCGGGCGGCGCGACTGGCTGATCCTCATCGCCCAGGCGGGTGCCGGCAGCGTCGGCTACACCACTCTGCTGATTGCCGGTCTCAGCCTGACGTCCGCAACCGACGCAGGCGTGGTGATCGGGACTCTGCCGATCGTTTCCGCCGCAATCGCCATCCTGCTTCTCGGCGAGCGCCCCGACCGCCGGATGCTTGCGGCGATCGCGCTCGCCGCTGCCGGCGTGCTGACCATCGTCTTCAAGCCCGGCGAAGGCGACGCGCACTCGCCGCTCGGCACCGCCCTCATCTTCGGCGCCGTCATCTGCGAGGGCCTGTTCATCCTCATCAACAAGCGCGTCGGGGCCGAGATCTCCCCGCTCGCTCTTTCGACGCTGATGGCAGGTCTCGGCCTCGCCGTCGCTCTCGTCCCCGCCCTCTTCGAGGCACCTTCGGCCGCACGGATCGACAAGGGCGCGATCGTTGCGGTTCTCTACTATGCGCTCATTCCGACGGTGGCGGGCTTCGTGCTCTGGTATGCCGGCTCCGCACGGGTGAGCGGCACCGAGGCTTCCGTCTTCACAGCGCTGGCGCCCGTCTCCGCCGTGCTCTTTGCCTTTCTTCTGCTCGGCGAGCCGGTCGGCACTCACCAGTTGCTTGGGATCGGCTGCGTGCTCGCCGCCGTACTTGGCCTGACCGTGCCCCAGATCCGCGCCAGCCGAAGGACAGCGCGCGCCTTTCAGGCAGGGAAGGCTTGAGCCAGAATGAACGCATCTAATCCGAGGGCCTCCATGCACTTCCAACACGCAGACGATATCTGGCGCGACTTCCCGGAGCTCAACGTCGGCGCACTCTTCATCGACAACGTACGCAGCGAAGTTTCGGTCGAGGACCATGTTCGCCGCTTCCAGGCGATCGCAGAGGACCGCCTCGGCGCCGGATCGGAAAGCGATCTGCCGGAAATCCAGGCATGGCGCCGAACCTTTGCCAGGATGGGGCTGAAGCCGACACAGTATCGCTCCGCCTCCGAGGCGCTGCTCCGGCGCTTCCGGAAAGAAGGCAGCCTGCCGGCGATCCATCCGCTGATCGATCTGTGCAACGCCGCCTCGCTCGCCTCCGCGATTCCCATCGCGGTCTTCGACCTTTCGAACGTCAGCGATTTTCTGCACGTCCGCCGCGCGGTCGGCAACGAGACCTATCTGACCTTCGCAGACGAAACGGAAAACCCGGAACCCGGCGAAGTGATCTTCGCGGATGCCGAAGGACGGGCCCATGCCCGGCGCTGGACCAACCGGCAGAGCGGCCATTCGGCGATCCGGCCGCAGACGGCGCATGCGCTGATCGTTGCCGAAGCCATGCACGAAACGGCGCGAGAGGACGTCGCGCGTTTGATGACTGCGCTTTCGGAAGCGATCTCTGCAGCTTGGAGCACTCGCCCGAGCATGGCCATGCTGGATTGCTCGTCACCGCGTTTCGATTTTTCGATTTAGGGAAGTCGTTCCGACACCACAGATGCCGGATGCCGGCCGACGCCTCAGGCGCCGGCCGGACTGAAGCAATCAGGCCGCCTTGGCGACGTGATATTCCTTGATCGCAACCATCTTGATCGCCGGATAGCGCTCCGCCTCGTAGCGCAGCGAGAAGCTGTCCTGCGCCAGGAACACCGGGTCGCCATCGAGGTCGCGGGCGATGTCGCCGCGGCGTGCCGTGACGAACTTGTCGAGTTCGGCAGGCTGATCAGCCGAGATCCAGCGGCAGACCGAGAAGCGCGACATTTCGAAGGAAACCGGCAGGCCGTATTCGGCGCTGAGGCGCTCCTTCAACACGTCGAGCTGCAGCGCGCCGACGACGCCGACGATTGCCGGCGAGCCATCTTCGGGCGAGAAGAGCTGCACGACGCCCTCTTCCGCCATCTGCTGCAGCGCTTCCTTCAGCTTCTTGGCCTTCATTGCATCTTCCAGACGCACGCGGCGCAGGATTTCCGGCGAAAAATTCGGCACGCCCTGGAACACCAGCGACTCGCCCTCGGTCAGCGTGTCGCCGATCCGGAGCGTGCCGTGGTTGGGGATACCGACGACGTCGCCGGCATAGGCGGTGTCGGCGAGCTGGCGCTGCGACGCGAAGAAGAACTGCGGGGCACTGAGGCCCAGCTGCTTGCCGGTGCGCGACAGCCGCGCCTTCATGCCGCGCTCCAGCTTGCCGGAGCAGACGCGGGCAAAGGCGATGCGGTCGCGATGGTTCGGGTCCATGTTGGCCTGGATCTTGAAGACGAAGGCCGTCATCTTGTCGTCGGTGGCGTGCACCGTGCGGATATCCGCCACCTGGTCACGCGGCGGCGGCGCGATGTCGCCGAGCGCGTTGATGAGATCGCGCACACCGAAGTTGCGCAGCGCCGAACCGAAGAAGACCGGCGTCAGGTGGCCTTCGAGGAAAGCCTTCTTGTCGAAGGGCTTGCAGGCCTCGATCGCCAGCGTCAGCTCGTCGGTGAAGGCGTCGCGCTCGTTCTCAGGCAGCCGGTGGGAAGCCATTTCCGGACCGTTGACCTTGGTCGGGATTTCCTGCGTGTCGGAGCCGCGCACGGTGTCGTGGGCGAGATTGTAGGAGCCGCAGAAGGTCTTCGAGCGGCCGATCGGCCAGGTCACCGGCGCGCAGTCGAGCGCCAGCTTTTCCTCGACCTCGTCCAGGATCTCGAAGGGATCGCGGCTTTCGCGGTCCATCTTGTTGACGAAGGTGATGATCGGGATGTCGCGCATGCGGCAGACTTCGAAGAGCTTCAGCGTGCGCGGCTCGATACCCTTGGCGGCGTCGATGACCATGACAGCGGCATCGACCGCCGTCAGCGTGCGGTAGGTGTCGTCAGCGAAGTCTTCGTGACCGGGTGTGTCGAGAATGTTGAAGACGTTGCCGCCATATTCGAAGGTCATCACCGAGGTGACGACCGAGATGCCGCGCTCGCGCTCGATCTTCATCCAGTCCGAACGGGTCTGGATGCGATCCTTCTTGGCCTTGACCTCGCCGGCGAGCTGGATGGCGCCGCCGAACAGCAGCAGCTTTTCGGTGAGAGTGGTCTTACCGGCGTCCGGGTGGGCGATAATCGCAAATGTGCGGCGGCGGGAGACCGCCTCGGCGAGAGTTTCAGCCATGTCGTAGAATCCTGTGAGTTGCCGCGTCCTTTACAGGCTCGGCCCCGATTATGCAATTGACCGAGGCGCCCGCCGCCCGGCTTATGCGGTCATGAGCACGCACCCCTCCGTTTCCCGCCCGACCCTCAACCTCGTTCGCCTGCCGCATGGCGAAGGCCTCGAGCTGCCCGCCTATGAGACGGCAGGCGCCGCCGGCATGGATTTGCGCGCAGCCGTTCCCGGCGATCGGCCGCTCATGCTCACCCCGGGCAAACGCGCCCTCGTTCCGACCGGCTTCATCTTCGAGGTCCCCGTGGGCTATGAAGCGCAGATCCGCCCGCGCTCGGGCCTTGCCTTCAAGCACGGCATCACCTGCCTCAACACCCCCGGCACCATCGACAGCGACTATCGCGGCGAGGTGAAGGTGCTGCTCATCAATCTCGGTGACGAAGACTTCCTCATCGAGCGCGGCATGCGCATTGCCCAGATGGTGATCGCGCCGGTCACGCAGGTCACCGTTCGCGAGAGCGACAATGCCAGCGAGACGACGCGCGGCGCCGGCGGCTTCGGCTCGACCGGGGTTTAATCTACGCAACGGAAAACCGCTTCACACTTTTCCTGGAATTGCTCTCTTAAATTAACGGCGGCAAGCGGCGCTTGACCGGCGAAGACTTGACGATCGAGGTGTTGGTTTGCGCCTTCTCGGCGATCCGGTCGAGGATCGTGTCCAACTGCGCCATGTCGCGCACGAAGAGCTTGGCGATGAAGCAATCGTCGCCGGTGACCTTGTCGCATTCAACGATTTCGGGCGTGTCCTGGATTAGCCGCTCGACGATGTGCAGCATGCCCGGCATCGGCCGCACGCGGATGACCGCCTGCAGGGGATAGCCGACTTTCTGGGGATTGAGAGCGATGGTGAAGCCATCGAGAACGCCGCGCTCTTCCAGCTTGCGCAGACGATCCGCAGCACTCGGCGAGGAAAGGCCTGCCTCCTGCGCCAGCTCCTTCAGCGATACCCGGGCATTGGCTGCCAGAATGTCTAGGATCCGTCGGTCAATCTCGTCCAGCATCACGGCACCATAAGTCATAGTAACGAACAGAACTTCGATAATTAGGCAATATAACACAATTGCCTTCGTTCATCCATGGGAAAGGCTGCAAGCACCGGCTATTCTCCGATCACCAACATGGAGCGGCGAACATGAATACCGAACTCAAACGCGGCAGCATCGAGATGACAGCCGCGATGCTGATTTCCGGAACCATCGGCTGGTTCGTGCTGAAGTCGGGGCAGCCGGTGACGAGCGTCGTCTTCTGGCGCTGTGTCTTCGGCGCCGTGACACTCGTCGGCATTGCCTGGTTTCTCGGTCTGTTCGATCGCCGCCACTTCAGCCGACGGATGCTGCTGCTTTCGATCGTCGGCGGCGTCGCGATCGTCGTCAACTGGCTGCTGCTCTTCGCCGCCTATTCCCACGCCTCGATCTCGATCGCGACGATGGTCTACAACACCCAGCCCTTCATGCTCTTGGGGCTCGGTGCGCTCTTCCTCGGCGAGAAGATCACGGCCACCAAGATCTTCTGGCTGTCGGTCTCGTTTGCCGGCATGCTGGCGATCATTTCGGCCAAACCCGGCCACGGCTTCGCGCCGGAAAGCTATCTGACGGGTGTTGCGCTGGCGATCGGCGCGGCCTTCTTCTACGCGATCGCAGCGATCGCGACGAAGCTGCTCAAGGGTACGCCGCCGCATCTGATCGCGCTGATCCAGGTGATCACAGGCACCTTGATGCTGGCGCCGATGGCGCTCGCGGCGCCCGCCCCGTCTGGTGCCGCGCAATGGTCGATCCTGGTCACGGTCGGCATCGTCCACACAGGGCTGATGTATGTGCTGCTCTATGGCGCGATCCAGCGACTGCCGACGCATATGACCGGCGCGCTCTCCTTCGTCTACCCGATCGCCGCCATCGTCGTCGATCGCATCGCCTTCGGCCATCAGTTGCAACCGATCCAGATCCTCGGCTCGATCGCCATCCTCATTGCCGCCGCCGGCATGAATCTCGGCTGGAAACTTCGCCTGCCCTCTTCTATCAAGCGGGAGTGCGAAGGGAGAACCGCATGATCACCTGCTACCTGAAATACGTCATCGACCCTTACAAGGCCGCCGAGTTCGAGCACTATGCCAAGCTCTGGATTCCGCTCGTCAACCGTCTCGGCGGCACGCATCACGGCTATTTCATGCCGCATGAAGGGGCAAACAACATCGCGCTCGCGCTCTTCAGCTTTCCGAGCCTTGCGGCCTATGAAAGCTACCGCCAGGAAATGGCCGCGGATCCGGAATGCCAGGAAGCCTTCGCCTATGCCGAGAAGACGCGCTGCATCGTCAGCTATGAGCGCAGCTTCATGCGGCCGGTCTTCGAATAGTCCCTGGTCGATAAAGCGCGGATTAACGCCGCGCCTCCGATGCCATGCTCAGCGCAAAGCCGAAAAGCGCGGTGCCCATGGCCCAGCGCTGCACCACCATGAACAGCGGTCGCCCGGCGAGGAAGGCCGCGATGCCGCTGGCGGCAAGCGCGATCATCGCATTGACGGTAACGCTGGTCATGATCTGAATCGACCCGAAGACCAGCGACTGGCCGAGCACATTGCCGAGTTCCGGCCGGATGAACTGCGGCAGCAACGAGAGATAGAGCACCGCCACCTTGGGATTGAGCAGGCTCGTCAGAAACCCCATGACGAACAGCTTCTTCGGCCCGTCCTTCGGCAGATGGCGGACCTGAAACGGCGAGCGGCCACCCGGCCGCACAGCCTGCCAGGCGAGATAAAGAAGGTAGCCGGCGCCGGCAATTCTGAGCGCATCATAGGCAAAGGGAACGGCGAGAAGCAGCGCGGTGATGCCGAGTGCGGCCGAAATCATGTAGACGACGAAACCGAGCGCCACGCCGCCGAGCGAGATCAATCCGGCGCCCGGCCCCTGGCTGATCGAACGCGAGATCAGGTAGATCATGTTCGGCCCCGGCGTCAGCACCATGCCGAGTGCAAGGAGGGCAAAGCCGATGATATCTTTCAACTCGGGCATTGAGAGGCGCCTTTCGCTCGTTTTCTGCAAGCTCTACCGATCCCGCGTCGGCGGACAACGCCAGACTTGTCACCCGATCAATTTTGTCGTCAGGCGCCCATCGGTCGTCGTTCCTTGATTTCCCTTTTTTGTCCGTCTGCGCTAGAAATCGGCATCGCCACCGGAAGGAATGCCCATGACGCTCGCGGCTCTCATCGCCTATAGCGGCGCACTCTTCATCGCTGCGGCCATACCGGGTCCCGGCGTGACGGCGCTCGTCGCCCGCGCGCTGGGCTCCGGTTTCCGCGAAACCTTCTTCATGGGTCTTGGCATCGTGCTCGGCGACATGATCTACCTGACGGCTGTCGTGCTCGGGCTGGCGTTGATCGCCCAGACCTTCACCACGGTCTTCCTGGTGGTGAAATTCGCAGGCGTCCTCTATCTCGGCTACATCGCCTGGAAGCTCTGGACCGCGGGGCTGCTGCCCGACGACATCAAGGCGAAGCCGTCGACGAGTGCCGCCATGTCCTTCCTGTCCGGCCTGCTCGTCACCCTTGGCAACCCGAAGACGATGCTGTTCTATGTGGCGCTGGTGCCGACGCTGATCGACATCGCTGACATCGGCCCGCGCGACTACGGCCTTTTGCTGGCGGCAACCTTCCTGGTGCTGTTGGCGGTGCTGGTTCCCTATATGCTGCTTGCGGCACGCGCGCGCCTACTGCTCAAGCAGCCGAAGGCGCTGCGAGCACTGAACCGGGTCGCAGCCAGCGTGCTGGCGGGAACGGCCGCCTATATCGCCGTTCGCGCGAGCTGAAAAAACTTTTCCCGAACAACAACTTCGCCGGTGCTTTTTCCTCCGGCGGATCGTCGCTGCGTGGTTGTCGTTCTGGAATTGAGCAGTCATTGTTCCTATTCTCATAGCTGACAGTTCACGCCCAAGGGAGAAACCCATGTCCGACACACGCAAGCCAGGCCGCGGCCGCGTCTATTCCTCGATCACGGAGACGATCGGCGATACGCCCATTGTGCGGCTGGACAAGCTTGCCAAGGAGAAGGGCGTCAAGGCGAACCTGCTCGCCAAGCTCGAATTCTTCAACCCGATCGCCTCGGTCAAGGACCGCATCGGCGTGGCGATGATCGAGAGCCTGGAAGCGCAGGGCAAGATTACTCCCGGCCGCACGACCCTGATCGAGCCAACCTCGGGCAACACCGGCATCGCGCTCGCCTTCGTCGCCGCCGCCAAGGGCTACAAGCTGATCCTCACCATGCCGGAAACCATGTCGGTCGAGCGCCGCAAGATGCTGGCCCTCTTTGGCGCCGAGCTGGTGCTGACCGAAGGTGCCAAGGGCATGAAGGGCGCGATCGCCAAGGCGCAGGAACTGGTCGAGACACTGCCCGACGCCATCATTCCGCAGCAGTTCGAGAACCCCGCCAACCCGGAAATCCACCGCAAGACGACGGCCGAGGAAATCTGGAACGACACCGAAGGTGCTGTCGACATCTTCGTGTCCGGCATCGGCACCGGCGGCACGATTACCGGTGCCGGCCAGGTGCTGAAGGCGCGCAAACCCTCGATCAAGGTGATCGCGGTCGAGCCGGAAGAATCCCCCGTGCTGTCCGGCGGCGCGCCCGGCCCGCACAAGATCCAGGGCATCGGCGCGGGCTTTGCGCCGGCGATCCTCGACACCTCGATCTATGACGAGATCGTTACGGTCAACAGCGCCGAAGCGATCGAGGCTGCCCGCCTTGTCGCCAGGCTCGAAGGCGTGCCGGTCGGCATTTCCGCCGGCGCGGCGCTCACCGCAGCGATCGAGATTGGCCAGCGCGAAGAAAACGCCGGCAAGACCATCGTCGTCATCATCCCGTCGTTTGCCGAACGCTATCTGTCGACCGCGCTGTTCGAAGGCCTCGGCGGTTAAGCCACAGCTTCTCCCGCGATCGGAAAGGGCGCCTGCAGGCGCCCTTTTTGTTCTGCCAATTGATCAGCGGCTCCGCTCAAGCAGCCTGCTCCGTGAAGCTTGCAAGATTGGCGAGCGTCGAGCGCAGGCCGGCGTCGTGATCCTCCTTGGAAATCCCCTCAGGGACGTTTTCGCAGGTGACGCTGACGCGCGTACCGTCGGGCACCGGCTCCAGCGCCCAGGTTATCCGCATTACCCCGGCAAAGGCCGGATCGTCCGATTGGAACGCGGTCTCCTGCACCACGCGCCGATCCGGTTCGAGCGCGACGAAGTGGCCTGAAACGACATCGGTCTGATCCGAGGTCTTGCCCTGCGTCGTGTCATCCGGCGCCTCATAGATCAGCGCCATGCGGAAGGCGCCACCGGCATGTGGCTCGAAAGCGAGCACCTGCCCCTTCATGCCATCGGGCGGCAACCAGACAGCCACTGCAGCGGCATCGACGAGCGCGGCGTAGATCGTCCGTGGAGATGCCTTTATCAGACGATCGGCGCGATCGGTTCTTCGGTCCCTTGATGCATCCGTCATCGGCTGTTCACCTCGCTCCGGTTGTCGAAGGGAAATCGCAACGGAAGAAAGGGCCGCATTACCCCTCTCTTCCGCTGTAAAGCTGATACCGGCCGCGTCAGATCCGCCTGCCGCTACCAGGAAATTGCTCCCAATACTGACGCATGCGGAACGAGACGCGGGATGTCACAACCCGATGCTGGCTTCCAGAACAACATTAGCGCGGACGAACCGACCGGCAAGCGCCGCTATGCCGCCGCCTGCAGTCTCTCGCCGGCAATGCGGTAGGAGATCGCTTCGGCCAGATGGATACGCCCGACGGTCGGCGCGCCGTCGAGGTCCGCAAGTGTGCGCGCGACCTTCAGCACGCGGTGGTAACCGCGGGCGGAGAATTTCATCTTTTCGGCGGCGTCCCGGAGGAGCTGCAGGCCCGATGGATCCGGCTCGGCGATCTTCTCGATCATCGAGGTCGAGCAGCGGGCGTTGCTGGTCAGTTCCGGATGGCCGAGGGCGGCGAAGCGGTCGACCTGCAAGGCGCGGGCGCGGGCAACCCGACGGGCGACGACCTCGCTGCGTTCGGCTGCGGCCGGCTTCAACAGATCGGCGGCGCTGACGGCCGGAACGTCGATGCGGATATCGATGCGGTCCATCAGCGGACCGGAGATGCGCGCCTGGTAATCGGTCATGCAGCGCGGGCCGCGGGCGCAGGTACGTCCGGGCTCACCCGCCATGCCGCAGCGGCAGGGGTTCATGGCGGCGACGAGCTGGATGGCGGCGGGATAGCTCACCCGGTGATTGGCGCGGGCGATAATGCATTCTGCGGTTTCGAGCGGCTGGCGCAGTGCGTCGAGCACCTGCGGCGCGAATTCCGGAAACTCGTCCAGGAACAAGACGCCATGATGGGCGAGCGAGGCCTCGCCGGGCTTGGCGCGCAAGCCGCCACCGACCATGGCGGCCATGGTTGCGGAGTGATGCGGCGTGCGGAACGGCCGCCGGTCCGAGAGTTTGCCGCCCGGCAACTGCCCGGCGATCGAGTGGATCATCGACACTTCGAGCAGCTCGGCCGGATTGAGCGGCGGCAGGATCGACGGCAGCCGCGCGGCGAGCATCGATTTCCCCGACCCCGGCGGTCCCACCATCAGCAGATTGTGGTTGCCAGCAGCAGCCACCTCCAGCGCCCGCTTGGCGCTTTCCTGTCCCTTGATGTCGGCGAGATCGGGAAGGTTGGCAGCGCCCGAGCGGATCGCGGCCTGGGGCCGCGACAGCACCTGCGTGCCGCGGAAATGATTGGCGATCGCGATCAGGCTGCGCGGCGCGAGAATGTCGATCTCCGCACCTGCCCAGGCCGCCTCCGCCCCGCTTTCGGCCGGGCAGATCAGCCCCTTGCCGAGCGCATTGGCGCCGATCGCGGCGGGAAGGGCGCCGGCAACGGCGGCAATGGTGCCGTCGAGATTGAGCTCGCCGATCACGACATAGGGTGAGAGCGCATCGCCGGGAATGGCGCCGAGCGCCGCCATCAGGCCGAGCGCGATCGCGAGATCGAAATGGCTGCCTTCCTTGGGAAGGTCGGCGGGGGCGAGATTGACAGTGACGCGCTTGGCCGGCAGCGCCAGGCCGGAAGCATGAAGCGCCGCCTGCACCCGCTCGCGGCTTTCGGCGACGGCCTTGTCCGGCAGGCCGACGATCTGCATGCCGACCTTGCCCGGCGCGACCATCACCTGCACATCAACCGGCAGTCCCTCGATACCCTGAAATGCGACCGTGCTGACGCGCGCGACCATGGTTGCTCCCTCGCCCGGGCTGCCCGCCATTACGGGCGCCGCAACCGCCTTGGGTTGCAAGACGGAGCCTTGCACGGTTCACGCACAAAAACAAGAACAATTACGGAACATCTGAGGCGAGACCTACGCGCAGTCGTTGGCAAGGGCACAACGCCGCAGCCGCGGGCGGAAGCCCGCGGCAATCTCCGTCATCCGGAGACAGGTTCTACCGAAAGCGCCGGATCAGGCGCGCTTGCGCTCGATCGCATCCCAGAGCAGGCTCGCAACATCGGCGCCGCCAAACTTCTTGACTTCGCGAATGCCGGTCGGCGACGTGACGTTGATCTCGGTCATGTAGTCGCCGATGACGTCGATGCCGACGAAGAGGAAGCCGCGGGCTTTCAGCGCCGGAGCGATGCGGGCGCAGATTTCCCTTTCGCGCGCCGTAAGCTCGGTCGCCTCCGGCCGACCGCCGGCATGCATGTTGGAGCGCGCATCATGTTCGGCCGGAACGCGGTTGATGGCGCCGACCGGCTCACCATCGACGAGCAGGATGCGTTTGTCGCCCTTGCGTACCGCCGGCAGGTATTCCTGGGCGATGAAGGGCTCACGGAACATCTGGCCGAACATTTCCAGAAGGGAAGACAGGTTGCGGTCGTCACGGGTCGAATGGAAGACACCGGCGCCGCCATTGCCGTAGAGCGGCTTCAAGATGATGTCGCCCATCTCCTGGCGGAAGCTGGCGATCTCCTGGGGGTCGCGGGTGATCAGCGTCTTCGGCATCAGGTCGGCGAATTCGGTGACGAAGATCTTCTCCGGCGAATTGCGCACCCAGGCCGGATCGTTGACGACCAGCGTCTTCGGATGCAGGCGTTCCAGAAGATGCGTCGAGGTGATGTAGCCCATGTCGAAGGGCGGATCCTGGCGGAGCAGGATGACGTCCATGGTCGACAGATCGACGCGTTCGGCTTCGCCCAGCGTGAAGTGATCGCCCTTGACGTCGCGCAGCGTCATCTGCTGCACGCTCGCATAGACCTTGCCGTCGCGCAGCGACAGTTTTTCGGGCGTGTAGTGGAAGAGGCGGTAGCCGCGCGACTGTGCCTCGAGGCTCATGGCGAAGGTGGAATCACCCGCGATGTTGATGCCCGACACATGGTCCATCTGGACCCCGACATTGACGATTTTCGCCATCTTCCCGTCCCCTGTGGATCACGTCAAGCGTGATCGATTTCAAATCGTCAGAACGGAAGAGGACGAGAAAACCGCTGCCCTCTCCCGCACTGGAAAAGCCCTCGACATGTAGAATGCGGGCGTGCCTTAAGCAAGGAGAGCTGAGCCTATTCGAAGCCTTCGACCACGCAGGTGATGAGATCGTGATCCGAAAGCGGCCGGCCGGTTTCATCGAGCGAGGGAATGATCCTGGTTTCGCCGATCTTCAGGCCGCGCGCGAGGAACCAGTCGAGCTTCATCGCCCGCTCCGGCCAACGGGTGATCAGGCTCGGCCGGGTCGTCATCACCTCAAGTGCTCCGCCGTGACGGGCGAAGCCGCGGGCGGCGCTCATGGCAAAGAGCCCTTCGGCTTCGAAGTCGCCGCCAGCATGGTTGCCGGTGTTGAGATCACCACCGATCAGCACCGGCAGGCCCGGAAAGGCTTCGTCGAGCGCATCGATCAATTCCCTGACCTGACGCTCGCGGTAGGCCGCGGTCGTCGCGCTTTCAAGATGGGTGGAGACGGCGACGAAGGGGCCCGCCTCGGTCTCGATGACGGCGCCGATCGCGAAACGCTCGCCAAGGCGCGGCTGTTCGGCATCGGTGAACCAGAGACGCTCGCCCCAGAGGCGCAGCATGAAGGGCCGGCCGAGCGGCACCGAAGCCAACAGCGCATTGCCGTGAAAGCCCCTGGCGTTGAAATCATCCTCGCAGAACGCGCGCTCGGTATCGGAGCCGAGGCCCATCTCAATGAATTCGATGCCATAGGCATATTGCATGCCGAGTATAGCAGCGACTTCGGCGGTCGGATGGCGCTGGCCGGTGCGGGCCATGCCGTTGTCCATTTCCGATAGCAGCACGACTGGGGCCTTGGTTGCTGCGAGATGTGCAGCACTTTCCGGTGCGAACAGGCAGCGCTCCAGGTTCCAGGCAGCGACGGTGAAGGGAAAGGCGAGCGGCGCGGTCGAGGACGGCGCGGCGCCAACCTCGACGCTGTTCATTTCCGGTCGCGCGGCCATGGCGGCGTCATGGGCCGCAATGGTGCGCAGCATCGAAGCAAATCCTGCACGCAGTTCGAGCGATGGAACGGCAAGCTGCTCAACGGCTTCATGGATCACGATGCCGTCTCCAGCCGAAGGTTCTGCGCCGGTGCATCACCGGCAAAAGACGTGCCCCGTTCCAGCCGCTTGCCGGTTTCGGGCGAGAAGAAGTGCAGGCGGTCGACGGCAATCGTCACGGCGAGATCACCGGAAAGCGGCATGTCCGGAGAGAGCGCTATCGTCAGAGGTTGGCCCTCGATGGTGCCGTGCACGAGCCGCTGAGCACCCAGCTCCTCGACATAGTCGACCTGGAACAGCATCGCATCCTCGCCGACACCGGCAAGCCGGAGGTCCTCGGCGCGCAGGCCGACGGTGACGGCGCCTTCGACCGGGGCGCGGCTGCCAAGCTCGATCCTGTAGAGGCCGATCTGCAGGCTGCCGCCCTCGATCTGGCCCTTGACCAGGTTCATCGCCGGCGAGCCGATGAAGCTCGCGACGAAGGTCGAGGCCGGACGGTGGTAGACGTCGAGCGGACGGCCGATCTGCTCGATCCGGCCGCCGTTCAAGACCACCAGTCGGTCGGCGAGCGTCATCGCTTCGAGTTGGTCGTGGGTGACGTAGAGCGAGGTCGTGCCGAGGCGCTTCTGCAGGCGCTTGATCTCGCCGCGCATCGAGACGCGCAGCTTGGCGTCGAGGTTGGAGAGCGGCTCGTCGAACAGGAAGGCCGCCGGCTTGCGCACGATCGCGCGGCCCATGGCGACGCGCTGACGCTGGCCGCCGGAAAGGGCGCGCGGCTTGCGCGCGAGATAGGGCTCGATTTCCAGCATCCGCGCGGCTTCGGCGACGCGGGCGTCGATCTCGGCCTTGGGCGTCTTGCGGTTCTTCAGGCCGTAGGCAAGGTTGTCGTAGACGGTCATGTGCGGATAGAGCGCATAGTTCTGGAAGACCATGGCGATGTCGCGCTCGGCCGGATCGACATCGTTGATGGCGCGCGAACCGATCGTCACCGTGCCCTTCGAAATCGTCTCGAGCCCGGCGACCATGCGCAAAAGCGTGGACTTGCCGCAGCCGGACGGGCCGACCAGCACGATGAACTCGCCGTCCTCGATATCGATCGAGACGGATTTCACCGCCTCGACATTGCCGTGATAGATCTTCGAGACCTCGGCGATGGTAATGGCCGCCATGGCTGCCTCCGTTAAAATGGTACCGTTTCAGAAGCGGGCGGGACAGTTGTCCCGCCTCCACTCCGCTTACTTGTCGCTTTCGGTCAGGCCCTTGATGAACCAGCGCTGGAAGATCACGACGATCATCACAGGCGGCAGCATGGCGAGGATCGCCAGTGCAAAGGCCTCGTTGTAGTCGGGGATGTTCGAGCCGACCCAGACAAGCAGGATCTGCTTGATGCCGCGAACCAGGGTGAAGAAGCCTTCGTCGGTGGTCATCAATGTGGGCCAGAGGTACTGGTTCCAGCCGTAGACGAACATGATGATGAAGATCGCCGCCATCATGGTGCGCGACAAAGGCACCAGAACGTCGATGAAGAACTTGAACGGGCCGGCACCATCGATGCGCGCCGCCTCCAGAAGCTCGTCCGGCACCGACTTGAAGAACTGCCGGAAATAGAACGTGCCCGTCGCAGACGCCAGGAGCGGCACGATCAGGCCGGTGTAGGTGTTGGTCAGCTTCAGCGTGTTCATCACTTCGTAGGACGGAAGGATGCGCACTTCGAGCGGCAGGAGCAGCGTGGTGAAGATCACCCAGAAGAAGAAGGTCGCCAGCGGAAAGCGGAAATAGACCAGCGCATAGGCCGCGAGCATCGAGAGAACGATCTTGCCGACGGCAAAGCCTAAGCCCAGGATCATCGAGTTCAGCATCATGTTGAAGCCGGTGATCTTGCCGGTGAAGCCACCCTGGCGGGTGAGAACCGTCTCGTAGGTCTCGACGAAATGGCCGCCCCAGGACAGCGACAGGCCGTTGCGGTGAATGTCGGCTGCATCATGGGTCGAGGTCATGAAGGCGACGACGACCGGCGCCACCATGATGAAGACGCCGAAGAGCAGGATGATGTGATCGAAAATCTTGGTGCGATACATCGGCCTCACCTCAGTTGTAGTGCACGCGCCGCTCGATGAAGCGGAACTGGAAGATGGTGAGCACGAAGACGATCAGCATCAGGATCACCGACTGGGCCGAAGAGCCGCCGAGATCGTTGCCGCGGAAACCGTCCATGTAGACCTTGTAGACAAGGGTGATCGGGTTGTTGGCGGCCTTGTCCTTCACCATCACGTCGATGACGCCGAAGGTATCGAACAGCGCATAGGTGACATTGATGATCAACAGGAAGAAGGCGGTCGGCGCCAAGAGCGGCAGGATCACCGTCCAGAAGCGGCGGAAGCCGGAGCGGCAATCGATCGCCGCCGCCTCGCGCACCGAGACCGGGATGCCCTGCAGGCCCGAGAGGAAGAAGATGAAGTTATACGGGATCTGCTTCCAGACGGAGACGACCACCATGGAAAAGGCGGTGTCGAAGTAATTCCGACCGACCTTGATGTCCCAGCCGAACCAGCGGGCGAGTTCGACGATCGGGCCGATATGCTGGTCGAAGAACATCATGCCGATGAGGCCGGCGACCGGCGGCGCGATGGCATAGACCCATATGAGCAGCGTCTTGTAGGCGGCGTTGCCGCGGATGACGCCATCGGCCTTGACGGCGAGCAGCAAGCCGATCGACAGCGCGAAGAAGGTGACGAGCGCCGTGAAGACGGCAGTGAAGCGGGCGATTCCGAGATACTCGCCCGATTTCAGCACGTCGGTATAGTTCGTCATGCCGACGAAGGTCGAGCCGAAGCCGAAGGGGTCTTCCAGATAGAAGGACGACTGGATCGCCTGAACCGACGGCCAGTAGAAGAAGATGAAGATGATCGCGAGCTGTGGCGCGAGGAAGAGGTAGGGCAGGAACGGCGAGGAGAACTGAACGCGCTTGGCAACGCCTTCTCCTCCGCTCTTCGACTGGCCACCGAAAAACCGGAAGGCGCCGAAGCGACGCCCGCCGGTTTGGGTTCCGGTTCCTCCCCGCGAGGCGGGGAGGAGATCTGTCGCGGTCGACATGGAGATCAGCCGGCCGTCTTGGCGAAGCGAGCGAGCAGCTCGTTGCCTTCCTTTTCGATCGTGTCGAAAGCGTCCTTGACGGTCGTTTCGCCCGAGAAGATGCGGCCGTATTCGCGTTCCATGATTTCGCGGATCTGCGGGTAGAAGCCGAGGCGGTAGCCCTTCGACCAGTCACCGGCCGGCAGCAGCAGCTGCTTGATGCCGACTTCAGCAACCGGCTTTTCCTTGTAGTAGCCGTCCTTCTGGGCGAGCTCGTAGGCTGCCTTGGTGATGGCAACGTAGCCGGTGGACTTGTGGTAGAAGTACTGGATTTCCGGCGAGGTCAGGAACTGGAAGAAGTCGGCAACGCACTTGTTCTCTTCATCCGACTTGCCGGACATGGCAAACAGTGCCGCGCCGCCGATGAAGGAATTGGTGCCGGCACCCTTGATCGAGCCCCAATAGGGCAGGAAGGTTGCCGAGAACGGCATCTGCGCCGTCTTCTGCAGGCCGCCGAAGGAGCCCGACGAACCGATCCAGAACGCAGCCTTGCCTTCTTCGAAGACCTTCTGGTTGTCGTTCCAGCCGGCGCCGTAGAAAGCGAAGTAGCCTTCGTCCTTCCAGGCCTTGAGCTTGTCGAACATCATGATGAGGTTCGGGTCGGTGACCTTCAGCTGCGTGTCGACGACGGCGTCATAGCCGTTGTTGTTGGTGGCGAACTGGATGTTGTTGCGGGAGAAGAAGTTCTCCGTGAACTGCCAGGTGAGCTGCGACTGGACGAGCGGGATGTAGCCGGCTTCCTTCAGCTTCGGGGCAACCGCTTCAAACTCTTCCCAGGTCTTCGGCGCTTCGACGCCGGCCTTCTTCAGGGCCTCGTCGTTGATGTACATGATCGGCGCCGACGAGTTGAACGGCATGCCGACGAACTTGCCTTCGCTGTCGGCGTAGAAGTAGCGTACGCCGTCGATGAAGGCGTTGCGGTCGAAGTTGTGGCCAGCCTTGATGATCAGGTCTTCGGCCGGAATGACCGCGCCCTTGGCGTTGATGATCGTGGCGGCGCCGGCGTCGAAGACCTGCAGGATGTTCGGCTGTTCGCCCGAGCGGAAAGCGGCGATGCCGGAAGCGAGCGCTTCCTCGTAGGTGCCCTTGGAAACCGGGGTCAGTGCGCAGGCGCTCTGGGCTTCGTTGAACTTCTTGGAAACTTCATTGATGACTTCGCCGTTGCGGCCGGCCATGCCGTGCCACCAGGTGATATTGGTCGCGGCAAATGATGACGTCGCGGAAAAAGCGAAGCTAAGGGCTGCGAATGAAAACTTCTTGAACATGACTTGGTCCCTCTCCACCGGGTTGCGGATGGCTTGGACTAGTGACGTTCAATGACAGGCCCGTAACGCTTTTATGTCGGAACGATTACAAATTCGCGATTTTGTTCCAAGACGGGATGCGGGCGGAACAACGCAATCATTTTCCCTCATCTCGCGCCGGTTCAGAAGGCATCCGGCAGATGCCGCGGCCAGCCCCAAGGGGTCACCGTGATGATGTCGTAGCGCACGGAAAGCCTGTTGAAATCCGGTTGCCTGGCCAGCCAGAGATCGCTCGCAGCGCGAATGCGTTTTTGCGCCGTGGCCGTCACCGCGAAGACGCCGTCCTCGGCCGAGCGGCGCGCCTTGACCTCGACGCAGGCGATGAGATCGCCGCGCCGGGCGATGATGTCGATCTCGCCGAGCTTGGTGCGATGGCGTATGGCGACGATGCGATAGCCCTTCAGCAACAGGCAGAGTGCCGCGCGGTATTCGGCGAGTTGCCCCCGCCTCAGCGCTTTCAGCTTCCGCCGGTCGCTGCCGTCAGCCGTCATGGCGCTCCTTCAGCTGCAGCAGCCGGTCATAGAGCTCCTTGCGCGGCACGCCCGTCTGGCGGGCGGCTTCGGTCGCCGCCTTGCCGGCCGGCATGTCGGCGACAAGGCTCAGCAGCAGGGCGTCGACATCGGCCGCTTCCGGCTCGGGTGCGGCATCCGGCGGACCGATGACGAGCACGATCTCGCCTTTGACTGCACCCGCTTCTCCATAATGGGCGGCAAGCTCGCCGAGCGTGCCGCGGCGGAACTCCTCGAAGGTCTTGGTGAGCTCGCGGCAGACGGCAGCCCGCCTACCCTCGCCCAGCACCTCGGCTGCGGCCGCCACTGTCGCAGCAATCCGGTGCGGCGATTCAAAGAACATGATTGTCGCCGGCACGGCCGCGAATTCCCTGAGGCGATCGCGTTTCGCCTTGTCCTTGGTCGGCAGGAAACCGGCAAAGAGGAAGGCATCGTTCGGTAGGCCGGAGCCGACGAGCGCTGCAAGCGGCGCCGAGGCGCCCGGGATCGGCACGACGCGATGACCGGCTTCGATCGCACGCTGCCCCAGCCGGTAGCCCGGGTCGGAAACCAGCGGCGTTCCGGCGTCGGAGACGAGCGCCACCGATCGCCCTTCTGCGAGTGCTGCAAGCAGCCGGGGGCCGGCTTCGTCGGCATTGTGCTCGTGATAGGCGTAGGGCCGGTTCACGATGCCATAGCGGTCGAGCAGCACGCGCGTAACCCTCGTGTCCTCGCAGGCGAGCACATCGGCGCCGGCAAGCGTTTCCAGTGCGCGCAGCGTAATGTCGCCGAGATTGCCGATCGGGGTCGCCACCAGATAGAGCGCCGCATCGAGGGGCCGGGCCGGAACGCTGACATTGTGCAGGCGATAGCTACGCTCTCTCTGCCCGCCCGATGCTTCCGATGTCTTCTGCTTTTCCACCTGTAACGTCCTGATCGTGCTTACCGATGCGCCGGATCACGGTTGTGATTTCGGGCCGGTCGCCCCGAAATCACAAACGTGATCCTTTCTCGCAAGTTAGAGCGGGATGCGGGCGGAAAACCGCAAACACTTTTCCTCATCCCACTCGTTTCGCCTTTATGAGTGAGCCGGCAGGGCAGGGCAAGGGTCGCGCTGCTGGCCGGCATGCCACATCTGGGGACAGAAGCCCTCAAACCCCTTGCTTTCCGGGCGCTGTTTCTGCCATTTTGCCGGTCCACATCTTTCCGGTCGGTCGGCCGGGACACTCGCAGTTGACGCTCAGGCGGACGCTCGTCTGCCGGGCAATGGTTGAAAGCGGCATCCCATGCGCATTACTCTCGAGCGGTCCAACCTCCTGAAATCGCTGAACCACGTGCACCGCGTGGTCGAGCGGCGAAACACGATCCCGATCCTCTCGAACGTGCTCTTGCGTTCCGACGGTGCGAGCCTCGAAATGAAGGCGACCGACCTCGACCTCGAAATCACCGAGGCGACACCGGCGCAGGTGGAACAGTCGGGCGCGACCACGGTGCCGGCGCATCTGCTCTACGACATCGTGCGCAAGCTGCCCGACGGTTCGGAAGTGCTGCTCGCCACCAATGCCGAGGGCACGGCGATGACCGTTGCCTCGGGCCGTTCGAAATTCTCGCTGCAGTGCCTGCCGCAGTCCGACTTCCCGGATCTCACCGCCGGCAGCTTCTCGCACTCCTTCCGCCTCAAGGCGACCGACCTCAAGATGTTGATCGATCGCACCCAGTTTGCGATCTCGACCGAGGAAACCCGCTATTATCTCAACGGCATTTTCGTGCACACCGTCGAGAGCAAGGGCGAACTGAAGCTGCGCGCCGTCGCCACGGACGGTCACCGCCTCGCCCGCGCCGACGTTGAAGCGCCGTCCGGCTCCGAAGGCATGCCGGGCATCATCATCCCGCGCAAGACCGTCAGCGAACTGCAGAAGCTGCTCGACAACCCGGACCTCGTCGTCACCGTCGAAGTCTCGGACGCCA
This sequence comes from Ensifer sp. EB106-03-01-XG145, assembly GCF_058792075.1. Lineage (NCBI taxonomy): Bacteria > Pseudomonadati > Pseudomonadota > Alphaproteobacteria > Hyphomicrobiales > Rhizobiaceae > Ensifer > Ensifer sp. EB106-03-01-XG145. The sequence continues at coordinate 248,104 of NZ_JBYTEC010000001.1, read as the reverse complement.
AGATCCGACTGACGATGGGGTCGATCGTCATGACCTCGAAGCTGATCGACGGCACCTTCCCGGATTACCAGCGCGTGATCCCGGCCAACAACGACAAGGAACTGCGCGTCGATTGCCAGTCCTTCGCCCAGGCCGTCGACCGTGTTTCGACGATCTCGTCCGAGCGCGGCCGCGCCGTCAAGCTGGCGCTGAACGAAGGCCAGATGACGCTGACGGTCAACAATCCGGATTCGGGTAGCGCCACCGAAGAGCTGCCCGTCGGCTACGACCACGACCCGCTCGAAATCGGCTTCAACGCCAAGTATTTGCTCGACATCACCTCGCAGCTGACCGGCACCGATGCGATTTTCATGCTGGCCGATCCGGGCTCGCCGACGCTCGTTCGCGATCTTGCTGCCGAGGATGCACTTTACGTGCTGATGCCGATGCGCGTGTAACCGGGCCTGACGCGGCGCGAAATACCAACCCGTCACGCCCGCTCGTGACGGGTTTTTTGTTGATCGATCCATCCGGCGGCTGTTGATAAGGCGACGCTTTCAGGCGCAGACAGACTTGTTTTTGCCGCAGATGGGGACACATTATGATTGCCGCCGCCCGGATCGGCTCGAATCAACGAGCCGGGATCACAGCGGGCGGCCCGAATGAGGAGAGGACGACGGTTTTGAGGGGTTCAATGAATTTGCGCGTGAAGGTGAAGGAACGGCTCGGACGGAAGTTCGATGAGGAAATTCGCTTTTTCAAGGGATGGATGAGCAATGCCAAGGCTGTCGGCGCAATCCTGCCGACCTCTTCCATAACCGCGCGCCGAATGGCGAGCGTCATCAATCCTGCTTCGGGCCTGCCGGTTCTTGAGCTGGGCCCGGGCACGGGTGTCATCACGAAGGCAATTCTGGAACGCGGCCTGCCCGCATCGAGCCTTGTCTCGGTCGAATATTCGACCGACTTCTATAACCAGCTCAGGGCCAACTTCGCCGGCGTCAATTTCGTCAATGGCGATGCTTTCGATCTGGAACATACGCTCGGCGAGCTGAAGGGACAGACCTTCGACAGTGTCGTCTCGGCAGTGCCGCTCTTGAACTTCCCGATGCATCGGCGCGTCGAGCTGATCGACGACCTGCTCTCGCGCATTCCGGCCGGCCGGCCGGTCGTGCAGATTTCCTATGGGCCGCTCTCGCCCGTCGTCGCCATGCCGGACCGCTACAGCATCCAGCATCTCGACTTCGTCGTGCGCAACATCCCGCCGGCACAGCTTTGGGTCTATCGTCGGGCGCACTGACGGGATGTTCGGCGTCTACGTCACCCATCCGCAGGTCTGGATCGATCCGGACGTGCCCGTCCCGCAATGGGAACTTTCCGCTGTTGGCCGCGATCGTGCGGCCCTGACGGCGGCGTTGCCGTGGGTGCGCTCGCTCGGGAGGATCGTCTCGAGCGACGAAACCAAGGCGATCGAAACGGCCCAGCTGCTTGCCGATGCCGCCGGCCTGACGGTCGAAATTCACCATGACATGGGCGAGAACGATCGCTCCGCCACCGGCTTCCTACCGCCGCCGGAATTCGAGAAGGCGGCCGACTGGTTCTTCGCCCATCCGGCGGAAAGTTTTAAGGGCTGGGAGCGCGCGATCGACGCCCAGACGCGGATCTCGGACGCAGTGTTCCGTGTCCTCGAAGGGCACGACACCAAGATCCCAATCGCCTTCGTCGGCCATGGCGGCGTCGGCACCCTTTTGAAGTGCCGGCTGCTCGGCGCGCCGATTGCCCGCAGTTCCGACCAGAAGGGCGGTGGCGGCGGCAACGTCTTCGCTTTCCGCCTTGCGGATCGCGCCGTCGCATGCGACTGGACCCCGATGGAAAACTGGCAGGGGATCTAGACGATGACCGAAACCGCGCGCGACAGATTGATCGTAGGCCTCGACCTTCCGACGATCGCCGATGCCGAGAGGATCGTGTCGACGCTCGGGAACGACGTCTCCTTCTACAAGATCGGCTATCAGCTGGTCTTTGCCGGCGGGCTTGAATTCGCGCGCGACCTTGCCGCCAGCGGCAAGAACGTCTTCCTCGACATGAAGCTGCTCGATATCGACAACACGGTTGCCAAGGGTGTCGAGAACATCGTCAAGATGGGCATGTCGATGTTGACCCTGCACGCCTATCCGAAGGCGATGAAGGCGGCCGTCGAAGCCGCTAGAGGTTCCGATCTCTGCCTCCTCGGCGTCACCGTGCTCACCTCGATGGACGAGCAGGACGTGATCGATGCCGGCTACGAATACGACCCGCACACGCTGGTGCTGCGCCGGGCCGAACAGGCGCGCGCCGCCGGCATGGGCGGCATCGTCTGCTCGGCGGAAGAATCCGCAGCGGTCCGCAAGATCATCGGACCGAACATGGCGCTGGTGACGCCGGGTATCCGCCCTGCCGGCGCCGACAAGGGCGACCAGAAGCGGGTGATGACGCCGGCCGAAGCCTTGAAGGCCGGATCCAGCCACCTCGTCGTCGCGCGCCCAATCGTCGCAGCCGCCGAGCCGCTTGCGGCCGCCCGCGCCATTCTCGCGGAAATGAACGGCGCGCTTGCCCGCTGATGCGGGCGGCGCCAGGAACCCATCGCGATCCGCTTGACCTCAATCAAAATTTGCCGGAAGTAAGTCTCCCGTCAGCCTTCAGCGGTGCAAGACGAGGAGTTCACTATGGCCAAGGGATACTGGATCGCACGGGTCGATGTCCGCGACCCCGAGCGCTACAAGGATTATGTGACGGCAGCAAAGCCGGCCTTCGAGAAATACGGCGCGAATTTTCTCGCGCGCGGCGGCGAACATCATCGCCTTGAGGGCGGCGTGCGCGCGCGCAACGTCGTCATCGAATTTCCGTCGCTGCAGGCAGCGGTCGACTGTTACAACTCGCCCGAATACCAGATTGCCGCCGCGATCCGCCAGGAAGTCGCCGACGCGGAGATGGTCGTCGTCGAAGGCGTCTGACGACCCGGCATCCCCATCTTCCGACAGACCCGACAAGCCGCGTGGATTGGCCTTCACCTCTCGCGGCTGTTGGGCTATGTAGCAATCAATTCTTTCCTCTGCGATCAGGAGTGCGTTTCCCATGACCTTGTCCAACCTTCCGCCGCTGGTGACGATTTTCGGCGGATCCGGGTTCGTCGGCCGTCATGTCGTGCGCGCACTCGCCAAGCGCGGCTACCGCATTCGCGTTGCCGTTCGCCGGCCCGACCTTGCCGGCCACCTGCAGCCGCTCGGCAATGTCGGCCAGATCTCCTTTGTCCAGGCGAACCTGCGCTACCGGAAATCCGTCGATCGCGCCGTCGAAGGCTCCGACCACGTCATCAACTGCGTCGGCGTGCTGTTTGAAAAAGGCCGCAACACGTTTGACGCCGTCCAGGATTTCGGCGCGCGCGCGGTGGCAGAAGCGGCACGTAGCGTCGGCGCCACGCTGACGCACATTTCGGCGATCGGCGCGGACGCTTCCTCGCCGTCGCAATACGCCCGCAGCAAGGGCCGCGCCGAGGCGGCGATCCTGGAAACGAAGCCTGACGCGATCATCCTGCGTCCGTCGATCGTCTTCGGTCCCGAGGACGGCTTCTTCAACAAGTTCGCCAACATGGCCCGCTTCTCGCCGGTCCTGCCGCTGATCGGCGGCGGCCACACCAAGTTCCAGCCCGTCTACGTGACCGATGTCGCCGAGGCCGTGGCGCGCGCCGTCGACGGCAAGATCACCAAGGGCAAGATCTACGAACTCGGCGGCCCGGATGTCTTAAGCTTCCGCGACTGTCTCGAGATCATGCTGAACACGATCGACCGCAAGCGCACGCTCGTCTCGCTGCCCTTCGGCGTCGCATCCTTCATCGGCAGCATCGCGTCGATGGTCCCCTTCATCACGCCGCCGCTCACCCCCGACCAGGTGGTGTTGCTGAAATCCGACAATGTCGTCTCGGCAAAGGCGGTTTCCGAGGGACGTACGTTCGCCGGCATTGGCATCGATCCGACCATGTTGGAGTCGATCCTGCCGACCTATCTGGTGCGCTATCGCCCGCAGGGCCAGTACACGCGCAGCGGCCGCGGCGCCTGATCGCCGCAAAGCCCATCTTATTTTGAACGGCCGCCGGTACCCACGGGCGGCCGTTTGCTGTGGTATCCAGGCAACAGCGTTGCAGTTCTGCCGCAGTTAAGAAAGCGAATGGCATTTACCGCAAATTCAACATGTCCTGATATTGATCATGTCATATCCAGAGACTAAACACCGCCTCGCGCCCCGATCGCAAGGCATGACGGCGGGCGGCAGCAGCAATCTCGAAAGGCATAGCGTCCATGGGCAAGTCGATCGCAATCTTTTTTGCGTCTGCGGCACTGATCATTCTGGCTGGCTCATTCATCGCGCCGAACACGGTCGCGAGCAGCGGCAAGGGTTGCGCGCCGGCCTATGGCGTCGATCCGTGCACGACGGCATCGATCGATCTTTCCGGCAACTAAGGCCGGCGCCCTTTAGATCAGGCAATTCCGGACGGAAAGCGGCTTCGCGCTTTTCCTGGAATTGCTTTGGAAGGGCATAGTTAGAGTTATTGGCGGGGGCCAGTGGCCGCGTGCGTTTCACCTTGAGACGCACGCGGCTTTGTTTTTAGCGCCTGTTCCAAGGTCAGAGAAAACTCTGAGGTCAAAGAAAAAGGCGCGTCCAGAACGCGCCTTTTTCGTTTGAGATCGTTGATCCCGGCTCAGCCGAGCAGCCAGAGGCCGATCAATCCGGCCGTGCCGACGACGATGCGCCAGATGGCGAACGGCGTGAAACCGCGCCGCGAGACGAAATCGAGCAACGAACGCACGACGAAGATGCCGGCGACGAACGCCGCGATGAAGCCGACGGCGATTAGGGTGAAATCGTCGAAGGAGAGTGCGTCGCGGTTCTTGTAGAGGTCGAGCGTGAAGGCGCCGAGCATGGTCGGCATCGCCAGGAAGAACGAGAACTCCGCGGCCGAGCGCTTGTCGGTCCCCATCAGCAGGGCGCCGGCGATCGTGGCGCCGGAACGCGAGGTGCCGGGGATCATCGCCAGGCACTGGAACAGGCCGATCTTCAGCGCCAGCGACGGCGGATAGTCCATGACGTCGGTGTAGCGCGGCTTCAGCGGCAGATGGTCGATCGCGTAGAGGATGAAGCCGCCGACGATCAGCACGACACAGATGAGCATCGGCGTTTCGAACAGCACCGTCTTGATGAAATCATGGGCGATTGCGCCGATGACGGCCGCCGGCAGGAAGGCGATCAGAACGGACAGGACGAAGCGGCGCGCCTTGATGCTCGTCGGCAGCGCCAGCGCGATCGACAGAAGCTTCTGGAAATAGACGAGCAGGATCGCCAGAATGGCGCCGAGCTGGATGAGGACGGCGAAGGTGTTGCCCGGCGACTTGAAGCCGAGGAAGTGGCCGGCAAGGAGGACGTGCGCCGTCGACGAAACAGGGATAAACTCCGTCAAGCCCTCGATGAGCCCGAGGACGAGCGCGCTGATGATCGATTGATCCGCCATATATAAGATTTTCCTGACAAGTTTTGGAGTGGGAGGAAAAGGCTGATTCGCTTGTGTTTGCCACCACAAATTTCTATAGCTCTATCACAGGAGCCGTGGCCAGACGCTTGCGCCGCCACGCTGACGCCCCCAGCAAAAAGACTCTGAGAAGCCAGATCATCGATGCCGACACTGTATCATCACCCCATGTCCTCCGCTTCACGGTTCGTTCGCCTTATCCTCTCGGAATATGGCTATCAGACGGAATTGTCCGAGGAACAGCCCTGGGAGAACCGGCGCGACTTCCTGGCCTTGAACCCGGCCGGGACGCTACCGGTCTATGTTGACGACAGTATGAGAGCGCTCTGTGGCGCCACGATCATCTCGGAATATCTCGACGAGACGAACGGAATCATGAAGCGGGATCGCCGGCTTCTGGCGGAGGACCCGTTCCAGCGGGCGGAAATCCGCCGCCTGGTCGAATGGTTCCTGCAGAAGATGGAAGCGGACGTGACGCGGCCGCTGGTGCGCGAGCGGATCTTCAAGCTGCAGATGACGCCGGACCAGGGCGGCGGCGCGCCCGACAGCAAGGTCCTGCGCACCTCGCGCGCCAATATCCGCCAGCATATGAAGTATCTCTCCTGGCTCGCCGGTTCGCGCACCTGGCTTGCCGGCGACCGCATCTCCTATGCGGATCTCGCTGCGGCCGCGACGGTGTCCGTGCTCGACTATCTCGGCGAGATCGACTGGTCGGATGCCCCGACCGCCAAGGAGTGGTACCAGCGGCTGAAGTCCCGCCCCTCCTTCCGCCCGCTGCTTGCCGAGCGCGTGCGCGGCGTGACCCCGGTTCCGCACTATGCGGACCTCGACTTCTGAGGCTGAAACCGTGCCCGGCATCGCTGCCAAGGCTGACAATGGGGATCGACGGCGGCTGAAGCTGACCGAATTCCTGAAAGCCGAGGCGGCAGACAAGGGCTTCGATCTCTGTCGCATCACCCGCCCGGACGCCATTCCCGAGGCGCCGGCTCGGCTCCAGGACTTCCTCGACGACGGCTTCCACGGCACGATGGACTGGCTGGCTGAGACTGCCGAGCGACGCTCCGATCCGCGCACGCTCTGGAGCGACGTGCGCTCGGTGGTGATGTTCGCGATGAACTACGGCCCGGAAGACGATCCGCGCGGGATTCTCGAAAAGACCGATCGCGGCGCGATCTCGGTCTATGCCCAGAACCGCGACTATCACGACATCATCAAGGGCAAGCTCAAGGAAGTCGCGACCCGCTTCGCCGCGCGCGCCGGCGAGGACGTCAAGGTCTTTGTCGACACCGCCCCGGTGATGGAGAAACCCCTCTCGGAGAAGGCCGGCCTCGGCTGGCAGGGCAAGCACACCAATCTCGTCAGTCGCGAATTCGGCTCCTGGCTGTTTCTCGGCAGCCTGTTCACCACGGCGGACCTCGTCATCGACGAGCCGGAGCGCGACCATTGCGGCTCCTGCCGCGCCTGCCTCGATGCCTGCCCGACCGGCGCTTTTCCTGCGCCCTATCAGATCGACGCGCGGCGCTGCATTTCCTACCTGACGATCGAGCACAAGGGTCCGATCGACCCGGAGATGCGCCCGTTGATGGGCAACCGCATCTATGGCTGCGACGACTGTCTCGCCGCCTGCCCCTGGAACAAGTTCGCACAGGCAGCCTCCGAATTGAAGCTGAAGGCGCGCGAGGACCTGAAGGCGCCAGCGCTCGACAGCTTGCTCGACCTCGACGACCCGGCCTTCCGCAGCCTGTTCTCGGGCTCGCCGGTCAAGCGCATCGGCCGCGACCGTTTCGTGCGCAACGTGCTGATCGCGGCCGGCAACTCCGGCGACCAGGCGCTCGTGCCTGCGGTCAAGGCCCGCATCGATGACCCCTCGCCGGTGGTGCGGGCGATGGCGGTCTGGGCGCTGTCACGATTGGTCGCGCCGGCGGCGCTTGCGCAATTTGCCGAACAATGCGAGCCAGAGACGGACGAAGACGTCCTCAACGAATGGCAGATGGCGGGAGTGAGCCGATGCATGTCCTGATCCTTGGCGCCGGTTACTCCGGTATGGCAATCGCACGGGCCATGGCCCCGGCGGCGACAAGCGTTGTCGGCACCACGCGCATCGAAGAGAAGGCGACGAAGCTTGAAAAGGCCGGCATCCGCCCGATCCTCTTCGACGGCGAAACGGTCTCCGACGAACTCGCTGCTGCGCTTGGCCAGGCGACGCACCTGATCCAGTCGATCGCGCCCGGCCGCGACGGCGATCCGATGTTCCGCGCTTCCAGCCCGGACCTCGCGCACCTGGCGCCGAACCTCAAGTGGATCGGTTATCTCTCGACCGTCGGCGTCTATGGCGACCACGGCGGCGAATGGGTCACCGAGGACATGCTGCGCAAACCGGTCTCGGCCCGCTCGGTCGAGCGGGTGGAGGCGGAGGATGCCTGGATCGCCTTCGGCGCGAAGCAGAGCATTCCGGTTGCCGTGTTGAGGCTTGCCGGCATCTACGGCCCCGGACGCAACGCCTTCTGCAATCTCGCAAACGGCACGGCCCGGCGCCTGATCAAGCCTGGGCAGGTGTTCAACCGCATCCGGGTCGAAGATATCGGCGCGGCCACCCTGTTCCTCGCCAACAACGGCACGAGCGGCGTCTTCAACATCACCGACAACGAGCCGGCGCCACCACAGGACGTGGTGCTTGAGGCCGCGCGGCTGATGGGCGTCGAACCGCCGCCGGAAATTCCCTTCGAGCAGGCGGAGCTGTCACCGATGGCCCGCTCCTTCTATGGCGAGAACAAGCGGGTATCGAACGCCCGCATGCGCGCCACCGGTTTCGAGTTCGCGTATCCGGATTATCGCGTTTCGCTTGCGCAGCTCTGGCAATCCGGCACATGGCGCAACGCCTGAAACGCAACTCGGCACTCAATCAATAACATAACCCGAAATGCTTATAGAAAGCCGATAGTCAGTCCATCAGTAATGGCGGCGGCAGCGCCGCCAGAATTGTGACTTTCTCTGGATATTCATTCGATACTTGACGAATTTAATACAACCTGTGCGCTAGTAACGAGTTTTCGACCATCCGGATTCCGGAAATTTCGTCCAATTCGAAATTTTTAATGAAATTTTTCGTTTACCACTGAGTTGCGCCTGCGTGCGGAAGGCTGTCAGCGTTCAACCGCTGATTCCAAAGAACTTCCTGGCTCCATTTAAACTATTTCAAACAATCTTCGTTTTTAAATTTTCGTCATTTTTTAATAAATCCTAATAGATCGTAAATGGTTGAAGCACGTTTTCGCCATTTTTCGCCCCAATTAGCGGTTCCCAGAAGATTTTTATTCAACCATTTGACCGAGGGGATCGCCAGTTGACGCCAGCGAAGATCAAGGCTGCTGCCGCTGCAGCGCTGTTCACGACCGCTATCGGTCTCGTTTCCGTTTCCGATAGCCATGCAGCCGGCGCCGGCTGCGGCGGCGCGTCCTGGTACGCGCTGAGCTCCAAGACCGCCTCCGGCGAGCGCATGAATGCCGCCCGCCTGACCGCCGCCCACCGCAGCCTGAAGTTCGGAACCAAGGTTCAGGTCACCAACAAGCGCAACGGCAAGAGCGTGATCGTTCGGATCAACGACCGTGGGCCATTCATTCGTGGCCGCGTGATCGACCTTTCCAAGGCTGCAGCCTCGCAGATCGGCATGATCCGCTCCGGCCACGCCAGCATCTGTTATCGCGTCATCAATTCCTGATTTTTGAAATACTGCCATCCGACCGATCGTCAGGTGGGTTTACTTGAGAAAGATCATTCTCGGCGGTTAATCTTCTCCGCCGTCTTGCTCTTCGATGCCATCGCCGTTACCACGGCGAAAAAGGAGTTGATCGAAGATGCGTTTGGGCGGCAGGCTCGCTGGAGCCATTGAGGTTCTTGAGGATATCGAAAAGCGGAAGCGCCCGGTCGCCGACGCGCTCAAGGATTGGGGCCTCTCCCATCGCTTCGCCGGATCCGGCGATCGCTCGGCGATCGGCAACATCGTCTACGACGCCCTTCGCATGAAACTCTCGCACGCCTTCCTGATGGACAGCGACAGCGCGTCGGCGCTCGGCCATGCCGTCATGTACCGGCAATGGGGCTTCACCCCGGAAGCGCTCGCTGCCGAACTCGACGGCGACAAATTTGCGCCTGAGATGCCGTCAGCCGAGATGGCGCAAGCCTTCGCCACGCGCCGCCTCGAAGACGCCGCAGCCCACATCCAGGGCGACATTCCCGAATGGGTCCAGGCCTCCTTCGAGGAAAACTTCTCCGATGACTGGCTCGATGAAGCCAAGGCGCTCGCCGGCCGGCCGACGCTCGACCTGCGCGCCAACACGCTGAAGGCCTCGCGCGCCAAGGTGCTGAAAGCGCTGGAGCGAAGCGGCGCCGAACCGGCGACGATCGCCCGCAATGGCATCCGCATTCCCGCCGGCGAAGGCGCCTCGCGCCTGCCGAACGTGACGGCCGAGCTTTCCTTCCAGAAGGGCTGGTTCGAAGTCCAGGACGAAGGCTCGCAGATCGTGGCCGACCTCGCCTTTCCGCAGGAAGGCGAACAGGTGCTCGACTATTGCGCCGGCGGTGGCGGCAAGACGCTCGCGATGTCGGCGGCGATGAACAACAAGGGCCAGGTGCACGCCTACGACACCGACCGCAAGCGTCTTGCCCCGATCATCGAGCGGCTGAAGCGCGCGGGCACCCGCAATGTCCAGGTGCATGAATCCACCGACAGCCTGGCGCCGCTCGCCGGCCGCTTCGACCGTGTGCTCGTCGATGCGCCCTGCACCGGCACCGGCACCTGGCGCCGACGCCCGGACACAAAGTGGCGCCTCAACCAGAAGAACCTCGAGGAGCGCATCTCCCAGCAGGAGGAAGCGCTGGCGAGTGCTGCCCAGTTCGTCCGCCCGGGCGGCCACCTCATCTATGTCACCTGCTCGGTACTGCCTGAGGAAAACGAGGCCCAGGTCTACGGCTTCTGCGAAGACAATCCGGAATTCGAGATCCTGTCGGCGGCCGACATCTGGGCGACGCTCTTCGGCACCGACAAGCCGCAACCCTGGTCGGCCGACATGAAGACGGTGACGCTGACGCCCGCCTCGACCGGCACGGACGGCTTCTTCTTCTGCCTGATGCAACGCAAGGGCTGACGCCTTTTGACAATGGTCAGAACACGCGCATCAGATTGAAAACGTTCTAAACTATACACTTTGACACAAGTTTGCTTTTGGTTCATGAGAGGCAGGCCCGGCCGGGGCCTTTTCTCATGGCCCGACGCCTGAACGATGCCGCGTTTGCGCACTCGCTCGGCTGCGCCGAAGGAAGCAACAGGAGAGGGTCATGACCAAGAAATTCATCCGCGGCGCCGCGCTGGCGTTCATGACGGCAACGTCGGCGTTGGCCCTGCAGCCGGCCCACGCCGCAACCGATGCCGCCGCCGTGGTGAGGCATTACACCGCCGTCGCCCATGCCAAATTCGAAGATGCGCTGACTACGGCCGAGGCACTCGACAAGGCGGTCGACGCGCTGATCGCGACGCCGAGCGAAGAAACGCTGAAGGCCGCGCGCGACGCCTGGCGGAAGGCCCGCAACCCCTACCAGGAAACCGAAGTCTACCGCTTCGGCAACGCGATCGTCGACGAGTGGGAAGGCAAGGTCAACGCCTGGCCGCTGGACGAAGGCCTGATCGACTATGTCGACCCGAGCTATGGCAGCGAGAGCGACGAGAACGCCCTGTTCACCGCCAATGTCATCGCCAACAAGACGATCAAGATCGACGGCAAGGACGTCGATGCCAGCAACATCACGCCGGAATTCCTGGCGGGCACGCTGCAGGAAGCCGGCGGCATCGAGGCGAACGTCGCGACCGGCTACCACGCGATAGAATTCCTGCTCTGGGGCCAGGACCTGAACGGCACCAAGGCTGGCGCCGGAAACCGCCCCTATACCGACTACGACACCAAGGCCTGCACCGGTGGCAATTGCGACCGCCGCGCCGCCTATCTGAAGGCCGCGACCGAGCTCCTGGTTTCCGACCTCAAGGAAATGGTCGCCAACTGGACACCGGACGGTGCCGCAAGCAAGGCCATCGAGGCCGACCCGAAGGCTGGCCTCGTCGCCATCCTCACCGGCATGGGTTCACTCTCCTATGGCGAACTTGCCGGCGAGCGCATGAAGCTCGGCCTGCTGCTGCACGATCCGGAAGAAGAGCATGATTGCTTCTCCGACAACACGCACAACTCGCACCTGCACGACGCGATCGGCATCCAGTCGGCCTATACGGGCGAGTACACCCGCGTCGACGGCACCAAGATGACCGGCCCGTCGCTTTCGGAACTCGTCGCCGCCAAGGACGCAGCGCTCGACAAGGAAATGACCGGCAACCTTTCGACCACAGTCGAGAAGATGCAGGCGATGGCCAAGCGCGCGGAGACCACCGAGGCCTACGACCAGATGATCGGCGAAGGCAATGCCGAGGGCAACGCCACCGTGCAGGCGGCGATCGACGGCCTGATCGCCCAGGCAAAGACCGTTCAGCGCGTCATAGCGTCGCTGGATCTCGGCACGATCGAACTTGAAGGTTCGGACAGCCTGGACAATCCTAACGCTGTCTTCCAATAAGCTGAAAAGGCGGGCCGCGCCGGCACCGGTGCGGCCCGATCCTCTACTGATGAAAACTGGCGCTCCTCGCCTTTTCGCGCTTCTTTTTGCGCAGGCGCTCTTTCTCGCCTTGCCCGCCCTTGCCGGCGACGGCCTTCCGATCGAACGCAGCGACCTCGACATCAAGGACCGCCAGCGCGTCCAGACAGTCACACGGCCGACCGATGACTTCTCCAAGGCGGAAAGCTTCGAGGCCATGTCCGGTGGTGCTGCGACCTCGATCGCGCCCGTCAATGCCGACAGCTTCTCGCAGTTTTCGGCCAATCTCACCTTCCAGGAAGAGGAAGGCTTCAAGCTCGGCAATGCACTATTCCGCAAGCTCTGGGTCTCCTCGCCCTCCTCGACCCAGGCCTCCGACGGGCTTGGCCCGCTCTACAACGCGCGCGCCTGCCAGAGCTGTCACCTGAAGGACGGGCGCGGCCGACCGCCCGAAGGCGCCGTCGACACGACCTCGATGTTCTTCCGTCTGGCGCGCCCACCGCGCGACGACAAAGAGCACCGGTCGATCGAGGCACATCAGGCCGTGAATTTCCCCGATCCGGTCTATGGCGCCCAGCTTCAGGACAGCGCTGTGCCGGGCCTTGCTGCCGAAGGCCATCTGAAGGTCAGCTATACCGAGGAGCCGTTCACCTTCCCCGACGGCGAGACCGTTTCGCTGCGCCGGCCGCGCTACTCGGTGGCCGACCTTGCCTACGGACCGCTCGATCCACAGACGACCCTTTCGCCGCGCGTGGCCCAGCCGATGATCGGGCTCGGCCTCATCGAGGCGATCCATGAGGCAGACATCCTCGCGCTTGCCGATCCTGACGACGCCGACGGCGACGGGATCAGCGGCCGCCCGGCGCTCAGACGTGACGCGAAGACCGGTAAGCTGATGCTTGGGCGTTTCGGCTGGAAAGCGCAGAACGCCACCGTGCGGCAGCAGAGTGCCGATGCCTTTGCCACCGATATCGGCATCTCCTCCCCCGACGCCGACCGGCCGCATGGCGACTGCACTGCCGCCCAAGCGAAATGCCTCACCATGGCGACCGGTGTGCAGGAACGGCTTGGTCCGACCGAAGCGCCCGATCCGGTGCTTAACCTCGTGACCTTCTATTCGGAGAACCTTGCCGTTCCGGCGCGTCGCAAGGCGAGCTTTGCCGAAACACTTCGTGGCAAGAAGGTCTTCTACGACCTCGGCTGCACGAGCTGCCACACGCCGAAATTCGTCACCCGCCGGGATGCCGCAAACAAGGCGCAGTCCTTCCAGCTCATCTGGCCCTATTCCGATTTCCTGCTGCACGACATGGGCGAAGGTCTCGCGGACGGCCAAGAAGTGGGCGTCGCCACCGGCCGAGAATGGCGCACCCCGCCGCTTTGGGGCATCGGCTTGACGAAGACCGTCAGTGGGCACACTTTCCTGCTGCACGACGGACGCGCCCGCAATTTCACCGAAGCGATCCTCTGGCATGGCGGCGAAGGGCAGAAGGCCCGCGATGCTTTCGCCGCCCTTGTCGCAAGCGATCGCCGCGATCTCCTTGCCTTCCTGGAGTCACTCTGATGCCCTCTACGCATACGCTCACCCTCGCATTCTCCCTGGCGCTGACGACCGCATTGCCCGCAATGGCTCAGGAGGGGAGCGCGCTCTCGCCGCGCGTCGTCAACGAGGCCGCCGTGCCCGCCGTCATGGCCAAGGCCGTCGACGACTTCATCATTCCCGGCTACCGCAACCTGTCGGAAAAGACCGCCGCTGCAAGGCAAGCGACGGCGAAGCTCTGCGAGGCGCCGTCACAGCCTGCACTCAAGAACGCGCAGAGTGCGTTCTCCGACCTGGTCGGCGCCTGGTCGGCGATCGAGGTCGTGAGGCTTGGTCCGGCTCTCGAACAGAACCGCTTCGAACGCTTCCTCTTCTACCCCGATCGCAAGAGCACCGGGCTCAAGCAGGTGCAGGCGATCCTTTCGAAGGCGGACGAAAGCGCAACGGACGAAGCCAAGCTCAAGGGCAAGAGCGTCGCGGCGCAAGGGCTAGGCGCGCTCGAATACGTGCTTTACGGCACCGGCGCCGAGGCGCTTTCGGGCAAGGAGGGTGACTTCCGCTGCCGCTATGGCCTGGCGATCACTGGGAACCTCGACACGATCGCCAACGAATTTTTGGCCGCCTGGCAGAAGCCGGAGGGGATCCAGGCCGCCTGGAAACACCCGGGCCCCGACAATCCCGAATTCCGCGACAGCCGCGAAGCGGCCACCGAACTGCTCGGCATTCTCGTCCATGGCGTCGAGACGGTGAAGGACCAGCGGCTGAAGCCGTTCTACGAAGGCAAGGACGACAAGGGGCATCCGAAGCTTGCGATCTACTGGCGCTCCGGCAACACCATGGCCTCGATCGCCGGCAACGTGCGCGGGCTCAAGACGCTGTTCGATGTCGCCGACATGCAAAGCCTGCTGCCGGAAGACAGCCGCTCCGTGGCGGGTTCGGCCGACTTCGTCTTCAAGTCGGTGATCAGCATGGCCGGCAACATCGATGGACCGATCGATGCCGCGCTCACTGACGACGACAAGCGCGCCAAGCTCGCCTTCCTGTCGCTCAACACCAACGACCTCCTCAACCGCCTGAACAAGGATTTCGGCGGCGCGATCGGGCTTGGCGCCGGCTTCTCCTTCGCCGACGGTGACTAGAGCGGGATGAGGAAAGATTGCGCGGTTTTCCACCCGCATCCCGCTCAAACTCAGAGTGTTGACAATCAAGGCTTTTAGGCGCAAAGCGCTTCCCGTGTCCGCTCTCGCGGGCACGTTTCACCACAAGGACCAACTCACAATGAACCCCGACAGTCGAAGTCGAGCCTTCACGCTCACGGCCGTCCGGTCCTGATTTGATCAGGGCTCCGTGGCGGTCGGATGACTCGCCCTATGGAGCCCAATATGCTGCGCATCTACAAAAGCCAGAACAGCCACCTCGTGCTCGTCGACATGCTTGACGGCATCGCATCGCCGACGCCCGCCATCTGGTTCGACCTCTTCAATCCGTCCGTTGAGGAAACGCGCCTGGTCGAGGGCCAGCTCGGCATCGAGATCCCGACCCGTGACGAGATGCAGGAAATCGAGCTTTCCGACCGCCTCTACCAGGAGAACGGTGCCGAGTTCATGACGATGACGGCGACCGCCAAGCTTGACAGCGAGTATCCGGTCAAGGTGCCGGTGACCTTCATCCTCAAGGGCGCGACGCTGGTCACCGTACGCCATGCCGACCCCAAGCCGTTTCAGACCTTTTCCAACCGCATCCAGAAGGCGAACGGCCAGATCTGCGAGACCGGCGAACTGGTGATGCTCGGTCTTCTCGAGGCGATCATCGACCGCACGGCAGACGCGCTGGAGCGTGCCGGCAGCGAGGTCGATGCGATTTCTCGCGAGGTGTTCCGCAAGACGAATGCCAGCGCCACCAAGAAGACACGCGACCTGCAGTCACTGATCGAGCAGATCGGCCAGAAGGGCGACCTCCTGACGGTCATCCGCGAAAGCCTCGTCAGCATCGGTCGGCTCGTCGCCTATCATGTGGCGCTCGAAGGCATGGGGCCACGCAAGGCGGGAAAGGAAAGCCGGCAGCGGATCAAGCTGATCCAGCGGGATGCAACTTCGCTTGGCGACCACGCGCTGTTCCTGTCGAACAAGATCAACTTCCTGCTCGACGCGACGCTCGGCCTCATCAATCTCGAGCAGAACCAGATCATCAAGATCTTCTCGGTCGCCGCCGTCGTCTTCCTGCCGCCGACGCTGGTCGCCTCGATCTACGGCATGAACTTCGGCGTGATGCCGGAGCTGCAGTGGGAGTTCGGCTATCCTGCGGCACTGATGCTGATGGTGGCATCGGCGATCGTGCCCTACTTCTACTTCAAGCGCCGGGGCTGGCTCTGACCCCGCAACCTGCTATATCGCAGCCCTGAGCGGCACCTCCGTTCAGGGCTGCAGATTTCCACGACGAGCGAGGATGGCATGACAGTCGCCACGGGTCTGATCGACCGGCGCAGTTTCCTGAAAATGGCGGGCGCGGCCTGGGTAGCAAGCCTCGCACCCGACCGGGCTTTCGCCCTTGGCAGAGCCGATGCCGTCTTCGCCTCGGCATTCATGGCGCCGGATGGAAGCTATGGCGTTGCAACGCTGACGGAAGCCGGCGAGATCATCGAACGTACGACGCTTCCGGCGCGAGCGCATGGCATGGCCTATTCGCCCGTCAGCCATCGGGCGGTCGCCTTCGCCCGCCGGCCCGGCACCTATGCGATGATCCTTTCGACCGACGGTTCGGCGGAACCAGTGGTCATCGCTGCAGCAGAGGGCCGGCACTTTTACGGTCACGGCTGTTTCTCGGCGGATGGCAAGCTGCTCTATGCCACCGAGAACGACTTTGCCGGCAATCGCGGCATGGTCGGCATCTATGACGGCACCAACAACTTCACCCGCGTCGGCGAATTCCCGACCTATGGCATCGGTCCGCACGACATGACGCTCGCTGCCGACGGACGCCTGCTTGCGATCGCCAATGGCGGCATCGAGACCCACCCGGACTTCGGCCGCACCAAGCTCAATCTCGACCATATGGAGCCGAGCCTGACGCTGGTGGACACGAAAACCGGTGCGCTCGTACAGAGGCACGGTCTGCCTGCTGAACTCAGCCGTCTTTCGACGCGCCACGTCGACATCGGCCCGAAGGGCGAGATCTGGTTTGCCTGCCAGTACGAAGGCGCGCGCAACGACCTGCCGCCGTTGGTCGGATCCTTCTCCAAGGGCGAGGACCTGAAATTCCTGTCGCTGCCCGAACGCACGACGGAAGCGCTGGCGAACTATGTCGGCGCGATCGCCGTCAACCGGCACGAAGGGCTTGTTGGCCTGACCTCACCGAAGGGCAACGTGGCCGTGACGCTCGATGCCCGCACCGGCGCTGTTTTGAAGGAAGAGCGCGTCGTCGATGCAGCAGGGGTCGCCACAGCCGACCACGGTTTTGCCGTTTCGTCCTATGACGGCCACTTCAAGGAGCGCCAAAGCCGGGTCGCCTGGGATCAGCACATCGTTCGTTTGGCATAGGCCGGAGACATGCCTCAGGCCGAAAAGCGGCCGGCGCCGGAGAGCTTTGCCAAGTCGTCCCAGCGATAGGCCGTCTGGTCGTGGTTTTCGCCGCCGAGGCTTACCTGGCCCTGGCCGACGGCAACCGCACCCAGATGCTCATAGAACGCCCTGTTCGGATTGCTGGAAAGCACCCAGGCAAACAGGGACTTGCCGCCCAGTTCCCGGCAATGGGCGGCAACGCTGCGCACCAGTGCCGAGCCGATGCCGGCGCCTTGGAATTCCTTGAGGATATAGAGCGCATAGAGCTCGCGATCGAAACGCGGCGGCATCGATCGGGCTTTTCCATAATTGGCAAAACCGATCACCTTGTTCGTGCTCATGTCGACCGCGACCAGATGAAAGACATCGGCGACGCGCATGCGCCTTGCGTGGCGCAGCGCCTGCTCTTCGACGCTCATCCCATCGAGGAAGGCGTCGGAAATCAGTCCGCGGAACGTCGATTGCCAGCTTTCGACGATGACGGAGGCGATCATCATGATGTCATCCGGACCGGCCGGCCGGATGTCGATGCGTCTGAAGCTCTTCATGGCACATGATATAGGTGGCAGATCACGGCTTCAAAACGGCAGCCCCCATGGAAAGCCAGAAAGTCTGTTTTATCTGTCGAGGCCATGAACAGAACGATCGTGTGCGCAGTCCTATTCGCCACTGGTCTCGGTCTCGCGCCGCCATGCGATTGTGGCTGGCGCAGATGTTCCTCAACTTCCTCTGGTCGCCGCTGTTCTTCGGGATGCAGGACATCTCCCCAGCCCAGATCGTCATCACCGCGCTATTGATTGCAGTCGCCGGTTTCGTCGTCGCAAGCCGGCGGCGGGATCGCGTTTCGGCCCTGCTGTTCCTGCCATATCTCGCCTGGGTTGCGTTTGCGACGACGCTCAACAGCTCGATTTTGCTCATGAATTGAACTTGTCGGACCTTCACGAGCGTGCCACTGTCCCGCAGGCATAATGATGCCACCCGACAAAAAAAGGCCATGTGGACTGATGGACGACCGTGATCCCCCCGATTTCCGAAAGCGCATCCGTGAGAGTTTCGCGCGGCAGGCGGCAATGCGCACGGTCGGCGCCGAACTGACGCTCGTTGAACAGGGCACGGTCGAGATCGAACTGCCGTTCGACGACAAGCTGACGCAGCAGCATGGCTTCCTGCATGCGGGCGTGATCTCGGCGGCGCTGGATTCGGCCGGCACCTATGCCGCCTATTCGGTGATCGACCCGGATGCCTCGATCCTGACGATCGAGTTCAAGGTCAACCTGCTTTCGCCGGGGCGCGGCGAGCGTTTCCTGTTTCGCGGTGAAGTGACCAAACCCGGCTCGACGATCATCGTCTCCGACGGGCGCGGCTACGCGATCCGCGCCGATGGGCCGGCGAAGCTGATCGCCTCGATGACCGGGACGATGATGGTGGTACGCGGACGCCAGGGGATCGAAGGATGAGTTTTGCCGTCAAAACCGTTGCCGGACGCAGGGTTCTCTACGTCATGGCCGTGGATGCCGAATACGGGACGCACCTCAAGCAGCGGATCAAACCGCTGATGACCGGCGTCGGCCCGGTCGAGGCCGCCGTGGTGCTGACGCGAACGCTCGCGGAGCTCGCCGCGGAGCGAGCCCTGCCCGATCTGGTCGTTTCGCTCGGGTCCGCCGGTGCCGCCAGGCTGGAACAGACGGAGGTCTACCAGGCCGTTTCCGTCGGCTATCGCGACATGGATGCCTCGCCGCTCGGCTTCGAGAAGGGCGCAACGCCGTTTCTCGACCTGCCGGCCGTGGTGCCGCTGCCGCTCAGGATTCCCGGCGTGCCGGAGGCCCGGCTTTCGACCGGCGCCAACATCGTCTCGGGCGCGGCGTACGAGGCGATCGACGCCGACATGGTGGAGATGGAGACCTTTGCGGTCCTGCGCGCCTGCCAGTCCTTCGGGGTTCCGCTAATTGCGCTTCGCGGCATTTCCGACGGCAAGGCCGAGCTCAAGCACGTCAGCGACTGGACGGAATATTTGCACGTCATCGACGAGAAGCTTGCAGCCGTGATCGACCGGTTGGAGAATGCGATCTCAAGCGGCGCGATCCGGCTCTAAATGTGATCGTAAGTCAGAGCGGGATGCGGGCGGAAAACCGCACACACTTTTCCTGATCCCGCTCGGAAACCCCGGAATTGTCGGGGTGCAATTGAATCGTTGCGCTGATGACGGCCTTTCATTAAAGGCTCGCCATGATCAAGCTTGTTTGAAGGCCCCCAATGACCCAGACAGCCCATCCCGATACCGTCCTCATCGTCGATTTCGGCAGCCAGGTGACGCAGCTCATCGCCCGGCGCGTGCGCGAAACCGGTGTCTATTGCGAAATCGTGCCGTTCCAGTCGGCGGAGGAAGGCTTCCGCCAGCTGAAGCCGAAGGCCGTCATTCTCTCCGGCAGCCCCGCCTCGACGCTCGACATCGGCTCGCCGCGCGCAGCCTCGGTGATCTTCGATTCCGGCCTGCCGGTCTTCGGCATCTGCTATGGCCAGCAGACCATGTGCGCCCAGCTTGGCGGCAAGGTCGAGAGCGGACATCACCGCGAATTCGGCCGCGCCTTCCTGGAAGTCGAAAAGGACTGCCCGCTGTTTGAAGGCCTCTGGTCCGTCGGCTCGCGCCACCAGGTCTGGATGTCGCATGGCGACCGCGTCACCGCGATCCCCGAGGGCTTCGAGGTCGTCGCGACCTCGGCCAACGCGCCCTTCGCCTTCATCGCCGACGAGAAGCGCAAATATTACGCCGTGCAGTTCCACCCCGAAGTGGTGCACACCCCCGACGGGGCCAAGCTGATTGCCAACTTCGTGCACAAGATCGCCGGCATCAAGGGCGACTGGTCGATGTCGGCCTACCGCGCCAAGGCGGTCGAGGCGATCCGCAACCAGGTCGGTGACAAGAAGGTGATCTGCGCGCTTTCGGGCGGCGTCGACAGCTCGGTCGCGGCACTCCTCATCCATGAGGCTGTCGGCGACCAGCTCACCTGCATCCTCGTCGACCACGGCCTGATGCGCAAGGACGAGGCGAAGAACGTCGTTGCGATGTTCGAGGAGCATTACAACCTGCACCTCCTGCACGTCGACGCGTCCGACCGCTTCATCGGCGAACTCGAAGGCGTCAGCGACCCCGAGACCAAGCGCAAGATCATCGGCCGCCTGTTCATCGAAGTGTTCGAGGAAGAGGCGAAGAAGCTCGGCGGCGCGGACTTCCTTGCCCAGGGCACGCTCTATCCCGATGTGATCGAAAGCGTCTCGTTTACCGGCGGCCCGTCGGTGACGATCAAGTCGCACCACAATGTCGGCGGCCTGCCGGAGCGCATGAATATGCAGCTCGTCGAGCCGCTGCGCGAACTGTTCAAGGACGAAGTCCGCGTGCTCGGCCGCGAGCTCGGCCTGCCCGACAGCTTCATCGGCCGCCACCCCTTCCCGGGCCCGGGCCTTGCCATCCGCTGCCCGGGCGGCATCAGCCGCGAGAAGCTCGAGATCCTGCGCGAGGCTGATGCGATCTATCTCGACGAGATCCGCAAGGCCGGCCTCTACGACGCCATCTGGCAAGCGTTTGCCGTGCTTCTGCCGGTGCAGACCGTCGGTGTCATGGGCGACGGCCGCACCTATGAGTTCGTCTGTGCGCTGCGTGCCGTCACCTCGGTCGACGGCATGACGGCCGACTTCTACCACTACGACATGGAATTCCTCGGCCGCGCGGCAACGCGCATCATCAACGAGGTCCGCGGCATCAACCGTGTCGTCTACGACGTCACCTCGAAGCCGCCGGGCACGATCGAGTGGGAATAAGCAGTCATCTCGATGCCGTCAGACAAGCTCTATAGCGATCCAAGCCTTGTAGAGTTCTACGACATCGAGAACGGCTGGACCGCTGATTCCGAATATCTGAAGACCATGGCCGCTAGCCGCACCTCGATCCTCGATCTGGGGTGCGGCACCGGCCTATTGGCTGCTGCTCTTGCTGTGAGTGGCAAACGGGTCGTCGGCGTCGATCCGGCGGCCGCGATGCTCGATGTCGCGAGGTCACGACCCGGCGGCGACCGGGTGCGTTGGGTCGAGGGCGACGGGCGGACCATCCGCCTCGACGAGACCTTCGATATGGTGCTGCTCAGCGGCCATGCCTTCCAGGTCTTCCTGACCAGGGAGGATCAGCTCGCCGCACTCAAGACCATCGCAGCGCATCTGGCTCCCGACGGGCGCTTCATTTTCGACAGCCGCAATCCGCTGGTCGAAGAATGGCGGGAGTGGACCGCGGCCGAATCCGAACGGGACATCGTTCATCCGGTCCTAGGCCAGGTTCTCGCCTGGAACGACGTGCAGCATGATCCGGCGACGGGTATCGTGGAATACGGAACTTTCTATCGGATCGCAGCCGACGGACGCACTTACGCGGCCCAGTCGAAAATCGCCTTCCCTTCCCATGAAGACCTCGTCGCGATGATGGACGAGGCCGGGCTCGTCGTCGAACAGTGGCTCGGCGGCTGGGACGGCAGTTCGTTCGAAACTTCCGCGCCCGAGATCATTCCGATCGGCCGGCTGAGATAGCCGCTTGCCCGGTGCCCGGAAAGCGATCGCGATGCGTCTGATCTATGGAAGCGCATCAAAAAAGAGATAGACGGCGGCGATCTTGCCATCCCGGGCGATGATGAAATCGGTCCCGGCATAGGCCGCTGTTTTGCCGGGACTGCCTGACACCCACCGGACCCGGCCGCCATTGCCTATTTCCTCAGCTGGGGCGATCGGCTGGTATTGAAAGTCGGGATGTGTGGCCTTGATCACGCCCGCGATCCGATCAATCTCGTCGCGGCCGCGGAAGATACCGCCATTGGGGTCATAGAACACGGCGTCTTCATGGAAGATCTCGTCGATCGCGGCACGCCGGCGCTCAGCGTCAATCTCACCGAACACGTCGTGGAGGTTGCGAAGCAACAAGGTCGAAACGGGGAAAGACATCACATTTCTCCGGTTGGGGTCGGGCCGATTGCCGGAAGCGTGAGGACAGGGCACAGGGTCAGGTCTGGATCGCTCAGCCCGGTGGCAACATCCGCCGATCCGGCATTGGCTGACTAATGGGCGGCAACCGCCGCGCCTGTGCCCGGCTCGCCGGCCTGGTGCCGATTGTCGATGCTGAAAGCACCGGCGCCGAATGCAGCGATCTGAAGAAGCCCACCCGCCATTATGACGTTCTTGAGGAAATGGATCATCTGGTTCTGATCGGCGAAATTGCTATGAAACGAGAAGGCCGTTGCGAGGGAGAACAGCGCGAGAGCAGCCGCTACGGAGCGGGTGCGATAGCCGGCAATGAGAAGCAGACCTCCACCAAGCTCGACAAGCACTGCCACGGTGAAGGCCAGCGGTGGAAAAGGCAGCCCGACGGCACCGATCATGCCGGTCGTGGCGCTGTAGGCGCCGAGTTTGCTGAAACCACTCATGGCGAAGGGAAGGCCGATCAGCAGCCGGCCGACAAAGGGAAGATAACGGGTCGCAGACATTGAACGTCTCCTTGACGTGGACTCCGCAATTCGTTGCGGACCAGGCCATGATGTTGCAACTCCGCTCTTTTCGAAATAGAAATGGTTGAAAGTTATCATTGCAGAATTGTCGATGTCCAAGCTGCCCGATTTCGAAGCGCTGGCGATGTTTGCCAAGGTGGCGGAGGAGCGTTCCTTCGCTGCGGCGGCACGGACGATGGGGGTTTCGGTCGCAACCGTATCGCGCGCCGTCACCCGTCTCGAAGAGCGACTTGGCGGTCGTCTGTTCAATAGAACATCGCGCCGACTTGCCCTGACCGACTACGGCCACATGCTGGCCGAACGAGCGTCCAGGATCTTCGCGGATGCCGAAGAGGCAGAGGACCTGGCGCGCGACGCCGCCAGCCGTCCGCGAGGGCTGGTGAAGCTAGCCGCGCCGCTGTCCTTCGGCACGCGCTGGGTCGCCCCGCTTCTGCCGGAATTCTTTCGGCGCTACCCCGAAATCGCAGTCGACCTTCACTTGACCGATGCGCAGACGGACCTCATCGGCGATGGTTTCGACGCTGCGCTGCGCATCGCCGTGCTGGAGGATTCATCGCTCGTCGCGCGGCTGATCGCACCTGTCCAACGGTTCGTCGTCGCTTCGCCGGCTTACCTTGAAACAAATGGCCGCCCGCAGCACCCGCACGACCTCGTCGCCCACCAGTGTCTGAGCTACGCCAACCGGTCGAAACGGGACGTCTGGCGCTTCACCCATCACGAGACCGGCGAGGAAGTGGCGGTTGCGCCCAGGGGCTTGCTGCGAGGGACGAGCGCGGAGGCCTTGCTGCCGACAGTACTCGAAGGGCTGGCGATGACCGAGCTCCCCGAGTTCATCGCCACCCAGTATTTTCCGGACGGACGGTTGGAACCTGTTCTCACCGACTGGCGTCTACCGGAAGGCGGACTGTACTTCGTGACGCCGACGGCCCGCGCGCGACCCGCCAAGGTCTCTGCCCTCGCTGATTTCCTGATCGCCGAGCTGGTGGACGCGCGTTGGAGCGCGAACGCGGTGATGGGCTGGAAGCGCCCGCCACCATCGAGAAGGCAGACATAGCCCGGCGCCGAACCGCGTCGCAATGCTCGCCCGCCTCTACGCCTTGGCCGCGTCCCGCATTCCGTTGCGCAACTTCTGGACCCTTTCGTTCAGATCGATCATCTCCGGTACGGTGAAACCCGAATGCTCCAGCAGAGAGGCCGTCAAGCATCCGGTCTTCACGTGGAGATCCCGACCCTTGGCGGTGAGGTGAACCTCGACCAGGCGTTCGTCGACCATGCTGCGATGCCGGCCGACGAAACCGGCGGCCTCCAACCGCTTGACCGCCGGCGTAATGGTGCTGGATTCAAGGCTCAGCCGATCGGCGATCGCCGAGATCGTCAGGCCGTCCTTTTCCCAAAGCGTACTCAGGACGAGATACTGCGTGTAGGTCACACCCAGCGCATCGAGCATGGGCTTGTAGACGCGGTTGATGGCGATCGACGCCGAATAGATCGAAAAACAGAGCTGGCTGTCCAGTGGCAGGGTGGGTGCATCAGACATCGTAGTCTCCTTGGCGCAGTTCGAACCTTGTGCTGCGAAAATCAATATCGCGATAAAAAGTATCTTTACAACGAAATCGAGTCGGCGTATACGATGATTATCGCGATAACGATTTTCGCGGAAACCAACTCAACCAAGGAGACCCGAAAATGATCAAGACCCTCATCACTGCCGCCGTTTTCGCCCTCTCCGCAAGCGCGCTCACACCGGCTGAGGCCGCCCCCGCCACCAAGAATGTCGTGCTCGTTCACGGCGGCTTCGTCGACGGCTCGGGATGGCAGGGCGTCTACAACATCCTCAAGAAGGACGGCTACAACGTCACGATCGTCCAGAACCCGACCCTTTCGCTTGCAGACGACGTCGCCGTCACCAAGCGCGCGATTGCCGCGCAGGACGGCCCGGTCGTGCTCGTCGGCCACTCCTATGGCGGCGTGGTCGTCTCGGAAGCCGGCACCGACGAAAAGGTGAAGTCCGTCGTTTATATCGCCGCCTTCGCGCCGGATAAGGGCGAGTCCGTTTCCACGCTGATCGCCAACCCGCCGGCCGGCGCCTCCGTTCCGCCGATCCTGCCGCCGGTCGATGGTTTCCTGGCGCTCGACAAGGCGAAGTTCGCCGCCGCCTTCGCGGCCGACGTCGATCCCGAGATTGCAGCCTTCATGGCCGACTCCCAGGTGCCGTGGGGCGTGGAAGCGGCAGCCGGTGCCGTCACCGCTCCGGCCTGGAAGGAAAAGCCGAGCTTCTACCTGGTTGCGACCGACGACCACATGATCCCGCCGGCCGCCCAGCGCCAGATGGCAAAACGCGCCGGCTCCACCGTCGTCGAAACATCCGGCAGCCACGCCGTCTACGTCTCGAAGCCGGACGCTGTCGCAGCGCTTATCGAACAGGCCGCTCAAGCCAGCGAATAAGCAACCTCAACCGACAACAATACAAAGGGGCGCACCTTGGGTGGCGCCCCTTTTTCTCGTCTCGAACCCAAACTCGGACGACAGCCTTATCGTTTCAGGAGCGCCGGGCGAAACAAATAGTGTTGACTAATCAATCAGCCTACACTAATGATTTAGCCATGATGATTGAAACCGCCCCCATCACCGCCGTCATGCGCGCCCTTGCCGACCCGACAAGGCGCGCCGTCTTCGAGCGCATCGCCAATGCCGAGGAAATCACCGTGGTCGAGCTCACCCGCGGCAGCGGCGTGACGCAGGGCGCGATTTCCCAGCACCTCAAATCGCTGAAGCAGGCGGGTCTCGTCGCCGAGCGTCCGGAGGGCCGCAACGTCTATTACCGCGCCGAGCCCGAAGGCCTGGCGCCGCTCGTCGACTGGATGAGCCACTACGGCACCTTCTGGCGCGAGCGCTTTGCCGACCTACGCACACTTCTCAAGGAGATTGATCCATGACCGACGCAGCAGTTCTGAAGTCCGAGACGCAAGACATCGTCGTCGACGAGGTGTTTCCGCATACGCCCGAGACGATCTGGAAGACGCTGACCAACGGCGACCTGATGGGCCGATGGATCATGCCGCCGACGGGCTTTCAACCCGTGGAGGGCACGCATTTCACCTTCCAGACGACGCCGGCCGGCGCCTGGGACGGGACGATCCGTTGCCAGGTGCTGGAGGTGCGTCCGCATGAGCGCTTCGTCTACTCCTGGCAGGGCGGGCACGAGGGCAATACCGGCTACGGCTCCCGCCTCGATACGGTCGTCACCTGGACGCTGGCAAAGGTCGACAACGGCACCCGTCTTCGCCTTGTGCATTCCGGCTTCGTCACGCCGAAGAACGACAGCGCCTACAAGAACATGAGCGAGGGCTGGACGAAGGTCCTGTCGCGCCTCGGCTCTGTCACCGACGAACAGCACTAAATGCTAAAGCCGGATCGTCACGGCGATCCGGCACCTCACCAACCCGAACTAGCAAAGAGAATGGTCGGCGTCGCCCTTACGGCCGCGCGCCAGGCTTTGCCGTGCCCGAAACAGGAGGAATGTATGAGCAAGTCCTATATCGGCGGATGCGCCTGCGGTGCGATCCGCTACGAAATCTCCGGAGAACCGGTTTTCTCCAACGACTGCCAGTGCCGCGACTGCCAGCAGGAGAGCGGAACCGGGCATGGTTCACATATGACGTTCCGCCGCGACGGGGTGAAGCTCGAAGG
Source organism: Ensifer sp. EB106-03-01-XG145 (assembly GCF_058792075.1). NCBI lineage: Bacteria > Pseudomonadati > Pseudomonadota > Alphaproteobacteria > Hyphomicrobiales > Rhizobiaceae > Ensifer > Ensifer sp. EB106-03-01-XG145. The sequence goes on along the minus strand of NZ_JBYTEC010000001.1, from coordinate 221,611 downwards.
CGAAGCCACGCACTGGGACATGGTCGCCGACAGCGGCCATGTGAAAACGCGCAGCTTCTGTCCCACCTGCGGCTCACCGGTCTACATGACCTTCTCGGCCATGCCCGAGTTCTTCACCATTCGCGCGGCAAGCCTCGACGATCCCAGCCGCTACAAGCCTCAGGTCGTGACCTACGGCATACGCGGCCATGACTGGGACCATCTCGACCCGGCCCTGACCAAATTTGAGAAGATGCCGCCGGCGTAGGACAGCCAATCGAAGGTTTCGCAGGGCGGGCCTTGGAGTGCCCGCCCACACTCATCTGGTCGCTACCCCGCTGGGAACGAGGGCAAGACCGCACGGCGTTCGGCAAAGGCGAACAATAACTCCGCTTTTCGGCTACTAGTTCGAACAACGGCCCAATGTCATCTTCTGCTTATCGAAACGCCTCTTGGCACATACCGACAAACAGGAGAGACAGAATGCTCCGTTCCCTCATTGCCAGCACAGCCATCGCCCTTGCCGCCCCGGCCCTGGCCGACGTTCAGCCCTACCCGGCGACCTTCACCACCGAGGACATCGCCACCAACGGCACCACCCTTCACGTCCGCATCGGCGGGTCCGGGCCAACCGTCGTGCTGCTGCACGGCTATGGCGAGACCGGCGACATGTGGGCGCCGCTTGCCGCCGAGCTTGCCCGCGACCACCGCGTCATCGTGCCCGACCTCAGGGGCATGGGGCTCTCTGAGAAACCGGCAACCGGCTACGACAAGAAGAACGAAGCAAAAGATATCGCCGGCGTGCTCGACGCCTTGAAGGCGGAAAAGGTCGACGTTGTCGCGCACGACATCGGCAACATGGTCGGCTACCAATTTGCCGCGCAGTACCCGTCCCGGACGACAAAACTTGTGCTCATGGATGCGCCGCTTCCCGGCATCGGCCCTTGGGAAGAGATCCTCAAGAACCCGCTGCTCTGGCACTTCCGTTTTGGCGGGCCTGACATGGAGCGCCTGGTTGCCGGCCGCGAGCGCATCTATCTCGATCGCTTCTGGAACGAATTCTCCGCCGACCCGAAGAAGTGGGACGAAGCATCGCGCGAACACTACGCCAAGCTCTATGCCCAGCCGGGGGCGATGCGCGCCGGTTTCGCCCAGTTCGCAGCCTTCGACCAGGACGCGACCGACAACCAGGCCCTCCTGAAGCAAGGCAAACTCGGCATGCCGGTTCTAGCCGTTGGCGGCGAAAAATCCTTCGGCCCCACGATGGCCGTCGTTGCCAGCGCGGCTGCCGAAAACGTCACGGGCGTGGTCATTCCGGCATCCGGCCACTGGCTGATGGAGGAGCAACCGGAAGCCACGGTGAAAGCGATCCGCAGCTTCCTCGACGCCGAGTAGCCGGAGCGCCTGAAGCCAGCCAGCATTGCCGATCGAGATCGCCGCGCGTCCTCTCCGACGCGCGGCATTGCTGCGCTTTGCCGCTCGCCGGATCGCGCCGAAGCCTCAAGCCGGCGGAATGAAAGGCTGGCTGATCGTCTGGAACACCGGGAGCGCTTCCAGCTTCTGCGCATGTGCCTGCAGATGAGGGTAGTTCGAGATCGCCACAAGATCGGCATGCACGTCGTTAAGGAACCGCAGGACGACCGCAACGGCGATATCGACATGACCGATGCGCTCCGAGAGCCAGTATTCGCTCTGGCCTTGCGCACGGCTCGCCTCGAGCACGCCGAGCGTTTCCTCGATCTGGCGGCGGCAGCGATCGACCCAGAGCGCCGAGACCTCACCGTGCAGGCGTTTCTCGTAAAACAGGCTGACCGCCTTGTCGCCAAGGCCGGTGGCGAGCGTGGCGATCCGGAGTGCCCGATGTCGTGCCGGCTCGGTTCGCGGGAACATGACCTGATCGTCGGAAACGAGGCTATCGAGATAGTCGAGGATGATGTGGCTGTCGGTGAGCGCCAGCCCATCGTCCAGCACCAGGGTCGGCACGCGCGTCAGCGGATTGTGGGCGCGAATCTCGTCGGCGTTGCCGAAGGACGACCAGGGGCGGTGTTCGAAGGGGATACCGTAGAGCGTGAGCGCGATGCCCACGCGACGAACGAACGGAGAGTCGTATTGGCCGATCAGGATCATTTTGCCGTCTCCTGCCTGTGCTGGCGGTTTCTGGGAACAATAGGCCTTCCCCGGAGGTCAAAGCCAGAGCGACTTCGGCGCAACCCGATTCCGCACCCCAGTTCTTAGCGACTTGCGGAGCGCCGTTGGAATGCCGATAAGCGCCACCAACAAAACGATACGGGAGGAGCCCATGGACATTTCCGAAATCATCATCGCCGGCGATACGTCCGGCATCGAATGGCGCCTGCCTGTCTACCGCTTCAAGGGCAGGAATGCCGCGGCACCGAAGACCTATATCCAGGCGGCGCTGCACGCCAACGAGTTGCCGGGCACCGCGCTGGCGCATTTCCTGCTCGAAAAGCTGCAGCAGGCAGAAAAAGACGGCGCCATCCTCGGCGACATCACAGTCGTGCCGCAGGCAAATCCGATCGGCACGGCGCAATCGCATTTCGGCGAGTTGCAGGGCCGCTTCGACCTCGGCTCACGCACCAACTTCAACCGCGATTTCCCGCTGATCTCGCTTGCCGACCGGGACTACCTCATCGAGGATCTCGATCGTTATTCGGCGACCGACCGGCTGAAGCGCCAGCTGCTGCATATGGCGCTCGGCGCCGACCTGATGCTCGACCTTCACTGCGACGACGAGGCGCTGCAATACGCCTATATCGACGATGCCTTCTGGCCGGAGGCGGGCGACCTCGCTTCTGCGCTCGACATGGAAGCGGTCTTCCTCTCGGACGGCGAAAGTTCCGCCTTCGAGGAGGCTGTCGCCTATGCCTGGAAATATGAGACCGGGCAGAAGAAGGCGCGTGTGCCGGGACGTCTCTCGGTCACGGTCGAGCTTCGCGGCACGCGCGACGTTTATCCGGAGCTTGCCCGTAAGGACGCAGAGGGTGTCTTCCGCTTCCTCGTCGCCCGTGGCGTCGTTACCGGTGACGAAGAGGCGATCGCGCCGTTCGCCGGCATCGTCGCCCCCCTCGATAACATCGAGATGATCCGCGCGCCGGAGGCGGGCGCCATCCTGTTTCATCGCGACATCGGCGAAAGCGTGAAGGCGGGCGACCTGCTCGCCACCATTCTCGCGCGGCCGGGCCAGGCCGGCGGGACCGTCGACGTGCACGCGCCGCAGGATGGGCTGATCGTCACCCGCGTCTCGACCCGCCTTGCACGCCGACGTTCGGACCTGATGAAGATCGCCTGCGCTCAGCCCTCTAACGCCGCGCGCAAGCCGGGACCACTCGAAGCCTAAGCAATCCCGAGGAAGCGCGAAGCCGTCCCCAATCGCCTCATTCAGCGGCCGTCACCCAAGGTGGCGGCTGTCATCTTTGGGCTATCGAGAAGGATGGTCGAGCGCAGCGTCTTGATCTCGGCGATCTGCTCGAACTCGCTCCATAGCAGGCGCTTGTAGTCGGCGACATCGCGCACGGCGATCTTCAGGAGAAAATCGAAGTCGCCGGCAACCGTGTGGCATTCCACCACCTCAGGCATGCGCGAAACCAACTCGATGAAACGGTGACCGACCTTGCTCGCAGTGCGCTCCAGCGTGACCTCGACAAAGGCCTGAAAGCCGACACCGGCGGCCTTGGGATCGACCACGACCGTCTGGCGGATGACACCCGTCGCATAGAGCCTGGCGAGGCGGCGCGACAGCGGCGCCGGCGAGAGACCGACTCGGGCTGCGAGCTCGTTGTTGCTCAACGACGCATCCTCGACGAGCAGACGGATGATGCGTCGGTCGACCTGATCCAGTTCCATCGCCACCTTTTCAACCATCACCATGCTCCAACGCGCAAATCAGCAAATCAATTGCAGAGTTTTGCGCAAATAGCACGCTGTCGATATTGCTTCTGCGGCAAAAATCGCATCGATTTTGCGCTGATCCTGACTTAAGAAGGAAGCCGCAGGGCAAGCCGGAGGAACGGCGGCCGGCAGGCATTCTCGACCGATAACGCATCGCTGCCATTCAAGGGGGATTTTCCGGCATGTTCGACGCACTGACCCGCCAACCCGACGATCCGTTGCTGGCCCTGATCGGGCTCTACCGCAAGGACGAACGCCCCGGAAAGGTCGATCTCGGCGTCGGCGTCTACCGCGACGAAACCGGCCACACGCCGATCTTCCGCGCCGTCAAGGCGGCCGAGAAGCGGTTGCTCGAAACCCAGGACAGCAAGGCCTATGTCGGCCCGGAAGGCGACCTCGTCTTTATCGATCATCTCTGGACGCTGGTCGGCGGCGACACCGTCGATCGCAGCCACATTGCCGGCGTGCAGACGCCGGGGGGTTCCGGTGCTCTCAGGCTCGCAGCCGACCTCATACATCAGATAGGCGGCAAGCGCATCTGGATCGGCCTGCCGAGCTGGCCGAACCATGCGAGCATCTTCAAGACGGCCGGCCTTGAAGCCGCCGGCTACCCGTTCTTCGATGTACCAACACAGACGGTGCTCTTCGACAACATGATCACCGCGCTGCAGGGAGCCTCCGCCGGCGACGCCGTATTGCTGCATGCGGGCTGCCATAACCCGACCGGCGGCGTGATTACCGAAGCGCAGTGGATGGAGCTTGCCGCCGTTATCGCCGAACGCGGCCTGTTGCCGCTCGTCGATCTCGCCTATCAGGGTTTCGGCCGGGGCCTCGACGAGGATGTCGCCGGCCTTCGCCACCTGATCGGCGTTGTGCCCGAGGCACTGGTTGCCGTTTCCTGCTCCAAGTCCTTCGGCCTCTATCGCGAGCGCGCCGGCGCGATCTTCGCGGTGACGACCTCGTCGTCCTCGGCCGATACGGTCCGCTCCAACCTCGCCGGCCTCGCGCGCACCAGCTATTCGATGCCGCCGGATCATGGCGCCGCCATCGTGCGTTTGATCCTTTCCGACGCGGATCTTCAGCGCGACTGGAAGGAAGAGCTCGAAACCATGCGGCTGCGCATCACCAACATCCGACGGGCGCTGGCCGAGGGCCTGCGCGACCGCTGGCAGGCGCTCGGCGCCGTCGCCAGCCAGGAAGGCATGTTCTCGCTGCTGCCGCTCACAGAGGCCGACGTGATGCGGCTCCGGAACGAGCACGGCATCTACATGCCCGGCTCCGGCCGCATCAACATCGCCGGCCTGAAGACGGCCGAAGTCGAGGGCGTCATCGCCAAGTTCAAAAGCCTCTGAGGATAAGATGGCCGAGCGCAGTATCGACGTGTCCGAAGCCCCTGTCGAACGCCATCGTCTCTATGAGGATGCCCTGGCGATTCTCATGGGCACGCTGATCATGTCGCTCGGCGTCATCATCTACAGCAAGGCGATGCTCTTGACGGGCAGTACCTCCGGCCTGGCGCTGCTTTTGCAGTATGCAACCGGCGCGGAGTTCTGGCTGGTCTTCTCCCTCGTCAACCTGCCCTTCTACATCCTGGCGGTCAAACGGCTCGGCTGGATGTTTGCCCTGCGCACCTTCCTCGCCGTCAGCCTGGTGTCGCTGTTTTCGCGGCTGACGGCCGGTTGGGTAGAGATCGCCCGGCTCGATCCGATCTATGCGGCTGTAGTCGGCGGTGGTTTGATGGGCACGGGCCTGCTGATCCTCTTCCGTCATCGCACCGGGCTCGGCGGCATCAACATCGTAGCGATCTATCTCCAGGAAAAGTGCGGCGTCCGCGCCGGTTACTTCCAGCTCGCGGTCGATCTCGCCATCCTTGCCGCCGCCTACTTCGTGCTGCCACCCGCAAACCTCGTGCTTTCGGTTGTGGGTGCGGCCGTCGTCAACATGACCCTGGCGATCAACCACAGGCCCGGCCGCTACGCCGGCGTGACCTGAAGCAGGGTCAGCGTCTTCCCTCAGGCTCGCCTGGACGCTATCACTCCTGCCACGCTTTGAACTTGTGCGATTCCGGATGGTTTCCCGGAGTTGCTCACGACGATGTGGGGGCATGGAATGACGGTTACGATCTACGGCATCAAGAACTGCGACACGATGAAGAAGGCGCGTACCTGGCTCGAAGGCCGGGGCATTGACTATCGCTTTCACGACTACAAGGCCGAGGGGATCGACCGCCGGCATCTCGAACGCTGGTGCAAGGAAGCCGGGTGGGAAACGGTGCTGAACCGCGCCGGCACGACCTTCCGCAAACTCGACGACGCCGACAAGCAGGACCTTGACCAGGAAAAGGCAATTGCGCTGATGCTGGCGCAGCCCTCGATGATCAAGCGCCCGGTGCTCGAGGCCGACGGCAATCTCTTGATCGGCTTCAAGCCTGACCTCTACGAGGCCGCGCTGTAGCACCTGAGCCGGAGCCAAACGATGTCGAAGACCACGCGCGCCACGCAGATGCTTTCGAAGGCCGGCGTAACCTTCAGCGTGCACAGCTATGACTACGATCCCAGTGCCGAGCGCGTCGGCCTGCAGGCGGCGGAAGCGCTCGGCGAAGATCCGAGCCGGGTGCTGAAGACGCTGATGGCAGAAGTGGACGGTAAGCCGGTCTGCTGCGTCGTGCCCTCCGACCGCGAAGTCAGCATGAAGAAGCTTGCTAGCGCCTTTGGCGGCAAGTCGGCCGCCATGATGAAGCCGGCCGATGCCGAACGGCTGACCGGCTACCATGTCGGCGGCATCAGCCCGTTCGGCCAGAAAAAGCTCGTGCCGACGGCGATCGAGGAGGCAGCGCTTGCCGAGGCTGAGGTCTATATCAATGGCGGCCAGCGCGGGCTGCAGGTCCGGCTCGCGCCGCGCGACGCACAGGCCGCACTGAAGGCGATCGCGGCAGCGCTGATCGCCTGAAACGCCCGCCATCAAAATATCGCAGATGCCTTATACGTGCCGCAGAAGCGGGATGAAACTGTGCAACTTTCGCATGCACGTCCGCTCACGAACGGCGTCGGGTCTGTCTCATGGCATCTGCAGGGTTTCTCACCGCGAAGCGTCTTTTGAAACGCCTCGTCGTCGTCACGGGTGCGCTTGGTGCAGCCTTGGCGCTCTATCTCGTCGGCCTGCAATGGACCGGCAACTTCCACACGCTCGTCGCTGGTGAGGTCTATCGTTCGGCGCAGCCAAGCCCTGAGGCGATCGCCGCCTATTCCAAGGGCTACGGTATCCGCACCATTCTCAACCTGCGTGGCGAGAAACCGGACGAGCGCTGGTACCGCGACGAGGTTGCCGCCGCCGAGCGTAACGGTATCCGGCTCATCAACTTTCCCATGTCCGCCTCGGCAGAGATCGACCGCAACGAAACCGACGCGCTGATGGCGATCCTCCGGGATGCGCCGAAACCGCTCTTGATCCACTGCAAGGCCGGCGCCGACCGCACCGGGCTCGTCTCTACGATCTACCTGCAACAGATCGCCGGCGTCGACGAGGAGACGGCCGAGTGGCAGCTTTCGCCGCTCTACGGCCATGTCGCGCTCCCCTATCTCTCCGGCACCTTCGCCATGGACGAAACCTGGGAAGCCCTCGAAAAATCCTTCGGACTGAATAGCTGAGGACGAAGGCGTCATAGATTGGCGCTTGCTGCCCCATGCCCCTCATCCGGCCTGCCGGCCACCTTCTCCCCGCAGGCGGGGCGAAGGAGACTCGCGGCAACCGCTCACCACAGCAAGCATCTCCCTCGATTTCCTCCTCACAGTGTCTCCGTTCGACAGCGTTGCGGCAGGGCACGTCCCCTCTCCGCCTGCGGGGAGAGGGGTAGGGTGAGGGGCAAACTTGCGCACAGGCGGCAGTCCGATTACCTGGCATTGCGAAGACGCGAAGCCGTTGCACGCTTGAAACGCCCTACCTGAGCTTCGCCAGCAGCGTCGCCAGTTGCCGCGACTCCGCTTCGGTCAGTCTGGCGCCGACATGGGCCTCGATCGATGCGCCATATGTCTGCCACATGCGCTCCCGCATCACCCGGCCCGCCTGCGTGATCACCACCCATTGGCCGCGTCCGTCGGCGTCGAAGGCTTCGCGGCAAACGAGGCCTTCCTTGACCAGCCGATCGATCAGGCGCGAGAGGTTGTATTGCGCAAGCAGCGTGCGGGCTTCGAGGTCGAAGGGACGCAGCCGGCCACCTTCCGCTTGCACCAGCTCCCACAACACGTCGTACCAGCCGAGCGGCGGCAAGCCTGAAGCCTTGAAATCGGCCTCAATCCGCGCAAGCACGCGCTCGCGCGCGCGCATCAATCCGATCCAGGCTTCCGTGGTTTCCGGTCGGGGACGCTTTTCGCCGTTTTTTGTCTTATCGCTCATAGATGCAATTACATCCATCTTGAAAGTCGAGGCAAGCCCACATACATGCAAATGCATCTACTTTGTTTCACCCGGGAGACTGCCATGCTTACCCTCGTCAGCCACCATCTCTGCCCCTATGTGCAGCGCGCTTCGATCGCGCTGGATGAAAAAGGCGTCCGTTTCGAACGGACCTATATCGACCTCAAGGCCAAACCTGACTGGTTCCTGAAGATCTCGCCGCTCGGCAAGGTGCCGCTGCTGCAGGTGCCGCAGCAGGGCGGCGAAACCGTGCTGTTCGAAAGCTCGGTCATCGCCGAGTATGTCGAGGAAAGCCAAGCCGGCCCGAAGCTTCACCCTGAAGATGCGCTGGAGCGCGCCCGGCATCGCGGCTGGATGGAATTCGGTTCGTCGATCCTTTCGGATCTCTGGGGCTTCGAGACCGCCCAGGACCAGGAAACCTACGAACAGAAGCGCCAGGCGATCGCCAGCAAGTTTGCGGCCATCGAGGCGGCATTGCGCGACGGCCCTTATTTCGCCGGCGCCGGCTTTTCACTGGTCGATGCGGTCTTCGCGCCGATCTTCCGCTATTTCGATCTTTTCGACACACTCGCCGATCACGGCATCTTCGACGGGCTCGATCGCGTCCGTGTCTGGCGCAAGGCGCTCTCCGAGCGACCGAGCGTCAAAGCGGCGGTGACGGCCGATTACAGCGAACGGCTGATGGCCTTCCTCAGGGATCACGATGCCTATCTGCTGCGTGCCCGTCAGGCGTAGGCCGATAAGTCTATGTCGTCCTTCAGTTTGGCGCGCGCCTGCTCTATGACAGGGCGCAAGCCATGCTGGAGGAGCGCCTTGTGACCGACATGATCTCGACCCTTACGGTTCTTGAGCCCTATCCCGGCGTCTATGCCTACTATGACGGGCGCGTTGCCGGAGTGCGGCTCTATTCGCAGGCGGCGAACTGGCTCGATGACGGCGCCTACGAACTCGGCGTCGCCTCCTATGCCATCGTCGACGGCACGCAAGCGCTGGTCTACGACACGCATATCTCGCTCGATCACGCCCGGGCGATCCGCAATCACCTCGAAAGCCTTGGCGTCACCGCGATCCGCGTCGTGCTCAGCCATTGGCATAAGGACCATGTGGCCGGAAATGCGGTCTTTGCCGATTGCGAGATCATCGCCCTCAAGCTGACGGCAGAGAAACTTGAAGAAAACCGCGAGAAGATCGAAACGGCGACGCCGCCGATCCAGCCCCTCGTAATGCCGAACCGCCTGTTCGACGAGACGCTTGCACTGACCGTCGGCGAACGTCGGGTCGAGTTGCATCACTTCGCCATCCACAGCGCCGACGGCAACGTCATCTGGTTGCCCGAGGAAAAGCTGCTGCTCGCCGGCGATACGCTCGAGGATACAACGACCTATATCAGTGAGGCTGACCAGACGGCGACACATGTCGCCGAACTCGAGCGCCTGCGGCACTGGCCGATCGAAAGGATTCTGCCTGCTCACGGCGACCGCAAGCGCATCGCCGCGGGCGGTTACGGGCCGGAGCTCATCGATGCCAATCGCCTCTACGTCGAACGGCTAACCGACTCGATCGCGGCCGGCACCCCTATCGGCACGCTCAAGGATTTCGCCGCCGAGGAGATCGCCTCAGGCGCGATCCTCCATTTCGAACCCTACGAGGCGGTGCACCGGAGCAATGTCGAACGGTTGCAGGCCGCTCTCAGGACGGATTAACTTGGGACCGCATGATGACCACCAACCTTCATTTTCGCCGCAAAGCGCTCTAAATCTTCTTCTTCCGATTCAATAGACAGGCAGATCATGACCTATCCCGCCAATACGCCCAATCCCATCGATCCGGTGAAACTCGACAAGCTTGCGGAAGTCGCGATCCAGGTCGGCCTGCAGCTGCAGCGCGGCCAGGACCTGGTGATGACCGCGCCGGTGGCGGCAATGCCACTCGTCCGCCTCATCACCAAGCACGCCTACAAGGCGGGTGCCGGACTGGTGACGACCCTCTACTCCGATGAAGACACGACGCTGGCGCGCTATGCCTACGCTCCCGACGAAAGCTTCGACCGGGCGAGCGACTGGCTCTTCGACGGCATGGCCAAGGCCTTTGCCGGCGGTGCGGCGCGCCTGGCGATCTCCGGCGACAATCCGATGATGTTGTCGACGCAGGACCCGGCCAAGGTCGCGCGCGCCAACAAGGCGAACTCGATCGCCTACAAGCCGGCGCTCGAAAAGATCTCGAACTTCGACATCAACTGGAACATCGTTTCCTACCCGAACCCGTCCTGGGCAAAGCTCGTCTTCCCGAACGACCCGGACGCCGTTGCCGTCGAGAAGCTAGCGAACGCCATTTTTGCCGCCTCGCGCGTCGATGTCGCCGACCCGGTCGCCGCCTGGAAGGAGCATAATGCCAATCTCGCCCGGCGCTCGGCCTGGCTGAATGGCGAACGTTTCGCGGCGCTGCACTTTACCGGCCCCGGCACCGACCTGACCGTGGGCCTCGCCGATGGTCACCTGTGGTGCGGCGGCGCGTCGGAAGCCAAGAACGGCGTTACCTGCAACCCGAACATCCCGACTGAAGAAGTCTTCACGACGCCGCATGCGCTGCGCGTCGAGGGCCATGTCTCCTCGACCAAGCCGCTGTCGCACCAGGGAACGCTGATCGACAATATCCAGGTGCGCTTCGAAGGCGGCCGGATCGTCGAGGCGAAGGCCTCGCGCGGTGAGGAAGTGCTGAACAAGGTGCTCGATACAGACGAGGGTGCACGCCGGCTCGGCGAAGTGGCGCTGGTGCCGCATTCCTCGCCGATCTCGGCAAGCGGCATCCTCTTCTACAACACCCTGTTCGACGAAAACGCCTCCTGCCACATCGCACTCGGCCAGTGCTATTCCGGCTGCTTCGTCGACGATACCAAGCTGACGCCGGAACAGATCCGCGCCCAGGGCGGCAATTCGAGCCTGATCCACATCGACTGGATGATCGGCTCAGGCCAGGTGGATATCGACGGCGTGCGCGCCGACGGCAGCCGCGTCCCGGTCATGCGCCAGGGCGAGTGGGCCTGAGGCCTCCCTCCCGGAGTGGTCCCTTCTGACGGGCCTGCGGCCGCCGCAGCAAATGCGGCGGCCATTCTTCAACAAGCGTGGCCGCTTAGCCGTTGGCGGCACGCTTGAGGCGCGGCATCTCCGCCGACTGATAGAGTGACAGGACGTGTCCATCAGGATCGGCGAATTCCCCCGACCAACCGCCTGGTGCGTGGCTCACCGGCGTGACGATCGTGGTGCCCTTTTCGGCAAGTCCACCGACCACGTCGTCGATTCCGCCTTCAGCGAGATCGAAGACCACGATCGGCGTATTGCCGGGCTTGCTCTCCGCAACAAAGAAGATCAGCTCGACATTGTTTTCGATGGTGGCCATCAGCCAATCGTTGCCGGCGCCGTCATCGTCCACGCGCTGGACGCTGAGGCCCAAGACGTCACGATAGAAGGCTTCCGTCCGGGCGATCTCCTGGACATAGTAGCAGATGGCTCCGATACGTGGTTTGGACAGCATTGGTTGCTCCCTTTCTGTTGGTTACACCGGCTTGTTGCCGCCGGCCGCCATTTCGTGAGACGCACGCGAAGAAAAATTGACCGCGAAGAGGTGACCATCGGGATCGTGCTGGCAAAGGCGGCACGGCCGCCGCGGGTGACCGGCAGCAATGCCTGGCGGATGCGGCCGCTTTCCAGCGGATAACGCAGCCCGGTCAGTTCCAGATTGGTCTCGAGGTGGCCGGCATCGCGCCAGGCTCGGCGCAGCAGCAGGATGCGCTGACGCAGCGCCTCGTCGGAAATCTTGAGGAGATGGCGGATCTCCAGTCGGTTATGACCGGCAATGGCGAGCAGCATCACGATCCTGAGACTGGGCGCGAGCGTGGCCGTAAAGCTTAGAGGATCGCTCGACGCCGCCGCGCCCTGCGTTTCCGGCTCAGGCGCCTGTCGCTCGCGCCGAAGACGACGAGCGGCCGTGCGCGCCTGCATCGCGGCGAGCTTGCGAATGACACCGCGGAACCAGGCGCGATCACCAACGTGGGGAAGCGCTTTGCCTTGAGCGCCACGATCAACGCTTCATGCAGCAAATCCTCCGCTTCGGCCGCACGGCGGGTCTGGCGCTTGGCGAAGCTTGCTCGGTCATCAGGGCATGCGCTTCTCAGGGATTGAGGTTCCCGGCAATGTGAAGCGCTTGCCCTATGGTTGCAAGACCACGCTCAGGCGCGGGCCGGTCGTACCTTCGGCATCAATTGTGCGCGCTGGCTGAGCCAGACACTGGCGAAGACGACGAGGATACCGAGGGCCTGGACCGACGTCAGATGCTCGCCAAGCACGCCCCAGCCGAGCAGGATGGCAACGACCGGGCTCAGGAAGCCGAGCGGCGATACGGCTGACGGTTCGAGGCGCGACAGGCCGCGGAACCAGAGCAGATAGGTGAAGGCGGCGCCGATCAGGCCGAGATAGGCAAGCCCGAGGACGTTGGCCGTGGTCAGCGGCGGTAGCGACGGCTCGAAGAACAGCGCCACCGGCACGAGAAGCAGGCCGCCCGCCGCCAATTGCCAGGCGGTGAAGGTGAGCGGCGGCACCGGTGGCGCCCAATGACGGCTCGGCACCGTGCCAAAGGCCATGGAGACGGCACCGGCGAGGCCAGCAAGAACGCCGAGCGGATCGAGCACGGCGCCGTGCGTCAGCACCAGGAGGGCGACGCCGGCAATGCCGGCCAGACCGGCAACAACGCTGAGTACGCGGATCGGCGACCCCAGGAAGACGCGCGACAGCAGTATGACGATCAGCGGCTGGACGGCGCCGACGGTTGCGGCAACGCCCCCGGGAAGGCGGTAAGCCGAGACGAACAGCATGGCCCAGAAGAAGGAGAAGTTCAGCGCACCCAGCACGAACGTCCGGAGCCACCAGATGCCTTCAGGCAGGCGCCGGACGAAGAGCAGCAATAGAAGCCCGGCTGGCAGCGCGCGCAGCATCGCGACGGTCAGCGGATAGCCTGATGGCAGGAACTCTGTGGTGACGAGGTAGGTGCTGCCCCAGATGGCCGGCGCGAGTGCAGTCAAGGCGAGATCGACGTTACGGTTCGTGCTCATATCTTTATCTCAAGAATCTCTACATCAAGATAAATTGAGACTACCATAGTTTATCTCTACGTCAAGATACCCTATAGCTGGCAAAACAGTGGAGACCTCGGATGGATCGTGTCGACAGGATATTGGCCCAATGGCACCGGGAACGGCCGGATCTCGACGTGTCGGCCATGGGCCTGCTCGGTCGCCTCTCGCGGCTTTCGACCCATGTCGCCCGGGAGATCGAGAAAAGCTTTTCCGAACGCGGCCTCAGCGCGTCGAGCTTCGACGTGCTGGCGACGCTGCGCCGCTCCGGCGCACCCTACCGGCTCTCGCCCGGCGAACTTCTGGATACGACCATGGTCAGCTCCGGCACGATGACCAACCGCATCGACCAGCTGGAGAAGGCGGGACTGGTCGAGAGGATCGCCAATCCCGAGGACAGGCGCAGCGTCATCATCGCACTGACGGAAGAAGGGTTGCGCCGTGTCGATGAGGCGGCAACCGCCCATGTGGCGAACCAGCATCGCGTTGTTTCCGAGCTCTCGCCGGAGGAGCGCGCGGCGCTCGACGGGTTGCTACGCAAATATCTTGCTGCCTTCGAGTAGCCGCGGCTAGATACGGGCGACGAGCCGGCGCACACGCGCCAGATGCGCCTTGCGTTTGGCGTCAGTCGCCCTGTCCATGTCGTGCAGGCTGAGCATGCGGAAATTCAGCCCCTTGGCACAGAAGGCGGCGATGCCACGCTTCAACAACCGCTTCACCGGATTGCCCATATAGAGGTGCACCACCCACCAGGGCGAGCCGGTCGTGGTCAGCGCCCAGAAGACTTTGATGTTGTGAAGGCGCGGGATGATGCGGCCACCGGCTGGGTCATTGTCGAAGGCGACGCCCGGTGCGAAGACCCGGTCGAAGAACCCCTTGAGGATCGCCGGGAAATTGAACCACCATTGCGGAAAGACAAGGACCAGGCCATCGGCTGCCTGCAGCCGCTTTATCCAGTCGGCGGCTGCCGATCGATCATAGGCGTCGGTGAAATAGCTGCCTCGCTCCGCCATGCTCAGGCGCGGATCGAAATCCTCGCGATAGAGATCGAGCAGGTCGACGGAATGGCCGCTCGCCTCCAAAGCAGCACGCGCTTCACGCGCCACGTTCGCGGCAAAACTGTCTTCGAGCGGGTGAGCAAGCACGAGCAGAATATGCATCTGTTGTTCCTCATTCGTAGGCTGGGGCCGAAAACGAAGGCAAGCTTTTGCCCGGCTAACGAGGCGGAACGGCCTTTTTCGATCGAGCCTTGAGAGCGAGTTCATCGAAGACGGATGGCGACCGGCGCAACGTCCAGGCGGAGATGAGCTTAGCCGCGTTGTCTTCGGCCGCGTCTCGCGAATGAAGCTGAAGGTCGTAGCGCTGCCCCTCATGAATGCGGTGAAAGTCGTCTGCGGCGCTGCCAATTGGCCGATCGGACCGAAGCGTTTCTCGTCGCACGAGTTCCGCAAGCTCACAGTGAAGCGCGACAAAGTAGACATCGAAGGGTTCGAACATCACCGCCAAATCAGCCGCCCAGCCGGGCTCCTCGAGAATATGCTCCAGCAGGAGACTGTTGCCGGCCGAAGCATAGGCAACCAGCGAGCGATGGAACCCTTCGAAGAAACGGGCACGATGGTCCCTCCAGCGAAAATCTCCGCGCCGAAATCTTTCCATCGGCAGCATGCCCGAGTCGCGCAGATGGTCGATCGAGACGTGCCAGAACGGTTCGCCGATCTGCGCCTGGACCGCGCGCGCCAGCGTGGATTTGCCGCTGCTGGAGGCACCATGGATGAAGATGATCTTGGCTCGTTCGACCATATCCGACTCAATCTCCGAGGGAGCGAACGCTGGCGTTATGCCACCTCCGTGACAGCAGGATGAAACGCGCTAGAGCGTCCTTTGTGCGTTCATCTGAACGCACAAAGGACGCTCTAGAACAGGCTACCCTGCTTTGGCGGGTCTGCCGCCGGCTCCGTGGGCTTCTGCTGCTTCTTGCGCGGCGCCGACGGCGGAGAAACCGGTTCGCTCTCCCCCTCGCCCGCAATCGCCGAAACGCGGCCATCGGCGAATTCCAGGCTGAGTGCCATGCCGGCGGAGACGGCCGCCGCTTGGCGCACAGGACCGCCATCGGCATCCCGGACCAGCGCGAAACCGCGCTGCAGGACGTTGCGATAGGAGAGCGACTGCAGGATGCGATCCTGGGCGACGATGACGCTGCGAAGGCGGCGCACGTCGGCGCGCACGGCAACGTCGGACCGGGCGGCAAGGCCGGCGACGCGGTCCGAGGCGCGATGGATCTGGCCGATGAGGCGTGAGGGCAGCGCGCGCAGCGCAGCATCCGCCGCCTGGACCCGCGCCTCGCCGCGATGCGCCTGCCGCTCGACGATGCGCTCGGCCTTGTTCATGGCATCGACCAGACGCTGGCGGCGCTCCGAGAACTTGCCTTTGAGAAGATCGGCACGCAGCTCAGACGAGACGCGCTCGAACTGGCGGCGCTTGTTGGCGGTGTTCATCTGCAGGCCACGCCCGAGGCCGAGGGCGGCCTCGTCGAAGCGGCGGCGCGGGAGCGCCAGAAGCTGATCGAGAGACGGCAGGGCACGTGCCAGTGAACGCACCGCCTGGCGGCGATTGTCCATCTGCCGCCCGACCGCAGCCTTGAGGCGCGCCGAGAGGCCGGAGACCCCGGCTTCGAGATCGGCCTTGACCGGTACCGCCATTTCCGCCGCACCCGTCGGCGTCGGCGCCCGCTGGTCGGCGGCATGATCGATCAGCGTCCAGTCGGTCTCGTGACCCACGGCGGAAATCAGCGGGATCTCGGAAGCCGCCGCAGCCCGGACCACCGCCTCGTCATTGAAGCCCCAGAGGTCCTCAAGGCTGCCACCGCCGCGGGCAACGATCAGCACGTCTGGCCGGGCGATCGGCCCACCGGGCGCGATGTCGTTGAAGCCGCGGATCGCCGCCGCCACCTCGTCGCCAGAGCCGTCGCCCTGGACGCGCACCGGCCAGACGACGACATGCACGGGGAAACGGTCGGCAATGCGGTGCAGGATATCGCGAATGACAGCGCCTGTTGGCGAAGTGACGACGCCGATCACCTTGGGCATATAGGGCAACGGCCGCTTGCGGCCGGCATCAAACAACCCTTCCGCAGCCAGCTTGCGCTTGCGTTCTTCGAGGAGCGCCATCAACGCGCCGGCACCGGCCGGCTCCATCGTTTCGATGACGATCTGGTATTTCGACGAACCCGGGAAAGTCGTGACCTTACCGGTCGCGATCACTTCCATGCCCTCTTCCGGGCGGAAGCGCAGGCGCGAGAAAGTGCCTTTCCAGATCACCGCATCGATGCGCGCCCGGTCGTCCTTGAGCGCGAAATAGGCATGGCCCGACGAGTGCGGGCCGCGATAGCCCGAGATCTCGCCGCGCACGCGCACCTGGTCGAAGGCCTGCTCGACCGTTCGCTTGATCGAGCCCGAAAGCTCGGACACCGAATATTCGGTGAGGTTGCTCGGAGAATCGCTGTCGAAGAAAGAAGCCATAGCTTCTTTTACCGCACCCTTCGCCGAAGGCCAGCACATCCGTTGCGCTTTCCAACGCCCCAAGCGGCCGACGCCGCTTACGGTTTCAGCGCATAGAGGCGAATGGGCGAGCCCTCGGAAACCGGCAAGGGCGAAAGGAACGCCGGCACACGCCCGGCGGCAAGCTCAGCATAGAAGCCTTGTGGCGCCCGCGCGGCGATCATTCGCGCCTGCACGTCCGCAGCGCAGAAGGCCAGGACCGGATGTCCGAGCTGGCGCAACATGACCGCCGCGTCCTCGGCCGGTGCCAGACCGATCTTCAGCTCCATGAGCATGCCGGCGGCATTGCGATGGTAGGGTGCGCTCAGCACGCGGTGCTGGGTGCGGCGAAGCAGGGTTGCACCGATATCCGATGGCCCGACAATGAACGACGGCGGCAAGCCTTCCAGATCGGTCAGCGATGACGTTGTCAGGCACGCCTTACCGTTCGAGGTTGCGGTTTCACCCGCCACAACTCCTCCGATTCCCTTGTCGACAAGAACCCCGGCAATAGCCCAAACCGCTGGAACCGAAATGAGAAGCGTGCCGACATAGAGCAGAGACGCGCCCACGCCTGCCGTTCCGCCGTTTGAGCGGGCACGCAGATTCGAGAGCAGCAACGCGATCGGTACGATCGCCAGGAGATTGGAAAAGGCCATTCCGCGTACCTGGATGAGTGCAATCATCAGGCTCGAAGACACAAGCGCGAAGAGGATGAGGTTGAGATCGACCCTGTCGCGGCGCCAGATGCGCCAGGCACAGAGAAGCGCGGCAAAGGCACCGGTGAAGTAGTAGGCGCCGATGCTCGCGGGTTCCCCCGTTGCAACGGCTGCGAAAGAGCGCGCTTCGGTGACGTTGTCGAGCCACAGCTCGCGGAGCAACGGGTCAAGCGCTGCCAAGGGATTGCCCAGGCATTGCGGCGCCACCCACAGTGCCACGACAATGACCCCCAGGCCGCAAGCGCCAAGGGCAAAACACCGCACGACAGTCGACCGACGGCTTAGCGTGGCGGCGGCAAGCGCCAGCAGGCCGCCTCCGGTCAGCGCCAGCGAGTAGAAGGCGATCGAGAGGTTGTCGCAGGTTGCGGCCAGGTAGAGGCGCGGCGGTACCGTCACGAAGAAGAAGAGGCTCAGGCTTGCAGCGAGCGAAAGGCCAAAGGCAACGGTAGCCTGCGAAGCCTGTCGGCCGACCCAAACCCACTGGCAGGCAACGACCGCGCAGACCACGGCCACAAACGGCGTCGTTTCCGCACCAATGGCAATCGCCAGCGCCGCCGCCAACCCTGCAATGGCGTAGCTCGACGCGCGATACTGTCGATCAACCAGCATTGCTGCCATAGCTGCGACGAGCACCAACTGTACGTTGTGGTGATCGATCGAGCCGCCAAGGAAGCGATTGGTGGTGACGATGAAGATCGTCGTCAGTCCCAGGCAGAAATGCATCGCCGCCACGCCACCGGCACGACGGCCGGCCAGGCCCATTGCCACCAGCAACGGGATCGCAAGCGAAATCGGCCAGAACCCCAAGGCCAAAGTTTCAGCCTGCGCCGTCCCGACGAACGGCCTGAAGACGGAAATGAGTGCGGCGATCGGCAGGTCGATGAGGCGCGACCAGTGCATCAGCGTGCCGCCTTCCAGGCCGAGGCGGGCTTGCGTCAGGTCGAACCAGCTCTGGCCAGCGAGGAGATCGCGGACCTGAACCAGACGCATGACATCATCATTGTCGCGGCCAACATAGTCGGACGCCATCAGGAACCGGGCGACAAGGACGAGGATGGTGGGAGCGCCGTAGACGAACACCATCGAACGCAGGCTCGACCAGAACGGCCTCGGCGCGTTCTTCGAAATCGCCTCAGAAAGCGTCGCCGTCCCGTTCGCCATGGATCCTCGCCCGTCTCGATCACATCGCAACCTAACGACGAGCGCTCAAAAAAGCGTAAAGCCCACGACAATTTGGGGGGTTGCGCGCACGGACGCGGCCCTTGGCGTCTTGTTAACACCCTGATGCCTATGATGACGCCGACCCAACATGAGCCGAGCCACCCGGATGTTCGACCGTTTCAACATCGCCGTTCTGCTGCCTTGCTACAACGAAGCGTCGACCATCGGGCAAGTGGTTCAGGGCTTCCAGGCGGCACTGCCGACGGCGCAGATCTATGTCTACGACAACAATTCGACGGACGGCACGGCGCTGAAGGCCATGCTTGCCGGTGCGACCGTCGTGCGCGAGCGCCGGCAGGGCAAGGGGCACGTGGTGCGCCGGATGCTCGCCGATATCGATGCCGACATCTATGTGATGGCCGACGGCGACAGCACCTATTGTCCGACGGATGCGGAAGATCTGATCCGCACCTTGATCACAGAGCGCGCTGACATGGTCGTCGGGACGCGGCGCGGCGTCCACAACGACGCGGGCAGACAGGGTCATGCGCTCGGCAACAGGCTCTTCAACCTTCTCTACCGATCGATGTTCGGTACGGATTTCAACGACATCTTCTCCGGCTACCGGGTCTTTTCGCGGCGGTTCGCCAAGAGCTTCCCTGCCGTTTCGAACGGCTTCGAGATCGAGACGGAGATGTCGGTCCATGCCTCGCGGCTGAAACTGCCGGTCGCAGAGCTTGAACTGGACTATGGCCGAAGACCCGACGGCTCCCATTCCAAGCTGTCGACATACAGGGACGGCGCCAAGATCCTCTGGACCTTCGCAATGCTCATGAAAGAAACGCGGCCTTTCACGTTCTTCGGACTGATCGGCATGGCTTTCCTCTCGACGAGCGTCGGTTTCATGATGCCGGTGCTGCTCGAGTATTTCGCCACCGGGCTCGTGCCGCGCATGCCGACCTGGGTCTTCGCGCTGGCCATGCTGATGGTGTCGATCATCATGTTCACGGCGGGCCTGATCCTCGATTCCGTCTCACGGGCCCGGACCGAGCAGCTTCGTCTTCACTATATCGCAACCGCCGCACGGGCCGCTCCCCTCGACAGCGCGAAGGGCGGCCTCGCTTTGTCCCAGACCGAGGACTTGGTGATCGGAACGCAGGCACGGATCGTTCGGGAACATCACGGATGAACCGGGAAACAACCAACCGCATACGCTTCATCATCGAAGACGTCATACCGCCGATCCTCAGAGATTCGCGCCTGTTCAAGGGCATGGCGAGCCTCGCCTGGGGCAAGCATATCGCGCATCTCGCGGAGTTTCGCGCGCGGGCGCCGTTCCTGTCGGCACGCGAATACGAAGACCTCTATCGGCGCCATCCGAGGGTTCACGAGGGAACGGACAATTCCGAAGCCTGCGTGCGCAAGATCGCCGCAAGCGTCGTCGGCGACAGCGTCTGCGACGTCGGCTGCGGAACCGGCGTTCTGTTGAAACGGATCCGCGCTGCCAATCCCGAGGTCAAGCGCCTGACAGGCGTCGACTTCGCCATCGACGACGCGGCCCGGATCGAGGGCGTGGAATATCACGCGGCGATGATCGAGGACCTGCCATTTGCGGATGGCGAGTTCGACACCGTCGTCTGCACCCATGTCATCGAACATATCCTCGACTATCGCAAAGCGATCTCCGAACTTCGACGGATTGCCCGCCGGCGCCTGATCATTGTCGTGCCACGCGAGCGCGAGTATCGCTACACCTTCAATCCGCACTTCAATTTCTTCCCCTATACCCACTCCTTCCTTCGCGCGGTGCATCCGGTGCCAGCCGAGCACGAGTGCATCGATATCGGCCGCGACATCTACTATCGCGAAGACAAAGCTCTGGCGGTGTGAGACGTGGCGATGAACCTCAATCTTCAGCCCGCCGTCTGGTTCGGACTGTTCTTCACGCCGGTGCTGATTTCGGCCGGTCAGATCCTCTTCAAATTGACAAGCGCCAAGACCGGCGACGCCAACGCGCAAGGGCTGCTGGCGCTGGCCCTTAACCCGACATTGCTCACCGCCTTGGCCGTCTACGGCATCGGCACGATCATCTGGATCTTCACGATCAAGTCCGTGCCGCTGACGATCGCCTATTCGTTCATGGCGCTCACCTTCTGCATTGTGCCGCTGCTTGCCGTCGTCTTTCTCGGCGAGGCGGTGACGCTACGTTACGCGCTCGGTGCCGCGCTGATCATCAGCGGCATGATCATCATCAACTCGTAAGGGTACCGGGACCATGATCGTCACCGCCTCCTTCCTTCTCGGCATCATCACATGCGGTCTGCGCTCTGCGCGTGTCTGCGTGCTGGTCGGTGCGGTGCTGCTGGCTTTGGCAGGTGTCAGCGGCAGCTGGGTCGAAGCGGTCGCAGCGATTGGCGCCTATAATATGGGCGTCGCGTTGATGCTATGCGGCGCCATCGCAGTCGGCCTGCAGCGCGACAGCCACTAGCGCCGTGCGCTCAGATGAGCGCACAAAGAATGCTCATCCTTTTCGCTCGAAAAACGCCCTGGTCTCCTCGTCCGCGGGGAAGAAGGATTCGATCAGCACACCCTCCACCAGGGCATCCTGGGTCGAGCCGAAGGTCTGCAGCGTGGTGATGAAGCTCAGCCGCAAGCCGCCGACATCGAGTTCGATCGGCAGAACGGGCAGCCGGTCAGTGTCCGGATGATTCTCGACCGCGCGCGCCACTGCGGGATTGGACGCGGCCTTCTCCAGGCGTTTGCCGAGGCGGCTGCGCGGTCCTTGCAGCCAGGCCTCCGTGCGCACGCGCTGCACGAGATCGGCGGCCGCCGGCTCCCAATTGACGACCAGCTTGCGCACATTGTCATTGCCGAGGAAGGTGTCGAGGAAATTTTCTCCCGGCTGGAACGGAATGTCGGCGGCGACGGCCAGGCTCGCCAGCGCCGGGTTGACCACCAGCAACGTATATTCGTGGTCGAGCACCAGGCCGGGATAGGGATCGTGGCGCGCCAGGATCAGCCTGATGGCATTGGCGACGGCCGGCGGCATGGCGTCCAGGCCCGCGGCCGGCCGTGTCGCCATGCGCGGTCGATAGCCGGCTGCCGAAAACAGCGTCCCCTGGTCGCGGGCCGGGACTTCCAGCACCGAGGCCAACCGCAGGATCATGCCTTCCGACGGTTTCGAGCGGCCGGTTTCGAGGAACGAGAGGTGACGCGCCGAAATGCCGGCGGCGACCGCCAGGTCGAGCTGGCTCATGCGGCGGTGTCCGCGCCACTCCTTCAGATGTTCGCCAAACTGCATGTGTCGTGATTCTCCATTTGCCCGGCAGACTGGCGCGCGTGCCGGGTAAAATCCATTACCTCAGAGGTAATTGGTTTGATGACGTCATCAGCGCAACATCCGGCCATCGACAAACGGATGGAGCCGAAGACGACCCTCTCGAACCGCAGCCCGCTCAACAAGACCTTCCTCGTCGACGCCTTCTCGCTCGTCTCCGGCGCCGCGCTGATCCTCGCAGCAGTGCCGCTGGCTGCACTGGTCAACGCCGCCGCGACGCCCCTCATCACGCCTGTCATGTTGAAGGCGCTGGGTGCCGGTCTGTTGATCTGGGGGATATTCCACCTCTCGGCGGCGCGCAATGGCGGCCCGGTGACGGCTTCGGCGCGCATCAGCATCGCCGGCGACATGCTCTGGCAGGTAGGAAGCTTGGCATTGCTGCTCGCCGCCTATGCCTCCCTTTCCGCCGCCGGCATTGCCCTCGTCGTCATCGGCATGATCGGCGTCGCCGACTTCCTGTTCTTCAAGCTGCGCGGTCTGGCGCAGGAGCGCGGGGCGATCGCCTGACGGATGGTCTCAAGAGATCGCGAAAGGCGTCCGCCGGTCATGCCGGCGGACCTTCTCGTATTCTTCGATCGTCTCAGATGGTCTCCCAGCCATCCTTGGCGCTGGCGCGATAGATCGCGTCGATGAATTTCTGATTGAGACGCGAATTCTCGAGCGTCACCACTTCCTCGTCCTCACCCTTGGCGGCGCGCGAGAAGGCTTCCGCCTGAAGCTTGTACTGGCGGGCATCCTGGAAGCGGAAGAGCTGGGACTGGGCGTGGTTCTGGTTCGTCAATTCCACCTCCTCACGGCCGTAACGATCGGCGTTGAAGGGCGACTTCACCTCGATGAAGCCCTTGTCGCCATGGAAGACCATGACCTGGCGGGCGGCGAGCTGGGTGGAGATATAGAAGCTCAGCTCGAAATCGCCGAAGTCTGCCCGCACGCTCGAATAGATGTCCGTGCCGAATTCCGGATCGCGATCGGTGCTTGCCTGCGCCCGCACCGGCTCCTTGCCGGTGACGAAACGGGTGGTGATCGTCGGGTACACACCGATATCCGGCAGACCGCCGCCGCCGAGCGCTGGAATGTTGCGCATGTTGTTGGGGTCGCGGTTGAAATAGGTGAAGGCGCCCTGGACGTGGCGCAGCCGGCCGATCGCGCCTTCGGCCAGCAGCGAGCGCACCTTGCGCCAGACGGGGCTGTAGGTGACCATGAAGGCTTCGGCGATCACCACGCCGTTGCGGTCCCGCGCCGCGATCAGCGTGTCGATCTCGGAGGCCCGCAGCGCGATCGGCTTCTCGCACAGCACGTGTTTTCCGGCGTTGGCGGCCTTGACCGACCATTCCACGTGCTGTGCCGTCGGGAGCGGAATATAGACCGCATCGATGACGTCGGACGCCAGCATCTCCTCGTAGGAGCCGAAGGCATGCGGTGCGGAGAAGCGGTCGGCCATCGCCCGGGCTTTTGCGAAGTCGCGGCTGGCTACAGCCGAAACGACGCAGTTCTCCGCGTCCTGAATGGCCGGCACGACGAGGTCGCGGCCGATCCGGGCCGTGGACAGAATTCCGAAACGTAACATGGTGAAGCTCCCTGATTTTGCGGCCGAGACTAGCGCCGAGGTACGTACCTATCAAGCGATTGATATCGTTCCGGCCGAGATTCGCGTTTCGCAGAAAAAAGCCGGCAGACGGGTGACAATGTCAGCTTTTCTGCCCTATCTTTCCCTTCGCAATCCTCCCGATCGCGATATGCTCTCATCCAGTCCAATGGAGCGAAACCATGGAAAAACTGAGACTTGGCCGTACCGACCTGACAATTGCGCCCCTTGTCTTCGGCGGCAATGTCTTCGGCTGGACCGCCAACGAAAAGACCTCCTTTGCGCTGCTCGACGCCTTTTTCGATGCCGGGTTCAACGCCATCGATACGGCTGATGTCTACTCCTCCTGGGCGCCGGGCAATCACGGCGGCGAATCCGAAACGATCATCGGCAAATGGCTGAAGCAGTCGCGCCGGTCGCGCGACAAGGCCGTCATCGTCACCAAGGTCGGCTCCGAACTCGGGCCCGACCGCAAGGGACTTTCGCGCCGCTGGATCCTGCAGGCGGTGGAGGATTCGCTGAAACGGCTGCAGACCGACCATATCGATCTCTATCTCTCCCACTGGCCCGATCCGGAAACGCCCTACGAGGAGACGCTGGCGGCCTACGACCAGTTGCTGACCGAGGGCAAGGTCCGGGCCATCGGCGCCTCCAACCTGAACTCGCTGCAACTGCGCGAGGCGCTCGACGTATCCGCAAACCAGGGCCTGCCGCGCTATCAGGTGCTGCAGCCGGAATACAATCTCTATGACCGCGACGCGTTCGAAGGGCCGCTGCGCGATCTCTGCGTTGCCGAGGAGATCGGCGTCATCAGCTATTTCGGGCTGGCGCGCGGGTTCCTCTCGGGAAAATACCGGACGCACAAGGACCTCGAAGGCTCGGCGCGCGGCAGCGGCGTCGAGAAATATCTTGACGGGCGCGGCATGCGCATCCTCGGCGTGCTCGACGACATCGCGGCCGACACCGGAGCGACCCAGGCGGAAATTGCGCTCGCCTGGATCCGGACGCGCAAGGGCGTCACGGCGCCGATCGCCAGCGCGACCAGCCTCGCGCAGTTGGAGAGCCTCATTCGTTCTGCCGCACTGGAGCTGTCGGATGAAGCGATCCGAAAGCTCAACGATGTGGGCGAATGACGGGAGCAAAACCAACCCGATGGCATTGACGACACGCGCTGCGACAGCCGGCGACGAGGCGGACTGGCGCCGCCTCTGGGCCGGCTATGTCGCCTTTTCCGGCACCGATCTCGCCGGGGACATCATCGACCTCACCTGGAAGAGGCTGACCGATCCCTCGACGCCGCTTTTCGCGCGCTTGGCGATCCTCGACGAAAAGACGGTGGGCTTTGCCATCTGCCAGGAGCAGCTCGCCACCTTCTTCCGGCAACCGATCTGCTACATCGAGGATCTCTATGTCGATCCCGCCGCACGCGGCCAGGGCGTGGCACGGGCAATGATCGACGATCTCATCGCGCATTGTCAGGAGAAAGGCTGGGACCGGCTCTACTGGTACACCGAGGCCGACAATGCCATGGCGCGGCGGCTCTACGACCGCTACTCCGGGACCGACGAGCACGTGCGCTACAAGGTCAATTTCGGCACGTTCCTCAAATCCGGAAATCCGGCATAGGCCTCCGCATGGCTACCGGCCTGATTTGCCATGCCGGCCTTCGTCAGCAGCCCGCGCGGTTGGATAAAACTCGATATCCGACGCGCCGGCCGCTCGTGCCACTGGATGTTGAAGGCCCATAACTTCGGGAAAAAGCAAAGCGAGGCATAGGGCAGATGGTCGTGGATCCACCAGGCGATCGACTGCCAGCCGCCGATATCGCCACGGCGATCCCAGACCCAGGGGATGACGATGCAGGCGCTGGCGCCGATGCATCCGTCGGCATCGCGCATGTCCCAGATATGGTCGGCGGCCGAAGCGGCATTGGTCGAGCAGTTGAGACCATTGGCATTGCCGAAGCCGTTGACGGCGCGGTTGCGGTAGCCTGAGCGAATGACGAGGCGACCGAAGGTCGCCTCTAGCGGCTCCAGCAGCTCCTCGCAGAGGCGGCGCCCGGCCTCGATCGCGAGATCCGGATCGTCAGGAATGTTCGGGATGCGATAGAAATCGGCGATCTCCGAATGCAGAAAGTCGCGGAAGAAGAAATTCCTGGACAACCGTACCCGGCCGAGATCTTCGAGACCCTTCATCGAACCGGGCTTCTTCATCGTTTTCCTTTCTCATCCGAACAAACGGAGTGCGAGACCAATGGCATTCCAAATCCGGCCCAACGGCGCCACCCGTTTCCACACCGCGGCTATCTGCTGTGCCGGAAGAAATCGATGAAGGCGCGCAGTGCCGGCCGCATCTGCCTGCGGCTTGGATAATAAAGATAGGGGCCGGCATAGGGTGCGCACCAGTCTTCCATGACACGCTCCAGCCGTCCTTCAGCGATCGCCGTTTCCACCCGCGACAGGAAAAGATAGGCAAGGCCGGCGCCGCCCATCGCTGCCTTGATGATCGGCCGGTCCTCACCGAGGATCAGCGGGCCCTCGACCGATACCGTCAGCTCCTCACCGCCCTTCTCGAACTCCCAGCGATAAAGCGTGCCGTTGGAGAAGCGTCGGCGGATGCAACGATGCTCCGCCAGGTCGCGCGGGTGCTGCGGCCGGCCGTGGCGCTCGAAGTAGTCGGGCGAAGCGACGACGGCGCTTTCCAGCTCAGGCCCAACTTTGACGGCGATCATATCGGCTTCCAGGCTTTCGCCGAGCCTGATGCCAGCGTCAAAGCCTTCTTCGACAATATCGGTGAAGCCATCCTCATTGGCGATTTCCAGGACGATCTCCGGATAGAGGTTCAGGAAGGTCCCGAGCCTTGGCGCGAGGATCAGGTCTGCTGCAAACCGCGGCGCCGTGATGCGCAGATTGCCTGCGGGACGCTCGCGGGCGTCGGCGGCCGCTTCCAGCGCATGGGCGATCTCTTCCAGCGCCGGCGCCAGCCTTTCGAGCAGCCGGCGCCCCTCCTCGGTCGGCGCGACGCTGCGTGTGGTGCGCGCCAGCAGGCGAATCCCAAGGCTCGCCTCGAGGCTGCCGACGGCGTGGCTGACGGCCGACGGCGCCACGCCGAGTTCTCGGGCGGCCCCGCGAAAACTGCCATTGGCGGCAACGGCGGCCAATACCGCGAGTTGAGAGAGCTGCGTTCTGTTCATTGATCGAAACAATAGAACAGCCCGTGAGAATTGACAGTGATTTTCAGCCGCCGCGCATGGCCCTATTCTTCAATCGTCGCCAACGTCCGGACGAAGCGAGGAGCTCGTCTGCGATGGCAACGAGGAACCGTCGCCCGCCATTCAGGCGCATCGGCGGTGTCCAGCCACCAATTCATGCCTCGGACGATAGACGCGCCCTCCCAGCGCGTTCGTTCCGACGCGTGGCAGCCAGACAAAGGAAACGACATGAAGACCCGCAAACTCGGGAATGACCTTACCGTCTCCATCATCGGCCTCGGCTGCATGGGCATGAGTTTCGCCTATGGCGCAGCCGATGAAGCGGAATCGATCCGCACCCTTCACCGCGCCATCGACCTCGGCATCACCTTCTTCGACACGGCCGAAGTCTATGGCCCATTCGAAAACGAGAAGCTGCTCGGCAAAGCGCTCGGCCCCATGCGCGACAAGGTGACGATCGCCACCAAATTCGGCTTCCGCATCGAAGCCGGGGTGCCGGCGGCCCAGGCAATCAAGAGCGTCGACGGACGGCCGGAGCACGCGAAGGCGGTGGCCGAAGCCTCACTCAAGCGGCTCGGCACCGATGTCATCGACCTCTACTACCAGCACCGTGTCGACCCGGAGGTTCCGATCGAGGATACCGTCGGCGCCATGGCCGAATTGGTGCGCGAGGGCAAGGTGCGGGCCCTCGGCCTTTCCGAAGCGAGTGCCGCCACCATCCGTCGGGCCCACAAGGTTCATCCGATCGCCGCTGTCCAAAGCGAGTATTCTCTGTGGTCGCGTGACCCGGAAGCGGACGTGCTCGCCACCTGCCGCGAACTCGGCATCGGCTTCGTGCCCTACAGCCCGCTCGGGCGCGGCATGCTGACCGGCGCGCTGCGCAAGGCCGATGATCTGGAAGCCAACGATTTCCGGCGCTCGCTACCGCGTTTCCAGGCGGAGAATTTCGACGCCAACGTGCGGCTGGTCGAAACGCTTCAAGCGCTGGCTGAGGAGAAGGGTGTGACCGCGGCTCAACTCGCGCTCGCCTGGGTCATCAACCAGGGTGATTTCATCGTGCCTATCCCGGGCGCCCGCAAGCTCGACCATCTGGAGCAGAATGCGGCCGCGGCAGGCATCACGCTCAGTGCTGAGGAATCCAGCCGCCTCGCCGAAGCGCTGTCGCCGGCACTTGTCGCCGGCAATCGCTACACGGACGCCTCGCTGGCGCTCACCAACCGTTGACCTAGAGCGTTTCCAGGAGAAACGGAGTCTTGGAAACGCTCTATCTCTGTGATTTCACCGCTTTTCCTGACGGAAAACCGCTTCGCACTTTTCCTGGAAATGCTCCATTTCTCCCCGCCTTCCGCAGATGGCGGGGAGATTTCCCATCGAAATTCACGCCGGACGCACTACCTCTCAACCAACGGCAACAAATCCGGAGGAGCGGGAATGTCCGACGAGCAGGCGATCAGCGCGGTGGTGCACCTCTATGTCGACGGCATGGCCTTTGCCAATGAGGGCGCGCTGCGCAAGGCGTTTCACCCCGATGCGGCGATTATCGGCAACTACAAGGGCGCGCTCGAATGGACGACGCGCGACGGCTTCATCAAGACGATCATCGAGACGGGTGCAGCCCCCCCTGGAACCCAGCCGGAGATGGACGTGCAGAAGATCGATATCACCGGTGATACTGCAACCGTGAGGGTGGTCGACAGTTTCGCCGGCGAACGCTATTCCGACCATCTGTCGCTGGTGAAGATCGACGGGCGTTGGGTGATCGTCAACAAGGTCTTCCATCAGCACGCGTGATGACGGCAACCCCGGAGAAACCCTCGCCGACGGGCAGGCTCATCGGCATCGACCATATCCAGCTTGCCATGCCGGCGGGTGCCGAGCCGGCGGCTCGCGGCTTCTACAGCGGTCTCCTCGGCCTCTCGGAGGTGAGCAAGCCGGCCAATCTTCTCGCGCGTGGCGGCTGCTGGTTCGAACAGGGCAGCATCCGCCTGCATCTCGGCATCGACCAAGACTTCAGGCCGGCACGCAAGGCTCACCCGGCCTTTCTCGTCGACGATCTCGACCGCCTGACGCTGCGGCTCGAAGCGGCCGGTGTGACGATCGCCGAGGACGAGCCGCTTGCCGGCTACCGCAGATGTTATGTCAACGATCCCTTCGGCAACCGCATCGAACTGATGCAGCGCGTGGATTGAACCGCAAAACGGAAAGGGCCGCTGGATCGCAGCGGCCCTTTCGATTGATACGTGCTTGAGCGGGTTACGCCCGCAGAACGCCGCCCGTCGACTTCGTCACATTGGCGACGATCTTGGCGGTGAGCGCTTCAAAATCCTCGTCGGTCAGCGTGCGCTCGACCGGCTGGATGGTGACTTCGATGGCGATCGACTTCTTGCCCTCGCCAAGCGATGCGCCCTCGAAGACGTCGAAGACGCTGACGCCGGTGACCAGCTTGCGGTCGGCGCCGGAAGCGGCGCGCAGGATGGCGCCGGCCTCCACCGCCTTGTCGACGACGAAGGCGAAGTCGCGCTTGACCGCCTGGAACGGCGAGAGATCGAGCGCCGGCTTGGTGCGGGTCGCCTTCTTCTTCGGTTCGGGCATGGCATCGACATAGATCTCGAAGCCGCAAAGCGCGCCGGAGACGTCGAGCGCTTCCAGCGTCTTCGGGTGGAACTCGCCGAAGGTGCCGAGAACGATCTTCGGGCCGAGCTTGATCGTGCCGGAGCGGCCCGGATGGTACCAGGCGGGACCACCCGGCCCGAACTGGACGTTGCCCATCGCCACGCCGCAGGCTTCGAGCACCGCAATCGCATCAGCCTTGGCGTCGAAAACGTCGACCGCCTTGCCGCCGCCCTTAGCCGCGTTCGACCACAGACGGCCAGCGCCGTTCAGCGAGGCGGTGCCGCGGCGGATGCCGCCAGCGACGCGGCGCTGGGCGTCCGGCGTATCGCCTTCATAGGTGCCGGATACCTCGAAGATCGCAACGTCGCCGAAACCCTTGTCAGCATTGCGCTGGGCGGCCGTCAACAGACCCGGCAGCAGCGACGGGCGCATGTCCGACATGTCTGAGGCGATCGGATTGGCGAGCTTGAGCGCCGGCGCGCCGCCGCCGAAGAGCTTCGCCTGCTCCTCGGAGATGAACGACCAGGTGACCGCTTCCAGCATGCCGCGGCTTGCAAGCGTACGCTTGGCAAGACGGGTGCGGATCTGCAGCGTCGTCAGGATCTTGCCGTTGACGGTGCCATGGCTCGGCAGCGGGGCCGCAACGATGTTGTCGACACCATGGATGCGCATGACCTCTTCGACAAGATCGGCCTTGCCGTCGACATCCGGGCGCCAGGACGGGACCGAAACCTGGAAGCGTTCGCCCGAGCCTTCGACGCCGAAGCCGAGCTTCTTCAGGATCGAGACGCTCTCTTCCGAAGAGACCTCGAGGCCGGTCAGTCGCTTCACTTCGGAAACCGGGAAATCGACGATCTTCGGCTGATAGCCGGCATAGCCGACCACTTCCGCCTTGGCGGCCTTGCCACCGCAGAGTTCGAGCACCAGCTCGGTGGTGCGCTCAAGGCCGGGCACCATGTATTCCGGGTCGACACCGCGTTCGAAGCGGTAGCGCGCATCGGTGATGATGCCGAGCGTGCGGCCGGTCTTGGCGATGTTCATCGGATCCCAGAGCGCCGACTCGATCAGCACGTCGGTGGTGTTCTCGTCACAGCCGGAATGCTCGCCACCCATGACGCCGCCGATCGATTCGATCGCCTTTTCGTCCGATATGACGACGTTGTTGGGGCCGAGCTTGTATTCACGCTGATCGAGCGCCAGCACGGTTTCGCCGTCCTTGGCGCGGCGGACCGTCAGGTTGCCCTTGACCTTGGCGGCGTCGAAGACGTGCATCGGTCGGCCCTGGTCGAAGGTCATGTAGTTGGTGATGTCGACCAAAGCGTTGATCGGGCGAAGGCCGATCGCCAGCAGCCGCTGCTGCATCCACTTCGGCGACGGGCTGTTCTTGACGCCGCGCACGAGCCGCAACGAGAAGCCGGGGCACAAGTGCCTGTCTTCGCCGAGGTCGAGCGTCAGCTTCACCGGCGTTTCGCCTTCGACGGCGAAGGAGGGCGCAGGCCGTGCTTTCAGCGTGCCGAGGCCGGAGGCCGCGAGGTCACGGGCAATGCCGTAGACACTGGTGCAGTCCGGGCGGTTCGGCGTCAGGTTGATCTCGATCATCGGATCGTCGAGACCGGCATAGGCGGCGTAGCTCGTACCGACCGGCGCGTCAGCCGGCAGGTCGATGATGCCGTTGTGGTCTTCGGAGATCTGCAGCTCCTTTTCCGAGCACATCATGCCGCGGCTTTCGACACCGCGGATGGTGCCGACGGCGAGCGTCACGTCGATGCCGGGCACATAGGTTCCGGGAGCGGCAAAGGCGCCGACGAGGCCGGTGCGCGCATTCGGCGCGCCGCAGACGACCTGGATCGGGGCGCCCGAGCCGGTGTCGACCATCAACACGCGCAGTTTGTCGGCATTCGGATGCTGCTCGGCCGAGACGACCTTGGCGATGACGAAGGGCTTGAAGGCGGCCTTGTCGTCGACGTCCTCGACCTCGAGCCCGATCATCGTCAGCCGCGCGCAGATCTCTTCCAGCGAAGCGTCGGTATCAAGGTGGTCCTTGAGCCAGGAAAGCGTGAATTTCATGATTTCACCTGTGTCCTAGAGCATTTTGCAGTCAGGTGGCATCACCTGACGTCGCACAAATGCGGCAAAACAAAAAGAAAGAGCGGAAGCGCGAACGAATGTGAGCGCATCCGCTCTGATCAGCTGCGCGATCAGGCCGAGAGACCACCGAACAGCGTCGGCATGTCCAGCGGGCGGAAGCCGTAATGGGTCATCCAGCGAACGTCGGCATTGAAGAAGTCACGCAGGTCAGGCATGCCGTATTTCAGCATGGCGATGCGGTCGAGGCCCATGCCCCACGCAAAACCCTGATACTCGTCGGGATCGAGCCCGCCCGAGCGCAGCACGTTCGGATGCACCATGCCGCAGCCGAGGATCTCCATCCAATCGGTGCCTTCGCCGAACTTGACAATCGGGCCGGAGCGGTCGCACTGGATGTCGACTTCGAAGGACGGCTCGGTGAAGGGGAAGAAGGACGGACGGAAGCGCATCGTCACCTGGTCGACCTCGAAGAAGGCCTTGCAGAACTCTTCCAGAACCCAGCGCATGTTGGCGACGTTCGCCGCCTTGTCGATCACCAGGCCTTCGACCTGGTGGAACATCGGCGAATGGGTCGCGTCGGAATCCTGGCGATAGGTCTTGCCGGGGATGATGATGCGGATCGGCGGCTGCTGCGCCTCCATGGTGCGGATCTGCACCGGCGAGGTGTGCGTGCGCAGCACCTTGCGGTCGCCCTTCTCGTCCGGATTGAAGAAGAAGGTGTCGTGCATCTCGCGAGCGGGATGCCCTTCCGGGAAATTCAGCGCCGTGAAGTTGTAGTAGTCGGTCTCGATATCCGGACCTTCGGCAATCGAGAAGCCCATGTCGCCGAAGATCGCGGTGATCTCGTCGACGATCTGGCTGATCGGGTGAATGCGGCCGCGCTCGGCGGGCGAGGAGCGGACCGGCAGGCTGATGTCGACCGTCTCACGTGCCAGGCGCTCGGCGATCGCCTGATCCTTCAGCGCCGACTTGCGGGCGGCGATCGCGTCTGCGACCGTGGTCTTCAGCGCATTGATCTGCGCACCGCGGGTCTGGCGCTCTTCCGGCGTCATGGTGCCCAGCGTCTTCAGGAGCTCGGAGATCGAGCCCTTCTTGCCGAGCGCATTGACGCGCACGGCCTCGATCGAGCCCTCATCACCTGCGGCATCGATGTCCGCCAGCAGTATCCGTTCCAGTGTTTCCAGTTCGCTCATTCTGTCCTGCCTCGATGCGGGAATGGGTTCGGTTCTATATCGGCTCAAGTCTTCAGGAATGTGATCGCGCCGCGGTCGCAAAGAATGCCAGTGCAAAGACGCAGGGACGACGAAGCCGGAGGCCCGGCTGAAGCGTCGTCGGAAGGTGGAACCGGGGCAGTTCCTTTCGATCGTCTCGCACGTTCATCTCGCGAAATAAGAAAAACCCGCGCTAGCCCTGCCAGCGCGGGTTTCCCAACGAATTTTAAGTACGGTTTTGGGAAAACGCTGGCTTAACGGACAGCGCTTTCAAACTCGTTTGTCGTGCCGGCTTCCTTGAGGTAGGCAAGCGCCTTCTTGGAAGCTTCGACGAGGGCGCCGAATGCTGCCGGCTCATGGATAGCCATGTCGGACAGAACCTTGCGGTCGACTTCGATGCCAGCCTTGTTCAGGCCGTCGATGAAGCGGCCGTAGGTCAGGCCGAATTCGCGGACGGCAGCGTTGATGCGCTGGATCCAGAGAGCGCGGAAGTTGCGCTTGTTGACCTTGCGGTCGCGGTAAGCGAACTGCTTCGAACGATCAACCGCAGCCTTCGCAGCGCGGATGGTGTTCTTGCGGCGGCCGTAGAAGCCCTTGGCTGCCTTGAGTGTCTTCTTGTGCTTGGCGTGAGCGGTTACGCCGCGTTTTACACGTGCCATGTCATGATCTCCTTAACGTGTCCAAAATGCCTGAAAGTCTTAGAGACCGTTGGGCAGGTAGTTCTTGATGACCTTCTTGCCATCAGGCTCCGCGAGAACCATGGTTCCACGTGCGTCGCGGATGAACTTGTTGGAACGCTTGATCATGCCGTGGCGCTTGCCAGCAGCTGCTGCACGAACCTTGCCAGTAGCGGTGATCTTGAACCGCTTCTTGGCAGACGATTTCGTCTTCATCTTGGGCATTTTGCTACTCCATTTTTCTTAAGAATTCGAAACGGACAGACGAGGTCCATTTCCAGCGTTAAGAACGGCCACGGCATGCCCTGCCGGACCGTTCGGACGGGGGCTTATAACCGCACATGCCGAAAAGCGCAACTGGGGAATCGAAGATGGCGCTGCAAGCGGTGGCCGAACGCTTCCCCATACATCTCTAGCACGTTCGTCAGCGCATGCTCTAGGCGGGAGCGCGATCTGCGGCGGCCGCCGCCGGCCTCGAAGAAAAAAGCCGCCCGGAAGGCGGCTTTCATCAATTTGGTCTTACGACTGACGGCAGCGGCGGCTTAGCGCGGCGCCAGAACCATCATCATCTGGCGGCCTTCGAGCTTCGGCTCGGCCTCCACCTTGGCGATCGCCTGGGTATCATCCTTGACCTGGAGCAGAAGCTTCATGCCCAGTTCCTGGTGGGCCATTTCGCGGCCGCGGAACTTCAGCGTGACCTTGACCTTGTCGCCGTCCTCGAAGAACCGGTTCATCGCCTTCATCTTCACGTCATAGTCATGCGTGTCGATGTTCGGGCGCATCTTGATTTCTTTGATTTCGACGATCTTCTGCTTCTTGCGCGCTTCGGCCGCCTTCTTCTGGTTGGCGTATTTCAGCTTGCCAAGATCCAGAATCTTGCACACCGGCGGTTCGGAGTTCGGTGCGATCTCTACCAGATCAAGACCTGCTTCTTCCGCCATGCGGAGCGCCTGGTCGATCGGGACGGCACCGATATTCTGGCCTTCGGCATCGATAAGCTGAACCCGGGGCACCCGGATTTCCTTGTTTGAGCGCGGTCCCTCCTTGACGGGGGCGTCCGTTTTGAACGGTCTGCGAATGGTCGTACTCTCCTCGAGCTATTTCCGAAATGTTGTTTAATTCGTTCGCCGGCGCGATCACAAACGAAGCGCCTGAATCTGTCACCGACGGCAATGTGTGAATTGCGGCGCGAGAGTCAATAGCACGGCTTTCAAGGAAAATCACCACCTGTCGATACCAAGGCGAATCTGTTTTAGAAAGAAAATCGCCAGTTAAACGGGCTTTTGGAGATTACGGGCATGCACAATACGCCAGCCGAGACGGAAATCAGCTTCATCGAGGTCGGCACGGATGCGGCTCAGCGCAGGATCGCGATGCGCGTGCGCCACCCGGAGAAGCCATCGGGACAGCCGACGCTCGTCTGGCTCGGCGGCTACCGTTCGGACATGACCGGCACCAAGGCGGTCGAGGTCGAGCGCTATGCCATGGAACGGGGCGCGGCCTGCGTGCGCTTCGACTATTCCGGCCACGGCGCCTCCGGCGGCGCCTTCACCGATGGCACGATCTCGCGCTGGCTCGAGGAGAGCCTTGCGGTCATTGATCGGGCGGCGCCGGGCCGCGTCGTGCTGATCGGCTCGTCGATGGGCTGCTGGATTGCGCTGCGGGTCATCCAGGAGCTCAGGCAGCGTGGCGACGGAAACCGTGTCGCCGGCCTGGTGCTGATTGCGCCGGCGCCGGATTTCACCGCCGAACTGATCGAACCCAATCTGACGGAAGCGGAGAAAACTTCGCTTGCCGAACGCGGCTTTTTCGAGGAACCCTCCGAGTACAGCCCGGAGCCGAACATCTTCACCCGCGTCCTCATCGAAGACGGGCGCGTGAACCGGGTGCTTGAGGGCACGATCACCACCGGCTGTCCGGTGCACATTCTGCAAGGCATGCGCGACCCCGACGTTCCCTATACCCATGCGCTGCGGCTGATGGAGCACCTGCCCTCCGACGATGTCGTCATGACACTCATCCGCGATGGCGACCATCGCCTTTCGCGCGAAGAAGATATCGCTAAAATGAAGCAGGCCATCGGCACGATGCTCGCCTGAGCCCGGGCGGGAGAACGCCCCGCCCCTTCCGCCGCAAATTGCCCAAAAACCGCCGAGCGCCGTGGACCGCCCACGATGCAAGGGTTTTCGTGCGCGTGGCCTCGCTTTTAACCATAAAATCCGATGTCCCGATTCCGGCGATTGACTCTGCCGCGCCGACGCTATTAACTCTTTATTAACGATTAGAGCAGCGACGGGGACGAACCTAAAGAAGCTGCCTTCAACTCAGGATTGCGCGAATACGTCCGGACAGGAAGAGCCCGGCATACCGCGTTGCAGGGGACTTGTATGGCGTCTTGGACTGGAGTTAAGGGAAGTATCGCGGCGTTCTGCGCACTTTTCATTTCAGCAAACACGGCAATTCCTGCACAGGCAGGTTCTTCTCCATGGATGCAGACCGGCTCGGCGACATCGCAGCCGATCGGCCACTACGAATTCTGCCAGAAGTACAAGAGCGAATGCAATGTGCGCTCCAAGGGAACGGTTGCTCCGCGCGTGACCGAACGCGGCTGGGCCGCCATCCGGCAGGTGAATGCTGCGGTCAATCGCGAGATCACGCCGGTCACCGACCTGGAACTGCACGGCAGGGACGAAGTCTGGTCCTATCCGGACAACGCCGGCGACTGCGAGGACTTCGTGCTTGAGAAGCGCAAGCGCCTGATGAGCAAGGGCTTCCCGGCGAGCGATCTCCTGATCACCGTCGTTCGCAAGCCCGATGGCGAAGGCCATGCGGTGTTGACCGTGCGCACGGCGCAGGGCGACTTCATTCTCGACAATCTCGAAAACGGCGTAAGGCTCTGGACCAACACGCCCTACCGCTACCTGAAGCGCCAGGCCTCGAACCACAGCGGCCGTTGGGTCACCATCCAGAACGGCGCCGAAGTCGTCGTCGGCTCGGTCGGCAACTGATCCAAAGCAAAGTAAAGAGTTTCAAAAAGGGCCGGTCAGACCGGCCCTTTTTCGTATTTGCCGCTCACCCGTCACGCGTTGCCGATCAGGATGCCGGCCGCGAGCACCAGGCCACCGCCGAGCACCACCTGGAATGCCGCCCGCAGGAACGGTGTTTCCATATAGCGGTTCTGGATGAAGGCGATCGCCCAGAGTTCGAAGAAGACGATCACCGCCGCCGTGGCGGTCGCCGTCCAGAAATGCGGGATCAGATAGGGGAGCGCGTGGCCGAGGCCGCCGAGTGCGGTCATGATGCCGGAGGCAAGGCCGCGCTTGATCGGCGAACCGCGGCCTGAAAGCTTGCCGTCATCGTGGGCCGCCTCGGTGAAGCCCATGGAGATGCCGGCGCCGACAGAGGCCGAGAGACCGACGAGGAAGGTCTGCCAGGTATCCTGGGTGGCGAAGGCGGCGGCAAAGATCGGCGCCAGCGTCGAAACCGAACCATCCATCAGGCCGGCAAGGCCGGGCTGTACGTAAGTGAGGATGAACTGACGGCGCGACGTCTGGTCCTCTTCGGCGCGCACGTCTTCGGGCGTGTGCTCTTCGCCAAGCCGCCGGGCGAGCGATTCATGCGATTTTTCCGCGATCGCGAGATCGCCGAGCAGCTTGCGGGTGGCGGCATCCTGGGTTCTCGCCGCGGCCTCGACATAGAAACGGTGCGCCGCTTCCTCCATCGCTTCGGCTTCCTCGCGCGCCTTTTCGATCGGCATTTCGGCAATCAGCCAGTCGGGCTTGCGCTCGGGGAAGTCGCGCACGTGTTCGCGCCGGACAAGGGGAATGCGGCTGCCGAAGCGCTGGACGTGCAGATCGATCAACCACTGCCTGTGGTGGCTTTCTTCCTCCGCCATCTCCTCGAACACTTTTGCCGAGTGGGGATATTGCTGCCGGAGCGCATCGGCATAGGCGAGATAGATGCGTCCGTCGTCCTCTTCGGACGAGATCGCGAGCGCCAGGATTTCCTGCTCGCTTAAGGAAAGAAAGGGACGTTTGGAACGGGCGAAGAGGCGCGAAAACATTGGGAGAAAACCTTCTTTAGAATAATTCTAAAAATAGAAAACCGAGACGGCACCGTCAAGGCCAAAGCCATGCAATCATGCGACAATCTCTCGACAGAGTGTTGCGGCTGAGCCACGATGAAGGCTCTCGCGAATTCCCTTCATTTCCGGAGCGATCGCCTCGATGAGGACCATCTATCCGCTTTCCGAAAGCAAGGACACGTTACTGGATCGGCTTGGAGCCAGGCTTGCCGCGCGGCTGCAAGCGCAGACATCCGGCTACGAGCCCTACACCCCTTCCGATCAGGAAACCCTGGCGCGCACGCTGCGCCCGGGCGACGTTCTCCTGATCGAGGGCAACCAGAGGGTTTCGGCGGCGATCAAGTATCTGACGCAATCGACCTGGTCACACGCCGCGTTCTTTGCCGGCGACCAGATGCCGTTGACGCTCGACCAGGCAACGCTGCCGGTCATCGAGCGGCCACAACTCATCGAGGTCAATATCGGCGAGGGTTGTGTTGCGGTGCCGCTGAAGAAATACGCGTCGTTCAACACGCGCATCTGCCGGCCGATCGCGCTGACGCCGGATGATCGCACGGCGCTCGTCGGCTTCATGATCTCGCGGCTCGGGATGAAGTATGACCTGAAGAACATCCTCGACATGCTGCGCTACTTCATGCCGACCCCGCCGGTGCCGGTGCGCTGGCGGCGGCGCCTGCTTGCCTTCGGCTCCGGCGATCCGACGCGGGCGATCTGCTCGACGCTGATTGCTGCCGCCTTCGAGCAGATCCGCTATCCGATCCTGCCGGAAGTCACACGCGCGCCCGGGCGGGCGGCGGCGACCTCGACCTATTCGCGCGAGGAGATCCTGCACATCCGGCACCACTCGCTCTATACGCCCAGGGATTTCGACCTCTCGCCCTTCTTCGCGATCGTCAAGCCGACGCTCGAATTCGGCTTCGACTACAAGCGGCTGCGCTGGAACGGCGACGGCGATCACCCGTTCAAAGGTTGAGGGCGAGCGCCTGTTCGCGGGCCATGAAATCGCGCTGACGATCGGTGATGTAATCGCGCACGATCGGCGCCGCATCGCGCGAGCGCGAGAGCTGCATGTGAAAGACGAGCTGGCTGCCGGTGCGGAACATCATCTCGGCGCTGATCAGATAGAACTCCCACATGCGGGCGAAGCGCTCGTCATAAAGCCCGATCACCTTGTCGCGGTTGGCCTCGAAGCGCGCGCCCCAATGGGCGAGCGTCGTGGCGTAGTGCACCCGCAAGAATTCGAGATCCGTGACCCAAAGACTGTTGCGCTCGACCACCTCGAAGACCTCCGAGAGCGCCGGCGAATAGGCGCCCGGGAAGATGTATTTCCGAAGCCAGGAGCTCGACATGCCGGGGGGGCTCATGTGACCGATCGAATGCAGCACCGCGAGGCCGTCATCCGGCATCAGCGCATTCAGCTTCTTGAAGAACTCGTCATAGTGATGCACGCCGACATGTTCGAACATGCCGACCGAAACGATGCGGTCGAAGGGCCCCTGGACATCGCGGTAATCCTTAAGCTCGAAACGCACCCGGTCCCCTAGACCTGCCTTCCGCGCCCGTTCGGTGGCAAGCGCCTGCTGCTCCTTGGAAAGCGTCACGCCGAGCACCTGCACATCCGCGAGCTCGGCAAGGTACATCGCGAGATCGCCCCAGCCGCAGCCGATATCCAGCACCTTCATGCCGGGTTCCAGGCAGAGCTTGGAGGCGAGCAGCCTCAGCTTGTTGCGCTGGGCCTTTTCGAGCGTCTCGTTGGGCTCGCGGAAATAGGCGCAGGAGTAGAGCATGTTCTCGTCGAGGAACAGCTTGTAGAATTCGTTGCCGAGATCGTAGTGATGCGCGACGTTCTGCTGCGCCTTGCCCTTGGGATTGGCCTGCTGC
This sequence comes from Ensifer sp. EB106-03-01-XG145, assembly GCF_058792075.1. Taxonomy (NCBI): domain Bacteria; kingdom Pseudomonadati; phylum Pseudomonadota; class Alphaproteobacteria; order Hyphomicrobiales; family Rhizobiaceae; genus Ensifer; species Ensifer sp. EB106-03-01-XG145. Next base: position 182,082 of record NZ_JBYTEC010000001.1, on the reverse strand, counting down.
CGCTTGCGGAACCGCATCTTCACCGCCCGCAGAAGTTTCTGGATCGGATAGGACCCGAGCGACAGCCGATTGATCGAGAAAAGCGTCAGGAAGTCCCTGAGCGTCGAGCCCTCCTCGAAGCGCATGGTGCCGTCCATATAGGCTTCGCCGGCGGCGAGTTCAGCGTTGAAGACGAGGCTGCGGTAGAGCTTCTTGTCCGTGAGCCGCATCGTCACCTCCGGTCCGGGCGTGCCGGAAAAGACGTGGCGCTTGCCGTCGGCGTCGATCACCGTCAGGCGACCCTTGCGAATGAAGGACTTCATCATATGCGACAATGGGAACATGCAGGCCCTCTTGAGACAACTGTCGTATCAGCGCCGGCATCCTAGCACCCGTTTTTCGAAATGCTCCCCTTAAATTTCTGGTTGCTCATCAAGCTCTTCCCGGAACGAAAGCGGGGACGGCAGCCTTCGCCACCGTCCCCGTTCAACTGTTATTCGGCGTTAGCCTCAGTCCTTGGCGCGCTCGACGTAGGAACCGTCTTCCGTCGCGATGACGACGCGGGTGCCGGCCTGGATGTGCGGCGGAACCAGCGTGCGGACGCCGTTCGAGAGAACCGCCGGCTTGTAGGACGACGATGCCGTCTGGCCCTTGACGACCGGCTCGGTCTCGGTGATTTCGAGCGTCACGTGACGCGGCAGGTCGATGGCGATCGCCAGGCCTTCGTGCACCGAAAGAATGCAGGCCATGCCTTCCTGCAGGTAGGCCTTGAGGTCGCCGATGTCGTCGGTGCTCATGACCAGCTGGTCATAGCTTTCCGGGTTCATGAAGTGGAAGCCTTCGGCGTCTTCATAAAGGAAGGTGTGCTCGCGGTCTTCGACGAAGGCGCGCTCGACCTGTTCGGTCGTGCGGTAGCGCTCGGAGACCTTCACGCCGTCGGAAATGCGGCGCATATCGACCTGGGTCACCGGCGTGCCCTTGCCCGGGTGGAAGTTCTGGGCGGTAAGCACGACATAGAGCTTGCCGTCGACGTCGAGAACGTTGCCCTTACGGACAGATGAAGCGATGACCTTGACCATTAGTCTTCCTTGTAACAGAGGTATGCGCGACACCGCGGGCCGGAAACACTGGCCCTGAAGGACGCGGAAAGAAGGATTTCGCGCCGCAACTACCCTAATTTCGTGCAAATAGCCAGCCTGAGCCGCTGTCTGCGCGAAGAAAGCCTGGACTGAACCGATCATGTCGCATGCCTCACCCTGGTGGACACCCGATGTCCATGCCGACCGGCGCCCGTTTCTTCTCGGCCGCAACCGGATCCAATCGGCCCTGCGCCGGTTCTTCGAGACACGCGATTTCATCGAGGTGGACACGGCGACGCTGCAGGTCTCGCCCGGCAACGAGGCGCATCTGCACGCCTTCGCGACGGAGGCTCTCCATCACGACGGATCGAGCCATCCACTCTATCTGCACACCTCGCCGGAATTTGCCTGCAAGAAGCTGCTTTCCGCCGGCGAACGGCGCATCGCCTGTTTCGCCCATGTCTACCGCAACCGCGAGCGTGGACCGCTGCATCACCCTGAATTCACCATGCTCGAATGGTACCGCGCCGGCGAAAGCTACGAGGCGCTGATGCGCGACTGCGCCGAGATCCTCGCTCTTGCGGCAGAGACCACCGGGGCCAAACAATTCACCTTCCAGGGACACATCTGCGACCCCTTCGCCAAGCCCGAGCGGCTGAGCGTCGCGGACGCCTTCGAGCGCTTTGCCGGCATCGACCTGCTGACCTCGGTCGCCGCCGACGGCGAGACCGACCGCGAGCGCCTCGCCGCAGCTATGACCGCAGCCGGACTTCGGGTCGCCTCCGACGACACCTGGGCCGATCTCTTCAGCCGCGTGCTCGTGGAAAAGGTCGAGCCGCATCTCGGCTTCGGCCGTGCGACGATCCTCGACGAATACCCGACTGCCGAAGCGGCGCTGGCGCGACCGGCCGCGCGCGACCGGCGCGTCGCCGAGCGCTTCGAGCTCTATGCCTGCGGCGTCGAGCTCGCCAATGCCTTCGGCGAGTTGACGGATGCCGCCGAACAACGCCGGCGCTTCGAGATGGAAATGGCGGAAAAGGCGCGTGTCTACGGCGAGACCTACCCGCTCGACGAGGATTTCCTGGCAGCACTCGCGATCATGCCCGAAGCGAGCGGCATTGCGCTTGGCTTCGACCGGCTGGTGATGCTTGCAACCGGTGCGTCGCGTATCGACCAGGTGCTCTGGGCACCGGTGGCGGAGACGCAGCCGTGAACGTACATCGCCCGATCAAGACTGCGCGAGAGCTCGTTGAGGCAGGTCTCGTCGACCGCAGCAATGAGGCCGCGGTTGCCGCCGTCGCCGAGCGTTATGCGGTTGCGATCAGCCCTGTCATTGCCGGCCTCATCGATCCCACCGATCCCGCCGATCCGATCGCCCGGCAGTTCGTGCCCGATGCCGCCGAGCTGACGCTGCTTCCCGAAGAGCGCGAAGACCCGATCGGCGACAAGCCGCACAGTCCCGTTGCCGGCATCGTCCATCGCTATCCGGATCGGGTGCTCTTGAAGGCCGTGCATGTCTGCCCGGTCTATTGCCGCTTCTGCTTCCGCCGCGAGATGGTCGGGCCGCAGGGGCTCGGCACGCTGACACCCGCCGAACTCGATGCGGCGATCGCCTACATCGCCGAACACGAGGAAATCTGGGAGGTGATCCTCACCGGCGGCGATCCCCTGGTGCTGTCGCCGCGGCGGCTCACCGAGCTCATGGAACGGCTGAAACCGATCCCGCATGTGAAGATCGTCCGCTTCCACACCCGCGTACCGGTGGTCGAGCCGTCGCGCATCGACGCCGAATTGATCGCTGCACTGAAGGCTAACGGCAAGGCGACCTATGTGGCTCTGCACGCCAACCACCCGCGCGAGCTGACTGAAGAGGCGCGCGCCGCCTCGGCACGACTGATCGATGCCGGCATCGTCATGGTCAGCCAGTCGGTGCTCTTGAGGGGCGTCAACGACGACGCGGATGTGCTGGCTAGCCTGATGCGCGCCTTCGTCGAGACACGGATCAAGCCCTATTATCTTCATCACCCGGATCTGGCCCCTGGCACCAGCCATTTCCGTCTGTCGATCGAGGAAGGCCAGGCGCTGGTCGCAGCCCTGCGCGGCCGGGTCTCCGGCCTTTGCCAGCCGACCTACATCCTCGACATTCCAGGTGGTCACGGCAAGGCGGTCATCAGCGCCGCGACGATCGCGGCCGATGGCGGCGGCTGCTACACGGTCACCGATTTTCGCGGCGGCGAGCACAGCTACCCGCCGAAAGCCTGATACGCCGCGAGAAATCGCGTCTCGCCAACACATTGAAATTTCATCTAAATATTGCGGACCTGTATTTTTCTTGGCGATTTTCGAGAAAAATCGTAGAGCCGCGTCACAGGCTTTCGACGTCAATCGTCACATGGTCATAGGCAACACAACAACGATGGAGTTGAGACCATGACCGATACGAAAGCCGTCCGCTACGAACAGGAAATCCCGGATGTGCTCGGCGCGCTCGCCGATGTGCACAAGACCATGGACCTGCACGGGCTCGACCGGACGATCCACAATCTCGTGCAGCTGCGCGCCTCGCAGATCAACCGCTGCGGCTTCTGCGTGAAGATGCACACCAAGGAATCCCGCGCCGAGGGCGAGAGCAACGAACGGCTCGACCGAATCATCGTCTGGGACCAGGTGAATGATTTCACACCGCGCGAGAAGGCAGCGCTTGCCTGGACCGAAGCGCTGACCGAACTCGAACCGCGCACCGACTTCGCACCGCTCCGCGCCGAGCTGCGCCAGCACTTCAGCGAGAAGGAGATCAGCGTCATCACCTCGACGGTGGCGATGATCAACCTTTGGAACCGCATCCAGATTTCGAGGCACTGACATGAATGACAGGCAGCACATGCAGATCTTCGAGGAGGCGCGCCCGCGCCTCCTCGGCCTTGCCTACCGCATCCTCGGCTCGCGCGCCGATGCAGAAGACGCGGTGCAAGACACGTTCCTGAAATGGCAGGAGGTCGACAGGGCATCGATCGAAACGCCGGCGGCTTGGCTGACGACCGCCTGCACGCGCCGCTGCCTGGATCTGCTGAAGGCCGCGCACCGCAAACGCGTCGACTATGTCGGCGCGTGGCTGCCCGAGCCGATCCACACGACAAGCGACGACAATGCCGAGGAGAAGCTGGCGCTGACCTCCTCGCTCACCACCGCATTCCTTTTGATGCTCGAGCGGCTGACACCGAAGGAGCGCGCAGCGTATCTGCTGCACGAGATTTTCGGCCAGCCCTATGACGAGGTGGCGGAAACCCTGGACATGCAGGAGACGGCCGCCCGCAAGCTGGTATCGCGCGCCAAGACGAATATCGGCCTGGAGAAAACCCGGCACCAGACCCCGCGCGAGCGCCAGGATGAGCTGCTATCCGCGTTCCACCAGGCAATCCACGGCGGCAACGTCGCCGGACTTACGACGCTGCTTTCGGCCGACGTGAAGCTGACGGCCGACGGCGGCGGCAAGGTGGCGACCGTGCTTGGCGTGCTCTCCGGCAAGGAGACCGTGCTCGCCTTCATCATCGATCGGCTTACCGAATACTGGGCGCATTACGTCTGGGAAATCGGCGACATCAATGGCGGTCGCGGCATCGTGCTTCGGGACGAGGCGAAAAACGAGATCGCCGCGACGGTCGCCTTCGGCTATGACCGTGACGGAAACGTCAACGACATCTTCATCATGCGCAACCCGGACAAGCTCACGCATTTTGGCGAGGCTGCGCTCCACTGACATAGCGGCACCGCCGAGCGAACGCGATCTTCCGATACCGGATGAGCCGGTGCGCGTTCGCTTGCGATGTCCTGCGTGAGGTACTGACATGCTTGAAAAAACTCCCGCTCCCCCACAGGAAGCCGGCTGGCGCGCGCTGCTGACGGGCGAAAACGCCGTGCATTCGCTGGTGCTCAGCGGCGGCGTCGCGCTGCATGCGCTCAACATCTACGTGGTGACGACGATCATGCCGTCGATCGTGCGCGAGATCGGCGGGCTCGAATATTATGCCTGGAGCACCACCGTCTTCGTCGCGACTTCGATCCTCGGCGCCGCATTGTCGGCGCGGCTGCTCGGCGCCGTCGGCGCCGGCGGCGCCTATGCGATCGGCGCGCTCGTCTTCGGCCTGGGGACGCTCTTCTGCGCCACAGCCCCTTCGATGGCGATGCTGCTTGCCGGCCGCGCGATCCAGGGCTTCGGCGGCGGCCTGCTCTATGCGCTCGCCTACGGCGTGATCCGGCAGGTCTTCCGGCCCGAACTCTGGACCCGCGCCATCGGGCTGATTTCGGCAACCTGGGGAACGGCGACCTTGATCGGGCCCGCGATCGGCGGCATGTTTGCCGAGTTCTCCACCTGGCGCGTTGCCTTCTGGTCTCTCCTGCCGCTGACGGCGCTGCTTGCCGCACTCGCCTTCTCGACGCTGCCGCGCAAGGCCACCGGCGAAGAGGAGCGCACGCCGCTCCCTCTGCTGCAACTCCTGCTCCTCGTCGGCATCGTGCTTGCGCTTTCGGTCGCGAGCACGCGCACGATGGCCTCGGAGCAGATCGGCTGCGTCGGCGTTGCGATCCTCCTGTTCCTGAGCCTTCTATTCGTCGAACGTCGAGTGACGGGCAAGCTTCTGCCCTCCGGCAGCTTCACACTCACCTCCCCGCTGGCCGCCCTTTATGCTACGATCACCCTGCTGATGGTCGGCCTGCAGCCGGAGATCTATGTGCCGTACCTGCTGCAAGAATTGCATGGGCTATCGCCACTGGTGGCCGGCTATATCGCTGCGCTGATGTCGATCGGCTGGACGGCGGGATCGATGACAAGTGCTCATTGGCACGGAGAACGGGCGAAACAGACAATCTTTGCCGGTCCGGCCTTCGGTTTTATCGGCCTGGCCCTGATCGCCCTGTTCATGCCGATGGCAGGCGCAGAGTTCCTGGTGATCGCCGCGCCGCTCTGCGTCGGCATCATCGCGGTCGGCTTCGGCATGGGCTTTGCCTGGCCGCATATCGTTACCGCCGTCTACGAATTCGCGCCGGAGGGCGAAGCGGAGAAGGCATCGAGCTCGATCACCACTGTCCAGCTGTTTGCCGCTGCACTCGGCGCAGCGCTTGCCGGACTGACTGCCAACCTCGCCGGGATCGAGGCGTCGTCGGAGGGTGGCGTGGCGCTCGCGACGACCTGGCTTTTCGGTCTGTTCGCGCTGCTGCCCGTGCTGGCAGTGCTGACCGCCAGGCGCGTACGGCGCGCGAGACGCACGGTGGCGTGAGCCTATCGGGCAATGCGGCCCGCCGAAACGACGGCGGGTCGCAACGAAAAGACTGCGGCGTCCCGACTCATTCGATGGAGCGCGGTCAGGAGGAAACGATGGAAGCCGAGGGCATCGGCCTTCATGGCGTGCGCGAAACGCTGCTGATCACGCTTCGAGCGAAGGCTGCGGAGAGCGCACTACCCGATTCTCTTCTGCACGATCGCTTTGCTGCCGAGCTGTTGCGGCGCCTCGACGGCAAGGCGAAAGCGCCTGATGTCGGTCACGACATGACGATCGGCATCGCGATGCGCGCCTATCTGCTCGACCGATGGACCAGGGCTTTCATCGCGAGCCATCCGGATGCGATCGTGCTCAACCTCGGCTGCGGCCTCGACACGCGGATCCTGCGGCTCGATCCGCCTTCCTCCGTCGCCTGGTTCGACGTCGACTTTCCGGATGTCATCGCCTTGCGGCAGCGCCTCTTTCCCGATCGCGTCGGCTGCACTGCAATCGCCTCCTCCATTACCGAGCGGGACTGGATCGACCGCATCCCCGACAATCGGCCGACGATCGTCGTCGCCGAAGGGGTGCTGCCCTATCTTCGCGATCAGGAAGTGCGGGACCTCCTGCGACGGGTCGTCACCTGCCTTGCCGGCGGCGAGATCGTCTTCGACGCCTACAGCCATCTCGGCATCGAACTGCTGCGCTTCAACCCGTCCTTGCGTGCAACAGGTGCTGAGCTTCGTTGGGGGATCGAGGACGCACGGTCGCTGGAGAGGGGCGTGCCCGGGCTGACACTGCTCGAAGACATTTACAACTACGATGCCGCGCAGATCGCGCGCATGTCACCGATGGCGCGGATCGCGATCCAGTTCTTCAGCGCGGTCCCGATGCTGCGCCGTATGGGGCGCCTGCTGCGCTACCGTTTCAAGCAGACATGAAAAAGGCCGCGCCTCGCGGCGCAGCCCCTTGCAAGCAATCGATGTCTGCCGATCAGGCCTTGATCGGCGCGATCGAGATTTCGACGCGGCGGTTCTGCGCGCGGCCGGACTCGGTCGCGTTGGAAGCGATCGGACGCTCCTTGCCGTAGCCCATGGCCGACATGCGGCGCTGGTCGACGCCCTGGCCTGCCAGGTAGTTGGCCACCGAGGCGGCACGGCGCTCGGAGAGGCCCTGGTTGTAGGAGGCGCTGCCGGTCGCATCGGTGTGACCGTCGACGTCGATCATCGTCTTGTTGAACTTGCGCAGCACGATCGCTACCGAGTTCAGCGTGTCGTAGAAGGCCGGGATCACCTGGTCGCGGTCGGTCGCAAAGGTGATGTTCGACGGCATGTTGAGGATGATGCGGTCGCCGGCGCGGGTGACCGAAACGCCGGTGCCCTGAAGCTGGGCGCGCAGTTCCGCTTCCTGGCTGTCCATGTAGTTGCCGATCAGGCCGCCGCCGAGGCCGCCGATTGCGGCGCCCACAAGCGCCGAGTCGCGCCGTCCGGCAGCACTGCCGCCAACGAGCAGACCGGTCGCTGCACCGAGGCCCGCGCCGATCAGCGCGCCGCCGGCGGTGTTCGACATCTTCTGCTCACCCGTATAGGGATCGGTGGTCGTGCATCCCGAAAGATAGATGGCCGCAACAGCCAGAATGGCGCATTTCTTGATCATGGAATCAGTTGTCCCCATTGGTGCTCAAAGGTGCTTCATACTAGCGATTGCGGCAGGAAGATGAAGAGGCGTCCCAATCACGCCATGGTTTACCGGCAAATGCCGGTTTGCTCGGACCGGGTGTGCCGGTCGGGCCACACTATAACCGATCCTTCACATGCCCTTGATAGGACGGACATCTAGCGACCAGGATAAATGTGTGCGGCTTTCCGCCGCCGCTCATTGATAAAGACGAGGCAGATTTGATGGCAATCGAGTTCGGCGACACGCAACGCAGTCTCAGCGACACGCTCAACGGCATGATTGCCTCCATTCGCGGCGAGACGATCACGCTGCGCGAACTGATGACCGAGATCGGCGAACAGGGATTTCTGTTGCTCTGCGCCCTGCTGACGCTGCCGTTCCTGTTGCCGGTGTCGATCCCCGGCGTCAGCACCGTTTTCGGCGCCGCAATCATCCTGATCTCCGTATCGATCACCCTCAACCGCCTGCCCTGGGTGCCGCAACGCATTCTCGACCGCAAGATCGAGACAGAAAAGCTAGTTCCGACCCTGCAAAAGGGGGCGAGCATCGTCTCCAAGCTCGATCGCTACGTCCGCCCGCGCCTGGGTTTCCTGACGCAGGGCGCGGTGATGAACCGCTTCAACGGGCTGATGATCATGGCCGGCGGCGTGCTGTTGATGTTCCCGCTCGGGCTCATCCCTCTGTCGAACACACTGCCGGGAATCGCGATCCTCTTGCTCTCGCTCGGCATCATCCAGCGCGACGGGCTGATGGTCGCCGGCGGCTACCTCTTCCTGATCGCAACGACCGTCTATTTCACCGTACTTGCCTACATGGCCTTTGCCGCCGGCCAGGGCCTGTCGTCTTTCTTCGTTTCGTAAGGCGGAAGCTCGCGAATTCGCAGTCGGGCCTAACGCGCCATCGACGCGTCGGTCGCCAGTCCGGCCGGGAAAGCCGGAGCGGCGGAATGTCAGGCCGCCTGGAAGCTTTTGTAACTGGCGGAATCGGTTTGGACGCCGAGCTTCTCCATCAGCGCCTCGCGGTCGATGCCGAGACTCCTGTCGAACTCGCCAATCGCTGCCGCGACCTTCGGCGCGAACGCTTCGCTTTCGAATTCGATCATGGTGCAGAAGTTGAACTTTCCCGGGCCGGCATGCTGCTCGAGGAACAGATCCTTGACGTAGCCATCCTGGCTGCGAATGACCGCAAGGGTCTTTTCCACCAGCTCCACAAACTGTACCCGCGCGGCGGTTGGAACCGCAAACTTGTTGATGCGATAGAGCGGCGCGACGACGTCCGCCTTTGCATTGCTGCTCATTGAACTCTCCCTCAAGTGTCTCTTCAATGCCCGCCGATGACCATTTTGGCGACGGGCAGAAACACTCGTACGACCTCAAGTAAAGTTGAGGTCAACAGGGGTCGATGAAAAATCATCCTGACGGCTGAAGCAGGATCAGGCGGCGATGCCCTTAAGTACATTGGCAACGTTGAGGCCGATTTCCGGCACGCCGTAGCCGCCCTCCATGCAGACGACGACCGGCAAGCCTGAGCGTTTCAGCGCCTCCCCCATGCGGATGTAGTCCTCGGACGTCAGCCGGAAGAACGAGATCGGGTCGCGCTCGAAGGTGTCGACGCCGAGCGAGACGACCAGCGCCTCGGCACCGAAGGCGGCGATGCGTGACAGCGCGTCGGCCATGGCATCCGACCAGACATCGTAGCCGGTACGACGCGGCAAGGGATAGTTCTTCGTCGTGCCAAGCCCCTCGCCGGCGCCCTCCTCGTCAGCAAAGCCGAGGAAATAGGGGAAGGCATCGACGGGATCGCCGTGGAGCGAGGCGAAATAGACGTCTCCGCGCTCGTAGAAGATATCCTGGGTGCCATTGCCGTGGTGGAAGTCGACGTCAAGCACCGCAACCTTGCGGGCGCCGTGATCGCGCAGGCGCTGGGCGGCACAGGCGGCATTGTTGATGAAGGAATAGCCGCCATAAAGATCGATCGCCGCATGGTGACCGGGCGGACGGCAGAGCGCGAAGGCGGCGCGGTTGCCCGCATGGATGTGGTCGGCAGCCGAGATGGCGCAGTCCATCGCCGCCCGTGCAGCTGCATAGGTGCCTTCGGTGATCGCCGTTTCCGCCGCGAAGGAATAGTAGCCGAGCGCACCGTCGATATCTTTCGGCGGGTGCTGGCGCATGCGTCGGGCCGGGAAACAGGTCGCGATCGCTTCGCCGCGATAGCCGTCGGCGACCCAACGCGACCAGGCGGTTTCGAGGAACTCGAGATAATCGGGCGCGTGCAGCTTAAGGGCGACCTCGAGCTCGTGACGCTCCGGCGAGACGACATCTTTGAAACCCGCTTCCCTTACCGCCGCGAGAATCCATTCGGCACGGAACGGCGCCTCGAAGGGCGGCACGAGTTCGCCGCCGAAGAGCTCGGTCTTGGCGTCGCGGAGCTTATGGTCTTCGGTGTAGAAGATGCGCATGGGGAAGGATCCTGGCTGAGTGCTACGGGCGGGGCACAGGCAACCTACGACAGAATTTGAGCTACTGGCTATCTCAGCGTGCGCCCCTCATCCGGCCTGCCGGCCACCTTCTCCCCGCAAGCGGGGCGAAGGTGACTCGCGGCCCACGCTCGCGTCGACAATAGGCGCCGTCGACTTTCCCTCACTACGGCTCGGTTCGACTATGCTGCGATGCGGGCGCGTCCCCTCTCCCCGCCTGCGGGGAGAGGGTTAGGGTGAGGGGCAAGCCCGCAGAAAGGGTGAGGGGCAATCAAATCGATGACGATCACCCGCTAAGCCGCGATCCTCTTGTAGAAGAACGTGGTGGCGCAGAGCCCGCCTTCCGGCCACATCGCGTAATCGGGGATGACGCCGACGCGCTGCCAGCCAAGGCGCGGATAGATCGCCTCCGCCTCGCTGCCGGTCGCCGTATCGAGCACCAGCAGCGTCTTGCCGCGCGCCGCCGCTTCGCGTTCGACAGCCTCCATCAACCGCCGCGCCAGGCCCTTGCCGCGGGCTGCGCGATGAACGAGCAACTTCTTGAGATCGCCGCGGTGCGGCTGGTTCGGCATCTGCGCGATGCCGACCTGCACCGTACCGAGGATGCGGCCCGCTTCCTCCGCCACCATCAGCAGCGTTTCGTCTGCAGCGACGGCCTCAACAACACCGCGCCAATAGGCAAGCGCGCTTTCCGGCGGATAGGGCTGCATGAAGCCGACCGAGGCGCCACCCTCGACGCAATCGGACAGTACCTCGGCAAGCGCCGGCATGGCGGCGCGGGCCTGGGTTTCATCGAGCAGACGGATCTGGATATCGGACATGATCAAACCTTGGTGCGGCAGAGGACGACGGCATAGTGAGCCGGCTCATCGTGAGGGTTGTGGAAGATGTGGCCAGCCCCCAGCCCCATGAACAGGCAGTCGCCTGCTTCCAGCGAATGGGAGCCGGATTCGGTTGTCAGTTCCAGCCGACCGGAGAAGAGCCAGAGGTGTTGGGTAATCCCTCGGTCAGACGGCTGCCGCTCGAAGACGACGCGCGCACCCGGCGGAAACTCGACCTCGACGATATCGACCGGCGAGCCGAGGCCATCCGGCGAGACGGAGCGGCGCAGATAGCCGGATTCCGGATCGCGCCAGAGGCGCTGGTCTGCACGCCTTGCAAGCGGAGATGCTTCCTTAGCCTCGAAGGCGAAGAGCGCTGAAAGCGTGGTGCTGAGCGCGCTGCAGAGCTTGGCGAGGAGCTGGGCCGTCGGGCTCGCTTCACCACGCTCGATACGCGAGATCATCGCCCGGCTGACGCCGGAGCTGGTGGCGAGTTCGTCGAGCGTCAGATTCTGCTCCGTGCGCAGGGTGCGAATGCGCTCGCCGATGGCATGTTCGAGGGGGTCGGTGATGTTTTCCATTATTTGAGATTGCATTTCTCATATAGTGGAGTCAAGACTGGGAAAGACTGAAAATACGGGCATGCGATGCCGCTTTGGCGACAGCGCATCGACGGCCTTTCGGCTATCATGGCAGCTTCGTGAGCAGAAACGAGAAAAGCTTACACTTCAATACTTTAGATAGTCCTCATCCATCACGCCAGCGCGCCCAAAGGCGCGGCCTTCCATCGACAGGTTGGACATGACAACGCAGCCCTCCTCGCTGACCTCGATCGCCAGTATCGTTGCCTCGATGACTTCGGTCGCGATCGGCAACGGCATGATGCTCGCCTATGTGCCCTTCGCGCTGACGCGCTCGGACGCGCCGGACTGGGTGCCGGGTGCTGCGGTCACGATGATCGCCTTCGGCGGGCTGATCGGCTGCGTCATCGCCGGACCGATGATCCGTCGCGTCGGCCATGCGCGCGCCTTCTCCTGCTCGATGGCGCTCGTCATCCTCTCGGCGCTGACGATCGCGCTCGGCATGCATCCGCTCTTGTGGGTACTGGCCCGCGGGCTTTATGGCGCGTCCGGCAACACCAATTTCATCATCGCCCAAAGCTGGCTCAACCATGCGAGCGAAAACCACTGGCGCGGCAAGGCGATGGCGCTGTTCTACATGGCCTATGTCATCGGGCTCGGCACCGGCGCCTGGCTGTTCGGACAGATCCCGGCCGACGGCAACCTGCCGCCGCTCGTCACCATCTTCTTCACAGCGCTCGCGCTCTTGCCGATCGGGCTGACGCGGCTGCCGACGCCACCGCCGCCGGCCAAAGTCAGCATCGACATCCCGATGGTCTGGCGCAATTCCCCCGTCGCCTTCATCGGCGTGCTTGCCGCCGGCGGCCTCTCGATGGTGGTGCAGGGCTTCACGCCGATCTATGCGGCCGCCAACAATGTCAGTCAGAGCGACGTCGCCAATCTGATGTTCGTCATGCAATTCGGCCTCATCGCCATCCAGTATCCGATGGGAACATTGTCGGACCGGATCGATCGGCGCCTGGTGTTGATCGGCACGTGCCTATTGATCCTTGCCGCCGGCTTCTTCGCGCTTTCGGCGTCGTTCAGCAATCTGCTCCTTCTGATGCTGGTCTTCGCGCTCTTTGCCGGCGCAGTCGAGACCGTCTATTCGATCGCCAATGCGCATGCCAACGACCGCACGGATCCCGCCGATTTCGTGCCGCTTGCCAGCACCATGCTGGTCGCCTGGTCGATCGCCGCAACAGTCGTGCCGATGCTAGTGACGCTGTTGACACCGGTGTTCGGGCAGCGCACGTTCATCTATGCGGCGATGGCCGTTGCCGCGCTTTATGCCTTCTTCGTGCTGCTCAGGTTGCGCAAACGTGATGAGGTGCCGGCGGCCGAGCGCGAGAGCTTCGAGATCATGAGCGCGCAGGTGCCCAATGCCGGTGCGCTCGTCGATGCCGAAGCGGGGGCCGAATAGGCCGATTTATAGTGAACGAAGCCTTCATTTCCCGCTTTGCGGCGGTTGAAGGCACTGCTATATGCGGCCCATGAGCACAACATCTTCGAAGACGCCCCTTTCGCATATCCGCAACTTCTCGATCGTGGCCCACATCGACCACGGCAAGTCGACGCTTGCTGACCGGCTGATCCAGTCCACCGGTGGCCTCGCCGAGCGCGAGATGTCCGAGCAGGTGCTCGACAGCATGGATATCGAACGCGAGCGCGGCATCACCATCAAGGCCCAGACGGTGCGACTGCACTACAAGGCCAATGATGGCGAAACCTATGTGCTGAACCTGATCGACACGCCCGGCCACGTCGACTTCGCCTATGAAGTCTCGCGCTCGCTGTCGGCCTGCGAAGGCTCGCTGCTCGTCGTCGACGCCTCCCAGGGGGTGGAAGCGCAGACGCTCGCCAACGTCTACCAGGCGATCGACAACAACCACGAGCTCGTCACCGTGCTCAACAAGATCGACCTGCCGGCGGCCGAACCGGACCGCATCAAGGAGCAGATCGAGGAAGTGATCGGCATCGACGCTTCGGACGCGGTGCTGATTTCGGCGAAGACCGGCCTCGGCATTCCGGACGTGCTCGAAGCGATCGTCAACAAGCTGCCGGCGCCGAAGAGCGACGGCGGCGATGCGGCGCCCTTGAAGGCGCTGCTGGTCGACAGCTGGTACGACACCTATCTCGGCGTCATGGTTCTCGTGCGCATCATCGACGGCACGCTCAAGAAGGGCATGACCATCCGGATGATGGGCACCGACGCCAAGTACACGATCGAACGCGTCGGCGTGCTGACGCCGAAGATGGTCGCGATGGATGCGCTTGGCCCCGGCGAGATCGGCTTCATCACCGCCTCGATCAAGGAAGTGGCCGATACCCGCGTCGGCGACACCATCACCGAAGACAAGCGCCCGACCGCCAAGGCGCTGCCGGGCTTCAAGCCGGCACAGCCGGTGGTGTTCTGCGGCCTCTTCCCGGTTGACGCCGCCGATTTCGAGGACCTGCGTTCGGCCATGGGCAAGCTGCGCCTCAACGACGCGTCGTTCTCCTTCGAAATGGAATCGTCCGCAGCTCTCGGCTTCGGCTTCCGCTGCGGCTTCCTCGGTCTGCTGCACCTTGAAATCATCCAGGAACGGCTGGAGCGCGAGTTCGACCTCGACCTGATCGCGACGGCCCCTTCGGTCGTCTACAAGCTGTTCATGACCGACGGCTCGGAACGCGAGCTGCACAACCCGGCCGACATGCCCGACGTCGTCAAGATCGCCGAGATCCACGAGCCGTGGATCCGTGCGACGATCCTGACGCCCGACGACTATCTCGGTGGCATCCTGAAGCTCTGCCAGGACCGGCGCGGCATCCAGATCGAGCTGACCTATGTCGGCACCCGCGCGATGCTGACCTACGACCTGCCGCTCAACGAAGTCGTCTTCGACTTCTACGACCGCCTGAAATCGATCTCCAAGGGCTACGCCTCGTTCGACTACCAGATCACCGACCACAAGGAAGGCAACCTTGTGAAGATGTCGATCCTCGTCAACGGCGAGCCGGTCGACGCCCTGTCAATGATGGTACACCGGATGGCGGCGGAAAAGCGCGGTCGCGAGATGTGCGAGAAGCTCAAGGAACTGATCCCGAAGCACATGTTCAAGATCCCGATCCAGGCGGCAATCGGCGGCAATGTTATCGCCCGCGAAACCATCTCCGCGCTGCGCAAGGACGTGACGGCCAAGTGCTACGGCGGCGACGCCACCCGCAAGCGCAAGCTTCTGGAAAAGCAGAAGGCCGGCAAGAAGCGCATGCGCCAGTTCGGCAAGGTGGAGATCCCGCAGGAAGCGTTCATCGCCGCACTCAAGATGGGCGACGAGTAAGCGGCAGAACCGCATGCTTCTACGTTTGAAAAGGGCGGCCTCGGGTCGCCCTTTTTGGTTTGCCACTAAGACGCGCGTCAGTCCGCGTCGAGCAAATACCGCTTCGAAATCCGATCCACCAGCCGCCCGTCACTCAGCGGCACCGCCTTATCAATCTTGTAGTCTGTGAAGCCCATCCTGCCGTAATAGGTGAGGCCGCCCACGTTGTCGGCGCGGATGGTGGCGTTGAGCGCCTTGAAGCCGATGGAACGGGCGTGGTCGCGGGTGGCCTCGAAAAGCGCCGTGCCGGCGCCTTTGACCTTGTTGCCGGGGCGGGAGAAGGTGCCGATATCGGCCCAATCCTTGGGTATTCCGTCCGAGCGCTCCAGTCCCTGGAAAGCGCAAGGCTCACCATTCTCATCCTCCGCAACGAAGCAACTGACGAAGCCGGGACCTTCGAGATAGTGTTCCGCAAAGCTTTTTGGCGTGAACGGCGTCTGATGGGCGGTGGTGCCGCCGATCCGGATGATCTCGTTGAGGAAGGCGCACAGAACAGGCGCATCGTCCCGCCGCGCCGGGCGCACATGGATCGTTTTCGTCGCATCGACCATAAGAAAAACACTCCTTGAAAAGGTCTAAAGTATTCAGTTTCCTGCACGCGGCAGCGGGCGTGCCGGGTTTCCGGCGACGGTCGCCCCGGCGGGCACATCCTTCGTCACCACCGCGCCGGCGCCGACAATCGCACCATCGCCGATCGTCACACCGCCCAGGATGATGGCGCCGCCGCCGATCCAGACATCCGCGCCGATCGTCACCGGGCGGGCGACTTCGAGGCCCTGGCCACGCAGAACCGCGTCCTTGTGGTGCTCGGCACAATAGATCTGCACGCTCGGTCCCAGCATCGTGCCCTCGCCGATCGTCACCCGACCGCTGTCGAGGATCGTGCAGCCGGCGTTGAGATAGACGCGGGCGCCGAGACTTGTGTTGATGCCGTAGGAGCAATGGAACGGTGCTTCGATGAAGACGCCATCGGCAACCGCACCGAACAGTGCACGCAAAGCCGGCGCCATGCTTCCGCGCGCGGCCGGTGACATGGTGTTGTGCTGGTGGACCGCTTCGCGTGCCGTCAGTCGAAGCGCATCGAGCTCGGCATCGAGGCACGAGTACCATTCACCTGCGGCCATCTTGTCGCGTTCGCTGGCGGTCATGCTCTTGCCTTTGCTTCCGCCGCTTCGCGCCGGGCCAGGCTTTCGGCCGGCCACATCGTCTTCATGTCGTAATAGATCTCGAAGGCTGGAGCGCCGCCTTCGAGCGACAGCCACTCCACCTTGGAGCGAGTGAAAATGTGCGCATCCGGCGAGAAGTCCGAGGGACGGTCGAGGCTCGCGATGCGGAGGAAGGAGAGCCAGCCGCGCCGGCCATAGTCGCTCCAGAGCGCCGTCTGGCATTCGGCGCAGCGATAAACGTCGTGCGGGCGGCCGCTGTCGGTGGGGAGCGTCACCATGACGGGCTCGCCCTCGGTGAGCTCGATATTTTCGCGCTCGATAACGCCGTTGACAACGAAAGCGCTGCCGACCTGGCGCTGGCAATCGCTGCAATGGCAGCAATTGACGAACATCGGCGCGGCCTTCAGCCGATAGCGAATGCGGCCACAGAAGCAACCGCCGTTTAGTGTCTCGCTCATCCGTCCATCTCCTCCAATACCGGATCCGCGTTCGCGGCGGCGCCCTCACGCCGACCGATCGTCGCCACCCAGGCGCGCGCCAGCGCCAGGCCGGCAGCATCGGCCTCCCGGCCATGGCGGGCAGCGTGCTCGCGATAGCGGGCAAGCCAGGTGGTATCGAGCCGGTTGATCGTATCCGCGAAGGCGCGGTTCCAGTCCTCGACGAGATGCGTGTCCGCCTCGAAATGGAACTGGGTGCCATAGGCGGCGCGGCCGATGCGGAAGGCCTGATGGGTGGTGACGGCGTTTTCGGCGAGATGCACGGCGCCCTCGGGCAACGTAAAGGTATCGCCGTGCCACTGGAAGATCGGGAAGCTCTCGCCGACGCTGGAGAGCACCGGGTCCTCAGCGCCTTCGCCGCGCACCTGGATCTGGCACCAGCCGAACTCCCTGGCGGTGCCCAGCAGATTTTCCCCGCCATAGGCGCGCGCAAGAAGCTGGCTTCCGAGGCAGATGCCTAGCACGGAGCGGCCGCTGTCGCCGAAGGCGCGCATCAGTGCGGCGAGATCAGGCAGATAGGGATAGGTGGCATCGTCAAGCGCGCTCTGCTCGCCGCCAAGCACGACGAGCGCATCGTAACCTTCGGGCGTCGCAGGAACGGCTTCGCCCAGATAGGCGCGGTGGATCTCGATCTGCGCCTTGACCTCGCGAAGCGCCGTGCCGACCTGGCCGAGCTCGGTCTTCGCCATGTTTTCAACCACCAATACCCGCATCGTCACCTTCCCTTCGCCGTCGCGAACCGAGATTGAACACGAGCGTGGCCGCTGTTCAAGAGGCGCAATGATCCGCCCTGCGCTTTGCACCTTCCGCCACGGGTCTTGACTTCCCGGTCAAACTTTCCGACCTTCGGGGCATCATGATGTCGACGATTTCTTCCTATCACTGCTTCCGGGTGTGCCCGATCGCAGGAACCTGACCCCAGCCCGGATGCTTGCGCTCTCCGGGTAAGGGGAGCCTTTCGCGTCGGCAGAAGAAATTTTAGACGCAGCTGAACGAGCGCCGAATTCCCAGAAAATTGATTCCGAGTGCGCCCGTGGGCGCCAAGGCCGAACACGGCAGGTCACATCATGGCGGCATCCCGCAAGAAACTTCCCCCCATCATCGTCAATGCCGACGATCACAAGCGGCTGACGGCGCTGGCGTCCTCCGCGCTCGACCGCGTGCCCGACGTGGCCGAAGCGCTGCTCTGCGAGCTCGACCGCGCCCGCATTGGCGCGCCAGAGGCGCTGCCTGCCGACAGCGTGCAGATGGGCTCCAGCGTTGCCTTCGAGGCGGACAACGGCTTTGCCAAGCAGGTGACGCTCGTCTACCCCGGCGAGGCCGATATCGAGACCGGACGCATCTCGGTGCTGACGCCTGTTGGAGCAGCCCTGATCGGTCTTTCCGTCGGCCAGTCGATCGACTGGCAGGATCGGTCGGGCAAGGTCCACCGCATGACCATTCGCAGCGTGACGCCCCAAGCAATTCCAGGAAAAGTGTGAAACGGTTTCCATCCGGAATTGCGTATTCCCTGAAGGCAGACCGGCGGCATGGGCACTACGTGTCGCCAAACGAAAACGGGGAGGCCAGTCTTCACCGCCTCCCCGTTTCCCTGGTCATCGTTCGATCAATCAGAACTGCTTGCCGAGCTTGGCGTCGACCGACTGGCTGTTGGCGCCGCGGATGGCGAAGAAGAACAGGATCGCCGCCCAGAGGATGGATTTCTCAGCGCCGAAGAGGCCCTCGCCCTGCACGATGCCGTGGAAGTAGACTGTGACAAGCAGAACGATCATGCCGGCGAAAGCAGCCGGGCGCGTCAGCAGGCCGATCGCGATCAGGATGCCGCCGAAGAATTCGGTCGCAGCCAGCAGCGGTGACCAGAAGACACCGGGATAAAAGCCGAGGCCTTCAACCATGCCGATCGCGCCGAAGGGATCGGTGATCTTGCCGAAGCCGTGGACCGCGAGCAGGGCACCCGCCAGAACACGCAGCAGCGTCTCGGCTGATGTATCCAGCGGCAGATAAATCTTTTCCAGCGCCGGCAGGATGGTACGCGGGCGGGAACTGGAAGCGGTGACGTCGGTCATGAATGGCCTCTCCGGCGGTTGGGGTGCGACAATTTGTGCAATGCCGCATTGTCTCGCCGCGACGGCAGCGCAAAGCAAGCTATCCCCCGATAAAAACATGACTAAATTTGTTGACAATTATGTGAGCAGGGCGTGAGCATCTGAGGCGCAGCGACGCAGTTGTTTCCGCCTGGCGTCGCCGATATGGTCGCCGCCCCGACACATGTCCGAGACCAGGCCGATGGATCCGAAACCGCGTATCACCATCCTCTATTGCACCCAATGCAACTGGCTGCTGCGCGCCGGCTGGATGGCACAGGAACTGCTGCAGACCTTCGGGCAATCGCTCGGCGAAGTGGCGCTCATTCCCGGCACCGGCGGCAATTTCGAGATCCGCGTCGATGACGCGCTCGTCTGGGAACGCAAGCGCGACGGCGGCTTCCCCGGTCCCAAGGAACTGAAACAGCGCATCCGCGACATCATCGAGCCGGAGCGCGATCTCGGCCATACGGACAGGAGCTGATCCTGGATTTCGGAATTCTTGCCGGCGTCTTTTCCGCTGCGTTCCTGTCGGCGACGCTGCTCTTTGGCATGTCGGAGGCTGCAGTCGTTGCTGCCGCCTTGCATGGAGAAACAAGCCGCCCTGCCCTGTTCGTTGCGGCAACGCTCGGCAACGTGCTCGGCGCCGTCGTCAACTTCGCGCTGGGGCGCTTCCTGATCCGCTTCGAAGGTCGACGCTGGTTTCCGGTTTCTCCGGCAAGCCGACAGAAGGCGGAGGCGCTCTTTGCCCGCTACGGCCAGCCGGTGCTGCTGCTTTCCTGGCTGCCCGTCATCGGCGACCCGCTGACGCTGGTCGCCGGCCTGTTGCGCATGAAGCTGCCGCTATTCCTGCTGTTCGTCGCCATCGGCAAGGCGGCACGTTATGCCGTCGTCCTGTACCTGACGCCCTGACGCCAAGCAAAGCGATCAGACGTTGCGATCGCGGCTCAGCTGTGAGCGAAGATATCCGTCTCGTCCCAGCCCAGCAGATCAAGCTTGGAGCGCGTAGGCAGGAAGGCAAAGCAGGCGTCGGCATGCTCCATGCGGCCGTCGCGAAGCAGGCGGGCCGTCAGCTTGTCGCGCAGCGCATGCAGGTGCAGTACATCGGAAGCCGCATATTCGAGCTGCGCCGGCGAGAGGATGTCCGCCGCCCAATCGGACGACTGCTGCTGCTTGGAAATGTCGACGTCGAGCATTTCCTTGAGATTGTCCTTGAGGCCGTGGCGGTCGGTATAGGTCCGGGTCAGCCGCGAGGCGATCTTGGTGCAGAAAACCGGCGTCGTCGTCACTCCGAACGTGTGGAAGAGCACGGCGATATCGAAGCGGCCGAAGTGGAAAATCTTCTGGCGGGCCGGATCGGCGAGCATGGCGACGAGGTTCGGCGCTTGCCTCTGGCCGGCGGCGATGCGGATGACGTCGGCGGTGCCGTCGCCCGGCGAAAGCTGTACGACACAGAGACGGTCACGGCGGGGGATGAGACCAAGCGTTTCAGTGTCGATGGCGATCGCACCGGTATAGCGCGCAGCATCGGCTGCGGAAATGTCGCCTTCATGGACCCGTATTGCATTCGCCATCGAAAATCCCCAGATCAAACGAAGTGGTGTGGCCTATAGCGCAAGTTTGGCGCCGGCGATACCGTTACCGTATCCCGCCAGACGGTCGCCCGTTCGAAAGTCCTGACAATGACGTCTTTTCGCTCCGCTCTCGCCCTTTCGGCCCTCGCGCTGACTTTGGGGCTCTCCATCGTCCCGGCAACGGCACAGACCTACCGGGACCTGCCCGGCGTGCGCCAGATGGATCCGCTGAATGGCGGCGGAGACCATACCGTCTGCGAACAGACCTTCGTCGACCGCAACTATCCGTTCGAATCGACGGCCCGCGGCGGCCCCGTCTACGACACGATCTACAATTGCCGCCGCGGTGATGGACCGGTCTTCCAGGGCAGCGACCTGCCGCCGTCGCTCTATCGCCAGAAACGCGGCCTCGGCTATTGAAGCAGGTGTGCCTCGGCGCCCTTCGCGTTGCTCTCAAGCTTGCCTCCTCGACGACCACGCCGCTTGGCAAGGCGGGGATTTCTTCCTAGCCTGACAGCACGGAAGCGGGACTGCCTCCGCCTACAGCACTTTGAATTGCTACATGTTTTCATCCTTGAATCGGTTACGATCAAAGGAAACATGCAGTGGGAGGAACCATGCCCGATATTATGGCCAACAATCGGCCGCTTGCCATCAGCGCGCCCGCTCCGCGCACGCTTGACCTGATCTTCACGCCGCAGGCGCTGAAGGACCTGCACCAGCGTTACCGGATCGTCGAAGCCGAACCGGACGATATCGCCGGGCTTAGCGACGATATCCTGTCCGAAGCGCGCTACATCATCGGCCAGCCGCCGCTCGATCATGCAACGCTCCAGCGCATGGGACAACTCCGGGCGATCCTCAATGTCGAGAGCAACCTGATCAACAACATGCCCTACGAGGTGCTGTTTGCGCGCGGCATCCATGTGGTGACCACCGGTCAGGTCTTTGCCGAACCGGTCGCCGAACTCGGCCTTGCCATGGCGCTCAACATCGCCCGCGGCATCGTCGACGCCGACCTTGCCTTCCGCGAAGGCCGTGAACTGTGGGGCGGCGACGGCAACCGATCGGCGCGGCTTCTCGCCGGCGCCGACATCGGCATCATCGGCTTCGGCGATCTCGGCAAGGCGCTGAACCGCGTGCTCTCCGGTTTCCGCGCCAGGATCCGCGTCTTCGATCCCTGGATGCCAGCCTCGATCCTGAGGGACAACGGCGTCGAGCCGGCATCGCTCGATACGGTCCTCGGCGACAGCGACTTCGTCTTCGTCGTCGCATCGGTCACCAGCGAGAACGAAGGCTTCCTCGGCGAAAAGGCCTTTGCCCGCATGCGCCCTGGCGCTGCCTTCATCCTCTTGAGCCGCGCCGGCGTCGTTGATTTCGATGCGCTGATGGCGGCGGTCGCACGCGGCCATATCGTGGCGGCCAGCGACGTCTTTCCGGAAGAGCCGCTACCGCTCGATCATCCGGTTCGCCGCCTGCCAGGTTTCCTGCGCTCCGCCCACCGCGCCGGCGCGCTCGACAGCGCCTTCAAGAAGATGGGCGACATGGTGCTCGAGGACATGGATCTGATGGACCGCAACCTGCCGCCGATGCGCTGCAAGCGGGCCGAGCGGGAAACCGTCGCGCGCATGCGCTCGAAACCGGTGACGGTGAACTGACCCAGCGATTTTTTGAGGCGGGTGTCGGCGGGGCGTGCATCCCGCCGGTTAACGTGTTTTATGGGAATCGCATTTAACTTTCCTTGCACATGCGACCACCCTTGCACGCTAAGGTCGTCGCCAGTTGATCGGTACGGAAGCAGAGAACCGCAATGGCAGACACGGCGTCCGGTGCTCGACAAGGCAGAACACGCGATGGCTGGAACAGCTCGCTGCGGTCGCTGTTCAGCCTGGTCATCGTCACCATGCTGATTGTCGTCTCGGCCACACTCGTCGGGCTCGATTATCATCGCTCGCGCAACGCCGCGATCGCCGACGCCGAGGCCAATATGCGCGGCTTCATGAACCGCCTCGTGGATCGACTGGGCGTGCTCTCGGGCGATACCTCGGCCCTCGTCAACCTCGTTTCCTCGGTCGCCAACTCCTTCCTCGTGCCGCCGCCGGAGCGCATGAACGACAAGGTGGCGGTGCTGCGCGAGGGCATCACCCGCTCGCCGCATATTGACGGGGTCTATGTCGGCTATCCCAACGGTGCTTTCTTTCAGGTGGTCGATCTCAAGCAGGTCGCCTGGCGCATGGCGCTGGACGCGCCACGTGGTGCTGCCATTGCCGTGCGCTCGATGGAAAAGGATGCGAGCGGCAAGTCTCTGCAGCGCGTGCTCTTCCTCGACAAGGACGGCACGCAGTTTTCCGAGCGGCGGCTGCCACCTACCGGCTTCGACCCGCGGACCAGGCCGTGGTATCGCGCGGCGGTCAACGGAAAGGCCGCGGTCTCGACCGGCCCTTATGAAAGTGCCACGACCGAAACGCTGGGCATGACGATCTCGCAAGCGCATCGGGGCAATCCTGAGATCGTCATCGGCGCGGACGTCATTCTCGATACGATCACCGATTTCCTTGCCCGCGAGCGGCTGACGGCCGGTTCCGTCTCCTTCATCCTCGATGCCGTCGGGCGTCCGATCATCCACTCGGACCTGGTGATGATGCGACGCATCATGGCGGCGAAGGACAAGGATAGCCCGATCGTGCAGGCTGAGAGCGATCCCTTGATCCAGAGCATCCGCCTCAATCCGCCTAAGCCCGGCAAGGCCGACTTCGTCGAGGTCGGAGACCGAACCTATCTCGTCATGGTGACGCCGCTCGAATCCGCGCTGCTTCTCTCCGGCAACCGCGCCGTGGTGGCGGCGCCGCTGGACGAGTTGATGGCGGAGGCCAACCAGACGCTCGTGCAAGGGCTGGCGATTTCCGGATCGGTCGTGGCGCTCGCGGTGCTCGCTTCGCTGGTGCTTGCGCATTTGATCACCAAGGGGCTCAACCAGCTGACGGCCAGCGCCAACCGGCTGCAGGATCTCGACTTCACGACGCCCATCGACGTCTCGTCGCATGTCAGCGAGATCTCCACGCTCGGCGGGGCCATGAACCGGGCGCGAGACGCGATCTTCACCTTCGCGCTCTATGTGCCCAAGGAACTGGTGCGCAAGGGCATCGAGTCCGGTCAGTTCAGCGGACGCTCCGCCTGGCGACAGGAGGTGACGGCGCTCTTCACCGACATCTACGACTTCACCACGCTCAGCGAAAAATATCCGCCGGAAGATGTAGTGGCGATGCTGTCGGAGTATTTCGACATCTTCAGCGAGACCGTCGGAGAACACGACGGAACGATCATCCAGTTCCTCGGCGATTCGGTGTTCGCGATGTGGAACGCACCGGCGGCGGACGAAAAGCACGCAGAACATGCCTGTCGGTGCGCGCTGGCGGTCGAGGAACGCTTGCGTGTCTTCAACGAGGCGCAGCGTCAAAAGGGTCTTCCGGAGTTCCGCACCCGTTTCGGCATTCATACCGGCACCGCCGTCGTCGGCAATGTCGGCGCGAAGGAGCGACTGCAATATACGGCGATGGGCGATACGGTGAACGTCGCCTCCCGCCTGGAAGGCATGAACAAGAACTACGACACCACGATCATGGCGAGCGGCGCCGTCGTCGCCCATGCCGGCACCGCTATCCGCTTCCGGCCCCTCGGCTCGGCGCAGGCGAAGGGCCGCGCCTCTGCGTTGGAGATCTATGAGGTGCTGGGCGCAGAGCCGGCAGCCGCAGACATGCCGGCAACCAAGCCGGAAGGCACGCAAGGCGGGGAAAGCGTATAGGCGGCCTCAGTGACCAACACTGCGGCGCGATCGGGTGACCCAGCGGATACCGGCGACGACAGCAAAGGCGAGCAGCGGCCAGACGGCCCAGAATACTCCATGCCACGTCAGCACGTTGATCGTCAGGAGCACCAGCCCGGAAAGGGCCAGCACACCGATGCCGCGATCCACCCACGGGTTTGCCTTGAGCCACGCAAGGCCCGACAAAATGCCGAGCCCGAGCAATGGCCAAACGGACCAGAGCACCCCGTTCCAGGTGAGGAGGTTCAGCGCGACCAGTCCTGCGGCGATGACGGCGAGCACGGGAAGAGATCCTCGCTTCGCCGCGGCGACCGCCCCGCCGCCCCCCTTTGCCTCAGCCCCTGATCGGCCGCCATTCCCGCTCGCTTGACCAGCGGAACGTCCGAAGCCTTGGATGCCGATTGCCGGGCGGGGATCGGCCGTGCCGATGCGCACGGCGTAGCTCGGAACACCACCATCGATGTTCTTCACCTCCAGCGGCCCCAGAAAATCGAACCCGACGGCGACCTTGTTGCGCACCTGGTCATAGACCGTATTCGAAATGACGATGCCACCGGCGGGTGCTGAAGCCTGCAGGCGCGCCGCGACATTGACGCCATCACCATAGAGGTCGTCGCCCTCGGCGATCACGTCGCCGAGATTGATGCCTATGCGAAACAGCATCTGCTCGTCCGAGGGGCATTTCTCGTTGCGACCGGCCAACTCGTTCTGCACGTCGATCGCCGCGCGCACGGCTTCGACGACGCTCGGAAACTCCGCGATGAGGCCATCGCCCCAGGTGTTGACGACACGGCCCTCATGCGCCTCGATGAGCCGTCCCATGGCATCGCGATAGCGCTTCAACGTGGCGAGCGTGCCCTCCTCGTCGGCACGCATCAGTCGGGTGTAGTCTTGAACATCCGCGGATAGGATAGTCGTCAGCTTGCGACGCGTCTCGGACATCGCTTCGTCCTCGCTCAGTTCCGCCGCCCCGGCGGACGATTGCATGGTGCCGCGTTCGTGCGGTCTGCACGCCACTTCGTTGCGAATAGAATATCAATGCTGCCGGTCAAAGCTTCAAGGCGCGTCGCGCGAAAATAACGGCGACGCGCAACCATATCGACGGAAAGAGCGCGCCGCGCGACAGGAAATCGCCTCGATTTGCGGGCAAACGCCAGAAACGAAAAAACCCCGGCTAACCGGGGTTTTCAAAACCAAATCAAAGACTTGGTTGGGAATTTGGTGCCCAGAAGAGGACTCGAACCTCCACACCCTTGCGAGTACCAGCACCTGAAGCTGGCGCGTCTACCAATTCCGCCATCTGGGCGACGGGCTGGGGTGTAAAAGGCCCGAGCTGAAGTGTCAACAGGGTTTTTGAAGTTTTCGTGTCGGATTGCAAAAAACTCAGTTCGAAGCGGATTCTGCCCACCGGCGGATTGTGGATAGCCCCCTTGAGAGCAGCGCTTCGGCAGCCTCAGACGACTCCGCCTCGACGTAGCACCGCATCTCCGGCGCATTGCCCGAGGGTCGGAAATGGATGATCCGACCATCATCCAGCGTCACTCTCAGCCCATCGATGTCGCTCACCGCAGCGACGCCGCCGATCGGCGCCAGGAATTCCGCAAGATTTGCCTCGTCTCCGCGCAGATAGGCCATCAGCCGGGCGCTTGTTTCCACCGGGAAATTTTCGAGCCTATCGCTGAGCGCCACAGGCAACCGGTAGGAAGCGGCGAGCGCGGAAAGCGAAAGCTTGGCCTCAGCCGCCGCGGCCAGTGCCGCGACAATCGGCAGAAAGCTATCCCGGGTGGGTAGCGCTTCCAGCGTTGCGCCATTGATCTCAAAGGGGCTCGCGGTCAGCGTACCGCCATTGGCCTCGAAGCCGGCGACCTTCTGCGTACCCTCTTTCAGCGCCTGCTGCATGCCGGCGATCACGAAGGGCGAGCCGACGCGGGTGCGCAGGACGGAAAGCCCTTCCCTGCCCTCAAGGCCGGAATTCGACGTGACCGGAGTGACCGCAAGTCTGGCGCCGAGGAAACCGCAAGCCATCAGGCCCAGCAGGTCACCACGCAGGGGCAGCCCGTTCTCGTCGGCGACAAGGGGCCGGTCGCCGTCCCCATCCGCCGATACGATCGCATCGAGGCGATGTTCGCGCGCCCAATCCTGAAGCCGCTCGATCGTCTCCGCCGAAACGGCCTCGGTATCAACAGGAATGAAGTGTTCCGAGCGCCCAAGGGCCACGACATCGGCACCAGAGTGGGTCAGCAGGTCGGCGATCAGGTCGCGGGCGACGGTGCTATGCTGGTAGACACCGACCTTGAGCCCGGACAGCGCCCCGGCCGCCAGCAATTGCCGGTTCCGTTCCATGAAGAGGGCGGCGGCCCTGGCCGCGTGGTCCTCACCGGTTCCGGCATCGGCGACCGGTGCGATCTGGTTTGCAATGCCGTCGGCGATGCGGCTGATCGCCACCTCGTCCGCCTTGTCGATCTCGCCATCCGGGCGATAAAACTTGATGCCGTTGCGATCGGCCGGAATATGGGAGCCGGTGATCATCAAGCCCGCTGCCCCGTTGGCGAGGCCGTAGAGCGCCAGTGCGGGCGTCGGCACCGTGCCGCAGTCAAAAACGCGCAGCCCCTCGCGCGACAGCGCCGCGGCGCAAACGGCCGCGATCTCCGGGCTCGAATCGCGAAAATCGCGGGCGATGAGGATGGGATCGCCAGGCTTGCTGTGCCCGGACTCCACAAGATGCCGGGCGAAGGCCGTCGCATAGCGGGCGGAGGGTTCGCCCTTCAGTTCCTCGGAGAGGCCGCGCAAACCACTGGTGCCAAACTTCAATTGCATCGTGTACCTCGCTGACGACGGGAAGGGACCGGACAAGAACCACAGTGACACGACCGACGGATAGGCGCATCGTACTGAAGAGAGCAACGGGCGGAAATCCAGTGGTTCCCGCAACCACACACAGCGTCCGGCGCCATGAATAAACCAAGAAAAACAAACGTAATACAGGCAGGGACACAAACGGAAGGCATGGCCTTCTGAAAGTGAGGATAAAATGACGGGATTTCGCAATTTCGTTATCGGCTGCAGCTTGGCCGCCACCTCCCTGATCACCCCCATCGGACCTGTCGAGGCAATGCCGATCCAGGCGCCCGATCTCCAGATCAAGGCACAGGGCGACGTCCAGAATGTGCAGTATTACCACCGGCGCTACGGCGGATATGGCGGGTACGGCTGGCGTCGCGGATGGGGTCCAGGATGGGGAGGAGGGCCTTACTACCGGCGAGGATGGGGTGGCCCATATTATGGTGGTTCGGGCCTGAGCTTCTACTTCGGCTCCGGCGGCTATTATGGCGGCGGCTACGGCAGCTACTATGGCGGTGGATACTATCCCCGTTACTATGGCGGCTACTATCCGCGTCGCTACTACGGTAACCGCTATTACGGTAATAGCTACTACGGCAATAACTACTATTATCGGGACCAGTATGTTCGCGGCGGCTCACATGTGAGCTGGTGCATGTCGCGCTACCGCTCCTACAATCCGGCGACCAACCGGTTCCTAAGCTACGGTGGTGCCTACAGGGTCTGCTACTCGCCTTACCGATAGGCGAGACTGACGCGCCGCCGCGCAAAGGCGATGCTGCCTCACGCATTTCTCCGTGCGCAATCGCGGAGCAGATGGCTTCGTCTGCCCGATCGGTCCCGATTTGTGGGAAACGTCGGTTAAGCCGGCATTAACCGCGACGACCTACCGTTTCGGAAAGCTCCACGATGCTGTCCGGGGATCATACATGCTGCTTCCGACCCAGCAATCGACCGCCACCGCAACGACCAGCCTGGTCGGCTCGATCCTCAAGGACATCGAAAAGCGGCAGGCGGAAGAAGAAGAAAAGGCCAAGGGCACCAAGGACGACAAGGTCCTGAAGGCGCAGGTCCAGTCCGACGATGCCCGCAAGGCGGCCAACGAAAAGATCAACGCGCACTTCTTCGATCGCACCCAGAACGACCCCAACAGCAATCGCGCGGCTCTCGTTCGCCAAGTCGGAGCGTTCTTCCACCTCGACCGCGAGACGTTCAAATCCGACGCCGCCTTCGCCAGAACGCTCGAGAACCAGATCAAGGATCTGGATCCGAGCGATATCGCCAAGGTCGAGGAGCAGCTTGGGCTGGATAAACACGGCCTCTCCCTCACCGAATTGGCTGAGGCACTCAAAAATCCAGGCGGCCGGGAAAACGAGACACTGAAGGCGGCGCTTGGAGAGACGAGCGGCAAGAGTTCTCAAAGCCAGGCACAGGCTGCCAAGGCGGTGGATCGACTCAAGAGCACAACGGAATCCGGGTCGCTCGAGGAAGCCCAAGTCGACAGCTTGCGCAACGATCCCACGCGCAGAACCGACAAGCAGTCGCTGGTCGAACAAAACGAGCAGCTTCGTGCGCTCCAACTCAAGGACGAGATGGAAAATGTCGCCAAGCGCCGCGAAGCCGAGTTGCAAAACCTGGTCCGCTTCGACGAGAACGGCCTGTACAGCCTGACGGCGCAGAGCTTCTGATCATTTCCTCCGCACGATACCGAGCCTTGCCATGACCTCCTTGGGAATGCCGTAGCGGCGAACGGCATCGCGGCTGTCACGCAGCCCGCAGATCTCGCGCTGGATGAAAAAGGCCCAGACGACATCGGCTGCTTCATCGAGAAGCCGCTCGCGCAAATCCGGGGCCGCCTCCGCCTTCAGTTCCGACAGTGCGGCAAGCGCCTTTTCCACCTTCAGCCCATGCCGGCCGAGCGCATCGGCCCGCTCGGACATGAGTTCATATTCGAGCACGTTGAAGGCGCCGGTGGTCGAGAAGGTCGGGCTCAGGGCTTTTGGGGGACGAACGCTCATCCGAAACTCCTCAGAAGTCCAGAAGATGGCGCTGTCGAAGCCCGCAGGCAAGGGCGGGCGGCTGCCGCAGCGATCGAAACTTGGTTAAGATTTCATAAACCTCTTTCACCTAGCCTCAGTGATCATGCCGATTCCCTTATCCGCGACATGGTCGCGGCTGTCCGGCCATTGGACCCCTGCATGTTTCTTTAAAAAACATGCAGCAACTCAAAGTGCTACAGTGACCTTTGCGCGTCTCATAGACCCGCGGCGCTGTAGACGCGCATGAGGCGCCAACCCGTAAGTGACAAAGAAAACAGTTCGCACGCGAGCCGGAAATCGGTCCGTGTCCAAGCGTGCACTCGCGTTTCGTCGGTCAACGACGATTGGTCAACCTGAGGTCAAGCGAGATGGAGACCAGAATGCTGATACCCATCCAGACGGCCCGAGCCGCGGCCGCTACCGCAGAAGACACGAACACCAAAGCGCAGCAGCCGGCAGCGCTGTTGCCCGCCGGCCAACGCGGCGAAGCCATTCAAAAGATCCTGGACGCCCTGACCCGACACCTCTCGGGCCGGGAAATCCTCTCCAAGGACGCTTTGGTGCGGCTGATGGAGGATCTGGCGCGCATCCTGAAGTTCCCACCCCTGCCTCAGGAAGGCGGGCGCGATTTCGTTCGGCGCCTGGTGGCCTTCCTCGAAACGATGCCTGCATCCGATCGGCTGTTGCTCGAGCGCCAGCTCGGCGGGCGCAGCCTCGCCGTCCGGGTCGGCCTGCTTGCCGAACTGCCCGCGATCCGCAATGGCACGAGTGCCCCGAGCAGCACCGTCACTCCGATGCCCACTCAAGCGCGCGACGTCATCCTGCGTAACCCCTCTCTCCAGCCGGCAATGCCTTTCAACCCGGTTGCTGCGCGTACCCCGGTTGCCGGCGAAGTCGCGCTGCTGCAGGCGGTGCTGCGCAAGACCTTTGGGGTCGGCAACGACACCGACGCGCTCGAACCGCGGGGTGATGACCTGGACCAGGCCGGAACGACAGAGGCGCCCTCAAAAGCCCGAAACGCCGCACCGGAGCGAAGCGAAACGCGTGCGAGCACAGGCAAGCCCACGCCACAGGAAAGCACGCCGGTCGAAACCGCCGCCGCCCTGCTTGCAGGCGAAGGCGAAGTCGAGGAAGCGCCGCAAACGGCCCTCGGGCCTGAGCCTGAGGAAACCGGCCCCCCAACCGATGGCGGGCATGTCGAAACCGAGGTCCCGGCCAGCGAGAGCACGGCGGCGCCGGCCGAAGCCGATACGACTGCGGAAACCGCTGAGGACGCCGACCCCGATGGCACCTATGGCCCAATGCCTGATGCGGAGGAGAAGGACGCCAAGACAGCAACGGCGGCCGGTCGCGGCAACCCCGAAGCCCGGCCGGTGCGGGTGCTCTTCGAGGCGATCAAGACGCTCATTCGCGACAGCGTAAACCTGCCCGGAAGCGCAGCCGGCGCCGAGACCAAGCCGGCGGCTGAGCACGCCAATGGTACCGACGCGCCGGCGCCGGTCCCGGTAAAAGAAACCGCCACACCGGTGCGCGCAAACGACGCCGCGGCGCACCAGCGCGAGGCCCCGGACGGCGGCAACGCCCTGCCGTCCTTGCTCGACGACCAGACCGAGGACACAAAGGCTGCCCAGCGCCTGCCTGTGGACATGCGGCCGCAGCGCGCAACCGATGAACAGACGATGCAGCAGGTCATCGCCAGGCTGGTCGAAAACGGCCTGCCGCGCGAAGCCATTCCTTTTGCCATGATCCCCTACCCGCCAGCCGCCAAGGATGCGGCGGAGACCGAAAACCTCAGCCATGAAATGCCTGGCGGCTCGGAAGATGAAGCATCGGACGAAGAGCAGGGCGCAGAAGAAGGCGACGGCCACGATCAAGGGGATGGAGCAGAACCAACGGACGAAGCCATGCTCGAGGGCGAGACGCCGGAAGCACCCGACGCCTATGATCTTTATCGCCGGCTCGGCGGCCTCGGCTGAGGGCGCGACCCGAGCAAGTATTCGGCCAAAGAAAAACCCGCGGAGATCGCTCTCCGCGGGTTTTTCAGTTCAGGTGTCAGGCAACGATTACTCGTTGTTCTGGCGGTTCTTCAGAGCCGCGCCGAGGATGTCGCCGAGCGAAGCGCCCGAGTCGGACGAACCGAACTGAGCAACGGCTTCCTTCTCTTCAGCGATTTCCAGAGCCTTGATCGACAGCTGGATCTTGCGGTCCTTCTTGGAGAAGTTGGTGACGCGGGCGTCAACAACCTGACCAACCGAGAAACGCTCCGGACGCTGTTCGTCGCGGTCACGCGCGAGGTCAGCGCGGCGGATGAACGAGGTGATGTCTTCGTGGTTGACGAGCTTCACTTCGATGCCACCATCGTTGGTCGCGATGATTTCAGCCGAAACAACGGCGTTCTTGCGCAGTTCGCCGGAAGCAGCGGCGTCGCCGACTGCATCCTTGCCGAGCTGCTTGATGCCGAGCGAGATGCGCTCCTTGTCGACGTCGACGTCGAGAACAACAGCGCGAACGACGTCGCCCTTGTTGAACTCTTCGATGACCTGCTCGCCCGGACGGTTCCAGTCGAGGTCGGAAAGGTGCACCATGCCGTCAACGTCGCCGTCGAGGCCGATGAACAGGCCGAATTCGGTCTTGTTCTTGACTTCGCCTTCAACTTCCGTGCCAGCCGGATGGCTGTGCGCGAATGCCTGCCACGGGTTCTCGAGCGTCTGCTTGAGGCCGAGCGAGATACGACGCTTTGTCGGGTCGACTTCGAGAACGACAACGTCGACTTCCTGGCTCGTGGACAGGATCTTGCCGGGGTGTACGTTCTTCTTGGTCCAGGACATTTCGGAGATGTGGATCAGGCCTTCGATGCCCGGCTCCAGCTCGACGAACGCACCGTAGTCGGTGATGTTCGTGACGGTACCGGAGATCTTCTTGCCGACCGGGTACTTCGCACCGATGCCATCCCACGGATCCGACTCGAGCTGCTTCATGCCGAGCGAGATGCGGTGGGTTTCCTGGTTGATGCGGATGATCTGAACCTTGACCTGCTGGCCAATGTTCAGGATCTCCGACGGATGGTTCACGCGACGCCATGCCATGTCGGTGACATGGAGCAGACCGTCGATGCCGCCGAGGTCGACGAACGCACCGTAGTCGGTGATGTTCTTGACGACGCCTTCGACAACCTGGCCTTCTTCAAGGTTCTGAACGATTTCAGAACGCTGTTCGGCGCGGGACTCTTCCAGAACCGTACGACGCGATACGACGATGTTGCCACGGCGCTTGTCCATCTTGAGGATTTCGAAGGGCTGCGGGTTGTGCATCAGCGGGGTGACGTCGCGGATCGGACGGATGTCGACCTGCGAACGCGGAAGGAAGGCAACGGCGCCGTCGAGATCGACGGTGAAGCCACCCTTGACCTGATTGAAGATGATGCCTTCGACGCGTTCGCCGGCTTCGAACTTCACTTCCAGGCGCATCCAGCTTTCTTCGCGGCGAGCCTTCTCGCGCGACAGAACTGCTTCGCCGAGCGCGTTTTCGATGCGCTCAACGTAGACTTCGACTTCGTCGCCGACCTTGAGCGAGCCGTCCTTGGCCTTCGCGCCGAATTCCTTCAGAGCGATGCGGCCTTCGACCTTCAGACCGACGTCGACAACGGCGACGTCCTTTTCGATGGCCGTAACGATGCCCTTGGCAACATAGCCTTCGGCGAGATCGGTCTTCGCGAAGGATTCTTCGAGAAGAGCGGCGAAATCGTCACGGGTAGGATTGGTAGCAGACATGGAATCTCCTGCATGCATCTCATTCGAGACGCACATGCGCCGGGGGCTGGTGTTGAACAGGCCTGAACCCAGTCCGCCCCATCGAAGGGGCAATCCGGCGCGTGGACGGAATTTCAGGCTATGCAAGAAGAGCGTTTCAAACGAGGGTTGTGAAAGGGCTCTTCTTCAGATCTTCTTGATCAGGGCCGCATCGATCAAAGTCTTCGCGGCCTGAAACGCCGCCTCTATACTCATTTCAGACGTATCAAGCAAGTGCGCGTCTTCGGCAGGGCGCAATGGACTGTCGGCGCGGCCCATGTCGCGCTCGTCGCGCTTCTTCACATCCTCGAAAATCGCCTGATAGTCGGCCGGCTGGCCGCTGCCAATGATCTCATCATAGCGGCGCTTGGCCCGCACTTCCGGCGAGGCGGTGACATAAAGCTTCACCGGCGCATCCGGGCAGACGACCGTGCCGATGTCGCGTCCGTCGAGCACCGTTCCGGGCTCGCGCAGCGAAAAGGCGCGCTGCGCCTCGATCAGTGCCCGGCGCACCGCCGGCATGACGGCGATCTTCGATGCCGCCTCGCCGATCGCGTGGGCGGAAAGCACCGACCGATCAAGCCCGGCGAGCTCGACCTCGCGCGCCATCTTCTCGGCGACCGCCTCGTCATCGAGCGGCAGCCCGCTATCCAGCAGCGCCTTGGCGGTGGCACGATAGGTCAGCCCCGTATCGAGATGATGAAAGCCGTATTCCTCGGCGATCCGGCGCGAGAGCGTGCCCTTGCCGGCCGCTGCCGGCCCGTCGATGGCGATGGTGATCATAAGTTTCCTGCAATCGATGTTGTTACTGGCCTGTAACTGAAAGCGATGCTGGCTTCCATGCTTGAACAGCGACTATCTTAATCCACACAATCAAAGAAGCATCCTCCGCCGACGAACCTGAGCGGATATCGGCCGGTTCGCCCGTCGGCTTCACGCGATCCTCGCCCCGAGCCCCGCCATCAGATCAATGTACCCCGGAAAGCTCGTCGCAATCATCGTCGAGTCATCCACCTTGACGGGGTGCTCCGCGGCAAGACCCAGGACAAGGAAGCTCATGGCGATACGGTGGTCGAGATGGGTCTTCACCACTCCGCCTGAGGCATTTCCAAGGCCCTTGCCGCCGCGGCGACCGCGCACGACGAGCGAGGATCTGCCCTCCTCGCAGTCGACACCGTTGAGCTTCAGGCCCGCGGCGATGGCGGCGAGGCGATCGGACTCCTTCACGCGCAGCTCATCGAGACCATGCATGATGGTCGCGCCTTCGGCAAAGGCGGCGGCGATGGCGAGAATGGGATACTCATCGATCATCGAGGCGGCACGCTCTTCGGGGACCGTAACGCCTTTCAGTTCGGAATGGCGTACCCTCAGATCCGCCACGTCTTCTCCGCCGACCTGCCTGATGTCGATCACCTCGATGTCGCCGCCCATCTCCTGCAAGGTCAGGATCAGCCCCGTACGGGTCGGGTTCATCAGCACGTTCCGGATGGTGATGTCAGAACCCGGAACGACGAGCGCCGCGACCAGCGGGAAAGCCGTCGAGGACGGATCGCCGGGCACATCGATCTCCTGGGCGACGAGCCTGCCGCGGCCTTCGAGCCGGATGGTGCGGACACCGGTGGCATCGGTTTCCACCGAGAGTTCGGCGCCGAATCCGCGCAGCATGCGCTCCGTGTGGTCACGGGTGATCGCCGGTTCGATGACGGTGGTGATACCGGGCGCATTGAGACCGGCGAAGAGCACCGCCGATTTCACCTGGGCGGACGCGACCGGCACGCGGTAGGTGACCGGCGTCGGCGTCTTCGGTCCGCGAAGGGTCACCGGCAGCCGGTCACCCGTAGCAGCCTCTACCTGCACGCCCATCTCACGCAAGGGATCAAGCACGCGCGCCATCGGCCGCCGGCTGAGCGAGGCATCACCGATGAAGGTCGTTTCGAAATCATAGACGCCGACGAGGCCCATGATGAGGCGGCAACTGGTGCCGGCATTGCCGAAATCGAGCGGTGCTTCCGGCGCAAGCAACGCGCCGTTGCCGACGCCGTTGACGATCCAGGTGTCGCCCTCCTTGCGGATCCTGGCACCCATCGCCTGCATGGCCCGGCCGGTGGCGATCACATCTTCGCCTTCGAGCAGACCGGTGATACGCGTTTCGCCGGCGGCAAGCCCGCCCAGCATCAGCGACCGATGCGATATCGACTTGTCGCCGGGAATTCGGACCGTACCCTTAAGGCCGTCTGATTTGCGGGCGGTGGCAGGGCTTTGGCCCAATCCTTGCGACATGCGGAATCCTCGAAACATGCAAGACAGTGTCGCGCTCAAGACGCGCCAAAGTCGCGGCGGCAGCTGAATGGCTGACTGTTTTTATTCTTAGACCGGATAGGGTTGAAGAAGACAATGCAACTCGTAAGGCGTCCTTGCAGGCCGGCCTGCTGTCGGCAGCACTCCTGCCACAACCCCTGCTGCATACTTCCTTAAATCGCGGCGAGCGGCCATGCTTGCGCACGCCGGAACGCCCGTGACACAGGGCCTTGCAAGTTTTGCCTTTGACAGATGCGGTCAAGATGATTATGGGGACCGGCTAATCATCATAAGCTTGATACCCTTTCCACCCGCCGGTTTTCGGCAAGAGCCGGCTCGGCCGGCCATTCAAGAGGCTTTGACAGTGGCAAAACCGGAACTTGGAACAAAGCGCATCGACCCGGAAACCGGGCGCAAATTCTACGATCTGAACCGTGATCCGATCGTTTCGCCTTACACCGGCAAGTCCTATCCGCTGAACTTCTTCGAAGAAACCTCGGTCGCCAAGGTGCTCGAGAAGGAAGAAGAAGAAGACGTCACGGAAGTCGATGCAGAGAACACCGAAGTCGAACTCGTTTCGCTCGAGGATGCCGATGATGAGGCAGCGGGCGGCGACGACCTGCCGGATCTCGGCGACGACGATGTCGAGATCGACGGTGACGACGACGACACCTTCCTCGAAGCCGACGAAGACGAAGACGACGACGACATGAGCGGCCTCATCGGCGTCTCCGACGACGAAGAAGACGTCTAAGCGCTTCAAATGACATGGGAATGCTCCCGTCCTCGGCCTATAGGGCCCGGACGGGAGAAAATCGGCCCGGACTAGAAATAAATCCACAGGCCACGCATTTTTCGGCTTGCCATCCTCAAAAAGGGGAAGTAATAAGCCGCCACTCGCCGGACACAAAAGGCCGACGAATTTCCCGGACCGGCCTAGCCGGAACCCGATATGGGGCTATAGCTCAGCTGGGAGAGCGCTTGCATGGCATGCAAGAGGTCAGCGGTTCGATCCCGCTTAGCTCCACCAAATTTCTTCTTCGATTGATGACCAATGGACCTTCAAGGTCCCTCACTGCTTTCCAACTCGTCCAGCGAATCCAGGATCATCGTCAGCAACCGGATGATGTCGGCCGACTCGAGCAGGGCGTTGCGGATTTCGCGTTCCGATCGGTTGGGCGCGGAGGCGGCAATGTCGAGCAGAACATTGGTGACATCGGGGGCATCGGTGTTGGGTTCCATGCCGGTCTGTTCGCGCATGCAGCGGATCAGCGCCACTGCGCCTTCGAGCAACCGTTGTGCCTGCACCGGGGTGAGTTCATGGACCTCATTGGCGGCACGAAACAGCTGGGATCTGAAGCCCGATATCGTGGTCATCTCCCGGATGATACTCCTTTCGGCTTCAAATGAAAGTGGTGGCCGGACCCACCTGTGCAACGTTCGGATGAACAGGTTACGCGAGCGACCTTGCGCGAAGGCGAACAAGACGGCCAAGCCGCACAGTCACACGTCGGTGCAGCCGGCCCCTCCATCGCGTGTTTATAATTTGTTAAGCATCGGAACGCAGAAGCTGATGCCATGTTCCTGATCTCGAAAATCTTCTGGCTGGCCGCACAGCCGCTGTCGTTCTCGTTCTTCGCCGCCCTTGCCGGGCTGCTGGCGACGGCGGCGGGCCTGCGCCGCACCGGCGGCTTCCTTGGCGGGCTTGGCGCGCTGGTGCTCTTCGTCAGCCTGTTCACCACCGTCGGCCCCTACGCCCTCCAGGCGCTCGAAGACCGCTTCGCGCGCCCCTCGCCATCACCTGCAACGCTCTCCTGCATCATCGTGCTTGGCGGCGCCTTCGAGAACGAGGTGATGGCAGGCCGCGGCGGCATGGAATTCAACCAGGCGGCGGACCGCTTCATCGAGACGGTGGCGCTCGCAAAACGCTACCCCGAGGCGCGTATTCTGGTTTCCGGCGGTGACGGCTCCTTCAGCGGCGCCTATGCCGGCGACGCCGAGGCTTCGCAGGGCTTCCTCGCTGCATTCGGCGTCGGCGGCGAACGGCTGATTCGCGAAGAACAATCGCGCACGACCTTCGAGAACGCCCGTAACACCAAGGATTTGCTGGCGGCGAATGGGCTATCGAATTGCGCACTCGTCACCTCCGCCTTCCATATGCCCCGTTCGGTCGGGCTCTTCCGCGCGCTCGACATCCCGATCATTCCCTGGCCGACGGATTACCGCACCAGCGGCAAGCTTGGCCTTAGCTTCGACTTCACCCAGCCGTCGCTCAACGCACAATTGACGACGACGGCGGTGCGCGAATGGATCGGCCTCCTCGCCTATCACCTTGCCGGCCGGACACCCTCGATCCTGCCGGCGCCCTGAGAGTTGACGGCGGGGCCCGAGATAGCCCAGCTTCAAAGCGAACCGCCGAATCTTGCCCGGAGCACCCATGCCGATCTTCGAAATCCTCGACTACGCCGGTGTGGCCGTCTTCGCAGCGACCGGAGCGCTGTCGGCGTCACGCAAGCAGCTCGACATCATCGGCTATCTCTTCCTCGCCTCGGTGACCGGGATCGGCGGCGGCACGATGCGCGATGTCGTTTTGGGCGCGACACCGGTCTTCTGGGTCACCAACCCGACCTATCTTCTGGTCTGCGTCACCGTGGCGGTCATCCTCTTCTTCACCGCCCATCTCTTCGGCTCGCGCTACCGGGTCCTCGTCTGGCTCGATGCGATCGGCCTTTCAGCCTATTGCGTCATGGGTGCTGCGAAGGGATTTGCGGCCACGGGCTCAGCGGGTGTCGCGCTGGTCACCGGCATGCTGACGGCCACCTTCGGCGGCATCCTGCGCGATCTGCTCGCCGGGGAACCCTCGGTGCTGCTGCGGCCGGAAGTCTATGTCACCGCGGCATTGATCGGTGCCGGTGCCTTCGTACTTGCGACCATGGCCGGCCTGCCGCTTGCGGCGGCATCGACGCTCGGCGTCGTTTCCGCCTTTGCCGTGCGCGGCGGCGCGCTCAAGTTCGGCTGGACGCTGCCGACGGGCAAGGCGCAGCCGGGCAGAGATCCCGATGATGTGATGTGAATGGGCTCATGCGTCTGATCGGCGCAAACGCCGCGCGATCAATTTATTTTGAGGATCGCCGCGCGCGCTCGTTTGAAGTCATGCAACGGCGAACGGAACCCCGTTTCGCGCTTTTCCTGGAATTGCCCTGAGATCAGCGGCCGCTCTTGCGGCGCAGGCGGATCACCACGTCGACATGCGAAATCTCCATGCCCTCGGGCGGCTCCGGGAGATTGTCGATCTGAATGTTGCTGACGGGGATATCGAGAACCTCGTTCTGGCCCTCGACGAAGAAATGATGGTGATCCGACACATTGGTGTCGAAATAGGTCTTGGCGCTTTCCACCGCCAGGACACGGATCATGCCGGCCTCGGTGAACTGGTGCAGCGTATTGTAGACGGTTGCGAGCGAAACGGGCACCCCGGCCATGACAGCCTCCTCGTGCAGTTCCTCGACGGTCAGGTGACGGTCACCCTTGGCAAAGATCAGATCGGCGAGGGCAACGCGCTGACGGGTCGGACGCAGGCCTGAGTGGCGCAGCCTTTCTTCCGAACTCACTTCTGTTGCTTTCGTCATCAAGGGTCGTTCCATGTATCCCGGCGAAATTCACAATACTTCCGTTGCGATATAACTTTTGCGCCCCGCGCTTTCAATAGATTCTCGGTCAAACATGCGTTGCAAAGCCCGAAAAACCGGTCAAACTCGGGGAAGGCTGGCAATTAACTCTGGTCGCGCCCACATTGATCCTGTAAGCGACGGCGGAACGAAAATGCCATCTGAGGCGGCGGTAACCTGGCCGGAAACGAGAAGGTTCGGGTTCGCCACGCTTCATTTCAAGCCGAACTTGCTCTAAAGCAGATCGGACAACACGTTAAGTCATTCGGGGAAGCATCCATTCATGACCACCAGACAATCCAGCTTCAGCTACGAGGAAATCCTGGCCTGCGGCCGTGGCGAGTTGTTTGGCCCTGGCAACGCGCAGCTGCCGTTGCCGCCGATGCTGATGGTTCATCGCATCACCGAGATTTCCGAAACGGGCGGTGCCTTTGACAAGGGTTATCTGCGCGCCGAATACGACGTGCGCCCTGATGACTGGTATTTTCCCTGCCACTTCCAGGGCAATCCGATCATGCCGGGCTGCCTCGGCCTCGACGGCATGTGGCAATTGACCGGCTTCTACCTCGGCTGGCTCGGCGAGCCTGGCCGCGGCATGGCGCTTTCCACCGGCGAAGTGAAGTTCAAGGGCATGGTTCGTCCCCACACCAAGCTTCTCGAATACGGCATCGACTTCAAGCGCGTCATGCGCGGCCGGCTCGTGCTTGGCACCGCCGACGGCTGGCTGAAGGCCGATGGCGAGACTATCTATCAGGCAACCGACCTGCGCGTCGGTCTGTCCAAGGATAAGGCCGAGTAGTCCAGGCCTACCTGCACCGAACGAAATAAAGAAAAGGTCAGTATCATGAGACGGGTTGTTGTCACGGGCCTCGGCATCGTTTCCTCGATCGGAAACAACGCGGACGAAGTCACCGCGTCGCTGCGCGATGCAAAGTCGGGCATCACGTTTTCTCCCGATTTCGCGGAGAACGGCTTCAAGTGCCAGGTCTGGGGCGCCCCGTCGCTCGATCCGACCGAGCTCGTCGACCGTCGCGCCATGCGCTTCCTGTCGCAGGGCGGCGCCTGGAACCACGTGGCGATGAAACAGGCAATCGCCGACTCCGGCCTCGAAGAAACCGTCGTTGCCCGCAACGAGCGCACCGGCATCATCATGGGCTCGGGCGGTCCGTCCACCCGCACGATCGTCGAAGCCGCCGACGTCACCCGCAAGAATGTGAGCCCGAAGCGCATCGGCCCATTCGCGGTTCCAAAGGCGATGTCGTCCACGGCGTCCGCGACGCTCGCCACCTGGTTCCAGATCCACGGCGTCAACTACTCGATCTCCTCGGCCTGCTCGACCTCGGCGCACTGCATCGGCAATGCTGCCGAGATGATCCAGTGGGGCAAGCAGGACGTGATGTTTGCTGGCGGCCATGAGGATCTCGACTGGACGATGTCCAACCTCTTCGACGCCATGGGCGCCATGTCCTCGAAATACAACGAGACGCCGGCGACCGCGTCCCGTGCCTATGACGTCAACCGCGACGGTTTCGTCATTGCCGGCGGCGCCGGCGTTCTCGTTCTCGAAGAACTGGAACACGCCAAGGCCCGCGGTGCGAAGATCTACGCCGAAATCGTCGGCTACGGCGCGACCTCCGACGGCTACGACATGGTGGCTCCCTCGGGCGAAGGCGCAATCCGCTGCATGCGCCAGGCGCTTTCGACGGTGAAGGGCGATGTCGACTACATCAACACCCACGGCACCTCGACGCCTGTTGGCGACAGCAAGGAAATCGGCGCGATCCGCGAAGTGTTCGGCAGCAAGATGCCGCACATCCAGTCGACGAAGTCTCTGACCGGCCACTCGCTCGGCGCTGCCGGCGTGCAGGAATCGATCTACGGCCTCCTGATGATGCAGGCCGGCTTCATCGGCGAAAGTGCGCATATCACCGAACTCGACCCCGAATTCGAGGGCGTTCCGATCGTTCGCAAACGCATCGACAATGCCAAGATCGATACGGTTCTGTCGAACTCCTTCGGCTTCGGCGGCACCAATGCGACGCTCGTCTTCCAGCGCTACAACGGATAACACCATGACGGGACTGATGACCGGAAAGCGTGGCCTCATCATGGGTGTGGCCAACAGCCATTCCATTGCCTGGGGCATTTCCAAGGCGCTTGCGGCGCAAGGGGCGGAACTCGCCTTCACCTACCAGGGCGAAGCGCTCGGCAAGCGCGTCAAGCCGCTTGCCGGCGAGCTCGGCTCGGACTTCCTGCTGCCTTGCGATGTCGAGGACATTGCGTCCGTCGATGCCGTGATCGATGCGATCAAGGAACGCTGGGGCAGTCTCGACTTCATCGTGCATGCCATCGGCTTCTCCGACAAGAACGAGCTGAAGGGCCTCTATGCCGACACCTCGCGCGACAATTTCAGCCGCACGATGGTGATCTCCTGCTTCTCCTTCACCGAAATCGCCAAGCGTGCTGCCGAGCTGATGAATGACGGCGGCTCGATGCTGACGCTGACCTATGGCGGCTCGATGCGCGTCATGCCGAACTACAACGTCATGGGCGTTGCCAAGGCGGCGCTCGAGGCTTCCGTGCGTTACCTCGCGGCGGACTACGGCGTGCGCGGCATTCGCGTCAACGCGATCTCCGCCGGCCCGATCCGCACCCTTGCCGGCGCCGGTATTTCCGACGCCCGGGCGATGCTCTCCTGGCAGCAGAAGAATTCGCCGCTGCGTCGTACTGTCACCATCGACGACGTCGGCAATTCCGCGCTCTACCTGCTCTCGGACCTGTCGCGCGGCGTCACCGGCGAGATCCACTACGTCGATTCCGGCTACAACATCACCTCGATGCCGGCGCTCGAAACGTTGCGGACGGCCGACGCCGAGTAACGCTTTCAACTTACCGGAACACAGAACAAAGCCCGCGGATCGGCCTCGATCCGCGGGCTTTGTCATTCATGAGCCGCTCAGGGAAATAGAAACAGTGCGAGCACGGCGACCACGATCGCCAGCACGATGAACCCCGTATGCGTGCGCCGCCCCGGCTCCAGCGGCAGGTGATAGAGGCTCTTCAGGAACGACATGGGTACCTCGGAGGTCGCTCCATGTCCCTCGGCATGCTTGATGTCCTTGGCAACAGCCTCGGCCGCATCCTCGGTCAAGGGCGGCCTGTTCACTCCCCACGTCATGGCACTCATCCTCCGACGAGAAATACCGACGGCGTCATGGTGAGCCCGAACAGGGGCGAAGGCAACAGGCAAACTGTCGCTGCCCGTTGGCCGGAGCGCTACTGCATGTCTCCTTAAATCGACCTCGATTTAAGGACGAAGACATGCAGAAAATCAAAGTGCTACAGCGACCTTTGCGCGTCTGATAAGACGCGCGGCGCTGTAGGCCCGGAACGCAAAAAGCCGGGCGATTGCCCGGCTCCTTGCTTAATCCTTGATGGTCTTCAGCGCTTCGCCCAGAGCACCTTGAAGCGGGCGTTGCGGCAGGTTTCGCCGTATTCCTTGGAGTTCTCGGCCAGTACCTGCTCGTAGGGCAGGCCGCGGTTGGCGACCAGCATCAGCTTTCCGCCCTGCTTCAGCGCCTTCAGCGCCGTCTTGATGATGGCAATGCCAAGCGCCGGCTCGGCGGCGTGGGCCTCATGGAAGGGCGGATTCATGACGATGAGATCGTACTTGTCGCGCGGCTCTTCACTCGTCAGGTCGAACCAGTGGAAGCGCGCCGGCGTCGACGGCGCGTTTGCCATCATGTTGACGCGCGCGGCTTCGAGCGACTCATGGTCGGCTTCGAAGAGATCGACGCCCTTGAGGCCCGGCGAGGCTTCAGCGAGCTTGACGGCGAGATAGCCCCAGCCGGCGCCGAAATCGGCGGCATGGCCGTGAAAATCGTTCGGCAGACGCGACGCGAGCAGTTCCGAACCCGCGTCGATGCGGTCGTGCGAGAACATGCCCGGCGAAGCCTCGAACAGGCCATCGACGCGTACCGGCACCTTGGCGAGCTTGTGCACCGCGTCGGTGACGTCTTCGGGACGGGTGAACCAGAAGGCGACGCCGTGATATTTCGGCAGATGATCGCCGTCCCATTCGAACTTGGCGATCCGCTTCTTCAGCGACTGGATGCCGTCTTCCTTGCCGCCGGCAACGACGATCAGGCCGCCCTCGCGGGTGCGCTTCAGCGCCTCGGCGATCCGGTCCTCATTCTCGCCCTTGTGCTTGCCACAGAGCACCAGCGTGACGTCGTAGTCCTCGCCGGTGATCTCAGGCGTCACATCGGCGCGCATGGCCTCCAGGGCGCGATAGAGCGGCCGCAGCGGCTGAACGGCGGCGATCGAGGCTTCGAAGCCCTTGGGCAGCCTGTAGCCCGCCTCGGCGCCGAGAAAGAGAACACGCTCGCCTTC
The DNA here is from genome assembly GCF_058792075.1 of Ensifer sp. EB106-03-01-XG145. NCBI lineage: Bacteria > Pseudomonadati > Pseudomonadota > Alphaproteobacteria > Hyphomicrobiales > Rhizobiaceae > Ensifer > Ensifer sp. EB106-03-01-XG145. The sequence goes on along the minus strand of NZ_JBYTEC010000001.1, from coordinate 138,643 downwards.
GCCCGGGGGGTCGATCACACCGCTATCGAACGGGTAAAACAGGGTCTTCAACGCATCTCGGCTCATCGGTCTATCCGTCATCTTCCTACAAGAAAGGGGCGCGGAGCGTTCTGCCCCGCGCCCCGAATGCATTCGGGTGAAGCTCGCTTATTCGGCGGCTTCGCCGTCGCCCTTCTTCTCAGACTTCTCGGCAGCAACTTCCTTGCCGGTGGCCTGGTCGACGACCTTCATGGAAAGGCGAACCTTGCCGCGCTCGTCGAAGCCCATGAGCTTGACCCAGACCTTGTCGCCTTCCTTGACGACGTCGGTCGTCTTGGCAACGCGCTCGGAAGCGAGCTGAGAGATGTGGACGAGGCCGTCGCGGGCGCCGAAGAAGTTGACGAAGGCGCCGAAGTCGGCGGTCTTCACAACGGTACCTTCATAGATCTGGCCAACTTCCGGCTCGGCGACGATCGAGTGGATCCACTTGCGGGCCGCTTCGATTTCCTTGCCCGACGAGGAGGCGATCTTCACGGTGCCGTCGTCTTCGATGTTGATCTTCGCGCCGGTCTTCTCGACGATTTCGCGGATGACCTTGCCGCCGGAGCCGATGACTTCGCGGATCTTGTCGACCGGGATGTTCATGACTTCGATGCGCGGAGCGAACTCGCCGAGCTGGCCACGGCTTTCGGAAATGGCCTTGGCCATTTCGCCGAGGATGTGGAGACGGCCGCCCTTGGCCTGGTTGAGCGCAATGCCCATGATCTCTTCGGTGATGCCCTCGATCTTGATGTCCATCTGGAGCGAGGTGATACCAGCGTCGGTACCGGCAACCTTGAAGTCCATGTCGCCGAGGTGGTCTTCGTCGCCGAGGATGTCGGAGAGAACGGCGAAGCGCTCATCTTCCTTGATCAGGCCCATGGCGATACCGGCAACCGGCTTTGCCAGCGGAACGCCGGCGTCCATGAGAGCGAGCGAGGTGCCGCAAACCGTCGCCATCGACGACGAGCCGTTGGATTCGGTGATCTCGGATACGACACGCAGTGTGTAGGGGAACTGCTCGGCTTCCGGCAGCATCGGGCGAATAGCGCGCCAGGCGAGCTTGCCGTGACCGATTTCGCGACGGCCCGGGGAGCCCATGCGACCGGTTTCGCCGACCGAGAAGGGCGGGAAGTTGTAGTGCAGCATGAAGCGTTCTTTGTACATGCCGGTCAGGCTGTCGACGTACTGTTCGTCTTCGCCGGTGCCGAGCGTGGCAACGACGATCGCCTGCGTCTCACCGCGGGTGAAGAGCGCCGAACCGTGGGTACGCGGCAGAAGGCCGACTTCCGAGACGATCGGACGAACGGTTTCCAGATCGCGGCCGTCGATACGGCTCTTGGTGTCGAGGATGTTCCAGCGAACGATCTTGGCCTGCAGGTGCTTGAAGACGGCGCCGATGACTTCAGCGGTGTACTTGGGCTCCGCACCTTCCGGGAAGAAGTGTGCCTTTACGTTCGCCTTGACGGCATCGACGGCAGCGTAGCGGGCAGCCTTTTCGGTGATCTTGTAGGCGTCGCGCAGTTCGGCTTCGGCCATGCCGAGCATTTCGGCTTCGAGCGCGGAATGATCTTCCGGTTCGAATTCGCGCGGCTCCTTGGCAGCGACTTCAGCGAGCTTGATGATCGCGTCGATGACCGGCTGGAAGCCCTTCTGACCGAAGACGACGGCGCCGAGCATGACGTCTTCAGCCAGTTCCTTGGCTTCCGATTCGACCATCAGCACCGCTTCCTGGGTGCCGGCGACAACGAGGTCGAGCGTCGATTCGTCCATCTCGTCGAGATGCGGGTTCAGCACGTACTGGCCGTTGATGTAGCCGACGCGCGCGCCGCCGATCGGGCCCATGAACGGGACGCCCGACAGCGTCAGCGCTGCGGAAGCGGCAACCATCGACAGAACGTCGGGGTTGTTTTCGAGGTCATGCTGCATGACCGTGACGATGACCTGGGTATCGTTCTTGTAGCCATCGGGGAAAAGCGGACGGATCGGACGGTCGATCAGGCGCGAAACGAGCGTTTCGTTTTCGCTCGGACGGCCTTCGCGCTTGAAGTAGCCACCCGGGATCTTGCCGGCAGCGTAGGTCTTTTCCTGGTAGTTGACGGTCAGCGGGAAGAAGTCCTGGCCCGGCTTCGGCGACTTGGCCGAAACGACGGTGGCGAGAACGACGGTTTCGCCGTAGGTGGCGATGACGGCGCCGTCAGCCTGACGAGCGACCTTGCCGGTTTCGAGCTTGAGCGGACGCCCAGCCCATTCGATTTCAACCTTGTGGGTATCGAACATGTTCTGTCCTTCGTGTGCGGCGGACCTTTCCGCGGCTGTTGCAGCGCGGGCGGTCGAAGGGCCGCATAAAATGGCGCATCACGGGCAAGACAACGGGAGGCTTCACGCTTGAAATCGGCTTGTTTCCGCTTCCCGCGCCGCTTATCTGCGGCGTTCCGGCAAGCAGGGCCGAAGCATCCTGCAATCCTGCCCCATGACGGGCCATCGGTTGATCCGCGATACCGGCCCATCCGGTTCGCTGGATTCTCTCCTGGTGCCACGCTTCCTAAGCGGCCGGAGAGATCATTGCTTGAGCGTTGAACGCTCCATAAAAAAGCCGGCGGGCCGCAAAGACCCGCCGGATAAGTCGCTTAGCGACGGATGCCCAGGGCACCGATCAGCTTGGTGTAGCGCGCTTCGTCTTTCTTCTTCAGATAGTCGAGGAGCGAACGACGGCTGGAAACCATTGCGAGCAGACCACGGCGGGAATGGTTATCCTTCTTGTGGCCCTTGAAGTGTTCGGTCAGGTTGTTGATCCGTTCCGTCAGGATAGCAACCTGGACTTCCGGAGAACCGGTGTCGCCTTCAACGGTTGCAAATTCCTTGATGAGCTGAGCCTTACGCTCTGCAGCAATCGACATCGGATGATCCTTTCGATTTCGAGGATTTAGGGACGCCGTCAGCCGGGATGTCGTCCAGCTGCGGCCGTGAATGCAACGGGCATGCGCCTTTTGCTGGCGTGCCTATAAACGAATTGGATGAAAAAGGAAAGGGTCATGGACCTGCACCCCGATGGGCTTCCGGAGGGCCTCGGATGCTTGTCGGTCGCGGCCGATTTCCGACGGTCGCGATCGACTCCGGCCTACGCTCGCGCCGTTTTTAAGGGGCCCGTCCGCATTCACGAATCTTCGTCCTTCGTATCGCGCGGAATGGTGATCCGCCACTCGATGCCATCGGCATGCATCACCCGCTCCAGCGCGGCGTTCAGCGCCATGCCGAGCATGCGCTCCAGCACCAGTGTGCCGAAGCCCTTGCGGATCGGATCGGAAGGCTTGCCGGCGAGATCCGCGCCCTCCTCCCGCCAGCGAATGGCAATGCCTTCATCCTCCAGCGACCAGCTCAGCTTGACGACCCCGGTGGTGTTGGCGAGCGCTCCGTATTTGGTGGCGTTGGTCGCGAGCTCGTGCAGGGCCATGCCGAGGGTCTGGGCGATCTGCGTGTCGAGCCTCAGAGCCGGGCCGGAGAAGATCACGCGCTTCGGATCGTCAGGCGTAAACGGCTGCAACTGGTTCTGGGCGAGCTCGCGGAAATCGACCCCTTGCGCGGCGTTGGTGATCATCAGGTCGGTGGAGCGCGCGAGTCCGGCAATGCGCTTGCGGAAGCTGTCGGCGAAGTCCGACGCGCTCTCGGCCGAATAGACCGATTGGTTCAGCATCGACTGGATGACGGTAAGCTGGTTCTTCGAGCGATGCGCCACCTCGCGCATGAGGAAGCGGATCTCGTTTTCAGCCTTGCCGCGCGCCGCCGCTGCCCGTGCGAGCGCTGCCGAGACCTGCTCGACCTCCGAGATCATGTGCGGCCGCGATTCGATCCGTTCGCCGGCGCCGAGACGGCGCGCATCCTGCGCCACGAGCTTGACGCCCTGCGACAACAGCCGCGCAATCGCCAGCGAGCCGGCAATCGCGATGCCCGCGAAGATGATGCCGCCGAGCGACAGCCACAGGAACGACCAGACGGCCGGTGCATCGACGGTCGCGCTAGGCGCCCAGGCGATGATCCGCCATCCCGTGACGACGGAAAACTCGGTCGCGACGCGATATTTAATGCCGTTTTCCTTGATGTTGCGGACACCGATGCTGATCGCCGGCACCTTGTCGAGGAAGAATGGTTCCCCGGCCTTGACGGCCGCATCCGACGAGATGATGACCTTGCCTGCGCCATCGACGAGTGCCGCGTTCCAACCGGGAGAAAGCGTGTCGCGGTTGACGGCCTTGGCCATGTTCTCGGCGTTTTGCGTCAGCGTCAGCAGATACTCCTCACCGGTCGCCAATTTCGCCGGCAGATAGACGTTGAAAACCCACTTTCCCGCGGTCTGGCCAAAGAAGACGTTGGAGACGAGCGGCGCACCATTGTTGGTGAAGGCCCGCTCGACCGAGCCCGTATCCGAGGCTTTGCTGAGTTGCGCACCGAAAGGCACCCTGGTGTTGAGCCGCTGGTTGTGCTTGCGGTCGATGACGATCAGGTAGGAGTCCGTTTCGGCGAGCGCCGTGGCGGCCCTGCGGTAGAAGGCCTCCATATTGCCGTCTTCGATCTCTTGCGATGTCGACAGCACCTTGAGCGTCGTCAGCATGCCCTCGATGTCACGTTCGACGATGCGCGTCACCGACCCGGTCGAAGCCTGCAGCAGCGCCGTGATCACCTGTTCCTGCTGGTCGACGCTGCGCTTCAGCACGACGAGCGAAAAAATGAAGGCCGGAACGATGGCCACCAGGAGCAGCGACGTCAGATAAAAACTGAACGGCCGGGTCAGGCGATGACGAACGAGATCGACGATCGTCGCCAGACCGTTCGCAGCCTTCCGCTTTTCTTCGTCCAGCACGCCCGTCACCTCAGTCGCCCTTCTTCGTTCCGCGCCGGCACACAGCCGCTTTCGGCGCGCGCCGCGGGAGACGGTGCGATCGCCAATCGGCTCCGGAGCACGGGACGGAAACGGAATCACCTCGGATGGATTGGAAGCCCATGCCGGGGATCATGCGTCAAGGATGGGGCAAAGGCAAACGCTTCCGGGCGCTTAGCCGGTGGCGAAAACACGCTTCGGGCGGAACTCACCCTCGGCGATCTCACCGATGGCGACCAGCTTGCCGCGTGCCGTCGCATAGGCTTCAGGCGTCGCAAGCGGCGCATCGCGGCCGCGCAGGATGATGGGATTGCCCATTCTCAGGCGGTGCGCCTGATCATCGTTGACGGCAACATGCGGAAGGTTAGAAAGCGCTTCACCGGTCTCGATCAGATAGGCGTCGAGCGCCGCCAGGCGTTCTTCGTCGCTCTCGATTTTCTCCAGCGCCACCAGATCGGCGAGCGGCACCATGTCCTCTTCACCAAACGGTGCGACAAAGGTGCGGCGCAGCGAGGCGATGTGGCCGAAACAACCGAGATCGCGGCCCATGTCACGCGCGAGCGAACGCACATAGGTGCCCTTGCCGCACTCGATTTCGAAATGCGCGAGATTGGGAGCGGCACCCAAGAGCGTCAGGCGGTGCACCTCGACTTCACGAGCCGGAATTTCGACCGTTTCGCCATCGCGGGCGAGGTCGTAGGCACGCTCGCCGTCGATCTTGATCGCAGAGAACTGCGGCGGCACCTGGCTGATGACGCCGGTATATTTCGGCAGCAGCGCGCGGATCGCCTCTTCGTTCGGTCGTTCGGTCGAGGAATGCGTGACCTCGCCTTCGAGATCGTCGGTCGAGCGTTCCTCGCCCCAGGCAACGGTGAATTCGTAGATCTTGCGACCGTCCATCACGTAAGGAACGGTCTTCGTCGCATCACCGAGTGCAATCGGCAGCATACCGGAGGCCAACGGGTCGAGTGTGCCGGCATGGCCGGCCTTCTGGGCCTTGAACAGCCACTTGATCTTCGAGACGGCTTCGGTGGAGCCGAAGTCGAGCGGCTTGTCGAGGATCAGCCAGCCCGAGATCGGGCGGCCCTTGGGCTTACGCGGTTTGGACATGAAATCTACTATTCTTCGTCTTCGCTGGACTGGTCGAGATCGCGGCTGACTTCCGGCGAGCGCAGCAGCTCATCGATCTTCTTGTAGTTGTCGAAGCTCGTATCGTCGCGGAAACGAACGTCGGGCATGTATTTCATCTGCCGAAGCTGGGGGCCGAGACGGCCGCGGATGTACTTGGCATTGCGGTTGAGCGCGTCGATGACTTCGGCATGATTGGGCACGCCGAGCGGCGTGACATAGGCCGTGGCGATCTTCAGATCCGGCGACATGCGCACTTCCGAGATCGCGATGACGGTCTTCTCGATCACGGGATCGCGGACCTCGCCGCGCTGCAGAACCTGGGTGATGGCAGCGCGCACCTGTTCGCCGACGCGCAGCATGCGCTGTGAAGGGGCAGAGGATGTGGCTTTGGTCATGGACGGTACCTCAAAAAAATGCGAGCGCCGAAGGACAACCCGGCGCCCGCATAATCTCTAATCGGACGGTTCTTAAAGCGTCCGCGTGATGTGCTCTACGCGGAAGCACTCGATCGTATCGCCGGCGCGGATGTCTTCGTAGTTCTCGAAGGCCATACCGCACTCCTGACCGACGTTGACTTCCGAGACTTCGTCCTTGAAGCGCTTGAGGGTCTTGAGCTTGCCTTCGTGGATAACGACGTTGTCGCGAACCAGACGGACGCCGACGCCACGCTCGACCTTGCCTTCGGTGACGCGGCAACCCGCGACCTTGCCGACCTTGGTGATGTTGAACACCTCCAGGATCTCGGCGTTGCCGAGGAAGGTTTCGCGGCGCTCCGGCGAGAGCAGACCCGACATCGCCGCCTTCACGTCATCCACCAGATCGTAGATGATGTTGTAGTAGCGGATCTCGATGCCGGCGCGCTCGGCGGCCGAACGGGCCTGCGCGTTGGCGCGGACGTTGAAGCCGATGATCGCTGCGTTCGACGCCTCGGCGAGCGAGATGTCGGACTCGGTGATACCACCGGCACCCGAATGCACGATGCGGGCACGCACTTCGTCGGTTCCGAGCTTGTCGAGAGCACCGGCGATCGCTTCGATCGAACCCTGCACGTCGCCCTTGATGACCAGCGGGAACTCCTTGAGACCGGAGGTCTGGAGCTGGGTCATCATCTGCTCGAGCGAGCCGCGCGAGCCGGACTGACGGGCAACCTGCTTCTCACGGGCGAGCCGCTGGCGGTACTCGGAGATCTCGCGGGCGCGGCTTTCGTTTTCGACGACGGCGAACTTGTCGCCGGCAGCCGGTGTTCCGGACAGGCCGAGAACCTCGACCGGCATCGACGGACCGGCTTCCTTGACGTGTTCACCCTTGTCGTTGACCAGAGCGCGCACACGGCCCCACTGGTCGCCGGCGACGATGATCTGGCCAGGACGCAGCGTGCCCTTCTGGACGAGGACGGTTGCAACCGCACCGCGACCACGGTCAAGCTCGGCTTCAACCACCGTACCTTCGGCCGTCCGGTTCGGATTGGCGCGCAAGTCGAGGATTTCGGACTGCAGCAGGATCGCTTCCAGCAGCTTGTCGAGGTTGGTGCCGTTCTTCGCGGAGACTTCCACGTCGAGAACTTCACCGCCCATGGATTCGACAAAGACTTCGTGCTGCAGCAGCTCGGTGCGAACCTTCTGCGGGTTCGCCGTCGGCTTGTCGACCTTGTTGATCGCCACGATGATCGGAACACCGGCCGCCTTGGCGTGGTTGATCGATTCGATCGTCTGCGGCATCACGCTGTCGTCGGCCGCAACCACCAGGATCGCGATGTCGGTCGCCTGGGCACCGCGGGCACGCATGGCGGTGAACGCCGCGTGGCCGGGGGTGTCGATGAAGGTGATCTTGTTGCCGTTCTGCTCGACCTGATAGGCGCCGATGTGCTGGGTGATGCCACCAGCTTCGCCGGCCACCACGTTGGCGTGGCGGATCGCATCGAGCAGCGAGGTCTTGCCGTGGTCGACGTGCCCCATGATCGTGACGATCGGCGGACGCGGCAGCAGTTCCTCGTCGGAATCGGTCACGTTGAAGATGCCTTCCTCGACGTCGGATTCCGAGACGCGCTTGACCGTGTGGCCGAATTCGCCGGCGATGAGTTCAGCCATATCGGCGTCGATCAGATCGCCGGGCTTCATCATCTGGCCTTCCTTCATCAGGTACTTGATGACGTCGACGGCGCGTTCAGACATGCGCTGCGACAGTTCCTGAATGGTGATGGTCTCAGGCAGGATGACTTCGCGCGAGATCTTCTCGCGGGTTTCCTGCATCTGGCTGCGCTTAAACTTCTCCTGGCGGCGACGCATGGCCGACAGCGAACGGGCGCGCTGGCCGCCATCCTCGTCGACGGCAGCGGTCAGCGTCAGCTTGCCCTGGCGACGACCGTCGTCGGCCTTCGGGCGGGCAGGAACCTTGGCAGGCTCGGGACGCACGACCTTGCCGCGTGCCGGGCCTGCGCCCGAACGCGGACCACGATCGTCATCCTTTTCGTTGTCGACCTTACGGCCGCGCAGAGCGCCGGCCGGAGCCGGGGTCGGAAGTCCAGTTGCCGCTTCAGCAGGCCGTGCAGCCTGCGGGCGGTTGTCGACGCGACGCTCAGTGGAAGCCGGTGCGCGAGCTGCCACGGGGCGCTCTTCGACAACCTCTTCGGCCTTTGCTTCAGGCTCGACAGCCGGGCGGGCCGCTTCTTCAGCGGCGCGGCGTGCGGCCTCTTCCTTCTCCTGAAGGAGACGGGCTTCTTCCTCGCGCTTGCGGCGTGCTTCGTTCTCGGCGCGGATGACCGCTTCTTCGGCATCGCGGATCTGCGCTTCGGCGAGAGCACGGCGGCGCGCATCGATCTCACCGGCGGAAAGCTGGTTCAGAACGACACCCACACGCGGACGGTTGGCCTGATTGGCTTCCTGGCGCGTCGAGTGCTGCTGCGGCTGCGGGGCCGGGCGGCCGGAAGGCTGCGACTGAGCCGGACGCTGTTCGACCGGGCGTGCTGCGGGAGCCGCGGCGACCGGCGTGATCGGACGCTCGTCCTTGGGGCGATGGAAGGGGCGTTTCTTGGTTTCGACCACGACCGCCTTGGTGCGGCCACGGCCCATGTCCTGACGCACGGTCCCCTGCGAAACCCCGTGGGGTTTCAGGGTCAGCGTCTTCTTGCCTGCTGCGCTGCCTGTCTTGTCGTCGTTGTTGTCGGTCATTCCGTTCCGTTCCTAGCGATCAGGGCCGGATGCGTATCACCTGACCCTGTCTTCCAAATTGTCTCAAACAATGTACGCGATGCCAGACTGTGCTGGTGACGCGGGTCATTGCTGTGGCTTGCCAGCGCCGCCGTCGGCCCGGACCGGGACGGATCCTCGGTACTTTTCGAGCATGATTGCGCGCTTCACTACACCCTCACCCGCCTGCCCTGCAAGCGCTGCGGCATGGATAAAAGCATTACTTCCTAAAAGGCCCTCCATTTCCGCCCCGGTGAAGGGACGGAACGAAGGTATTTCCATTTCATCGTCGGCCACGAAGCTCATCGCCTTGCGGGCCTGGTCTATCTTCCGCACACCGTCGGCTGCAGCGTCGGCCGCATGGAACACGGCAAGCGCTGCAAGACCGCGCACGGCCTGCTCCGTCTTCGTCGCGCCGGAGATGAACTGGGCCGCCTTGCGCGCCATGTTCATCATGCCGGCCAACTGCTCGGCGAGCAGCCGGTCGACGTCGTCGGCGAGCGTCGCGTCGGCCTTGACGTCCGCCTTCAGGGCGCGGGCGAAGAACTTCTTCGCCACCGCCTTTTCAACGAGCGCCCGCTCGGCCTTCACCCAGCAGCCGCGTCCCGGAAGCTGGCGCTTCAGATCGGGAACGACGCGACCGTCGGGCCCGGCAACGAAGCGGATCAACTCATCCGGCGAACCGCTTTCGCGGGTGACGATGCACGTCCGCGTGCTGCCGCTCCGATCCTTCGGGCCCCCATCCAAGGGCAATGTGTCCGAAGGCAGGCTGTCGGCATCATCAGAGGCGGTCATCGTCCTTAAGCGTCCTGCTCGGCGCCTTCGGCAACGTCGATCGGCTCTTCGCCTTCGACCTCATCGCTTGCCAGGTCCTCTTCCGTGATCCAGCCGGCCGCGAGGCGGGCCTGAACGATCATGGCTTCGGCTTCGGCGCGCGAAACGTCGAACTTCGAGAAGGTGCCCTCGAAGCGCTTGGTCTCGCCGTCCTTGCGTTCGCTCCAGCCGACGAGGTCGTCAGCGGCGCAGCCGGCAAAGTCTTCGATCGTCTTGATGCCTTCTTCGCCGAGCGCAACGAGCATCTGGCTCGTCAGGCCGTCGATCGAGCGCAGCTCGTCGGCAACGCCGAGTTCCTTGCGCTTGGCATCCATTTCCGCTTCGAGCTTGTCGAGGAATTCGCGCGCACGGGTCTGGATTTCGGTAGCGGTCTCCTCGTCGAAGCCATCGATCGACGAGATTTCGTCGAGGTCGACATAGGCAAGCTCCTCGACGGCGGCAAAGCCTTCGGACGCCAGAACCTGGCCGACCATTTCGTCGACGTCGAGCGCGTCCATGAACAGGTTGGTGCGCTCGGTGAATTCCTTCTGGCGACGCTCGCTCTCTTCCTGTTCGGTGAGGATGTCGATGTCCCAGCCGGTCAGCTGCGAGGCGAGGCGAACGTTCTGGCCGCGACGGCCGATGGCGAGCGAAAGCTGCTCGTCCGGAACGACCACTTCGATGCGCTCCGCATCTTCGTCGAGAACGACCTTGGCCACTTCCGCCGGCTGCAGCGCGTTGACGATGAACGATGCCGGATCCTGCGACCACGGAATGATGTCGATCTTTTCGCCCTGCAGTTCGCCGACGACGGCCTGAACGCGCGAACCGCGCATACCGACGCAGGCGCCGACCGGGTCGATCGACGAGTCGTTGGAGACAACGGCGATCTTGGCGCGCGAACCCGGGTCACGGGCAACCGACTTGATCTGGATGATGCCGTCGTAGATCTCAGGCACTTCCATGGTGAAGAGCTTCACCATGAACTGCGGATGGGTACGCGACAGGAAGATCTGCGGGCCGCGCTGTTCGCGGCGAACGTCGTAGACGAAGGCGCGGACGCGGTCGCCGTAGCGCATGTTTTCGCGCGGGATCATCTCGTCGCGGCGGATGATGCCTTCGCCACGGCCGAGGTCGACGATGACGTTGCCGTATTCGACGCGCTTGACCGTGCCGTTGACGATCTCGCCGACGCGATCCTTGAATTCGTCGAACTGGCGATCACGCTCGGCTTCGCGAACCTTCTGGACGATGACCTGCTTGGCAGACTGGGCGGCGATGCGGCCGAAGTCCATCGGCGGCAGCGGGTCGGCGATGAAATCGCCGAGCTTGGCGTCCGGATTGCGATCGCGAGCAAGCTCGAGCGGGATCTGCGTGGAATAGTCGTCAGCCTTTTCGACCACTTCCAGAAGACGCTGCAGGCGGATTTCACCGGTCTTCGAGTTGATGTCGGCGCGGATGTTCGATTCCGACCCATAGCGCGAGCGGGCGGCCTTCTGGATCGCATCGGCCATTGCGGCCAGAACGATCTCGCGGTCGATCACCTTTTCACGCGCGACGGCATCCGCGATCTGCAGAAGCTCGAGCCGGTTAGCACTGACTGCCATGTCTTATCTCCGTTGGGTTGCAGGGGGCTTCACGCTCCGCCCGACTTATTCCTCAATAGGTGAATCTTCGTCTTCGAAATTCTCGTTCGCGGCGCGCTCGGCCTTCGCCTTCTTGTCGGCCGTCAGCGCATCACGGATCAGATCGTCGGTCAGGATCAGCCGCGCTTCGGCAAGCGTGGTGAACGGGATGACGACGACAGGTTCCTCGCCGTACGCGGGCTGGTCGCGCTCAAGCCGGAAACCATCGTCATCGACGGAAACGATCTTGCCGCGGAACCGCTTGCGGCCATCGACCAGAACCGACGTCTCGCATTTCAGCAGGTGCCCCTGCCAGCGGAAGAAGTCGGACTTGCGCACCATGGGACGGTCGATGCCGGCCGACGACACTTCGAGATGATACGCCTTGTCGATCGGATCTTCCACATCGAGCACCGGCGAAATGGCCTTGGAGATCTCTTCGCAGTCTTCGACGGTCATGGTGCCGTCGTTGCGCTCGGCCATGATCTGCAACGTCAGGCCGTTCTGGCCGGACATGCGCACGCGCACCAGGCGGTAACCCATCGGCACGATGACCGGCTCGATGATGTCGGCGATGCGCTGGTCGAGACCGGTTTCGGTGATCAGGCGCGGTTCATTTGCATTTTCAGCCGTTGTCGTATCGGACAAACGATCATCTCCTCATCGGACCGGCTAATAAAAAAGAGCGGGTCCTGACGGGCCCACTCTTCATCTACCGATCAAGAATTTGAGGCTCATATACGCTTCATCGCCGCAAATTGCAAGGCATTGGGCCGTGCGCTCCAAATGCGCCGATCCGCTCGCAGACGACGATCTTCGACAACAAGGTCAATTTCAGCGGGTGGCACTTCGCGTCCTCGGGCCTATAACAGGGATAGAACCGCTTCGAGACGACAATCAAGGACAAGAGAGAAGACGAGGTGCCCCACCGTAATTCGCCGCTTGCACCCTTTAAGCACGACATCTTCCGCACGATCTGGATCGCGAGCCTCGCATCCAACTTCGGCGGCCTCATCCAATCGGTCGGCGCCGCCTGGCTGATGACCTCGATCTCACCGTCGGCAAACATGGTGGCACTGGTGCAGGCCTCGACCTCGCTGCCGATCATGCTCTTCTCGCTCATCTCGGGCGCGCTTGCCGATAATTTCGATCGGCGGCGGATCATGCTGGTGGCGCAGTGTTTCATGCTCTCCGTCTCGGCGCTTCTGACCATCTGCGCCTATGTCGGACTGATCACGCCCTGGCTGCTCCTGCTCTTCACCTTCCTCATCGGCTGCGGCACGGCGCTCAACAACCCATCCTGGCAGGCCTCGGTCGGCGACATGGTCCCGCGCGACGACCTGCCGGCGGCAGTCGCGCTCAACAGCATGGGCTTCAACATCACCCGCAGCGTCGGCCCGGCGATCGGCGGCGCGATCGTCGCCGCCGCGGGGGCTGCCGCCGCCTTCTTCGCCAATACGCTCAGCTATTTCGCGATCCTCTTTGCGCTGGTGCGCTGGCGGCGGGAAGTGCCGACGAACACACTGCCGCGCGAGACGCTCGGCCGCGCCATATCCGCGGGCCTGCGCTATGTCGCGATGTCGCCCAACATCGGCAAGGTTCTGCTGCGCGGTTTTCTCTTCGGTCTTTCGGCAAGCGCGATCCTCGCACTCTTGCCGCTCGTCGCCCGCGATCTCGTTCAAGGCGGACCGCTCACCTACGGCCTGATGCTCGGCGCCTTCGGCCTCGGCGCGATCGGCGGGGCGCTGCTCAGCGCGCGATTGAGGGAGAAGCTGTCGAGCGAGGCGATCGTGCGCATCGCCTTCACCGGCTTTGCTGCGAGCGCCGCGATCACGGCCTGGAGCACCTATGCCTGGCTCAGCTGTCTCGTGCTGCTCGTCTCCGGCGCCTGCTGGGTGTTGGCGCTTTCGCTGTTCAACACGACCGTGCAGCTCTCGACGCCGCGCTGGGTCGTTGGCCGGGCGCTATCGCTCTACCAGACTATGACCTTCGGCGGCATTGCTGGCGGCAGCTGGCTCTGGGGCACGGCGGCCGAACAATATGGTGCCGCCAATGCGCTGATGGGCTCCTGTCTGCTGATGTTCGCTGGGGTCGTGGTCGGCTTCCGGCTGCCGCTACCGGAGTTCACTTCGCTCAATCTCGATCCGCTCAACCGCTTCAACGAACCGCCGCTCGAACTGGACCTGAAGCCGCGCAGCGGCCCGATCGTCATCATGATCGACTACGAGATCGCCGACGACGATATCCCCGAGTTCCTCACGACCATGGCGGAACGCCGGCGCATCCGTATTCGCGACGGTGCGGGACACTGGGCGCTGATGCGCGACCTCGAAAACCCGACGACCTGGACCGAGACCTACCACGTGCCGACCTGGGTCGAATATGTGCGCCACAACCAGCGCCGTACCCAGGCCGACGCCGCCGTCGGCGACAAGCTGACGGCGCTGCACAGCGGTGCAGCACCACCGCGCGTGCACCGGATGATCGAACGCCAGACGATCGTGCCGACGCACTACGAGCGCTACAAACGCCAGGTCGATGTCGACATGCACTAGATCATTTCATTGTTTCATCGAAACACTGAAGTGATCTAAGTCTTTGAAACTACGCAATTCCGGACGGAAAATCGTTTCCCACTTTTCCTGGAATTGCTCTAAATGCCGTTGTCGCCCCCCACGCTGACATCGACCAATGCAACGAAAGAGGCCCGTCACGCAGGGCCTCTTTCGGTTCAGCGGTTCAGCTTGAGAGAGCGTCGACGCCTCTGGTTGAAATTGCCTTAGCGCAGCTTCGCCTTCAGCGAGGCATTGGGGAAGCAGGTGGCGGCAAGCCCGCTCTTTGCCTGCCAGTCACCGAGAGAGCGGCGCGTCTTGTAGCCGGGAAGGCCGTCGACCTTGCCGACGTCGTAGCCCTTGGCGACGAGCGCCTTCTGCATGGCGAGAACGTCCGAGCGCAGCATGTTGCCGACATCGCCCCAGCTCCCGCGGAACGCACCGCCGCCGGTGGCGATGCGGTCGGCGAGATTGCCGATGAACAGCGCATAGAGGTCGGAGTTGTTGTACTCCTTGAGCACATAGAAATTCGGCGTAACGATGAATTCCGGCCCATGCCGGCCGGCCGGCACCAGCATCATAGACGACGCCGACAGTTCATGCGACGGGAAGGCCTTGCCGGAAATCCGCGTGATGCCCTTGTTGGCCCAGTCCGAAATCGGCCGTGCGAGGTCCGGGCCTTCCTGTGCGCAGGAGACGGCGTCGGGAATCGACACCTCGAAGCCCCAGTCGCGGTTGCGCTGCCAGCCCTTCTTGACGAGATAGTTGGCGATCGAGGCCAGGCTGTCCGGCACCGAATTCCAGATGTCGCGGCGGCCGTCGCCGTCGAAGTCGACGGCATATTGCAGGAAGCTCGACGGCATGAACTGCGGCTGGCCCATGGCGCCGGCCCAGGAGCCGCGCATCGCCGTCTCGTCGACGTCGCCGCTGTCGAGAATGTGCAGCGCCGAGATCAGCTCGCGTCTGAAAAGGTCGGGCCGCGTCGACATGAAGGCCTTGGTCGCCAGCACGTCGACGACCGGATAGGGGATCTTGGCGCGGCCGAAGCCGGACTCACGGCCCCAGATCGCCACAACCACCGAGGCCGGCACGCCATAGGTGCGCTCGATCTTCTTCAGGGTCGAGGCATGGGTGGAAGCAAGGCTGCGGCCGGTTGCCGCCAGTCCTTGCAGGCGCTTCTCCGAGAAGTAGCTGCCGGGCGAGGAAAACTCCGCCTGGCTCTGCTTCTGCTCTTTCGGCTTCGGGAAGCCGGGAGGCGCCAGATCCGGCAGGTCCCAGTTGAGCTTCACGTCGGCGAAGGCGGCCTTGAATGAACCGGCGGAAATGCCAGCCTTCTGCGCTTCCGGCCAGAGATCGCTCTGGAGCCAGGCGCGAAACTCCGCCTCGACATCCGCCTTCGTCGCGGCATACGCGAACCCCAGCCAGCCACAGAGCAACAAGGTCGAAAGTGAAAGAAGTCTCAGCATAAGGCTTCCCTATCGGTTGGATCGCGGCGTTCGAAAATAGCGTCAGATCGACGTGCGGGCGCGAAGGGCGGCGGCCAGCGTGCCCTCGTCGAGATAGTCGAGTTCACCGCCAACAGGCACGCCATGGGCAAGCCGGGTGATCTTCACTTCCATGCCCTCGAGCTGGTCGGTGATGTAGTGCGCCGTGGTCTGGCCCTCGACCGTCGCATTCACGGCGATGATCAGTTCGCGGACGCCGCCATTGGCGACGCGCTGGACAAGTCCTTTGATGTTGAGGTCTTCAGGACCGACACCGTCGAGCGGGGAGAGCGTGCCGCCAAGCACGTGATAGGCGGCGTTCATCGCGCCGGCGCGCTCCAGCGCCCAGAGGTCGGAAACATCCTCGACGACGATGATGACGGACTGGTCGCGACGCTCGTCGGAGCAGACGGTGCAGGGATCGATCGTATCGACATTGCCGCAGCAGGAGCAAATACGGACCTTGCGGTGCGCCTCGCCCATCGCGTCGGCGAGCGGCCCCAGCAACTGGTCCTTCTTCTTGACGAGATGGAGGGCGGCGCGCCGTGCCGAACGCGGCCCGAGCCCCGGGACTTTTGCCAGGAGCTGGATGAGTTTTTCGATTTCGGGGCCGGTGACTCGTTTTGCCATGCGGCGCTTTTAGCCCATATCGAGCCCGAACGGAATCGACTTCGCACACTGCAGTGGGCCATCGCAAAGGGCACAGGAGAAATCGGCGTGCATTCGAGCAAGGCGCAATCTATTGTTGTTTGCAGCAGATGGAGGCTCCGATGACCAATACGCCTTTCCGCTATGCAGCCCCCAGCGATGAATGCGATCTGATCATGAAAGGCGGCATCACCTCCGGTGTGGTCTTCCCGCGCGCCATTACCGAACTCGCGACCCGCTACCGCTTCATGCACATCGGCGGCACATCGGCCGGTGCGATTGCCGCCGTCATGACAGCGGCCGCCGAATACCGACGCCAAAGTGCCGCAACGGCGGACGAAAAGAACGCTGGCTTCGCGCTGATCGATGCGATGCCGAAGGAGCTGGCTGCCAATCTCCCGACCTTCTTCCAGCCATCGGCGGAAACAGCGCCGCTCTTTCGCGTCGGGATGGCGATGGTGCGAACGCAGGGAAACAAGGTGGTGGCGGCAGCTCTGGAGACCCTCAGGGTTTTTCACCTGGCGTTGCTTCTTGCCGCCCTCCCCGGCCTCGCGCTGATCGTCGCCGGCATCGCCGCGACCGACTGGGCGCTTGGCATCCTGGGGGCGCTCGTCGTCCTGATCGGCGCGATGGCGATGTTGACCTATCAGCTCTATCGCGCGGTCGCGGTGGTGTTGCCGGCCCACGACTTCGGCCTATGCAGCGGCCTGACCCAACCGGGCGCGAAGAAACCTGCATTCACCAACTGGATTGCCGAGCGGATCGAAGCCATTGCCGGCCCGGTTCGCTCCGACGGAGAAGCGCGGCCTTTGACGATCGGCGATCTCGATCGCTACGAGATCACGTTGAAGAGCGTCACCACCGATCTCTCTTCGCGGCGGCCTTACGAGCTACCCTTTGGCGACCGGGTGCACAATTACCGCAAGTCGGAATTCGAAAGGCTGTTTCCGCCGTCCATCATGAGCTACCTCCTGAAGGAGAGCAAACCACGCGACATCGTAGGGCCGGACGGCGTGCGGGATTACTACCAGCTACCGCCGGCAAGGAAGCTGCCGGTGGCGATCATCGCCCGCATGAGTCTCAGCTTCCCCGGATTGATCCGCGGCGTTCCACTCTATCGCTACGATTATTCCCTGCGCGCGGCAGCCCGGCGCGATCCGTCAACCCATATCCGCTGCCTGTTTTCCGATGGCGGCATCACCAGCAATTTCCCGATCCATTTGTTCGACGGACTGCTGCCCGGTCGCCCGACCTTCGGTATTTCGCTGGCGAGTTACGATCCGAGGCGCCATGGAGAGGATGAGGACGGATCAGGTGGCAGCCGCGTGCACCTGCCGCGCCGTACGGCCGAAGGCAAGGCGACGCCGGTCTATCCGGTCGAGGGACTTTTCGCCTTCGTCGGCGCTATCCTCGACACAGCCCGCAACTGGCAGGACACGCTACAGAGCCAGCTCCATGGCTACAGCGAACGCATTGTCGAGGTGAGGCTCGACGATGCCAAGGAAGGCGGGCTCAATCTCGACATGGATGGAGAAACCGTGAATTTCCTGAGTATGCTCGGCGGCAAGGCCGGCGACGTCGTGCTCAAGAATTTCGACTTCAACGAACATCGATGGCGCCGGGCGATGACGATGCTGCCGACACTTTCCGAGTCGCTGCGCAAGCTGTCCAATCGTTACATGGAACCGGCGACCGAGCGCAGGATCGACTATCCGGCGATCCTGACGGAATACGATCCGACCGGCCTCGTCGGCGTTACAAAGGCTGATCGCCTAGCGCTGAACGAGCTTACCCAGAAGCTCGCAGCCATAGGCGCCGAACTCGATCGGCGCCCGATTCCTCCACCTTCCAGCCAGAAGGTGGATCTCAGGATCACCGCCAGCATGGATACCAATCCACGCGGGGCGAACCCTCCGCGGCCGGACACGCCACCGGCGCCCAATCAATAGAGCGGGATGCGGAATAATGCGTGCGGTTTTCCGAACGCACCGCGCTCCAACTCGTTCAAACCGGTCAGAACGGCAGCTTCATGCCGGGCGGGATCGGCAGGCCGGCGGTCAGTTCGGCGGTCTTTTCCGCCTGGACGGCTTCGGCCTTGTCCTTGGCGTCCTTGTGGGCGGCGACGATCAGGTCTTCGAGGATCTCGACGTCGTCTTCCTTGAAGAGCGAAGGATCGATCTTCAGGCTCTTGAGGGTGCCCTTGCCGTCGAGGCGGACGGTCACCAGACCACCGCCGGACGTGCCGTCGACTTCGAGTGCGGCGATCTCCGCCTGCATCTTCTCCATCTTGGCCTGCATTTCCTTGACCTTGCCCATCATCCCCATGATGTCGCGCATCGTCGTCTCCTGTTTTTCTGTTTCTGCTCGCAGACGGGACTATTCGATGTCGTCGCCAGGGACGATATCGCCGTCGGCGGATTCGGCTGTAGCCGGAGCAACACTCTCGGCCTCTTCCTCGACGGCGCGAATGCGCACGTCGGTGATCTTGGCACCCGGGAAGCGGGCGAGAATGGCCGCGACATCCGGGTCCTGGCGCGCATCGTTGACGCGCTGTTCCTGCGCCCGCTGTTCGGCCTCGATCAGCGTCGGCTCGCCGCGCTCTCGGCTGTAGCTGACGATCCAATGGATGCCGGTCCATTCCTTGAGCTTGACCGCGACTTCACCAAGCAGCGTCTTCGGCGCATCGTCGGAAACATTGACGTCGAGACGACCGGCCTCGATATGCACCAGCCGCAGGAAGCCGCGCACCAGCGTCTTCAGCTTGATGTCGCGGTTCTTGGCGCAAAGTTCGGCGATATCTGCGATCGAATTGACCGGAACCGATGGCTGCGGCTTGGCAGCTGGGGCCACCGCGGGTCGCTCCTCGATACGGCCGACGGTGACCGGCTGGGGTGCTGCATCCGGCACGGCGCGCAGCATCGTCGCGCCGTTGCTCGTCGGGCGCTGCACCGGCATCGCCTGCGTTGCCTGCGCCGAAATCGATCCTGAGGCGGAGGCCTGTGCCCCGCCGCCATTGCCGCCAACCGGCCCGGAACGGGCGCCGCCGCCTTCACCGCCGGAAAGCTCAAGCACGCGTCGCGCAGCCTCTTCCGGCGCCGGCAGGTGTGCGGCATGCGCCAGCCGGATCAGCACCATTTCGGCAGCTCCCGCCGGGCGCGACGAGCTTTCCGCTTCCGGAATGCCCTTGAGCAGCATCTGCCAGATACGCGAGAGTGCCGTGACCGCAACGCTTTCGGCGAAGACGGCACCGCGGGTGCGCTCGATCTCGCTCAGCGACTGATCGTTGACCGCCTCCGGCACATATTTCATGCGAGTGACAAGATGGGTGAAATCGGCGAGATCGGTCAGAACGACCGTCGGGTTGGCGCCGGCCCCGTATTGCGCGGCAAACTCCTGGAGCGCGGCCGCAACATCGCCTTTGACGACATGGTCGAAGAGATCGACGATGCGGGCGCGGTCGGCAAGGCCCAACATGGAGCGCACGGTCTCGACCTCGACCGCACCGCCGCCATGCGCAATGGCCTGGTCGAGCAGCGACAGGCCGTCACGCGCCGAGCCTTCGGCGGCGCGGGCGACCATGGCGAGCGCTTCCGGATCGAAGGAAACGCCTTCCTTGCCGAGGATCGTCGAAAACAGGCCGACGAGATCAGAGGCGCTGATGCGGCGCAGATCGAAGCGCTGGCAGCGCGACAGAACCGTGATCGGAACCTTGCGGATTTCGGTGGTGGCGAAGATGAACTTCACATGTTCCGGCGGCTCTTCGAGCGTCTTCAACAGGCCGTTGAAGGCCTGGGTCGAGAGCATGTGCACTTCGTCGATGATGTAGACCTTATAGCGCGCCGATACCGGGCGGTAGCGAACCTGTTCGATAATCTCTCTGATGTCATCGATACCGGTATGCGAGGCGGCGTCCATTTCGATGACGTCGACATGGCGGCCATCCATGATCGCCTGGCAGTGTTCGCCCGGCACACGAAGGTCGATCGTCGGCCTGTCGGTCTCAGCGGTCTTGTAGTTCAGCGCACGGGCGAGGATGCGGGCGGTGGTGGTCTTGCCGACCCCGCGCACACCGGTCAGCATATAGGCCTGCGCGATGCGACCCGTTTCAAAAGCGTTGGTGAGCGTGCGCACCATCGGTTCCTGGCCGACCATCAGGTCGGAGAAATCCTTGGGGCGATACTTGCGCGCCAGAACACGGTAGGCGGCCGGTTTCTCAACGGATGAAATGGACGTGTCGTCGCTCATCGACCCTGCCGCTGTTCGAACTCTTGTCCCGACAGGACGGAAAAGGTGGGAGGCTGGCACGATGACCCGTGCCGGGGCTCGTTAGGGCTGCTTCCTTCCGGACCTGACCCGGTTGGCGAGTGGCTCGTCCACCACCAACCTCCCGGCTTCCATATCGGCAATATCGAAAGCAAATGCAAGCCAAGCCATCAAAAAACTGATATCGATATGCAAAACAAGGCGAATCCGTTGTCTTTGCCTGAGGAGAATGACTTGGCGACCTTCACTCTCGACGAGCGGCTCGAACGCGACGGCATCCCGATCGCCTCGATCGGCCTCTGTCAGATGCGGCTGATGAACGACCGCCGCTGGCCCTGGCTCGTGCTCATTCCGCAGCGTGAAGGCATTTCGGAAATCTTCGACCTGACCCCACTCGACCAGACGATGCTGACCTTCGAGACGACCATGGCGGCAACCGCCCTGAAGACGGTCACCGGCGCTCAAAAGATCAATGTCGGCGCATTGGGCAATATCGTTCGGCAACTACATGTGCATATCATCGCCCGCAACGACGGCGACCCGAACTGGCCGGGGCCGGTCTGGGGCTTCGGCAAGCCGGAGCCGTGGGACGAGAAAGAACATCGGGACTTCGCAGCGCGCATTCTGGAAAACCTCTGAACATGACGAAATCGATCTTTGACCTTCGTAGCCCGCATCCGGAGCCAAGCACTCTCGTCGCCTTTTCCGAAAACCATCTGGACCGCCAGTCGGAGCACCGCAGCGACGATTGCGTCGAGCTGGCGCTCAAGCACCCGGGCGCCCATTTCCTGGCCTTCTCGGGACCGAAGCTGATCGTCAAGCACGACGAGAAGATCATCGACCCGCTGTTTGCCCCTTACGAACTCGAAGGGCTCGAACCCGTGCTCGACGAGACCATCCTGCTCGGCTACCTGCCGAACGGCGAGCCACGGCTTGCCGTGCCGACGGGCTTGACCGAAGAGACGATCACTGAACCCTTCAAGATCGCCGATGGCCGCACGCTCTACCGGCAGCAGATGCTGCCGGAGGAACTGCTCGGCCAATTCGCCCAGGCCTCGAGCCTCATTACCTGGAACGCCAACAACCGCTTCTGCGGCCGCTGCGCCGGGCCGATGGAAGGCACGGCCGGCGGCTATCGCCGGGTCTGCACCGCCTGCGGCCACATGGTCTTTCCGCGAACAGATCCGGTCGTCATCATGATGACGATCGACCTTGAGCGCGACCTCTGCCTGCTTGGCCGCAGCCCACATTTCGCGCCGGGCATGTATTCCTGCCTTGCCGGTTTCGTCGAGCCGGGGGAGACGATCGAAAATGCCGTGCGCCGGGAAACGCACGAGGAGTCCGGCATCCACATCGGCCGGGTGCGTTACCATGCCTCGCAGCCCTGGCCGATGCCGCACACGCTGATGATCGGTTGTTACGCCGAGGCGAAATCGACCGTCATCAAGCGCGACGAGCAGGAGCTGGAAGACGTGCGCTGGTTCACCCGCGAGGAAACGATCGCGATGCTCGAACGCTCGACCGGCGTTGCCAATACCGGCGACGAGCATATTCCGCCGCCGAAGGGCGCGATCGCGCACCAGCTGATGCGCGACTGGCTCGCCTGGGACGAGCGGGCCTGAGGGCGACGGGTTACGAGGAGGGCCGACCGTGTCCCGCTCCGAACGGCTGCTGGATCTTCTGCAGGTGCTCCGGCGCTACCGCCAGCCGGTGAGCGGCCAGCGGCTGGCGGAAGAGACCGGTGTCAGCCTCCGAACGCTCTATCGCGATATCGCCAGTCTGCAGGCTCAGGGCGCCCATATCGAGGGCGAACCGGGGCTCGGCTATGTGCTGAAACCCGGCTTCATGCTGCCGCCGATGATGTTTTCCGCGGAGGAAATCGAGGCACTGGTGCTCGGATCGCGCTGGGTTTCAAAGCGTACCGACGACGATCTCGCAGGTGCTGCAGCAAACGCCCTTGCCAAGATCGCCGCGGTGCTTCCGGCCGAGCTTCGCGAGGAGCTGGACAGCTCGACCCTGCTCGTCGGGCCGAGCCCGCCGGCCACCAACGGCATCGACATTGCCGCACTCAGGCGGGCGATCCGCAACGAGCGCAAGGTGGAACTCGACTACGTGGACAATGATGGCAGTGCAACGCAGCGCACGATCTGGCCCTTTGCGCTCGGCTTCTTCGAGAACGTCCGCATGGTCATGGCGTGGTGTGAACTGCGCCTGGACTTCCGGCACTTCCGCGCTGACCGCATGCGCCGGATGACCGTGACCGAAGCGCGTTATCCTCGTCGCCGCCAGGTACTGATGAAGGATTGGCGCGCCAGCCAGGACATCGCCGCATCCAAGCGCCAGACGGTCGGCTCCTGACAACTCTCGATGCTGACAGAAGTTGGCAGCCACCACGCCTAGCCTGCAATTCCCCGCAACAAGGAGGAAACAACATGGCCAAGGCAAATCTCATCGTTCTTTATGTCAAGGACCCGCTGGCGAGCGTGGCGTTCTACCGCGATGTCCTCGCGCAGGAACCAAGCGTCACCTACCAGACCTTTTCGTCCTTCGAACTGCCCGGCGGCTTCACCCTCGGGCTCTGGGCCGAACATACGGTCGCGCCGGAGCCGACGGCATCAGGCCATCGCTCGGAACTGGCGTTCATGGTGGAGGATGAGGGCGCAGTGCGCGCGCACTACGAGAAATGGAAGGCGGAAGGGCTGCAGATTGCGCAGGAATTGACCGAGATGGATTTCGGTCCGACCTTCGTCGCGCTCGATCCGGATGGTCACCGGCTGCGCGTCTGCCTCTTCGATTCGTGATCGAGAGGACAGCGGCGCGTATCCCGCCAGCCCTACAGCGCCGCACGTCTTAGCAGACGTGCAAAGGTCGCTGCAGCACTTACATTGCCGCATATTTTTGTCCTTTGATCGGAACGATCAAAGGACACATGCAGACGCGGCGGGATACGCGAATGATGCGGATTAGCGGCCGTAAACGGCGGCCTGGATCTGCGAACGGGACAGACCGATATCGCTCAGTGCGTGATCGTCGAGAGCGTTCAGCTCGCGGATCGCACGGCGGGTCTTCGCATATTCCATGATCTTCTGACGGATCTTCATCTTTAACACTCCTTACGTGAACGAGCGTTAGATAGGCATTTGCCTAAAATTTGTGTACCGCCGCGATTGCAGATTAGGCATGCGCCAGACGCGTAGCCGGTTAACGAATTTTTGCCACTTTCTTACGCCGCGACACGATCGTTAAGCTGATGATTCCCGTTGCAAAACCGCCTTGGATCACGGCCGGAACGAACGGGTGTTGCCACAGCCAATTCTATTGGCCAGTTTTGATAAACGAAGATGACGACATGCGAATGGGAGAAGATCGCAGCCTTTCAGATGCCATCGGAATTCGATCGCTTCGAGCGCTGGATTGCAGATCAGGTGAGCGCGGGGATCGCCCTGGAGGTCCCGGTGAGGACATCTCGTGCGGGGAGCTTACCGGACGAAAAGTGGTATCGGCACCTTGCGTCCGGTGAGGTGTGGCGGCTCGTCTCGCCCGACTTTCCCTTTCGAGGAGCTTTCGAGCGGGTCTGAGGCAAGCGTCAGAGCACGCCGCGCATCGGGTGCGCCTTGTAGGTACCAAGGATGCGGACCTTCTCGGAGAAGAAACGCAGCTCGTCCATGGCGTGGAGCACGCCGATATCGTCGGGATGGCCTTCGATATCGGCGTAGAACTGCGTCGCCACGAACTTGCCGCCGAGCTGATAGCTCTCGAGCTTGGTCATGTTGATGCCGTTGGTCGCGAAACCGCCCATCGCCTTGTAGAGGGCCGCGGGAATGTTGCGGACATTGAAGACGAAGGTGGTGATGATCAACTCGTCGTCCGCGGAACGCCCTATGCGCTGTTCTTCACGGGAAAGCACGACGAAGCGGGTGACGTTGCTTTCGGTGTCCTCGACGTTTTCGGCGACGATCTCGAGGCCGTAGAGATCGGCGGCAAGGCGCGGCGCAAGCGCCGCCATCGAGCGGTCGCCCTTTTCGGAAACAAGCTTCGCCGCGCCGGCGGTATCGCCGGCGACGACCGGCTTCCAGCCATTGGAACGCACGATCTTGCGGCACTGGCCGAGCGCGTGGATGTGGCTGTGCACGGTGCGGATTTCGTCACGCGTGACGCCGGGCAGAACCATCAGCTGGAAACGGATCGGCATGAAGTATTCGCCGACGATGTGCAGCCGCGATTCCGGCAGGAGGTGATGGATGTCGGCGACGCGGCCGGCGATCGTGTTCTCGATCGGGATCATTGCCAGGTCCGCATCGCCGTTCTCGACCGCGACGAAGGCATCCTCGAAGGTCTGGCAGGGCAGCGGCTCCATCGACGGAAACATGTCGCGGCAGGCCATGTCGGAATTGGCGCCGTAGTCGCCCTGGAAGGAAATCCTGTTGGTCTTGACGGTCACGGTAGCTTCCTTCTCAGGCTTATTCGGGATGGCGGGCGGAAAGGATACGGCGGGCTTTTTCCAGCTCCACCGGCGTATCGACGCCGAGCGGAACCGAATCGACGATCTCGACATCGATGCGCATGCCGGCCTCGAGCGCGCGCAGTTGCTCCAGCGACTCGCGGCGCTCGAGCACGGAGGGCTTTAGCGATACGAAGCGCTCCAGCGCCTGGCGGCGATAGGCGTAGAGACCGATGTGATGGTAGAGCGGGCCCTGGCCGTAGGGCGCGGTGGCGCGGGTAAAGTAAAGTGCGCGCAGGCGCGTGTCGCTCAGCGGCGAGCCGACGACCTTGACGATGTTCGGGTTGGTCTTTTCGCTCTCTTCGGTGATCGCCACCGTCAGCGTCGCGATATCGGTGCCGGCGTTTTCAAGCGGGTTCAGCGCGGCACGGATCGATGCCGGCTCGACCGTCGGCAGATCGCCCTGCACGTTGATGACGATCTCCGCTTCGCCGGTCGGGTCGGCCTTCTGCAGCGCTTCATAGATCCGGTCGGATCCGGACTGGTGATCGATGCGGGTCATGATCGCTTCGAAGCCGGCCTCCCGCACCACGTCGAAGACCTGCTGGTCGTCGACGGCGACGACCACGCGGCCGACGTCCGCTTCCTCGGCGCGTTTCGCCACCTGGACGATCATTGGCAGGCCGCAAATGTCGGCGAGCGGCTTTCCGGGCAGGCGAGTCGAGGCCATGCGCGCCGGAATGAGCACGATGGCTTTACCTGAATTTTCGCGATTCATGATCTGGCCTTCAAAAACCCCGCTGAAAGTGTCAATAAGTCTCAGTTAGGGGCCGATAATCACTGTTGCAACGCAGAGCCAAAAGACATAGGTTCCGCGCGATTTCAAGATAGGCCGGGTTTTTGTTTGCGCCGGTGGCAAAGGGAGCGTTTGCAGATGAATTCATATGTGAACATGGGCGTGGGTGCCTTTCTGGGGACGGTCTTCGTTCTGATGTCCGTGTCCATTGCATCGGAAGGCATTTTCCACTCCGAGGCTCCCGAGAAGGAAGGCTTCGCGATCGTTGCCGAAGAGGGCACGTCTGAAGCCGGCGCCGGCGGCGCCGCAGAAGTCGAAGTCGATATCAAGCCGCTGCTTCTCAAGGCCGATGCTTCTGCCGGTGAAGCCGTGTTCAAGAAGTGCGCAAGCTGTCACACCGCCGACAAGGGCGGCGCAAACAAAGTCGGTCCGAACCTCTGGGGCCTCGTCAACCGTCCGATCGCCTCGCATGAAGGCTTCAGCTATTCGGCCGGCATGAAGACCTTCTCCGAGGGCAGCAAGGTCGTCTGGGATTACGACCACCTGAGCTTCTTCATCGAAGCGCCGAAGAAGCACGTTCCGGGCACCGCCATGGGCTTTGCCGGCGTCAAGAAGCCGGACGAGCGCGCCAACCTGATCGCGTGGCTGCGCGAGCAGGCCGATTCTCCGGCTCCGCTGCCGGATGCGGCTGGCGGCGCTGCCGAAGCGGCACCGGCTGCTGGCGCCGAAGGCGCAAAGCCGGCAGAGGCTCCGGCAACCGAAACCAAGCCGGCTGAAGGCCATGCCGCTCCGGCGACGGAATCCAAGCCTGCCGAAGGCCAGCCGGCACCGGCGCAATAAGCTTAGCGGTTGGAAACAACCCATTCGAAAGGCCCGGCTCGCGCCGGGCCTTTTGCATTTGCGGGGCACGGTGACGCGACACATCCACGCGAATCGATAGACGGGATTTCGCTCCTCCCGAGGAAACACTTCCCGAAGTTCCGAAGCAGTCACACCAGCAGATAGGCCCAGACCGAAACGCTGACGACGCCGAGCGCGGTCGTCAATGTGATGGTCGAGGAGGCGAGTGCGTGGCCGACGTTGAAATGGTTGGCGATCAGCCAGGCGTTGACGCCGGTTGGAACGGCCGATGTCAGCACCAGCGCCGTCGTCCAGTTGTCGTTGAGGCCAAGCAGGTGGCAACTGGTGAACACGACCCCGGGCATGACGAGGAGCTTCAGCACACTCGTAAAGGAAGCAAGACCGAGATTGCCGGCAAGGCCGTATTTGTCTAGCGCCATGCCGATCGAGATCAGCGCTGCCGGCGCCGCCATCGAGGCAAGCTGATCGACGACAGTCTTCACAGGTCCGCCAAGCGGCTGGCCGACGAGATGAAACGCTGCGCCGCAAGCAAGCCCGATGACCAGCGGATTGCGCACCAGGTTGCGGCCGACGCCGGCGAGAAGATGCAACGGGCTTTGCCCTGGTTTGCCGCTTGCACGGCGCTCGGCACGCTCCATCAGCAGCGTGCCGGCGATCATCATGACCGGCAGATGGACGGACAGCAGGATCGAAATCGCCACTATTCCCTCCTCGCCGACGATGCGTGAAACCAACGGCAAGCCGATGAACACGGTGTTGGCGAAGGCCGAGGAGACGCCGGCAAGAACGCCCATGCGTGGGTCACGCCGGAAGATGAGCGTTGCAGCCAGATGCCCGGCCGCCCAGGTGACGGCAACGCCGGAAAAGTAGGCGACCCAGAGCGGCCAGGGCGAACCGTCCTTGAAATCCGCTTCGGCAATCGTGCGAAATAATAGAACGGGAACGGCAACACGAAAGACGAAGTCGCCGAGCGCTTCGCCGACAGCCGGTTTCAGATAGCCTGACCGAACCAACAGCCAGCCGGCAAGGATCAGGACGAAGATGGGCAGAACGTTCTGGAAGATGTCGGACATGCGCAGGCCTTGGGATGGGACTGCCAGCAATAACCGCGTTCACGCCAGGATCGCAAGCGCGGCGCGGCAGAGCACTTTCAAGGGAACCTTCGCAGACCGCAGGCGTTCGGGAAGAGCATGAGGAACATGCCATGCCGCCAGATAAGCCCATTTATGCCCATGGAGACGACGATCCGCATCTGACGGATGACGCGCTCGCCGACAAGGTGCTGCGCTTCATCCAGTATGCCGCCCTGGTCGACACGAGCGGGATATCGGTGATGGCGCTTGGCGGGCTCGTCGTTCTTTCCGGTGAGGTCGCGAGCGAAACGGACGTCGCCTGCGCCGGGGATGCGGCGGCATCGGTGATCGGTGTTGCCAGCGTCGAGAACCGGCTGAACGCGAAGCCGGGCGCGACAGGCTAAGTCGAAAGCCAACTCTCTTTCCATATTCCCCAGGACAACTCCCGGGCGAAACGCTATCGATCCATGCGCAGACGCATATTTCGATCGATTCGAACGGAAGTTGAAAATGGGACTGAGGGCTATTGCGCCGAACATGGCGCCGGACGTCGTGACGAACATCGATCGGAGGCTTGAAGCGATCCGTGGGCAGAACAATGTCGCAATCCCGATCGCGATCGAAAGCGGCAGCCGAGCATGGGGCTTTCCCTCCCCGGACAGCGACTATGACTGCCGCTTCCTCTTCGTTCGCCGGCTGGAAGACTATCTGTCTCCCTGGGTCAAGCGAGACGTTATCGAAACGCCGCTCGAGGGCGTCTTCGACGTCAACGGATGGGATCTGGGCAAAGCGCTGAAGCTGATGCTCAAGGGCAATGCCGTGATCCTCGAATGGCTGACATCCCCGATCGTCTATTGCGGCTCCGCATCGTTTCGCACCCACTTTCTGGACTTGGCACATCGGTATGCGAGCCGAGACCTGATCGGCCTCCACTACCTTCATCTGGGTGAACGCCAGCGCAAAACCTATTTTGGCGACACTCAAAACGTTGCCCAGAAGAAGGTTTTCTATGCGCTACGGCCTGCGGCTGCGCTGAGGTGGTTGCGTGGCCGTCCGGACCTGGCCGTGCCTCCCATGCATTTCCCGACTCTCATAGCCGAAATCGACCCACCGTCTGGGGTCCGGGAGATCGTGGATGATCTCCTGTTGCGCAAAGCTTCCAGTCGAGAATTGGGTTTTGCCGCCGTTCCACGCCCTATTCTCGACTTCATCGACAACGAATTCCTGCTGGCTCAGAGCGCTTTTGGCGGTGGCCGCATACATGCCCCGGCGAAAGCCCATGCGGATGCGGAAACATTCTTTCGGGAGACGGTGCTTCGATTCGCAGAAGGTGCTCAGGCTTGATGAAAGAGGGCCAGGGTTTTCGGGGTGACACGCGGCCGGGTTGTTGAAACCTGGCCCAGATGCTAAGCACGTCGACGTTTGATCGATGAATAATATTTCGGATGACCGCATGAGGACCGACGAGTCAGCAACCAGGTAAGCCGCAACAACGGTTTGAAAAAGTTGTTGCGGCGTCTGTCGGCTCACACTCCCAAGATTTGATGAAGTGGCAGATCGCCGCCGAATGTTACCCATTTGCGCGGATGTTTCATCATGCCCGATCATAACTTGCCCACCTGGTCCTATACGCTGCCGGCGGCTCTGCTGTTGATGGCGCCCTTCGATATCCTGGCGTCGCTCGCCATGGACATCTATCTGCCTGTCGTGCCGGAAATGCCTGGCATCCTCGGCACGTCGCCGGCAATCGTCCAGCTGACGCTGAGCCTCTACATGCTCATGCTGGGCTTGGGACAGGTGCTCTTCGGCCCGCTCTCCGACCGGTTCGGCCGCCGTCCGGTGCTTCTCGGAGGCGCGACTTTGTTTGCACTGACGTCATTGCTGCTGGCGGTCACCACCTCAGCGCCGGTCTTCGTGGCACTCCGGCTTGCGCAGGCGGCGGGCGCCTCGGCGGCGCTGGTCGCGACCTTCGCGACGGTGCGGGACGTCTATGGCGCACGTCCGGAAGGCGTCACCATATACGGCCTCTTCAGCGCCATGCTGTCCTTCGTTCCGGCGCTCGGACCGATTGCCGGCGCGCTGATCTCAGGCGCTCTCGGCTGGCAGGCGATCTTCCTGACGCTCGGCGTGCTCGGTCTTACCGCGCTCGGCCAGGCGCTGCTGCGCTGGTCGGAAACCCGGCCAATCCCTTCCGGCAACGGGAAGCCCAGCTTTAAGCCCATTCTCAGGAACGGCGCGTTCTGGACCTATACGCTCGGCTTCAGCACGGCGATGGGCGCGTTCTTCGTGTTCTTCTCGACCGCGCCGCGCCTGCTCATCGATCGCGCCGGCTATTCGCAGTTCGGCTTCAGCCTCGCCTTCGCGACGGCGGCAGTGGTGATGATCCTGACCACGCGCTTCGCCAAGGGTTTCGTCGGCCGCTACGGGATGTCCGGCTGCCTCATGCGCGGCATGGCAGCGCTGATCCTTGGCGGGCTGTTGCTTGCCGCCGGCGAAGTCTTCACGACACCCTCCTTCGCAAGCTTCGTGCTGCCGATGTGGGTGATCGCCGTCGGCATTGTCATGAGCGCCTCGGTGACTGCGAACGGCGCGCTGA
Source organism: Ensifer sp. EB106-03-01-XG145 (assembly GCF_058792075.1). Lineage (NCBI taxonomy): Bacteria > Pseudomonadati > Pseudomonadota > Alphaproteobacteria > Hyphomicrobiales > Rhizobiaceae > Ensifer > Ensifer sp. EB106-03-01-XG145. The sequence goes on along the minus strand of NZ_JBYTEC010000001.1, from coordinate 108,281 downwards.
AGGCCTTTGACGCGATCGCCGGAACGGCGGTGGCGCTCTACTTCTGCATCCAGAGCCTGATCGTCGCCGTCGTCGGCACCGGCGCCGTTCTGTTTCTGAAGGGCGATACGGCCTGGCCGCTCGTCGGCTACTGCCTGGTGATGGCGACGGTCACGCTCCTGGCGCTGGCGCTCCTGAACCGACGTGGAAGACAATAGCTGCCATGTACCTCCCGGAGCGGTTGCCTGCTCCGGGAGGTATTCAGCCAACCGGTCTGGCGGCTGCCAGCAAGACGGCAAGATGCCTCTTGACCTCGCCCCTGGGGCAGGCCCCAGACTTGTCTCATGACCGATTCTTTTTTCCTCGCCGGCCGTTTCGGCGCTGCCACAAGACTGTCGCCTAAGGCGCTCCGGCTCTATGCGGAGCAGGGCCTGCTCGTGCCCGCCCATGTCGATCCGGTGACCGGCTACCGCTACTACGCCGCCGAGCAGGCGGGCCGCGCCCGCTTGATCGCAAGGCTACGGCAATTGGGCCTGCCGATCGCCCGAATCGCGCGCCTGATCGAGCTTCAGCCCGAAGTGCGCCTCACCGAACTTCGCGCCTGGCTGGAGGTACAGACCAAACGGCTCGAGGAGCAGAGCGAGCTGGTGCAGGCGATCTTCCGGCAATCGTCCGGCGGCGATGATCCGCTGATCAAAGCCGTCCGCGTCCGCGACACTGCCCCTTCGAAGATCGTCTATCGGCAGGGTCATGTGACGGTCGATGCGCTCGACGCTTTCACGGAAAGCGCCGAAGCGGCGATCCGCAGCTACCTGGCACTATGCGGCAAGGACGACGATGGGCCGATGACGCTGCATTTCCACGAGCCCGTGAACCATGATGGCAAGGGCCTCGTCGAGGTCGCGATCGGCTACACCGGCAGCCTCGAACCGTCAGGTGATCTGCGCATGCGACTTCAGCCGGCTGGGCGCGAAGCATTCCTGCCGGTGTCCGAGACGTTCGAGACCTTTCCGGCGGTGCTGCGTGTCTACGACGCGATCGAGGCCTGGTTCGAGCACAGCAACGATCTCAATTGTTTCGGCAGCCCCTACGAAATCTACCCCGGCAGCGGCGACGCCCGTTTCGATGTCGCCTATCCCATCGTGCCCTAGAATACCGCAGCTCCGGACGGAAAACCGCTTCACACTTTTCCTGGAGCTGCTTTGAACAAAGCAATCCGGGATACACCCTCGCACCTTCATTGACCCCAAGGATTCAACCGATGCAGCACGTTCCCTATGTGGGCTCCGGCCCCTATTGCTACGCCAATTCCTTCGCCATGATGTTCGGCGAGGCGGCGCCCTCGCCCGCCGTCATCGAATTTGCCACAAGCAGCCCGTTCGGAATGCAGCTCATCGGCGGCTCGCTGCCGTTCTTCGACCCCTATGGCTGGGACCCGGAAGCCGGGTTCGACGGCGCGCTTGCCGCGCTCGGCTGGACCTCGGAAGTCAGCAAGGGTGACGATGCCGAGGACGCGCTTTCCCGCCTCCGGTCGGCGCTGAAGGATGGCCCGGTCTGGGTCGGGCCGGTGGAAATGGGACATCTCCGCCATCAACCCGGCATGACCGGGCCGATCGAGGCCGACCACTATGTCGTGGTCCTCGCGCTCGACGAGGAGCGGGTGCTGATGCACGACCCGCAGGGCTACCCCTACGCCTCGCTGCCGATCGGTGATTTCATGGCGGCCTGGAGCGCGAAGACGCTCACCTACGGTGATTCTTTCACGATGCGGTCGGGCTTTTCGCGGGTGGCGGAGGTCTCGGAGGTGGACGCGATCCGGACCTCGATCCCGGCTGCGATCCACTGGCTGTCGATGGTTACGGATCGGGCGATGCCGCCTAGGAGCCTCGGCAATGCCGAGGCCGCCGAAGCGCTGGCGGCGCGCATCGAGGAACGCTGTGACAAGGGCTTGCGGGCGCACCTGATCCATTTCGGCGTTCGCGTCGGCGCCCGCCGTGCGGCTGACGCCGCAACCTGCCTCGAGCGCGCCGGCTTTGCCAAGTCCGCCGCGATTGCCGGCGAACAGGCGCAACTCATCGGCGCGCTGCAATATCCGCTTGTCCTGCGCAGGGATGCGGAAGCGGCGGAAGCCCTGCGGCGGCTGGCTCCGACCTACGATCGGCTGCTCTCCGCCCTGCGAGGCGGAGACTGATTCCAGCAACACGCAACTCCGGACGGAAAACCGCTTCGCACTTTTCCTGGAATTGCTTTAGGCAATGAGCTCGGAGAAGCTCTTCGGCCGCTCCGACTTGGCGTCGCGTACGGTTGCGTAGTGAAGTCCGACGACACCGTTGTCGTAGTGTTCGCTGCCGATCAGCTGCAGTTCGTTCTTATCCCTCAGCCGGGCGAACCACGGTTCACCCGGCGAGACGACGGGATAGACGAAGAAGTGGTAGCGATCGACCAGCCCAAGGCCGATCACCGTCTGCGCCAGGCTGGCGCCACCCGAGAGATGGATATCGCCGCCGGGCTCAGCCTTCAGCTCCATCAGGTAGCGCGAAAGTGCGGCGTCGTCGGCAGCCACGACCTGTTCGGCATTGTGCCAGGGGCTGATTGCCTGCTCACCGGTGCGGGAGAACACAATCTTGCGGGAGTCGTGCATGCGTTTGGCCATCACGCGATTGGTCTCGCCGTTGACCTCATCGTTCAGCGCGCCGGGCCAATAGCCGACCATCTCCTCGTAGGTGGTGCGCCCGACGAGTACCGTGTCGTAGCCGGCATAGAGGCGGTCGATCGCCCGGTACTGCTCATCGACCACCGTGCCCATCCAGGCAAGCGGATCGTCGAGGCGGCCATCGAGCGTCGTCATCATCTGCAGGACGATGTTGCGCATGTCTTCGCCTCCTTAATGGGTTTGCTCGACGAGCCGGGCCAGTTGCTCCGCCACCGTTCCCCAGCCGTCGTGGAAACCCATCTCCTCGTGCATCTTCCGGTCCGCGCCGTTGCGGTGCATCACGTGGGCGGCGTACTCAGTGCCGGCCGGATGGTCGCTGAGCGTGATGATTGCCGTCATGAAGGCGTTCTCGGCCGGCCGCCAGCCGGCAACGAGCGTATCGGTGAAGACGATGCGCGAGAGTTCGTCGACCGCGAGGAAGCAGGCATTGATATGCGGCACGAACTCGCCGCCGCCTTCGCTGATCCGGGTCACGAAGCCGCCGCCCGGCTTCAGGTCCATATCGATCACCTTGCATATTGCCGGCGCCGGGACCCACCATTGCTCAAGCCGGGTCCGATCGCTCCAGGCGCGCCAGACGGTCGCGCGCGGCGCCTTGATGATGCGTGCCATCGTCAGGTCGAGTTCGGGATCTGGAGAGCGGATCATGTCATTCCTCCTCGTGTTCAGTGACGAATTTTTCCAGCCGGTCGGCACGGCCTTCCCAGAGCGCGCGCTGCGCCGAAAGCCAGGTCTCGACCACGGCGAATTGCGCCTTCTCGATGGCGCAGGTCCGCACCCGGCCCTGCTTGTGCGTGCGGATCAGGCCGCTGCCTTCCAGGAAGTGGATGTGCTTCATGAAGGACGGCAGGGCCATGTCGAAGGGTCTGGCGAGATCGCTGATGCTCGCCGGGCCGCCGCCGAGCCGCGAAAGCACGGCGCGCCGGGTGGGATCGGCGAGCGCCTGAAAGATCACGTCCAATCGGCCTGAATACTGTTCCATAAGGCTAAGTATCATGACCAAACACTTAGCGCAACAGCTAACTATTGAAGTCCTCCCCGACAGGCTCGAGCCACTTTGTCTCACGGCGCCGTGCCGTCGACCGCAGGTCGAGAGCCGAGACCATTTCCCCATTTCCCGCTGATATGTTTTACTTGCTGCACTTTGCGGGATCGACAAAGGTCAGGGGCCAAAGCTCGAATGATGCGCTTTCTTGTGTTCGCGGTCGCCGCGCTCATCGCATTCGACGGGAATGCAGCAGAGCAGAATTTCCCCGCCGATGGCGGTCTGATTTATTTCAACATGCCGACCGGCAACATCGGTTGCCAATACACGCCAGCCGGTGGCTCCGATGTTTATGTCCCGGAGGACGGCGGCCCGGAACTTGGCTGTGACCGCATCGAACCGACCTATCAGAGGTTCATTCTGGGAAAGGCGGGCAAGGCCCGACGATTCCAGAACGCGGGCGATACAGCATGCTGCGACGGCTCCCATATCCTGAGCTACGGCAACAGCTGGAAGAAGGGGCCGTTTAGCTGTCGGTCCAGCAAGACCGGGCTCAGCTGCGAGCGCAGTGACGGCCACGGTTTTTACATCAGTCGATCGAAGACCGACGTCTATTAGAGCGGCAGCAGGAAAGGTGCATACGGTTTGCCGCGCGCCCTGACTTCTGGTTGATGGCCAGAGCGGGTTTGGTCGCAATCCTGTCGCGTTAGCGCTGACGAGGCCAGCAAGGGGTCGCCGCAGCACGCGGTAGCTCGATCCGGCAGAAGATCAGCGCTCGCCTATCTCCTGCAGAAAAGTCTCCAGGACGCTGCGGCTCTGCGCCAGCTTTTCCGTCTTCTCTTCGACAAGCCGGATCTGCTCGTGCAGGGTGACGCGCAGTTCGTCGCAGGGCTCAAAGATCGGACCTTCTCCGCGAACGCACGGCAGGAACTGCAGGATCGTCGGAAGGGTCATGCCGCCGGCGCCCAGGAGCTTGATGCGCTCGACGGTTCTCACCTCCGCCAGATCATAGTCGCGATAGCCGCTTTCGGTGCGTCCAGGCTTCAACAGCCCTTCGGCTTCATAGTAGCGCAGCATCCGAATGCTGACGCCGGTGCGTTTCGACAGCTCGCCTATTTTCATTCCGGTCCCTTCGCCTCGCCCTTGACTCTGACAGCGCTGTCAGACCTTAGACCTATTGGCTCCTTCATGTGAACACACCCAGGAGCAAGACCATGCCGAACGAAACAAGCCTCTATCCCGCAGCGCTCAACGGCCGCCCGGCCAGCGCTGCCGATCTGATCCCCTTGGCTTTTGCCGGCTTCGCCCACTTCACCGCAATTCAGGTCAGGGACTGCAAGATCAGAGGTCTGGACCTGCATCTGAAGCGCCTCAGCAACGCCTCTCTCGCCTTCTTCGGCCGCGCGCTGCGCGACGAAGAATTGCGCGCCCACATCAGACAGGCAATCGACGCCGGTCCGGCGGACCAGTCGCTGGCGGTCACGATCTTTTCGCCGGACGGCGAGTTTACCGCCGACAGCATGCAGGGAGACCTCGCCGTTCTCGTGCGCAACGGCCCACCCTCCAATGGCCCGAAGGGTCCGTTGCGGCTCGCCGTCATCGAGCACGAACGGCCACATGCCACGATCAAGCACGTCGGCGAATCCGGCAAGACCTATTACCTGCATCAGGCGATCAGGGCGGGTTTCGACGACGCCGCCTTCATCGATCGGCAGGGGCACCTCAGCGAAGCCAGCATCTGGAACCTCGTCTTTTGGGACGGCGAAGCGGTCATCTGGCCCAGGGCCGAGATGCTGACCGGCACGATGATGGGCACGGTCCAGCGACAACTCGAACGCCTGGCCGTGCCGCAGCGCCGGGAGGAAATCACCCTTAGCCGGCTCAAGGATCTCTCCGGTGCGGCCGTCATGAATTCATGGACGCCAGGCATTGCCGTCAGCGCCATCGGTTCGACGGCAATCCCGGAAGCAAAGGCGTTTCTGGATCTGCTGCACCGTGCGCATGCCGCAGAGCCGGCCGAGTCAGTTTAGGGCAGTTGAGTTTGGCCGAGGCGGACACACCATGCTGCCGCGGCCTGCCTCAGCGCTTGCGAGCAACGATATAGGGACGGTTGTCGTTGCCTTTGGTCGCGTGGTTTTCGATGTCCAGAATGTCGAAGCCGGCAGCCGTTATCTCCTGGCTCAGCTCGATCAAGCCGAAGGTTCCTGCATAGGGTGCCTTTCCGAACGCGCGCATCGCCGGCAACAGCGCCAAACGGATCAGGGGGCTCATCTCCCCGACGCAGGGCGTCTTGGAGATGAACAGCCCGCTCGATGCGAGCAGGGCATGGATGCTGCCGAGCGTGCCCGAAAGGTCGCGCACCAGATGCAGATAGTTGAAGGCCAGGACCGCATCGTATTGCACGCGCTCGGCGGTCAGCGCTTCGGCCGTTGCGGCGCGGAAGACGAGGTTCGGCACCAGGTCGACGGCGTATCTCTCGCTCGCAATTGCGATCATCTCGCTGGAAAAATCGGTCGCAAGATAGTCCCGGACATCGCCTGCGAGCCGAAACGCCGTTGTCCCCGTGCCGCAACCGAGTTCCAGCACGCCGTCATCGGGCAGAAGCAGAGAGCGGGTACGGTCGAGCGTGCGCTCATATCCGGCCGGGTCCGCGATCGCCCCCTTGGCGTATCGCTGCGACGTCCGGTCCCAGAAACGCGCGTCACTCGCCGTCTTCATGCTGCCTGCTCCCCAGAGCGCGACCAGATCTCCTCGCACGGTCGAGGCCGGAGCCACGCCGGTCAAGGGATTCCGGCTACCGCGCAATCGTCAACAAATGGCGGAGATCGGACGGTCAATCAGCGAAGGCCCCTTCGCGCTAGGCCAGACGAACCCAATCGACGGTTTCAAGCACATAGGGCGCGAAGAGAAAGTCGCGGATCGCAGCGATCTCGTCCTCGCGCCAATCGAGAAGAACGAAATGCGCAGGCATCTCCATGGGCCCGGCGCTGTCGAAAACCAGCATGACCGGACGCCCCTCGATCGCACCGAGCGCGAACCGCCACCTCGTCTCCTCGGCATAGCGGGTGAAGTAGCGGCCAATGCCCTCACGGCCCTCCAGCCTCAGCCTGTTGACGAGCTCGAGCTTGACGTCTTCGGCCAGCATGGCGCGGATCGCATCGAAATCGCCCCCCTGAAACAGGCGCACATAGGTCGCCATCTTCTGCCGGTTGGCATCGGACATCAGCGGCAGCCGCATATCGTCCGGGCGATCCGCCAGTTGCCGGAGCGACGCGCGTCCGCGCTGGAGCGCCGACTTGGCAGCCGCCGGCGTGCAGTCGGCAATATCCGCGATTTCTTCGACCGAATGTCCGAGCACATCCTTGAGAATCACGGCGCAGCGCTGAAGTTCAGGCAGCTGCAGGAAGGTGTGAAAGCCGACCGCAACGATGTCCGCTTCGGGCAGCGGTGCGTCCTCCAGATCATCGCGCAGCGGAACGACCCTGTGCCGGGACCGCCGGCGCAGGAAATCGAGGCTGGTATTGTGGGCGATGCGAAGCAACCAGCCCTCGAGATTGTCCACGACCACACCGTCCGCCCGCGCCTGCAGGGCCTTGATCAAGGTATCCTGCAGCACGTCCTCGCCGTCCACGGCCGAGCCGGTCATGCGCGCGCAATAGCGATGCAGCCGCGGCCTGAACTCGCGCAGGCGATCCTCGAAATCTTCCACGTTCATGTATCGAGCTCCATGGGCGCATTTCCAGGCGTCAGCCCATCGGCGACGACGGCACGATAACGCGGGTCCAAAGAAATGTCCGCCGCCTTCCGGCCACTGTCGGCGGGCGTCGGCGGCGGATCGACATCACCTGTTATCGCTGAACACGGCCTCGCCCAGGATCGACTCAAGGCTTGCCAATTCCAGGATCTGCGGGAAGTAGGCCTTCATCCGGGGATCGGCCCGCATCGCCTCAATGGCCGCCGGCGTCTCCCATTCCGAATAGATGATGACGCTGGCGCCGTCCTTGGCGGCGATCAGCCGGCTTGTGTGCCAACCGCCGAGCGTGCTGATCACGGTTTCGATGTTGCGCTTCAGGAGCGCAATCAATTGCGCCTGCTTGCCGGGTTCGACCTTCAGCAGATTGACGAGTGTGACAGGTTCGGTGGTCATCAGCGTGTCTCCTTTGCTACGGACACAGCAAAGACGAACCGGAGAGGCGAAACGGATCGCGCCGAAGAAGATTTTTTGCGGGTTGGCGCCAAGCGGGTTGGCAACGTCTTGGCATGGATCGCTGTGGCAAGGGAGGAGAATGGCGGACAGAGAGGGATTCGAACCCTCGATACGCTTTCACGTATACACGCGTTCCAGGCGTGCGCCTTCAACCACTCGGCCACCTGTCCATCCGTCAGCAGCCGATGGTCAATCCGGCTGGATGGGAAGGGCGGGGCCCTTCGGTGTCGACCGGTGTAAACCGGCGGACGCGCGTCTATATACCGATGATTTGCTTGGGATCAACTGCTTTCTGACAGATTGTTGACATCTTGTGAAACGAGTGGCCCGTCGTCCCCATTGTGCATACCAGGCGCCACGCTTATCTCTTGCGCCGGGACGAGCGTCATGCTCTCGGCAGCGTCGACATGCCAGCTCAGCTCTGCTGCGATCACCGCATAATTTCGCCACCGGGCCTTGTCCGAGACCCCTGCGATCGAAGAAGATGCCGCCGGGGCGTTGCGCTTGACCATGACATGACGCGACCAGTGACATGAAGGGAAAATTGGACCAATGCGGTTTCTATTGAGGCTGGCGAGCGCCGTCGTGTTGTTTGCCGCCGTGCTTGCCGGTGCCGTCGACGCGATCCAGTCGGTCGCCGCATCGGAACTGGTGATGACCTCGCTTGGCGACGACCTGGAGGCGCTGGGCGCCGACACGGCAAGCTGGATCCAGTTTGCGCAGCGTTCCGATACGGCGCAGACGATCTGGCATTCGGTGCTGCATTGGCTGCTGATGCAGCCGGCCTTCGCCGTGCTGGCGCTGCTCGCGCTCGTTCTATGGATGGTCGGCTACAAGAAGCGGCCGGCGGCGGGCCGCTTCGCCGCCTGATTTTTAGCGGAGCCCGTCTCCGCAGCGACGAGGAGTATGCTGATGTTCCTGATCGACATGTTCAACAAGAAGACGATCATGCCCGATGCGCAGACGGCGCTGCCGGGTCGCGACGAGGCGATCCCGACGGCCGAGACGCATTTCGTTTCCGGACGGCCGCTGAAAGGCCCCTACCCCGACGGCGCGAAGCAGATCCTGCTTGGCATGGGCTGCTTCTGGGGCGCCGAACGCCTGCTCTGGAAGATCCCCGGTATCTACGTGACGGCTGTCGGTTACGCTGGCGGGCTGACACGGAACCCGACCTATCAGGAGACGACCACCGGGCTCACAGGCCATGCCGAGGTGGTGCTGGTCGTCTATGATCCAGAGAAGGTTCCGCTTGCGACCCTGCTCAAGACTTTCTTCGAGGAGCACGACCCGACCCAGGGCATGCGCCAGGGCAACGATATCGGCACCACCTACCGCTCGGCAATCTACACCTATGACGACGAGCAGCTGGCGGAGGCCAAGGCCGCGCGCACCACTTTCCAGGCGGCGCTGAAGTATTCCAACCATGGCGGCACGATCACCACCGAGATCGGCAAGGCCGGCCCATTCTACTTCGCCGAGGACTACCACCAGCAATATCTGGCGAAGAACCCGAACGGCTATTGCGGCCTGCGCGGCACCGGGGTGAGTTGTCCGATCGGGTACTAGAGCGCCGTGCGTTCGACTGAACGCACAAAGGACGCCCTAGCACTTTGATTCTAGAGCATCTTTCCGCCTCCGGTGGTTCCACTCGAGAGCGGGATGTTCCAGGCAGGCCGATGTGCTTGGCCTCAATCGACCCGAACCATCGACGTGATCGTTTCGTGTAAACAAGCGCGGGATGCGGGCGGAGAACCGCACACACTATTCCTCATCCCGCTCCGACACCGGGGGCCGCTTTGGGCCTCTCGAAAGCAAGCGCGATACCCACAACCCAGAGGTCGCGCCGGATGGGCGCGCACACTTGCCGGCGATCTCAAAAGCGCAACAGAACCGGTGCCTTACGGGTACCGGCTTCTGTGGCTTGTATTTTTACCATCTGAAAAATTTTGAGTGTTTTTTTGCCGTGACCGTGCAAGGATGCGCCACCCTAGCCCCAAGGAGAAGGGGGTGGGTTCCGCAGACAGGTTCCGTCGGGGAGCCGGCGGGAGGACCCAATAAGATCAATAGCGACAACAGGGCTGCACGATGAAAAAAACCATTCTCGGTCTCTTTGCCTTTTCGATGATGTCCGCGACGGCACTGGCCGCCGACATCAAGCCAGCGATCATCTACGATCTCGGCGGCAAGTTCGACAAATCCTTCAACGAGGCTGCCTTTAACGGCGCCGAAAAGTTCAAGACGGAATCGGGCGTCGAATACCGCGAGTTCGAAATCGCCAACGATGCCCAGCGCGAACAGGCGCTGCGCCGCTTTGCGAGCGACGGCAACAGCCCGATCGTCATGGCCGGCTTCAACTGGGCGGCTTCGCTCGAGAAGATCGCGCCGGAATACCCTGATATCAAGTTTGCGATCATCGACATGGTCGTCGAGAAGCCGAACGTCAAATCGGTCGTCTTCAAGGAACAGGAAGGCTCCTACCTCGTCGGCGTTCTCGCCGGCCTCGCTTCGAAGTCGAAGACCGTCAGCTTCATCGGCGGCATGGACGTTCCGCTGATCCACAAGTTCGCCTGTGGCTACGTTGGCGGCGCCAAGTCGACCGGCGCTGACGTCAAGGTTCTGGAAGCCTACACCGGAACGACGCCGGACGCCTGGAACGACCCGGTCAAGGGCGGCGAAATCGCCAAGTCGCAGATCGACCAAGGCTCGGACGTCGTCTACCACGCAGCCGGCGGCACCGGCGTCGGCGTTCTGCAGGCAGCAGCAGATGCGGGCAAGCTCGGTATCGGCGTCGATTCCAACCAGAACGGCCTGCAGCCGGGTAAGGTGCTGACCTCGATGCTGAAGCGCGTCGACGTTGCCGTCTATGAAGCCTTCACGGCGGCCAAGAACGACAAGTTCGAGTTCGGCATTTCCAACCTCGGCCTCAAGGAAGATGGCGTCGGCTATGCGCTCGACGACAACAACAAGGCACTGATCACGCCTGAGATGCTCGACGCAGTGGAAAAGGTGAAAGCCGAAATCATTGCCGGCAAGGTCGAAGTTCACGACTACATGAGCGACGAGTCCTGCCCCTACTAAGAGCAGCACTTATGTAAATAGAGAGGCCGCCGGTTCGTTGGACCGGCGGCCCTTTAATTCCCGTTTGCCGTGGCGCTCGATCAGTAGTGCGGCGGCCGGGTGATCGCCGGCGCATCGAGCGATTGCTCCTCGAGCGACAGGAAACGCTCGGTCAGCCGGTCGAGCTTGGCGCGCGTCTGTTCCACCACCTTCCATTGCTCGGCAAGCTGATCGGAAAGTTCCTCGATGGTCTTGGCCTGGTGGGCCACCGTTTCCTCGAGGTGGGTGATCCGTTCGTCCGTCTTGTTCATGTCCGCCAACTCCGTCCTGCCACGCGCCGGCGCGCCCGCGCAGCACAATGGGATCTTGCCGGCAGATTGGCCATAGCCGGCATCATGTCAAGCAAGAGCCTCTCAGGCCTTCGCCGCCGCACCGCCCGAGAGCGAAAATCCGGGATCCTTTGCCGAAAGCCGCTTGTGCAGATGCACCATCAGTCCGGCAGCAAAGAGCGGCGTCAAAAGGTTGACGAACGGCACCGCCAGAAAGGCCGCGAGCAGAAGGCCGGCGAGAAAAACGGTGGAACGGTGCTTCTCGCGGAAGAGCCGCGCCTCCGCCGGTGCACGATAGCGCATTGCCGCGAACTCGAAGAATTCGCGGCCGAGCAGATAGCCGTTGACCAGAAAGAAGGCGACGAGATTGACGCCCGGAACGAGCAGCAGGAAGAGCGCCAGCAGGTTGCCGAGGATGACAACGCCGAGAAACTTCAGCGATCCGGCGATCGCCTCGCCAAGCGGCAGCGGCCGGCCCTGCGGCTCGCTCGGATAGTCCCGCTTCTCGATCACCTCGGCAACATCGTCGAGGAAGAAGCCAGCGATCAGCGCGGTGACGGGGGCCAGAAGCAAAGCCAAGGCGAGCGCCAGCCCGAGGCTCGCGAAGATGCCGACGACGAAGGTCAGCCAACCGGCCCAGACGGGCGTGCCCGGCATCAGCGTATCGATCCACGGCAGCGCCAGCCAGATAAACACTTCGCGCACCGCAAACCAGAGCGCGACGAGCGCCAGGATCGTCAGGCCCAGCACCTTCCAGAAAACCGATCGGGTCTCGGGCGCAAGGAGATTGGCAAGCGAAAGTCGCGCCGCGTCCAAGATCATCATCGCTCTCCAGTATGGCCCAAGGTTCGATGATGCATGTAGGCAGGGGCACCACCAGCGACAAGACACACGCGGCGGAAGCCAGTCTTTATGCAAGATTCACGCGCCTCGCATAAGGGAAGCATGGAAAACGCCAAGGGCGGCGATATTGTAGACGTAGCGGACAGCAGCCGCAGGCAAGAACAGCATTCCGCGGAGGATGACATGACAGAACAAAAGACACTCGCCAGCCTTTCCGTGCTGGTGCAGAGCGGCAAGCTGGACCCCGTGGACCTCGCCAAGCAAACCTATGCGGCGATCGACGCACACGGCGACTATGCCATCTTCGTCGAACTGACGCCTGAGCGCGCGACGCGGGATGCCGAGGCCGCCTCGAAACGCCTCAGGGCGGGACGCTCGCTCGGCCTGCTCGACGGCCTGCCGGTCGCGTGGAAGGACCTCTTCGATGTGGCCGGCAGCGTCACGACCGCCGGCTCGAAGGTGCTGCAAACGCACGCCCCGGCGAGGAGCGACGCTCCGGTCGTTGCCGCCGTTGCCGCAGCCGGCATGGTCAGCGTCGGCCGCACCAATATGAGCGAGTTCGCCTTTTCGGGCCTTGGCATCAACCCGCATTACGGCACGCCGAGGAACCCCGCGGCCACCGACGTTGAGCGCATTCCCGGCGGCTCGTCGTCAGGCTCGGCGGTCGCGGTCGCGGCCGGGCTGGTGCCAGCAGCCATCGGCACCGATACCGGCGGGTCCGTGCGCATTCCCGCGGCGATGACCGGCATCGTCGGCTACAAGGCAACACGCGGCCGCTACGCGATGAAGGGCGTCTTTCCGCTGGCTGAAAGCCTGGATTCGCTTGGCCCCCTTTGCCACACGGTGCAGGACGCAGTCTGGGTGGACGCTGCCATGCACGGGCTGACGGCCCCGACCGTGCGCCGCGCCGATCTTTCCGGCGTCGCGCTGGTGATCCCGGAAACGGTGGTCTTCGACGATGCGGAGACGGAAGTCGTCGAGGCGTTCGAGGATGCCATCAGGCGGCTCGAAAAAGCTGGCGTTGCCGTCAGCCGCCGCGCCTTCCCGACCTTCTCGGCGGTCTTCGGGCTGATGGCCCGCCACGGCGCCCTGGTGACGGCCGAGGCCTATGCGCTTCATCGCGAGCGGCTGGCCGGGCACGAGGCCAATGAGATGGATCCCCGTGTCGTTGCCCGCACCAGGCTCGGCGAGAAGATCACCATGCCCGACTACATTGCCCTGCTCGACGCGCGCGACCAACTGATCCATGAGACGGTCGACAGCCTGAAGCCGAACGAGCTCATCGCCCACCCGACGCTGCCGCATGTGGCGCCGCCGATCGCGCCCCTGATCGAGGACGACGAGCTGTTCTTCAAGACCAACGCCAAGACACTGCGCAACACGTCGATCGGCAACTTCCTGGATTTCTGCGGCATCTCCATTCCGTGCGGTACTGGGGCGGCCGAGATGCCCGTTGGTTTCCAGCTTGCCGCGCCGCATCACCAGGACGATCGGCTGCTCTCCGTCGCGCTCTCGGCCGAAGCAATTATTCGGGGCGAAGCATGATCGTCTGCTTCGACATCGGCGGCTCGGCGATCAAGGGCGCGATCGTGCATTCGCGCGACCGGATCTTTCCGCTACCGCGACGGACGACGCCGCTCAGCAACTTCCGCCAGTTCGTTGAGGTGCTCGAATCGGTCCTGGACGAAGCGGGCGGACACCCGGATTGCGTGGCGATCTCGATCACCGGCGTCATCGATCCTGAGACGCGGCGGATCAAATGCGCCAACATCCCCTGTATCGACGGGCGCGAACTGGTCGCCGAACTCGAGGCGGCGCTGCACCTGCCGGTGAAGATCGCCAATGACGCCGATTGTTTTGCACTGGCCGAGGCCGGCGCGGGTGCGGGACGCGGCCATCGCATTGTCTTCGGCGCCATTCTCGGCACCGGGGTCGGCGGCGGCCTGGTGATCGACGGCCGGCTGATCAATGCCGATGGCGGCTTTGCCGGCGAATGGGGACACGGCCCGGCGATCGCGGCCGAGGCCGGCAACCCGCCGATCGCCATTCCCGCCTATGACTGCGGCTGCGGCCAGAAGCGCTGCGTCGATACCGTTGGCGGCGCCCGCGGGTTGGAGCGGCTGCACCAGACCGCCCATGGCAAGACGCTTTCAAGCCATGAGATCATCGAGGCCTGGAAGGCTGGGGATGCAGAGGCAAAGCGCACGGTCGATCTGCTCGTCGATCTCGTGAGTTCGCCTTTGGCACTCGTCATCAACATCACCGGCGCGACGATCGTGCCTGTCGGCGGCGGACTCTCCAATTCCGAGGAACTGCTCGCCGAAATCGACAGGACAGTGCGTAGCCGGATTCTCCGGCAGTTCGACCGGCCGCTGGTGGTGCGTGGTGAATGCCGGGTCGAGCCCGGATTGATCGGCGCGGCGCTGCTTGGCCTCGGCGAGGAGAAGATATGAGCGACATCAAACTGGAAGTCTGCGTCGACGATGCCGACGGGCTTTACGCGGCGATCGAGGGCGGCGCAGACCGGATCGAGCTCTGCGCCGCCCTGTCCGTCGGTGGCCTGACGCCCAATCCCGGACTGATGGCGCTGGCCGGTCCGCCGCCGGTGCCCGTTTACGCCATGATCCGCCCTCGCCCGGGCGATTTCGTCTTCTCCGCCGCGGACCTCGATGTCATGCGTCGCGATATCGACGCGGCGCGGGCGGCAGGTCTCGCCGGCGTGGTGCTCGGCGCCTCCCTTGCCGACGGTCGCCTCGATAAGTCGATGCTGATCAAGCTCACAGGCCATGCGGCCGGACTTAGGATGACGCTGCACCGCGCCTTCGATCTGGTTCCGGATTTCGCCGAGGCGATGGAGGTGGCGGTCGAGCTCGGCTTCGAACGCATCCTGACCTCGGGCGGTGCCATGAGCGCACCGCAGGCGATCGATCGGTTGGCCGAAATCGTCGATCTCGCCAAGGGCCGGCTGTCGATCATGCCGGGGTCCGGCGTCACCCTCGATACGGTCGATGCCCTTCTCGACCGGGTGACCGTCAGCGAAGTGCACTCCTCCTGCTCCGTTCGTGAGCCGGCTCAGGATCCGCGATTGGTCGAAATGGGCTTCGTTTCGGCCGACCGGCGCCGCACCGATGCGGAAACGGTCCGGGCGATGAAGGCGAGACTTTCAGCGCGCTGAGACAACGTTGCCCGAAATGAAAAGCCCCGGACAACATTTGCGCTGTCCGGGGCTTTTGCTTGATGCGTTATGATCAGGCGGCGTAGACCTGCGTGCCGCCGATCCAGGTAGAGCCCATGCCAAGCTCCGGCGTCAGAAGCACGAAATCCGCATCGGCGCCGGGCTTCAGCCGTCCCTTGTGGGTGGCGAGACCCATAGCATCGGCCGGATAGGCGGAGGCCATCCGCAAGGCTTCTTCCACCGGCAGGCCGAGCTTGTCGTGCACGAAACGGACCGACGACAGCATGTCGATGTCGGCGCCGGCGAGCGTACCGTCGGCAAGCGTCAGGCGACCGCCCTCGCGCAGGATCTCGCGGCCGTTCAGCTGGAAGCTGGTCATGTCCGTGCCGATCGGCGACATCGCGTCGGTCACCAGGAAGATCTGGCCCGGGCCGACTTTTGCGCGCAGCGCCACGCCCATCGAGGCCGGCTCGACATGGTAGCCGTCGGCAATCAGGCCCGCATGCAGCGTGCCGGTGGCAAGTGCCGCACCGACCACGCCCGGCTCGCGATGGCCAAGGCCGCTCATGGCGTTGAAGAGATGGGTCACCGTCCTTGCGCCCGCCTTGGCATAGGCGACGGCGGTTTCGTAACCGACATCGGTGTGGCCGAGGCTGACGACGGCGCCGGCTTCGGCCAGCGCCCGCACCTGTTCCCGGGTGGCGTTTTCGGGCGCCACGGTCACCATCAGCACGCCGAGCGCCTTGGCGCAATCGAGCATTTCGGCGAGATCGGCATCGTCCATCGGACGGATCAGCTTCGGATCATGGGCGCCCTTGCGTGCGACCGAGAGATGCGGACCTTCGAGATGCAGCCCGAGGAAACCCGGCACGCCAGCGGCCTTGGCGTCGAGACCCGCCTTGATGGTGGCGCTTCTGATTTCGCGTGTGTCGGTGATCAGCGTCGGCAGCAGTGCGGTGGTGCCGAACTTGGCATGCGCCGAACAGATCTGCCGGATACCCTCGACGGACGGTTCTTCGTTCAGAAGCGCACCACCGCCGCCGTTGACCTGCAGGTCGATGAAGCCCGGCACCAGCAGCATGCCATGCGCATCGATTTTTTTGGCATCGGCGGGGACGTCCGCCACTGCCACGATCGCCTTGACGCGGCCGGCCTCGATCACGAGAGCACAGCCGTCATGCCATTCGACGCCGTCGAACAGGCGGGCGCCGGTGATTGCTTTCCTCTCGCTCATCTCGTCTCCGTTACCTTCTTGAGGCTCGCCGGTGCGTCGGGGTTGAGACCGCGCGAGCGCGACCAGGCTTCGACGAAGCCATAGAACGGCAGGATCAAGGTCAGCGCGTCGGTGATCGGGTGGCCCGTCTCGACGAACGGCAGGCGCTTGGCCTTGCCGGCAAGGCTCGATGTAACATGAACCACTGCGCCCTTTTCGGCCATACCGTCGGCAATGCCGGCGACCGAAGTTTCGGCTGCATCACGGGCCGCAAGCGTCAGCACCGGGAACTTGGCGCCGACGAGCGCCACCGGCCCGTGCAGAACTTCGGCCGCGGAATAGGCTTCCGCATGCATGCCGGAGGTTTCCTTGAACTTCAGCGCCGCCTCGCTGGCGATCGCAAGCGCCGGGCCACGGCCGAGCACATAGAGCGATTCCGCCTCGCCGAGATCGTCGGCAAAGGCCTGCCAGTCGAGCTTGACCGCCTTGGCAAACTGGTTCGGCAGATCGGCGACTGCCCGCTTAAGCGCTGCGTCACCGGTCCATTCGCCGAGCACGGCAAGGCCGGCGACGATCGAATTGACGTAGGACTTGGTGGCCGCAACGGCGATTTCCGGACCGGCGAGAATGTCGAGAGGGTTGGTGCAGGCCTCGGAGATCGGCGAGGGCAGCGTGTTGGTGAGCGCAATCGAGACGGCACCGGCATCGGTCGCGGCCTGGGCCATGGCGACGATATCCGGGCTCTTGCCCGACTGCGAAATCGCGATCGCCGCAGCACCGCCGAGCTTCAGCTTGGCGCCGTAGATCGAGGCGAGCGACGGGCCGAGCGAGGCGACCGGTCGACCGGCCTGCAGCTCGATCGCATATTTGAGGAAAAGCGCGGCATGGTCGGAGGAGCCGCGGGCGATCGTGACCAGGAAGGCCGGATCCTTGGCGCGGAGAGCCGCGCCGGCGGCCTTGAGCTGATCGGCCGAGCGTTCCAGCAGGCGCTGGGCGGCTTCGGAGATCTCGTCGATTTCTCGGCGCATATTGGTCTGCATGGTCAATTCCTTTCTGCGGGCGGTCGCTTTAGGATTCCGACAGCGTCAGTTCCGCGACAAAGTCATAGGCATCGCCCCGGTAGAGCGAGCGGGTGAATTCGACGACGCGTCCGGATGCGAGATAGGAGACGCGTTCGATGGAAAGGCCGGCCGAGCCGACGGCAACGCCGAGCATCGAGGCATCCGGGTCCTTGATGTTGCAGGCGGAGATGCGCTGGACGGCGCGCACCGGACGCGAGCGCGTCTTGTCCAGCGCGGAATAGAGCGACGAGGTAACGGTCTGCGGGTCCGGCAGGAACTCCGCGGAGATGCTGGCGCGCTCGATCGCAAGCGGCATGTCGTCGGCGATTCGCAGGCGCCCGAGACGGGCAACCAGCGCGTCAGCGGGAAGGCCAAGCGCCATCATCTCATCCGGCGAAGGATGAAACAGGCCGCGTTCCAGCCAGCGCGCATGGGTGTTCAACCCGCGGCGCGCCATGTCTTCGGTGAACGACGTCAACCGCGACAGAGACTGCTGCACCTTGGAGACCGGCTTGACGACGAAGGTGCCGGAACCGTGGCGGCGAACCAGCAGCCCATCGCGCACGAGATCGTCTACCGCCTTGCGCACGGTCACGCGGCTGATGTTGGCATAGTCGGCAAGATCGCGCTCTGGCGGCAGGGCGTCGCCATGGTTGAGCTTGCCCGACTGGATTGCGTCTTCGAGCGATTGCCGAAGCTTGAGATAGAGCGGCCCCGATCCTCCGGACTGCAGGCCCTCAAGCGGCAGAATGGAAGCGAGCTGGTGCGTCATGCACTCGCCCTCGCCTGTGGGCCAAACCGTTGCGCGGCCAGAGCGACCGACCCGGTCAGTGCGTCCGCCTCGGCTTCGACGAGCAACGCCTGATGGCGCTCGGCAAGCCAGGGGCGATAGAGCGGCGCCAATCCGCCAAGCAGACACAGCCTCTCACAGCCTCGTGCAACGACGACATCGAGCGCCTCATCCACCGTAAGGGCGGCGGCCTTCAGGATCCGCACAGCGACTGGATCGCCTGCGGCAGCCCCCTCGAAGACCCGCGGCGCATAACGGCCGAACTCGCCGGGCTTCGCAAGACGGGCGAAATCGACGACATCGCGCGCGTCGTTGTTGAATTCGGCCAGAACGCTGTCCGTGACCGCGGAAGCTGCATGAATACTGTCGAAGGCAAGCAGGCTTTCCTGCAGAAGCGCATGGCCGATGCGGGCTCCGCTGCCATGGTCGCCGATGGTGAAACCCCAGCCGCCGACATAACTGACCGTATCTCCCTGGCGCAAAATATAGATGGTGCCCGTACCGAGGATGGCGACCGCGCCATCCTGGTTGCCGAGCGCACCCTGCAGCGCGATCAAACCGTCGGATTCGATATCCGCGGCGGCGAAGGGCAGACGACGCTTTACGTAATGCACGGCATCGCCGACATTATGTCCGGCCACACCGACGATCGCCTTGGCGGCGGCAATGCCCTCAGGGTCGAGGCCCGCCTCTTCAAAGGCTGCGCGGGCGGCTCCGCCGATATTGGCGAGCGCGGTTTCCGGGTCTGTCAGGATATTGGCGGCGCCGGCCTTGCCACGCCCGAGAATGCGCCCATCTGCCGTTGCCACGGCAGCTCGGCAGCTCGTCCCGCCCCCGTCGATTCCTATCAGGTAATTTGTCATGAGTACCTCCGCCCATTGAGGATACCAAAAAAATACCAATAACCAAGTCTGAATCCGCCCACGCTTTCGATTTCGTTGCAATTCATTGAAATTCAAGGACTAATTTAGACGATTGGTTTTTTCAGGCGCCAAAAGTTAAATTCTGCTGGACAATTGGTATTTTTTTGGCATTAATTTCAACCGAGAGGAGACATGACCCATGCCGTCAGCAAAGACCGAAGAGCGTCACGACAACGCCAAGGGCCTGGATCTTATGCATCCGGCGCTGGCGCTGCGACTGCTCGCCGCCGGCCAGCAGGCAGCGGCCAAGGCCGTCGATGCGGCGATCGAGTCGATCTCCGCCGCCGCCTCGATTGCCGCCGAAGCGCTCAGCTCCGGGCGGCGTCTTGCCTATGCGGGCGCCGGCAGCTCCGGTCTCATGGCGATGGCCGATGCGCTCGAGCTGCCCGGCACCTATGGTATTGCGCAGGATCAGATCGTCATCCTGCTTGCCGGCGGCGCTGCCAGCCTCAGCGACCTCGCGGGCGGTTATGAGGACGATATGGACCTCGCCCGAGAGGACGTGCGCAAGGCGGGCATCGGCGCGGGCGACTGTCTCGTTTCCGTTTCCGCAAGCGGCTCCACCCCTTACGCGCTTGCCGCCGCCGACGAGGCCCGCAAACGCGGCGCCAAGGTAATCGCCGTCGCCAACAATCCGGGTGCGGCGCTCTTCAAGGACGCGGACGTCTCGATCCTCTTGCAGACGCCGCCGGAAGTGGTCTCCGGCTCGACCCGCATGGGCGCCGGCACCGCACAGAAGATCGCCTTCAACATGTTCTCGACACTGGTCGGCATCCATCTCGGCCACGTGCTCGACGGCCACATGGTCAACCTGCGCGCCGACAATATCAAGCTGCACGGCCGCGCGATCCGCATCGTCACAGACATCACCGGCATCAGCGCCACTGAGGCCGGCCGGCTGATCAACGAGGCTTCCGGCTCGGTCAAGCTCGCGATCCTTCTCGCCTCGGGCGCGAAGGACGTTGCAGCCGCGGACGCCGCTCTGAAAGAGGCCAAGCAGAATCTGCGCCGGGCGATCGATATCGTCTCGGCCTGAATCAATTCTGGGATTCAAACCGCGCCAAAGCGGCGCCTATAAAAAGGGAGAACCTGCATGACCCGTACAACAATCAAAGGCCTGCTGCTCGCTTCGAGCATTCTCGGCACGGCCGGGCTGGCGCACGCCGAGGACGTGACGCTGACCATCGAAAGCTGGCGCAACGACGACCTGGCGATCTGGCAGGAAAAACTTATCCCTGCCTTCGAAGCGAAGAACCCGGGCATCAAGGTCAAGTTCGCCCCGATGGCGCCGACCGAATACAATGCGGCGCTGAACGCCAAGCTCGATGCCGGCTCCGCGGGTGACCTCGTTACCTGCCGTCCGTTCGACGTCTCGCTCGAACTCTACAACAAGAAGCACCTTGCCGACCTGACGGCGCTGCCGGGCATGGAAAACTTCTCGCCGGTCGCCAAGTCCGCCTGGACCACCGATGACGGCAAGTCCACCTTCTGCGTGCCGATGGCTTCAGTCATCCACGGCTTCATCTACAACAAGGACGCCTTCGACCAGCTCGGCATCCAGATCCCGACGACGGAAGCGGAATTCTTCGCCGCCCTCGACAAGATCAAGGCCGACGGCAACTACATCCCGATGGCGATGGGCACCAAGGACCTCTGGGAAGCCGCAACCATGGGCTACCAGAACATCGGCCCGAACTACTGGAAGGGCGAAGAAGGCCGCGCTGCGCTGATCAAGGGCGAGCAGAAGCTGACCGACGAACCGTGGGTCGAGCCCTACCGCGTTCTCGCCAAGTGGAAGGACTATCTCGGCGACGGCTTCGAAGCCCAGACCTATCCGGACAGCCAGAACCTCTTCACGCTCGGCCGCGCCGCGATCTATCCGGCCGGCTCGTGGGAAATCGGCCTGTTCAACACCCAGGCACAGTTCAAGATGGGCGCCTTCCCGCCGCCGGTCAAAAACGCCGGCGACACCTGCTACATCTCGGACCACAACGACATCGGCATCGGCCTCAATGCCAAGAGCGCACATGCCGAACAGGCCAAGACCTTCCTGACCTGGGTTGCTTCGCCTGAGTTCGCCGACATCTACGCCAATGCACTGCCGGGCTTCTTCAGCCTCAACTCCACCCCGGTGAAGATGACCGATCCGCTCGCTCAGGAATTCGTCTCCTGGCGCGAAAAGTGCAAGCCGACGATCCGCTCGACCTACCAGATCCTGGCGCGCGGCACGCCGAGCCTCGAAAACGAGACCTGGGTCGAGTCGGCCAACGTAATCAACGGCACGGATACGCCGGAGGTTGCCGCCGAGAAGCTGCAGAAGGGCCTCGACTCCTGGTACAAGCCGGCGAAGTGAGAAGAGACGTAAGCGCAACAGGTTCCCTCCCCTTTTTGGGGAGGGTCGGCCCTACGGCACCCGTGTCCTGTCGGACGCAGAAGGGCGCCGTAGCAGTTTGAATTGCTGCATGTTTTGTCCTTGGGACAGTTGCAGCAAGGCCGGGCGGGGCGACATTGGCCGATGAGGCACTCCCCCAGCCGTCGCGTCACAGGCCTCCCATCGTGGGAGGCCACCGACGCAGTCGTTTGCAAAAGAACGCGATAGACTTAACCTTCGTCATGAGCCCTCGCAAAAAGGGCAGATGGCATGCGGCGAGACCGGCCGTGTGGCGTCGATGCGCATCGTGACTGTCTGGGGACCGGTCTTCTAGAAACGGATGGACCAATGAGTGACGCTCTTTCAGTGCAAGACGGACAGCCGACCGCAAGGCGGCCGAAGCGCTGGCACATCCTCGTTTTCCTGCTGCCGGCCTTCCTGGTCTATTCGGCGGTGATGATCCTGCCGCTGATCGAGACGCTCAGGCTCTCTCTGTACAACACGGTTGACGGACAGCCGGCTTTCGTCGGCCTTGCCAATTTCCAGACGCTGTTTGGGGAAGAGCGCTGGGCCCACGACTTCTGGAACGCGCTGAAGAACAACGTCATCTTCTTCATCATCCACATGTGCGTGCAAAACCCGATCGGCGTCGCCCTCGCCGCCATGCTGTCGATCCCGAAGCTGCGCTTCGTCACCTTCTACCGCACGGCGATCTTCCTGCCGACGCTGCTCTCCTTCGTGATCGTCGGCTTCATCTGGAAGCTGATCCTGTCGCCGATCTGGGGCGTGTCGCCCTGGATACTCGACCTCGTTGGCCTGAAGTCGCTGTTTGCGCCCTGGCTCGGAAAGCCGGGCTCGGCCCTCATCGCCGTGTCGCTGATCTCGGTCTGGCAATATGTCGGCATCCCGATGATGCTGATCTACGCAGCGCTGCTCAACATTCCCGATGAGGTGATCGAGGCTGCCGAATGCGACGGCGTCACCGGCTGGAGCCAGTTCTGGAAGATCAAGCTGCCGCTGATCCTGCCGGCCATCGGCATCATCTCGATCCTGACCTTCGTCGGCAACTTCAACGCCTTCGACCTGGTCTACACGGTGCAGGGCGCGCTCGCCGGGCCTGATGGTTCGACCGACATTCTCGGCACGTTGCTTTACCGCACCTTCTTCGGTTTCCAGCTGCAGCTCGGTGACCGCTCCATGGGCGCGACGATCGCCACGGTGATGTTCCTGATCATCCTCGCCGGCGTGTCGCTCTACCTCTTCGTCATTCAGCGCCGCATGCGCCGCTACCAGTTTTGAGGAGACCGGAGATGTCGAAAGCACGCGATTCTTTCCTCCGCACCGGCTTCGTCCACGTGGCGCTGATCGCCTACACGCTGGTGTCGCTGTTCCCAGTGTTCCTGACGATCATCAACTCGTTCAAGGATCGCAACGCGATCTTCAGGGCGCCGCTGACGATCCCGACGCCGCAGACCTTCAGCCTGATCGGCTATGAAACGGTCCTCGGCCAGGGCGATTTCGCCACCTATTTCCAGAACAGCTTCATCGTCACGATCGTCTCGATCGCACTGGTGCTGCTCTTCGGGGCGATGGCCGCCTTCGCGCTGTCGGAATACCGTTTCCGCGGCAACACGGTGATGGGCCTCTATCTTGCGATCGGCATCATGAT
The DNA here is from genome assembly GCF_058792075.1 of Ensifer sp. EB106-03-01-XG145. Classification (NCBI taxonomy): domain Bacteria; kingdom Pseudomonadati; phylum Pseudomonadota; class Alphaproteobacteria; order Hyphomicrobiales; family Rhizobiaceae; genus Ensifer; species Ensifer sp. EB106-03-01-XG145. The sequence goes on along the minus strand of NZ_JBYTEC010000001.1, from coordinate 84,966 downwards.
CCCGATCCGTCTCGGCACCGTCGCCATTCTCCAAGGCATGGTCGCCGCCAATCTGGTCAACACGCTGACGGCGCTGATCCTGGTCTACACGGCGCAAGGCTTGCCACTCGCGATCTTCATCCTCTCGGAGTTCATGCGCACGGTCTCGGATGACCTGAAGAACGCGGGGCGCATCGACGGGCTTTCGGAATACTCGATCTTCTTCCGCCTGGTTCTGCCGCTGGTGCGGCCGGCCATGGCGACTGTCGCGGTGTTCACGATGATCCCGATCTGGAACGACCTCTGGTTCCCGCTGATCCTGGCCCCGGCGGAGGCGACCAAAACGGTGACGCTCGGCTCGCAGATCTTCATCGGCCAGTTCGTCACCAACTGGAATGCGGTTCTGGCGGCCCTCTCGCTCGCCATCCTTCCGGTCCTCGTTCTCTACGTCATCTTCTCGCGGCAGCTGATCCGCGGCATCACGGCAGGAGCAGTCAAGTGAGTGCAAGCAGCAAACCCGTCCGGGTCCTCGTCGCAGGGCTCGGCAACATGGGGCGCAGCCATGCGCTCGCCTATCACAACAACCCCGGCTTCGAGATCGTCGGTCTAGTCAACCGTTCGAAGGTGCCGCTGCCGGAGGAGCTCAGCGGCTACACGATCTATCCCGATTTCAGATCGGCGCTTGCCGAACTGAAGCCGGATCTCTGCTCGATCTGCACCTATTCCGACAGCCATGCCGACTTTGCCGTCATGGCGTTTGAAGCCGGTGCCGACGTCTTCGTCGAGAAGCCGCTGGCAACCACCGTCGCCGACGCAGAGCGCGTCGTCGCGGCTGCAAAGAAGCACGGTCGCAAGCTGGTGATCGGCTACATCCTGCGCCACCACCCCTCGTGGATCCGGCTGATCGCCGAGGCCCGCAAGCTCGGCGGCCCCTATGTCTTCCGCATGAACCTGAACCAGCAGTCGAGCGGACCGACCTGGGAGACGCACAAGTCGCTGATGAAGACGACGTCGCCGATCGTCGACTGCGGCGTGCACTATGTCGACGTCATGTGCCAGATCACCGACGCAAAGCCGGTGGAAGTGCGCGGCATGGGACTTCGCCTCTCGGACGAGATCGCCCCCGACATGTACAATTACGGCCACCTGCAGGTGATCTTCGAGGATGGGTCGGCTGGCTGGTATGAAGCCGGCTGGGGTCCGATGATCTCGGAAACGGCCTTCTTCGTGAAGGACGTGATGTCACCCAAGGGCTCCGTGTCGATCGTCATGGACCAGAACGCCAAGTCCGACGACATCGACATGCATACCAAGACCGCGGTGATCCGGCTGCACAACGCCGAAACCGGTCCCAATGGTCGCTTCCTGAGGGCCGATGAGGATCTCAAGATGGACGGCGAGCCCGGGCACCAGGAACTCTGCGACCGCGAGCAGGCCTATGTCCTGAAAGCCATTCGCGAAGACATCGACCTCGACCGTCACATGAACGATGCCGTCCAGTCGCTCCGCATCTGCCTTGCCGCAGACGAAAGCGTGCGCACCGGCAGACCAGTCAAACTCTAAAGGGGGCAACCAGGTGGGATCGCTTCAACTCAAATCCATCCGCAAGGCCTATGGCAGCCATGAAGTGCTGAAGGGCATCGACCTCGAGGTGAAGGACGGCGAGTTCGTCATCTTCGTCGGCCCGTCCGGCTGCGGCAAGTCGACCTTGCTGCGCACCATCGCCGGCCTCGAAGACGCGACCTCCGGCAGCGTGCAGATCGACGGCACCGAAGTCGGCCATGTGGCGCCCGCCAAGCGCGGCATCGCCATGGTGTTCCAGTCCTACGCGCTCTATCCGCACCTGACGGTGAAGGACAATATGGGCCTTGGCCTCAAGCAGGCCGGCAAGCCGAAAACCGAGATCGACGACAAGGTCGGCAAGGCGGCGAACATGCTGTCGCTCGATCCCTATCTTGCCCGGCGCCCGGCCGAACTCTCCGGCGGCCAGCGTCAGCGTGTGGCGATCGGCCGTGCGATCGTGCGCGAACCGAAGCTCTTTCTGTTCGACGAGCCGCTCTCCAACCTCGATGCGGCGCTGCGCGTCAACACCCGGCTCGAGATCGCCCGGCTGCACCGCAGCCTGAAGGCGACGATGATCTACGTGACCCACGACCAGGTGGAGGCGATGACGCTCGCCGACAAGATCGTCGTCTTGAACGCCGGCCAGATCGAACAGATCGGCTCGCCGATGGACCTCTACAACCGGCCGGCAAACGTCTTCGTCGCCGGCTTCATCGGCTCGCCGCAGATGAACTTCATCGAGGGCGCGCGGCTCGGCGATATCAGCGCCAAGACGATCGGCATTCGCCCCGAGCACATGGCGCTTTCGCGCGAGAGCGGCGACTGGAAGGGCAAGGTGGTGCACGTCGAACATCTCGGCGCCGACACCATCGTCTACATCGATTCCGAGCAGGTGGGCCTGATCACCGTCCGCCTCTTCGGCGAGCATCGCTATGCACCTGACGATATCGTCTATGCGACACCGATGGTGGGCAGCATGCACCGTTTCGGCGACGACGATCGCGTTCTCGCCTGACCCCATTTTGGGGCCGACGCCCCATCACAGCTGCGTGAAAACCAGCCGCCACAGGGACTAAATCCCTGTGGCGGCTGAATTATTTTTTGATTCTACGCACCGCATCACGCTGTTGCACTGCAAAGCGAATTAACATACATTTGTGTTTGTATATTAGCTTTCCGGTATTTGCCGAACCTGATACCGGTTCCGCTCCCCTTCACTTCCGGACCGCACGGGCACCTTGCGAGATGCAGCCGTTGCCTGCGGTCACCGAATATGGACATCGCTATGCGCATGAACCGACCGACACTGGCCGCCGCCTTGGCAACTGTGATTCTTCTTTCCGGTTGCCAGAAAGAGGACGAGCAGCCGGCCGCCGCCGCATTCCCACCGTCCGCGGTCGCGGTCTTCACGACCAAGACCGAAACGCTGCCGATCACCAACGAGCTCCCCGGCCGCATTACCGCGACACGCGTCGCCGAGGTCCGCCCGCGCGTTTCCGGCATCGTCGTCGAGCGCGTCTTCCAGCAGGGTTCCAAGGTCAATGAAGGCGACGTGCTCTACCGCATCGATCCGGCGCCCTTCCGCGTGCAGGTCGAAAAGGCCGAAGCAACGCTTCGGCGCGCCCAGTCCGTGCGCCTGCAGGCCCAGCAGAAGGCCGATCGCCAGGAACAGTTGAAGAAGGCGAACGTCGTCGCCGCGCAACAGTTGGAAGATGCGGCGGCCCTGCTCGCGACCGCCGACGCCGATGTTGCGATCGCCGAGGCCGGCCTCGCGGCAGCGAAACTCGACCTGCAATATGCCGACGTGACGGCACCGATCAGCGGCCGCATCGGTCGCGCGATGATCACCGAAGGCGCGCTCGTCAGCACCAACAGCTCGGAAAATCTCGCGACGATCCAGCAGCTCGACCCGCTCTATGCCGACTTCACCCAGTCGGCGACCGACCTCATCCGCCTGCGCAAGGCGCTCGAGGACGGCAAGATGCTGAGCGGCGACGAAGAAGCCGAAGTCCAGCTCGTGCTCGACGACGGCACGGCCTACGAACACAAAGGCAAGCTGCTGTTCTCCGAAGCGGCCGTCGATGCGACGACCGGCCAGGTGACGCTGCGTGGCGAATTCCCGAACCCCGAAAACGACCTGCTTCCCGGCATGTATGTGCGCGTGCTCGTCCAGCAGGGCGTCGAGAAGGATGCGATCACCGTCCCGCAGCAGGCCGTCCAGCGCAACAATGCCGGCCAATCGCAGGTCTACGTCGTTGCCGCAGACAACAAGGTCGAGTTCCGCAATGTGACGCTCGGCCGCACCATCGGCACCCGCTGGCAGGTAACCTCCGGCCTCAAGGCCGGCGAGAAGGTCATCGTCGAAGGCTTCCAGAAGATCGGTCCCGGCGCCCCAGTAGAGCCGACGGACTGGAACCCGGATGCCAAGCCTGCGGCAGAAGCAGCCCAGACGACGGCCTCTGCCGACGAAAAGCCTGCCGAAGCTACAAAGTGAGTTTGATTGATGCCCAGTTTTTTCATCGACAGGCCTATTTTTGCCTGGGTGGTGGCGATCTTCATCATGGTCGCCGGCGTCATTGCGATCCCGCTTCTGCCGGTATCGCAATATCCTGACGTCGCACCGCCGCAGATCTCTATCAACACGAGCTACCCCGGCGCCTCGTCACAGGACACCTATCAGAGCGTCACACGACTGATCGAAGACGAGTTGAACGGCGTCGAAGGCCTGCTCTATTTCGAATCGACCTCCAGCGCCTCCGGTTCGGTCGAAATCAGCGCCACCTTCGCGCCCGGCACAGATCCGGGACAGGCGGCAGTCGACATTCAGAACCGCGTTCGCCGCGTCGAGCCGCGCCTGCCCGATTCGGTCAAGCGCCAGGGCGTTCAGGTCGATGAAGCCGGTTCCGGCTTCCTGATGATCGTGGCCCTGACCTCGACCGACGGCTCGATGGATGCCATCGGCCTCGGCGATTATCTCAGCCGCAACGTTCTGAGCGAAATCCAGCGTGTGCCCGGCGTCGGCCGAGCACAGCTTTTTGCCACCGAACGTTCGATGCGCGTCTGGCTCGACCCGGACAAGATGCTGGGTCTGAACCTGACCGCGGCGGACGTGACGAACGCGATCACGGCGCAGAACGCCCAGATTGCCTCCGGTTCGATCGGCGCACAACCGAACCCGATCAGCCAGCAGATCAGCGCGCCCGTTGTCGTCAAGGGCCAGCTGGAAAGCGCCGAAGAGTTCGGCGCGATCGTGCTTCGCGCCAATCCGGATGGTTCGTCCGTTCGCCTGCGCGACGTCGCCCGTATCGAAATCGGCGGCGAAAGCTACGCCTTCTCGACGCGGCTCAACGGCAAGCCGTCCGCGGCCATCGCCGTCCAGCTGTCGCCGAGCGGCAATGCCATGTCGACCTCCGCGGCCATCAAGGAACGCATGGACGAACTGGCGAAGTTCTTCCCGCAGGGCCTCGAATATTCGGTCCCCTACGATACTTCGCCCTTCGTCGCCGTCTCGATCGAGAAGGTGCTTTCGACGCTGGTCGAAGCGGTCGCGCTGGTGTTCATCGTGATGTTCCTGTTCCTGCAGAACATCCGCTACACCATCATCCCGACGCTCGTCGTGCCTGTCGCCCTGCTCGGCACCTGCGCGGTCATGCTGGCGATGGGCTTCTCGATCAACGTTCTGACCATGTTCGGCATGGTGCTGGCGATCGGCATTCTCGTCGACGATGCGATCATCGTCGTCGAAAACGTCGAGCGCATCATGTCCGAGGAAGGACTGACGCCGAAGGAAGCAACCCGCAAGGCGATGAAGCAGATCACCGGCGCCGTCATCGGCATCACGCTGGTTCTCGCCTCCGTGTTCATCCCGATGGCCTTCTTCCCGGGCGCCGTCGGCGTGATCTATCGCCAGTTCTCGCTGACGATGGTCGTCTCGATCCTGTTCTCGGCGCTGCTTGCCCTTTCGCTGACACCGGCGCTCTGCGCGAGCTTCCTGAAGCAGGTGCCGAAGGGCCATCACCACGCCAAGCGCGGCTTCTTCGGCTGGTTCAACCGCAGCTTCGACAAGACCTCGCACGGCTATAGCGGCATCGTGAAGCGCCTGGTCCACCGGACCGGCCGCTACATGATCGTCTATGTCGCGGTGCTCGCCGGCCTCGGCTGGCTGTTCATGAAGCTGCCGTCGTCGTTCCTGCCGGACGAAGACCAGGGCTTCGTGATCGTCATGATGCAGCTGCCGTCGGAAGCGACCGGCAACCGCACGACCGAGGTGGTGGAGCAGGCCGAGAAGATCTTCGGCCAGGAGCCCGCCGTCGAACGCATCATCGCGATCAACGGCTTCTCCTTCTTCGGTACCGGCCAGAACGCGGCGCTTGCCTTCGTGACGCTCAAGGACTGGAAGGAGCGCGACGCCAACAACGCCGCACAGTCGATCGCGATGCGCGCGACGATGGCGATGAGCCAGATCAAGGACGCGATCAGCTTCGCGCTGTCGCCGCCGGCGATCCAGGGCCTCGGCACCACGGGCGGCTTCTCGTTCCGCCTGCAGGACCGCGGCGGTCTCGGCCAGGCGGCACTGTCGCAGGCCCGTGACCAGCTTCTCGGCATGGCAGCCGAAAGCAAGGTGCTTGCCGGCGTCCGCTTCGAGGGCATGCCGGATGCGGCCCAGGTCAGCGTCACCATCGACCGCGAGAAGGCCAACACCTTCGGTGTGACCTTCGCCGACATCAACTCGACGATCTCGACAAACCTCGGCTCGTCCTACGTCAACGACTTCCCCAATGCCGGGCGCATGCAGCGCGTGACGGTGCAGGCGGATGAAGGTCAGCGCATGCAGACCGCCGACCTCCTGAACCTGAACGTCCGCAACGCCAATGGCGGCATGGTGCCGCTGTCGGCCTTCGCGACCGTGGAATGGGTCAAGGCCTCGACCCAGACGATCGGCTATAACGGCTACCCGTCGGTCCGTATCAGCGGCGAAGCCGCCCACGGCTACTCCTCGGGTGACGCGATCGCAGAGATGCAACGGTTGGCGGGACAATTGCCTGCAGGCTTCGGTTACGAGTGGACAGGGCAGTCCCTGCAGGAAATCCAGTCCGGCACCCAGGCGCCGCTCCTGATCGCGCTGTCCTGCCTTCTGGTGTTCCTGTGCCTGGCCGCACTCTACGAGAGCTGGTCAATCCCGGTGGCGGTGATCATGGTGGTGCCGCTCGGCGTCATCGGTTCCGTGCTCGCCGTGATGATGCGCGACATGCCGAACGACGTGTACTTCAAGGTGGGCCTGATTGCGATCATCGGTCTGTCAGCCAAGAACGCGATCCTGATCATCGAGTTTGCCAAGGAACTGCGCGAGCAGGGCAAGTCGCTGATCGACGCGACGCTGGAGGCGGCACATCTTCGCTTCCGGCCGATCCTGATGACGTCGCTGGCCTTCACGCTCGGCGTTCTGCCGCTGGCGATCGCCACGGGTGCGAGCTCCGGCAGCCAGCGCGCCATCGGCACCGGCGTCATGGGCGGGATGATCTCGGCAACGGTGCTCGCCATCTTCTTCGTTCCGGTCTTCTTCGTGTTCGTCACGAAGCTCTTCGGTCGAAAGAAAGTGGAAAACACACCGGCAGCCGCAGAAAACCCGACGCCCGCCGAGTAAAACGACAACAGACGGCCCGCTGAACACCACTGTCGGCGGGCCGTCTGATGAGGAGGAATGAATGCGCCGAACAAAAGCCGACGCAGAAGTAACCCGACAGAAAATCCTGTGCGCCGCCGAGCGCGTCTTCTACGAAAAGGGCGTCTCGAACACGACGCTGGAAGAAATCGCCAAGGCCGCCGGCGTGACGCGCGGTGCCATCTACTGGCACTTTGCCAACAAGACCGACCTGTTCCTCGCACTGCACGACGCCGTGCCCCTGCCGCAGGAAGACATGGTCGCCCGCGAGATCGAGGCGGAAGCCGCCGATACCCTTTCCATTCTCGAAAGCGCCATGGGCGACTGGCTCGATGTTCTCGCCGCCGACGAGCAGCGCCAGCGCATTCTGACGATCATGCTGCGCACCAATTACGACGGCGACATGAGCGAGGTCCTGACCCGCCAGAAAGAACTCGACGAGCGCCACAACGTTCTGCTTGAGCTCGCCTTTTCGCGAGCGCTCGCCAAGGGGCAGATGCACGAGAGCTGGACGCCGGCCTCGGCGACGCGGACGCTGCACTGGATGATGCTCGGGCTCTGTACGGAATGGCTGCTTTTCGGCCGTCCCTTCGATCTGACGGCCGAGGGACGCGAAGGCCTGAGCCGGCTCTTCGCGAGCTTCCGCGCGCCGGCGATCACGGCAACCGCCGTTGCCGCACGCCCCTGACATCCTTAGCCGGCGCCCGTGCGGGTACCGGCTCAGATGCTTTCGGACCCTGTTAGCTGAACACCACCGTCTTGTGACCGTTGAGCATCACGCGCCGCTCCAGGTGCAGCTTGACGGCCCGGGCAAGCACGCGGCTTTCGATGTCGCGGCCGGTGGCGACGAAGTCCTCGGCCGTCAGCGCATGGCTGACGCGCTCGGTTTCCTGCTCGATGATCGGACCCTCGTCGAGATCGGGCGTGACGTAATGCGCCGTCGCGCCGATCAGCTTCACCCCGCGCTCATGCGCCTGATGATAGGGCTTGGCGCCCTTGAAGCTCGGCAGGAAGGAATGGTGGATGTTGATCGCCTTGCCGTAGAGGCGCTTCGACAGATTGTCCGAAAAGACCTGCATGTAGCGGGCAAGGATGACGAGATCGGCGCCGGTCTCCTGGACCAGGCGCAACAGCCTCTCCTCCTGTTCGGCCTTGTTGTCCTTCGATACCGGCCAACAGTGGTAGGCGAGCCCCTCGGCCTCGGCCGTGCCTCGGCTGTCCTCGTGGTTGGAGACAATGGCAACGACCTCCGCGTTCAGCCAGCCGACACGGATCTGGTAGATGAGATGCAGGAGCGCATGATCGAACCTGGAGACGAGGATGAGGATCTTCGGCTTCACTGTGGCGTCCGCGAGAACGGTCCGCATCTGGAAACGCTCGACGGCCGGGCGCAAGGCCCGCTCGACATCACCAGCCTGAACGCTCGCCGCGACCTGAAATGCGATGCGCATGAAAAAGCTGTTGGTCTTTGTGTCCCAGAACTGGTTGCTTTCGGCGATGTTCGCGCCGAGCGCGGCAAGCTCGGTGGTGACGGCCGCGACGATGCCGGGTTTGTCGTCGCAGGAAAGCACAAGAATGAAGGTCTTCGGCGCCATGATCTCCTCCGATTGCGGCGGTTCCGGATGAGGCCTCGAGCCCCCTCCCAACCGCTGCCTATGGGGAGTTGAACGCGCCGGCAATCGTTCCGGCTGCGACGGCCGACGCTTTCTATCATCCTGATGGAAAGACGCCCGAGGGCATTAAATGCCCCCGGGCGCTGCAAGATTCATCGCATATGACTTTTGAGGTTTTCTGAGGGAATTCCATCAGAAAACCAGGCACAGGGCCGCTCGGATTAGTGCGCCTCGTCCCAGTTGGTCGCGGCGCGCGCATCGACCTTGAGCGGCACCTTCATGTCGAGCGCCGGCATGGCGGCGTTCTCCATCACCGAGACGACGATCGGAATGGTCTTTTCCACCTCGGCGTCCTCAACCTCGAAGATCAGTTCGTCGTGCACCTGCAGCAACATGCGGGCCGAGAGTTTCGCCTCGGCCAGCGCCGGCTCCATCTTCGCCATGGCGCGGCGGATGATATCGGCGGCCGAGCCCTGGATCGGCGCGTTGATCGCGGCGCGTTCGTTGAAGGCGCGATGCGACGGGATCGACGAGCGGATATCCGGATAATGTGCCCGGCGACCGAAGATGGTCTCGACGTAACCGTGCTCGCGGGCGAACACCTTGGTGCCTTCCATGTAATCGCGAATGCCCGGGAAGCGCTCGAAATAGCGCTTGATGTAGTCGCCGGCCTCGGAGCGTTCGATCGACAGCTGGTTGGCGAGCCCGAAGGCCGAGATGCCGTAGATGATGCCGAAGTTGATCGCCTTGGCGCGGCGGCGGATCTCGCCCGGCATGCCCTCGACCGGAACGCCGAACATTTCCGAGGCCGTCATCGCATGAATGTCGACGCCGTCGGCGAAGGCCTGGCGAAGCTGCGGAATGTCGGCGACATGGGCGAGCACGCGCAGTTCGATCTGGCTGTAGTCGGCCGAGACGAGCTTGTGGCCGGGCGTCGCGACAAAGGCAGTGCGGATCTTGCGGCCTTCGGCGGTGCGCACCGGGATGTTCTGCAGGTTCGGATCGGACGACGACAGGCGACCGGTCGTGGTGGCGGCCAGCGCGTAAGACGTGTGAACACGCTTTGTCTCCGGGTGGACGAAGCCCGGAAGCGCATCGGTGTAGGTGGATTTGAGCTTGGTCAGCTGCCGCCAGTCGACGATCTTGCGCGGCAGCTCGTGGCCTTCGGCGGCGAGATCTTCCAGCACCTGCGCCGAGGTCGACCATTGCCCGGTCTTCGTCTTCGACCCGCCGGCAAAGCCCATCTTGCCGAACAGGATGTCGCCGAGCTGCTTCGGCGAACCGATGGTGAAGGTTTCGCGAGCGAGCTTGTAGATCTCGTCCTCCAGAGCCGCCGCACCTTGCGCGAGCTCGCCTGAAAGCCGCGACAGGATCTGGCGATCAATGGTAATGCCGCGATCTTCCATGCGCGCAAGCACGGCGACCAGCGGCCGCTCGAGCCGTTCATAGACGCGCGTCAGCCCCTTGGCGGCCAGCCGCGCCTTCAGGATGTGCCAGAGTCTCAGCGTGACGTCCGCATCCTCGGCGGCATAGGCCGTCGCCCTGTCGATATCGACGAAGTCGAAGGTCACCGACGACTTGCCGGAGCCGGTGATGTCCTTGTAGGCGATCGGCTTGTGGTTCAGCCAGCGCTCGGAAAGCGCATCCATGCCGTGCGTGCCGTTGCCGGCATCGACGACATAGGACATGAGCATCGTGTCGTCGAAACTCTCCACGGTGATGCCGTGCCGCTTCATCACGAGGTAATCGTATTTCAGGTTCTGCGCGACCTTGAGGACCGACGGGTCCTCGAGCAGGCGCTTCAGCCGGCTGAGCGCCTCCCCGACCGGGATCTGGTTTTCGGCGAGCCCGCCGCCCAGGAGATCGCCGACACCGGTCTTGTGGATCAGCGGCACATAGGCCGCCCGGATGGCGGTTCCCGTCGGGTCCGCCCGATGGTCGGCGATCGCCAGCGAGAAACCGACGAGATCGGCCTGCATGGCATCGAGCGAGTTCGTTTCCGTGTCGAAGCCGACGACGCCGGCATCGTGCGCGGCTGATATCCACTGGTCGAGAGTGGCGACATCACGGATCGTGACATAGGCGCTGTGATCGAACGGTGCCTTGGCGAAGATTTCGGCTCGAGCCGCTGCCAGCGCCTGCGGCGTGGCGTCTGCCGCATCCGTTTCGCCGGCACGTGACAGGACAGCGGCGGATTCGGCGGCCTCACCGCGGATCGCTGCCTTGGCGGTGGAACCTTCACCGACAGCCGTCGCCGCGTCTCCCTTGTCGAGGTCCGGGCCGCGCGCATCCGCGCCCCATTCCACCGGCACGCTTGCGGCCTCCACGGCGTCGGCGTCCGTGCCCGTCGCCACGGCGACACGACGCGTCAGGGTGGTGAATTCCATCGCCTTGAGGAAGGCGATCAGCTTCGGCCCGTTCTGCGGCTCCAGGCTCAGCTCTTCCAGCGGGACATCGAGCGGCGTGTCGGTCTTGAGCTCCACGAGCTGGCGCGACAGGCGCGCGAGGTCGGCATTGGCGATGATGTTCTCGCGGCGCTTGGCCTGCTTGATCTCGCCGGCACGCGCCAGCAGCGTTTCAAGATCGCCGTATTCTTCCAGCAGCTGCGCCGCCGTCTTCGGGCCGATGCCGGGAATGCCGGGAACGTTGTCGGTGGAGTCACCCGTCATCGCCTGGAGATCGATCATCTTCTCCGGCGGCACGCCCCATTTTTCGATGACCTCGGGGATCGAGATCTGCTTGTCCTTCATGCTGTCGTACATCGATACGTTCGACGTGACGAGCTGCATCAGGTCCTTGTCGGACGAGACGATGGTGACACCCGCGCCGGCCGCCTCGGCAAGGCGCGCATAGGTGGCGATCAGATCGTCCGCCTCGTAGCCTTCCTTTTCGATGCAAGGCAGGTTGAAGGCGCGGGTCGCGTGACGGATCAGGCCGAACTGCGGAATGAGGTCTTCCGGCGGCGCCGTCCGATTGGCCTTGTACTGATCGTAGAGCGCGTTGCGGAACGTCTTCGAGGAATAGTCGAAGATGACGGCGAAATGGGTCGGCGTGACGCCGACCGAGGTGTCACGCGCATCGGTGAGCAGCTTCCACAACATGTTGCAGAAACCCGATACCGCATTGACCGGGAGGCCATCGGATTTGCGGTTGAGCGGCGGGATGGCATGGAACGCCCGGAAGATGAATCCGGAGCCGTCGACGAGGAAGAGATGATCACCGTTTTTCATGGGCAAATGGATAGCGCGGGGTGAGGCAAAGGTCCATTGCGGTTTTCCCGCCGGGCACTACAATCTCCACTTGCCACAGAGGAGGCCAACCATGCCGCATGACGTGCGCTACGCCCTGCAACAGTATCTCCTTCTTTCAGGCTTTGCCGTCTTTAGCTTCCTTATTTCCTGGCTCCTGTCGGCCGATCCGACATTCCTTATCGTTATCAAGACGGCTTTCGCACCCATCTATCTGCTCGCAATGGCGGGCCTCGATACCCATTTTAAGCGCGCGGACGGCGCTCCCTGGCCGCGTTGGCAGAAGGTGGAATATGCAGCAGCCCGTGCCGCACTCAACGTTGCCTTCATTGTCGTCATATCGATCACGCCAGATCAAACAGCTGGCGAAATGGCGAAGACGGCGATGATGGTTGCAATGGCGATCGGCGTTGGGGAACTCATTTTCGCCTTGCGAAATCGGGCCTCGACGGATCGCTGAGAGGTGCGTGAGCTTTCACGCAAACGTTACGCATTTGTAATGTCGGAATCGCACCGGCTATCCTTGAAAAGCCACATTTGACTCCTCAAATCTTAGTCAACGGCACCGAGTGATGCCGTCTTCTGGTGATTGGCCTGTCCCCCGCCCGCACCAGATGAGGACAAAGGCCTTATCCCCCTCTCCGGGCCTTTGTCCCGTTTTCAAGAAGCCGTCACGGCGCCGCCTCCGCGCCGTGACGGTTTTTTATTTGGCACCAAGGCTTTCGATAAAGTCCGCTCAAATCGAAGTGAGCTCAGCGCTTCCCAAGGTTCATCGCCTGCATTGTAACTTGTCTTCATGACGCTTCGGGCGTACCGATAGGCATGGCCTTCAATCGTATGGAATCTGCGACCTATCTGGCCAGCCTGCTGGCTAAGAGCTTTTCGCGCGCGCTTCACGAGCGCGGCCAGAAGCTTGGTTTCGCACCCGGTCAGTTTCCGATTCTGCTCGAACTTTGGGCCGAGGAAGGCCTGACGCAGAAGCAACTGCTCGATCGCCTCGACATCGAGCAGGCGACGATGGCCAACACGCTCTCCCGCATGGAGCGGGACGGGCTCATCGTCAGACGCAAGCACCCTCAGGACAAGCGCTCGCAGCAGATCTTCCTAACCGAACGGGCAAAGGAGATGGAGGCAGCCGCCAAGGAAGCAGCCCTTGCCGCCGACCAGTCGCTGCTTTCCGGCCTTAGGAATTTCGAGCGCGAGCTGATGCTCGAATATATGCGCATGGCGCTTGCCAGCGTGGCACGTGGCGACGGCCGCGCCTGAAGCTTCGCACCTCCCCTGATCGATCCATCAAAATATTTGGCTTAAAGCGAATGACCTTAGGCTCTAAAACCAGAGCGAGCGCGTCCAGTGCCTTTGCGTGTCTGAAGGCGCAGCGTCGAATGCTCGTCAGTCGCTGCCGCTCTACAGCGCCGCGCGTCTTATCAGACGCGCAAAGGTCGCTGCAGAACTTTGATTTGCTGCATGTCTTTGTCCTTAAATCGAAGTCGATTAAAGGAGACATGCAGTGGAACGTCGCCACGGATTTCGTGCGCAAATCGATTTCGATTTGGCGATTGATGCAGTAGGTTCCGGCAAAACTTGAAGCAAGGATATGCATGATGGCAGATATCACCCCCGTTCTCGAACGCGCAGACGCCAACCTGCCTGACAGCCTCGACCGGCTGTTCGATCTCGTTCGGATCAAGTCGATCTCCACCGACCCGGCCTTCAAGGCGGAATGCCGCAAGGCAGCCGAATGGCTGGTCGCGGAACTCAATGGCCTCGGCTTCACCGCCTCGGTGCGCGACACCCCCGGCCATCCCATGGTCGTCGCTCATCACGATGCTGCCAAGCCAGATGCGCCGCATGTGCTGTTTTACGGTCACTACGACGTCCAGCCGGTCGATCCGCTCAACCTCTGGGACACGGACCCGTTCGAGCCGGGCATCAAGGAAATCGAACCCGGCCGCAAGGTGATCACCGGCCGCGGCACGGCCGACGACAAGGGGCAGCTCTTGACCTTCGTCGAAGCGGTACGTGCCTACAAGGACGTCCATGGCGGCCTGCCCTGCCGCGTCACCATTCTGTTCGAGGGCGAAGAGGAATCCGGCTCGCCGTCGCTGAAGCCTTTCCTGGAAGCCAATGCCGCCGAACTCAAGGCCGATTATGCGCTGGTCTGCGATACCAGCATGTGGGACCGCGATACGCCGGCCATCTCCGCGGGCCTGCGCGGCCTCGTCGGCGAAGAGGTCATCGTCAGGGCTGCCGACCGCGATCTGCATTCCGGCTATTTTGGCGGCGCTGCAGCCAACCCGATCCGCATCCTCACCACCATTCTCGCCGGCCTTCACGACGAGAACAGCCGCGTAACGCTCCCAGGCTTCTACGAAGGCGTCGAAGAGACCCCGGCCCAGATCAAGGCTGCCTGGGAAACGCTCGGCCAGACGGCGGAGAAGTTCCTCGGCGAAATCGGCCTGTCGATCCCGTCGGGCGAAAAGAACCGCTCGGTGCTGGAACTGACCTGGGCGCGCCCGACCGCCGAAGTCAACGGCATCACCGGCGGCTATACCGGCGAAGGCTTCAAGACGGTGATTGCGGCCGAGGCTTCGGCGAAGGTTTCCTTCCGCCTCGTCGGCAACCAGAACCCGGAGAAGATCCGCGAGGCGTTCCGCGCCTATGTGCGCTCCAAGGTTCCGGCGGATTGCTCGGTCGAGTTCCACGCCCACGGCGGTTCTCCGGCCATCCACCTTCCTTACGAATCGCCGCTGCTCAACACGGCGAAGGTGGCGCTTTCCGACGAGTGGCCGAAGCCGGCCGTCATCATCGGCATGGGTGGCTCGATCCCGATCGTCGGCGACTTCCAGAAGATGCTTGGCATGGAATCGCTGCTGGTCGGCTTCGGCCTTTCCGACGACCGTATCCATTCGCCGAACGAGAAGTACGAGCTGCAGTCCTACCACAAGGGCATCCGCTCCTGGATCCGTATCCTGGACGCGCTCGCCGCTTGACATCATCAGAGCCGCGGCGAAGTGCTTCGCCGCGGCCTTCGACTGCGGTTGCACACACGCCAATCACGCAGCTCTCACGCGCAGTGCATCAACCGACACGCGCGCATTTCCAAACGATCGACGCGGTGTCCGCGCTTTACCGTTTCCCCTTCACCGTTTCCCGGCGGTTTCTCCGGTTTCGGCAGACCCTCAATCCTTGACCTCAGGGGTCTCAGGTGCTTCCTTTTTGTGAAACAAATCACAAAGGGAAATCGGATCATTGGCAAGGGTAAGGACCGAAGCGTCGCGCTGCGGGCGTGACGCTACGACAAAGCAGCTTAGAAAACAGGATGTCTCCGCTCGGAGAACCACTCCGGCAGCTGCAACAGAAGTGTCCTCGGAACGCCTCGCCCACGTCCTCACAACGATCGCGGCGCCTGTATGAAGAGGCTGCAGACCTATTTCTGGCCCGTTGTCGGCCTTCTCGCGATCCTCTTTTCGGTGAATGCGCTTTATCACGAGCTCCGCGGCCTTTCGCTCGACGAGTTCCTCGCAAGCTTCAACGCGATCTCGCTTAAAAGCTGGCTGTTGGCGATCTGCTCGACACTGGTCGCCTATGCGGCGCTTGCGGCTTACGACCGGCTGGCGCTCGACCATCTCGGTCACCGCATCTCGATCTGGTTCATCACGCTCTGCTCGTTCACGACCTACGCGCTGTCGCACAATCTCGGTGCCTCGGTCTTTTCCGGCGCGGTCGTTCGCTACCGGGCCTATCGCTCCAAGGGGCTTTCTCCAGGTGAAGTCGGCGTGCTCGTCGCCTTCTGCTCCTTCACCTTCACGCTCGGCACACTGGTGCTTTCGGCCATCGTCCTCCTGGTGCGACCCGACATCATCGAGCGCTTCGCCGAATTCCTGCCGGTGGAAATGTCGCTGACCACAGGCGTGCTCATCCTCGTCGTTATCGGGCTCTATGTCATCGGCAGCCTCGTCGGGCTGCCATCGTTCCGCACGCGCTGGTTCCACCTTCACTACCCGAAGCCGAGGATCGTCTTCCGGCAATTGGTGATCGCACCCGTGGAACTGATCGGCGCTGCCGGGATCATCTATTTCGCACTGCCGGAAGCCGGAAACCCGGGCTATATCGTCATCCTCGGGATCTTCCTCGCCTCGTTCTCGGCGGCGCTGCTCTCGCATGCACCGGGCGGGCTCGGCGTGCTCGAGCTGATTTTCATCGCAGCCCTGCCGGAAATGGATCCGGCCGACGTTCTGGCGGCGCTGGCCATCTTCCGCCTGCTCTACCTAGTCATCCCGTTTGTCCTGGCATTGGTGGTGATCCTCGTTTTCGAGCGGGCACGCTTCTTGGCACAACGCCCTCCCCCGGGAGGGACCGACCTTCCCTAGAGTAATTCCAGGAAAAGTGCGAAACGGTTTTCCGTCAGGAATTGCGCAATTTCAAAGACTTAGATCACTTCAGTGTTTCGATGAAACAATGAAGTGATCTAAGGGGATCGCCTGCTTCACTTTGACTGGAATTGCGGCGTGGTGGAAACTTTACGCTTCCCTCGACCCACGTCAGGGCGCGTTGCAGACCGTCGGCAGCGCCTGCTCGAGCGGCCCTTTCACTTCCTTAAGCCGCGCCGCTTCGACCTGGTAGGGCGTGAAGGGCGGCACCTGTAGCGACGGGTTGATGATGCGCGTGACATAGCAGCCGGCGAAGAACCGGACCCGCGCGCGCTTCTCGATAGACTTCACCGCAACCGGAACCGCCGAATAGATGCTGCCGGCGCCAGCCTCCGTTTTCACCTTGCCGATCTTCACCTCGACCGACACGGTGCGATCATAGCCGCGGGTGAAGGACTTGTAGCCGCCGACGGGCTTCGATTCGCCGAAATAGCCGTAGGCGCGGGCATATTCCTTGCGGTTGATGGCATTGTAGAGCGAACGGACGAGAGCTGCCCCGTCGGAGCGGTCGTCGACATAGGCGACGCCTTCCTGTGCCAGAGCCTCGCCGTTCAACGCTGCAAATGCGCCGAGGGCGAAGACGGTGGATCGAAGCTTCATGGCAGTCCTCCTTTTGTCGAGCGCCAGCCGAGCACAACAATAAGGCGAAGCCATAGCAGGATTCGCTACCCGCATGTTTCCCCAAGTCGTCGCCGACGCGGCGCTGAGCTCAGGCCGGAGGCAAGCCGGCACGGCGGCGCGCGACGACGCGCTCGCGCCACACGGTGAAGATGCCGGCGGCGACCACCAGCAGGGAGCCGACGATCATGTTGACCGTCAGCGTCTCGCTGAAAATCGTCACGCCCATGATCGAGGCAAAGACGAGCTGGAGGTAGGTGAGCGGCTGAACGGCCACCGCATCCAGCACCTCATAGGCCCGGATGAGGAAGTAGTGGCTGGAGGATCCGGTGATGCAGAGCAGCAGCATCCAGCCCCAGTCAGCCGGCGCAAGCGTGACCCAGAAGAACGGGCCGACCAGGCTGATCGCGGCAGCACCGACGACGCCGGTGTAGAAGAAACTGGTCATCGCCGAATCCTGCCGGCTGACGAGCCGCGTGACGATGACATAGAGCGCAAACAGCAGAGCCGCCCCGAGCGGCAAGAGGAAGGTCCGGTCGAACAAGCCGTCTGCGGGCTTCAGAATCAGAAGCACGCCGCCGAGACCGACGGAGATTGCCAGCCATCGCCGCCAGCCGACGCGCTCGCCGAGAAGCGGCATGGACAGGAGGGCAACGAACAGAGGCGTCGCCGCCAGGATCGCTTGCGAATGGGCAAGCCCGACCCAGGTGAAAGACGTGATCACCATGACGATCTGGGTCGGCAGCAACACGCCGCGCACGATCTGAAGCCACGGTCTCCTGGTTGTCGCCGTGATCTTCAGGCCTTCCTTGGTACGCGCAGCCAGCGCAATCGCGAAAAGTGCAAAGGCCCAATAGCGGATCATCGCGACGAAGGCCGGCGGATAGATCGCGCCCAGATGCTTGGAGATCCCGTCCTGGATCGAAAAGATGACGATCGCCAGAAGCGTGAAGATGTAGCCGTTTGCCTTGGAAGCCTGTGAGACGGTGGACGTCATGGCGCGCCGATACCTGCGAGAACCCGCCGCGCCGCCAATTGCGCACGACAGGTGCCACATACAGGGAAACACGGCCGTATTCGAGACATGAAAAGAGCCCCGTGTGGGAGGAGGTACACGGGGCTCTCGAACTTGATCGGTGACTGGGAGGAGGAGTGCCACCGACCCGCATCGGGCGCCGCGGGAGGAGGTGCAGCGCTTCGATAAGTCATATAATAATCGTGCGTCGCAGCAATTTCAAGACGTGATTTTTGCATTGCACAAAATCGTGAAGGCGAAGCGTCAGGTCGAGCCATCTTGACCCGCTGATCGGAGCCTGAGCCAGGGAACAACTCGTCGCCGGGCCGGCACGCGAAAGCCATGCATGGCGCGGTAACCAGCCGGAAACCACAACCTTTGATAGCTTTTTACTCTACTTCAGCTTTCCTGATATACGACCAGCAATATTAGAAGAAATATATTCACTCTCCATAATTGCAGGCTTTCAGATGAAATTATTGCTCCAGGTCCCCACCGCAATCATCGTTGTCCTGATCCTCGCCACCTGGATCGCCAGCCTGCGCCTCGTCGTGCTGCCACCGGGCTCCTTCAAGTTAAGAGCGATGACGGCGCTCGTTTATCAAGGGCACGACTACCGGCTGGTGGACAGCCCGCGCGCCATGTGCGACCGACAGGCCTACCAGGCGAAGGACTGCGAGGAAGTGGCGATGAACCACCTGGGGAAACGGGTTCTGTTTCGGCTTCCCTATAGCCAATGGCTCTACGACTTTACCGAGCCCGGTGCTGCGGCATCGAACGTGGCGGTCGAAGATACGCCACTGCGCAGCTCCATCCAGTAGTTGCGGCCATATGGGCTCGTTAGCACAACGGAGTGGACGTCTCACCCACTGCCACGCGCAGCGCGTCGCTTAAACGCAAGTTGTTGAAGACCATGCGTATTTCACGATGCGCTTCTTAACTCCCCCTTAAATTGCCGCATTTAAAGTTCACCCGGTCGCCGTGGCGGATGGGCGCAGAGCGCCGGTACCGCCGTCGAGATCGAAGTCACCGTCGTGGTTGAGCCAATCGGCCCCGCAGACGGCAGAGGGACAAATCCAAACGGCATGGCAACAAACGGCAGGTCAGGAGAGCGGATCGAGCCATCGTTCGGCGGAAACCAGGACGATGATGACGATTTTCGCGTCGAGGCCAGCGATCGTGTGACCGCCAGCCGCAAGGCACCCCGCGGCAAATCTTCGGGCAGCGGCAAGAAGGGCAGCAGCAAGAAGAAGGCAGCCGGCAAGCGCGGCAGCGCACGGCGCAACTCTGGCGGCGGCGGCTTTGTTGGCCTTGTCCGCACGCTGTTCTACTGGTGCATCGTGCTCGGCATCTGGGGCGCCATGGGCGTCGGCGGCCTGGTGCTCTACTACGGCGCGCGCATGCCGAGCGCCGAGAGCTGGTCGATCCCCGAGCGGCCGCCGAACGTCAAGATCCTTGCGGTCAGCGGCGACGCCATCGCCAATCGCGGCACCACCGGCGGCGAAGCGCTGTCGCTGGAAAACATGTCGCCCTATATCCCGCAGGCGGTCATCGCGATCGAGGACCGCCGCTTCTATTCGCATTTCGGCATCGATCCGCTGGGTCTCGCCCGCGCCATGCTGACGAACCTCACCACCGGCCGCATGGTGCAGGGTGGCTCGACCTTGACGCAGCAGCTTGCCAAGAACCTGTTCCTTTCGCCCGAGCGCACGCTCGAACGCAAGGTGCAGGAGGTGCTGCTCGCCTTCTGGCTCGAGCAGAAATATTCCAAGGACCAGATCCTGGCGATGTATCTCAACCGGGTGTTCTTCGGCTCCAACGCCTATGGCGTGGAGGCGGCATCGCGGCGCTATTTCAACAAATCGGCGCGCGACGTGAACCTCGGCGAGGCCGCACTGCTTGCAGGCCTGCTCAAGGCTCCTTCCCGCCTGTCGCCGGCCCGCGACCCGAAGGCTGCGGAAGAACGCGCCCAGGTCGTTCTCGGCGCCATGCGCGAGGAAGGTTACGTCACCGATAGCGAGATCAAGACGGCGATGTCGCAGACCCCGACCAAGGCGAAGAGCTACTGGTCAGGCGCCGAGCACTACGTCGCCGACATGGTGATGGACCAGCTTCCCGGCATGATCGGCGAGATCAAGGAAGATCTCATCATCGACACGACGATCGACCTCAATCTCGAGAAGAAGGCCGAGGAGGTGATCGCTGCCACGCTGGACGCCGACGGCAAGAAGCTCGACGCTTCGCAGGCAGCACTCGTCTCGATCGATGGCACCGGCGCCATCCGGGCGCTCGTCGGCGGCAAGGACTACGCAGAGAGCCAGTTCGACCGCGCCTCCAAGGCCAAGCGTCAGCCGGGCTCTGCCTTCAAGCCCTTCGTCTATGCCGCGGCACTCGAGATCGGCCGCACGCCGATGTCGATCCGCAACGACGGCCCGGTCCGGATCGGCAACTGGACGCCCGAGAATTACGACCAGAAATATCGCGGCGAGGTTACGATCGCCGATGCGCTCGCCAATTCGCTGAACACTATCGCCGCGCAATTGGTGATGGAGGTCGGGCCGCAGAACGTCGTCAAGGTCGCCCATCGCCTCGGCATCGATTCCGAGATGCAGGCCAATGCCTCGATCGCGCTCGGCACATCCGAAGTCAGCCTCGTCGAACTGACGTCGGCCTATGCCCCGTTCATGAATGGCGGCTTCAAGGCGACGCCGCATGTCATCCGCCGCATCTCCAAGGCCGACGGCACGGTGCTTTACGAAAACACCTACGACAACCCGCCGCGTGTGCTCGACCCGGCGATCGTCAGCGAAATGAACCAGATGATGGTGCGTGTGCTGACCAAAGGTACGGGCAAGAAAGCGCAGCTCAAGGGCTGGGAGGCGGCCGGCAAGACCGGTACGACGCAATCCTTCCGCGACGCGCTGTTCGTCGGCTACACCTCGAACCTGACAACCGGCGTCTGGTTCGGCAACGACGATGGCAAGTCGATGAAGAAGGTCACGGGCGGCGGCCTGCCGGCCAAGGCCTGGCACGATTTCATGATGGCGGCCCACGAGGGCCTCTCGCCCTCGCCGCTCTTCGGCACGACGGGCGTGCAGCCGGTCTTCGACGAAGGCGTAGGCGCACCGGCCGGCGACTTGCTCTCCGGCGATCCGGAAGCCTTCCCGGAAGCACCCGTGGGCGTCAATGGCGCGGTCGCAGTGGGGCAGCGCCCGGTAGACCAGGGCGGCGAATGGGATGGCCAGAGCGCCGATCAGGGCAATGGCGGTCTCGTACCACCGGCCGATGTCGGCCAGACGACGGGTGCCACGCGCCGCACGACCCTCTTCGACATTTTGACCGGCGGTTGAGCCGGCGCGACTGGCGCTGCAAGCGTGCGACTGGTGCCATTCTCACCAGCCGCGCATAGCCCATTTCTAGCTAGGCAAATCCCGGACTTGCATTTGCCCCCAAACGCCCCGCAGAATGCCTTGCAGTCCGAAACGCCGGTCCTTATATACGCCGCATCGGCGCAGTCTCGACTGCGAAGAAATCCTGAGACCATCCCGTTAGGGGCTGTCTTACGAATGCCTGACCGGGTTCCGACAGTCCGCTGCAAGGAGAGAACGACATGGCTAAAGTTATTGGTATTGACCTGGGAACGACCAACTCCTGCGTCGCCGTCATGGACGGAAAAGACGCGAAGGTGATCGAAAACGCCGAGGGTGCGCGCACGACCCCCTCGATGGTGGCATTCAGCGACGACGGCGAACGTCTCGTCGGCCAGCCGGCCAAGCGCCAGGCCGTCACCAATCCGGAAAACACGCTTTTTGCGATCAAGCGCCTGATCGGCCGGACCTTCCAGGACCCGACCACGCAAAAAGACAAGGACATGGTTCCTTACAAGATCATCAAGGCCGACAATGGCGACGCCTGGGTCGAAGCGCACGGCAAGGATTATTCCCCGTCGCAGATCTCCGCCATGATCCTTCAGAAGATGAAGGAAACGGCCGAATCCTACCTCGGTGAAAAGGTCGAAAAGGCCGTCATCACCGTTCCGGCCTACTTCAACGACGCCCAGCGCCAGGCAACCAAGGATGCCGGCAAGATCGCGGGCCTTGAAGTTCTGCGCATCATCAACGAGCCGACCGCGGCAGCCCTTGCCTACGGCCTCGACAAGAAGGACGGCAAGACGATCGCCGTCTACGACTTGGGCGGTGGTACCTTCGATATCTCGGTTCTGGAAATCGGCGACGGCGTCTTCGAAGTGAAGTCGACCAACGGCGACACCTTCCTCGGCGGTGAAGACTTCGACATGCGTCTCGTCGAATACCTCGCCGGCGAGTTCAAGAAGGAACAGGGCATCGACCTGAAGAACGACAAGCTCGCCCTTCAGCGCCTGAAGGAAGCTGCCGAAAAGGCCAAGATCGAGCTGTCCTCGTCGCAGCAGACCGAAATCAACCTGCCGTTCATCACGGCTGACGCTTCCGGTCCGAAGCACCTGACGATGAAGCTGTCGCGCGCCAAGTTCGAAAGCCTGGTCGACGACCTGATCCAGCGCACCGTTGCGCCGTGCAAGGCAGCCCTCAAGGATGCCGGCGTCTCGGCTGCCGAGATCGACGAAGTCGTTCTCGTCGGCGGCATGAGCCGCATGCCGAAGGTTCAGGAAACCGTGAAGCAGTTGTTCGGCAAGGAGCCGCACAAGGGCGTGAACCCGGATGAAGTGGTCGCCATGGGCGCCGCCATCCAGGCCGGCGTTCTGCAGGGCGACGTCAAGGACGTTCTTCTGCTCGACGTCACCCCGCTGTCGCTCGGCATCGAAACGCTCGGTGGCGTCTTCACCCGCCTGATCGAACGCAACACGACGATCCCGACCAAGAAGTCGCAGACCTTCTCGACCGCCGACGACAACCAGTCGGCCGTGACGATCCGCGTCTCCCAGGGTGAGCGTGAAATGGCCGCCGACAACAAGCTGCTCGGCCAGTTCGACCTCGTCGGCATTCCGCCGGCACCGCGCGGCATGCCGCAGATCGAAGTCACCTTCGACATCGACGCCAACGGCATCGTGCAGGTTTCGGCCAAGGACAAGGGCACCGGCAAGGAGCACCAGATCCGCATTCAGGCTTCTGGCGGTCTTTCCGACGCCGACATCGAAAAGATGGTCAAGGATGCCGAAGCCAATGCCGAGGCCGACAAGAAGCGCCGCGAAGGCGTCGAAGCCAAGAACCAGGCCGAAAGCCTGATCCACTCCAGCGAGAAGTCGCTGAAGGATTACGGCGACAAGGTTTCGGAAGCCGACCGCAAGGCGATCTCCGACGCGATTGCCGCACTGAAGACTGCCGTCGAAGCCTCCGAGCCGGACGCCGAAGACATCAAGGCCAAGACCAACACGCTGATGGAAGTTTCCATGAAGCTCGGCCAGGCGATCTATGAAGCGCAGCAGACGGAAGCCGCCCATGCGGATGCCGCAGCAGACGCGGCGCGCGACGGCGATGTCGTCGATGCCGACTACGAAGAAGTCAACGACGAGGACGACCGCAAGCGTTCGGCCTAATCCGTCCCTTCGATCAGACGAAAAGCCCGGGTTCGCCCGGGCTTTTTGTTATCTGCACAGCCCGGCGCGACGGGCAAAAGTGGCGACAAGTGCCGCGAGCCGCTGCAAACGTTACTTTTCCGACAAAAAACCGCATCTACCACCGCTCGGGCTATGGTATCGCGCTTCAAGGTTTACTAAATCGGTGGCAAGGTAAACGGGCAGCCGCCGAGCCCTCGCGCTGGCATGCCAACAGGATAATCTTCGACGAATGAAACGTGATCTCTACGAAACGCTTGGCGTTGCCAAGAACGCCGACGAGAAGGAGCTAAAGGGCGCCTTCCGCAAGCTCGCAATGAAGTATCACCCGGACAAGAACCCCGGCGACGCGGCAGCGGAGAAGACCTTCAAGGAAATCAACGAGGCCTATGAGACCCTCAAGGACCCGCAGAAGCGCGCCGCTTACGATCGCTACGGTCATGCGGCCT
Source organism: Ensifer sp. EB106-03-01-XG145 (assembly GCF_058792075.1). Classification (NCBI taxonomy): domain Bacteria; kingdom Pseudomonadati; phylum Pseudomonadota; class Alphaproteobacteria; order Hyphomicrobiales; family Rhizobiaceae; genus Ensifer; species Ensifer sp. EB106-03-01-XG145. The sequence goes on along the minus strand of NZ_JBYTEC010000001.1, from coordinate 60,835 downwards.
TCGAGCAGGGCGGCATGGGCAACGGCTTCGGCGGCGGGGGGGCCGGCGGCTTCTCCGACATTTTCGAAGACATCTTCGGCGAGATGATGGGTGGCGGGCGCCAGCGGCGTTCCTCGGGCGGCCGCGAACGCGGCGCCGATCTTCGCTACAACATGGAGATCTCGCTCGAGGAAGCCTTCAGCGGCAAGACCGCGCAGATCCGCGTTCCAACCTCGATCACCTGCGACGTCTGCAGCGGCTCCGGCGCCAAGCCCGGCACGAGCCCTAAGACCTGCGGCACCTGTCACGGCTCCGGTCGCGTGCGCGCTGCCCAGGGCTTCTTCTCGATCGAACGCACCTGCCCGACCTGCGGCGGGCGCGGCCAGACGATCACCGATCCCTGCGGCAAGTGCCATGGCCAGGGTCGTGTCACCGAAGAGCGCACGCTCTCGGTCAACATTCCGGCCGGCATCGAGGACGGAACGCGTATCCGCCTCTCCGGCGAAGGCGAAGCGGGGCTTCGCGGCGGACCGGCAGGCGACCTCTACATTTTCCTCTCGGTCCGGCCGCATGAGTTCTACCAGCGCGACGGCGCCGATCTCTATTGCAGCGTGCCGATCTCGATGACGACGGCAGCTCTTGGCGGCAAGTTCGATGTGACCACGCTCGACGGCACCAAGTCGCGCGTCACGGTTCCCGAGGGCACCCAGGCGGGCAAGCAGTTTCGTCTCAAGGGCAAGGGCATGCCGGTGCTGCGCTCGGCCCAGTCCGGCGACCTCTACATCCAGATCCAGATCGAAACGCCGCAGAAGCTGACCAAGCGCCAGCGCGAACTGCTGCAGGAATTCGAACAGATCTCCTCGAAGGACAACAATCCGGAATCGACGGGCTTCTTCGCCCGGATGAAGGACTTCTTCGATACGCTGAGCGACTAAGGCGCCCGGCGTTCCCACAGCGATCTTGCGCGCCGGATAGGGCGCGCAGTGCTGTAAGCTTCACGTCATGGCCGCAAGCTGCCACAGCCCGGCCATGACGAGCGCCACCCCAGCGATACGGGACAGGAGCCGGCCGCCGGGCACCACCTTTTCGGCGAGCACGAAGATGGCGATCGCCGCGATCCACAACACGTTCATCACCCCGCCGACGAACAGAAGCGCCATCAGCGCCCAGCAGCAGCCGACGCAATAAAGGCCGTGTCGCAGGCCGAGGCCGAAGGCGGCACCCGCCTCGCGGCGAAATCCGCCGTGGTTCTGGATGAATAGCAGCGGCGACTGGCATTGCCTGAGGCAACGATCCTTGAGCGACGTCCACTGAAACAGGCCGACGGCGACGAGGACCGCACCGCTCAAGGCTTGGTTGGCGCTCGAAAGCATTGGGGTGAGCAGCAAGGCATGATCCAGGAGCCATTGCCCGAGAACGGCAATCAGCGCGAACAAGGTCCAGGCCAGCAGATAGCCGCCGGCGAAGAAGCCGGTTGCGGCGAAGGGCTTGCCCTGCTGTGCCGCCTGTCTTCCGACCCGAGCATAGAGCAGGATCATCGGCGTTGCCGACGGCACCATCATACCAACCATCATGACAGCCCACATGACAAAGGCATAGGCGAAGGTTGCCGCGGTCCAGGGACCGGCGGCCGCAGTCGCCATCGATGTCATCGATCCCCCTTGCGCCTCCATAGGCATGTTCATCGGCATGTCCATGGGCATCTCCATGTCCATGCCCGAGCCCATATCCATGGTGCCGGAGGCTGCCGGGGGCGCAGCCATGTCCATGGCCGAAGCCAGCCACAGGACGTAAATCCAGCTGATCGCCGTCAGCGTAATCAGCGCCGCCACAACGATGGCGCGGTCGCGCCTGAGCAGGGTTTCGAGCGCCGTATCCTTCATCGACGTCAGTGGATCACGCCGCTTTCGGTCAGGTGCATGCGCGCGAAATGAGCATGCGAGTCCGCCAGTGCCAAGGTCAGCGGCCCCTTGGTATCGGCCCATCCGCGCCCGACTTCGCAGACGTCGTATTCGAAGCCCTGGGGGAGATTGATGCGCGCCTGATGGGCGGCGCCGGTCACCGGATTGAGGATCGGTTCGCCGCGAGCGACGAGCCAGCCCGGCACATTCAGCCGCGCCGTACGCGCGCCGACATCGACCTCGAAATCGATTTCGGCAAAGACAGGCTCGTGCATGGTTTCGAAGGTCGTCGCAAAGACCTGGAAGAAGGTGGCACCCGGTTCCGTATCCTCGCCGCTCATAATGCGCAGCAACGCACCGCGCTGTTCGGCGGAGGCGCGGCTATCGACGATCGGCACAACCTGCCCCCTCCCCTCGTGGATGGCGCCCGGCCAGGCGGCGATCAGGCCGCCACGAAGCCCATCGAGCCGCGTATCGCCGTGATAGCCTTCCTCGATCTCGAAGGCGCCGACGGCGCTGCAATGGCCTTGTGTCGGCAATGCATTGAACTGGCAAGGACAGCCATAGGCGCAGTTGCAATGTATGAATTCGCGCCCCTTCATCATCCATCTCACACTCGTCATCGTCTCCTCCTGGGATCTGATCGGTGTTCCGTCTATGTCGATTTCTTGCGACTGGATGCATTCCATTAGATTGCAGAAATATACTCCTCCCAACCAGCGATGCCAACGGCCGGCCGAAGACGACGGGAAGCGCCGCGCATCCGATTGAACACGCGGCGCTTCTGTCTGTTCGTTAGAGTTAAGCCGTGATCAGAGCGTCGCCATGCCGCCATCGATGATCAGTTCGGCGCCGACAGTGAAAGCAGCCTCGTCGGAGGCGAGGAAGACGACCGCCTTGGCGATTTCGCTTGCGTTGCCGAAGCGGCCAAGCGGGATCTGCGCAGCGATCGCATCAACAACCTGCTTGTTTTCCTCCACCGTCGGGGCATGGCCGTCATGCAGCGGCGTGCGGATCGGGCCGGGGCTGACGGCGTTGACCCGGATGCCGCGGCCGATGAGTTCGCCGGAGAGCGTTTTGGCGAGCGATAGCAGCCCCGCCTTGGTCAAGGCATAGACGCTTGAGGTCGGCATGCCGATATGGGCGTTGATCGAGGTGTTGAGCACGATCGATGCCGGTTTGGACAAGACCGGCAGCAAGGCCTGGATCAGGAAATACGGTCCCTTGAGGTTGATGGCGAGCGAGCGGTCGAAGCTTGCCTCGTCCCACTGCTCGATCGGCTGCAGCTTGGCGATGCCGGCATTGATGAACAGGATATCGAGCGTGCCCAAGGCGGCGCGGATCTTTTCAGCGACGGCGGCCTGGCCGGCGACATTGCCGGCATCGGCCTCGATGATCAGAGCTGTCTCGCCAAGGACGGCGCGTGCTTCGGCAATGTTCTTCGGATTGGTGCCGGTGACGGCGACCCTTGCGCCTTCGGCGATGAACTGGCGTGCGGTTTCGAGACCGATGCCGCTGGTGCCGCCGGTGATGAGTGCCGTCTTGTTCTGCAAACGTGACATGATGAAAGTCCTCTTGTTGGGTTGAAGAGGAGATCGGCTCGGTTGGCTGGAACCGTCGTCCTCGAATGCAGACAGATATGGCGGAAAACGATCGTTCGGATTAGTCTTCCAATTGTGGAACTCGAATTCGGAAAAGTCGAACGATGGTGAAGATCGAGGGAATAACCGCCTTTGTCGCGGTCGCCGAAGCTGGCTCGATCAGTGAAGCGGCGCGGCGCCTGCGCCTGTCGAAATCCGTCGTCAGCGAACGCGTGGCGGAACTGGAGCGCGGGCTCAACGCCACGCTCCTCCATCGCACGACGCGCAAGCTGACGCTCACCGAGGACGGCATCGCCTTCCGCGAGCGCGCCGTCAGGATCGTCAGCGAGGTGCAGGCGGCCGCGAGCGACCTTGCCGAGCGGCGCGGACAGCTGACGGGGCCGCTTCGGATCGCCGCGCCCGTCAGCTTTGGCCGCCGGCATCTCGGTCCGGCGCTCTATCCGTTCCTGGCGCGCCATCCGGAAATCGAACTGACGCTCGACCTCGACGACCGGCGGGTCGATGCGGCCTCGGAAGGCTACGACGCGATTGTCCGCCACGGCGTGATCGCAGATTCCCGCCTGATGGTTTGGAAACTTGCCAGAAGCCGGCGCCTGCTCGTCGCCTCGCCCGATTATCTTGAACGACACGGCACGCCGGCGTCGCTTGCCGAGCTCGAAGGCCATCGCGGCGTCTTCTACACCAATCGCGGTGCGGCCGATTGGCGGTTCGAGGGACCTTCCGGTGCAACGATCGTCAGGGCGCGCCTGGCCCTCGGCATGAACAATGGCGACATGATGCACGACGCCGCCGTCGCCGGGCTCGGCATCGCGCTGTTGCCCGCCTTCATCGCCGGCCCCGCGGTGCGCGAAGGGCAATTGCGTGAGATCGATGTCGGGCTGCGTCCGGAGCCCGAATTCATCTACATGGCGCATCCGGAAGGACGACGCGTCTCCGCCAAGCTCCGAGCCATCGCCCAACATCTGAAGGAAGCTTTTGGCGATCCGCCCTATTGGGATCCGTGAACCGTTTCCGCAACCCTGGCGTAATCGCTGTCGGCGACGGTATCTCGCCGATTGCCGATCGAGTCTCGACAGAAGCTTGATCGAAATCGGCTGGCATGCGCTTCGCACCCATCGCATGGTTTCCTATCTTCTCATCATGCGGACCTTCTTTCTGAACTGGATCGTCGCCATGACGCTTGGCACCGCCGCCCATGCGGACAACCTTTCCGCGGCTCCGACCGATGCCGAAATCCTGAATATTCTGACCGATCGAATCGACAAGCAGCAGCAGTCGGTCGGCATTGTCGTCGGAATCATCGATGCCGATGGACGACGCATCGTCGCGCATGGCCATCCGGCCAAAGGTGACCCGCGCCCGGTCGATGGACGGACCGTGTTCGAGATCGGCTCGGTCACCAAAGTCTTCACCGCGCTGTTGCTCGCGGACGCGATTGAAAAAGGCACGCTGCGCCTCGACACGCCCGTCTCCACGTTGCTTCCGCCAGGTGTGGCGATGCCGGACGACAAGGAGGAGCCGGTCACGCTGAAGGACCTGGCGACGCACATGTCCGGTCTGCCGCGGCTACCCACCAATCTGGACCCGACAGACACAAGCAATCCGTATGCGGACTACGGCACTGCAAAGCTTTATGCCTTCCTGTCCCATCACAAGCCGCTGCGGCGCCCTGGCGTCGAGCACGAGTACTCCAATCTCGGCGCCGGGCTTCTCGGCCACGCGCTCGCCTTGAAGGCCGGCCTTTCCTACGAAGAGCTCGTCATCAGCCGCATCACAGCGCCTCTCGACATGAAGGACACGGCGATCTCGTCGCAGCCCGGCTGGGCCGAAAGGCGGGCGACGGACCACAATGCGGCGCTGGAGCCGGTGAGAGACTGGGATCTCAACGCGCTGCAAGGAGCCGGCGCGCTGCGCTCCACGACGAACGATCTTCTGATATTCCTGGAGGCGGCCATGGGGAAAACGTCATCGCCGCTGGCGCCGGCCTTCACCATGCTACTTGCGACCCGGCAGCCGCTCGGCAACGGGGGAGACGACCAGCAGGCACTCGGCTGGGTGATCTCGGGCAAGGGCGACGAGCAGATTATCTGGCACAATGGCGGGACCGGCGGCTATCGGTCCTTCGTCGGCTACCGACCGTCGACCGGTATCGGCGTCGTCGCCCTCTCCAATGCGTCGACCGAGGTCGGCGTGGACGATATCGGCCAACACCTGCTCAACCGCAACGCTCCGCTTGCGCCGGCAAATGTCAGGCGCACTGCGATAACCGTCGATCCGACGAGCTATGACGCCTATGTCGGCACCTATCGGCTGGCCCCCAGCTTCGAGCTGACGATCTTTCGCGATGGAGATCGGCTGTTTGCCCAGGCAACGGGACAGGATCGGATCGAAATCTTTCCGGAGGCCGAACACCGTTTCTTTGCGAAGCTTATCGATGCGCAGATCAGCTTCACCGTAACCGGCACCCGCGCCGGGAGCCTGACCTTGCATCAGGGCGGGCGGGACAGCCCCGCGCCTCGGATCGAGAAATGATGCACGTCTCCCGCCGATTGAAGCGGGAGACGCTGTTCGCTTCGATCAGAAGATCAGATCGATCAGGAAATAGGCGAGCGCCGAAATCGCCGCCGCGGCCGGCATGGTGATGAACCAGGCAATCACGATATTGCCGGCAAGCCCCCAGCGGACCGCCGAGACGCGCCGCGCCGCACCGACGCCGATGATCGCACCGGTGATGGTGTGCGTCGTCGAGACGGGAATGCCGAGCCAGGTGGCGGCAAAGAGCGTGATCGCCCCGCCGGTTTCGGCGCAGAAGCCCTGCATAGGATTGAGCCTGGTAATCTTCGAGCCCATGGTGTGCACGATGCGCCAGCCGCCGAACAGCGTGCCGAGCGCGATTGCCGCCTGGCAGGTTATGACCACCCAGAAGGGCACGTAGAACTCCGAACCGAGATAGCCCTGCGAGAAGAGCAGAACGGCAATGATGCCCATGGTCTTCTGCGCGTCATTGCCGCCGTGGCCGAGCGAATAGAGCGAGGCGGAAACGAACTGCATCACGCGGAAGGTGCGGTCGACGGCAAAGGGCGTCTGCCGCACGAAAATCCAGGAGACGATCAACACCAGGAGCAAGGCCAGGAAGAAGCCTATCGCCGGCGACATGAAGATGGCGCCGACGGTCTTCAGAAGACCGGTCCAGACGATGGAACTAAAGCCGGTGCTGGCAAGGCCGGCACCGACGAGGCCGCCGATCAGCGCATGCGACGAACTCGACGGAATGCCGAAGAGCCAGGTGACGATGTTCCAGACGATCGCCCCCATGAGGGCCGAAAAGATCACCAGCGGCGTGACGATGCCGGGATCGATGATGCCCTTGCCGAGCGTCTCGGCCACATGCAGGCCAAAGAACAGGAAGGCGATGAAGTTGAAGAATGCCGCCCACAAGACCGCATATTGCGGTCTGAGCACCCGCGTCGAGACGATCGTCGCAATCGAGTTGGCGGCATCGTGCAGGCCGTTCAGGAAGTCGAAGAACAGCGCGATGCCAATCAGCCCGACGAGCAACGGAAAGGCGAGCGTCGCATCCATCAGACGTTCTCGATCACGATGCCGCTGATTTCATTGGCGACGTCCTCGAAGCGGTCGATCACCTTTTCGAGCTCGCCATAGATCTCGCTGCCGATGATATAGGCCATCGGGTTGCTGGCGCCGTGGCGGCGGAAGAGATCCTTGAGGCCGAGGTCGTGCAATTCATCGGCACGCCCCTCGATGCGGGTAACGTCCTCGGCGATGGCGATGAGGCGATTGTGATTGGCTCCGATACGGTCGAGCAACGGAATGGCCTCGCCGATCAGATGCGCGGCCTGGACGATGATCGTCGCCATCTCGCGCATGCCCGGGTCGAATGTCTTCTGCTCGTAGAGCCGGATCGTCTTGACCGTCTTGTGCATCATGTCGATGGCATCGTCCATCGACTGGATCAGGTCCTTGATGTCGCCGCGGTCGAAGGGCGTGATGAAGGACCGGCGCACCGCCAGGAGCACCTCGCCAGTAATATGATCCGCTTCATCCTCAAGCGCGACGATCCGGTCGCACTGTTTCTCCATGTCGTCGCCACCGGCAAGCAGCCTGTCGAGCGCTTCGGCGGCACCGACAACGGAGAGCGCGTGTTTTGCGAAAAGGTCGAAGAAGCGGTCTTCGCGGGGAAGCAGTTTGCGGAACCAAGCCAGCATTACAAATATATCCATCCGTGGATTGTCATGAAACTGTCATATTTGACCGAGGCGCTCAAGAAAAGCACCTGATTCAAGGGGTTTGTCGCCTATCCCCTGCCGATATCGACCTATCCCAGGCGATATCGACGCGCTGGCCATTTCGCCTTGCCTTGGCCAACGCTTTCGTCCTACTGCATGTCTCCTTAAATCGACCTCGATTTAAGGACGAAGACATGCAGCAATTCAAAGTGCTACAGCGACCTTTGCGCGTCTCATAAGACGCGCGGCGCTGTAGCTGGCGCCCAACGTCGAATCCGGTTTGCCCATGCCCCACAAGGTCTTTCTCAACCGCTTGAAGCTCACGGAGTTCCGCAATTATGCGGCTCTCTCGCTGGAGCTCGACCAGCGCCATGTGGTGCTGACGGGAGAGAACGGCGCCGGCAAGACCAATTTGATGGAAGCGGTTTCCTTCCTCTCACCAGGACGGGGCTTGAGGCGCGCGGCCTATGCCGACGTCACCCGTGTCGGCGCGAGCGACGGGTTTTCCGTCTTTGCGGAGGTCGAGGGCATGGAGGGGCCGGTCGAAATCGGCACCGGCACCGCCGGGGTAACCGAGGGCCAATCCCGGCGGCTGCGGCTCAACGGAACGCCGGCATCAACCGTCGACGAACTGACGGATCACCTGCGCGTTCTCTGGCTGACGCCATCGATGGACGGGCTCTTCACCGGGCCTTCGGCCGACCGGCGGCGGTTCCTCGATCGGCTGGTGCTTTCGCTCGATCCGGAGCATGGCCGACGCGCCAGCGAATTCGATCGGGCGATGCGCAGCCGCAACCGGCTGCTCGGCGAGTTTCGCCCGGATCCGTCCTGGCTGACGGCGATTGAGCGAGAGATGGCCGGTCTCGGCGTCTCCATGGCGCTGGCAAGGCAGGAAATGCTCGGCCTCTTGACCGCGCTCGTCGAGCGGAATGTCGATGACAGCGTTTTTCCGTCCGCCCGCCTGGCGCTGTCCGGCTTTCTCGACGACGAGGGTCATCGCCCGGCCTATGATCTCGAAGAGCAATATCTGACAATGCTGCGCGACGGACGGCCGCGCGACGCAGCGGCGGGCCGGACGCTCGATGGACCGCACCGAAGCGACCTGCTGGTGCGTCATCGGGACAAGGACATGGAAGCCGCACGCTGCTCGACCGGCGAGCAGAAGGCGCTGCTCGTCGGACTGGTGCTGGCGCATGCGCGCCTCGTCGGCGACATGACTGGCCACGCGCCGATCCTGTTGCTTGACGAGATCGCCGCGCATCTCGACGTCAACCGGCGTGCGGCGCTGTTCGACCTCGTCGATGGTCTTGGCGGCCAGGCCTTCATGACCGGTACCGACCAGGCCATGTTCGAGGCGCTTGGCGAACGCGGTCGCTTCCTGACCGTTTCGCACGGGAGCGTTACGGGATAAGCAAGAGCGGATGAGGAAAAGTGTGTGCGGTTTTCCGCCCGCATCCGCTCTCGCTTGAGAATCGATCGGCCGCCCGGATGAGGAGGATGTTGCATGACCGGTGAGAACAAGCTCGACCAATCGGAGATCGCCCGCTACGCCCGCCATATCGTGCTGCCGGAAATCGGCGGCGCGGGGCAGCAAAAACTCAAAGCGGCACGTGTGCTGGTGATCGGCGCCGGCGGGCTCGGCGCCCCGGTGCTCGTCTATCTCGCGGCCGCTGGCATCGGCCGGATCGGCGTCGTCGACGACGACATCGTTGCGCTCTCGAACCTCCAGCGGCAGATCATTCACCGCACCGAGGACATCGATCGCGCCAAGGTCGAAAGGGCAGCCGAAGCGATCGGTTCACTCAACCCGCATGTCAGCGTCGACGAACACAGGCTGCGGCTCAACCCCGACAATGCCGATGCGCTGTTCCGGCAATATCACCTGGTGATCGACGGCTCGGACAATTTCGACACACGCTATCTCGCAGCCGATACGGCAGCCGCGGTCGGCATACCGCTGGTGACCGGCGCCGTCGGCCGCTTCGACGGATCGCTGACGGTGCTGATGCCGTACAAGGCAGGCATGGATGGGCGGCCGAACCCCTCCTATCGCGATCTCTTCCCGGAACCGCCGCCGGCCGGCGTCGTGCCCTCCTGTGCCGAAGCGGGCATCGTCGGCGCCTTGACCGGCGTCATCGGCACGCTCCAGGCGATGGAGGCGATCAAGGTGATCGCCGGTTTCGGCGAACCGCTGGTCGGTCGGCTGTTGATGTATGACGCGCTGACGGCGCAGTTCAACACCATCCGTTACCGTCGCAGAGCGTAGGCCGATCATGGTGGAGATCTTTCGCATCAGTGAAAGTTTCGACCGGCACGAGGAGTTGCTGAAGCTGATCCTTGGCGCCTTCTCCTACATGGACGGACGGGTCGACCCGCCCTCCTCGGCGCACGTACTCACCGTCGAATCGCTCCGGCAGAAGAGTGCCGACGAGATCGCCTTCGGTGTCAGCGACGGCGAGCGGCTTGTCGGCTGCATCTTTTGCAAGCCTGAAGCCGATTGCCTCTACATCGGCAAGCTCGCGGTTGCCCCGCAGACACAGGGAAAGGGTATCGGCCGGTTGCTGCTCGCGGAAGCGGAGGCGACAGCGCGAGCGCTCGGCCTTTCGGCGTTGCGGCTACTCACCCGCATCGAACTCACCGAAAACCACCGGGCGTTCGCCGCCTGGGGCTTCGTCGAAACCGGTACGATGTGCCACCCCGGCTTTACCCGACCGACGGCGATCGAGATGCGCAAGACACTCTAGCTAGCTTCTAACTTTGAGCAGGCCGGACAGACAGCCGCACGGCAGGACCGTGCGGCGCTCCGCGATCAGTCGCGGCCCGGAAGCACGCGGTCCGGCGGGCGATGGCCATCGAAGAAGGTGCGGATGTTGATGACCACCTTGTCGCCCATGTCGATGCGGCCCTCGAGCGTCGCCGAACTCATATGTGGCAACAGCACGACCTTGCCTTCGCCGGCGAGCTTGATCAGCTTCGGATTGACCGCGGGCTCGTTCTCGAAGACGTCGAGGCCGGCACCGGCGATCTTACCCTCGCGCAGGGACTTGATCAGCGCCGTCTCGTCGATGATGCCGCCGCGGGCCGTGTTGACGATGTAGCTGTCGGGCCGCATCAGCGCCAGGCGGCGGGCCGAGAGCAGGTGATAGGTCGCCGGCGTCGACGGGCAGTTGACCGAAACAATATCGACGCGGGCCAGCATCTGGTCGAGGCTGTCCCAGTAGGTCGCCTCCAGCATCTCTTCGGTTTCCGCGTTCACCCGGTGACGGTTGTGATAGTGGATCGAAAGGCCGAAGGCCTTGGCGCGGCGTGCGACCGCGGTGCCGATCCGGCCCATGCCGACGATGCCGATGCGCTTTCCGGCAATGCGCCGGCCGAGCATCCAGGTCGGCGACCACCCGGCCCATTCGCCCTTGCGATCGGTCAGGATCTGCGCACCTTCGGCAAGCCGGCGCGGCACTGCGAGAATCAGCGCCATCGCCATGTCGGCGGTGTCCTCCGTCAACACGTTCGGCGTGTTGGTGACGGTGATGCCTTTGCGCGCTGCGGCGTCGACGTCGATATTGTCGACCCCATTCGAGAAGCTGGCGATCAGCTTCAGCTGTGGGCCGGCCTGCTCGATCAGCGCCGCATCGATGCGATCGGTCACTGTCGGCACCAGCACGTCGGCGCGCTTCACCGCCGCGACGAGCTCGGGCTGGCTGCGCGGCGTGTCGTCGATGTTCAACTCCGCATCGAAAAGTTCGCGCATGCGCGTCTCGACGATATCAGGCAGTTTACGGGTGATGTAGACCGTGGGCTTCTTCTTGCTTGTCATTGCTGCGACGGGCCTTGTTGACGGGTCCTTAACCAAGTTGGGCGATACTTTCTCCCTGTAGCCGCAATTTCTACCAGACCCCACCGGGAAGACAAACAAAACTCGCGCGTTCGTCCCCGCGATTTCAGCCCGTGTGTTGGGCCCCAGGTGAACTGCGCCCGCAAAAGCTAGTGCCACGGAAAATGAGCTTCGTCATGCGTCATGTCATTTCCAGATTCTCGTTCTCGTTGATCGCCGCCTGCCTTGGCGCCGGGATCATGGCGTCGGCGGCTTACGCTCAAGCTGCCAAGGGCGCCAGCGGACTGCCGCTGCCGCGCTTCGTGAGCCTCAAGTCGAAGAGCGTCAATCTCCGGATCGGCCCGAGCGTCGATTACGCGGTCGCCTTCCGCTACATGAAGCCCGGCGTTCCCGTGGAGATCATCCAGGAATACGATAACTGGCGCCGTATCCGCGACGCCGACGGCACCGAAGGCTGGGTCAACCAGGCGCTGCTTTCCGGCGACCGTACAGCCGTCGCAGCGCCCTGGATGCGCGGCAAGGGCGAAGGCGTCTTCGTCAACATGCGCCGCGATCCGCAGGGTACATCCCCGATCGTCGCCCGCATGGAGCCGGGGGTCATCGTGCATGTCGGCGAATGCAATGGCGACTGGTGCCATGCCGAGACGCAGGGCGTCGAAGGCTGGATCGCCCAGAGCGAGATCTGGGGCGCCTATCCCGGCGAGGCCTTCAAGTAAGGCCACGCCTGCTTTTCACAAAATTCAATCAGGACGAATCAGGCGAGACCCGCCTGCTTGGCGGCCGTTTCCAGCGAGACCATCGGCCGCGGGCCGATCTGACCGATGACAATGCCGGCGGCGAGATTGCCGAGCCTGCTGCAGTCTTCGAGCGAGCGTCCGGTCGTGTAGCCGTGCAGGAAGCCCGCGGCATAGAGGTCGCCGGCACCGGTCGTATCGACGACCTGGGCGATCGGCGTTGCGCGGACCCGAACCCGCTCCTCTCCACGCACGACCACCGAGCCTTCTTCGCTGAGCGTCACGGCAGCGAGCTTGCAATCCTTCGAGAGTTTTTCCAGCGCCAGATCGAAGTCTTCGGTCTCGTAGAGGGCCAACGCTTCCTGCCTGTTGGCGAAGACGATATCGACCGTGCCGGATCGCATGAGTTCGAGGAACTCCTCGCGATAGCGGTGAACGCAGAAGCTGTCGGACAGCGTGATCGCGGTTTCGCGGCCGTTTTCGTGGGCGATCCGCGCGGTCTCGCGGATGGCGTCCTTGGCCCGCGGCGGATCCCAGAGATAGCCTTCGAAATAGGTGACCTTGGCCTCAGCGACGACGTCGGCCTCCACGTCCTCGGGGCCAAGCTCGACGCAGGCGCCGAGATAGGTGTTCATCGAGCGCTCGCCATCCTCGGTGACGAAGATCATCGAGCGCGCGGTCGGCGGCACGTTTTCGAGCGGCTTCGTCTCGAAGTAAACGCCCTGGGCGCGGATGTCGTGCGCGAAGATTTCGCCGAGCTGGTCGCTCGCGGTCTTGCCAAAATAGGCAGCGCGACCGCCAAGGCTGGCGACACCGGCTGCCGTATTGCCGGCGCTGCCGCCGGACGCTTCGACGGCCGGGCCCATGCGCGAGTACAACAACTCGGCTCGTTCGGCATCGATGAGGTTCATGGCGCCCTTTATGATGCCGTTTTCATTGAGAAAAGCATCGTCGCAGCGCGCGATGATATCAACGATGGCATTGCCGATCGTCAGCACGTCGTATTTTGTCATGAACCTCGTCCGGTCTCCGTGATGGCCGGTGTTCGTTAATACCGGTTTTCCGGCCATTTGGAAGACAAAAGACGTGGGCCCATCGCATCAGCCCGTCGGAAGTGCGCTTTCCGCATAGGCGGCAGCAAATTCAGCGCTCGGCGGGATCGGCTTGATGACGTCGATCAGCACGCCGTTCGGATCGGCGGTGATGAAATGACGCTGACCGAAGACCTCGTCTCGCAACGTCTTCAGGATCGGCAGTCCGGCGGCAACCGCTTGCGCGTAAATGCGATCCGGATCCTCGACCTCGAAATTCAGCAGAAGACCGCGGGTGGGCGTACGTGCTTCCTCCGGGATCGTCTCGTGGCGGTAGTCGAGCACCGCCAGCGTCACATGCTCGTCCTCGACCGACTGGAGATGCACATACCAATCGCTGGTGAAGAGCGCCTGGAAGCGGAAGTGCTCGATGTAAAAGGCGGCGGTGGCGGCAACATCTGATGTCATGATGACAGGATAGTAGCTCGTCGATTTCATGGCTTTTCCTCGCTCCGGCAATATCATACAATCTGTATGTATCTTTCATTAACATACAGGCTGCATGTATGCAACAGGAAGTCTCCCGTCGCTCCAATCGCGAGCGATCCGACACGACGCGCACCGCGATCCTCGATGCCGCGCGTGGCCTTTTCGTCACCCGGGGTTATGCCGATACCTCCACGCCCGATATTGTTGCCGCCGCCGGATTGACCCGCGGCGCGCTCTATCACCACTTCGAAGACAAGAAGGCATTGTTCCGTGCCGTGGCGGAGCGGGAGGCGGGCGCAGTGGCGATATCGATCGAGCAGGCAACGGCCAACGACCTCACGCCCCGCGACGCACTGAAAGTCGGTGCCCGCGCCTATTTCGACGCGATGCGCGAGCCGGGCCGAATCCGTCTGCTGCTGCTCGACGGGCCGGCGGTGCTCGGCAAGCAGGAAATGGCCGCGATCGACGCGGCCAATGCCCAGAGAACCCTGGAGGAGGGCATTGCCGAGGCGATGGCGCCGGCAGTGCCGGGCCCGGAAAGGCTGTCGGCCATGGCCTCGCTGCTTTCGGCCGCCTTCGATCGCGCGGCGCTCGACATCGCCGATGGTGCTTCGGCCGAGCTTTACGCGGAGACGATCGGCACGCTGATCGACCGGCTGGTGTCGGCCTGACGCCGACCGTCAAGACAATACCAGGGTGCCTCAGCCTGCGGCGGAGATGGTCTGCGGCGGTAGTTCGACGAGCGGCGCCGGGATATCGCAGGTCTTTTCCGGCGACTTGCAGAGATCGGCGATGACGCAGCGCTCGCATTCGGGCTTGCGCGCCTTGCAACAGTAGCGCCCGTGCAGGATCAGCCAGTGATGCGCGTGGTAGAGGTATTCATCCGGGATGATCTTGATCAGCTTGTCTTCCACCTCGTCTGGGGTCTTGCCCGGTGCCAGACAGAGGCGGTTGGCGATGCGGAGGATGTGGGTGTCGACGGCGATCGTCGACTGGCCGAAGGCCATCGACAACACCACATTGGCGGTCTTGCGACCGACCCCCGGAAGGGTCACCAGTTCCTCCCGCGTGCGCGGCACTTCGCCACCGAAATCGCGGATCAGCTTTTCGCTGAGCGCGATGACGTTCTTCGCCTTGTTGCGGTAGAGACCGATGGTCTTGATGTAGTCCCGGACCTTCTCTTCCCCAAGCGCCAGCATCTTCTCCGGCGTATCGGCGATGGCGAAGAGCGCGCGCGTCGCCTTGTTGACGCCGGCATCGGTCGCTTGCGCCGAGAGCGCCACGGCAACGACGAGCGTGAACGGGTTGACATGCTCCAACTCGCCCTTCGGCTCGGGGCGCTGGATCGAGAAGCGGCGGAAAATCTCCTTGAGCTCGTCCTGGCTGTAGAGGCTCTTCACCCGCGGCGTTGCGCGGCGGCTCGTCTTGGGTTTTGCGGCGCTGACGGGGAATTTCGGCTTCACGTTTTTCATGATGCATCTATAGTCAAAGGTCATGATCAATGGCAACGTCACCACCCCGCCCGAGGATGCGCCGGTCTTCACCGCCGAGCTTACGCCCTATCGTTCGCTCGGGCGAAAAGGCTTCAGGATCGTCTTCCTGATCGCCGGACTGCTCAGCCTGGTGCACGCTTTTGTCTTCCTCGTCATCGGCGCCTGGCCGATCGTGTTCTTCTTCGGGCTCGACTACCTGCTGCTGTTCGGCGCCTTCTGGCTGAATTACCGCTCGGCGCTCAGCCGCGAAGAGGTCAGCGTTTCCAGAACCGATGTTTCCGTGCGCAAGTTCACGCCGTCGGGCCAGATCACCGAACACCGCTTCAATCCGTTCTGGGCCCGCTTCAATGTCGCCCGCCATCAGGAAATCGGCATCATCTCGATGACGATCAGCGGTGGTGGCCGCCGGACCGACATCGGTTCGTTTCTCAATCGCGACGATCGCGAGACCTTCGCGCTCGCCCTCTCGGGTGCGCTTGCGACCGTTCGCCGCCGCTGACGCTCGCCGAACGACCAATGGGACGCAAATCCGCGCATTCGTTCAAGTTTCGGGTGGTTTCCTGGACCAGCAAGGGATTACCTGTGACATGACAGGAGAAGAGCCATGAACATTGCGACATCCGTACCCACAGACATCACGCCGAAAGGCACCGATTACGATACGGTCAGCCGCGTGATCGAAATGCTCACCGAGGATTATCGCGACCAGCCGTCGCTCGAAACGGTGGCGCACCGCCTGAAGCAGTCGCCGACGCAACTCCAGAAGGTCTTCACCCGCTGGGCCGGGCTTTCGCCGAAGGCCTTCCTCCAGGCGGTGACGCTCGACCATGCCAAGCGCCTGTTGCGCCAGGAAGACATGCCGCTGCTCGAAACCAGCATCGAGGTCGGCCTGTCAGGGCCGAGCCGCCTGCACGACCTGTTCGTCACCCACGAGGCGATGTCGCCCGGCGAATGGAAGGCGCGCGGCACCGGCCTGACGATCCGCTACGGTTACCATCCCTCGCCCTTCGGCACGGCGCTGGTGATGATCACAGACCGCGGCCTGGCAGGCCTCGCCTTTAACGATGGCGGCGGCGAACAGGCGAGCTTCGAGGACATGGCGCAACGCTGGCCGAACGCCAGCTATATCGAAGACAGTGCGGCCACCGCCTACTATGCGGCACGCATTTTCGATCCCTCGCGCTGGCGCCAGGAAGAGCCGCTGCATATCTTCCTGATCGGCTCCGATTTTCAGATCCGGGTCTGGCAGGCATTGTTGAAGATCCCGCTCGGCTGCGCCACCACCTATTCGAACATCGCCGGGACGATCGGCCAGCCGACGGCCTCGCGCGCCGTCGGTGCCGCGGTCGGGCGTAATCCGATCTCCTTCGTGGTTCCCTGCCATCGCGCACTCGGCAAGAGCGGCGATCTCACCGGCTACCACTGGGGCCTGACGCGCAAGCGCGCGATCCTCGGCTGGGAAGCCGGCAAGGCGGCGGACGGCACGATCTGATGCTCTCAAGTCCCGCAGATCCGGACGGAAAGCCGCTTCGCACCTTTCCTGGAACTGCTTGGAAAAACAAAAAAGGGGCGCTCGGCGCCCCTTCTTCATTTCCATATTTGTCAGCGCTCAGTGGGCGCCGGACATGTCGCCCAGCACTTCCTTGGAAGCGACCGTCGAGTCGGCCTTGAGCTTGTAGACCATTGGCACGCCGGTCGCGAGGTTGAGCTTCAGGATCTCTTCCTTGGTCAAACGATCGAGCACCATGACCAGCGAGCGCAGCGAGTTGCCGTGGGCGGCGACCAGAACCTTCTGACCCGACAGCACGCGCGGCAGGATCTCGGTCAGGTAATAGGGCCAGACGCGGGCACCGGTGTCACGCAGGCTTTCGCCGCCCGGAGGCGGCACGTCGTAGGAGCGGCGCCAGATGTGCACCTGCTCTTCGCCCCACTTCTCGCGTGCGTCGTCCTTGTTAAGGCCGGAGAGGTCGCCGTAGTCGCGCTCGTTGAGCGCCTGGTCGCGGATCGTTTCGAGCGAGGACTGGCCGACGGCGTCGAGCACGAACTGGCAGGTGCGCTGGGCACGGACGAGGTCCGAGGTGAAGGCGATGTCGAACTTGATGCCATATTCGGCAAGCGCCTTGCCGCCGGCCCTGGCTTCCGCGACGCCGAGTTCCGTCAGGTCCGGATCACGCCAGCCGGTAAACAGGTTCTTCAGGTTCCAGTCGCTCTGGCCATGCCGGACGAGGACGAGAGTACCGCTCATGTCGAATTCCCCTTGAGACTTGAGAGTGGAAAGGTCAGTTGAGCCCGAGAACGTCGAGCATGGAATAGAAGCCGGGTTTCTGGCTGCGTGCCCAAAGCGCCGCCGTGACGGCGCCGCGCGCGAAGATCGAGCGATCCGTAGCACTGTGCGAGAGCGTCACCTGCTCGCCTTCGCCGGCGAGAATGACCGAGTGTTCGCCGACGACCGAGCCGCCGCGCAGCGTCGCAAAGCCGATCGTACCGGCCGGACGCGGGCCCGTATGACCGTCACGCACGCGCACCGAATTGTCGGCAAGGCTGATGCCGCGTCCCGTCGCCGCCGCTTCGCCGAGAAGCAATGCGGTGCCCGAGGGCGCATCGACCTTGTGCTTGTGGTGCATTTCGAGGATTTCGATATCCCAATTGGCGGGGCCGAGCGCACGCGCCGCCTTTTCCGTCAACACGCCGAGCAGGTTCACACCGAGGCTCATATTGCCCGACTTGACGATCCGGGCGTGACGCGCAGCAGCACGGATTTTCGCCTCGTCGTCGGCCGAGCAGCCGGTGGTCCCGATGACATGGACGATGCGGGCCTGGGCCGCAAGGCCGGCAAACTCGACGGTGCCCGCGGGTGCTGTGAAATCAAGCACGCCTTCCGCCTCGACGAACGCTTCGAGCGGCTGGTCGGTGACCGGCACGCCGATCGGCCCGAGACCGGCCACTTCGCCGGCGTCACGGCCGATGAAGGGAGAACCCGGGCGTTCGATGGCGGCATGCAGGCGCACGCCGTCCATCGCGTGGACCGTGCGTATCAGCGTCTGGCCCATACGGCCTGCAGCACCCACCACCACGAGCTTCATATCGGGTTCGCCCATCGGTGATTTCCTTCTCGTCCGCTGTTAGCGCGTTCCCAGTCAAAACGGCGTCGGGAAACGCTCTATCTCATTGTTCTTACGCATTTCCGGACGCAAAACCGCTACGCGCTTTTGCTGGAAATGTTCTAGATTTCGGCGCCGGCCGGCGCTTCGGGCGCCTTGGCCTCAGGCGACTGGCCCTGAAGATTGTGAAGCCGAGCGTAGAGACCGTCCGGTCGCCGTGCAAGCTCGGCATGCGTGCCCTCCTCGACGACGGAACCATCCTTCATGACGATGATCTTGTCGGCATTGACGACGGTCGAAAGGCGATGCGCGATGACGATCACCGTACGGCCGTTCATGGCGTAATCGAGCGCCTTCTGCACGGCGGCTTCCGATTCGGTATCGAGCGCCGAGGTGGCCTCGTCGAGCAGCAGGATCGGCGCATTGCGCACGAGTGCACGGGCGATGGACAGCCGCTGGCGCTGGCCGCCGGAAAGCGTCATGCCGTTTTCGCCGACCGGGGTATCGTATCCCTGCGGCTGCGCCAGAATGAAATCATGCGCATAGGCAAGCCGCGCGGCTTCCTCGATCTCCGTGTCGGTCGCATCGATGCGCCCGTAGCGGATGTTGTCGCGGATCGATCCTTCGAAGAGGTAGGGTTGCTGCGACACATAGGCGATGCTCTTGCGCAGCGACTGCTTGGTGACGTCGGCAATATCCTGCCCATCGATCAGGATCTGGCCGGAAGCCGGATCGTAGAACCGCGGGATGAGGCTGATGACCGTCGACTTGCCGGCACCGGAGGGGCCGACGAGCGCCGTCGTCTTGCCGCCTTCTGCAACGAAGCTGACGCCTTTCAGAACCTCGTCGCCGTTAGCGTACTGGAAGCGGACGTCGCGCAGCTCGACTGCGGCGTTCGTGAAGGCCAGTTCCTTGGCGTCCGCCTTGTCGCGCTGATGCGGCACGGTGTCGAGGATTTCGTAGACCATGCGGGCATTGACGGCAGCACGCTCCATCGAGACTTGCAGCCGCGCCAGTCGGCGGGCGGGATCGTAAGCCATCAGGAGAGCCACCACGAAGGCGAAGAAGGCGCCGGGCGGCACGTCCGCATAGATCGCGCGGAAGGCGGAATAGGCAAGCACAGCAGAAATCGCGAGGCCGGCGAAGGTTTCGGTCATCGGTGCCGTGCGCTCGCTCAACCGCGCAATGCGGTTCGCCCGGTTCTCGGCCCGATCGATGATCGCATCGACCTTGCCGCGCAGTTCGCCTTCCATGGTGAAGGCCTTGACGATGGTGATGCCCTGGATCGTTTCCTGCATCGCGCCGAGAACGCGGCTATTGACCTCGATCGATTCGCGCGTCGCCGAACGCAGGCGCCTGGAAACGTAGCGCAGGCCGAGCAGCAACGGCGGCGCCGCGACGAAGACGATGATCGACAGCAACCAGTCCTTGGCGAACATGACGCCGACCAGACCAATCAGGGTCAGGAGATCGCGGGCGATCGACGTGACCGTCAGGTTGAGCACGTCGCGGATGCCGCTGACATTCTGGCTGATCTGGGCTGCAAGCTGTGCCGATCGCGTCTCGTTGAAATAGCCGACGCTCAGCGCCATCAGATGGGCGTAGAGCCGGCGCTGGTAACGCGCGACGATGTTGTTGCCGATCTTCGACAGGGCAACGGCCTGGCCGTAGGTGGCGAAGCCACGCAGAATGAAGGCTGCGAGGATCGCGCCGCAGACGAGCAGGACGATATCTGCCCGCTTGTTGGCGAAAGCCTCGTTGATCACGGTCTCCATGATCGAGGCCGTGAAACCGGTTGTGGCAGCGACGACGGCCAGACAGGCAATGGCAAAAGCATAGCCGCGAATGTGGTCGCGACCGTTTTCCGCAATGACCCGTTTCAGAATTCCGCTGATCGTATCGGAATCGACCGCGTGCTGTTTTCTATTGCTGGCGCTCAAAAAGCCCGTCTTCCCTGGACCCAATGTGGCGAGCCGGTTTCCGGCCCGACCTTTCCCGGGGCTCTATAGTAGTTTGGTATCGCTTTGGCGAGTCTTTGCGCGCGCCGACTGCTCAGCTTCTCCAGCGGCGTCCCTCCGTTGCAACACCGAAATCCCTCGGCGTGCGGGCAAAAGCGGCCAAGCCGGAGAGCGCCGCCATTGGATGAATGACGGCAAAGGTCGGGATCGTCTTCATCAGCGCCGAGTGCGGCGCCTTGTCTTCGAAGGCGGCACGGAACGGCGATTTCATGAGCGCCGGCAGGATCTTCTGCGAGATGCCACCCGCCAGAAACACGCCGCCGCGGGCCATGAAGATTAGCGCCATGTCGCCGGCAACGCGGCCGAGATAGGTGCAGAACAGCGAGATCGTCTCGATCGCCGCCCTGTCGCTCTCGGCCAGCGCGTGCGTCGTCACTTCCGCCGGATCGATGAGCACCGGGTCCACGCCATCGGCGGCACAGACGGCGCGATAGAGATTCATGATGCCCCGCCCGCAGAGGATCTGCTCGCCCGCCATGCGCCCCTCGATCGGCTCGAGGAAGGGCCAGATCTGAAAGTCGCGTTCGCTGCGCGGGCCGATGTCGACATGGCCGCCCTCGCCCGGTACCGGGATCCAGGTGTGCTGGGCAAAGACCAGTCCGCCGACGCCGAGACCCGTGCCCGGGCCAAGCACGACACGCGACGTCAGGGGACGAACGCTGCCGCCGCCGATCTGCACGAGATCCTCATCCGCCGGCGCGGCCACGGCGAGCGCCTGTGCCTCGAAATCGTTGATGATCAGCACGTCCTCGAGGCCAAGGCTCGAGAGCATGTCCTTCGGCCTGATCACCCAGCCGGCATTGGTGAGCGGAATTTCATCGCCCCGGATCGGACCGGCCACCGCCAGGATCGCCGAACGCGGCTGCACCGAGGTCTTGTCGAGGATGCTCTTTTGCATCGCTTCCTCGATCGTTTCGAAATCGCCGGTCTTGATCGGCGGCAGCTGCTTCGGCTCGGCAAAAGCATCGAGGAGCAGGGCAAAGCGGGCATTGGTGCCGCCGATATCGCCGATCAGGATCGGAAAGGGGAAGGCGTTTTCACTGGTGCCGGGCATCGCAAGATCCATCCTGATCGTCGTGGCAGGTAAATCGCTGTCTATCAGCTAGAACGGGATAAGGGAAAGTGTGTCCGGTTTTTCGCCCGCATCCGCCTAACTCATGAGAAGCGATCATGATTATGATTTTGGGTTGAAATCGATCAACTGTTCGGCCGTCGCCTGGTTGAGCGCCATCGGAATGTCGTAGACGATCGCAAGACGCATCAGCGCCTTGACGTCCACGTCATGCGGCATTGCCGTCAGGGGATCGACGAAGAAGATCAGCAGCTGCACCTCGCCGGTGGCGATCATCGCGCCGATCTGCTGGTCGCCGCCGAGCGGACCGCTTTTCAGGCGCGTGATGTCGAGCCCGGGACAGACATCGAGGACACGGCCGCCTGTCGTGCCTGTCGCAACGATGCGCCATTGGGACAAAACCGCTTCATGCGCCTTGGCGAAAGCCGCAAGATCGTCCTTCTTCTGATCGTGAGCGATCAGGGCAATGCATTTCCGATCCGCCATGTCGGGCCTCGCATCAATCTTTAAATCGATTTGATCGCCCTATACATGAACGCCGCGGCGATGGGAAGATTGAAGCCCGCCCACCCCGCTCACGCGTTCATGATCATCGCAAGGTCGGACGGGCCAGCGGCACCGGAATATCGGCCGGCGGAACGTCTCCGACGGCAGCGCCGATCACCTGCTCGATACCCTGTATCGCAGGGGCAGGTGCCGCCGCCCGATAGGCCGTGCCAAACGTGGCGGCCTCTTCCGAGGCAGGCGCCGGACCGTTCAACACGAGTGCGCAGGCTTTCGGCAGGTCGGCCATGGTCGTGAGCCTTGGCTTCACCGGCTTTTCGCCCGGCTTTTTCTTCGGCTTTGCCCAGGGCTCGTCGGTAAACCACCAGGCCAGCGACTTGTCGCAGCCATCGCCGGCCGGCACCGCCGCTTGGTCCTTGCAGCTCGCTGCGCCCGCGGGGCATTTGATGCGGATGTGGAAGTGATAGTCATGGCCGTAGATCGGCCGGACCTTGCCAAGCGCCGATCGGTCCCCGGTCCAGGTGTCGCAGAGCTTCTTCTTGATCGCCGGATTGACAAAGACGCGCTCCACCTGCGGGTAGCTGGCAGCCAGCATGATGAGCTGCGCGTGTTTTGGCGTCCAAATGGAACGATCAACCGTCAGGAACTTGTTCTTCTGCAGCATCGAGGTCGCCGAAATATCCTCGCGCTCGCGATAGGTGAGCGTGCGCTGCGGCATCGGCGTCAGCCAGATATCGGCGTCAAGACCGATCTGGTGGGACGCGTGCCCGGAAAGCATCGGACCGCCGCGCGGCTGCGAGATGTCACCAAGCAACAGGCCGGGCCAGCCGACCTTTTCGGCGGCATCGTGCGAAAACTGCTCGATCAGCGCGATCATCTGCGGGTGACCCCAGCGGCGGTTGCGCGACAGCCGCATCGCCTGCCAGGTGGGCCCGTCGGTCGGGATGGCGACACCGCCGGCAAGGCAGCCCTTCGCGTAGAAACCATAGGGGTTCGCGGCCATTTCGGCTGGCAGGGCCTTGGCACCGAAGAGCGCCTTTGCCGGCACATCCTCGGCCGCCGCGTTGTCGGCAATCAGAAGGCTTGTTCCCAGCAGCAACGCAAGAAACGCCGAGCCGCAACGTCGAAGTGGAGCAATCATTGAATTTCGTCCCATTTGTCTCGCGGACAGCAGCGCCAACTCGCGGCATTCCCTGTCCGACGAACCCCGATCCTAAGGCCCCGTCTTTGCCTCAGCCTTACGCGTCACGCGCTTGTGAATCACCGGGATGTGACTCAAAAATTTTGCCTGATTTGCGGCAGTGCCTGTCAATTGCCCCGATTTCGCCTATGCTCTCGCAAAAGAAGATTGAAATATAAGGGGTACCGGCTGGATGCCAAACTTCTGCAGGACCGTGAAACCTGGAATCGCAGCGTCGCTACTGGCAGCGACACTTCTCCTCCTTCCTCCTGCAGCACGCGCCGACCATGCCGACTGGCATCACGGCCTCTCCCTCATCGGCGAACTGAAGTACAAGCCCGATTTTGCCCATTACGACTATGTCAATCCGGATGCGCCCAAGGGCGGCGACGTCAAACTGTCGAGCACCGGAACATTTGATACCTTCAACCCGGTCCTCGACAAGGGACAACCCGCAGTCGGGCTGACGCTCGTCTTCGACACGCTGCTGAAATCCGCCGATGACGAGATCTCGACCGCTTACGGTCTGCTCGCCCAAGGCGTTTCGTTCCCAGAAGACATTTCATCCGCAACCTTCCGGCTGCGGCAGGAAGCCAAATGGGCGGATGGAAAGCCTGTGACGCCGGAAGACGTCATCTTCAGCTTCGACAAGAGCAAAGAGCTCGATCCGCTCTACGCCAACTACTACAAGCATGTGACCTCGGCGGAAAAGACCGGCGAACGCGACGTCACCTTCCATTTCGATGAGAAGAACAACCGCGAGCTGCCCCACATCCTCGGCCAGCTGCAGATCCTGCCGAAGCACTGGTGGGAGGGCCAAGGAACGGACGGCAAGCCGCGCGACATCAACAAGACGACGCTTGAGCCGGTGATGGGATCCGGCCCCTACAAGATCGCCGCATTTTCGGCCGGCTCGTCCATTCGCTACGAGCTCAGGGACGACTACTGGGGCAAGTCGCTGAACGTCAATGTCGGGCAGAACAATTTCGGCTCGATCAGCTATACCTTCTTCGGTGACCGGGATGTCGAGTTCGAGGCGTTTCGTTCGGGAAACAGTGATTACTGGCTTGAAAACATCGCGGCGCGCTGGGCAACCGCTTATGATTTTCCGGCAGTGAAGGACGGTCGCGTCAAGCGCGAGAGCCTACCCAATCCGCTGAGGGCCACCGGCATCATGCAGGCTCTGGTCCCGAACATGCGCCGGCCGCCCTTCAATGACGAAAAGGTGCGCGAGGCGCTGAACTATGCCCTCGACTTCGAGGAAATGAACCGCACGGTGTTCTACAACCAGTACACGCGGATCGACAGTTACTTCTGGAATACGGATCTCGCCTCGTCGGCCCTGCCGCAGGGCGCTGAATTGGCGATCCTTGACGAAGTGAAGGACAAGGTGCCGTCGGAAGTCTTCACGACACCCTACAAGAACCCGGTGGGCGGCACGCCACAGGCGGGACGCGACAACCTTCGCCAGGCGATCGCTCTGCTAAAGGAGGCCGGCTTCGAGCTCAAGGGCAATCGGATGGTCGAGGCGAAGACGGGCAAGCCCTTCTCATTCGAGATCCTGCTCAGCAGCGCCACGCTCGAGCGCGTCGCGCTTCCCTATGCCCAGAACCTGAAGAAGATCGGTATCGACGCGCGTGTGCGCACCGTCGACGCTTCGCAGTACACCAATCGCACGCGCGCTTTCGACTACGACATGACCTGGATCGTCTGGGCACAGACGCTGAGTCCCGGCAACGAACAGCTCGACTATTGGGGTTCGCGCTCCGCCGGGGAACAGGGCTCGCGAAACTACGCCGGCATTGCCGACCCGGGTGTCGATGCACTGATCAACAAGGTCATTTTCGCCAAGGATCGCGAGACGCTGGTGGCGGCGACGAAAGCGCTCGACCGCGTGCTCCTTGCCCACAATTTCGTCGTGCCGCTTTACTACAAGCGCGACATGAACATCGCCTATTGGGACAAATTTGCTCGCCCCGCCGAACTCCCGACCTATGCGATCGGCTTCCCGTCGATCTGGTGGTCGAAAAACGCTACCCCCAAATGAAGTCCTTGCACTCGGATGGCGTCTCGATTCCAAATGCAAGAAAACGAATCACTGAAACAAGCCCCGATCCGGGCCTGACAGCCGCAAGGAGACACAGGGATTGAGACACCATAGACGGCATGCCGACGCTTCGCCGGTCCGGGCCATCGCCCACACGTCGATCGAAAGGCTCGCCTGATGGGTGCCTATATTCTGCGCCGCCTGCTTCTGATGATCCCGACGATCTTCGGGATCATGGCGATCTCGTTCGCCATCGTACAGTTCGCGCCGGGCGGCCCGGTCGAGCAGGTGATTTCAGATCTCACCAATGCTGGCGGCTCCGATCGCCTGAGCGGCAGCAGCGGCGACCTGATGCAGGCCGGCGGCGACGAAGGCGGGCGCTATCGCGGTGCCCAAGGGCTTGATCCCGAATTCATCGCCAAGCTCGAGAAGCAATTCGGCTTCGACAAGCCGCCGCTTGAGCGCTTCGCGACGATGATGTGGAATTACATCCGCTTCGACTTCGGCGAGAGCTTCTTCCGCAACACCTCGGTCATCGATCTCATCAAGGAGAAGATGCCGGTCTCGATCTCGCTCGGCCTCTGGATTCTGCTGTTTTCCTACGCAATCTCCATCCCGCTCGGGATCAAGAAGGCGGTTTCCGACGGTTCGGCCTTCGACGTCTGGACCTCCGGCATCATCGTCATCGGCTATGCCGTGCCGAGCTTCCTGTTCGGTATCCTCTTGATCGTCATCTTCGCCGGCGGGTCGTTCTTCGACTGGTTCCCGCTCCGCGGCATTGTCTCCGACAATTTCTGGCAACTGCCCTGGTGGCAGAAGCCGCTCGACTATATCTGGCACATGACGCTGCCGCTGATCACGCTGCTGCTTTCGGCATTTGCGACCACCACGCTGCTCACCAAGAATTCCTTCATCGACGAGATCAAGAAGCAATATGTGACGACGGCGCGGGCGAAGGGTCTCAACGATCGCCAGGTGCTCTACGGCCACGTGTTCCGTAACGCCATGCTGATCATCATCGCCGGCTTCCCGGGCGCCTTCATCTCGGCCTTCTTCACCGGGTCGCTGCTGATCGAGTACATCTTCTCGCTCGATGGCCTCGGTCGCCTCGGTTATGATTCGGTCGTCAAGCGTGACTATCCGATCGTCTTTGCAACGCTCTTCATCTTCTCGCTGATGGGTCTGCTCGTCAGCCTGCTGTCAGACCTCATCTACACCTGGGTCGATCCGCGCATCGACTTCGAGCGGAGGGACGTCTGATGGTGGACGTGACGACCTCCCCGACAAGCCGCGTGGCGGTGCCCCCGCGCGGCTGGCTGTCTCCGGTCAACCAGCGGCGCTGGCAGAATTTTAGGGCGAACCGACGCGGCTACTGGTCGCTCTGGATCTTCCTTGCGCTTTTCGGCCTCAGCCTTGTTGGCGAATTCATCGCCAACGACAGGCCCATTGTCGCCTCCTACAAGGGCGAGCTTCTCTTCCCTGTTGTCATCGATTACCCGGAGGAAAAGTTCGGCGGCTTCCTTGCCGAGACCGACTACCGCTCCGACTTCATCCGCGACGAAATCGAGGCCAATGGCTGGATGATCTGGCCGCCGGTCCGCTATTCCTATCAGACCGTCAATTCCAACATCCCACATTCGGCGCCCACCAAACCCTTCTGGCTGATGGACAAGGAGGAGCGCTGCTCCGCCTACCCGGAGGGGCTCAACGACCGCAACTGTATCGTCGGCAATCTCAACTGGCTCGGCACCGACGACCAGGCCCGCGACGTGTTTGCGCGCATGATCTACGGCTTTCGTCTCTCGGTGCTGTTCGGCCTGACGCTGACCATTGCCTCGGCGGTGATCGGCGTGACGGCGGGCGCTGTCCAGGGCTATTTCGGCGGCTGGACCGATCTCCTGATGCAGCGCTTCATCGAGATCTGGTCGTCAATGCCGGTGCTTTACATTCTGTTGATCATTGCCGCGATCCTGCCGCCCGGCTTCTTCATCCTGCTCGGCATCATGCTGCTCTTCTCCTGGGTCGGCTTCGTCGGCGTCGTGCGCGCCGAGTTCTTGAGGGCGCGCAATTTCGAGTATGTGAATGCGGCGCGCGCGCTCGGCGTCGGCAACGGCACGATCATGTATCGCCACCTGCTGCCGAACGCGATGGTCGCAACGCTGACCTTCCTGCCCTTCATCCTCTCCGGCTCGATCACGACGCTGACATCGCTCGACTTCCTCGGTTTCGGCATGCCGCCGGGCTCGCCTTCGCTCGGCGAGATGATCGCGCAGGGCAAATCCAACCTGCAGGCGCCCTGGCTCGGACTGACGGCCTTCTGCGTCATGTCGCTGATGCTATCGCTGCTGATCTTCGTCGGTGAAGCAACGCGCGATGCCTTCGATCCGAGAAAGACATTCCGGTGAGCGCGACGATGACAGATCCCATCCTCTCCGTCCGCGACCTCTCGGTCGCCTTTCACCAGGGCGGCAACACCTCGATCGCCGTCGACCACATCTCCTTCGAGATCAAGCGCGGGGAAACCGTGGCGCTTGTCGGCGAATCCGGGTCCGGCAAGTCGGTTTCGGCCAATTCGATCCTGAAACTTCTGCCCTACCCTTCGGCCAGCCACCCGAGCGGCGAGATCGTCTTCAACGGCAAGGACCTGTTGAAGGCCGGCGATGCGGAGCTGCGCAACGTGCGCGGCAACGACATCACCATGATCTTCCAGGAGCCGATGACCTCGCTCAACCCGCTGCATTCGATCGAGCGGCAGATCGGCGAGATCCTCGAACTGCACCAGGGGCTCGAAGGAGCCGCTGCGCGCACCCGCATTCTCGAGCTTCTCAATCAGGTCGGTATCCGCGAGCCGGAGAAGCGCCTCAGCGCCTATCCGCACGAGCTCTCCGGTGGCCAGCGCCAGCGCGTCATGATCGCCATGGCGCTGGCCAACCGGCCCGAGCTTTTGATCGCCGACGAACCGACAACGGCGCTCGACGTCACGGTGCAGGCGCAGATCCTCGAGCTTCTGAAGACACTCAAGGACGAACACGGCATGTCGATGCTGTTCATCACCCACGACCTCGGCATCGTGCGCAAGATCGCCGACCGGGTCTGCGTGATGACCAAGGGCAAGATCGTCGAGACCGGCCCGACCGCCGAGATCTTCGCCAATCCGCAGCACGCCTATACCCGCCATCTGCTCGCCTCCGAACCGAAGGGCAACCCGCCGCCGTCAGACGCGTCGAAGCCGCTCGTGTTGGAAGCCTCCGACATGAAGGTCTGGTTCCCGATCAAGGCCGGCTTTCTGCGCAAGGTGGTCGACCACGTTAAGGCGGTCGACGGCATCGACCTGAAGCTGCGCGCCGGCCAGACGCTCGGGGTCGTCGGCGAATCCGGTTCCGGCAAGACGACGCTCGGCCTGGCGCTGACGCGGCTGATCTCGTCGAAGGGCCGCATCGCCTTTATCGGCAAGGACATCGACCGCTACAGCTTCAACGAAATGCGGCCACTTCGAAACCGGATGCAGATCGTCTTTCAGGACCCCTATGGCTCGCTCAGCCCGCGCATGTCGGTGGCCGATATCATCGCCGAAGGTCTGAAGATCCATGAACGTTCGCTTTCGGAAAATGAGCGCGATGCCCGCGTCGCCGCCGCTCTCGAAGAAGTCGGCCTCGACCCCTCGACCCGTTGGCGCTATCCGCACGAGTTCTCCGGCGGCCAGCGGCAGCGCATTGCCATAGCGCGTGCCATGGTGCTGAAGCCGCAATTCGTCATGCTCGACGAACCAACCTCGGCGCTCGACATGAGCGTGCAGGCGCAGGTGGTCGATCTCTTGCGCGACCTGCAGAGCAAACACGATCTCGCCTATCTGTTCATCAGCCATGACCTGAAGGTCGTGCGGGCGCTTGCCAACGAGATGATCGTGATGCGCCTGGGCAAGGTGGTGGAACAGGGGCCGGCCGAGCGCATCTTCAATGCGCCGAGCGAAGATTACACGAAGGCGCTGATGGCAGCGGCCTTCAACCTCGAAGCCGTCAATCTCACCGCGATCCGCCAGTAGAGTGCCCGCAATGTCCGCAAAGAGCCCCGTCATCGTCGATCTGAAGTTCATTCCGGAGGAGGTCGAGGCGGCTCTTCGCGGCGCCTTTCCCGATCGCGAGGTGATCAATCGCGCCGACGTCGTGCACCACAACCGCGATCTCTCGGGGATCGACTATGCAGTGGTGTGGAAATCGGCGCCGGATCTCTTCGAGCGGGCGCCGGATCTCAAGGTGGTCTTCTCCGGCGGCGCCGGCGTCGATCACGTGCTGACGCTTCCCGGGCTTCCCGAGGTGCCGCTCGTGCGCTTCGTCGATCAGACGCTGACGACGCGCATGAGCGAGTGGGTCGTCATGCAATGTCTTCTGCATCTGCGCCAGCACCGCGCCTATGAGGCGCTAGCGGCGAAGCGCGAATGGCGCGATCTGACCCAGCCGGAAGCCGCAGACATCACGGTCGGCATCATGGGCATGGGCGTGCTTGGCCAGGACGCCGCCCGCAAGCTCTCCACCATGGGCTTCAAGGTCGTCGGCTGGTCGCGCAGCAAGCGAGACGTCGCAGGCATCGAGACCTTCGGCGGCAGCGAGCTCGACACGTTCCTGGCGCGCACGGATTTCCTCGTCGGTCTGCTGCCGCTGACGCCGGACACGCGCGGCATTTTCAATCTGCGCCTGTTTGCCAAGCTCAGCCGCAACGGCCCGTTCGGTGCGCCTGTTTTCATCAATGCCGGCCGTGGCGGCAGCCAGGTCGAAGCCGATATCGTTCAGGCACTCGACAATGGCGTGCTCGGCGGCGCCTCGCTCGATGTCTTCGAAGAGGAACCGCTTGCCAGCGACAGCCGCTTCTGGACCATGCCGAACGTGTATGTCACACCGCATGTGGCGGCGTCCTCCGACGTCAAGGCGTTGTTCCGCCATGTCGAGCAGCAGATCGCCCGCTTCGAAAGCGGTCAATCGCTCGAACACGTGGTCGACAAAGTAGCCGGCTATTGATTTAGCGGAAGCGAGGTGCGGCGGAATCAACCCGCCTGCACGTGGCTTGCTTCAGGGCCGTCGATAGCCGGTCGGCTGGCCGTAGAGCCAGCCAATGCGAGCGATCGCCTCTTCCAATCCTTCATGCGCGACCGACATGGTGTGGCCGTTGGCATGGATCAGCGTGCGTTCGTCTTCCATGATCGCGACATGGCCCTTCCAGAACACGAGATCGCCGCGCCGCAACTCTTCACGAGAGATCGGCATCCCGAGTCGAGCCGCCTGCATGTCGGAATCGCGCTCGACTACACGGCCTGCCATCAACATCGACGTCTGCACTAGGCCTGAGCAATCGATGCCGAAGCCGGAGCGGCCGCCCCACAGATAGGGCGTCTCCAGGAAGCGGGTGGCGACGGTGACGTAGTCGGCGCTGACGGCGTGGCCAACGGGCGCACAATGATTGGCGACGATCGCGCGGCCGCCCTCAAGCAGGAAGTAGCGCGTGCCACGCGTTTCCGCCTCGCCGATGACCGCCACACGGCTTCCCATCGAGAGAGCGAGGGCATGCGGAAACTTGAGGTCGGCACCGTTGTAGACGAATGTGCGCGGCACGGTGACGATATGGGTCGGAACGGTCGTCTGCCGCAGAAGAGCCGTCTCCGGCAGATAGCCGACATAGCCGTCGAGATCGGCTTTGACCCAGGCCCAGCCCTCGGCCGTATCAAGCACCCGCACGCCCTCGCCATAGAGCACCTCGGTGTCCGTGCCGCAGGCGGCGTCCGGGCGGGCACGAAGCGGCGCGACCGGCACGGCGAGCGTCGCCACCTCTCCCTCGACATAACGCTCCGCCTCGACCTGGCCGCGAAGCGCGATTTCGGCGAGATCGCTGCGATAGGCGTTGAGACGACGGTCCGGCAGTTGCGACATGGCTGAGACTCACAAGGTCAATTTGCGACCATGAAGAATGATCAGATCGCCGAGTTTTTCAAGGTAAAGCGCACCTTCGACGGTGCGCTTGATGATCACGTTGCGCCGGTCGATATCGTCACGCACCCGGTCCACGAGACCAAGAGCGCCCATGGTATCGAGCGCGCGGGTGATGACCGGCTTGGTAACGCCAAGCGTCGCCGCCAGTCCGCGCACCGTGTGGGGCGGTGGCACGAGGTAGATGTGCAGAAGGATCGCCAGCTGCCGCAGGGTCAGGTCGCGGCTGTCGACGCGCACCTGGGCGAGCGACACCGTATGCCAAAGCCCGAGGGCCTGGGAGGGCGTAAGCTCGATCGGCAATGGCGGCTCCTGCGCAGAAAGATGATCCGCCACGATAGCGGCGGATCGTTACGCAAGCGTTTCTTTCTTGCCAATCGTTCCGATAGGCTATTTTGCCATCTTCTGGACGTGATGGTAGAGCGCCCGGATCGCCTGCGCCTCGCCGCCAACCGGCGAATGCGGCCGCTCGGACTGTGCCCATCCGAAGATGTCGAAATGCACCCAGCTCTTGGTGTTGGTGACGAAACGCCGGAGGAAGAGCGCTGCAGTGATTGAACCGGCCATACCACCCGCCGGCGCATTGGTGAGATCTGCGATCCGTGCCGAGACATCCTTGTCGTAGCCATTGTAAAGCGGCATGCGCCACATCGGATCGTCGACCTCGAGGCTTGCTTCCGAGAGATCATGGGCAAGGTCGGCGTCGTCGGTAAAGAAGGGCGGTAGATCCGGGCCGAGCGCGACGCGAGCGGCACCGGTGAGCGTCGCCATGTCGACCAAAAGATCAGTCTTCTCCTCGTCGGCATAGGCGAGCGCATCGGCCAAGATCAGCCGGCCCTCGGCATCGGTGTTGTCGATCTGAACTGTCAGCCCCTTGCGGCTGCGATAGATGTCACCGGGGCGGAAGGCATTGGCGGAGATCGAGTTCTCGACAACCGGCACGATGACGCGCAGATCGACCTTGAGTTTGGCGTCCATGATCATCAACGCGAGGCCGAGGACATTGGCGGCACCGCCCATGTCCTTCTTCATCAAGAGCATCGAGGCGGCCGGCTTGATGTCGAGACCGCCGGTGTCGAAGCAGACGCCCTTGCCGACCAGCGTTACCTTCTTGTGGCCCTTCTTGCCCCAGCGCAGCTCAAGCAGGCGCGGAGCTTCGGCGCTGGCGCGTCCAACGGTATGGACCAGAGGGAAATTCTGCGTCAGCAGCGCTTCGCCCGATATCACCGAGACATCGGCCTTGTAGTGGGCGGCAAGCGCGCGGAATGCCGCTTCGAGCGCCTCGGGACCCATGTCGTTGGTTGGCGTGTTGATCAGGTCGCGCGCAAGGAAGACGCCGGCGAGCTGCCGCTTGATATCGGTCGCATCGGCGTCGGCGGGGATCAGCAGTGTCGGCGGCTCGCCCTTGGTGGATTTGTAGCGCTCGAAGCGATAGGAACCGAGGCCATAGCCGAGCGCCAGCCGGTTGGCGGTGAGCGGCGCGGTTTCGATGTGCCACTTGCCTGCCGGCAGTGCTCGCGCAAGCTTGCCGGCCAGAAACGGCGCTTCCGACGGGTTGCTGCCGAGACCGAAGAGCGCACCGCCGAGATGGCCGTCTGAGGACGGGATCAACAGCACCGCGCCGGATTCGGCCGTGAAGCCAGCCTTGCGCGCCCAGTCCAAAGCGATCGGATCGATCGTCCCCGTCTCAATATGCGCCGGCGTGACCGCGAAGATCGGCAGGGTCTTGCCGGCGCTGGTGTTGAACGGCGACGGCCGCTCGATGAACTGATAGGGAGCCATGAAAGTCCTCGGCTGACAGAGATGGAATCGCGCCATTAACGCTCCGTTAGGGTTAACAGATTATTGCTGGAGTGAAAGTTGCGCCGGTGTTGTCTGAAGTTCAGGTGCGCGAATGCATGCTGGGGACACTCATGGCCAAACGCACGACTTCACCGTTGAAAGCCGCTCACTTCTTCCAGGGCGCGGCGATTGCGCTGGTGGCGCTCTCGCTCGCAGGCTGCGCCAATCAGCCGAAGAAGGAGCTGACCACGGGCTCGATTTCGAGAACGTCGACGCCGGTTCAGTCGATGACCGCGACCGAGCTTTCGGCGGCGGCCGAAAGCGTTGGCCAGGCCTATGAAAAGAACCCCAAGGATCGCGAAGCCGGGCTCAACTACGCCAACCTCCTGCGTATGACCGGCCGCAACGAGCAGGCCCTCGCGGTCATGCAGCAGGTCGCGATCAACAATCCGTCGGACCGGGAAGTGCTCGGTGCCTATGGCAAGGCGCAGGCCGCGGCCGGCCAGCTCGATCAGGCGCTGGCGACGATCAGCCGCGCCCAGACCCCGGACCGTCCGGACTGGAAGCTGAAATCGGCCGAGGGCGCGATCCTCGACCAGCTCGGACGCCCGCAGGAGGCGCGCACGCGCTACCGCGAAGCGCTCGAACTCAAGCCGAACGAACCGTCGGTGCTCTCCAATCTCGGCATGTCCTATCTTCTAACCAAGGATCTCCGTACCGCCGAAACCTATCTCAAATCGGCGGCGGCCCAGCCCGGTGCTGACAGCAGCGTGCGCCAGAACCTGGCGCTGGCCGTCGGGCTTCAGGGCCGCTTTCAGGAGGCCGAGACCATCGCCCGGCAGGAACTTTCCAGCGAGCAGGCAGAAGCGAACGTCGCCTATCTGCGCTCAATGCTCTCCCAGCAGGGAGCGTGGAAGCAGCTGGCGAAGGCTGACGAAGCGAAGACCAACTGAGCACCTTACAGTCAAGGCACAGTTAGGCGGCTCTCCCCTCCTCCGGTGTATTTCACCTCAGAAACGCATGCGTTAACGCGCGTCAGACCGCGCGACGTCGTGAGCCGGCACTGTCCCCCAAACAGTGGGCGCAACGGACGACACGATTTTCAGTTACACCCCGAAATTCGCTGGAGCAGCCCGCTTCGAGCGGAATCGCTGGAAGCAAAAAAGACGCTCTGGAATCAAGGTTCCAGAGCGTCGTTCGTGCGTTCGTCTGAGCGCAGGGTGGTCTAGAACTTGTCGGCCACCTGAATGCCGGCGGGTCCGAGGATGACGGCGACCAGCACGGGCAGAAAGAACAGGATCATCGGCACCGTCAGCTTGGGCGGCAGCGCCGCCGCTTTCTTCTCCGCCGCGTTCATGCGCTGATCGCGGCTTTCCTGCGCAAGGACCCGCAGTGCCTGAGCGATCGGGGTGCCGTAGCGGTCCGCCTGGATGAGTGCCTGAACCACCGACCTGACCTCTTCGAGGCCGGTGCGAAGACCGAGGTTTTCAAGTGCTGCGCGACGCTCGGGCAGGAAGGAAAGTTCTGCCGTCGTGAGCACCAGTTCTTCCGCCAATGGCTGCGACTGGGCTGCGATTTCGTCGGCGACACGCCGCATGGCAAGTTCCATCGACACACCCGATTCGACACAGATCAAGAGAAGGTCGAGCGCATCCGGCCAGGCGCGACGAATGGAAGCCTGACGCTTGGAGACGGCATTGGCGACGATAATGTTCGGCGCGTAGAAGCCCAGATAGGCGAAACCGATCGCAAAGAAGAGACGTACCATCAGCGGTTTCTCGGCAAAGTTGCCGAGCCCGAAGATGTAGACGAGGGCGACGAGCAGAAACAGGAAGGGCAGGCAGAAACGCGCAAACAGGAAGGTATTGAGGGCATTCTGTGAGCGAAAGCCGGCCATTTTCAAACGGTTGACCGTCTTGTCATCCACGAGCGCCGTGCGCAGATTGAGCCGTTCGACGATCTGGCGAATGGAGGCGTTGTTTTGGCCACGCAGGCTCGCCCTGCCGCCCTGCATATCAGCAAGCCGCGCCCGTTCGCGTGCTCGGATTTGTTCCCGCTCGCTCGCAACCGACTTCATCCGCTTTCCGAGGTCGCCCCGTTCGAAGAACGGCACGATCAGCGAATAAAAAGTCGCGAGCACGGCGAGCGAAACCAGAACGGCCAGGACAACGTTCGGATCGGTCAGTGTCTTGATCAGGCCCGTGCTCATCGATGTCCCCTCAGATATCGAAATTGATCATGTTGCGCATCACCATGATGCCTACGCTCATCCAGAAGAGGCCGAGACCGATAATCAAGTGGCCGCGCGGGTCGGTGAACAGGACCATCATGTATGCGGGTGACGTCAGATAAACCAGCAAAGCAACGATGAACGGCAGGGCACCAATGATGCACGCCGACGCCTTGGCCTCCATCGACATCGCGCTGACCTTCGCCCTCATCTTCCTACGTTCGCGCAGAACCTTCGACAGGTTGCCGAGGGCTTCGGAAAGGTTGCCGCCCGCCTGCGCCTGAATGGCGATCACGATCGCAAAGAAGTTCACCTCCGGCAAAGGAATGCTATTGATCATGCGGGCACAGGCATCGGTGACGCTCAACCCGACCTGCTGTGATTCCACCACGCGGCGAAACTCGGTCTTCACCGGCTCCTGCGCGTCGGCGGCAATGAGGCGGAGCGCGTCATTGAGAGGAAGGCCCGATTTGATCGAGCGAACCATGGTCTCGAGAGCGTTCGGAAACTCCTCCAGGAACTTCTTGCAGCGTCGCTTGATCATGAAGCCGACAAACCAGCGGGGTAGGCCAAGGCCGGCGATCACTGCTATGCCGAGGCCTATAGCGGGCCCGGCTCCCATGATCAGGGCGACGAGAAAGGCGAAGGCGCCGAAAAGCGCGCTGAACAGATAGAAGCGCCCCAAGGAAACTGAGAGGTCCGCCTGGGTCAGTCGCACCTTCATCGAAGGGGAAGACTTGGCCGAGCGCTCCTGTTGCTTCTTCTCGAGTTCCTTCAGCGAATCCTGCACGGACTTGCGCCGCTTCGACAGTTCGCTCACGCGGTCCCGCGCGGCCTTCACCTTGGCGCGGTCCGTTTCAGCCGCGCTGACCTTACGCACGCGGCCTTCCGCCTTCTTTTCGCTTTCGATACGCGAGAACAAAAGGCCGTAGGCGAGCGCCGCCGCCGATATTGCGACAAGGGCGGCCAGCGCCAGAACGGTGATGTCTATGCCGAACATCGCAGCTCCTAGTTCTTGTCCATCGCGTCAAGGGTGGCGGCCAAACGCTTATCCTCGTTGAAGTAGCGGGCGCGATCCCAGAAATGCGGCCGGCCGATTCCGGTCGACGTGTGGCGGCCAATGATACGTCCGCCGGCGTCCTCGCCATCGATCTCGTAGCGCATCAGGTCCTGCGTGATGATCACGTCACCTTCCATGCCGACCACTTCGGTTATGTGGGTAATGCGCCGGGAGCCGTCGCGCAAACGCGATGCCTGGATGATCACATCAACCGATCCGGCAATGATCTCGCGCACGGTTTTGGCTGGCAGGCTGTAGCCACCCAAGGCGATCATCGATTCCATACGGCTCAAGCATTCGCGCGGCGTGTTGGCATGGATCGTTCCCATCGAGCCGTCATGGCCGGTGTTCATCGCCTGAAGCAGGTCGAAAACCTCTGGTCCGCGCACTTCGCCGACGATGATGCGTTCGGGGCGCATGCGCAGGCAGTTCTTGATGAGGTCGCGCATGGTGATCTCACCTTCGCCTTCGATGTTCGGCGGGCGCGTTTCCAGGCGCACGACATGCGGCTGCTGCAGCTGCAGCTCGGCCGTGTCCTCGCAGGTAATGACCCGTTCGTCGGCGTCGATGTAGCGCGTGAGGCAGTTGAGAAGTGTCGTCTTGCCCGAGCCGGTGCCACCGGAGATGACAATGTTGCAGCGGACGCGGCCGATGATCTGCAGAAGGACGGCACCCTCCGCCGTTACCGAACCGAAGCGCACGAGCTGCTCCAGCGTCAGCTTGTCCTTCTTGAACTTGCGGATGGTCAGCGCCGTGCCGTCGATGGCGAGCGGCGGGGCAATGACGTTGACACGGGATCCGTCTGGCAGGCGGGCGTCGCAGATTGGGCTCGATTCATCGACGCGACGGCCGACCTGGCCGACGATGCGCTGGCAGATCGACAGCAGCTGCGCGTTGTCGCGAAACCGGATTTCCGATTCCTGCACCTTGCCGCCGACTTCGATGAAGGTCTGACCGGCGCCATTAACCATGATGTCGGCGATGTCGTCGCGGGCAAGCAGCGGTTCGAGCGGACCATACCCCAGCACGTCGTTGCATATGTCGTCGAGCAGCTCTTCCTGCTCGGAGATCGACATCGCGAAATTCTTGATCGTGATGATGTCGTTGACGATGTCGCGGATTTCCTCGCGCGCGCTCTCGGTGTCGAGCTTGGCGAGCTGCGACAGGTCGATCGTGTCGATCAGCGCCGAAAATACCTGCGACTTCGTATCGTAATAGTCTTCCGTTCGCGCTGTGCGACGCCGGGTCGTCGATGGGGCGGCCGGCTGGATCTTCGGGATCGCGGACGTCGTTTCGCCGAGAACCGGAACCGCGGACCGCTCGGTCGCCATCGGTTGCGCAGCAACCACGGGCGGCGGAACGGCGGGACCCGGGGTGCCGCTTTTGCCGAAGCCTTCGTTTCCGCGTTTGCCAAACATTTGCGTGATCCTATGTCCAGTCTATTTCCTGCCGAGCGCGGCAAGCACCTTTCCAAGTCCGCCGCGCCGAGCCTTCTTCATCGTTACCCGGCCGGTCAAAAGATGCGCGAGCTGTGAGAACGTTTCAGCCGCCGGCGCCTTCTTGTCGATTTCCGCTATCATCCGTCCGCTGTTCGAAGCGTTGCCAAATAGGGCCGCGTCAAAGGGAATGATGGCCGCCGCTTCGGTTTCCAGCGAATCGCAGAACTCGCTCGCCGTAATCTCCGGACGCTTCGGCATCCCGACCTGGTTCAGAACCAAGTGGGGCGGTTTGTCGTTTGGACGCAGCTTCTTCATTGCATCGAGCAGGTTCTTGGTATTGCGCAGGCTGGCGAGATCGGGGATCGCGGTAATCACCACTTCGTCGGCTTCTCCGAGCACGGCGCGGGTCCAGTCCGTCCACAGATGCGGAAGATCGAGTACGGAAACGGGGGCGCTGCGCTGCAGGATCTCCAGGATCGGGTGGAACGC
Source organism: Ensifer sp. EB106-03-01-XG145 (assembly GCF_058792075.1). Taxonomy (NCBI): domain Bacteria; kingdom Pseudomonadati; phylum Pseudomonadota; class Alphaproteobacteria; order Hyphomicrobiales; family Rhizobiaceae; genus Ensifer; species Ensifer sp. EB106-03-01-XG145. The sequence continues at coordinate 22,631 of NZ_JBYTEC010000001.1, read as the reverse complement.
ACCGGTCTCAAAATCATAGGCGCGGTCCAGCATGGAGGGGGCGGCCAACAGCGACAGGTGGTCGGAGCATTTGGTCAGCAGCCGGTCAAGGAACACCTCGTCCAGGCGCTCTGGCGCAAACACCGCTTCGGCAATGCCCTGCGGCGGATCCTGGTCGAAATCGATGTTGGCCGTGCCATAGGGAAGGTCGAGATCGGCGAGAATGGTCTCGGTCGAGAAGAGGCTGGAGATGCCCCAGGCGCAATTGTGCGCGATCACCGACGAACCGCAACCGCCCTTTGCACCGATGAAGGCGATGCTTCGGCCCAGGGGCTCGGCATCCGGGTCGACGAAGATCGCCGAAACGGCGGTGAGAATGTCCGGCATAGACACCGGTGCGACCATGTATTCCGAAATGCCGTTGCGGATGAGCTCGCGATAGAGCCCGATATCATTGTGTTTGCCGACGAGAATCACCTTGGTGCTCGGGTCGCAGACCTCTGCAAGCGGCGTAAGCTCGGCCAGTAGCGACCGTGGTTCGGTCGATGTTTCAAGGATGATGAGATTGGGGGTAGACACGGTCGCGAACATGTTTGCGGCCGCGTCGATGCTGCCGCTGTTGATGCGCAAGCTGACCTTGGCCATGCGCCGGTCCCGCCCGCAACGCTCCATCAGCTGCTGCATTGCATTGGTTTCGCAGAATGCGTGGATCGAGATCCGCGGTAGCGGGCGGACTTGCTCCAGATCGCCCGTGCGCACTTGGTCGAAGAAAGGCTCGTCCCCCTCGCCGCCGGTGCCGATCTTATAATCGATCGTGTTCATTTCTTCATCCCGCCGCTATCAGTTGAAGATGACGACCGGGCCGTCGCTCTTGTCGGTTCCACGCCAGTCCTTGATCACCTGGCCACGCTGTTCCGCGTCGATCGGCGACGTCTGGCGCGGGCCGAGCAGGTCTGTCGGATTGGCGATCTGGGCGGCCAGGTTCGATTGCGAGGCGCAACCGAAATTGTAATAGTTCTTGTTTTCCAGTGTGTTGAGGTTCAGATCTTCCGGCCAGGTGCCGCAAGGCGCGGTCTGGGCGGTAATCGCAACGTAGCTCAAGCGGATCGGTGCCGCGTCTCCATAAGGTCCGGCGTCGTAGCTCGTTTCGAGCAGACGTTTGGCGGGAATGCCCGCAGCAACCAGGACGCCGCGGATTTCCCTGCGCATCGCTTGCGCAGCATGGCTGTTGGCCGCGCCGCGCGGCATCATGATCTGCACGACGCCGCTTGCCGAATTGCGATAGTCGGAAGCGAACCCGGCGATAACATCGCGCGTGCCCTGGGTCAGGCGACGGTCGCCCGATGCGATCGGGATGTCGATGGCGCGTTCGCCTTCGGCGAGCACGATCGGATGTCTCGTGCGATAGTCGTCCGGAATCGAGCCAGTAGCGAGATTGTCCTTTGTCCCGCAGCTCGCAAGAAAGATACCAGCGATGGCCAGCATGGCCACGCGGCTCGTGCATCGCATGAAGGCGCTGGATGTGCTCAGGGGCATGGCAGTCGGCCTTTCAGAATTCTGGTGGGAACCGGTTCGAAGCGTCATGACCCGACCTATTTGTAGATGAAGCCGACATTGCCGTGGTAACGCCCTGCCGGAGCGGCCGCCTCCGGCCGCCCGTAGATGCGGTTCACGCGGCCAAGGAAGTAGCTGTCGAGATCATTGGCCGGATTGAAATTGTCGTCAGGCCGGGAGATCGCGCTTCTGGCGACAGGACGGACAAGATAGGGCGTCGCGATGATGACGAGCTCGGTTTCGTTGCGCACGAAATCCTTGCTGCGGAAGAGCGTTCCGAGGATCGGGATCTTCGAAGCACCCGGCAGGCCGGACATCGCCTGGCGAATATTGTCCTGAACCAGGCCGGCGATCACGATCGAGCCGCCGGAAGGCAACTCGACGCTGGTCGAAGCTTCGCGCCTGCGGATGCCGAGAAAGGTATTGCCAGGAATCTTGCTCGTGCCGTTGCCAGTGACGACGGATCCCTCATAGGTGGGCTCAGAGACATTCGTCTCGATCTGCAGGCTGATGCGTCCCGGTCCCAGGACAACAGGCTTGAAGTTCAGGCGGATGCCGTATTCGACGTCGTTGACTTCGCGCGTGACCCTGTTTTCGCCGGTCTGATCGTCGGTCGTGACTTCCTGGGTTCCCGACAGGCGAAACTGACCGCCGACATAGAACTTCGCCTCCTGACCAGAAATCGCCGTCAGGCTTGGCTCGGCCAGTGTCCGCATCACACCAGCCTGCTCCATCGCGTTGATGTAGCTGGAGATCATCGTGCCGCCGACAGACTTGTTGATCACCGCGTTGACACCAACGCCGATCGCATCCCCGAGGTTGGCCGGATTGCGGAAACCGATGCCGCTTTCGCCGTCGCTAACACGGCCGTTGAAACCGAGCTGCTTCAGCACCTGGCGGCTGACTTCGGCCACCGTGACCTTGAGGTTGACCTGGTCATCGCCGTCGATCGTCAGGAGGTTGACGATCTGCGAAACCTGGCGATCTTCAGCGAAGATGTCGGCATCGCCATTGTTGCCCTGGGCGGTGATGTTGCGCGTGGTCGCCTCGCCGCCCTGGAGGAAGGCCTTCGCAAGGTCTACGGCACGGGTGGAATCGAGCGGCGTTCGCACGGTTCCGGTCAAGACGATGTTGTCCGAAATGATCTCGACATTGATGTCGGCGTCCGGAATGAAGCGACGCAGATTGGACTGGAGATTGGCGATATCGCGCTCGACTTCGATGTCGAGGCTGACGATCTCCTCGCCATTGGGGCCGAAGACGAAGATGTTGGTCTGGCCGACGGATTTGCCGAAGAGATAGATACGCCGTGAGGTGCGCGTCACTGCGTCCGCCAGCGACGGGTCCGCCACGAGAATGTCGTGCGCGTCCGCCGGCAGGTCGACGACCACGGCCTTGTTTAAGCCGAGACTGACCTTCTTCTTGACGCCTGGGCCGCTTTCAACGATCCGCACGACGGAGGAAGCAGCGGCGAGTGCGACCGTCGGCGCCGGCAGATACATGCCGGTAAACGCCAGGCAGAATGATAGGCCGGCTGCGACAGACGCCCGAAATGTGTTTCCGCTCCGTTTCACCTTATGCCCCATTCTAGCCTGGTTACTGCTGTGTCTGGCCGAGGGCGCCATCGCTCTTGACGATGGACCCGGATTTGATGACCTGAATGCTCGGCTGACCGTCGCCGCTCAATAGATAGTCTGCGGCGTCGGTGTCGGATTCCTGTGCATCGGCGACGCTTCGGAGCGCCAATGAAATGCGCTCGGCCATCTGCTGCGCCACTGTCATTACTTTCGACTGGTCGGGCGTCAGCTCCAGCGTGGCCGTGGTTCCGACCACGGCCTTGGTGCCGTCTTCCTTCTCCTCGACCTGCTGGTCGATCGCCAGAACACGCACGTTGCTGAGCACGGTTTCGGTCAGGTAGAGTTCGCCATCGCCCTTGCGGACCATGATGACGTCGACACGGTCATTCGGAAGGATGAAGCCGCCGGCACCGGTAGCGACGGTGATTTCCGTCGCGACGGCGCGTTTGCCCGCCGGCAACAGCGACGACATGATGCGGTTGGACGAGTCTGCGACCTTTTCGTGACGGACCGGCTCGCCGTTGAAGATCGGCAAGCGAACGACGGCTCCGGTGAGGTCGTCGATTGCCGACGGTTGACTTTCGTCGGTGATCAGGCCGTCAACCAAACCGTCCTTCGGCCAGGCCATCCACTGGATGGAATCGCCGGCCAGGCGCGATCCGACAGGCAGGCTCTTGCTGGCAACCAGGACGTTGACGGTCGGCGCCCGCTCGATCAGAGGCTCGGCGGCCAACGGCGCAGGTGCGCGCGTCAGTTTCATCGCCAATAGACCAGCCATTGCAGCCGACAGAACGGCCACCGCCAGTATTATGATGCGAACCGGTTTCATGATCGTTTCCGAGCCCCGAAGAATTGCCAGGGTCAGATTGATCAGGAATTGGTGTAATTATAGTTAACGGATTACTTATGAGGAGAGTTAACGAAAGGTGATGCCCCGCGCTTGAGCCTTAAGAAAGGCGCGCAAAGACCGCCTCCATAAGCGGCGAAGCCGGATAGGCAACAAAGCCACCGAGCGCGATTGCCACGCCGTACGGAATTTTCTTGGCCGTCAGCAAGAGCTGCGGAACGGGGATGCCACTCGCCAGTATCGTGTTTTCCTGCCGGCGCAACATCAGGATGGCAAGCGTCAACAAACCTCCAAAAATGGAAACGTAGAGCAGAAAAGCGGTCAACGACGGGGTGAATCCGAACCAGATGGCGCTGGCTGTCAGGAGCTTGGCGTCGCCGCCGCCCATCACGTTTGCAGCAAACAGGCCGAAGCACACGGCAAAGACAACCAAGGCCGCGGCCACATGCTGGCCGATCTCCCCGAGATCGAGTCCCGCCAGCAGCGCCACGACAAAAAAGCTGCCCAGAAGCACTACCGAAACGCGATTGGGAATCGTCATGGTCAGCAGGTCTGAAAAGGCTGCAAACGCCAGGCAAAAGGGAAAAACCACCAAAATAGCAGCCTCAGTCATGGTTCCTGCCTCCAAGATGAGCGCACGCAATCTCCGATTCCCCGTGGGGCTCCAGATAGAAATGGAGCCGCTTTTGCAGCGGCTCCATTTGTTCCTTGCAAGACCGGTTCATTAGATCTTGCCGCTCGTCGCAATACTCGATCCGATTGCATTGAGCGCGGAATCGAGCGTATTGCCAATCGTGGTTGCGCCGGCAATCAGGGCCGCGGAAACGAGCACCGCGATCAGACCATACTCGATGGCGGTCGCACCACTGTCATCCCGCTTCAGGCGACGGAAAATCTTCGCCATGCGAATCTCGCCTCGCTTGAACCGGTCAGACCGATTAGAGCTTACCAGTCGTGCTATCCGTGAGCTTTCCGCCCAGGCCGTCGAACGTGGTGTTGAGCGCGTCGCCCAGGGTGCTTGCGCCAGCAATGAGGGCAACCGAGATGAGGGCGGCGATCAGGCCGTACTCGATAGCGGTCGCGCCGGACTCGTCCTTCATCAGACGGGCAAAAATCTTCTTCATGATGATTCTCCTACTTCGCGTTTGTTGTTCAGCACTTCCGCCAACTGTTGCCGTTGATCGGATGGCCTCAAACTAGTCCTGGCGCATTTCCATCGACTTAAAGAAGGCGGTTACCGACAGGTTAACGACGCATCCCTGATTTTTGGGTAAACGAACAGAAAACGGCGCGGGGCCTATCCGGTCTCGAAATCATGGATTTAACGGTTCATTCACCAAGACGGGTGAGTATGGCGTGAACCCACCTCAAGGACCCGCCATGACCATGCCATTCGCGACCGGCCGAGCCGCCCTGTTTGCTTTCGTGATCGCATCGCTCGCCCCGGTGGTCGCCGCTGGCGCAGAGAACGACATGATGCGCGTCTATATGGATCACGCGCGCGTGCTCAAACTCGATCGCCCGGTCAGCAAGGTCATCATCGGCAATGCCGAAGTGGCAGACGCCACGGTTGCCGACGCCCGAACCATCGTCATCACCGGCCGCAATTTTGGCACGACCAATCTGGTCATCCTCGACCAGGATGGAAACGCCATTGTCGATGAGCGGATTCTGGTGTCGATCGATGAAGGCAACACCGTGCGCGTCTACAAACAGACGTCGCGCACCGTGCTCTCCTGTACGCCAAATTGTGAACGACACGCGGAACGTAAAACCACAGGTAGCACCAACTGAATTTTATGGGTTTCGACCCGCGATTCGTTAAAATGCACATGATTTGCGGGAACGAAATATCAACGGTTGCTCCATAATCTTCCGCCCGTCTGGCGTAACATGATGGGACGGCACAATGAGCAGCGAGCAGGCAATCGAACGTGCGAGCGGGCCTGATATCAGGCGAAAAGGCATTCTGCGCCGCTTCATCCGCAACCGCAAAGGCACGACGAGCATCGAGTTCGCCATCCTCGCGCTGCCCTTCTTCGTGGTGATTTTCGCCTCACTCGAAACCTTTGCCGCCTTCTACGGCGACCAGCTCCTGGCGAACGCAACGGAGACGATGGCGCGCAAGGTCCGTACCGGCCAGATTACCTTCCAGCGGGGGAAGGCCACGGATATGACTCAGGCGCAGTTTCGCCAGGCCTTCTGCAATGAAATCTCAGTCCTGATGAAATGCTCCGCCACCGAAGCAAACCAGCCCTCGCAGTTCTACCTGGATGTCCGGGCGGTCTCGGATCTCAGCACGTTTCCTGTGAACATCCCGCGCAAGGCCGGCTCGACCGATATTGATACGGGCGACTTCAAGTTTGCCCCCGGCGGTCCGGGTACCTTCAACGTGGTGCGTGCCTACTATCGGTGGAGCGTGATCACCGACCTCGTCAGGCCGTTCGTCACCAACTTGCGGCCCGCCGGCGCGAGCATGCCGAAGGACTATCTCATGGTGGCAACCGCCACCTTCCGAAACGAGAGCGAGTGAGGTTTGCCGTGAAGCAGATTGCGAAGCAAAAGATCCTGCGCCTTCGGGCGGTTTCTGCCATGTTTCACGCGCTGCGGCGGGACAAACGCGGCGTCGGAGCCGTTGAATTCGCGATCGTCGCACCCTTGCTGATCATAACCTATCTCGGTGCGTTCGAGCTTTCGGTCGGTTTTACGGTCGCAGGCAAGACGGCCCGCGCCGCAAGCGCCGTCGCCGACATCATCGCACAGCAATCGGAAGTCAACAAAGCCTTCCTCGCCAAGGTGCCGAATATCGCAAAGAGTATTCTCGAACCCTATGGGAACGCGAACTACACACTGAAGATCACCGGTATCGAGGTCTCAAGCACCAATGAGGGGACCGTCATTTGGTCGCACGATCAGGCCGGCGGGGTTCCCTACAGCGTGAATTCGAAGGTCACCCTGCCCGGCCAATTCACGGCCAACAAGTCCTTTGTCATTCGCACGGAGCTGACCGTGCCGCACGAGTTGCTGCTCTACGCTCCGAGCCTTCAGGCCACTGCGAAGACGATAGACCTCTCCAAGACGGCCTACTTCCACTCGCGTCTCGCCCAAACTATAAAATGCACTGATTGCTGATCGGGCACTGATCCGGCGCAATTGCATTGCGCCGTGCGCAGCGCTATCCCTTCGGGATTGTGCGTGGCGCGCGCCTCCGGCGTCGTCGCGTTCTTCCAGAAGCTTTCGGAGCGCGATGCGAGCGTTTCCGCTGTCAGGTGCATCATGGCGCGTGCGTTTCTATTCGTTCTCGATTCCTTCGGCTTAGGCGGCGCGCCGGATGCCGAAGCCTACGGTGACCTGGGCGCCAACACGCTCGGACACATCGCGGAGTTCTGCGCCGCCGGCGCCGCAGATCGGGTTGGTTTGCGAGAAGGGCCGCTCAATCTGCCGAACATGTCCGCCCTTGGCCTTGTTCACGCAGCAAAGCTCGCCAACGGCACGATTCCCAAGGGCATGCCGGTGCCCAATCGGGTCTATGGTGCCTTTGGCGCCGCCAGCGAAGTCTCGCGCGGCAAGGACACGCCCTCCGGGCACTGGGAAATCGGCGGCACGCCGGTCATGTTCGATTGGGGTTACTTTTCGGCTGAAGGCGATGCCTTTCCGCCCGAGCTCGTCGAAACCATCTGCCGCGAAGGCAACATTCCCGGCATCCTCGGCAATTGCCATGCTTCCGGCACCGACATCATCGCCCGCCACGGCGAGGAGCACATGCGCAGCGGCAAGCCGATCTGCTACACCTCTTCGGACTCGGTCTTCCAGATCGCGGCGCATGAGCAGAGCTTCGGGCTCGATCGCCTGCTTGAGCTTTGCCAGACAGTCCGCCGCCTGGTCGACGACTACAATATCGGCCGCGTGATCGCCCGCCCCTTCGTCGGCACCAGCCCGCAGACCTTCACCCGCACCGGCAATCGCCGTGACTATTCCGTGCTGCCGCCGGAGCCGACGATCCTCGACCGGCTGACGGAAGCGGGGCGCACGGTTCACGCGATCGGCAAGATCGGCGACATCTTCGCGCACCAGGGCGTGACGAAGCTGACGAAGGCCGACGGCAACATGGCGCTCTTCGACGCAAGTCTCGCGGCCATCGACGAGGCCGAAGACGGCAGCCTGGTCTTCACCAATTTCGTCGATTTCGACATGCTCTACGGCCATCGCCGCGACGTTGCCGGTTACGCGGCTGCACTCGAAGCCTTCGATGCGCGCCTGCCGGATCTCGATCGCCGCCTGCAGCCCAACGACATCGTCATCCTGACGGCCGATCACGGCTGCGACCCGACCTGGCGCGGCACCGACCATACGCGCGAGCGGGTACCGGTGCTGATGTTCGGACCGTCGCTGCGCAGCCGCTCGCTCGGCGTCGCCAACACCTTCGCGCATATCGGCGAATCCGTCGCCAAACATCTCGGCATCGCGCCGGGCCATCATGGGAGAAGCCTCATTTGACCGCGCATCTGAAGAAGGCGGAGCTGCATTGCCACATCGAAGGCGCGACGCCGCCTGAGCTGGCTTTAGCTCAGGCCGAGAAGTATGGCATCGACACCAGCGCGATCATCCGTGACAGGGCCTATGTCTGGGAAGACTTCACCAGCTTCGTGAAATGCTACGACGCCATCGCCTCGCTGTTTCGGACCGAGGAAGACTACGCACTGCTCGCCGAAGCCTATCTGACGGAGCTTGCCGAAGCCGGCACAATCTACAGTGAAATCATCGTTTCGCCCGACCACGGCAACACGATCGGCCTGGGCGCGAAAGCTTACCTTGAGGGCCTTGCCGCCGGCATGGAAGCCGCAAGGCAGAAGACCGGGATCGAATCGCGCATGCTGATCACAGGCATTCGCCATCTCGGCCCGGAGTCCGTAATCAAGACCGCAGAATTCGCGGCCAGGCGGGAGCATGCGCTCGTCACCGGCTTCAACCTCGCTGGCGAAGAACGCATGCACAACGTGGCCGATTTTGCCCGCGCCTTCGACATTGTACGGGACGCAGGCCTTGGCCTGACGATCCATGCGGGCGAGCTCTCCGGCGCCTTTAGTGTGCGCGACGCGCTTGACCACGTGCACCCCTCGCGCATTAGCCATGGCGTTCGGGCGATCGAAGACATGGATCTGGTGCGGCGCCTTGCCGACGCCGGAGTCGTGCTCGAAGTCTGCCCCGGCTCCAACATCTCGCTGCAGGTCTTCCCGGACTTCGCCTCGCACCCATTGCGGGCACTTTACGAGGCAGGCGTGCGCGTCACGCTCAATTCCGACGATCCGCCGTTCTTCCATACGTCGCTCGCTCAGGAATACGACATCGCCTCTGCGGTGATGGGCTTCACCGACGAGGAGATCAACCGCATGACCCGCACGGCGATCGAGGCCGCCTTCGTCGACGAACCGACGCGCCAGCGGCTGCTCGCGCGGATCTAGGAACCGCCGCCATCCGTCGGCTGGGGATGACGTTCTCCGGCCGGCCAATACCCTTGCGGCGACGACGCATTCCATGGAAAAAGGACGGATACAAAAAATCCGGAAAGGTGAGCCATGAACGGCGTTACAGTGATCGATCATCCGCTTGTGCAGCACAAGCTGACCATCATGCGCAAGAAGGAGACCTCGACCGCAGGTTTCCGCCGGCTTCTTCGCGAGATCTCGACGTTGCTCTGCTACGAGGTCACGCGCGATCTCGAACTGACGATGGAGCGGATCGAGACTCCGCTGGAGGAAATGGACTCGCCGGTCCTCGAGGGCAAGAAGCTTGTGTTCGCCTCGATCCTGCGCGCCGGCAACGGGCTGCTCGAAGGCATGCTCGAGCTGGTGCCTTCGGCCCGCGTCTCGCACATCGGCGTCTATCGTGACCATGAGACGCTGGAAGCGGTGGAGTATTACTTCAAGGCGCCGGAAAGCCTGTCCGAACGCCTCATCATCGTCGTCGACCCGATGCTCGCCACCGGCAATTCGTCGATTGCTGCGATCGACAAGCTGAAGGAGCGCGGCGCCAAGAACATCCGCTTCCTCTGCCTGCTCGCCGCTCCCGAAGGCATCCGCAATTTCCAGGGCGCGCACCCGGACGTGCCGATCTACACCGCCTCGATCGACAGCCACCTCAACGAACTCGGCTACATCATGCCCGGTCTCGGCGACGCGGGCGACCGCATGTACGGCACCAAATGATTTCCTGATCCTTAACCAGGATTGCAAATCCGCGAGAAAGCCGCCGGAATCCGGCGGCTTTTTTATGTCGTCTTAGGCGTCATGCGGTCTACTGCTCCATAACGATCGCGCCTCCTTTCGGACGCGCAAACGGTCTCCGCAGCAATTTGAGTTTGCTGCATCCGATGCCATTGAAGGGGTGATGTCCATGCTCGTCCGTTTGCTCGCATTGGCAGGTGTGGCCGCGCTTGCAGCCATGGTGGTGGTCCCGCACTTGGCAACCACCGCCTTGACGCAAGGCGGTAACAAGACGGCTGCCAAGGAAGCTGCAGCCCCGCCGACGACCACGGCAAAGTATGCGGCGGGGCGGAGCGTTGTGCTCGACGCCGATGGCAGGGGCCACTTCTTTGGCACTTTCCGCATCAACGGCCGCAGCGAGCGCGGCCTAGTCGACACCGGCGCCAGCAGCATCGCCATCAACCTTTCGACCGCACGCCGGCTCGGCATTGCACCAAGCACGCTTTCCTTCACGGCTCGCGTCAATACTGCCAATGGTGTCGTCGAAGCGGCTCCGGCGATGCTGAACCGGATCGAGATCGGCGGCATATCGGTACGCGACGTTCAGGCACTGGTGCTGCCGGACAAGGCGCTCTCCGGCACGCTTATCGGCATGACGTTCCTGAACCGGCTGTCGTCCTTCCGGGTCGAGGACGGTGCCCTGCACCTCGTCAGGTGATTTTCGCGAGAATCGGCGAACGCTTCGCCGGCTCCATATCATCGATCGTATAGAGTTCGTGCAGGCGACGACGGGCTACGTCCGCAGCATCCCGATCGGCCGCATGGACAAAGGCAATCAGGTCGCCCTTCTCGATCCGCGTACCGAGCGGCTTCAGCGCATCTAAGCCGACCCGATGATCGATCCTGTCATCCGGATGCGATCGTCCGCCGCCAAGCGCTATGACGGCCATGCCCAGTTCGCGGGTCTCACAGGCTGCAAGATAGCCGGACTGCTTCGCTTCGACCGGCAAGATGACCGGCGCACGCCCGAGATAGGCCACCGAGCGCTCAACAAAATCAGTCGGGCCGCCAAGCGCGTGCACCATTTTCCCGAAGCGTTCAAGTGCTGCTCCGCTGCCAAGCGCCTGGCGCGCCAGCGCTTCGCCCTGTTCGGCATCACCGGCGGCGCTCCCCGCGACGAGCATTTCGGCAGCAAACGCCAGGACGACCGTTTCAAGCCGTGTGCCTTTCTTCTCGCCCCGGAGGAAGGCCAGGCAATTTTCGATCTCCAACGCGTTGCCGGCGGCATCGGCCAGAGGTTCGTTCATGTCGGTCAGAAGCGCCGAGGTACGAACGCCGGCGCCGTTGGCGACATCGACCAGCGAGCGCGCAAGCACCTCCGCTTCCTTGGCATCGCTCATGAAGGAGCCATTGCCGAGCTTGACGTCGAGCACCAGCGACTGAAGGCCGGCGGCGAGCTTCTTCGACAGGATCGAGGCCGTGATCAGCGGCACGGAATCGACGGTCGCGGTCACGTCGCGGATCGCATAAAGCCGTTTGTCGGCCGGAGCGAGGTTCGCCGTCTGGCCGATGATTGCGCAGCCGATCTCGTCGACCGTCCTGCGGAATAGCGCCGCCGACGGCTGGATATCGTAGCCGGGTATCGATTCGAGCTTGTCGAGCGTGCCGCCCGTATGCCCGAGCCCGCGCCCCGAAATCATCGGCACGGCAAGGCCGCAGGCGGCAACGATCGGCGCCAGCATCAGCGAGACGTTGTCGCCAACGCCGCCGGTAGAATGCTTGTCGGCGATCGGGCGACGGATGGTGCTCCAGTCGAGTGTTTCGCCGGAGTCGCGCATCGCGAGCGTCAGCGCCACGGTCTCGTCGCGACTCATGCCGGAAAACCAGACCGCCATGGCGAAAGCGGCAACCTGCCCTTCGGAGATGGAGCCATCCGACAGGCCGCGGACGAAATCCGCGATCTCGGCTGGAGCGAGGCGTTCGCCGTTGCGCTTGCGCCTGATTGTTTCCTGCGGAAGCATCGTCACCCGCGCACCGCGTCGGCTGCGATCATGTCGGCGAGGATCGCGGCAAGCCGCTTGCCACCAACCGGCGCCATGTCCTTCGTCTCGTGATGGCTGATCTCGCCCCCGGTCATGCCGGCGCCGAAATTGGTTATCACCGAAGCGGCGACGACCCTCAGCCCGAAGAAACGGGCGAGAATGACCTCCGGAACCGTGGACATGCCGACGGCATCGGCGCCAAGGATGCGGGCCATGCGGATCTCGGCCGGCGTCTCGAAACTCGGGCCGGAGAACCACATATAGACGCCGCCAAGAAGCGGAATGCCGAGGCGTTCGGCACTCTCCTGCATTCTTCCGGCGAGCTCGGCATCATAGGCATTGGTCATGCCGACGAAGCGATCGTCGCTTTCCACGCCGATCAACGGATTGAAGCCCGAATAGTTGATGTGATCGGAAATCCGCATCACCGATCCCGGCGGCAGATCCTCCCGCAGCGATCCGGCGGAATTGGTCAGCACCAGGCACTCGATGCCGAGTTCCTTCAGGGTTTCCAGCGGCAGGCGCATCGCGTTGGCGTCGCCCTGTTCGTAATAATGGACTCGGCCGGAAAGCATGACAACAGGAACGCCCGAGAGCGTTCCGGCCACGAGTTCGCCGGCATGGCCGGAGACGCTGCTGACCGGGAACCCCGGTATGTCGGCATAAGAAAGCCGCAGCGTTTCGTCCACGGCATCGACCAGCGAGCCGAGCCCGGAACCAAGCACGATGCCATAGCGCGGCGAAAGGCCGCCGAGCCTGGATTTCAGCAGTTCAGCGGCGGCGGTCATCCGAGGATCTCGGTCTCGAAGCTGTGCGGCAGAAGGTCCGACAGCGCCAGGGTCTTTTTCACCCCGGTCTCGTCGCACAGGAAGATGCGCGTGCTGGCGCCGGAGAATTCCGCCAGCCGCTGCCGGCAGCCGCCGCAGGGTGGGCAGAGCGCCAGCTTCTCGGCGATGACGGCCACTTCCATGATCTTGCGTTGGCCTGCCATGACCATATGGCTGATAGCGGTGGTCTCAGCGCACCACCCTTCAGGGAACGACAGGTTCTCGATGTTGGCGCCGGTATAGATCTTGCCGTCCTCGGCACGGATCGCCGCGCCGACCGGAAACTTCGAATAGGGCGCGTGCGCCTTGGCCATCGCGTCACGCGCGGCCTCGAACAGTTCCTTTTCCATGGTTCTAGCGCTCCTTGACATAGGGGACACCGCCGGCCTTCGGCGGGATGGCCTTGCCGATGAACCCGGCGAGCAGGATCACGGTCAGAATGTAGGGCAGCGCCTGCATCAACTGCACCGGCACCTGGCCGATCAGCGGCAGGGGATTGCCCTGAAGGCGGATCGCCAGCGCATCGAGGAAACCGAAGAGCAGGCAGGCCAGCATGATGTTGAACGGCCGCCATTTGGCAAAGATCAGCGCTGCGAGCGCGATGTAGCCCTTGCCAGCGGTCATTCCCTTGACGAAGCCGGCGGTCATCGCCAGCGACAGATAGGCACCGGCAAAGCCGCAGAGGATGCCGCAGCAGATAACTGCGCGATAACGCAGCCAGAGAACCGAGATGCCGGCGGTATCGACCGCGCCCGGATTTTCGCCGACGGCGCGTAAGCGCAGGCCGAAGCGGGTGCGGTAAAGGATCCACCAGCTGATTGGCACCATCGCGAAGGCGACATAGGTCAGAAGGAAATGGCCGGAAAGCAGGTCCGAATAGATCGGGCCGAGGATCGGGATCTCCCTGACGCTGTCGGCATAGGGGAAGGTGATCGTCTGGAAACGGGAACCTTCCCCGAGCGCCGGCGTGCGGCCGCCCTGGCGGAACCAGGCTTCACCGAGAATGACGGTCGAGCCGGCGACGATGAAGTTGATCGCGACACCGGAGACGATCTGGTTGCCGCGCTGGGTGATCGAGGCGTAGCCGTGCACCAACGACAGCGCGATCGAGATCAGGATCGCCGCAAGCAGCCCCATCCACACGGACTGGGTGACCGCAGCGACGGCGCCGGCGGCAAAGGCCGCACCAAGCATCTTGCCTTCAAGGCCGATGTCGAAAACGCCGGCGCGTTCGGTGAACAGCCCGGCAAGGGCTGCGAAGATCAGCGGAACGGAAACACGGATGGTGGACTCGAGGAGCACCACGATGACGTGGAAGAAATCCATGGCTTCAAGCTCCCTTGGTCTGCGTCACGACGGCCGCACGGCGGCTCTGCATCGTAAACAGCCGGGTGATTGCCGGCCGGAACATGTTTTCGAGTGCACCGGCGAAGAGAATGACCAGGCCCTGGATGATGACGATCATGTCGCGCGAGATCGACGGCATTTCAAAGGAGATCTCGGCCCCGCCCTGATAGAGCATGCCGAAGAGCACCGCGGCCGGGATGATGCCGGCCGGATGCGAGCGGCCCATCAACGCCACGGCGATGCCGACGAAGCCTGCACCTTGCACGAAGTCGAGCTGCATGCGCGCCTGTTCACCCATGATCGGGTTCAGCGCCATCATGCCCGCGAGACCACCCGAGATCATCATGGTGATAACGGTGACGCGGCTCTCGCTCATGCCCGCGTAGCGTGCCGCCGACGGGCTGTGGCCCATGGTGCGCATTTCGTATCCGAGCTTGGTACGCCAGATCAGCAGCCAGACACAGAAGGCCGCAACGAGCGCCAGCAGGAACGAGACGTTGAACGGCGCCGTACCGACGTTCAGTCCGAAGATCGCAAGCAGCCAGTCGAGCTTCGGCAATTGCCCGCCTTCGGCGAAGGTCCGCGTCTGCGGCGCCATGGAGCCGAGCGGCTTCAGGACGCGTGTCAAGAGATAGACCATCAGGCTCGACGCGATGAAATTGAACATGATGGTGGTGATGACGATGTGGCTGCCGCGCTTGGCCTGCAGCCAACCGGGCAGGAAGGCCCAGGCCGCGCCGAAGAAGGCGGACCCAAGGATCGCCAGCGGGAACACCACGAACCAGGGCATCGTCTGATCGAGCCAGAGGCAGGCGAGCGCCACGCCAATGCCGCCAACATAGGCCTGGCCTTCGCCGCCAATGTTGAAGAGGCCGGCATGGAAGGCGACGGCGACGGCAAGACCGGTGAAGATGAAGGTGGTGGCGTAGTAGAGCGTGAAGCCCAAATACTCGCCTCGGCCGAAGGCACCGTTGATCAGATGATAGGCCGCTTCCAGGGGATTTTCGCCGACGAGCAGCACCACGAGGCCGGCAACGAGGAAGGCGACCGCGAGGTTGATCAGCGGGATGAGGCCATATTCGACCCAGCCCGGGAGCTTAGCATAAGGGGTGCTCATTCTGCGGCCTCCTTGCGGCCTTCTACACCGGCCATCAGGAGGCCGAGTTCGCCCTCGGTCGCATCAGGATCGCGCTCGCCGACGACACGGCCGGCGAACATGACCAGAATGCGGTCCGACAGGGCGCGGATTTCATCGAGCTCGACGGAGACCAGAAGGACAGCCTTGCCCTGGTCGCGCATCTCGATGATCCGCTTATGGATGAATTCGATGGCGCCGACATCGACGCCGCGCGTCGGCTGACCGATGATCAGCACATCAGGCCCGCGCTCCATCTCGCGTGCCAGCACGATCTTCTGCTGGTTGCCGCCGGAGAAATTCGCGGTCTTCAAGCGTGGGTTCGGCGGGCGGATGTCGTATTCGCCGATGCGCTTCTCGGCGTCCTTGCGAATCGCATCAACGTTGAGGAAGACGCCGTTGAGATAGCGCTTGTCATGGTGATAGCCGAGGATGGCGTTTTCGCATTCTTCGAACTTCAGGACGAGGCCGACATGGTGGCGGTCTTCCGGAACATGGGCGAGACCACGATCACGCAGCTCGGAGGGGTCGGCGCGCCCGGTGACATCGATCGGTTTGCCGTTCAGGAGCACGGAGCCGGAAACGGCGCGGCGGATGCCGGAGATCGCTTCCAGCAGTTCCGACTGGCCGTTGCCGGCAACACCGGCGATGCCGACAATCTCGCCAGCCCGCAGATTGAACGAGACATTGTCGACCATGGTAACCCCACGGCCATCCTTGACGGTCAACCCCTCGACGGCGAGCTTGACCTCGCCGGGCTTGGCTTCGCCTTTCTCCACACGCAAGAGCACGCGGCGCCCGACCATGAGCTCGGCGAGCTCTTCGACCGACGTTTCGGCCGTCGTGCGGGTCGCCACCATCTCGCCGCGGCGCATGACCGAAACCTCGTCGGTGATCGCCATGATCTCGCGCAGCTTGTGGGTGATCAGAATGACGGTCTTGCCCTGGCTCTTCAATTGCTCGAGCACGCGGAAGAGGTGATCGGCCTCGGCCGGCGTCAAGACGCCCGTCGGCTCGTCCAAAATCAGGATATCGGCCCGGCGATAGAGCGCCTTCAGGATCTCGACGCGCTGCTGCAGACCGACCGGCAACTCCTCGATGACGGCGTCCGGATCGACTTCCAACGCGTATTCGCGCTCCAGCCGTTTCAACTCGACGCGCGCCTTGGCAATGCCCTTGTTGAGGATCTGGCTGTCCTCGGCGCCAAGCATGATGTTTTCCAGAACAGTGAAGTTCTCGACCAGCATGAAGTGCTGGTGGACCATGCCGATGCCGGCGGCGATCGCCGCGTTCGGATCACGGATGGCAACGGGTTTGCCGTCGACGAGGATCTCGCCGCTGTCGGCCTGATAGAAGCCGTAGAGGATCGACATCAGGGTCGATTTCCCCGCACCGTTTTCGCCAATGATGCCGTGGATCGTCCCTTTGCGGACCTTCAGATTGATGTTCTTGTTGGCGTGGACCGGGCCGAAACTTTTGTCGATCCCACGCAGTTCGATGGCAATATTGTCCATATTGGCCTTGCGATCCCCAAACTGGCCCGCTTCGGCATTCTTCCCAGAAACCGTGCCGGCGATTTTTTTACCATTTGGTATAAGTTTATCATCGATTTTTCGGGGCGGAAGCCCTCAATCGAGTTCTCCTTATACTCTCACCAGATCGCTGGTGAGAGTCCAGCGTGAATATACACAGGCACCTGGACGCGAAAAACCGGCGACACCATGTGCCGCCGGTCGTCTTTTTGAGGCATTTTAGCTGTTCAGGCGGCTCGCACGGGCCGAAGCAGACGCAGAGCATTCATGGTGACGAGCACTGTGGCGCCGGTGTCGGCCAGGATAGCCGGCCACAGGCCGGTGACCCCAATGATCGTCGTCACCAGGAAGACGGCCTTCAGGCCAAGCGCGATGGTGATGTTCTGGACGATGTTGCGCATCGTCGAACGGGACAGCCGGATCATCGCCGCCACATCGCCCACCCGTCCATGCAGGACCGCCGCATCCGCGGTCTCGAGCGCCACATCCGTGCCGCCGCCCATCGCGATGCCGATATCGGCGGCCGCCAGCGCCGGCGCGTCGTTGATGCCGTCGCCGATCTTGGCGACGTTGAAGCCCTCGTTCTTCAGTTCACGGACGATCCGCTGCTTGTCCTCGGGCAGGAGCTCGGCGCGAACCTCCATGCCGAACTGGCGGCCGATTGCTTCCGCCGTGCGGCGGTTGTCACCGGTCAGCATGACGACGCGCAGACCAGCATCGGTCAGCGCCTTGACGCCGGCGGCCGCATCCGGCCGCGGCTCGTCGCGCATGGCAATGGCACCAGCAATCACGCCACCGGCTACCAGCACCGAAACCGTCTTGCCTTCGTCGTTGAGGGCCGAAACCCGCGCCGTCTCAGCCGCCGTCATCGGTGCCCGCTCAGCGGCCGCCTTTGGCGAGCCGAAGAACAATGCGACGCCCTCGACTGACCCTTCGAGCCCCTTGCCGCCGACCGCATTTACGGTCGCGATATTGGGGACGACAAGGCCGTCAGCTGCGCTCCGCTCCAAGATGGCGCGGGCAAGCGGATGGCTCGATCCCTGCTCGAGTGCCGCCGCCAGGCACAGAACCTCGGTCTCCGATCGGCCGAAGCCGACAATGTCGGTCACCCTCGGCTTGCCTTCGGTGAGCGTGCCGGTCTTGTCGAAGGCGGCGGCGGTCACCTTGCCGACATTCTCCAGCACTGCGCCGCCCTTCATCAGCAAGCCGCGCCGGGCGCCAGCCGAAAGGCTGGCAGCGATCGCGGCTGGCGTCGATATAACCAGAGCGCAGGGGCAGCCGATCAGGAGGATGGCGAGGCCCTTGTAGATCCATTCATCCCAGGCGCCGCCCCAGAGAAGCGGCGGTAGCAAGCCGACCAGCGCCGCAACCACGACGACACCTGGCGTATAGTACCGCGAGAAACGGTCGATGAAGCGCTCGGTCGGCGCCTTGCTTTCCTGTGCTTCCTCCACCAGGCGGACAATCCGCGCGATGGTGTTGTCCGCAGCAGCGGCCGTCACTCGCACGCGCAGCGCACCGGAACCGTTGACGGTGCCCGCAACGACGGTGTCGTCGACCTCCTTGCGCACCGGCGTGCTCTCGCCGGTCACAGGCGCCTCGTCGACAGCACTCTCGCCAGAAAGCACCACGCCGTCGGCCGGAATGCGGTCGCCGGGACGAACGAGAATGACAGCGCCGACACTGAGCGTCTCGGCGGGAACTTCGTCCAGCCGGCCCTCCCGCTCGACGAAGGCGGTCTTTGGAACGAGTGCTGTCAGCGACTGGATGCTGGCGCGCGCCTTGCCGGCCGCTACGCCCTCCAGCAACTCGCCGATCAGGAAGAGCAGCACCACCATCGCCGCTTCTTCGGTCGCCCCGATGAAGACCGCGCCAACGGCAGCGATCGTCATCAGCATCTCGATCGAAAACGGCGTGCCCATGGTGGCAGCGGCAAGGGCGCGGCGCGCGATCGGCAACAGGCCGACCAGCATGGCCAGCGTGAAGATCCAGGGCTCTGTGGCCGGAACCATCTTGCCGACCGCATAGGCTGATATCAGCGCCAGGCCGCTGGCGATCGTCAGCTTGCCCTTACCCGATTTCCACCACGGGCCGCTCGCCGGGCCATGGTCATGGCCATGAAGGCCCATTGCCGCAGCCGCTGCGTTTTCGCCCTTCTGTCCGGCGTGGCCCTCACGGTGATGATCGTGGTGGTCGTGGTGATGCCCATGATCGTGCTCATGACCATGATCATGGTCATGGTCATGGCCGGAGCACACATGCGCTGCTTTCCGTTCCAGCGTCTGGCCAGCATTGATCGGATGCAGACGATAACCCAGCTTTCCGACTTTGCTGACGATCGATGTCGCGAGATCATTCTCATCGGCAAATTTTACCGACATCGTGCCTGCCGATACGGAGACCGAAACGTCCTCGACGCCTGACAGCCTGCGTACCGCCGTATCGATCTTGGTCGCGCAGGATGCGCAATCCATGCCTTCGACGCGATAACGGGCTTCTCGAATAGTGCTCGCCATGACCTGCTCCTTGCAATCTTGAAGCAAGGCTACGACCTCTAGCAACTAGAGCTACAAGGCGAAATTGCAGCGCGCATGCAGTATTTTTGGCAGCTATCGCGAAAGGAAGCGGATCACCCAGTCGGCGATGCCTTTATAGGGCGGTTTCACCAGGTCGCTCGGCGCCGGATCGTATTTCCGCAAGATCGGCATTGCCTTGGAGAATGTCAGGAATCCGTCGCGCCCGTGATAGTGTCCCATGCCGCTGGCGCCGACGCCGCCGAAGGGCAGGTCGTTGCAGCCGAACTGGTAGAGCGTGTCGTTGATGCAGACGCCACCGGCGACGACGCGCGAGAGCATGGCTTCGATTTCGGCCTCGCTGCGCGTGAAGCAATAAAGCGCCAGCGGACGGTCATGGCCGAGCACATGGCCGATCGCCGCGTCGATCGAAGCGTAGCTGACAACAGGCAGGATCGGGCCGAAGATCTCCTCGCCCATGACGGCGCTGTCGCGATCCGGATCGAGGATGACTGTCGGCGGGAGAAAGCGTGGGCGTCCGGGCGCGTCCTGTGTCCCATCGAGAAGCGGGACCACCCTGTGGCCGCGCCGATCGGCATCGGCGATCAGCCGTTTCAGACGTTCGTGCTGGCCGGCATTGACGATCTCCGTGTAATCGTCGAAGCGACGCTTTGCCGGATAACGCGTGGCGATTTCCTGCTTCAGCAAGTCCACGAAGGCATCGCGTCTGCTCTCATGAATCAGAACGTAGTCGGGCGCGATGCAGGTCTGTCCGGCATTGAAGAACTTGCCGGTCGTAACACGCCTTGCGGCTTTTGCGAGATCGGCGGTTTCTCCGATGATCGCCGGCGACTTGCCGCCGAGCTCAAGCGTTACCGGCGTCAGGTTTTGCGCGGCTGCCGCCATCACCTTGCGCCCGACGGCGGTCGAGCCTGTGAAGAACAGATGATCGAATGGAAGAGCCGAGAAACTGGCGGAAAGCTCGGGGCCGCCAAGCGCGACCGCCACCCGCGACGTGGGAAAGACCTCGGCGAGCAGCGACCGCAGGAACTCTGCCGTTTTCGGCGTATGCTCCGAGGGCTTCAGGTAGACATGGTTGCCAGCAGCAATCGCCGCGACCAGGGGCGCGAGCGCCAGATTGACCGGGTAGTTCCACGGCGAGATGATGCCGACGACGCCAAGCGGCACGAAGCGCACTTCTGCCTTGGCCGGCCAGAGCTTCCATCCTGCCTTCCGCCGCTCCGGACGGACCCAGCGCTTGAGCTTCGCCAGCGTGTGATCGATCTCCGAGAGCACGACGCCGCCTTCGCCGAGCAGCGTTTCATGCCGGGCGCGATGGCCGAAATCCGCATTGATCGCTTCGCACATCTCGTCCTTGCGGGCGCGCAGCCGATCCTTGAGCCGGCTCAGGTCGTTACGTCGTTGCTCGGTGGTTGGACGCTGTTCCAGCCATGCGCCACGCAGCCGGTCGAAGGTGGGGCGAAGCTGCGCGGATAAATTATCGTTTGCTGTCATGGGCTTGCGTCGAACGGGCGAAGAAATACTGGGCGGCATAATAGGTGCCGAGCACCCAGAGTGCGTTGTAGGGGATCTGCCAGCGGAAGCGGCCATAGGCAAGCAGCGTGTCGCTGATCATGAACAGTAGGCCGCCATAGGCGGCAAACCGCGCGGTTGCCTGCGCCGGCGTTCCCGAGAACTGCCGCAGGCGGGAAACAGCCTGGGCGGCCATGGCCCCGAGCGCTAATGCGTAGATGATGACGGGAATGCCCATCTCCGGCGGCAGGGACGTCCAGAGGCCAGCGACGACGAACAGCGCAATCACGGCAAAGAAGCCAAACACCCCAAGATGGGCGGCAAATTTGGCATCGCGGGTGAGTGCGAAGATGTAGGCGCAATGGGTCAGCAGGAAGCAGATCAACCCGGCGAGGAAATAATCGCCGGGCAGCATCAGAAAGACGTCGCCGGCCGCGGCAAAAAGCAGGCCGATGGCGACTGCCATGCCGTAGGTGCGCGAGGAAGGAGCGCGATTCCTGAAGACAACCACGAGCAGCAACAGAGTTGCCGTTGGCTTGGTCAGATAGTGTAGCCAGCGCCAGACAGAGCCGTCCGAAGCCGCAAGCAGGCTACCGAGGATTGCCAGTCCGGCGCAGACGAGAAAGAGTGCGTAGACCAGTCGGGTTCGCTCGATACCCAAAGTCCCCTGATAGGCCATGCTCGCGAATCCCCCCGCCATTTTCGGAGCCTGGTGCGACTCCCTTTTGATTATGGCGATAGTTTCTATTTTCGAGAGCTTGTCCAGCTGCATCGCGCAGAGCGGGTGCCTGGAGGGGCCGATCAGCAGGATGTGCTTCGCTGTCGTGCACTCTGCCCATACGCTTGCTTCTACTTGCTTAGCCACCCAGCGACGTCAGGTTTCATTGGTCAAAACACAACAATCGCCGCTGGCTAGAAGGGGTTGGTCAAGTGTCTGGCATCGCGTCGCGGTTTGCCGTTTCAGCGCGCTTTATGCTTGCGGGCGTGGTGGTTTCGCGTGGTGACGGTGGTTTTGGTGGTTGAGAAACGCCAAAAAAGCCCGGCGGATTTCTCCGCGCGGGCTTTTTTTGATTTGGTTGCGGGGGCAGGATTTGAACCTGCGGCCTTCAGGTTATGAGCCTGACGAGCTACCGGGCTGCTCCACCCCGCGCCATCGCGGTAAATCCCTATGGGATTTATCCGCTCTTTCCGGGTTTTGCCGAAGGCAAAATCCCGTTTAATCCGGTCCGAGTTTTGCGAAGCAAAATCTCGTTGTTTGTCTGTGCCGAGCAAATCGGTAGGATTTGTCTCGCGTAAGGGACGCACTGATTATTTTCAGTCTAGCAAAACAAAAGGGCCGCTTGGTGGCGGCCCGTGTTCGGCAGGGCCGAAGTGTGTGTCGAGAAGATGTTTCGGTTTGTTTCCGCCGCTACCTTATCCTTCTCGGCGATGCCTCGAAGGGGAGCGGCGGTTGTTTCTCTTGCGCTTTGCAGACCTGGCAGCGACCTACTCTCCCGCGTCTTAAGACGAAGTACCATCGGCGCTGGGGCGTTTCACGGCCGT